>NZ_JBRKQA010000003.1:0-727522 GCF_053005225.1 Roseibium sp. RP-7
CCTTGTTTGAAAGATCAGCGTACCTGCGTAACTCCTTAAAACCACCAGACATCCGAAAACATCCGATGATCGCAAGGCCAACGCCGCCTACGCTTCCCTTCCTTCAATAATCAAATTGTCAAAGAACCATTCGCCAGTCAGCAAATGCGGCCTGAAAGCCTTCAACCAAAGACGCCGAACCACTTCCCTGTTGCCAGGTCGATGCGGCAAAGTTGTTTGGTAGAACCAACAGCGAGGAGCGCCGTGTTGGCGGCGCCGCCGTCGATGGAGGGCGTTATACGCATGGCCTGAAGATGAGTCAACACTCTTTGTCAAAAAAGATTCACACAAGCCAAAACGTACGGATTCCCTTATCTAAATCATCGATTTAGTCCCGGAGCCTCGTCTTCTCCCGCGAATTTTTTCGATTTCTTTTTGTCTTTTTTGCTCCGGGAATACGGGAATGCCCACAGCCTCCCGTATGAGCCCCCTTATAAAGAAGACACGTAGCCCTATTGCGACCACAGAACCGACAAATTCTGCTCGTAACCCACCACCTCGAAGCGGTTCGCCTCGTGGGCATCCGTGCAGAAACAATTGACGATTTAAATCAAACACTGCATGTAGCAGGATCTGTTATGTTTAGCACCGCTGAAACATACTGGCCGTGGCCCAGGGCTGCGGGCTTCGGATTCACGCGATAGCTTAAAAGGACCGGACAGGTATTAATGCATTTGGGGCCCTTCCATAGCGCGCAGACCCTACGTATAGAGTTAGGTGAAGAGCCGCCGCTGCGCGGCTACGAAGGCCGTAGCGGCATGTCCGACCGTCGGCAGGTGTCTTTGCGCTGGTTTGCAGGTACCGTCCTGACAGGCGTCACTTCACTCGTATTGATGGGTGGAGCCCTCATGGCGGCACTCGACGGTCAATACAGTGTGGAAGCCGCACCCTCGTCCGGTGCATTTGTGAACGGCTTTGCCCTGTCCAGCGGTGGCGCCAAGGGCGATCGCGTCCTGCGCACCGCAGCCGAATATTCCAGCAAGCATGTCATCGACGTTAATGTGGTCACCCGCGAAGGTGACAGGGATCATATTCGGGTCCAGCCGCATGTCTTCGTCAGCGCAACGCTTGCGACCCGCAAGGATCCGGAACTCGCGGAGCGCATTCCCCCGTTCAATCCCTTGAACATGTTCGCTGACAATAACGACGATGATGGCGGCATCAGTGTTGCCGAAACCGGCACTCCGCTTCCAGCCGATTCCATCTATGGTGCAAAGCTGGAAAGCGAAGTCAGCATTTCGCTTGCCCCCTTCCCGTCTTCCAGCGGGGACATAGACCTCGACCGGACGCCGTCCGAAACCGAAGTTGAGCTTGCCGTTCGCGAAACCGCGCGCACTCTTTCTATTGACGCTGTCGAAATGGCGGCGAAATCCCTGGTTGATCCGGGCCGCTTCGATTTCAATCTCGCCCTGCAGCCCGACCTGGAACGCTACGCCGTGCGCATCACGCCGGAGAACGTTTCCTTCGTGTCCAAACAGGATGAGGACATCCGCTTTGCCGGGATGGACGAAAGCATCGTTCCCGTGACCAAGGACCAGGATCTGGTCGACGTCATGATGGATTATGACGCGACCGAAGATGAAGCACTTGCAATCTCGACTGCCTTCTCAAGCCTGTTCGGCATTTCGGACCTGACTGAAGGACAAAGATTGCGGATCGCCTATGCACCGTCGCCGGACGATCTGGAGCGGATGCGTCCTGAACGCGTCAGCCTTTATGAGAACACGGAGCACCGCGCTACGGTCGCCCGCTCGGACAGCGGCGCCTATATTGAGGCCAAGGAACCGAGCACGTTCCTTGCTGATGCCTTTGAGGAAGCCGACCGTGTTTCCTACGGCGGCCCGACCCCGGCAATCTACGACAGCCTCTACCAGACGGCTCTCGAACAGGACATGCCTGAAGAGATCATCAACGATCTGGTGCGCATGTTCTCCTTTGACGTCGACTTCAATGCGCGGGTCCAGCCGGGCGACGCCCTTGAGCTGTTCTTCACCGACGGCGACGACAACAGCCCGCCGAAGATCCTGTATGCCGCGCTCAACACCGGCAACACCACACGGGAATTCTACCGGTTCCGCACGCCAGACGACGGCGTGACCGATTTCTATGATGACACCGGTCAGAGCGCCAAGAAGTTTCTTATCCGCAAGCCGCTCAATGGCGGCAAGTTCCGCTCCGGTTTCGGCATGCGCCGCCACCCGATCCATGGCTACACCAAGATGCACCGCGGTGTGGACTGGTCAGCTTCGCGCGGAACGCCGATCATGGCGGCCGGGAACGGCACAATCGTCAAGGCCGGCTGGAGCTCTGGCTATGGCCGCCGTATCGAGCTGCAGCACACGAACGGCTATACCACGACCTATAACCACATGAGTGGTTTTGGCAGCGGCATCCGTGAAGGATCCAAGGTCACCCAGGGCCAGATCATCGGATATGTCGGCTCCACCGGCCTGTCGACAGGCCCGCACCTGCACTATGAAGTGCTCGTCAACGGCCGTTACATGGATCCGATGCGTATCAAGCTGCCGAAGGGCCGTACGCTGGATGGTGAAATGCGCACAGCGTTCGAAACCGAGCGCTACCGCGTCGACACCTTGCTGGACCGTGTCCGCAAGCCGTCGCGGATCGCTGCCATCAACTGACACTCCTGAAAAACAAAGTTCGGCCGGGGCCTTGGTACCCCGGCCGAACTTGTTGATGTCTGCACTCCAGACAGGCTTCGATCATTCAATCACCGCCTGAGGGACCGGCACCAACTTGACGCCGGCGACAATCAACCTACCGCTCATCCAGCTTCCGAAACTTCCTTCTGTCGTGCCTGGTCGCGGCGCAGAGCCATGTAGATCGCCGGGATCACCAGAACCGTCAGGATCGTCGACGATGCCAGACCGAAGAGCAGAGAAATCGCCAGCCCCTGAAATATCGGGTCGGTCAGGATAACAGCAGCGCCGATCATGGCGGCAAGCGCTGTCAACAGGATCGGCTTGAAGCGGATTGCCCCGGCTTCCAGCAGAACGTCCAGAAGCGGTTTGTCGGGCGTACGCGAATGCTGGATGAAATCGACCAGCAATATGGAGTTGCGCACGATGATGCCGGCAAGCGCAATGAAGCCGATCATCGATGTCGCCGTGAATGGCGCAGCAAACAGCCAGTGCCCCAGCATGATGCCGATCAGCGTCAGCGGAATTGGCGTCAGGATCACGAGCGGCAGTTTGAAGGAACCGAACTGGGCCACCACCAGGAAGTAGATGCCCAGGATCGCCACCATGAAGGCACCTCCCATGTCCCGAAAAGTGACCCAGGTGACTTCCCACTCGCCATCCCAGAGCAGTGTTGGCCGCGTTTCGTCTTCGGGCTGACCATGGAACGAGATCACCGGTTCACCGTCAGGTCCCCAATCCATGCCCTGGATCTTTTGTCCAACAGCCAGCATCCCGTAAACCGGTGCTTCGAACGCACCAGCCAGTTCGCCGGTTACCATTTCAACCGCGCGCCCGTTGTGGCGGAACACCGGAAAGGATGTCTTTTCCCTGCGAACCGTCACCACGTCGCCAAGCTCGATCACGCCCCGGCCTCCAGGCAATGCATTGGCCGGCACCGGCGTTGCAAGCACCGCTTCACCGATCACCATGTCACCCCTGGCTAGATGGATCCGGATCGGGATCGGATAACGCGCCCGGCCGCGGTGCGAATAACCGACCTCCGTTCCACCATAGAGGCGCCGGACGGTGTCGAAGACATCGCCCTGCTCGACCCGGTGATATTCAAGCCGGTCCTGATCGATGGCGATGCGCACCCGGTCGGCCTGGGTTCCAAAGGAATCGTCGACATCCACGATGAACGGCACGTCCTCGAAGGCCTGGCGAACCTTGCTTGCAACCGCGCGCCTGGTATCGGCGTCGGGCCCATAGATTTCCGCAAGCAGCGTCGCCAGCACCGGCGGCCCCGGGGGCGGCTCCACCACCTTCAACACGGTACCGGCGGGTAGGTCGAGACCTGTCAGCATCTCGCGGATATCCAGCGCGATGTCATGACTGGTCCGATCCCGCTCCCCCTTCTCGGTGAGATTGATCTGCACGTCGCCCTGTTCAGGCAGTGCCCGCAGATAGTAATGGCGAACCAGTCCGTTGAAATTGAAAGGCGAGGCAGTGCCCGCATAGCTCTGGAACGACAGGATTTCAGGCACCTCACCCAAACGGGCGACAATTTCCTGAAGAACCCTGTCCGTGTCCTCGACCGAAGACCCTTCCGGCAGATCGGCAAGCACCTGCAGCTCCGCCTTGTTGTCGAATGGAAGCAGTTTCACGGTAACGTCGGCGGTATAGAACAGCGCAAGCGAACCGATCGTGCAGACGCCGACGATCAGCAGAAAACCCCAGGCGCGCAGGCGCGAACCGATCAACGGTCTGGCAACCTTCGCGTAAATACGACCCAGAGCCCCGCCATGGGCTGCAGGCGCATGGGAATGGCCTCCGCCGCGGCCAGCGAATTTCATCATCAGCCAGGGTGTCAGCATCACGGCAACAAAGAACGAAAACAGCATCGCTGCCGAAGCATTGGCGGGAATCGGCGCCATATAGGGGCCCATCAAGCCTGAAACGAACAGCATCGGCAAAAGGGCGACGATGACCGTCAGCGTTGCGATGATGGTCGGATTGCCGACTTCCGCCACCGCTTCAACCGCGGCTTGCGTCCGGCTGCGATTATCCGACATGCCCCAGTGCCGGGCGATGTTCTCGATCACCACGATGGCGTCGTCCACCAGGATACCGATGGAAAAGATCAGGGCAAACAGGCTGACACGGTTGATGGTGTAGCCCATCAGATAGGCTGCAAAGAGCGTGAGCAGGATCGTCGTCGGGATCACCACCAGCGTCACCAGCGCTTCGCGCCACCCGATCGCCAGTGCGATCAGGACGACAATGGAGACTGTCGCAAGCCCAAGATGGAACAGCAATTCATTGGCTTTTTCATTGGCGGTCTCACCGTAGTTCCGGGTGATCTCCATATCCACGCCTTCGGGAAAGAGATCTCCGCGAATTGCTTCAAGCCGTGAAACGATTTCATCGGAAATCACCACCGCATTGGTACCCGGTCGTTTGCCAATGGCCAGCGACACCGCCGGGGCCAAGGTCAATGCTCCATCTTGCTTGCGAATATGGGCGACCCTGTGCTCTGCCGGTTGAGTGGCAAGGTCGATGCGGGCGACATCACGCACATAAACGGGCCGGGCATCACGAGCGGTCAGGAAGAGATTTCCGATCTCTTCGGCCGATTGCAACGTCTCCCCTGCGACCAGAACGCGCTGCTCTCCGGCTTCGCGAACATAGCCTGCGCGGAAGGACTTGTTGGCGCCCTCGATCTTGGCAGCCAGCTGCTGCAGCGTGATTCCGTAAAGCGACAGTTTTTCCGGGTCAGGTTCAACGCGAATGGCTTCCGGCTGCTCCCCGACGATGAACGTGAGACCGATGTCCGAGAGCTTGGCGATTTCGGTCTGAAGTTCACGCGCGATCCGGGTCAACCCGTTTGCCGTCCACCGTTCGGCGCCCCCCGGTGTCGGTGTCAGCGTAACGACGACAATGGCGACATCATCAATACCCCGGCCAACAATCAACGGCTCCGGAATGCCGACGGGGATCCGGTCCATGTTGGCGCGGATCTTTTCGTGCACGCGCAAGATGGCAGCGTCCGCGTCGGTCCCGACGAGAAACCGTGCCGTTACCAGCACACGGTCGTCCTGGGTCTGGGAATAGATATGCTCGACACCATCGATCGCCTTGACGATCGTCTCCAGCGGTTCCGTCACCAGTTTGACCGCATCATCCGCATTCAGGCCGTTGGCTTCCACATGAATATCGACCATCGGCACGGAGATTTGCGGTTCTTCTTCACGTGGCAGGGCAACAAGCGCAATCAGTCCGAGGGCAAGGGAAGCCATCAGGAACAGCGGGGTGAGCGGTGACCCGATGAAGGATCGGGTCAGCCATCCGGCAAGACCGAGTTTCATGGCACCAACACCCGATCACCGGCACGCAGTCCTGTCAGGATCTCGACCAGAACCGTCCCGTCGTGAAGAACATTTGCGCCTGGAACCACGGCGACATCCTGGGTGCCAGCCGCAACGGCAACCTGCACATAATCGACACCATGCCGGATCGAAAGAGCAGCTTCCGGCACCGCAATGACCTGACGCTCGCCGACGGGCACATGAACAAGGGTTCGTTCGTTGACGAAATAGTCTCCCAGGCCATCGACATCGACATCCGCCGTCACCCGGCCTTCGGTAATTTCGGGATAGACCTTCACGATCGTTCCGAAGGTTTGCCGGGTTGCGGTGCTCCCGGTCTCCGCAGCCTCTGGCTTGGGCTCAAGACCACGTCCACCCAGCAGGACTTTCGCTCCTGAGGTTATTTGGGCGGCATGACGCTCCGGGATGGAGAGACGCAGGAAGTATCGGCCGCTGGCAATCCGGGCGACCTCCTCTCCCGGCAGAATGACCGAGCCTTCCGTGACCGGCACCGTCAGAACGCGTCCGGCATTTGGGGCCAGGATCTCGCCTTCGCTGGCACGTTGGCGTACGACCGCCATCTCCGATTCCGCCGCAACGGTCTGGTTGGTGACAACATCGAATTGTGTGCGCACCTGGTCCAGCCGGCTTTGTGCCGCGCTGCCACGGGCGACCAGTTGCTCCACACGCTCCAACTCGGTGCGGGCATTGTGAAGCTGGGAGCGCAGAACCTCGATCCGGGCCTCCGCAGCCCCCAGTTCGAGTGCAATTTTCTCATCAACGACCAGGGCAATGACCTGGTCAGCCGTCACGACATCGCCCTCGCGCACGGAAATTGTCTTTATGGTTCCGCCAATGCGGGCACGGGCAGGAACGACCGTCCGGCTTTTGACCTCGGCAAATACCGCCTTGGTTTCCGGTACGGTGATCGGCTCGGCCAGAAATTCGCCGGCACGAGCCACCGGCGCGGCACCCGACGCTGCAGCCAGCGTCAAAAGGAAGAAAATGAAGATACCGCGTCTCATCTTGTCCTCCGCCTTACGAGAAGGCCACTCCCGGTTTCATGCCGAGCTTCTTGAAAATGATTGCTGCTGGACAAAAGCCGGTGACGGATGCCTGCATCAGGTTCAAGCCGACAAAGGCGTTGAGCAGATACCAGTAGGGCGAAACGTAAAATCCCAGCGCCAGGGACAAGAGCACCATGGCACCTGCAAACATCATGACTGCACGGTCGACTGTCATCTGAGTCTCCTTGATCGGATCAGCCGCCCTGGGGTTTCACCGAAGCGCGGCTCTTGTTTCACATTTATGAATATATGAATACCACAGCTTTTCGCGGGCCCGTTTGACAAAACGCAAATGCCCGGGCCAATCGAGCCACAAAACGAAAAACCCGCGGAAGTGTCCTTCCGCGGGTTTCCTTTTCATTTCTTTCAGCTTGCCTCAGATCAGGCGGCTGCGCTTTCCGAACCTTCCACCTGGAACATCAGGCGGTCTGACCCAGCCGTGACATCCACCGTCTGGCCGTCGAGGATTTCGCCGGCAAGCAGCTTTTCGGCGAGAGGATCCTGAACGTCCTTCTGGATCACCCGTTTCAGCGGCCTCGCTCCATAGGCTGGGTCGTAGCCCTTCTGAGCCAGCCAACCGAGAGCGCCGTCGTCCAATTTCAGCGTGATCTTGCGATCGCTGAGGAGAGCCCGCAGGCGCTCCAGCTGGATCTTGACAATATCGGCCATCTGCGCCCGCTGCAGGCGATGGAACAGCACGATCTCATCGAGACGGTTCAGGAACTCCGGACGGAAATGACCCCGCACGGCGCTCATCACCTCGTCGCGAACCGCATCCGTATCCTGACCTTCCGGCTGGTTGACCAGATACTCGGCCCCCAGGTTCGAGGTCATGATGATCAGCGTGTTGCGGAAGTCGACCGTCCGGCCCTGACCATCGGTCAGCCGACCGTCGTCCAGAACCTGCAACAGCACGTTGAACACGTCGCTATGCGCCTTTTCGATTTCGTCGAAAAGCACGACCTGATACGGGCGCCGCCGAACGGCTTCCGTCAACGCACCACCTTCCTCGTATCCGACATAGCCGGGGGGCGCGCCGATCAGACGGGAAACGGAGTGCTTCTCCATGTATTCCGACATGTCGATCCGCACCATTGCGCTGTCGTCATCGAAGAGGAACGACGCAAGTGCCTTGGTCAGCTCGGTCTTGCCGACACCGGTCGGTCCGAGGAACATGAACGAGCCAATCGGCCTGTTCGGATCCTGCAGACCGGCACGCGCCCGGCGCACCGCAGTGGAAACCGCATGAATGGCTTCTGCCTGGCCAATGACCCGGTTCGCCAGCATGTCTTCCATCTGAAGCAGCTTTTCGCGCTCGCCTTCCAGCATCTTGTCGACCGGAATTCCGGTCCACTTCGAAACGACCTGGGCAATGTGAGCCGGCGTCACGGCCTCATCGACCATGGCATCGGCATCCTCTGAAGCTTCCGCTTCGGCGAGTTTGCGCTCCAGCTCCGGAACCACGCCGTAGGCAAGCTCACCAGCCTTGGCCAGATCACCGCGACGCTGCGCGATTTCCAGGTCGATGCGGGCCTGTTCCAGCTGTTCCTTGATCTTCTGTTCAAGGTTCAGCTTTTCCTTCTCGCCCTGCCAGCGGTTGCTGAGTGCCTGCGACTTTTCTTCCAGATCCGTCAGCTCCTTCTCGAGCCTGGACAGACGATCCTTTGAAGCTTCGTCACTTTCTGCCTTCAGCGCCTCGCGTTCGATCTTGAGCTGGATGATCCGGCGATCCAGTTCATCCAGTTCCTCCGGCTTGCTGTCGACCTGCATCCGCAGCCGGCTGGCGGCTTCGTCCACAAGATCGATCGCCTTGTCCGGCAGGAACCGGTCGGTGATGTAGCGGTTGGAAAGAGACGCGGCCGAAACGATGGCACTGTCGGTGATACGGACCCCGTGATGGAGTTCGTACTTCTCCTTGATCCCGCGAAGGATCGAAACCGTGTCCTCGACCGTCGGCTCGCTCACGAACACAGGCTGGAACCGGCGTGCCAGAGCGGCGTCCTTTTCAACGTGCTTGCGGTATTCGTCCAGCGTTGTCGCACCGACACAGTGCAGCTCGCCGCGCGCCAGAGCAGGCTTCAAGAGGTTGGAGGCATCCATGGCCCCATCCGCCTTGCCGGCTCCAACCAGCGTGTGCATCTCGTCGATGAACAGGATGACCTTGCCCGCGGCCGCCTGGACTTCGGACAGAACACCCTTCAGGCGTTCCTCGAACTCACCCCGATATTTCGCGCCGGCAATCAGCGAGCCCATGTCGAGCGCAAGAAGCTGCTTGTCCTTGAGCGATTCCGGCACATCACCATTGACGATGCGCAGCGCAAGGCCCTCGGCAATCGCGGTTTTGCCGACCCCTGGCTCACCAATCAGAACCGGGTTGTTCTTGGTACGGCGCGACAGAACCTGGATGGTCCGGCGGATTTCCTCGTCACGGCCGATCACCGGGTCGAGTTTGCCTTCCCGGGCAACCTGGGTCAGATCCCGAGCGAATTTCTTCAGCGCGTCATACTGGTTTTCGGCAGTCGCGGTATCGGCCGTCCGGCCCTGGCGAAGCTGGTTGATTGCCTCGTTCAGTCCGTTTGGCGTAATGCCGTGCCGCTTCATCAGCTTGCCGGTTTCGCTGTCGCTGTCCATGGCAAGGGCGAGCAGAAGCCGCTCCACTGTGACGAAACTGTCTCCGGCCTTGTCGGCGATCTTCTCGGCCTGCTCGAACAGACGTGCGGTTGCCTGGCCCATGTAAAGCTGTCCGGACCCACCGGAAACTTTCGGCATCTTGTCCAGAAGGCCCTCAAGATCGCCCTTCAAGGCCTTGGCGTTGCCGCCGGCACGGTCGATCAGGCCACTGGCCATGCCTTCGGGATCATCCAGAAGAACCTTCAGGATGTGTTCAGGTGCGAATTGCTGATGGCCCCGCCCCAAGGCAAAGGTCTGAGCGGACTGAACAAAACCGCGCGCACGCTCAGTGTATTTTTCAAAGTTCATAAGTTACCTCCTACCCGTCCGCACCACCCGAAGCGTGGGGAACGATCTGGAATACGGACCCCTGATACGGGCATCCGCACAGCCTTTTGCAGTGCTGCTCCTCTAATATAGTGTTGCATATTCACCACAAAAGCCCCTGCGGCATCTTATTCTGTGCCGTCCGGAACGGATGTCTGCAAGCCAAACAAAAAACGGCGCCCATCATGGACGCCGTTTTATCTGTTTCAGCTTTATCGAGGCTGACTATCTACCGGATCATTCTCCGGCAGGAGCCTCGGCCGGAGCCTCTTCAGCCGCCTTGGCACGGCGCGGGCGCGCGACCCGGCGGCGTGGTTTCGGCTGATCCTCTTCGTCGGAACCGCCAGAAGCTTCAGCACCCTCCGCGGCGTCCGCCGTGGCCTGGCCTGCGTCAGCCTGATCACCGGAGGCCCGGCGCGGCGTGCGCGCACGAGGTGTCCGGGGGCGGCGGCGCGGCTTTTCGTCCGCTTCGTCGTCGCCGGCTTCGGCTTTCTCTGCCTTCTGGGAAGCGCCGTTGACCTTACCTTCCTGATCGATGACAGGCATGTCGTCGATGAAAGGCTGCGGGCTGTCGGCATCCATCAGGTCGTTGTCCGAGGAGGACACGTCCTGGGAAGACCGTTCTGCGCCATTGGAGTGGCCTGAGCCATTCGTTGCCGCGGCTTCGAAACCGTCTTCGGCTTCGTTGCGGGAAGAGGCATGCGCCATCGGCTGCTGTTGCGGCTGCGCGGCAGCCACAATGCGCAGATAGTGCTCCGCATGCTGGTTATAGTTCTCGGACATCACCCGGTCGCCGGATGCCTGGGCATCCCGTGCAAGCTGCTGGTACTTCTCTGCAACGTGCATCGCAGTACCGCGGATTTTCACATCAGGACCGTTTGATTCGTAAGTCCGGGTTAACGGATTTGGGCCCTTGCGGCCCCGTCCGCGCATACGCTTATTGCTTTGATTACCTGGTCTCATCCTGCCGTTTTCTCTTAAGGAACGGCGGTCAGCTTGACGCTGACCCAACATCGGAATTGCCTAAAACCGACACGAAATACCTGCCGAAACCAACAATGCTGGTTAGCGGCTGTCATTGAAAACATACGCAGCGCGCTAAAGGCCGATGGCCAACGCGATTGTCTTTTTCTTCGACAGTCCGAAACACCGGATAGTCCGATTTGCAACGGTTTCCAAAACGCTGAAGTTGCGCCGGTTCCCAGCTGCCGGATGCGCATGCCCCGCTAAACGCTGATAACATTTCCGGTCTCGGCAAGAGGAACGTACCCGTTTCCGTTGCGATTTCCAAGTGCTTTTTCGCCTTTGGATCAAATCCGCAAAATTAGAGCCTGCGCCCCACCACAACACGGTCGTTTCCGGAAAGATCTTTAATGATTTCAATCTCTACAAAGCCATGATGACGCAGCTGTTTTTCCAGATCCTCTCCTTGATCGAAGCCGATTTCGAGAGCGATCCAACCGCCCGGGCGCAGCAGCTTCACAGCATCCGCGACGATACGAACATAGGCTGTCAGGCCGTCCTCACCGCCATCAAGAGCAAGCTTCGGGTCATGCTGAATCACTTCGCGCGACAGTTCGGCGAGGACAGCGCTGCGGATATAGGGCGGGTTGCTGACAACCCAGTCGAAGCCGCTTTCCGGCCGCAGGGCGGAGGTATAGTCCGCCCGCACGGGAAGAAACCGGTCTTCCACGCCGTGCAGAGACGCGTTGCCTGCAGCACATTCGAGCGCCTGTTCCGACAGGTCCACCGCGATCATCCGGCTTCGGGGCAACTCGGCCAGCAACGTGACGGCGATCGCTCCCGTACCCGTGCCGATATCGCAGATAAACGGTGCTTCTTCAGGAGCACATCTTTCAAGCACGGCATCGATCAGGGTTTCAGTGTCCGGCCGGGGCTCCAGCGTTGCCTCGTTCAAATGAAATCGCCGGCCGTAGAAATCCCGCTCCCCGAGTATCCGGCCGACGGGCATCCCATCCAGGCGTTTCTGCGCATGGGCCTCTGCAAGTTCGGCCGCACCAGGTGCAGCCTCTTCCTGTTCACGAAAGACAAGATCCGACAGGGGCAGCTCGAGCGCCGCGCTGACCAGAAGCCTTGCATCCAGTTCCGGTGTCGGCAAACCGGCCACCCGAAACCGGTCGCGCACGGACCGGTAAAGCTGGCCGATGGTCACCTCAGGCCTCTTCGGTTGCCAGAAGATTGGTCTGGTGGTCCAGGATCAACGGCTCGATGACTTCGCCAAGCGCCTCCCCCGAAAGGATCTGCTCCAGCTTGTAGAGCGTCAAGCCGATACGATGATCCGTCACGCGGCCCTGCGGGTAGTTGTAGGTGCGGATCCGCTCGGACCGATCGCCGGACCCGACCTGCAACCGCCGGGCTTCGGTCCGCTCGCTCGCAGCCCGCTCGCGCTCCTCGTCATAGATGCGCGCCCGCAGAAGCTGCATGGCTCGCGCCTTGTTCTTGTGCTGCGAGCGTTCGTCCTGAACGGCAACGACGATACCCGTCGGCAAGTGCGTGATGCGCACTGCAGAATCGGTCGTGTTGACGTGCTGACCACCTGCGCCCGATGCGCGATAGGTGTCGATCCTCAAGTCGCTCTCCTGAACGTCGATATCGACGTCCTCCGCCTGAGGCAGCACGGCAACGGTTGCCGCCGACGTATGAATACGTCCGCCCGACTCGGTCGCAGGCACCCGTTGCACCCGGTGAACACCGGACTCGAATTTCATCTTGGCAAAAACGTTGTCGCCGGAAACGGACGCGATCACTTCCTTGTAGCCGCCGACTTCACCTTCGCTGGCAGACAGGATTTCCACCTTCCAGCCCTGAAGTTCGGCATAACGCTGGTACATGCGGAAGAGATCACCGGCAAAGAGAGCCGCCTCGTCGCCGCCGGTCCCCGCCCGCACTTCCAGGATGGCATCGTTGGAGTCCGCCTCGTCCTTCGGCAGCAGCCCGATGCGTACATCCTGGGCCAGTTCTTCGACGCGCTCTTCCAGCTCGTCGCGCTCCATTTCGGCAAGCTCGCGCATTTCCGCGTCGGAGGACGGATCCTGCACCAGTGACTTTGCACCGGCCAGATCCTGTTCCGCCTTGATCAACGCACGGATTTTGCCGACCAACGGCTCCAGTCCGGCATATTCCCGCGACAGCTTTACATAAGCGCCCGGATCCGGATTGGCGGACATCATGTGTTCGAGTTCAGCGAACCGGTCCAGCAGGGTATCAAGTTTGTGACGCGCCAGCATACGCGCTGATTCTCCAGAAATTATCGCTTTGACGGTGAGTTACGCCCGTTAGCGCTAAAGGGCAACATCGGTTTCGGCGGCAAAGCGCTTCAACACTTCCCGTATGTTGCTGTCATCGTGTCCCGGCTCCAGTCGCGGCAGCAACCTGGCGGACAGGCGACCGGCATCAAGGGTCCGAAGCATGGCTTTCACCGGCCCAAGAGACGCGGGCGACATGGAAAGGTCCCTGAAGCCCAGGCCTATCAACGCCATGCCTTCAAGTGGACGGCCAGCAAGCTCTCCGCAAAGGGTCACGGGCACATGAGCCTTATTTGCGGCATCCACGATGGATTTCAAGGCCCGGAGGAAGCCGACACCCAATGTGTCGAACCTGTCGGCAACACGCGTGTTGCCCCGGTCGACGGCGCAGAAGAACTGGAACAGATCGTTGGAACCGACAGACACGAAGTCGACATGGCTCATCAGTTCTTCCAGTTGGAACAGCAGCGAAGGCACTTCCACCATCACGCCCAGGCGGATGTTTTCCGGCGTGGCGTGACCGTGGCGGCGCAGGTGTTTGACTTCCTTGTCCACCAGCGATTTGGCCTGCAGGAATTCATCGACCACGGCAACCATCGGGAACATCAGTTTCAGGTCTCGGCCGGCGGCCGCATGCAGCAAGGCCCGGATCTGGGTTCTGAGCAGGCCCGGCCGATCAAGGCCGAGGCGCAGTGCGCGCCAGCCCATCGCCGGGTTTTCCTCCTGGATCGAGCGCAGGTACGGCAGCACCTTGTCACCACCGATATCGAGCGACCGGAACGTAACCGGTCGGCCCGCCGCCGCATCGAGAACCTGGCTGTACTGGGACTGCTGCTCCCGCATGCGCGGGAACGAAGACGCCACCATGAACTGCAGTTCGGTGCGGAAAAGGCCTACCCCGGCCGCGCCTGCCTCATCCAGGTGCGGCAGATCGACCAGAAGACCCGCATTCATCTGAAGCGAGATGTCGACACCGTCCCGCGTGACGGACGGCTTGTTGCGCAGGCGCCGATACTGGGCCTGTCGCCGCGCACGGAAGCGGACTTTTTCCGCATAGGCGTTTTCCAGATCGGCGGCCGGGCGCAAGTGCACTTCGCCGGTGTCGCCATCCACGATGATCGCGTCGCCGCCATCGGCCAGGCTGACGATATCATCCACGAGTCCGACCGTCGGGATGCCGAGTGCCCGGGCAACGATGGTCACGTGGCTTGTCGGACCGCCTTCTTCCAGCACCAGGCCGCGAATGCGGTCGCGACCGTAGTCCAGCAGTTCCGCCGCACCCATGTTGCGGCCGACGACGATCGCATCCTGGGGCAGTTCATCCAGGCCCGGGCCGTGTTCGCGGCCCATGAGTTCGCGAATAAGCCTGTGGGCAAGGTCGTCGAGGTCGTGCAGGCGCTCACGCAGATACGGATCGGTCTGGCGAAGCATCCGGGCGCGCGTGTCGCTCTGGACCTTTTCGACGGCAGCCTCGGCGGTCAGGCCGTTGCGGATCGCTTCCTCGATCTTCCGGATCCAGCCGCGGTCGTAAGCGAACATGCGGTAGGCTTCCAGCACCTCGCGGTGCTCGCCGATGGCCGCGATTTCTCCGCTGGCCAGCAGATCGTCGATCGAAAGACGCAGCCGGTTGATGGCAGCTTCCAGACGCCCCTTTTCCCGGTCCGTATCTTCCGCGATCAGGTTCGTGACGACGACACGCGGCTCATGCAGAACCACATGACCGAGGCCGACACCTTCGGCAAGGCCAACACCGTTGGAGGTGATCGGCCGGGAAAGATCCAGACCGGTGGCCTTCTGGGAAATGGCTTCCAGTTCACCGGCGGCGACCATTTCGGCGATCACCATGGCCGTCGTCTGCAGCGCTTCGACTTCGTCTTCCAGATAGGTCCGGTGAGACTTGTTCTGGACGACAAGAACGCCAAGCGTGCGGCCGGCTCTCAGGATCGGCACACCGAGGAAGGAATTATAGGCCTCTTCACCCGTTTCCGGCAGATAGGCAAAGCCCGGGTGGGCACTGGCGTTGGGCAGGTTCAGCGGCCGGGCTTCGGCCGCGATCAGGCCGACAAGACCCTGGCCGACGCGCAGCGACGCATTGTGAACCGCTTCGCTCTTCAGACCTTCGGTCGCATAGAGTTCGAGAACACCATCGGCGCGCAGGATATAAACGGAACAGACTTCCGCGACGACGTTCGAGGCGATCAACACCACGATCTTGTCGAGTCGCTCCTGCGCCGTGATCGGCTCCGCCATGACTTCGCGAAGCCGGCGGAGCAGAAGGCGCGGTCCGGCTAGGTTGCTGCGCATAGCGCCCCCGTTGATCCCGCTTCAAACAGGCCCCTTTTCTACAGGGGCCTGCCTCCCGGATGAACTATCCGTCCAACCCGTATAGCGAATGCAGAGTCCGCACCGCAAGTTCTGCATATGCTGAATCAATAAGCACAGAGATCTTGATCTCGGATGTGGTGATGGCTCGGATGTTGATACCCTTGGACGCGAGGCCGCGGAAACACTGGGCCGCGATGCCTGCATGCGAGCGCATGCCGATGCCGATGACGGAGACTTTCACCACGTCACGGGCGCCCTCAAGGTTCTGGAAACCGATGACGCCGCGATTGTCTTCCAGCACCTTGTTGGCGCGTTCGAAATCGCCTTCGGGAACCGTGAAGGTGATGTCGGTGGTCTTGCCATCCGGCGAAATGTTCTGGACGATCATGTCGACGTTGATGTTGGCATCCGCCAGCGGACCGAACACGGATTCGGCGACACCCGGCTTGTCGGCAACGTCACGAAGAGAGATCTGGGCTTCGTCCTTGGCATAGGCGATGCCGGTGACAACCTGCTGTTCCACGAGTTCATCCTCGTCGCAAATAAGAGTTCCAATCGGAAGGCCGTTCTCGCCGACCTGGGGCGCATCCGGATCGTCAAAGCTGGAGCGCACGAATGTTCTGACGCCATGAACCATGGCCATTTCCACGGAGCGCACCTGGAGCACCTTGGCGCCGAGCGAGGCCATTTCGAGCATTTCCTCGAAAGACACCCGGTCAAGACGCTGCGCCTTGGGCACGATGCGCGGATCGGTGGTGTAGACGCCGTCGACATCGGTATAGATATCACAGCGGTCGGCCTTGATGGCAGCGGCGATGGCAACGGCGCTGGTGTCGGACCCGCCACGACCCAGGGTCGCGATTCGGTTGTCCGGCGCCACACCCTGGAAGCCCGCGAGCACGGCCACCTGGCCCTGCTCGAGACGCTCGCTCAGGAAGCTGCCCTCGATATCGCGGATGCGGGCCGCACCGTGGTTCTCGTCGGTCTTGATCGGCACCTGCCAGCCTTGCCACGACCGGGCGTTGACGCCCATGTCCTGCAGCACGATGGCCAGGAGACCGGACGTCACCTGCTCGCCGGAAGCAACCACGGCATCATATTCGCGGGCATCGTGGAGCGGTGATGCCTCACGGCAAAACTCCACCAGCTTGTTGGTCTGTCCGGCCATGGCCGAAACTACCACCGCGACCTGATGGCCGGCGTCCACTTCCCGTTTGACATGGCGGGCGACGTTACGGATGCGATCGAGATCGGCAACCGAAGTCCCGCCAAATTTTAAAACCAGTCGGGCCATACCACTCGTATTCTTTATAGTCGTGTCTGGAAGCGCTGTTGCGCCTCTGGGATCGGCGCACATGCATACAGGCTGCGTTCCTTTGCTGCAACTGGGTGTCTTGACAAATAGTCTCAGACCTTGGAACGACTTCGAACCGTTGAATGACCAGGCGAAGCGCCAAGCCGCTTCACGCTCTTGAAAGGACCGTCCGATGACTGGCAGGGCTCAGGAAACCAGAAGCACGATCGACAGCGAGGAAGTCGCGCGCTTTTCCGCCATGGCAGAAGAGTGGTGGGACCCGACGGGCAAGTTCAAGCCCTTGCACAAGTTCAGCCCGGTGCGGCTGGGCTACATCAAGGAACATGTCTGCCGGCATTTCGACCGCAATCCGAAGACCACGGACGCGTTCAAGGGGCTGCGCTGCCTCGATATCGGCTGTGGCGGCGGCCTGTTGAGCGAACCGATGGCACGTCTCGGTGCCGATATGGTCGGCGCGGACCCGTCCGAAACCAACATCGAGATCGCCCGCCTTCACATGAAGACCTCCGGCCTTGAAATCGACTACAGGGCAGAAACAGCGGAAGCATTGGCAGCGGCGGGGGAGACCTTCGACGTTGTGTTCAACATGGAAGTGGTCGAGCACGTCGCCGACGTACCTCTGTTCCTGGAGGCCACCGCTCAAATGGTCCGTCCGGGTGGGCTGATGTTCGTCGCGACCATCAATCGCACGCTGAAAGCCTATGCACTTGCCATCGTCGGCGCCGAATACGTCCTGCGCTGGTTGCCGAAGGGCACACATTCCTACGAAAAGCTGGTCCGCCCTTCCGAAATCGAAGGCCCGCTTCAGACCGCCGGGCTCACCATGATCGACCGTTGCGGCGTCACCTACAATCCGCTGACAGACACCTGGGCCAGATCGCGCGATATGGACGTGAACTACATGCTGCTGGCGGAACGGGCGAAAGACAGCTGATGAGCGATCCGATCCTGTTCGTACCGGGCCTTCTGTGCACTGAAGCGCTCTACGCCCCGCAGATAGTTGCCTTTGCCGACCGACCGATCATGGTGGCAAACCACCGCGAACACGACAGCATCAAGGCGATCGCCGCCAGCATCCTGGAAAAAGCACCAGAGCGGTTTTCCCTTATCGCCTTGTCCATGGGCGGCTATGTCGCCATGGAAATCCTGCGCGAAGCGCCGGAGCGGGTTGGCAAGCTTGCCCTTCTGGACACCAACTCCCGGCCAGATACGCCCGACCAGTCGGAGCGCAGGCAGTTCCTCATCGACCTGACTCGCAAGAAGGGCTTTTCCAAGGTTCCCCACCTGCTTTACCCTGGGTTCGTTCATGAAAAGCGCGAGGAAGACGAAGAGCTGAAGGCAATCGTCGTCGAGATGGCGCAGGAAACCGGGCCCGAGGCCTTCATCCGCCAGCAGACCGCGCTTATCAACCGCATCGATTCCCGTCCCCGTCTCGGCGAAATCGCATGCCCCACGCTTGTGCTGGTCGGTGATGGCGACCGGCTCACACCGGTTGAAATCTCGCAGGAAATCCACGACCACATTCCTCAAAGCGAATTGGCGGTGATCCAAGGCAGTGGGCACCTGTCGCCTCTTGAAGCCCCTGAAAAGGTAACCGCGACACTGCGCGATTTTCTCAATCGCCCTTAACCCCGCAAATCGGCTGCACAAACCTGCGGCACAAATGCCTTTTACGTAAGAATCGGTATGCGATTTGATCCGTGTCAAAGCTTGGCCTTGATGCAAAGGTACAGTTACGTCACCTTTGGAGCGGGGCCCTGCGCTGGCAATGACAGAATGCGCAGGTCCGGGGACGGCAAGCCGGCGAAGAACGCCATGGCCAGCCGCAGGACGTCACACGAACAACCGGAGGATCTTTCATGCCGACGAAAAGCAATACAGGTGCCTTCGACTTCAGCGCCATGATGGCCGAATGGCCCAAGCTGCCGGAATGGCCGGCACCAACCGAATGGCCAATGCCTGCCTTTTCCAACTGGGCGTTTGCCGAGCGCGAAGACCGCATTGAAGCCAAGGCCATCGCAAGTTTCCAGAAAGTGGGCAAGACCATGTGGTCCCATGCCGAAAAGGCGTTTGATGACCACATGAATTTCGTCAGCCACCGGCTGCACCAGGACATGGAATGCGCCAAGTCCCTCAGCCAGTGCGCCGCGCCGGAAGAAACCATGGCAACCCTGCAGGATTTCTATTCCAGAATGGCGAGCGAATATCAGGACCATTTCGAAAAGCAGGCTGCCCTCTTCCGCGACAGCTTTTCAGAAAGCGCCGCCGTGGTTGAAGAGCTCAATGAAACGGCGATGGAAAGCGTCAACGAGATGAGCAAGGCTGCAGAAGAAAGCCTGGAAGAAACCAAGGCTGCGCTGAAACCGGCGCAGGCGCGGCGCAAACCGGCTTCAGCGAAACCCTGACGTCCTCGCCAGACCGGCCTATACCGATTAACCTGCTTCATCCCCCGGGCTGAAGCAGGTTTTCGTTTTGGTTGTCACGGAAAATTCCATTCGCCAGGCTCCACCGGCACCCGGTGAAACCGCGGCGAAACTGCACAATTCGGAAGCCAGGAAGACGCCTGCGTCCCAAACCGATCAGCAAAGCGCGCTCTGAAGGGCCCGCTTACGCCCGTTTGAGCAGCGTCCGGGCCGTTTCCACGGCAATCTGCAACCGCTTGGGGTTCGACGGCTTCGGAACGACTTCAGCCCCTCCGTAGCGATTCTTCAGGTCCACCTTGTCCGTATTACCGGTATGAAAGATGATCGGCACTTGCTGAGCATGCAGCGTGTCGGCCAGCGGATAGACAACGCCATCGGCCAGATCGACATCCAGAAGTGCCAACTCTGGCGGCTCTGAAGACACGCAGGAACGTGCCTCGGCAACGGTCGCGAATGGCCCGACAACCTGCAAACCCATGCCAGACAGGATATCTTCCAGCATCCAGGCGATCAGCGGCTCATCTTCCGCCACCATTACACGTATCGTATCGGGCATGTTCATCTCAGTCATCGACATCGGGAACCTCGGCACAGCATCATGATTATAAATGTTTGTTTCAATATTCAACACCGACAACCCGAAAAAGTTCCCAAGTCGATGTAAATTTTAAATATCCAAAATAATTAATAATGATTAACACTACGTAAGAAATTTCTTGGAACAATCCCACTACATAAACGCAATATATTTTCTTTTACGTAATCTTCATCTGAGACTACCGAAAGAGAAACGCCTCTTTCCCGGCAAACTAAACTTCCAGTGAAACGGCTGAGAAATCGCAACAGCAGGGAAATTGCAGAGGCCGGCAACCCGGGCGCGAAGCTCCCGCCCCTTTCCTGGGTACGCTCCGAACTTCACGCTGAAAGCCGCCTGAACTCAGTTCTTGTCGTCAGGCAGTTCAGGAAGTGCGAACACCTGGATGCCCTCGTCAAGCAATGCCTCGACATCCTTGGGCGTTGTCTCGCCATAGATGCTGCGTTCTTCAGCTTCGCCATAGTGGATCTTGCGGGCTTCCGCCGCAAAATTCTGACCGACGTTTTCCGAACTTTCGACGATACGCGCACGCACCAGCCGAAGAGCTTCGAGGATTTCCTTCTGCTGCACATCCTGAGGCAACAGGGCGGACGGGCGCATTTCGGTCGAGGCAGCTGCCGTCGGCGCATCGGCCTTGTTGGCAGCGGCTGCGGCCACCGACTGCATTTCCGCCTGCGCGGCACCGACAAGCGCCTCCCGCTTGCGTGCGGTTGAAACTGCCGGCGCCATCAAACCTTTCTGAACGCTGGTTGCTCCGCAGATCGGGCAGACAACCAGTTTTCGCGCACACTGCGCGTCGAAATCATCGGAATTGCGGAACCAGCCTTCGAAGGAATGTGCACTGTCGCAAACGAGCGTGTATTTGATCACGCCGAAATCTCCTTCAGACCATCCGCGTGACAGCAGACGAAATCCCGCTCGTTGGCGATCGCAGGGATGCGCGCCCGCGCATCGGCAACCTTCTGGGTGTCGATCTCGGCGAGAACGTAGCCGGGATCATCATTGTCTATCTCGGCGATCACGGCACCCCAGGGGTCGACAATCAGGCTGTGACCATAGGTTTCACGCCCGTCTTCATGCGTACCGCCCTGTGCAGCCGAAATCACGTAGGCACCGTTTTCAATGGCGCGGGAGCGCTGCAGTACGTGCCAATGCGCCTGCCCGGTCTGGCGGGTAAAGGCTGCCGGCCCCGTCAGAACCTGTGCACCCTGACGAGCCTGGGTCCGGAAAATTGCCGGAAATCTTATATCGTAACAGACAGCCATACCGACCTTGGCAAAGGGCAGATCCGCGATGACCGTCTGTGTTCCAGGTTCATAGGTTGCGGACTCGCGCCAGCTTTCGCCATTTGGCAGGTCCACGTCGAACATGTGGATCTTGTCGTAGGTCGCAAGGATCTTGCCGTCAGGCCCGATCAGAAAGGCACGGTTGGCGACCTTGCCGTTGCCGGCAAGCACGGCCAGCGACCCCAGATGCAGATAGATGCCCAGCTCGGCTGCAAGCGCACGTGCTCTTTTCAGGAACAGGTCGTCTTCGGCATCGGAAATCCGCTCCAGCAGTTCTTCGCGGCTGCGCACCAGAACATTGGACATTTCAGGCGTTTGAACGAATTGCGCGCCATCCTTTGCCGCTGCCCGGATCAGGTCTTCCGCAGCATCGGCGTTGTCCGAAATCGTCTTGCCGCTGCGCAGCTGAATGCATGCTGCCGTGAATGAGGTCATCCGACCGCTGTCTCCGTCCTGATAGGTAAGGTTGTTCGTTCAGTAAATCAGGACGCGAGCAATGCGTCCAGTTTACCTGCACGTTCCAGATCGTGAAGATCGTCGCAGCCGCCCACATGGGTTTTGCCGACGAAGACCTGCGGGAAGGTTGAATGACCATTGGCCTTCTGCACCATTTCCTTGCGCAGGCCTGGATCGAACGTGGCATCGTGTTCCGTGTAGGCAACGCCTTTCTTGTCCAGCAGCCGCTTGGCCGCCGTGCAGAAGCCGCAGAGCTGGCGCGTATAGATCACCACTTCAGCCATCAGGTCTTTTCCTTGCTTTTTGGCAGCTGCACGCTTTTTCCCGCACCGCCGCACACCAAATCCGGGCGTTATATGCGAGCGCGCGGCGAAAACTCAAGAGGAAGACCGTCGGGATCAGGTCGAGTTGCCCGAGCGCAAAGCAGGGTCGACTTGCGCAAATGTGAGCACGTCGACGGAAGCTGCCCCTGAAGAAAGCAGGCATTTACAGCAGGCCGACACCGTTGAACCGGTCGTCAGCACATCATCGATCAACACAACGTGACGCCCCTGAACCAGATCGGCCCGGACACCATCGACCTTGAACGCCGAGCGGACATTCTTGTGGCGGTCCTTGGCTGACAGGCCAACTTGCCGGCGCGTACGCTTTTGCCGCCTGAGGACCTGCGGTTCGAACTGACCACCGCATTCGCGGGCAACTTCCTTCGCCAGATCTGCCGCCTGGTTGAACCGGCGCTGCAGCAGTCGCATCCAGTGCAGTGGCACCGGCACCAGCAGGCTGTCCCTGCTCAGAAGTTCGCTGCCGGAACGCGCCATCCAGCGTGCCATCGGACGGGCAAGTTCCCGCCGCCCGGAAAACTTCAGCGCATGCACCATCTGCCGGGCAGGACCATCATAAAAGGCGACCGCCCGCAACCTGTCGAACACAGGCGGCGAGGCGATCGCCTGCGGGCTCCAGGCACCGTCGCCGACATCATAGGAGAAAGGAATACCGAGCCGCTGACACCAGGGCCGCTCCAGGAACGGCATCCGGGACCAGCATTCCGCGCACAATCCTGTCTGCTCGGACACCCGCGCATCGCAGCTGAAGCAGCGCTGCGGCAGCACGAAATCGAGCGCAAATCGCGCCGCGACTTCCGGCAGGCCGGCAATGTTCATCGCAAGGCTTCGCAAAACCGCTCCCCAATGGCACCCGATGGGAATAATTCTTCAAACTGAGGAATACCTTGGCACTGAAAACACAAATCTGGCCAGCCCAAACAAGCAGGAACTGGCCTGAACTTTCTGGAAGCCTGCTCCGCAAGCCGCCTGGCGCGACCCTTGCGCCTTTGACCTTGGCGGACGGATACCATATGTGACCGCGATAAGTTCGATGACAACCGGGATTGCCGTGACCGCACAACCAGATCTCTTCGACCGCTCCTTCTTCCGCACCTGCCGCCTGCGGGCGCTGATGGCTGCCAAACCGGGCGCGGACTTTCTGCTGAAAGCCGTCAGCGAAGATCTGCAGGACCGCCTGCTGCTGGTCAATCGGCGGTTTCCGGTTGCTGTAGATCTCGGTGGGCACTGCGCTCACGTGAGCGAAGCAATCCGGCAGTCCGGCAAGGCTGACCTCGTGTTGCGCGCAGATCTGTTTGCTGCCGACCCGAGCCTTGCTGCACCCGACCTTGTCTTCGATGACGCCCTGATCCCATTTAGCGACCAGTCGGTGGATCTGATCGTCTCCGCTCTCAACCTCCAATTCGTCAACGACCTGCCGGGCACACTGGTACAGCTCCGCCGTGCCTTGAAACCGGACGGCCTTTTTCTGGCAACCTTGCCCGGAGCCGGCACCTTGAGCGAACTGCGCGACAGCCTCACGCGGGCTGAGCTGGAAGTAAAAGGCGGTGCAGCTGCAAGGGTGTTGCCGTTTGCCGACACACGTGACCTCGGCAGCCTGCTTCAAAGGGCAGGCTTTGCGCTTCCGGTCACGGATCTGGACAGTCTGACGGTGCGCTATGATACGATGTTCGCACTGCTGGCGGATCTCAGGGCCATGGGTGCAACATCCGTGTTGAAAGACCGCAGCAGAAAGCCGCTGTCTCGACAGGTACTGCTGCGTGCGGCCGAAATTTATGCGCAGAACCACGCTGATGCGGACGGCAGGATCCGGGCGACATTTTCACTGGTAACCCTGTCGGGCTGGGCGCCGCATGAAAGCCAGCAGAAACCGTTGCGCCCCGGCTCGGCCAAGACACGGCTCGCAGACGCGCTTGGCGTTCAGGAACGGAAAATAGGCGACTAGAGGTAGCCGACGGCCCGGCTCAGCTGGAACCGAGCACACCTTGCAGAGCAGTCGAAATTGTTCCGAAGATATCGGTGCGCATGGCAGTACCGATAGCGGTCATGGCGACCAGGACGACAATGCTGATGAAACCGACAATCAGGCCGTATTCGATCATGGTCGCGCCGTGCTCGTCATCTCCGAAAGCTCTTCCTCGGCGAAAGGCCTGCAACATGCGGTCTGCGACGGTTTGAAATCGAAACGGCATGTGCCCCCCGGGGGTTTGAACAAACGGGCTTAAACGGCATCCAGGAGATGGGGTATCAGAGGTTCATCAGCGGCAGGCATCGGATAATCCCTCAGCCTGACAGCCCGCACCCATTTCAACGCCTGGCCTTCCTTGCCGAGTGGAGTTCCATTCCACCTGCGGCAAATGAACAATGGCATAAGTAGGTGAAAATCTTCGTAAGAGTGGCTGGCAAAAGTAAGTGGCGCCAGACACGCTTCGTTAACTTCAATGCCGAGCTCTTCCTCCAGCTCGCGTATCAGCGTCTCCTCGGGACGCTCACCTAGTTCGACCTTGCCGCCGGGGAATTCCCACAGTCCGGCCATGGATTTGCCTTCGGGCCGCTGCGCCAGAAGAATGCGGCCATCCGCATCCACAAGGGCGCAAGCGGCGACGAGCACGATCTTGGTCATTGGCAGATTGTCCAATCCTGAAACGCTGAATTAACGCGCGGTTAAGCACGTTTGCGGGCAGTACCGTCAGAACTGCTAGGGATACTCAGCTCCGGTAGTCGCCATTAATGGCGACATATTCCTTGGTGAGATCACAGGTCCAGACCGCCGCCTGGCCACTGCCGAGACCGAGATCGACCCGGATGACAATGTCTTCCTGCTCCATAACGGCAGAAGCCGCCGCTTCGCTGTAGTCTGGATCGCGTTCACCTTCCACGGCCACCCGCACATCGCCGAACCAGATGGCCAGCTTGTCGCGGTCGGCCGGCTCACCAGCCTTGCCGACGGCCATGACGACGCGCCCCCAGTTGGCGTCTTCGCCGGCGATTGCCGTCTTGACCAGCGGTGAATTGGCAATCGACAGCGCGATCCGCTTTGCGGACCCATCGCTTTCGGCACCTTCAACCCGCACTTCCACGAATTTGCGTGCGCCTTCACCGTCACGGACGATCTGATGGGAAAGGTCCAGCATGACGTCGCCAAGAGCGGCCCTCAGCACATCGACGCGCGGATCATCGAGCGAGGCAACGCTCTCCACGCCCTTTTTGCCGGCTGCACCGGTCGCGAACAGAAGAACCGTATCGGAGGTGGACGTATCGCTGTCGACGGTCACCGCGTTGAAGCTGCCGTCGACTTCCCCGCTGAGCAGAGCCTGGAGAACAGACGGAGCGATCGGAGCGTCGGTATAGATGAACGACAGCATGGTGGCCATGTCCGGCGCAATCATCCCTGCGCCCTTGGCAATGCCGTTGATCGTCACGGTAACACCATCCAGTTCAACGCTTGCAGTGGAGACCTTCGGATAGGTGTCAGTGGTCATGATCGCCTTGGCCGCATCCAGCCAGCTCGCGCTGCCCTGGTTGGCCTTCAATTCTCCGATGACACCGGAAAACTTGTCCGCCGGAAGCGGTTCGCCGATCACGCCGGTTGATGCCAGGAAGATTTCACCTTCGCTGCAGCCAAGCTCCCTGGAGACGATTTCGGCAGACAGTTCAACAGCTGCCTTGCCCTTCTTGCCGGTAAAGGCATTGGCATTGCCGGAATTGACCAGGAGCGCGCGGGCCTTGCCGCCACCGACCCGAGCCTTGCACCAGTCAACCGGCGCGGAAGAACACTTGGAACGGGTGAAGACCCCTGCGACGGCCGTTCCCTCGGCAACCGTTGCCAGCAGGACGTCGGTCCGGCCCTTGTACTTGATCCCGGCAGAGGCGGTCGCGAACTGAACACCCTCGATCTCCGGCATCTCGGGATAGGACTTGGGTGCAAGGGGAGATACGGTGGTCGACATCAAGGCGGTCCCGGTCAGATGATACAAAGTTCCGGATCAACGGGCGCTCAATCGAGATCGTTTGACCGTCCGGACATTGATCCATTCAAATGCGTGCGAGCACCTTGTCAGCGCTCGCCTGAACACTGGATGCTCTTGCCGTAAGCATGGGACAAAGGCAAGCCTTTTCAAGCCTTTTCGGGCGTGGTGCACAAAGGCTGCAAAAAAGCCCGGCAGTCTGACTGCCGGGCTTTCTGATTTCAGGCAGCGTTTGCCTTATTCGGTCTTCGCCGCACCGTCTTCGGCAGCAGCACCTTCTTCTTCGGACTTGGCCAGGGCTTCATCGAGGATTTCGACTGCAACCTGATCCTTCAGCTCGGCCATGCGGGCGTCATAGCGCTCGCGCATCAGCTGCTGGCGCAGACCGTTTGCGACTTCCTCGAACGCCGGCTTTTCCTGACGACGCTTGTCTTCAAGCTTGATCACGTGCCAGCCGAACTGGGTTTCGACAGGCTCCTTGGTATAGGTGCCCGGCTCCAGCGCAAAAGCCGCAGCCTCGAACGGCGGAACCATCTGACCCTTGACGAAGTACCCCAGGCTGCCGCCATTGGGACCGGACGGACCAGTAGATTTTTCGCGAGCCAGTTCAGCGAAGTCCGCGCCACCGTCCAGTTCGGCAATAAGGGCTTCAGCTTCAGCCTTTTCCTTCACCAGGATGTGACGGGCGTTGATTTCTTCCGGACCTTCGAAGTCGGCGAATTCCTTGTCGTATGCCGCCTGAACCTCTTCGTCGGTTACGGCACCGTCGATTTTCTGGGCAAGGTAAGCGTTCCGCAAGGCACGCAGTTTCAGGAAGTCGAGCTGGCGCTCGAAGTCCGGATCCTTGTCCAGGCCATCTTCACGAGCAGCATGCGCCATCAGTTCCATGTCGACCATGACGTCCAGAAGAAGCTTGCGCCACTGTGCCGGCGGGAACCGCTGCAATTCCTTGCCAAGGTCCTGCGCAGCAAAGGCGAGATCGGCTTCGGTGATTTCCGTGTCGCCAACTTTCGCGACCACATCGTCCGGTTCTGCAGCGGACAGAACGGTGGATCCGAGCGACAGCGCCAGGAGAGAAACGGCAAGCGCCTGAGCCGGCCTGCGCATCGAAATTCGGAACATGAGTAGTCCTTTACGTATCGGAACAGTAATCTTTCTTTCCCCTGTCTTGCAGGGGCGTGGCTACATTGCGCATTCCTGCGGCGTTGACAAGCATTCAGCCCCCTCTTATCTGTCGGGCGTCCTGGCCGTAGCGCCGGGAAGGCATCTTTTCGGCCGCGAATGCCGGCCAGCGCTCTGCGCCAGGCGGCAACGTGGACAGCAATTGAGACGATTTCATGGGCAGGCGCCTCTTTGCCAGTTGGCGCCGCCCGGTAGGGAAGGACCGCCACATGGCTGGCCTTGGCGCTTTAGCACGTAAGATTTTCGGTTCGGCGAACGACCGGAAGGTGAAGACATTTCGGGCAAAGGTCGAACAGATCAACGCCCTGGAGTCTGAGATCCAGGCTCTTTCGGACGACGCTCTCAGAGCCAAGACCGACGAGTTCCGAAACCAGCTGAAAAACGGCGCAAGCGTCGATGACCTCTTGGTTCCCGCGTTCGCAACCGTCCGCGAAGCGGCCCGCAGGGCACTCGGTCAGCGACACTACGACGTGCAGCTCATCGGCGGCATGGTCCTCAATTCCGGACAGATCGCAGAAATGCGCACCGGTGAGGGCAAGACACTTGTGGCAACCGCCCCGGTCTATCTCAACGCCCTGACCGGAAACGGCGTTCACGTCGTTACCGTCAACGACTACCTGGCACAGCGCGACAGCGACTGGATGGGTCAGGTCTACAAATTCCTCGGCCTCAGCGTCGGCTGTATCACCCACGGCCTGAGCGACGAAGAACGCCGGGCAGCCTACGCCGCTGACGTCACCTACGGCACGAACAACGAATTCGGCTTCGATTATCTCCGCGACAACATGAAGCATGACCGCCAGTCCATGGTTCAGCGCGGACATGCCTATGCCATCGTCGATGAAGTGGATTCGATCCTGATCGACGAAGCCCGTACGCCTCTGATCATTTCCGGTCCGCTGGAAGATCGCTCCGAATTCTACAATTCGGTCGACGCCTTCATTCCGCATCTGACTGAAGAAGATTACGAGCTCGACGAAAAACAGCGTTCGACCACCTTCACCGAAGCCGGTAACGAGAAGCTGGAAAAGCTGCTCGGCGAAGCCGGTCTGCTGAAAGGCGATTCGCTCTATGACGTCGAGAACGTCGCCATCGTGCACCATCTGCAGCAGGCGCTGAAGGCGCACAAGCTGTTCCAGCGCGACAAGGATTACATCGTCCGCAACGACGAAGTGGTCATCATCGACGAGTTCACCGGCCGCATGATGCCGGGCCGCCGTTTCTCCGAAGGCCTGCATCAGGCGCTGGAAGCCCGCGAGAGAGTGCGCATCCAGCCGGAAAACCAGACGCTGGCCTCCATCACGTTCCAGAACTATTTCCGCATGTACGGCAAGCTGGCCGGCATGACCGGTACCGCGTCCACCGAAGCCGACGAATTTGCCGACATCTACAAGCTGGAAGTGGTCGAAATTCCGACCAACGTTTCCGTCAAGCGGATCGATGACGACGACGAGGTCTACCGGACCGTTCAGGAAAAATTCCAGGCCATCGTCAAGCTGATCGACGACTGCAAGCAGCGTGCCCAGCCGATCCTGGTCGGCACCACGTCGATCGAGAAGTCCGAATATCTTGCCGAGATGCTCAAGAAGCACGGCTACAAGCAGATCGATCTCAGCGATCCGGCTGCTTTTGCCGCCGCGCAGAAGAACGAAGGCGGCAAGACCAAGGTCTTCGCGGTTCTCAACGCGCGCTACCACGAGCAGGAAGCTTTCATCGTTGCCCAGGCTGGTCTGCCGGGCGCCGTGACCATTGCCACAAACATGGCCGGCCGCGGTACGGACATTCAGCTCGGCGGCAACGCCGACATGCAGATCGCCATGGAACTGGGCGACATGCCGGAAGGTGAAGAGCGCAGCGCCAGGGAAGCGCAGATCCGCGCCGAAGTCGAGGACATGAAGCAGAAGGCGCTTGCGGCCGGCGGTCTTTATGTCATCGGCACCGAGCGTCACGAGAGCCGCCGCATCGACAACCAGCTGCGTGGCCGTTCCGGCCGCCAGGGCGACCCGGGCCATTCCAAGTTTTTCCTGTCCCTGCAGGATGACCTGATGCGCATCTTCGGGTCCGAGCGCATGGATTCCATGCTGCAGAAACTCGGACTGGAAGAAGGCGAAGCCATCATCCACCCGTGGATCAACAAGGCACTTGAAAAAGCTCAGCAGAAGGTCGAGGCACGCAACTTCGACATCCGCAAGAACCTGCTGAAATTCGATGACGTGATGAACGACCAGCGCAAGGTGGTCTTCGATCAGCGTATCGAGCTGATGGACAGCGAAGCGATCCAGGACGCGGTTTCCGACATGCGTCACGACGTGATCGACGATCTTGTATCCGCGCACATTCCCGAGCGCGCCTATCCGGAGCAGTGGGATACCGAGGGCCTTCAGGAAGAAGTCCGCAAGTATCTGAACCTGGATCTGCCGATCAAGGATTGGGCGGCCGAGGAAGGTATTGCCGACGAAGAGGTCAAGGACCGCCTGCGCAAGGCGGCCGACGCCGGCATGGCGCAAAAGGTTGCCAAATACAGCCCGGACATCATGCGTCAGGTCGAAAAGGCCGTGCTGCTGCAGACGCTCGACAACCTGTGGCGCGAGCACCTGGCCAATCTCGATCACCTGCGGTCTGTCGTCGGCTTCCGTGGTTACGCCCAGCGCGACCCGCTGCAGGAATACAAGACCGAAGCGTTCACGCTGTTTGAATCCATGCTGACCCAGCTGCGCCAGATGACCACCGCGCAGTTGATGCGGGTCGAACTGGTAACGGAACAGGCACCGCAGATGCCAGCCGAGCCGGAAATGCATGCTCATCACATCAATCCCTTGACCGGGGAAGACGAGATGGCCATGGCGGACGCCCAGCTTCCGGTACCTCCGGCGCAGCGTGACCCGGAAGACCCTGCGACCTGGGGCAAGGTCGGCCGCAACGAGGCCTGCCCTTGCGGCTCCGGCAAGAAGTTCAAGCACTGCCACGGCGTGCTTGTCTGACGGCAGTCGGAACAATTGACCATCGCGAAGGCCAGCCTCGTCAAAGGGCTGGCCTTTTTCGTGAAATTCCGGCAGGTTGCCGCCGACTTCAACCGGCTAACGAATGTTCATGCACACCAAAGCGGCTAACACTGTCTATGTCACCCGGCGGGAAAACGCCCGCCCGCAGGCACCGCTGCTCAGCGTCATCGTACCGGTCTTTAACGAAGAGGAAGTCATCCTCCACTTCCTGCGGGCAACCCGGCCGGTGCTCGAGCGAAGCGGCCTTCGTTACGAATATGTTTTCATAGATGACGGCAGCCGTGACAGGACCGCGGACATCCTGTCGGAGGAGCTTGCAAACGGCCTGCCGGGACGGCTTCTGGGCCTTTCCCGCAATTTCGGCAAGGAAGCTGCTCTTTCCGCAGGGCTCGAGGCGGCGAAAGGAGACATCGGTGTCATCATCGATGCTGACCTGCAGGACCCGCCGGAGCTCATTTTGCAGATGCTGGACGGATGGCGCGCGGGCTATGATGTCGTCTACGGCCTCAGGGTCGACCGGTCTTCCGACACGCTCATGAAGCGGTCCACGGCGGGCATGTTCTACAGCCTGTTCAACCGCCTGGCCAATATCGACATGCCCGCGAACGCCGGTGACTTCCGTCTGATCGACCGCTGCGTTATCGATGCATTGCTGCGCCTGCCGGAACGCAATCGCTTCATGAAGGGGTTGTTTGCCTGGGTCGGGTTTCCGGCCATGGCACTGCCCTATGAGCGCCCTCCTCGCCTGGCGGGGGCTGGCAAGTTCAATTACTGGAAGCTCTGGAACTTTGCGCTGGACGGCCTCACGGGCTTCACAACGCTCCCGCTACGGGTCTGGTTCTATGGCGGCGCCCTGATCTCTGTCGGCGCCTTCACCTATGCGCTTTATCTGACCTTACGCGTCCTCATCGAAGGCATCGATCTCCCGGGCTACGCATCGCTGATGGTCGCGCTTCTGTTCTTCTCGGGTGTGCAACTGCTGTCGATCGGCATGATCGGCGAATATGTGGCGCGGCTTTTCAACGAAGCGAAACAGCGGCCGGTCTTCATCGTTCAGGATGTCATCGAAGGTGGCAACACACCTCCATCCGCAAAGCAAACGGACGACGCCGCCAATGGCGCCTGAAATTCGCCATGGCAAGTTGAAGACGGAAACCGCTGCCGCCGGCAAATTCGCCGTGATCGGCGTGCTGGCGACGCTGACCCATGCCATTGTGGCGGGCAGCTTGCTGCAATCTGGAATGCTTCCGGCCTATCCGGCCAATATCTGCGGCTTCCTGGTCGCCTTCTGTGTCTCTTTCACCGGTCACTATTTCTGGAGCTTCTCGCACCTGCGCCGGAAGGGCACCGCAATCAGAAGCATGGCGCGGTTCCTGGTGATTGCCGTCTCCGGCTTCCTGCTGAACACCACCGTTCTGGCCCTGTGGCTGACGCTGACCCCCTGGCCTGATCTCATCGGCCTCCTGTTTTCCATCGCGATCGTGCCAGCCCTTTCCTTTGCCGGAGCCCGGCTCTGGGCCTTCTCGCACCATCCAGCCGAGACCTGACCCTTGATACGTCTGATCGAAAACGCTCCTTCAAGGGCGGCCCTCTATTACGCTGGCGGCCTCTGCCTGCTTTATGCCCTGATACCGGCCCTGACCTTTCCCAACCCGCCACTCGACGTGGTTGAAGGCTTTGCCTGGGGCCGGGAACTTCAGCTCGGCTATACCAAACATCCGCCGATGCAGGCCTGGCTTCTGGAGCTCACCTATCGTCTCACGGGAGGCCTCAGTGGCGGGTACTGGCTGAGCGCGCTTTCGGTTGCCCTTGGCTATCTGTTCATCTGGCGGCTCGCTCGCCGTCTCGGACTTTCCGGCCAGCAGTCCTTCTGGTCTCTCGTGCTGACCAGCGTAACCTTCTACTTCACGCTGCCCCTGCCGGAATTCAACCCGAACATCCTGCAGATCCCCATCTGGGCAGGCATGATGCTGCTGTTTCACCGGGCTTTGGACAAAGGCCGCCTGCTCGACTGGGTCCTGCTTGGCACCCTCGCCGCCTTCGGCCTTTATACGAAATATTTCGTGCTGCTCCTGATCGGTGCAATCGGACTTTATGCGCTGGTCTTCGCCGATGCCCGGCGGCATATCCTGCGCCCGGGCCCCTGGGTGACGATAGCCGTCTGCCTTGCCCTGCTGGTGCCACACGCGGCATGGCTTCTGGAAACGGATTTCCTGACGTTGCGCTACGCCGCCAGCCGCAGCAATCCGGCAGACGGTTTTGTCGACCACCTGTTCAATCCGCTGAACTTCCTGGCAGCTCAGATCGGCAATCACGCCGGCCTGTTCCTTGTGCTTCTGGCCGGTCTTGGCTGGCACGGCCTGAAACAGGTTCGCCTGCGCAGGCGCGAAGTTGCCACGCCCCTGGCCACACCTTCCGACCGCTTTCTGCTCTGGTTTGCCGTTCTGCCGCTTGCAGTTGTTCTGATTGCATCAGCCGTTACCGGCAACGAGTTCGAACATATGTGGGGCACGCCCATGTTCGTGCTGTCCGGCATCCTGGCGGTGCGGTTTCTGGCGCTACCGCAACTCTGGCCCTTTCCCGCCCGCGCCTTCGTTGCCGCCGTTGCGATCCAGGCGATTTTCCTGGGCATCCTGTTTGGGCAGGCGGTTCTGGAGCCGCACTGGAAACATAAGCAGACCCGGCTCCACTATCCCGGCAAGGCGATCGCCGAAGACATGGCACGCGTCTGGAAGGAGCACATGGGCACCGATCTTGCCTATGTGGCTGGCGATATGTGGTCGGCAGCCAACGTCACCACACAGGCCGCCAGCCGCCCGTCGATGTTCTATCTGCATGACCGGACCCTCAGCCCCTGGATCGACCCGAAGGATGTCCAGGAGAAGGGTCTGATGATCGTCTGGCGAGGCGACCGGGAAACACCGATTGAGGAAATCCGCCGCTATTATCCGGATGCTGTCCGCGAAGGGTCGCGAACGTTCGCCTACCTGACCTCCGGCAGCATTCCCGACGTCACGGTCAACTGGGTCATCATCCCGCCTGGCAAGGTGGTTTTCGAACCGGCGAATTAATCGCAAACGCTGGCACAAGCCGTCTGGAAACCGGACGAAAACAACACTAACTTGGCGCCATGATCAGTATGGCGGAAATCGACGGTGTGGAAGACTGGTTGATCGACCAGTCTCTTGGCTCGCCCGATCTGGGGTCGATGTTCGGAGAGATGTGCGAGCGCCTGCGCGCATGCGAGGTTCCTGTGGACCGCGCCATGATCGGCTGGTCAACCCTTCATCCCCTGATCGAGGCGGAAGCCGCCATCTGGGAAAACGGCACTGAAATCCAGCGCGAGCAGATTGCCCACAATGCCGAAGAAACAGACGAGTGGCTGCAAAGCCCTGTCCGTGCCGTGCTGGTCAACCAGGAATCCGTCCTGCGACGGCGCCTCAAGAATGCCAATGCCCCGCTCGAGTTTCCCTTGCTCGTTCGGCTGAAGGAAAGCGGGTACTCCGATTACATCGTCATCGCGACCGAATTCGACCTGCCGACCATCAAGGACCAGATTGCCACCTCCGGCATCGTGATCAGCTGGGCAACGCGGGAAACCGAAGGCTTTTCCGACGATGCACTGACCGCAATCCGCTACATTCAAAAACGCTTTGCCCTGGCCGCGCGCGCCACCATTCAGGGGCAGATCAACCAGACGATCGCAGAGACGTATCTCGGCAAGATCGCCGGCAACAAGGTGCTCAGCGGCCAGATCCGCCATGGCGACGGCCAGACCGTCGATGCGGTGATCTATTTCAGCGACATGCGCAATTCCACCGCGATTGCGGAACTGCTTGGTCCCGATGCCTACCTGTCGTTTCTGAACACCTATTTCGACGCGACAGCCGGTGCAATTCTGGCAAAAGGCGGCGAAGTGCTCGATTTTATCGGCGATGCCGTTCTGGGCGTCTTTCCCATAGGCGCACAAAGCCTGGACAAGGCGGTCGCACAGGCACTGTCGGCCGCGGATGAAAGCCGGAACCGTCTGAAAACGATCAACGCCAACCCGGCGCTGCCACACGTTCTAAAGGCCGGCATCGCCCTTTCCGTCGGCTCCGTCATGTTCGGCAATATTGGCGTCCCGCACCGGCTCACCTTTTCGGTGATCGGCCAGACGGTCCATGCGGCTGCACGGATCGAAAGCCTCACCAAGACCGTCGGCGCCGACGTTCTGATGACCGAAGACATCGCCCGCTTCGCCAGCGAACGATCAAAACCGGCCGGGTCGTTCGAACTGAACGGCTTCACCGACCCCCAGCCCCTGTTTACCCTGGACCGGCTTTTCTGAAAGCCGCCCGTCCGGCAGGTATTTCCTCATCCCACCGACAAGCAAAGACCGACATGACCGATCTACGTCCCGACGCCCCTTCCCATCTGCCTTTCAGAGACCAGGAAGCCACCGGCCCTGACAACGGTGCTCCGGTCGTGCTGCTGCACGGCTTCGGCGGCGACCGGCAAACCTGGCTCAACATACAGACGGCACTGGCTTCGAAGAAACGCTCCATCGCGTTCGACCTGCCGGGGCACGGCGAGGCGCTGGACTGGCCGCGGATCGGCAATGCGGGGGTTTCCGCAAAAGCTGTCGGGCAGTCTCTGGAGGCGCTCGAGCTGACGAAGGTCCATCTGGTCGGCCATTCCATGGGCGGCGCAGTGGCCGCGCTGATTGCCCTGCGCAATCCTGATCTGGTGGCCAGCCTCACCCTGCTGGCGCCGGGCGGCTTCGGCTCCGAAATCAATCACCGTCTGCTCCGTCGCTATGCGGCCGCAACGGATGCCGACACCATGGAAACCCTGCTGGAGCAGTTCTTCGGCTGGGAGTTCAAACTGCCGAAATTCCTCGCCAGAACGGCTGCCGAAAGCCGCGCGCGCCCGGGCGCGGCCGCGACACTGGAGGCAATCGCGGACGAGATCATCGACGGCAGCGTTCAAAAGACCCTGCCGCGCGACGAACTGGCAGCCCTGCCCATGCCGATCAAGGTCCTCTGGGGCACACAGGATCGTGTCCTGCCGACGCGCCAGGCCCACAAGTTGCCGGGTGTCGTTGCCACGCACATTTTCGAACGAACCGGCCACATGCTGCATCTGGAACTTCCCAAGGAAGTGACCCGGCTCATCCTTCAGAACGCTGGCTGCTGACGCGGACCAACATCTGGAACTCCAGAAAGTTTCCCCGTGATCTGGCCCCCCGGCGCGGTTTGGGATAGGTAGCAGGCCGAAACCCGGCCGGTCGGACGGCGGGGCCTGTATGAACCGAGCCGGAGCGCGCATGTCAGCCGAAATGTCAGCAGCCAACGATGTCATCGTCACGGCGGTGTCGGGCTATGAGCCGAAACACATGGCTGCCTGGTACAATTCCCTGAAGGCAACGGGGTATCGCGGCCGGACAGTCGCGGTGGCTTACAATGTCAGCGAAGCCCTTGTTGACTACATGAAGCACATGGGCTCGCTCGTCATCACCTTCGATCATGACGCCGGCCAGAAGCGCTATTCCTACTCGCAGCTTCGGGAAGAAATCGCCGACCATACCGATGGCGGCAAGCTTTACACCGACAGGCGCTGGACCTGGAACAAGCGCGTCCTGCGCTTCAAGGACAAGATCTACGACCGGCGCTTCTTCCATGCCAGTCACCTGGTGAAACAGCATCTCGATTCGCTTGGCGAGCCTGTGCGCTTCGTTGCGTTCTCGGATGCCCGGGACGTCATCTTCCAGTCGGACCCGTTCGCCTGGATGGAGGAGAACCTTGCTCCGGGCAAGGATCTCCTCATCGGTGAGGAAAGCATCACCCATGAAGACCCCTGGAACCGCCGGAACGTCCTGAAAACCTACGGCCGCCATGCCTATGACCGTGTGGCCAGGGTTCCCGTGTGCTGCGCTGGCTATTTCGCCGGCCGCTACGAGGCGATGATGGATTTCATGCTGGCGGTCTATTACTTCGACCAGACCAAGCGCAGCGGTGATCAGGCCGCCTTCAACCAGCTTCTGACCTTTTGCGGCTGGAAGGAAAAGGCCGAGAAGGTGAACTGGCAGGTTCCCTGGCTGCTGCACGCGGTCAGTGCGAATGTCGGCCCGGATGCGCCGGGATTCTGCATGCCGCGGGAAACCGTGCCGGTGTTCGAGGACGGGCTGGTCAAAACCTTCGACAAGCAGCCCTACGCCATCGTGCACCAGTACGACCGCAACAAGGAAATGACCGCCTATTTCATGGAGAAATTCGGCAAGGTCGAATAACAGCAGGCGCGAACCGCGGACAATGGAAGCGCTTCGCCCTCCTGTTGCCCGCCTGCACCTATCCTATCGGAACCTGTTGTTCAGGCTTCCGGCAGCAGATCATCACGCCACGGCTCACCGATCACCCGGCGGGCCATCATGTGCGAGCGCGGTGAATTGATGCTGTCGACGGCGATTAGTCGGCCATCGTGCAGGTAGGCGACATAGAACTTGTTGTCCTCGGTCGAACCCACGACCTTTGTGTCGTCATACCCTTCCGACAGACCGGCGATCTGCAGCTTGATGTCGTACTGATCGGACCAGAACCACGGCAACGGGTCGTAATCGACTTCCTGACCCAGCAGCGCCTGGGCAACCGCCTTTGCCTGGTCGATGGCGTTCTGGACGCTTTCCATGCGCACGGACCGCTGGTAGCGGTTGGAATAGAAACGCGTACAGTCACCCGCAGCGAAGATGTCAGGATCGCTGGTCTGGCCGCATCCATCCACCAGGATCCCGTTGTCGACCTCCAGGCCCGCCTCTGCGGCCAGGTGATCATTGGGCTCTGCACCGACGGCAACCAGAACCAGCTCCGCCGGAACCGTCTCGCCTGTCGACAACCGGACACCGGTGACACTGTCACCACCCTCGATTGCCTCGATGCCCGTATTCAGGCGCAATTCGATGCCGCGGGCCTTGTGCAGGCCGGAGAAATAGTCGGAGACCGCCTGGCTGACCACGCGCTTCATCGGACGATCCTGCGCCTCGATGACGGTGACCGACTTGCCCAGGCTTTTGGCGACGGCAGCGACTTCAAGACCGATGTACCCGGCTCCGATGATGGCGACATTGCTGCTTTTTTGCAGAATGTCCCGGATCACGTTGACATCGGCAATCGAGCGCAGCGTGACCACGCCCTTCTTGTCCGCACCCTCCAGCGTCAGCAGCCGGGCATTGGTGCCGGTTGCCAGAACCAGCTTGCCATACGGCAGCGTATCGCCGTTTGCCAGTGTCAGGCGCTTCGCGCCACGGTCGATCGCAACCACTCTGGTATTGGGAATGTGGTCGATATTGTTGGTGGTGAAGAAAGCCGGCGGGCGCAGCCACAAGCCTTCGGCGCCAATCTCGCCGGCCAGGAACTTCTTGGAAAGCGGCGGTCTTTGATAAGGCGGATGCGGTTCGTCGCCGATCAGCCGCAGCGGGCCTTCAAATCCGCCCTGCCGCAGGGATTGGGCGACCTGGGCTCCGGCTTGTCCTGCTCCGATGATGACGATGTCTTCCTGCATTCCGCTTCGCCCTCTTTGCGCTTGGCCGGTCCGGCGGATGGTGTGCCGGCCGATCGTTTGAGTGCATGGCTAGCACGAAGAAACGCAGGCCGCCAGAATGGCGAAACGCCGCGTCGGTGCGGACACGGCGTTTTTTCGATTTTCTTTGATTCAAGCGTTCCGGTTCGGGATCAGGCGCTGCGTACGCCTTGCAGGAATTCGGCAACTTCCTGCCGGATCAACGCGCCCTGCTCGCCAAGCGATTCTGCAAGGTGCTCCACTTCGGAACCGTTGGACCGTGCAAGCTCGGCAGCCGAACCGACAGCCTCCATGCTCGACACCCCTTGTTCGGACCGCGCCGAGGCACTGGAAACGTTGTGCGAGATTGCCTGAACGGCTTCGTCCTGCTGCTGCACGGCCGATGCCACAGCCGAGGCAAGGCCTTCCATGTCGGAGATGATCCGGTTGACGTCCTCGATCGCCTGGACCGCCTGACCGGAAGACCCCTGGATGGCCTCGATCTGGGTCGCGATATCCTCGGTGGCTTTCGAGGTCTGGTCGGCAAGCTGCTTCACTTCGGCAGCAACCACCGCAAACCCCTTGCCTGCTTCGCCCGCGCGGGCAGCCTCGATGGTCGCGTTCAGCGCCAGCAGATTGGTCTGGTTGGCAATGTCGCGGATCAGCCCCATGACTTCGCCGATCCGGTCTGCCGCGCTGGAAAGTTCCTGCATGGTGGCAACCGTTGAAGATGCACTCCGCACCGCCTGCTGGGCCACTTCCGTCGACTTGTTGGCCTGGCCGGCGATCTCGGCGATGGACGCGGCAAGCTCTTCCGCGGAATGAGCTGCGGAGGTGACGTTTTCCGCCGCCGTGCGCACCGCTTCGGCTGCTTCCCCGGACTGGTTGGCAACATCGTCGGCCGACTGTTCCATCGACTGGGACGTCTGCCGCAGTTCGCCGTTGGCTCGGTCAAGACTGTCGAGTGCCGCGGACACGGTCCCCTCGAACCGGCCGATCAGTGTATCGAGGCGGGCAACGCGTTCTTCGCGCCGCCGGTTTTCCTGATCCTGCGAGGCCGCAAGTTCAGCCCGCTCGACCGCGTTGTCACGGAAGACCTGAACCGTGCGGCTCATGGAAGCAAGCTCGGTGCTGCCACTGTCGTCCGGCAGGTCGAGGTCGGTCTGGCCGCTGGCAAGGGCTTCCATGGCCGACTGCAGACGCGCCAGCGGGCGCGCCACCGATTGGCCGATCACAAGCGCGATGGCCGGCAGCAGCAGAAGCAGAACCACGATAGCCCCGCCGATTGCATAGGTTGCGATCGACCGGGCCATCTCAAGCTGACCGGCGGCTTCACCTTGAATGGTGTTGGCGGCTTCGCTGAGGGAAGCGATGTGCGGTGGAACAAGTTCAAACAGGTTTTCCAGCAGTTCCGAATGCTCGCCCCGCTCTGTCTTGGCGACTGTGTAATCGTCGAAAGTCGTCTTGTATTTGGCCATGTTGTCGGCCAGCTCCGCCTTGATGGCGTCGGAGATATAGACTTTCTTCAAGAGCTTTTCGAAATCGTTGAACTCGCCCTGGAAAACCTCCAGCGCCGCCTCGGTATTGTTGAGCGTGAACTCCCGTTCCGCCAGCTGAACGGCCAGGATCGCGCGGGCCAGCTTTTCGAAATCCGGCCCGCCGCCGAATTTCATCTCTTCCGACAGGCGATGCTTGACCGCCCCAGCATATTCGTTGAGCCCCGCCAGATAGCCCTGCGTAGTGTCATACCCGATCTTCTGCTGGGCAGTGTCCAGCATCTCGAAAGCACCTCTTGTGCCTTCCAGCGTATCCTTGACGTCGGCGATTTCCGAAGCGTAGGCCGCTGCGGCCGGGTTGGTTGCGATCGTCTCCAGAACTGCGCTGGCTTCTTCAAGCTTGGCGTTGAAACTCTGGAATGTCTCGACGGATGGCGTGCTATGGTAACGCTCTTCAATCGAGCGCAGCGCTGCGGCGCTTTCCGACAATGTGCTGACCTGTCCGGCCAGTGTCGAACTGCTGCTCATGCGCGCAAAGGCCGAATTGAGCTCACCCTGGCTCCAGAAGAAGACACCGCCGATCGCAAGGAGCCCAACAATTGTGAAAAGGCTCAAGGCCAGAATTCTGGCTTTGACTGACAAATTCGCGAAGATCCGAAAAGGTGATTGAGATCTGAAGGCCACCAGCGTATGTCCCCTGGATCAACGGATGTGCCATCGGGGTCGATGTTTACATCCATGAGTTGATCGATCTGGAAGTGTTCGTGCTTCTGGCCTGCGTTTCTTTCACGACAGAACGTTCGAACACTCATGTTTGCGCCGTATATTTGACTATAAATGCCAACTTACGGTTAACATGCGTGTAACCCCACCGACTCGACGCAATCTAACCTTGCGTCATCTTCGACTTTGTCATTGAGGCTGCAATTGAATCTCCTCGCCAGAGCCGCACCGGCCATTTTTGTTTTGCTGTGGTCTACGGGCTTCGTCGGTTCTAAACTCGGCGCACCCTACATCGATCCGATGGTGTTTTTGACGGTCCGCTTCGTTGCGGTTTTGCCGGTGCTGATTCTGCTGGCGATGTTCTTGTCGAAGTCCTGGCCGAAAGATCCCGCTGCCATTGCCCATTGCATCTTCACCGGCATGCTGGTTCACGGCATCTATCTCGGTGGTGTGTTCTGGGCAATCAAACAGGGCATGCCAGCTGGAGCGTCCTCGATCATTGTCGGTCTTCAACCCGTGCTGACCGCGCTCATCGCGGTGGCTTTGCTTGGCGAAACCATTTCCCGCAGACACTGGCTCGCCATGGCCATCGGAGCGATTGGTCTTGCATTCGTTCTTGGTCCGAAACTCGACCTTGCCGGATCGGGCATCACGCCGGTGACGATATTCGTGGTCCTCATCTCCGTTGCAGCCATCAGCCTGGGAACGGTCTATCAGAAGCGTTTCGTACAGCACACCGACCTCATGGCGGCAACTGTCTGGCAGTACGTCGGCGCTTTGCTTGTCACAATTCCGCTGAGCCTGACCGAAAGCTGGCAGATCACCTGGTCAGGTGAGCTGATCTTTGCGATGGCCTGGCTCGTGCTGGTCTTGTCCGTCGGTGCAATCCTGCTCCTGATGCTGCTGATCCGCGAGGGCGCGGTCTCCCAGGTCGCCAGCCTTTTTTATCTGGTGCCGGTGGCAACAGCGGTGGAAAGCTATTTCCTGTTCGGTGAATCCCTGACACCGGTTCAGATCGGCGGCATGGTGCTGGTCATCAGCGCCGTCTTGACCATCCGCAAGAAGCCAGCAAGGAGCTAGGAGTGGTCCCCGGAAGCCGTCTTGCGGAAAATCCGGTCAGGCTTCTGTATCCAGCGCCAGCGCAAGCTGTTCCTGACGGCGGCGCCAGTAGCGCCGTTGACGGGAGATTGCCGCGTTGAGTTCACCACCCAGAATGAACACGAGCGCGCAGATATAAAGAAAGATCAGCGCGGTCATGATCCCGGCCAGACCGCCATAAGTGGAGACGTAATTGGCGAAGCTGGCGAGATAGGCGCCGAAGGCACTGCCGGCAATGATCCACATGAACAGTGTGGCGAGCACTCCGGGCCACAGGTCGCGGAAAGTGCGATGCCCCGCCGGCAGCAGCCAGTGGGTGATGAAAAGGCCGATGATCAGCAGCGATCCGGCCAGTGTGTATCGGGCAACGTTGATTGACAGCAGGAAAGTCTCGACCTGCGGCACGAAGACCTTCAGCCCCTCGAGGGCGAGCGGCGCCAGAACCACCAGAAACGTGTAGGCAAGCAGAATGCCGGCACCCAGCAGCACAAGCCCGATCGATTGCAGCCGCAACAGCACGATGGAGCGGTTTTCATGCTGCCGGTAGGCCCGGTTGAGCGCGGTACGCAGCGCCTCCACACCGTTGGAGGAAAACCACAAAGCGGCAACGGCGCCGAAGGTCACAAGGTCGCCGCGGCGAATGGTCAGGACATTCTGGATTTCCCGCACGACAGGCGATGCAACGCTTGCCGGCCAGGCATCGAACAGCAGTTCCGACACCGTGTCGGCAGCACCGGTCATGCCGAGAAAGGCCGCGAGCGAGGCGATGAAGATCAGCAGGGGAAATATCGCCAGCAACCCCGACAGTGCCACGTGACTGGCCATTGCAAAGCCGTCATCCCGGGCGAAGTGACCGATGGCGTCTTTCAGGACGGCGTAGATCACGAGAACTGTCTGTCTGGCGCTCATGACCCAAGATGTGGCCTGCGCTGACACAATTCGTCAAGCCTGGGTAGTGAAAACCGCATCCGCCAAAAGGTCTATAAATTCACGCTCGACAAATGAGGGTGTGCAACGCAACATAGCTTCAACAAGAAGCGCTGCTGCGCAACAAATGAAAACGGAGATCGCCATGTCCACCGCAGCCCTGCCGGCCGCAGAAACACCCGCAAGCCTTACCGAGCGAACGGAAGCTGCCGTCGCCACGCTCGATCATCTGCTCAATCTTGCAGCGCAGCGGGTGCGCGACCGCGTGAGCGAGGATGGGCGCATCTCCTCCCGCCTGATGGAAGAAGAGCAAAGGGCAACCCACGGACTGGCCTGGTTCGCAACCTATGTGGAGTCTCTGCGCCAATTGGATGCCTACGCGAAACGTCTGACCGCGGAAGGCCGCTACGGCGCTCTTGAGGACTACATCGTCCAGCTCGGATTTGCGGAGTACCTTGCGCAGATCTTTGGCGGCATTCCGATGAACCAGGGTGAAATCGTTCGCCTGGCGGATCTTGGCGTCTCTTCCGAAGAAGCTCTTGGCTTCCAGACAGCCGAAATCCTGTCGCTGATCGATTCCGGAAGCCGTCCGGAAATCCGCAGCGAGATCACCCGCCTGATCCGCGACCAGGCGGGCCATTCCACCTTCGGCGACCCAGGTCTGGACGAGACCATGGAGCAGATCCGCAACGAGATGCGCCGCTTTGCGGAAGACAACGTCGTGCCCAACGCGCACGAGTGGCATCTGAAAAACGAATATATTCCGCTTGAGATTATCGAGCAGATGTCCGAGCTCGGCGTCTTTGGCCTCACCATACCGGAAGAATATGGTGGCCTCGGACTTGGCAAGGAGGCCATGTGCGTCGTCTCCGAAGAGCTGTCCCGCGCCTATATCGGTGTCGGCTCGCTCGGCACCCGGTCCGAAATCGCGGCGGAACTCATTCTGTGCGGCGGAACGGAAGAGCAGAAGCAGCACTGGCTACCGAAAATCGCATCCGGCGAGATCCTGCCGACTGCCGTCTTCACCGAACCCAATACCGGTTCGGACCTTGCCTCGCTGAAGACCCGCGCCGTGAAGGACGGCGACGTCTGGAAGGTGTCCGGCAACAAGACCTGGATTACCCATCCGGTCCGTGCCGATATCATGACCCTGCTGGCCCGCACCAACCCGGATGAACCCGGCTACAAGGGCTTGTCCATGTTTATCGCGGAAAAGCCGCGCGGCACCGATGAGGAACCCTTCCCGGCAGACGGCATGAGCGGCGGTGAGATCGAAGTTCTCGGCTACCGGGGCATGAAGGAATATGAAATCGCTTTCGACGGCTTCAAGGTGAAGGGCGAGAACCTTCTCGGCCAGGTCGAGGGCGAAGGTTTCAAGCAACTGATGCAGACCTTTGAAGGCGCCCGCATCCAGACTGCTGCCCGCGCATTGGGCGTCGCCCAGTCTGCACTGGACCTGGGCCTGAGATACGCCGAAGAACGCGTCCAGTTCGGCAAGGAACTGGTCAACTTCCCGCGTGTTGCCGACAAGCTGGCCATGATGACTGCCGAACTGATGATCGCCCGCCAGCTGACCTATTTCTCGTCCTGGCAGAAGGATTCCGGCAAACGCTGCGATCTGGAAGCAGGCATGGCGAAACTGCTTGGTGCCCGCGTTGCATGGGCCGCGGCGGACAATGCGTTGCAGATCCACGGCGGCAATGGCTTTGCTCTGGAATATGCAATTTCCCGAGTCCTGTGCGACGCCCGCATCCTGAACATCTTCGAAGGTGCGGCGGAAATTCAGGCTCAGGTCATCGCGCGCCGCCTGCTCGAGACGCGCGGCAACGCCTGATCGTCATCAGATCGCCCCTTTGTCGCGATGGCCGTGTGCCTGCGCGTGGCGAAGCTTGTCAGATCTCTCGCTCATTCCCTCGTCCGGGGCGCTGTCCCGGGCCTGGGGGCCAAGCTTGCTTTGCAGGCGGCCGATGACGGCCAGGACAATCACCACCATGAGTGTTGCAAGACCCGCCAATCCGATCTGACCGACGCCACAGGCCGTGCCGATGGCGCCTGCCAGCCACATTGATGCACCGGTAGTGACGTTCTGCACCGAGCCGTTGCGGGAGAAGATCAGACCGGCGGAGAGGAACGCCACGCCCGCTGTCACGGCTTCGACCAGACGGAGCGGATCCACATTGACGTTGCTCGCCCCGGAAAAGGGAAGATCGGCAAGCGCCTGACTGATCAGGAGAAACAGACACGAGGCGAATGCGATAAGCATATGCGTCCTGAGCCCGGCATCCTTGCCACGCTCTTCCCGCTCGAACCCGATGATACCGCCCAGAACGATGGCCGCAATCATCCGCAGAACCAGAACGTCCAGCGGAACCGCACCGAAGCCGAGGTCCATCTCTGCGGCAAGCCGGTCTACCATGGTCGTTCCTTGTTGCGGGTCGGTCAGCATAAGAGAGCAACGCCGCAACAAGTCTTTCGTTCCGGAAGGTGACCGGTGCTGGCTGCCGCCTACTCCACGGTAACCGTGATCTTTTCCGACATGACCGGCGGATTGTGCGGAATGTGCGACCAGTCACCCAGCACCAGTTGCAACGTGTGTGAACCGGCTGGCAATTCGATCGTGGTTTCGGTTTGCCCACCACCGAAATGCTTGTGATTGTCATCCGCCGGAATAGCTTCGTTCAGCTCCTCGCCCTCGATACTCTCATCGATGATCAGGTGATGGTGTCCGGTGTTTTCCTTTTCCGTGCCGGCGGGGGCAACGCCCATTCCGGAGAGGCCGAACTGGATGGTCACCGGACTTTTGACGGTGTCGCCATCCTTCAGGTTTACGAAGTAGAGCTTCACGCCGTCCGGTGCCGGAGTTTCTCCAGCCTGGGCGACGGTACCTGTGAGGGCAAGCACGGCAGCACCGAGCCCGATTGCAAGTCTCTTCATGATCTTCTCCCTTTCAAGGACGGAATTCTGCATTGTTCCTCACGACCACTCTTCACTTAGGGCGCCGCGCTCTCTTCCGGTAGGCCCTGCAATCCGTTTCCCGTACTGGTAGGCTTGCGAACTGTCGAAATTGTCACAGATATCCTCAGGAACGCTTCCGGTGGTCCGGCGTTCACTCCAGACGGACCCAAAACTGCAGGAGTGCGACATGAAGGATGCGATCCGACTGAAACATGATGGTTGGGTAGTCGTTGCCGACGGAACCAAGGCTTTGTTCCTGACCAACGCGGGCACGGAACACGTGCCGGACCTCAAGGTCTTTCGGAAAGAAACCCAGGACAACCCTCCCAACCGCGAGCAGACCGCTGACCGTCCCGGTCGTTTGAGTGACGGTCCGCAGGGGCATCGAAGTGCAGTTCAGGAAGCCGACTGGCATGCGCTGGCTGAAGACGATTTCGCCGCGGACCTTGCCCAGATGCTCTACAAGCGCGCCCACAAGGGCAAGTTCGACGAGATCGTACTGGTCGCAGCCCCGTCGGTTCTCGGCCAGGTCCGCAAGCGCCTGCACAAGGAAGTCAGTGACCGTGTCGTCGCGGAGATCGACAAGGATCTCACCAATCATCCTGTCGATCGCATCGAGAAACTTGTCTTCGGAAGATAATCATCTTCTTGCGCAGACGCTGAGGGCATTCGGCCGCCACCGTCCGAACGTCCCTGCCACGATGTGCCTTGCAAGAGCAGGCTCGGAATTTTTTCACCCTAGAACACAGTGGCCGCCAATTGCGGCCGCTGAAACAGGCAGGACCATGACCGTTGATCCGGACTTGGACCGGCCCCTGACGTCCATTGTCGACAGGGTCGGAGACATTACGAAAGAAGGACAGGTCTCGCTTGACCGCGTGGTCGGCGCTTTCGAGAAAACCGGATTTGCGACGATGCTGATCGTGCCCGCGGCCGCCGTCGTGACACCGCTGAGCGGCATTCCCCTGTTTTCAAGCCTTTGCGGAGTGACCATTTGCCTGATCGCGGCACAATGGCTGATGAAACGCGACCGGGTCTGGCTTCCCCACTGGCTGGGTCAGCAAAGTCTTGAGGGCGACAAGGTGCGGGTGGCGATGAACAAGCTGCGGCCCGCCGCACGCTGGCTGGACAAACATTCGCGCGCGAGAGCACGGTTCCTCTTCCGGCAACCTCTTCGGGCCTTGTTGCCGCTCTCCTGCCTCCTGTTCGGCGCCTTGATGCCCTTTCTCGAACTGGTACCATTCTCGTCATCGCTTCTTGGCGCATCTGTTTGCCTGATTGCCTTCTCTCTCCTCACCCGGGACGGTTTCTTTGCCCTAGCCGCGCTTTTGCCCCTGGCCATCGTTGTCTGGGCACTGACGGCCTTGTTCTGAGGAAGGCCTCCCGAACAGGTTCGCAGGATCAACCGAGCGCCTGAAGCGCGATGGCACCGCCATAGATGCCAAGCAGACTGACACTCTCAAAACCGATCCCGCCGGGGCCTGACTTCTGCCGTACCAGCAACCCCAGAAGCAGAACCGCCGTCATCACCAGCCCGATCGCCAGCCAGAAATAGTCCTGAGGGGAGACGGCTTGATACAGCGAGCCGTCGCGATAGGCGACATCGGAAAGCGTCAGGAACAGAGTGTCGAAGGTGTTGCCGCCAACAATGCCGCCGATGGCGAGCTGCAGGGCACCACGATGCACGGCTGCCAGCGTCGTCACCAGTTCGGGCAGCGAGGTGACAACGGCTGTCATCAGCGCACCGACAAGCGAGGCGTTGAGATTGAAACGGTCCGTCAGCGCGCCAGCCACCTCCGCCAGCACCCAGCCCATCGAGGCGAGGATAAGCATCAGCGCTGAAAACCCTGCGATAAGCCGCAAGTTACCGCGCAGGTCGTGCTGTTCCTCATCCGGGCTGTCCTCGTGGGTTTCGGACGTATTCACGACACGCCACATGGGCTGCTCCCGCACGTGCCGCTGAGCCAGCAAACCGCTGCCATAAACGATAACCAGGGCGTAGGAGGCTGGATGAACGCCCAGTAACGTGATTTCCGGGGTGGTGTAGGCGACCAGGGGAATGGCCAGCAAAAGCATCAGCAGGGCACATTGAAAAAGGCTGGAAACGTCAGCGGCCACATGCTCCAGGTTGCCGCGCCGGTAAACGATGTCAGCGATGGCCAGAAAGGCAGTCTGCGCGGCGATACCGCCAACGCCATTTGAAAAGGCCAGCGACGCGCGGCCGTCCAGCGCAGCAGTTACGGACACCACGGTGCCCGAGAGCGACGTGGCCGCCCCCAGCAGGACACCGCCAACCAAGGCCTCGCCCAGCCCTGTCCGGTCGGCGATACGGTCAGCTTGACCGGTCAGATGAATGCCGCAAACCAGTATAACTCCACCGGCACCTGCAAAAAGCGCAAGCAAGACCCACAGCGGCAGGCTGTCGAAACCCATAGTGACCTTGTCCCCTCTTGGCATTTGCGGAAGTTGTCCGGACTTCAAAGGGAAAACGGCCACCCCACCAGGAAGTTCCCACCTGAACGTTCTCCCTTGGAACCCCCGGAGGGGAACGAATAAGGGTCTTGCGCGTTAACCGCTGAAGAGCAGTCGAGCCTGGCTGCCAAGTGGCAACATCGCGAGGTAGTGAAGATGATCTATCACGGCTTTAACGACGATGCAGACCGGCACCTTGCCATCCTGCGTGAAAGGATTAGAGACAAGGAAGCCTCCAGCTGGAAGCACCTTGCTCTTGGCTTCGGATTCAGCGGCATCATTTTTTCGCTGATCGCCCTGATATTCCTGCTCAGCTATTGACCGCACGCCCAAGGCAGCCTGGACGTTTTCAGGAACACTACTGCCGCTCGAACGTTGTTCTGAAGAGTGATGAGGCCGAACCGCCCTCAGCGCTTGCAACGACGCACAATCCAGCGAGGTAGAGATGACTTATCAAAGGCAGACCAACGCACAGGACAAGGAAGTCGTTCTGGGAGAAAAGGAAGCCAAGCAGGGCCTCGAACTTCACGAGATGCGTTACGTCCTGGCGATCGGCACCGCAGGCGCGGTAATCGCACTGGCGGTTGTCGGCTACATCCTGCTTTGAGTTCACCAGTCCGGAAGGGTAGAGCCCTTCGAAGGACCAAACAAAAGGGACGAACCTTGAAAAGGTCGTCCCTTTTGTTTTTCAGGCGAGAGGATCAACTCTCGCTCGCAGAAGGTGACCCGGCAGATTGCCGGGCAGACCGATTAACGGCAAGCCGCCACATATTCACGGCCATAGGAATCGCGGTAGATACACTTGCCCGGTTCCGTTGCCCTTCCGACAAGCGCACCGGCAGCTGCGCCGACGGCGCCACCAACAAGCGCTCCGCCTGCCTTACCGGTCGTTGCAGCACCGATCGCCGCGCCTGAGGCACCACCGATCACCGCGCCCTTTTGCGTGTTGTTGCAAGCGGTCAGACCAGTCAAAGCGACCGCAACCAGCATGATTTTCCACATGATCAACTCCCTTCGTGTTGCATTAGGCAGAACGGGAGAGCAGCGGAAATGTTCCAGAAAAAGATGGGAAACTACCGCCAAGACCAACGCAGAGATCCGTCGTGCGGAGGAACTTCTGTCACCCTCGAACGTTTGCCCGGTATCGGGCAGCCGGCGATCCAGCAGAGGATTTCCCGGCTGCCATTTACAGGAGGATCCGACATGACTGACAGGACCAGGGACGAGATCGCCCGTATTCTGAAAGACAACACGCGCAGCAAGGCTGATCGCGTAGACGAGCTTCTGAGGATGCGCGAGGACGCACGTGCCCTGCAACGGGCGGCGACGGAAAGCCCGATGGGTAACGAAACCCCGGATTCGTCGGGCCTTCGGGACATCGACAGGGCATTGGAGCGCCTCGGCCATAGCGACCTGACCGAGGCTGAGGAAAACAGTGCCGCAACCCTTTGACCGGCGACCTTGCGCGGCCCTTCCAGCCCGGCCTGGAAGGGCGAAACGTTGAAGCTGCCGGCAAGAAAACCTATCTCTAAAGGCGAACACAAGCACAGGCGGCCTCATGAACACCACCTTTGAAGACCTTGGCTTTGACCCCGAGATCCTCGGTCCGGAGGAAGAGCAGAAGAAGACAATCCGTCAGAAATTGATGACGACGGTCCGCAAGGCCGCGCGTCAGGTGCCGTTCATGGAAGATGTCGTCGCCGGCTATTTCTGCGCGCTCGATCCCTCGACACCCAGCAAGGTGCGGGCCACCGTGCTCGCATCGCTGGCGTATTTCGTGCTGCCTTTGGATGTAATTCCAGACTTTCTGATCGGCATCGGCTTCGGCGATGACGCGACCGTGCTTCTGGCCGCCCTCGCGATGATACGCAGCCACATGCGACCGGATCACTACCAGGCTGCAAAGGATGCCTTGAAGGACGGCGAAATCTGACCGCCTTTCTAGAGGTGGTCGCGTCCGGGCTGATCGTCTTGTGCCGGCTTGCGCGTCACTTGACCGGCCGCTTTGGTTCCGTGCCAGCAGCCTGACGTTCTCCCGGCAATCAGCCAGTAAATTCCACCGCCGATAAATCCGGCCGCCAGCGCAACCGCACTTCCCGGCCGGAAGGCACTGTCCGCGGCTTCGGCTCCAAGTGTCCAGACTGCAAAGGCGATCACCCCGGCGGCACCGACGTGAAACAGGAAACTGCGCAGCCGTGCAGCTTCGGCCAGAACGATTGCAACGGCAGCCGGGGCCAGGGCCGTGGCACCGACCACACTTGCACCCACGAGACCGCTTCCGACCATGGTTGCAAAGGCAATCGGATCGGCTTCGGGATGCCCGGCCCGGAAAAAGCCCCAGGCAAGGAACAGGCCGCACGCCAGTACCGCGAAGATGAAACCGAACGCGATCCTGAGAAGCTGCAACATGAATTTCCCGCCGTCCAAACCGCTGTCCCTCCTTGATATGCGCGAGCTGACTGCTTACTTGACCATCTGCCGGTCGGATTGCAACCTTCCAGAACCGGCAGTTGCCCGGCTGGCCATGATCAGGCCAGCCGGAGCCTTAGCCCCTGAAAATGTGACCCGGCATGTCGAAAACGGTGTTTTCGCTTGACTTTTTGCCGGTTTCGCAAGACGTTGGGGGATGGCGTTAGGCCATATCCATCTCAGCACCTTGGTACCAGCGTTCCGAGGGTTTTTGTGCATGGAGCATATCAAAGCCCTAGCGCCACGTTGAAACGAAAGAGGAGTTTGCGACCATTCGCCGTCCGTTCCGCGCCCCGCCTCCTACGAAGGAAGGCCCGCGCACAAACCACGAAATTCGCGTTCGCGAAGTCCAGTTGATTGATCATGAAGGCGCCAACCGTGGCGTCATCCCGACAGAAGAGGCGATGGGCATCGCCATGGATGCCGGGTTGGATCTTGTTGAAATCCAGCCGAACGCAAATCCGCCTGTCTGCAAGATCCTGGACTATGGCCGGTACAAGTACCAGGCTCAGAAGAAAGCAGCAGAAGCCCGCAAGAAACAGAAGACCGTCGAGATCAAGGAGATCAAGATGCGTCCGAACATCGACACCCACGACTACGAGGTGAAGATGAAGAGCATGTTGCGGTTCTTTGGCGAAGGCGACAAGGTGAAGGTCACACTCCGTTTCCGGGGCCGCGAAATGGCCCACCAGGACCTGGGCATGAACTTGCTCAACAAGGTCCGTGAGGAAACCAACGAAATCGCCAAGGTTGAATCCGCGCCGAAGCTTGAAGGCCGCCAGATGGTTATGGTTCTGGCTCCGATCAAGTAAGCTTCATCGCGTTTGAATGTCCGAAAACCCCGCTCCGGCGGGGTTTTCTCGTTTTCGGGCGGCAGAACAGCTCATTTCCTCAAAAATCCCGTCCGGCATGTCACATCCAGCGCCGCTGCCTTGTCATTACCTGCGAACACCACGTGTGCGCAGGAGACGAAAATGATGATGGACAATGGGAATGCAGCAGCAGGGCTTCAGACCAAGCTTGCGAATGACCGGCAATTGATTGACGTCGCCGTCGTTTTTCACAGCGGGTACGGTCACACAGAACGTCAGGCAACGGCTGTCAGGCAGGGCATAGAGGATGTCGACGGTGCACGCGCACTGCTTCTGACGGCCGATGAAGCCAGCACCCGCTGGAACGAACTCAATGCGGCCAGCGCAATTATCTTCGGCACGCCAACCTACGTCGGCGCAGCCTCCGCCGCCTTCAAGACCTTTCAGGAAGCCAGCTCGCAGGAAATCATGTCGAAGGGCTATCTCTGGCGAGACAAGATTGCGGCCGGCTTCACCAATTCCGGTTCGCGTTCCGGCGACAAGCTGGCGGTGCTCATCCAGTTGGCCCTGTTTGCAGCCCAGCACGGCATGCACTGGGTCAGCCTGGACCTGCCGCCAGCCAATTGTTCCTCGCAAGGATCGGAAGACGATCTCAACCGGCTCGGCTTCTGGCTCGGGGCCGCGGCACAGTCGAACACCGACGAAGGGCCGCAGTCAGCTCCCCCGGCCGCGGATCTGGCAACCGCCCGCCATCTTGGCAGGCGTGTGGCGAAAACGGCCTTGCAGTTTGCAGCCGGACGGGTGCAAGCACGGCCCGAACCGGCGTTGACGTGATAGGCTGTCGTGATCATGACGGACACACCGGCCCTTGAAGACGACACCGCTTTACGCAGGCGACTGACCCGCATCGCATACCGCATGCTGGGATCAGTCTCCGACGCGGAAGACGTGGTTCAGGAAGCCTGGGTTCGCTGGCTTGCCGCCGACCGGGAAAAGGTGCGCGAGCCTGTCGCCTTCCTGAAGACGATCGTCACACGGCTTTGCCTCAATGAATTGAAATCCGCACGCCGTCGCCGCATGTCTTACGTTGGCCCCTGGCTTCCAGAGCCCCTGCTGACGACATCAGATGCCGAAGTCGCCGACGACATCACGTTGCCCGTGATGGTGGCTCTGGAGCGGCTGTCACCGCTCGAAAGGGCCGCCTTTCTGCTGCATGACGTTTTCAGCATGGGTTTCGAGGAAATTTCGACAGCCATCAACCGGGAACCGGCAGCCTGCCGCAAGCTCGCCAGCCGGGCCAGGGCAAGGCTGCAGGAAGCAAGACCACGCTTTTCCGCCACGCCGGAACAGGGCCGGAAGCTGGCGACCGCCTTCTACGAAGCATCGCGCAGCGGCGACATGGAGAAACTCCAATCCCTGCTGGCCGAAGACATCGTCGTCTACGCCGACGGCGGCGGCAAGGTGCCTGCCACGTCAGCTCCGACATTCGGGCACGAACGGTCGATGAGCCTCTTTGCGGCACTCGCCCGCTATTTCAGAAAGGCTCCGTCACGCCTGGTCCGGTTTGCTGACATTGACGGACTGCCCGGTTTTGTAACCGAGGAAGATGGCGGCATTGTCCAGACAACCGCATTGCAGATCCGGGACGGCAGGATCATCGCCATCTATGTGACCCGCAACCCGGAAAAGCTCAAGCATCTTGGCGCAGATCAGGAGGTCACGATACGTCCGCCAATTGACCTGAACTGATCAGCACGAGTGGAAATCAGCTTCGCGGCGTTATCCGATCAGCCGGTTCACATCAACAACCGGCATTCCTGCGTTGTGCGCTGCCTCAAGCCCCTGATGACTGTCCTCGAACACGAGGCATTGTGCGGCTGCGACACCGAGCCGGGAAGCGGCTTCAAGGAAGAGATCCGGCGCCGGTTTGGCATGGGCAACGTCATCAATCGTGACAACCGTATCGAACAACGGCAGCAGTCCCGTCTCCTTCAACGACGCCAGCACCACTTCCTGCGGTCCACCAGAGGCGACCGCCATCGGCAACTTGCCGTGAAACCTCCGTGCAATGGCGCTTATTACCTCGATCTCGCCGACTTCACCGATCCGGGCCAATACTGCCGTGCGCATCTCCCGAACGGCCAGTGGGCGATCCACCGTAACGCCGTGCTCGGCTTCGTAGTCATCAAGCAGCACATGTTCCGACATTCCCGCCCGGGCGTGGTACCAGTCCGGCTCCATATGATGACCGGCGGCCCTGAACGCGTCCTGCCAGGCACCGGCATAGAGCGTTGGTGTTTGCACCAGCGTGCCATCACAATCGAAAATCAGGGCCTGCGCCCGTTGGAGAAGCGCCTCCAGTTCATTCATGTCATTGGGCTTTCGATGAGAATTGCACGGAAGTCGTTGACGTTGGTGAGGGTTGGCCCCGGCACCACCTGATCGCCAAGAGCCGCAAAGAAACTGTGGCTGTCGTTATCGCCGAGCATGGCGACCGGGTCGAGGCCAAGCGCCTCTGCACGCTCAAGAGTGCTTGGGCCAACAACCGCCCCTGCAACATCCGCCGCCCCGTCGACACCGTCTGTGTCACAGGCAATCCCGTAAAGACCGTTTGCCCCCTTGAGAGCGATCGCGAGCGCAAGGGTAAATTCCGCATTCGGACCACCACAGCCCTTGCCGCGCCGCGTCACCGTGCATTCACCGCCGGACAGAAGCAGGACGGGCCGCCCACCCGGTTTCATCGCCTGCTGGTATTCGATCGCAAGTCTCGCCTGCTGTTCAGCCACTTCGCGCGCCTCGCCTTCAATGGCGTCCCCCAGGATCTCGACTTCCATACCTTCGTCGGCAGCCAGGCTTGCCGCTGCTTCCAGCGAAAGCGATGGTGCCGCGATGATGCGGTTTTCCACCCTCGACACTCTTTCATCTTCCGGCGGCAGCACTCCGGTGGTGCCGTCCAGCACAGCGAGAACAGATGCCGGAACAGACATGCCAAAGCGTTCGATAACCGCACGCGCGTCAGCTGGCGTCGTCCGATCACCGACCGTCGGGCCTGAGGCAATAAAGGCCGGATCGTCACCGGCAACATCGGAAATGATCAACGCCGTCATCCGGGCAGGAAAGGCTGCCGCTGCAAGCTGGCCACCCTTGACCAGGCTGACATGCTTGCGGACCGTGTTCATGTCGGTGATTGGCGCGCCTGATGCCAGCAGGGCTTCATTCAAGGCCTGCAGGTCAGCCAGCGAAATATCTCCGGCCGGTGCCTCCAGCAGCGCCGACGCCCCGCCTGAAATCAGCGCAATCACGTGATCCGCTTCTTCAAGCGAGGACAACAGACCGAGAAGGCGCTGTGTTGCCTGAAGCCCACGCCCGTTCGGCACCGGATGTGATGCCTCGACGATTTCGATCCCCCGGCAAGGCCTGGAGTAGCCGTCGCGGGTGATGACCAGTCCCTCTGAAGCCCTCCAGGCTGCTTCAACCGCTTCGGCCATGCGTGCCGACGCCTTGCCGGCACCGATCACGACCGTCCGGCCCTTAATCCGTTCCGGCAGGAATGCGGGAACGCACTTCATCGGGTCGGCCGCTGCAACGGCCGTCTCGAACAGACGCCGCAACAGGGCCTCACGCGAACAATCTGTCATGCATTAAGTCCCAGGGTCGATTGCCGTTTGATCAGCTCGACCGGATAATGTTTCGTGTCGGGTGGCCTGACGCCATCGACAATCCAGGCCAGCATCGCTTCGGCAGCATTGCGGCCGAACAGCGCGGTATCGCAGCGCACCGAGCTGAGCCTGGGAAAGGCCAGTGAGCATTCCTCGATATCGTCGAAGCCGATGATCCTGAAATCCTGACCAACCTTGATGCCAAGCTCGGCAAAGCCGCTCAGCATGCCAAGCGCAACCAGGTCGCTGAAACAGATCGCCGCTTCCAGGACTTCGTGTTCCTGAAGGATCTTCAGCGCGATTTCACGGCCGAACTGCCTCGATGGCCGTCCGTGAAAAATGGTCGGCGCAAGACCGTTCGCCTGCATCACGCTTCGATAGCCGGACATGCGCTCCAAGGTAATCGGACGATCTGCCAGACCACCGGCAAAGGCGATCTTCTGACATCCCGTATCGATCAGGTGCCGTGTCGCAGCTTCGCCTCCAAAGGCGTAGTCATGCGAAGCAAAGGGAAACAGATCCGTGCGCTCGTCCAGCTGACGCAGCACCTGCATGGTGGGAATTCCGGCCCGCTCGATCCGCTCGAACGGGCTTTCGTCACCGCCATAGGTCGGCGAGATGACGAAGGCCGACACGCCATGCTCGATCATGCTGTCGATCACCTGGGCCTGGATCTCCGGGTCCTCATCCGTATTGGCGATGACGGTCGAGTATCCCTTGCTGGCAAAGGTCATCTGCGCACTGGCGGCAAATTCGGTGAAGAAGGGGTTGCGCAGGTCGTTGATGATCAGGCCGATGAGGCCGGATGCAGCGCCCCGCAAGCCGGCAGCCGACCGGTTGTAGACATAACCAAGCTCGTCAATTGCCCTGGCCACCTCTTCCCGGGTCGACTGTTTCACAAGCGACGAATTCTGGAGCACCAGCGAGACGGTCGACTTCGAAACGCCCGCCTGCCTTGCAACATCCAGAATTGTCGGCCGCTTCTTCATGAAAGGTCTATCCGATCCCGTGCAGTTTCAGGAGCAGCCCCATGCGCTCCTCGGCGATCTCCGGCTTTGACAACAAACGCGCCTGATCCGCAAGCCGGAAGACCTCCGCATAGTGGGCAATCTCACGCGAAGACTGAAAACCGGCCGGCATGATGAAGTGGCTCTGGGCATCGTTCAGCCAGGCAAGAAACGCGATTCCGGCCTTGTAGAAGCGGGTCGGAGCCTTGAAGATTTCCCGGCTCAGCGGAACGGTTGGCGCGAAGAGCTGGTGATAGGTATCCATATCCCCTTCCGCCAATGCCTCAAGCGCCTGGCTCGCCACGGGGGCAATCGCCGCAAAGGCCCCCAGCAGAGCATGCGAATAGTGCTTGCCATCGCCGGCGATCAGATCTGCATAGTTGAAGTCATCGCCGGTATAAAGCCGCACGCCCTCAGGCAAGCGCGCACGGAAGGCTTCTTCGTGTGCCTGATCGAGCAAGGAAATCTTGATGCCGTCGACCTTTGCCGCGTGGCTTTCGATGATGGCGAGGACGGCGTCGGACGCCGCCGAGACATCCTTAGACCCCCAATAGCCGGTCAATTCCGGATCGAACATGTCGCCCAGCCAGTGCAGGATGATCGGCTCCCGCGCCTGACGGATCAGCCGGCCATAGACGTCGGCGTAATCGTCCGGCCCGGCCCCGATCGCGGGAAGCGCCCGCGAAGCCATAAGAATCGCCTGACCGCCTGCCGCCTCGATGGCCTCCAGCTGGACTGTGTAGGCCGCAACGATGTCGTCCTTCGTCTTGAGATTTTCCAGCGGCACTTGATCGGTGCCTGCCCCACAGGCAACACGCGGCTTCAGCGGATGCGCCTTTGCCTCTTTCATGGTGCGTTCGATCAGTTCCTTTGCCGTTGCCCAGTCAACGCCCATGCCGCGCTGCGCGGTGTCCATGGCCTCGGCCAGTCCCAGCCCCTGATCCCACAGCCAGTGCCGGAATTTCAGCGTATTTTCCCAATCGACAGCCGGAGAACCAACCCAGGGATCGCGCTCGCGCAGCGGATCAGACACCACATGCGCCGCGGCAAAAGCGGTGCGGGTCAGCGGCACGCGCGGGGCACGCGGCGTCAGGGCTTCTCCGATGAGGCTGTAGGGTTCCAGACGGTTTTCGTAAGTGGGCAGGGTCAGCATGATACGCTCCGGAAACTTGGCGGCCGGTCAGGCCGAGACGGGAATATCGAGGACGAGAATGCCGTCGATCCCGCCGATGGCATTGGCGACCAGCTTGGCGCCGAGCGCCTTGTGGTCCGGATGGGTCTGGTAGGCTTCCAGTGCCTCCCAGCTTTCGAAATCGACGGTGAAACCGTGCATGTAGCCCCGTTCGATCTGTTCCGGGCTTTCGCTGCGGCCCGAAACGATCTCGCCGATGCCGGACACCTGATCGCGGATGCTTCTGAGTTCCTGAAACAGGCTTTCGATCAGCTCTTCGGCAACATCCGGCTGAAACTTGATGAGAACGATATGGCGGATCATGACAGCGCCCCGTGATCTTGGCGGATCATGTCGGAGGCTTTCTCGCCGATCATGATGGCCGCGGCATTGGTGTTGGATGAGATGACCGTCGGCATGATCGAGGCATCGACCACACGTAACCCCTCGATACCGTTGAACCTCAGGCGCGGATCGACCACGGCCTTGTCGTCGGAGCCCATGCGGCAGGTACCTGCCGGGTGATGGGAGGTCTTGGAGTGTTCGCAGATGAAGCGGAAGTAGTCTTCGTCGGTCTTCACTCCTGGCCCCGGCAAGTGCTCGGCCTTGATGAAGGGCTTCAGCGGTGCCTGCGCCAGAATTTCCTGCGTCAGCTTCAGACCCCGGATCGACATTTCCCGGTCCTGGCTGTCCTGCAGGTAATTCGGGTCGATCAACGGCGCATCTGCGGGATTGGAGCTCTTCAGGCGCACGCTACCCCTTGAGCGCGGGCGAAGATAACAGGAGTTGAGCGTCACGCCGCCGTCCGGCATGGCGGCAACGCCGGATTCGATCCCCGTCCCCAGACCCAGATGGAACTGAAGGTCCGGCGAACGCGCATCGGGATTCGCGTACCAGAACCCGCCCGTCTCGAACAGGCTGGAGGACACCGGCCCACGCCGGGTGAGCAGATATTGAAGGCCGGCCAGAACCGACAGATGCGGCTTGGCATAGCGGTCGTAGGTATGCGGGCCACTGACTTCGCAAATGCAGTAAAGGTCCAGATGGTCCTGCAGGTTGGAACCGACCTCAGGCTGGTCATAGGCGATATCGATGCCGAGCTTTCTGAGTTCGTCCGCGGGACCGATGCCGGAAAGCTGAAGCAGACGGGGCGAGCCAATGGAACCGGACGACAGAATGACTTCAGAGCCCGCCGTCAGCCGGGTGCCGTCTATGAGTTCGACACCGGCCGCCTTGCCGCCTTCCACCACGATACGGCGCACCTGGGCACCGGTCTTGATGTGGAGATTGGGCCTGCCCTTGTTGGGCGCCAGATACGCCATGGCGGAGGAAGACCGGCGGGCATTGCGCTGTGTCAGCTGGTAGTAGGCAACACCGTCCTGCTTCTCGCCGGTCACGTCCTCGTTTTTCGGAATGCCGAGCGCAGCAGCGGCTTCGAAATAGGCTTCGCAGATCGGCAGCGGGGCACAGGGCCTGGAAACGCCGAGCGGGCCACCCTTGCCGTGGTAGCGGTTGTCGTAGGTGTCGTTGTCCTCGGCCTTGCGGTAGTAGGGCAGAACATCTTCATAGCCCCAGCCCTCGCAGCCCATCTGACGCCACTCGTCATAATCGAGCGCATTGCCGCGGGTATAGATCTGCGCATTGATGGCCGAACCGCCGCCGATCACCTTCGCCTGGGTATAGCGGAACACCCGGCCCTGCATGTGCTTTTGCGGCACCGTGTGCCAGCCCCAGGAGCCGATCCCCTTGGTCATTTTCGCAAAGCCGGCAGGCAGGTGATAGAACGGATGCCAGTCGCGCCCGCCTGCTTCCAGCAGCAGCACGGAAACGTCCGGGTTCTCGGTTAAACGCGCGGCAACAACCGAGCCGGCGCTGCCACCACCGATGATGATGAAGTCGTAGCCTGTATTCATCTGAAGTCTCTCAGAACAACTCGCTCTAAAGCCGGGGGATCGACAGTCCGCCGTCCACCGCGAAGGTCGAACCGGTTGCAAAGGCCATTTGGCCATCGGCAATCGGCACGATGATTGAGCCGATATCGGCGGGCTGCCCCCACCTGGCAGCAGGCACCAGACCGCCTTCGATCCGGGCCGTGTATTTGTCTTTCACTCCGGCGGTCATGCCGGTTTCGATAATGCCTGGCCTTAGCTCGAAGACACCGATGCCATACGGCGCAAGCCGGACGGCGAAAAGCTCCGCCATCATGGCGGCGCCTGCTTTCGACAGGCAGTATTCCGCCCTTTCGATCGACACCATCTCCGCACTTACGGAGGTGATGAAGCTCATCGAGCGATAGCTGTCTGACGGCTGATCCAGCATGCGTCTCGCCACTTCCTGCGCCAGGAAGAAGGCCCCGCGCAGGTTGACACCCATGACGAAGTCGAAACTGTCGGGCGCCAGATCCAGCATGTCGCCCCGGATCCTGGCCGGAACGCCCGCGTTGGAAACAAAAGCCGTCACCGGCCCGAGATCCGCCTCCACCCGGTCGAGCAGCGTCTTGCAATGGTCGATGTCCAGAAGGTCATGCTGGAAATAGCGGCCCTTGCCACCCAGGCTGCTCAGGGCTTCGGCCACCTCCGGTGCGCCCGCTTCTTCCTGAGCGGCGATGGCAACCGTGTAACCGGCCTCCGCGAGAGCCCTCGAAATGCCGAGACCGATGCCGCGCTGGCCGCCGGTGACAAGTGCGATCCTGTTCATGCCGCCAGGTCCTTCTTGATCGTTTCGGCGGCGCGCAGTGCCAATGCCGCGACCGTGAGAGCCGGATTGACGGCAGCCGAGGTTGGCAGCGCTCCCGCATCGGCCACAAACAGGTTCGGATGATCCCAGGACCGGCAGTCCGGATTGAGCACGGAGATAGCCGGATCATCGCCCATGCGCACCGTGCCGCACTGATGCGAGGGCACCCTGCCGTCGAACAGGCGCGACAGCACCAGCGGGAAACCTGCCTCGCGCAGGGTCTTGCGGGTCTTCTCGACCAGCTTCCTGTGCGCCGTCATGTTGGACCGCTGCCAGATGAGCTGGATCTTGCCGTCCTTCAGGACAACCCGGCTTTCAGGATCGGGCAGATCCTCGGAAATCAGATAGAGATCAAGGGCATGCCCGGAAATCCAGCGGGCAGCGAATTTCGGCAACTGCGGCACCTGGATCTTCAGGATATCCGGTGTCACACGACCCAGCAGCTGGACGTTGCCCAATGGCTTGCCGTCTTCGCCGTCATCGAGATACCAGTCATTCAGGCCGAAGGTCTTCTGATAGACGGAAGTATTCCGGAACCGCGGATCAATGGCGATCATCGCCGTCGCATTGTGGTTCATGAAACAACGGCCGACATAGTCCGAGAGGTTGGCAACGCCGGACCGCAACAAGAGCGCCGCGGACTGGACAGCACCCGCACACAGGGCAACGACCCCCGGTGTCAGGCAGATCTCTTCACCGTCCTTGCTGTAGTGGACTTCATCTATTCGGCCGGACTTGTAGCCCGTCCGGAGTGCAGTGACTTCGGCACCGGTGACAAGGGTGACGTTGTCATGAGCCATTGCGGCTTCCAGCGCACAGGTTTCCGCATCCATCTTGCCGCATCTGAGGTCGGGGTAACCGTCCCAGCCGGTATGCCCGGCATCCAGCCAGCGGTCGATATCAACCCCCAGGGGCAGGCTGAACGGGCGAACGCCCGCCTGCTCAAGGCGCCGCCGGGCAATCCGGATGGCTTCCTCGTCCGGGATGGGCGGAAACGGATAAGGCCTGCCGTGCGGCGGTTCAGTCGGATCGGAGGCGGTATCGCCCCGAACCTGGAAAAGCTGTTCGGCGGCGTCATACCAGGGCGACAGCTCGTCATAGGCAATCGGCCAGGCAGGCGAAACACCGTCATAATGCTCCAGCGCGCTGAAGTCCTCTTCCCGGTAACGGATCAGCACCGCACCGTAGAGCTTCGAGTTACCACCGACATTGTAGTAGTTGCCGGGCTCGAACGGATTACCCTGTCCGTCGAGCCAGGTTTCCGGTGCCCGGAAAGCGCTGTTGGTATAGATGCGCCAGGGGTCCCGGGCCGGAGCATCGTCCGGTATCCGGTAACCCCGTTCCAGAATCGTGATCTTGGCCCCGGTCGGAGCAAGGCCCGCGGCAAGGGAAGCTCCCCCCATGCCGCTGCCAATGATCACAATGTCGGGCGCCGTATTCATGGGTCAGGCGATCCGCTTTTCGGTCTTCGGGTCGAAAGCGACCGCCTTTTCCATATTGAAGGCAAACGGGAACACTTCCCCCGCCTTCACGGCAACGTCGGCACGGAAGCGGCCGGTCACGTCTTTGCCGCCGATCTGGCTGACGACGAACGTGTCGGAGCCTGCCGGCTCGGTGACTTCCACCGGAGCATCGACGATGTGAACCGCCTTGGAATTGCGGTCGGCACCATCCTTGTCGGTAATGGCTTCCGGCCGAATGCCGAGGATGATGTCCTTGCCGATGCTGGAGGAGAGCGCGTCGGAGGCAAACGGAATGGCCGCCGTCTTGCCGTCTGCCAGCGAGACTTCCGCAGCCGGCCTGCCGTCCGCCGAGACCACCTTGGCCGGGAACAGGTTCATGGAAGGCGATCCCATGAAGCCCGCCACGAACATGTTGGCCGGATTGTCGTAGATCTCTTTCGGCGTGCCCAGCTGCTGGACATAGCCACCGAACATGACAGCAATCCGGGTCGACAGCGTCAGTGCCTCGATCTGGTCATGGGTCACATAGACGATTGTCGTGCCGAGCTTCTGGTGCAGCTTCTTGATTTCCGTGCGCATGTCGACGCGCAGCTTTGCATCCAGGTTGGACAGCGGCTCGTCGAACAGGAACACGTCCGGCTCGCGCACCAGTGCACGCCCCATGGCGACACGCTGGCGCTGACCACCGGAAAGCTGGCCCGGCTTGCGGTCGAGTAGATGGCTGATCTGAAGGAGATCGGCCACCTGGCCAATCCGCTTTTCGCGTTCCGGCTTCGCAATGCCGTGCATTTCCATGCCGAAGGAGATGTTCCCGGCAACGGTCATGTTCGGGTAAAGCGCATAGGACTGGAACACCATTGCGATGTTGCGGTCCGCCGGCTTGACGCCGTTCATGCTCTTCCCCTTGATCGCGATCTCGCCGGAGGTGATGTCCTCCAGACCCGCAATCATGTTGAGCAGGGTGGACTTGCCGCAGCCAGACGGGCCAACGAGCACGAGGAACTCGCCCTCTTCGATGGAGATGTCGGTTTCATGCAGGACCCGCAAGGATCCATAAGACTTGGTCGCCTGCTTGATGTCGAGAAAGCCCATTGTCTTATCCTTTTACTGAGCCTGCCATCAGACCACGCACGAAGTAGCGGCCCGCGACGATGTAGACGAGAAGGGTTGGCAGCGCGGCCATGATCGCGCCGGCGAAATGCACGTTGTATTCCTTCACCCCGGTGGAGGATTGCACCAGGTTGTTGAGGGCAACGGTCATCGGCTGGCTGTCGAAATCGGAGAAGGACGCGCCGAACAGGAAGTCGTTCCAGATGTTGGTGAACTGCCAGATGATGCAGACCACCGCGATCGGACCGGACGATGGCAGCAGGATGCGCCAGAAGATCCGGAAGAAACCGGCACCGTCGATCTGCGCCGCCCGGACAAGCTCTGTCGGAAAGGCCGCATAGTAGTTGCGGAAATAGAGCGTCGAGAACCCGATCCCGTAGACGAAGTGTACGAAGATCAGACCCGGCACCGTGCCGGCGATGCCCATCAGACCCAGCATGCGAGCCATCGGGATCAGCACCATCTGGAACGGAATGAAGCAGCCGAACAGCAGCAAGCCGAACAGGATGGTCGCACCGCGGAACGTCCACTTGGTGAGCACGTACCCATTCAGCGCGCCGACCAGCGTCGACAGGGCGACCGCCGGAACGACCATGATGATGGAGTTGAGGAAATAGGGCCGCAGACCCGTTGCCTCAACGCCTACCTGGGCACTCGACCAGGCGCTTTGCCACGGAGCGATGGTCCACTCCTGCGGCAGCGCCATCATCCCGCCTGAAGTGATTTCGGTCAGCGGCTTCAGCGAGTTGACCACCATCACGTACAGCGGCAGCAGGTAGTAGATGCAGAATAGTGCGAGCAGCAGATACAGGATCACCCGGGCCGGACGCAGGGAGGAAGACTTGGACATCGTCGACATCACTTTTTCTCCCTGAGTTCTGACCAGAGGTAGGGCACGATGATCGCTGCGATCGTCATCAGCATGATCACGGCGGAAGACGCACCGATGCCCATCTGGTTTCGGGTGAATGTGTAGGAATACATGAAGGTTGCCGGCACTTCGGTTGCGGTGCCCGGTCCGCCGCCTGTCAGGGCGATCACCAGGTCGTAGGACTTGATCGCCATATGGGCGAGCACCACGAAGGCCGACATGAAGGCAGGACGAAGCTGCGGGATCACGATCCGGCGATAAAGCGCGAACGTGGAAGCACCGTCGATCTGGGCAGCTTTCATCATCTCGCTGTCGATACCGCGCAGGCCCGCAAGGAACATCGCCATGACGAAGCCCGAGGTCTGCCAGACCGCAGCGATCACGATGGTATAGATCGCGAAATCCCGGTCCTTGATCCAGTTGAAGGTAAAGGTTTCCCAGCCCCAGCCGCGCACGACGGCCTCGATACCGATGCCCGGGTCGAGGAACCATTTCCAGGCAATTCCGGTCACGATGAAGCTGAGCGCCATCGGATAGAGGTAGATCGTGCGGATGAAGCCTTCTGCGCGGATCTTCTGATCGAGAAGGATCGCCAGCAGCAGACCCAGGACGCAGCAGATGGTGATGTAGAGAACGCCGAAAACCACAAGGTTCCAAACGGCCGTATCCCACGCACGGATCTTGAAGAGGTTTTCATAATTCTGCCAGCCGACCCAGCCGAAGGTGGGCAGAATACGGCTGTCCGTGAAAGACAGGTAAAGCGTGAAGGCGATGAAGCCGTAAACGAAGATTGCCACGATGGCGATCGTCGGGCTGAGCACGAGTTTGGGCAAAGCATCACGCAGTCTGTCAACAACGGAACCGCGCGGGTTCGCCGTTTCAGAGAGAGACATCTTGAGTTCCCCGACCTAGAGCACTTTTGCCGGCGTTCCAGCGAACGCGCGCGGCAGCTCTGAGACTTTGGTTCCGGCCGGCTCCAGGCGGTTGCTTGCAACCGCGAGACGGTCCGCCGAACCGGTGGGAGAGCGGTGACGGATCACCGCTCTCCGCGCGGTCGTTACTTGTTGATCTGAACGGCGGTAACGAGTTCTGCAACAGCGGTTTCGCTGTCGTATTCCCCGTTGAAATGCGCCGTGATCACGTCATACATGGCGTTCTTGACGGCAGCCGGGTTGGCGTGACCATGCGCCATGGAGCCGTAGAGGTTGCCGCTGTCGGCAGCCTTTTTCAGATCCACCATGCCCTTCTTGCCGCAGGCGTCAAAGTCATCGTTCGGCACGTCGGTCCGGGCCGGAACGGAGCCTTTGACGACGTTGAACGCGGACTGGAAGCTCGGTGACAGGATAGCGGTTGCAAGTGCAGCCTGCTCCTTGCCGACTTCCGGACCCTGCGCGAACATCGCGAACTGGTCGGCGTTGAAAGTCACCTGGTCCTGGGTGCCCGGGAAGCGGAAGCAGAGGAAATCTTCATCCGGCTTCTTGCCGGCATTCAGGAATTCACCCTTCGCCCAGTCGCCCATCATCTGGAAGGCTGCATCGCCGTTGATGACCATGGCGGTCGCAAGATTCCAGTCACGGCCGGAGAAGTTGTCATCCACATAGGAGCGGATCACGGCCATGCGGTCGAACGATTCCTTCATGGTGTCGGAGCCGAGCGCTTCCTCGTCCAGGTCGATGAAGGCCTTCTGGTAGAACTCGGGTCCACCGGTCGCCATCACGACTGCGTCGAAGATGGTCGCGTCCTGCCAGGCCTGACCGCCGTGCGCGATCGCGGTCTTGCCGGATGCCTTGACCTTTTCCAGAGCGGCAACGAATTCGTCCCAGTTCTGCGGCGGCTCGATACCAAGCTCGTCGAGGATGGCCTTGTTCGCCCAGACCCAGTTGGTGGAGTGGACGTTCACCGGAGCGGAGACCCACTTGCCGTCATACTTGGAGAATTTCTGCAGGGCTTCCGGAACCACGTCGTCCCAGCCTTCCATGCCGGCCAGGATGTTCAGGTCGGCGAGTGCGCCTTCCTTGGCCCAGTCGGTGATGTCGAAGCCGAGCATCTGTACGGCGGTGGGCGGGTTGCCGGAGGTAACGCGTGCGCGCAGCACGGTCATGGCCTGGGTACCGCCACCACCTGCAACCGGCATATCCTGCCAGCCGATGCCCTGGCTTTCCAGGTCCTGCTTCAGAACGTTCAGAGCAGCAGCTTCACCGCCGGAAGTCCACCAGTGCAGAACTTCAACATCGGCGGCGGACGCCAGGCTTGTGCTCATTGCAAGGGCGGCGAGGCCCAGCTTCAGAGATTTCAAAGACATCGATATTCCTCCCATAAGGTGCCTAAAGGCGTTTCGAGTGCCGGAGCCCGGCAATCGAGTGTCACGCAACGTTTATTGTAACGTTGCAAACCGGAGTGGTGTCAACGATTTTCATCACTCCCGAAAAACAAAGAGTTTCGTTTGTCTTACATACTATTAAGGCGGATGTTTCGGTGCTGCAGTGCAGCACATTATTGTGTTGTAACGTTACAAAAGCCCTGATTAGACTTGGCTTGCTTTTTGAGCTAGAAGGCTTCGGCTGAAGTGAACGGGCATGACGCGAAAAACCTTTGAACCCAACAGCGGTCGCGCCGCCGAAAAGCTGCCGCGTCCCACCTTGCGCACGGTGGCGCAGGAGGCAGGCTTCGCGGTGACCACGGTTTCCCGCGCCCTTGCCGGAGACCCCAGGATCGCGGAGACGACGCGCGAACGCGTTTCCGAAGTTGCCCGCCGTCTCGGCTACGTTCCCAATCGCGCGGCACAGCGCCTGCGCACCGGCCGTACCAAGGTCATCAGCCTTCTCCTGAACACACGGCACGAGTTTCTCAGCTTCACATCCGAGTTTCTCGGCGGCATGTCCGAAGGCCTTGCCGGAACCGGCTACGCGATCACCATTACAGCAGACGGTCTTGCCGACGACCGGCTTGAGGCAATTCGCAACATCCGCAGGCACTCGCTGGCAGACGCCATTGTCTTTACCCGCACCGAGTGCTTTGACGAGCGGGTCCGCTACCTGCTGGAGCACAACTTCCCGTTTGCCACCCATGGCCGGACGGACTTCACCACGCCCCACCCTTACGTCGACTTCGACAACGAGGATTTCGCTCGCATGGCCGTGGAGCGACTGGTTGCAAAGGGGCGCAAACACATTTGCATGGTCATGCCGAACGAACGCTACACCTTCGGTCAGCACCTGCGGTTCGGCGCCCGCCAGGCAGCCATTTCCCATGGCATTCAATTGACGGTTCCCGATGGCGTTGACCTCGACAGCGAGCCCGACGAGATCGCAGCGACCCTGCGCTCGCTCCATGCCGGCCCCAACGCGCCCGACGGTTATGTCTGCGTTGGTGAGGTCATGGCCCTGGTGACCCTCGCCTATCTCAACGACATCGGTCTGACACCCGGTATGGAAATCGACGTCGTCGCCAAGCGCGCCTCGCCCATTTCCAATCATTTCCGCCCGAGAATCGAGACCATCGACGAGGACCTGCGCGCCACTGGCAGAGCCATGGCCAAGGTTCTTCTCGCGAGGATCGACGGCGCCCCCATGGAGGATATGCAGATCCTCCTGAAGCCCGAAGGTGCCTTCTCGATTTCGGACTAGCCTGCTCATCACGCCACCCAGGGTGCTCGGGTCTTGCCGATGCGCATGGTCACGGTCTTGGCTTCCAGGAACTCGTCCAGTCCATATTTGCCAAGTTCCCTGCCCTGGCCGCTTTCCTTCATACCGCCGAAGGGCAGTTCCGCAAAACCATCCATCCAGGTGTTGGTCCACACCGTGCCTGCATGCGCCCGGCGGGCGAATTCCAGACAGGTGTGAACGTTCTCGCTCCACACACCGGCGGACAGACCGTAGTCGGCATCGTTGACGAGTTCGATCGCCTCATCCAGCGTCTTGAAAGTCAGCACCGAAAGCACCGGCCCGAACACTTCTTCGCGGGCGATCGGCATGTCGCTTTTTACATCCGCAACGATCGTCGGCTGGTAGAACTGTCCGGCAAGGCCGGGAACCGTCAGGGCTTCCCCGCCCAGGTGGACAGTCGCTCCCGCGTCCGCGGCATCGCGCACATATTTGTCGATTTTGCTCTGGTGGTCGGGCGTGATGATCGCGCCGACCTTGGTCGATGGGTCCAGAGGATCGCCGAAGGGCACCTTCCGCGACAGATCCACTGTCGCCTTCAGGAACGCCTCGGCGATGTCTTCGTGCACAATGATCCGGGATCCGGAGTTGCAGCATTCGCCTGCATTGAAATAGACGCCGAAGACAACCGCATCGACGGCGCTTTCGAGGTCGGCATCGGGGAAGATGACCTGCGGATTCTTGCCGCCAAGCTCCAGCGAGACCTTCTTCAAGGTTCCGGCCGCCGCCTTGACGATGGCCTTGCCGACGCCGGTCGAGCCGGTGAAGGTGACCATGTCGACACGCTTGTCGGCGGTCATCGCCGTTCCAACCGGATCGCCATAGCCAAGAACGATGTTGACGACCCCGGCCGGGATACCGGCTTCGATGCACAGTTCACCCAGAATGACCGTCGTTGCCGGGGTCATTTCGGAAGGTTTGATAACCGCGGTGCAGCCGGCAGCAAGCGCGAAAGGCAGTTTTTGCGACACGATCAGGAACGGAAAGTTCCACGGTGTAATGATGGAGACGACACCGACCGGCTCCTTGAGAACCAGGCCGAGCATGTCGCTGCCGAGTGAATTGTAGCTTTCGCCGTGCATGGTGCGCGCCAGCGAAGCGGCAAAGCGCCAGATATCGGACGCGCCTTCGATTTCAGCCATGGCCTGGCTGATTGGCTTGCCGGATTCCAGCGTTTCCCAATAGGCGATCCGCTCCCGTTCCCGGTCGATCAGATCGGCGATCTTCAAGAGAAGCGTTGCCCGCTCCTTGCCGCTGGTGCGGGACCAGCGTCCCTTGTCGAAAGCAAGCCGCGCGGCGGAAACCGCCGCATCAACATCACGGGCACCGCCCTTCGCCGCCTTCGTGACAACGCTGCCATGGGACGGAGACACACGATCGAAGGTGGACCCGTCAGCACTCTGACGCCAGTCGCCATCGATCAGGTGACGGGCGACGAAGGGTTCGGCCGGGAGTTTTGCTTCGCTGATGGAAATGACGTTCAGGTCACTCATGACTTAACTTCCAGGAAATTCGGTTTGCGCTTTTCACGGAAGGCGGTAACGCCCTCGTTGCGATCTTCTGTCGGACTGATCATGCCGGAGCCGAGCGCCTCGATCATGGCACTGCGATCTTCACCCACGGCGGCATGGATCATGTATTTGGCCACTTCCACGGCCCGGGACGATTTGTCGGCCAGCTTCTCGGCCATCTCGAACGCAGCTGAAGCCGGATCGTCGGATATCTCGGCTGCAAAGCCCGCCGCATAGGCACGTTCTGCGGAAATGCGCCGGCCGAACAGGGCCATTTCCTTCACCATCGGCTCACCCAGCAAACGGATCAACCGTTGCGTGCCGGACCAGCCCGGTACGATGCCGACGGATGCTTCCGGCAGCGCCAGCGTCGCCCTTGGCGCCATCACGCGAATATCGGCGGTCGCTGCAAACTCCAGTCCACCACCAAAGGCGTGCGCGCCAAGCGCAGCCACCGTCGGCTTGGAAAGCCGCGCCAGCCGGTCAAAAACCCGGTGACCTTCGCGCACCCAGTGGCGGGCAAACTCATAAGGCGACAGCTCGGACCATTCGAGAATGTCCGCACCGGCACAAAAGGCCTTGCTCTCCTCCGCTGTAATCACCACCGCAAGGATCGACGCATCGCGCTCCAGTTCATCGCAAAAGGGCTCAACTGCCTTCAGCATGTCGAGGGTGAACGCATTCAGCTTGGCCGGATTGTCCAGCTTCAGCTCGGCGATTGCCCCATGACGGATGAGATGAAGCGCGCTCACAGGCTCAACTCCATTGCACCCCTGGACAGAAGCGCTTTCGGCATCTCGACCAGATCGTTTGCGAGCCGCACCCGGCCCTTGGAAGCATCGACGATGTCACGTGCCGGATCGATGCCCGGCATGATCTCAGTCGCCACCAGGCCTGCATCGGTCAGGTGGATAACGCAGCGCTCAGTCACATAGATGACGTCCTGGCCGAGCTCCTTCGCCCTGCGGCCGGAGAAAGTGACATGCTCGACCTCGTCCACCATCTTGGTGAACTTGCCCGGTGTCCGCACCTTCAGTGCGTCTTCCGTCAACTCCAGATCGGCACCCGCCTCGAAAAGACCCGAGAACACGATCTTGCGCGCGTTCGCAGTGATGTCGACAAACCCGCCGCAACCTGCGGTCAGATAGGGCTTCTTGCCGAGCTTGGAGACATTTACGTTGCCATCCAGATCGATCTCCAGGAAGGACAGGAAGGAGACATCGAAACCGCCGCCCTGGAAGTAGGTAAACTGCTGCGGCGACGGCATGTAAGCATCGGCGTTGGAAGCGCAGCCGAAAGCAAAACCCGTCAGCGGCATGCCGCCGGTCGCACCTTGCTCGATCGCCCAGGTGACGGCCTGTTCCTGACCGGCTTCCAGCAGCACGCGTGGCACCATCGCCGAAATGCCGAAGCCGAGGTTTGCCGTCTGGCCGGACTTGAGTTCCATTGCTGCCCGGCGGGCGACAACCTTCTCGATGCCGTGCTCGGCAAGCGAGAAGCTGGACCACGGCCGCATGATCTCGCCGGAGATCGCCGGGTCGTAACCGGTTTCAGTGGTCTGGCGCTGGTCCGGATCGACAACGATGAGATCGACCAGATGACCGGGCACACGAACATCGTGTGGACGCAGCGAGCCCGAGGCCGTCACGCGCTTCACCTGCGCGATCACCAGGCCGCCATGATTGCGCACGGCAATCGCCTGCTCCAGGCCGCCGAGATAGGCGCCTTCGTGTTCGTAGGTGAGGTTGCCGCGTTCATCCGCAGTCGTTGCCCGAATGATGGCGACATCCGGCACAATATTCGGAAAATGCAGCCAGGTTTCGCCGCCAAGCTCCAGCCGGGACACGATGGGCCGGTCTGCCGCAACATCGTTCATGGCACAGCCCTGACGGATCGGGTCGACGAAGGTGTCCAGCCCGACCTTGGTCATGACGCCCGGGCGGCGGGCCGCAACATCCCTGTGCATGTCGAACAGGATGCCGGAAGGCACGTTGTAGGCAGCTACCCGGTTCTCCACCAGCATCTGCCAGATCGCCGGCATCGGCAGGTTGGACGGACCGGAGGGGTAGGACCCTGCAATGATGGTCGACAGCAGACCATCCTTGGCAAGGTGGTCGATCCCCTTGATGCCGTACATGTCGCCAGCGGCAATGGGATGGAGCGTCGTGAGGTTTCTCGGGTGCCCTTCACTGTCGAACCTTGTGCCAATGGCCTCAAGGATCTTGTCCGGGCACCCGAGACCGGAGGAAGAGGAAACGGTGATGACCGCGCCGTCCTGAATGCGGGCGGCGGCATCCGCCATGGAAACGATCTTGGAGGTCATGTTCAGAAGCCTCCATAGTTGACGGCAACAGCCTTGCCGGACTGCGCGGCCTCGCGCACGGCAAGGGCGACCGCCAGCGACTTGACTCCGTCGACACCATCGGCAGAAGGACGCCCCTTGCCGTTGACCGCATCGGCAAAGAGACCGAGCGCGCGGTGGTAGAGGTTATGCTTGTCGTAGGAGATCTCGTGTTCGCCATCCGCATCGACCAGACGAACCGCTCCGACAGGTTCCTGGGTCATGACGTTGCGGGCGAAGATCGACCCATCCGTGCCATGAAACTCGATGCCGGTTCCCGCAAATTTATGCGTGAAGCTTTCATGCGACTGCACCATGGCACCCGACGGCATCGACCAGACGGACATCACGCTGTCCTCGACCCCTTCTCCGAGGCCTGAGGCTGCTGCCTTGGCAACGACTTCCTGCGGATCTTCACCCAGGTGGAAGCGGATGGTGTCCGCGTCATGCACGGTGATATCGGGAATGACGCCGCCACCGGCAGCCGCATCGTTGATGCGCCAGCCGCGCAACGCGTCCGGCAGGTTGACCGCGTGGAAGACGCGCGCGCTCAACACCTTGCCGATGCGGCCGGAAGCGATCAGCTCGCGGATGGCCAGATGAGACCCGGCATTGCGCAAATGATGATTGGTCGCAAAGACCACACCCTTGCCGGCGGCAGTGCGAACCATTTCACCGGCCTCATCCAGGGTCATGGCCAGCGGTTTTTCGCACAGCACATGCTTGCCGGCAGCGATCGCGGCCAGCGCCTGCGCATGGTGCTTTTCGTTGGTGGTGGAAATATAGACCGCGTCGACACTGTCATCCGCAAGGAGCGCATCCAGATCCGTGAAGCTGTCGGCAATACCATGCTCACGGGCATACGCCTCGCCGCGGGCCGCATCCGAACTCAGGACGGACTGAATGTCGGCATTCTGCGAGCGGATGGCATCGATCATGTAACTCGACGCAATTCGGCTTGCACCGATAAGGGCCCAACGCATCCATTCCTCCCGAATAACTCTTAATTTTGGAACGTTCCAATTTCTTGATCGGAACAATTACTGGAACGTTCCAAATGAGTCAAGAGTGGAATTTTGCAAGGACGTGAAATTGGAGAGACAGACGAGATCGATGATCGAGTTAGACAACAATCAGCAACACGTTCGCATTGCTCAAAGTCTCCAGGCATCTCCGCCTTATCAACGGCTTAAGGCAGCTAGGCTGTCGCCGGCTCAGCACTGCATCAGAAATTGCCCCCACTCCCCCCCCCCTGCGTCACCCCGGGCGAGCATCGCGAGACCCGGGGCCCACTCATTTCCAGAGCGTTCGCAAGGTGCAGCAACCATCAAGACGATGACATCGGCTTCAGCAAGCGGCTTTGCGAGTAGGCCCCGGATCTGCGCTTCGCTTGTCCGGGGTGACTCAGGTGGTGAGGTGGTTCCGAATACGATGAACTTGGAAACGTTCCCCAGGTGGATGGTCAGCACCTCAGGAAACGACCTCGATGCGCGGAGTGACTTCCCCGGCTTCTTCCACGTTTTGCGGAAACCGCAATTCGACGGTCGTGCCCTTGCCCGGCTCGGAGAAGATATTTGCCGTGCCGCCGCTTTGGCGAACGAAGCCATAGACGACAGCGAGGCCCAGCCCCGCGCCGCCCTCGCTGGTCTTGGTGGTGAAATAGGGCTCGAAGGCCTTGTCGACCTCCTCCCGGCTCATGCCTATGCCCGTGTCCCGGACAGCGACCACGACCGCGTCCCCGTTTGAAAATGTGGCAACCTGCACTTCGCCGCCGTCGGGCATCGCCGCTGCCGAATTCAGGCAGAGATTGAGTACCGATTGCTCGAAGAGTTCCGGATCCAGCACCAGCGGTGGCAAGCTGTCGTCCAGATCCAGTTTCAGACTGCATTTCTCGCCGATGGCGATTTCCAGAATGTCCGCCATGCCGCGCAGCAACGAGGACATACCGATGCGGCTGAGGTTGGCAGGTTGCTGACGGCCGATGGTCAACATGCTGCTGGCAAGCGATCGGCCCCGATCCGCCGCCTTGCGAATGCGGGCAATGTTGCGGGCCTGACGGTCACTGAAGCCGCCGTCCCGCTCCAGCAGTCCGAGGCTTCCGGTAATGATGCCGATGGTGTTGCCGACCTCGTGGCTGAGCTGGTGCGTCAGGCGCATGATGCCGTCAAGCCTCTGGGCCTTGGCCGCCTCCGCCTCCTGCCGGTCCAGCAAGGTTACATCCCGGGCGAGCAGCACGACACCATCATCGCTTTGCCGCGACAGCGAGATTTCCGTCACCGACCCGTTCTCGGAACGATGACGTACGGAAAAGGGGGCGCTCAGGGGTCTGCCGTCGGGCGCACCCGGAAGCAGTTCGGTCCGGATTTCCGGGACCGGTTCCAGAAACTGGACAAGAGGCAGCTTGCGGGCAGCACCCTTGTGACCCAGCAATTCGATGACCCGCCGGTTCATGGTGACCGGTTTGCCGGCAGCATCGAAGATGGCAATACCCTCATTCATGCTGCGGAAGGTGGAACGGATTGTCCTGGCAGCGGCCTCCGCCGTGCGCCGCAGACGTGTGACCCGGTCAACGCTTTCCTTGAAGGCGAGAAAGGCCTGCTGCAGGTTCAGAAGCTCGGTTTCATCGCCCTGATAGACCGGTGGACCGACATCCTTCTGCCCTTTGGCAAGGGCGTTCATGCCGCTGGACAGCGAAACGATGCCTTTCGATACTCGGATGACCGAACGGATCGACATCACCGCCATGGTCAGCACCAGCAGTGAAGCCACGGCAACGATCACCAGAAGCTGCTGCAGGGTGGCCGAAGTCGACTGGAAATCCCGGTTGAGGGTTTCCGTCACGATGCCCGACTGGGTTTCCGTCGCAAGGGACAGCTCTCGCGCCACCGTGTGCAGCCTGGCAATTGCGCTGCGCACGGCGAACATTTCCAGGAGATAGCTGGTCTGCGCCTCGAAAACCCGCTCATAGGGCCCGAGGTCCGACGGCGGCAATGAGGCCGCGGCAGGCTCCGCCACGTAACGCCGCTTCAATTCACCCAGCTGAAACAGGCTGCCCGCACTCGACACGGAATGCACGATGGCATTGAGGCGCTGGCGAGGTTCCTTCTGGCTGGCGGTGTCGGCAACGGCGATCATGCCGAGCGCGGAGGAGACTTCTTCCTTGTAGTGCTGGGCGGTTTCGGCCTTGGCAGACAGCGCGAGCGTCTGCGCACGGATCTGCCCGAGCAGTTCGAAGATCCGCGTGTTGGCGGCCCGGTAGGTCTCCTTGCCCGGCGGATAGTCAGGAAGCGAACTCAACAACTGGTCGACCTGCTCCACCAGCAGCCGGCTCTTGCCAGAGACGGTGTAGGGCGAGGTCGCATTCATCAGGAAAGGCGCACTGGAGACGAGGTCAGACACCTGCCGCGAGACCAGCGCGGCATCAGCCAGACTGGTGAAGGCCTGCAGCCCGTAAGCGGCGGTTTCCTCACGCGCCTTCAAAAGCCCGTAGATCGCGATGGCCGACAGCGTGAAGGCGACAGCGCAGATCAGCGCGATGGCGGCAGGCAGCCTGAAGGCAATGGAAGAAAGAACCGGCCGGCTGATCATTTAAGGTGCATGGGCGGGATCCTGATGCAGGATGTAGCCCTTCCCCCGGCGGGTCTTGATATGTTGCGGCAGGTCCGGGTTTCGCTCGATCTTGCGGCGAAGCCGCAGGACCAGAACATCGACGTTGCGATCGATCAGCCGGTCTGTTTCCGCGCCCAGCTGTTCCAGGATCTTGGTCCGGCTCACCGGTTCGTTCGGCGTCGATGCCAGGATCTCCAGCAGGGAAAATTCCGACGACGTCAGCGTCCGGGTCGGGTGAGACGTGCAAACGGCCTTGCGATTGACGAGATCGATCACCCAGTCGCCCAGAAGCAGCGCGGTCGGCTCGTGCTGAACGCTGATGGTGTCCTTGTCGCTGCCGCGCAGGGACGGATGCATCCGCCGGAGCACCGCCTTGATCCGGGCGGTGAGTTCAATCGGCTCGAACGGCTTGACCACATAATCGTCGGCGGCGGTTTCAAGGCCAAGCACACGCTCTGCGGCGCTACCGGCGGCCGTCACCATGACGATACCGATATCGGTCTGCGACCGCAGCTTCTGCGCAAACACCCGGCCGGACATGCCCGGCAGGTTATGATCGACCAGAACCAGATGAAAGGCATGCTCCGGCAGGATCCGCGCAGCTTCTTCCGCAGAGCGCGCGGCAACCGGCGACCAGCCTTCGGCTTCCAGAAGATCCGATATCAGTTCCGCCATATCCTGATCGTCCTCCACGATCAGGATCTTGATGCCTTCGTTCAGCAAACCTATGTCCTCCCGAGTGACATCATAGGCATAGAGCCGTATTATGCAAAGCCTTGGTTTTTCAATTGCTTGTCACATTTGTAAGGCTTGTAATATTTGTAACTCTTTTCTTTTGCCGGCGAAACAACAGTAACCAATCTCCTGTTGCGAACACTGCCTCTTCTGCCATGGTAATAGCTGTCCGGGGCCTGGTTCCGGACTGGGAGGAAACATGAAATTCATCGCGTCACTCGGAGCGGGTGCGGCCGTATGGCTGTCGCTGTCGCTCAACGCTGCTTCGGCGCAGGACCTGAATGTCCTGTGTGCCGTGCAGGTCGAGTGGTGCCAGATGATGGAGGCTGTCTTCGAGGAAAAGACCGGCCTTGATGTTTCCATGGAACGCAGAAGCACCGGCGAGATCCTCGACAGGGTCCGGGCCGAGCGCGACGCACCAAAGATCGACGTTTGGTGGGGCGGCACCGGCGACACCCACCTGCAGGCTGCAGGCGAAGACCTGCTTGAACCCTACCAGCCGAAAAACTTCGAGGACACGCTGCCCTGGGCGCAGAATTTCTTTCTGATGTCAGGCGGCAAGGCGGCAGGCATTTATGCGGGCGCACTCGGGTTTGGCTACAATTCCGACTTTCTGGCTGCGCACGGCGTTGCCGCTCCGTCCTGCTGGAAAGACCTGACCGCACCGCGGTACAAGGGCCTTGTTCAGATGCCCAATCCGAATTCCTCGGGAACCGCCTATACGATGCTGGCAACGCTCGTCCAGCTGCTGGGGGAAGACGAGGCTTTCGAATATCTGGCGGCGCTTGCAAAAAACATCGACAGGTTCACCACTTCGGGCGCAGCACCGGTTCAGGCAGCCGCCCGTGGTGAGACAGGCATCGGCATCTCCTTCATCCACGACGCGGTGACGCAGAAACTTGCCGGCGCGCCCATGGTCATCGTCGCACCTTGCGAAGGCACCGGCTACGAGATCGGCGCCGTCAGCATCGTCAAGGGCGCCAGGAACCCCGAGGCTGCCCGCCTGTTCGTCGATTTTGCGCTGAGCCCGGAAGGACAGGAAACCTGCGCGGCCTCGGGACAGAACCAGATACCCGCAAACGCGAAAGCGTCGCTGCCACCGGCAGCCCCCGATATTTCACTCATTCGCATGGTCGACTACGACTTCGCCACCTTCGGTTCACCTGACCAGAGGCGAAGACTGCTCGACCGTTTCGACAAGGAGGTGCTGCAGACGGCAACCCCTGTAGCCACCCAGTAAAGGACGAGATTGACCCTTCGCCAGCGAAGGAAAATCCGGAGTTCGTCATTTGAAATTCGACCGGCAACGGACCCGTGGAGGCGGATCCGAACGGGCAAGCTTTGCCTCATGCCGGTCAACACATCAGCCCCCGGGCTGAAACAAACGCCTGCCCGTCCGGGCAGGTAACAGGCTGAAAGCCAAAAGTGGAGGAAACCATGTCTTTGAAATCACTTTCCGTCGCACTGCTTGCAACGGCAGCAACCTACTCGGTTGCTCCGGCCATGGCAGCGGGCGACCTCAATGTCATCTGTTCGGCGGATGTCGTGATCTGTGAACAGCTGCAGGGCGACTTTGAAGCCAAGCATGACATCAAGGTCAACATGGTGCGCCTGTCGTCAGGCGAAAGCTACGCAAAGATCCGCGCTGAATCCCGCAATCCGAAGACCGATATCTGGTGGGGCGGCACCGGCGACCCGCATCTTCAGGCAGCTTCTGAAAACCTGACCCAGGAATACAAGTCGGAAAAGCTCGCAGACCTTCATGAGTGGGCTCAGAAGCAGGCGGAAAGCTCCGGCTTCAAGACCGTTGGCGTTTATGCCGGCGCTCTCGGCTGGGGTTACAACACCGAAATCTTCAAGGACAAGGGCCTTGCCGAACCCGCCTGCTGGGCAGACCTCCTGAAACCTGAGCTGAAAGCTGAAATCCAGGTCGCCAACCCGAATTCTTCCGGCACCGCCTATACAGCGCTTGCTTCCCTGGTTCAGATCATGGGCGAAGACGAGGCCTTCGACTATCTGAAGGAACTCAACAACAACGTGTCCCAGTACACCAAGTCGGGTTCTGCACCGGTGAAGGCCGCTGCCCGCGGCGAAACCGGCCTCGGTATCGTCTTCATGCATGACGCCATTGCACAGGCTGCTTCCGGCTTCCCGGTCAAGGCAATCGCACCGTGCGAAGGTACCGGGTATGAAATCGGCTCCATGTCCATCGTCAAGGGTGCCCGCAACCTCGACAATGCGAAGGTCTGGTACGACTGGGCCCTGTCCCCGGAAGTTCAGTCCCGCATGAAAGAGGCAAAGTCCTTCCAGCTGCCGTCCAACAAGGCTGCCGAAGTTCCGCCGGAAGCACCGAAGTTCGAAGACATCAAGCTGATCGACTACGACTTCACCACCTACGGCAACCCGGATACCCGCAAGAGCCTCCTGGAGCGTTGGGACCGTGAGATTGGCGCTATCGCCAACTGACCCCAACACCCGAAGAAGTCCGCACACGGCTGCCTAATAGCCGGGTGCGGGCTTCGCCCGGACAGTCTGCGCAGCAAGGTGGACGTACGTTCGCTAAAAGCTGCCGCCACAAGCATCTGCACATCGATGGCAATGCCGCGGCACGTCCGCACTTCCGGCCGGCTTCGCCAGCGCATCGCAACAGGCATGCGGCGGGGCACGTCCGTTATTGAAAAACCATAAATACAGGGGTGGCCATGCTGAGTGGCAACAAACGGCTGAACGCTCTACTCGGGCTGGGGATCGGCGCCTTTCTGATCGTACCCTGGTACAGGGTCGAACGCGGCTTCTTTTCCTTTGAGTGGCCATCGGACTTTCCGTTCTCATCCGATCTCGCGCCCGGTCTTCTGCAGATCTTCGCGGAAGGTCGCGTGTGGCTTGTGCTGGCACTGGCCCTCTTCCTGATCGGCGGCAGCGCGCGCTTCATGGCGGACGCCAACAAGCGCGGCCGATTGCTCGTCGTCACCGGCACCATCGGCATTCTGTACATGGCGCTTCAGGGCCTTGCGATCAGCTTCACCGGCTGGGCCTGGACCTTTCCCGAAACCGCCTTCGGAGCCTTGCCGCTTGGCCAGCCCGCCATGGGGGCAGGTGCCATCCTCACCTCGCTGATCTTCGTTCTCTTCATAGCCTTCGGTCTTGCCGAGCGGGGCTTCATGAAGGGCGATGCCTTTGTCGTCGGATCGATCTCCATCCTGATCTTCCTGGTGACGGTATTCATCTTCTATCCCATTGGCTCGATGTTCGCCGGCTCGGTGCAGGATTTCGACGGCTCCTTCAAGCCGGACGGCTTCATCCGCAACATGCAGGATCCCGCGATCTGGAGCCTTGACTGTGTCATCGGCGGCAATCGCTGCGGCGTCGCATGGCGCACGCTGTTCCTTGCGGTGATGACCGGCCTCGGCTCGACCATCCTCGGCCTCGCCTTCGCACTGGTCGCCACACGCACACGCTTTCCCTTCAAGAAAGGCCTGCGGCTTCTGACCGTCCTGCCGATCATCACCCCGCCCTTCGTGATCGGCCTGGCACTCACCTTGTTGTTCGGCCGCTCCGGCGTCGTTACCGAAGCGCTCGACACGCTGTTCGGCATCGAACCAAGCCGTTGGCTCTATGGGCTGACAGGCATCTGGATTGCGCAGGTCCTGTCCTTCACGCCAATCTCCTTCCTCGTCCTGATCGGTGTTGTCGAAGGTGTCAGCCCATCGATGGAAGAAGCCTCGCAAACGCTGCGGGCCGACCGCTGGCGCACGTTCTGGCGCGTCTCTCTGCCGTTGATGAAACCCGGCCTTGCCAACGCTTTCCTGATCGGCTTCATCGAAAGCATGGCCGATTTCGGCAATCCGCTGGTGCTTGGCGGCAGCCATGGCGTGCTCTCGACCGAAATCTTCTTTGCCGTCGTCGGCTCGCAGGTCGACCCGTCCCGCGCCGCCGTGCTCGCGATCATCCTGCTCAGCTTCACACTGACCGCCTTCCTTGCGCAGCGTCTATGGCTGTCGGGCAAGAACTTCGCAACCGTCACCGGCAAGGGCGACAGCGGTGCCCATGCGGGCCTGCCGAAGAGCCTCTCCGTCACCGTCTATGGCATCGTTCTTCCCTGGATGGGCTTCACCATCGTCGTCTACGGCATGATCCTGTTCGGCGGCTTCGTGAAGACCTGGGGTCTCGACAATTCCCTGACGCTGGAACACTACGCCAGGGCGTTCTCGGTCACCTTCCAGGATGGCGCTCTCGTGTGGACCGGCGTTGCCTGGAACTCCTTCTGGACGACCATGGAAATCGCCCTGATCTCCGCGCCCCTGACGGCGGCAGTCGGCTTGCTGACGGCCTATATCATCGTGCGGCAGAAATTCGCCGGCAAGAACGCCTTCGAATTTGCCCTCATGATGAGCTTCGCCATTCCCGGCACCGTCATCGGCATCAGCTACATCATGGCCTTCAACCTGCCGCCCATCGAGATGACCGGCTCTGCCCTGATCCTGGTTGCCTGCTTCGTCTTCCGGAACATGCCCGTTGGCGTGCGCGGCGGCATTGCCGCCATGAGCCAGCTCGACAAGAGCCTGGACGAAGCTTCGCTGACGCTTCGGGCCAACAGCGCCCGGACCCTGCGCAAGGTGATCCTGCCGCTGTTGCGGCCGGCCATCACCGCTGCGCTGGTCTATTCCTTCGTCCGGGCAATCACATCCATCAGTGCGGTCATCTTCCTGGTCAGCGCGGAATACAACATGGCGACCTCCTACATCGTCGGCCTCGTCGAAAACGGCGAATACGGCATCGCCATCGCCTATTCCTCCATGCTGATCTTCGTGATGATCACGGTCATTGCGGGCTTCCAGCTGCTGGTCGGCGAACGCCGCCTGCGCCGGGAAAACCGCGTCTCCGGCATGGCCAAATCCAATAAAATCCGTATCGCGCAGGAGAAAACTGCATGACTGACCTCAAACCCGGCTCCGTCGTTTTTGAAAACGTCCGCAAGGACTTCGGCACCTTCACCGCCATTCCGGACCTGTCGATAACCATCGAACCCGGCACTCTGGTGACCCTGCTCGGCCCCTCAGGCTGCGGCAAGACGACCACCTTGCGCATGCTGGCAGGTCTCGAACACCCGAGCGCGGGCAGGATCCTGATCGGCGGACGGGACGTCACCATGGTTCCGGCACATGAGCGCGACGTCTCCATGGTGTTCCAGTCCTATGCACTCTTCCCGCACATGAACGCGCTCGACAATGTGGCCTACGGCCTGGAATCCTCCGGATACAAAAAACGCGAGGCGCGCGAGCGGGCGGAAGAAGGCCTTGCCCAGGTCGGTCTTGGCAGCATGGGTCACCGCCTGCCGGCAGAGCTTTCCGGTGGTCAGCAGCAGCGCGTCGCGGTCGCTCGTGCTCTGGTGCTGAACCCACAGGTGCTTCTGCTGGACGAACCCCTGTCCAACCTTGATGCCCGGCTGCGCCGGCGCGTCAGGACGGAAATCCGCGAGCTGCAGCAGCGGCTCGGTTTCACCGCCGTCTACGTCACCCACGACCAGGACGAAGCACTTGCGGTGTCCGACCGGATCGTGGTCATGAAAGACGGCAAGATCGCCCAGGAGGGCGCTCCGCGTGAACTCTACGAAGAACCTGTTTCAGAGTTCATCGCAGACTTCATGGGCGAGGCGAATGTCGTCAGTTGCGAAGTCGTCGGGCGTGAAGGCGACGAAACACTGATCGATGTCGGTGGCCTGCAGCACCGGCTGCGCGCTCGCCAGACCGCCAACGGCAAGGCCAAGCTGGCGGTAAGGCCCGGCTCGGTCGTGCTGAACCCGGAAGGTGCTTCCGGCCTTGGCGGAGAGATCCTGACCGCGGCCTATCTCGGCGATCATGTCGAATACGAGATCGAGACCCAGGTCGGAAACTTCTTCGTCATCGATCATTCGGTCGAAAGGTCGTTTGCCCCCCACACAGCCGTTTCCCTCGGCTTCCGCAACCGCGGCCTCGCCCTGATCGAGGCATGAGATGACACTGGTTACTGAAGACATGTCCCCATCGACCGATGCGCTGACAGCAAGGTTCGCCGCAGCTCGGGAAATCGCCGAAGAAGCCGGTTCCCTGGCACTGGACTATTTTCGGCGGCGCAAGGACCTCACCATAGAGATCAAGGGCGGCCTGCAGGATGTCGTTTCGATCGCTGACAAGAACGTTGAAACCCTCATCCGCGACAGGCTGCACACCTCCTTTCCCGAAGACGGCATCCTGGGTGAGGAACACGGTGTCGAACAGGGCAGCAGCGGGTTCACCTGGGTGGTTGATCCGATCGACGGCACCTCCGCCTTCGTTCACGGTCTGCCGAGCTGGTGTGTTTCGATCGCCCTTCTCAACGACACGGATCTGGTCATGGGTGTTATCCGCGTGCCTTGCGACGACGAGAGCTTCGCAGCCGTCAAGGGCGGCGGCGCAACGCTTAACGGCGAACCCCTCCGGCTTGATTCATCCAGAACCTTGCAAAACAGCCTGACCGGGATCGGCGCCAACCACGCCGTACCGGCGGAAATGATCGGCGCGCTTATCGCCGGTCTGATGGCGCGTGGCGGCAACTACATCCGCACCGGATCGGGCGCGCAGATGCTGGCCTCCGTGGCCGCGGGCAGGCTCGCCGGGTTCTACGAACCGTCCATGCATGCCTGGGATTGCCTTGCCGGCTATTGCCTGGTCGCCGAAGCCGGCGGCAGCTACCGCCCCTTCCCGGTGGCGGGGGATGCCATCCTGGACGGTGGTCCGGTTCTCGCGGCCGGTCCGGGAACATTTGACGATCTGTCAGCTCTGGCAACGGAGTGCGAGCGTTTCCTGAAAAGCTGACGTTTCAGGGAAATCCTGCGAACATCTCCAAAGGCGTGTCTCGGAAGAGGTACGCCTTCTTTTCATTCAGGACCTTTTGAACGACCTCAAAACATCACGCGCAGCAATTTTCCGGTCGATTTTTCAAACTCGAGCCATTCCGGGCGAACCTCTGTCAGAACTTCGATTTCCGCCCAACCACAGCCTGAAAGTGGAACGCAGACGGCCCGGCGCCCGGGGCTGTCCGTTTGCTCGTCCGCATTCAGCAGCAAGAACTTCAGGCCGAGTGCATCCGTTGCCGCAGCCGTCTTATCCGTAGACAGGTAAAGCGGCGCAGCGGGGTTTGCAGCTATCATGTAATCAGGCTTCGCCTCTACGTCCGGCGGCCCGAAGCCGACAAGATAGCGAGTGGCGTTTTCGAAGATACGGACATCCTTGCGTTCCAGGTCTTCTGCAATACGCTCGATGGCGTTGAGCGCGGCCCAATCGCAATTCCCGCCACACTCTTCTCCACTGGCGCGGGCAATCTCCGGCACATCCCGGTTTATTGCCGCCAGCAGTTCTGCAGACGCCTGAGGCAGACCAAAGGCAGCAAGATGCTGTGCAGCGTCTTCACGTGTCTGGTTTGCACCTATTGCGGAAAAGCTCTCCAGAATGGCCATCCGCCGCAGCAATTCAGAAGAAATCCGACCGTCATGAAGAAAACTCCCGGCGGTGTTTCCCTCTGCATCAAAGACCAGGACCCGATCGACAGCCAGAACGATGTTGCCACCTTTCGGAAAAGGCAGACGGTCGCCGTTTGCCAAGATCAAACGTCTTTGACCGCCGCCCTCTGACAGCTTCATCTGGAGACCGCCGAACTCGACCGCACCCGTGATGGGAGAAGGCAACGTGTCCGCAGCGGCGCCGCCCGCGAGAAGGCAGGGGCCCACCACGGCCAGAAGTCCCAAAGTTCTTGCGAAGATACCTATCGCGTGTCCCTCTCTCATATTCGTATGCGATCGTCGGCAGCGGGAAAGGTCGCACCAACAAGAGGGTCGATCAAGCCGATTCCCCTGCCATATCTGACTGCCGTCGATACTGCTCGCGGAACGCGCCCGGCGTCAGGCCGGAAAGGCGTGAAAACAGGCGAACGAAGGATGGCGGGTCGTTGTAGCCGACGGCAAAGCAGATATCCGAGACGGGCCGATCCGTTTCGATCAGGAGATCCCTGGCACGTTCAATGCGAAGCTCCTGGAGATACTGTTTCGGGGAAAGCCCGGTTGCCAGCTTGAAGCGCCTTTGAAAGGTCCGCGCCGGCAGCCCGCTCGTGCGCACCATATCGGCAACGCTCACATCATCACCCGACCGGGTTTCGAGGAAATGCTGCACTTTCAAGATGGAAGCATCGCCGTGCCGAAGTTCAGGCAGGAAGCGCCTGAACCGGCGCTGGTCGCGGCGGCGAAAGTCGACAATGAAATGCCGCGCCGTGGCAACGGCCACCGGGTACCCCAGAAACCGCTCGATGAGCGCCAGCGCAAGATCGACCCAGGCCATGAGGCCTCCGGCCGTGATCAGGTCGGAATATTCGATCAGCAGCCTGTCCGTATCGAGCCTGAGGTCCGGATAGGTTGCTGACAAACGCTGTTCCAGTCCCCAATGGGTCGTAACCTTGCGCCTCTCCGCCAGACCGGCCGCCGCAACGAATGTCAGCCCGGTACAAGCCGAACAAACAACAGCGCCGCGACCGTGCAAATGCTGGAGAAAAGCAGGAAGAGCCGGAACCTCTTCCAGACGGACCGTTCCTGCCGAGGGCGGCAGGACTACCGCGTCATATCGGTCCACTGCCGCGGAAAAATCTTCCAACAGATCCAGTTTCATCCCGGTATCGCTGATCCGCGCCGCATGGCCCAGAATATCCTGGAGCCCGTAGACAGCGGATTTCAGGGATCCCGGATAAGCGAGAATGGCGATCGACAGCGATTGGCCCATTTGGCTGGTTTAGCACATTCTTTGTCATTTGCGCCAATCGCCCCGAAAGATGCTCGAAGCTAGCTTTCTCCAAAGCACAAACACCTGGAGACCCCTATGCTCGGCACTCTCGATAAATTTGCATCCCGTCTTGCACTCGGCAACCTGACCGTCACGGCCCTGTCGGACGGCTATCTCGATATTCCCGCAGCCTATTTTTCCAACGTGACACAGACCGAACAGGACGCCGTCAGCCCGAGCACACGCTTTGGCGCCAATACCTGGTTGATTGAGACCGGCACCCGCAAGATCCTGGTCGACGCCGGTTCGAGCGAATATCTGAAGGAACGATTTCCGGCCAGCGGCACGCTGACATGGCAGGCTCCGGAAAAGACCGAAGAGCGCGCAGCGGTGACCGATATCGTCATTACCCACATGCATGCCGATCATATCGGCGGACTGTCACTGAACGGCAGCTGCCTCTTCCCGAATGCAGAGATCCACGTTCAGGCCGCCGAGTGGGACTTCTGGACCGACGAGGCCTTGCTGACCTCCGTACCGGAAGACAAACGGCCACTGGTGGGTCTCATTCAGGCGCTTGCGAAACCGGTCGGCAATCAGCTCCGGCTTCATCGCGGCGATACCGACCTCGGCGATGGCATCACCCTGCTTTCAGCGCCCGGCCACACCCCTGGCCATCAGGCCTTGCACCTTTCTTCAGGCAGCGAGGAAGCCATTCTGCTCGCGGATGTCGTGGTGTCCGATGCGCTGCAATTTGCCAATCCGGATGTCCGTTATGCGCTCGACAGCGACCCGGATCTGGCCGTGAAAACAAGAAGGGCTCTGTTCGACAGGCTGTCGGCAGACAGGATCCCTTTCGCCGCGACCCACCTGTCTACCGACAGGTTCGGATATCTGGAAACACGCGACAACGGGTTCGCTTTTGTGGAGATTTGAACACAAGGCGACTTTTCAACCACGCCAAGTCCTTTCGTGGCTGCGCAGGCCTTTGCCCCGCGGTCTCCTCAAAAAAACAGGTCCCGGCTCGAGGCCGGGACCTGGCTTTGCGGGAGGCAGGGTGTGCGAACGGCTTAGCCGATGCTGACCCAGCCATCCTTTTCGGCCGACGCGAAGATGGCGTCGAGGATCTTCATGTTCTGGACGGCATCTTCCGCGCCATAAGGAAGCGGCGCTTCACCGGTGATCGCCCGGCCAAACACGTCCGCCAGTTCGGCATATTGATCGCAAGGCGCGATGATATCCGACTGCATCGCCGCATCGCCGAGCAGCGAGCCGTCGTCAATCCGGATCTGAACAGCTTCGCCCTGCGGCGCGTTGAACGGGATGACGATTTCCAGCCGCTTCTTCGTACCGACCAGATGAATGCGCTGATAAGGCGTCAGCTGGGTCGAGACGGTGAAGTTGAGATGCCGGTTGTTGCCGAAGTCGAGCAGGGCACTGGTCATGCGGTCGGTGCCGAAGGCGGGATCCCGGTCGATAAGCGAAACGACCCGCTGCGGTTCGGCATCGAAGAAATACCGGCCGGCCAGCATCGTGTAGCAACCGATGTCGAGCAGCGCACCCCCACCGATATCCGCCTTGTTGCGGATGTTACCCGGGTCATCATTGTAGTAGCTGAAGAAGGTCTGGATCGCCTTCAGCTCCCCCAGATCGCCGGACCGCACGATCTCGCGCGCCTTGATCCACTGCGGGTGGGCCCGAACCATGAAGCCTTCGGCAACCAGCTTGTCCTTCGGCAACTCCAGAAGCTGCTTTGCCTCTTCGGCATTCAGCGCGACCGGCTTTTCGCAAAGCACGTGCTTGCCCGCGTTCACCGCCTGGATCGTCACGGGCACATGCATGTGGTTGGGCAGCGGATTGTAGATCGCGTCGATCTCCGGATCTGCGAGCAGCTCCTCGTATGATCCGTAGGCCTTCTCGATGCCGAGACCCTTCGCTGCTTCCTTTGCCCGGTCGAGATCTCGCGAAGCAATCGCATAGGCGGTGCCGGTCTTCGACCGCTGGATGCCCGGAATGACCTTATCAAGACCGATTTTCGCGGTCGAAACGATCCCCCACCTGATAGTCTTTTCCGTCATGCCGGCATCCTTCCCATGATTTTGAGGTACGCACGCCAGATGACATAAAACGATTTAACTCCGCAAGGGCAGAAAGGCCGGAGAAAGGCCTGCTCGCTGGTGAAAAGCTGATTTGAATCCGGCCTCATCGGCTGGACGCGGGCAGCAGTCACACCAACCTCGCCCTCCGGACAAGCGTAGCGGAGATCCGGGGAGACATCGAAGGTCTTTCACCGCGATTTCACACAGCAGCGCCGCGCCCGTGAAGGGAGCACTGTCCCGGCTCAGAATTTCTCCGGCACGTAGAGATGTTCCGGCAGGACCTTGCGCTCATAATCGGAATTGTAGACCCGTTCCGGCAGCTTGATCGGGTCGTGCGGGATATCTTCGTAAGGGATCATCGACAGGAGGTGGCTGATGCAGTTGAGGCGCGCCTGCTTCTTGTCGTTGCCTTCCACGATGAACCAGGGTGCTTCGGGAATATTGGTCCGCTCGAAGGTTTCTTCCTTGGCCTTGGTGTAATCCTCCCAGCGCACGCGGGATTCCAGGTCCATCGGTGACAGTTTCCACTGCTTCAGCGGATCGTGGATGCGCATCAGGAAGCGCAGCTGCTGTTCTTCATCCGTAATGGAGAACCAGTATTTGATCAGCCGCACGCCGGAGCGCACGATCATGCGTTCGAATTCCGGCACATCGTGGAAGAACTCCTCCACCTGGCTATCACTGGCAAAGCCCATGACGCGCTCGACGCCGGAGCGGTTGTACCAGGAGCGGTCGAACAGCACCATTTCGCCGGCGGCCGGCAGATGCGGCACGTAGCGCTGGAAGTACCACTGGGTCTTTTCACGGTCGGTTGGTGCCGGCAGCGCCACGACACGGGCGACACGCGGATTGAGCCTTTGCGCGATGCGCTTGATGACCCCGCCCTTGCCGGCAGCGTCGCGCCCCTCGAAGATGATCACGATCTTCTCACCGGTATGCTGCACCCAGTCCTGCAGCTTCACCAGTTCGGCCTGCAGACGCAGCAACTCGTGGAAATAGGTGTTCCGGTCGATGGTCGACTTGTGCTTCTTCGCGGAGATGAAGGCGAGATCCTTGGCGACGAGAAAATCGTCGATCTCCATCTCCAGCTCTTCGTCCAGGCTGTCTGCCCATTCCGCTTCAACCCAGGTTTTTGCACTTTCTTCGGTCATCAATCGGTTCCTTTGAAATACATCCCGGAGGTACGCCCAGGTTCGTCAGCGCATTCAACCGGACGCAGAATGCCCAAGGACTGTGAACAGGTTATCCATGAAAGTTTTTTGACAGTCGCGCCTGTTCCCCTGTCATTCTTTCTAGCAGCAACGCTTTCGCACTCAAATTACCCTTGCAAATGAACGAACGTTCATTTATTTTTTGCAATAGGGAGAAACAAGATGGCAAGTGCAGCCGCAAGACCGCAAAGCCGATCCAGAACGGGCGCGAAAGGCCAGGAGACTGCCGCACGTGTGCGCAAGGCAGCCCTGAAACGCTTTGCCGCCAACGGTTATGCCGCTGTCTCCATGCGCGAAATCGCCGCCGATGTCGGCGTTCAGCCAGGCGCGCTCTACAACCATTTTCCGACCAAGCAGGATATCCTGAAGGACCTGATGCTCGCCCACATGGGCGAACTCCTTGCTGCCTGGGACGAAGCGGCTTTTGCGGCTGACATGGACCCGCTGGAGCGTTTTGTCCGCTTCCACATCCGCTATCACCTGGAACGGGCGGACGAGGTGTTCATTTCCTACATGGAACTGCGCAATCTCGAACCGGACAACTTCGACATCGTCGAAGCCGAGCGCCGTCGCTACGAGGGCATCCTGACGGGTATTCTGGAAACCGGCTCCGCTGAAGGGCGCTACAGCGTCCGCGAACCGAGGGTCGCCACCCGCGCGATCATCGCCATGCTGACTGGCATTCCGAGCTGGTACCGCCAAGGCGGCCGCCTGTCGAAACTGGATATCGAAGAGATTTACCTGGACCTGGCGCGCAAGGCCGTTGCGCCGGGGAACCAACACATTCCGGCCCCTCAGGCGTGAAACCGGACGCGTGGGGAGCAAGCAACTGAACTCAATCGACCGTCCACAAGGTTGATCCAAGGGAGACCGGGTGACATGAGCATCCTGAAATCGAGCCTATCGCCGAGAAGCGAACAGTTTGCAGCAAACCGCGCCGCCCACGAAGCGGCCATGGACACCGTCAAGGCAGCAGCCCAGACAGCCCTGGACGGTGGTGGCGAGACCGCCCGACAGCGTCATGTGTCCCGCGGCAAGATCCTGCCGCGCGAACGCGTCTCCCGCCTGCTCGATCCCGGCTCACCCTTCCTGGAAGTCGGCATGCTGGCCGCCCACGAGATGTATGAGGGCGCTGCTCCCGCCGCCGGCATGATCGCGGGCATCGGCCGGGTTGAAGGCCGCGAGGTGATGATCCTCGCCAATGACGCCACCGTCAAAGGCGGCACCTATTATCCGATGTCGGTCAAGAAACACCTGCGCGCCCAGGAAATTGCCTCGGAAAACAATCTGCCCTGTATCTATCTGGTCGACAGCGGCGGCGCCAACCTGCCCAACCAGGACGAGGTCTTCCCGGACCGCGACCACTTTGGCCGCATCTTCTTCAACCAGGCCAACATGTCGGCAAAAGGCATCGCCCAGATCGCGGTCGTCATGGGCTCCTGCACCGCGGGCGGCGCTTATGTGCCGGCCATGTCGGACGAGACCATCATCGTCAAGAACCAGGGCACCATCTTCCTGGCCGGCCCGCCCCTGGTGAAGGCCGCCACCGGCGAGGAAGTATCTGCAGAAGATCTCGGCGGCGGCGATGTCCACACGCGCCTGTCCGGTGTTGCCGATCATCTTGCCCGCGACGATGCCCACGCACTGGCGCTCGCCCGCCGCGCCATCGCCAGCCTCAACCGCACCAAGACCCCATCCGTCGCGCTGCAGACGCCGGAAGACCCGCTCTACGATCCGGACGAAATCCTCGGTGTCGTTCCGGCCGATCTGAAAACGCCCTACGACATCCGCGAAGTGATCGCCCGCACCGTCGACGGATCGCGCTTCGATGAATTCAAGGCCCGCTACGGCACCACTCTGGTCTGCGGCTTCGCCCATATCCATGGCATGCCGGTTGGCATCATCGCCAACAACGGTGTTTTGTTTTCCGAAAGCGCGGTGAAAGGGGCCCACTTCGTCGAGCTCTGTTCCCAGCGCAAGGTTCCACTGGTGTTCCTGCAGAACATCACCGGCTTCATGGTCGGCCGCAAATATGAAAGCGGCGGCATTGCCAAGGACGGTGCCAAGCTGGTGACGGCGGTCGCCACCACCTCGGTCCCGAAGATCACCATGCTGGTGGGCGGCTCCTTCGGTGCCGGCAACTACGGCATGTGCGGCCGGGCCTATTCGCCGCGCTTCCTGTGGACCTGGCCCAATTCCCGCATTTCTGTCATGGGCGGCGAACAGGCCGCCGGCGTGCTTGCCACCGTCCGCCGCGACGGTATCGAGCGCAAGGGTGGCAGCTGGTCGGCGGATGAGGAAAAAACCTTCAAGCAACCGATCATCGATCAGTTCGAACAGCAGGGTCACCCGCTTTACGCGACTGCCCGGCTCTGGGACGATGGCATTGTCGACCCGCGCAAGACCCGGGACATTCTGGGCCTTTCCCTGTCGGCAGCCCTCAACGCCCCGATCGAAGACACGCGCTTCGGTCTCTTCAGGATGTGATCCGATGTCCATCGACGAGCTGAAAGCAAGATACCCCGGCGCCGAAACCTTCAAGTTCGGCGACAATGCGGACCTGTGTGCCCAGCTCATCGCCCTTGTCCGCGCCGGCAGGAAAACCGCCACATGCGGTGCCTTGCAGAGCTATGAGGACGGTGGTGAGGTCCTGCCCGTTCATGGACGGCGGGACATTGCACTGAACTGGGACGACACCCCCGCGCTGGTGATCGAAACACTGGAAGTGTCCGTCGTGCGCTTCTGCGATGTCGGGGAAGACTTCGCCCTGGCGGAAGGCGAGAATGATGACCTCGCCGGCTGGCGCAGGGACCATCAGGTCTTCTTTGAACGCAACGGCGGATTTGACCCGGAAATGGACCTTGTCTGCGAGCGCTTCAAGGTTGTTGAAGATCTGCAGCCGGAGCTCAAGCCATGAGCAGGATCGAGACACACATAGGCGACATCACCCGGCTCGACGCGGATGCCATCGTCAACGCGGCCAACTCGTCGCTGCTCGGCGGCGGCGGTGTCGACGGGGCGATCCACCGTGCGGCAGGTCCGGAGCTCCTGGCCGAATGCAGGACGCTTAACGGCTGTGAAACAGGCAACGCAAAGATCACCAGTGGCTACCGCCTGCCCGCCCGTCACGTCATCCACACGGTCGGCCCCGTCTGGAAAGGCGGCACGTCGGGCGAAGCGGACCTTCTTGCCTCCTGTTATGAAACCAGCCTGCGTCTTGCGGCAGAAACCGGCTGCAGAAGCATAGCCTTCCCGGCCATTTCCACCGGCATTTACGGCTATCCGGCCGGCAGCGCCGCGTCGATCGCGGTGGAAACTGTCAAACGGGTTCTGGAGGACCTGCCGAAAATCGAAACCGTCACACTGGTTGCCTTCGACGAGGCAAGCCATGCCCATCTTCTGGCAGCACTCGGGAGGAAACCTCATGAAGGGTGAAGTCCGCTCGATGGTGGAATGCGGCCCGGATATCGAAGCAGCGTTCCGTGACCAGCATCCCGACATACAGCTGACGCAGCCCCTGACGGCCATCCTGGTTGCGCTCGACGAAGGCAATATCGACAAGGGCGACACCCTCTCCGTCGGCGGCCTGAAGGTGAGCGTGCTGGCAACCGGACGAAGCGCACTCCTTGCCGACGGGAGCCGGAACTCCATCACGGTGTTCAGCGAGCTGCCCATACAACATATGCCGGATCTTGCTCCGGACCGAACTGCCGATACCCCCGGCGCACTAGTCACTCCCTGGGAGGAGAACTGAGAAATGTTCAAGAAGATCCTCATTGCCAACCGCGGCGAGATTGCCTGCCGGGTGATGGCAACGGCCAAGAAGCTCGGCATCAAGACCGTTGCGGTCTATTCCGATGCGGACGCCAGGGCCAAGCACGTTGCCATGGCCGACGAAGCTTTCCGTATTGGACCGGCACCGGTCTCGGAAAGCTATCTGAAGGCTGACAAGATCATCGAAGCCTGCAAGCTGAGTGGCGCCGAAGCCGTGCATCCGGGCTACGGCTTCCTGTCGGAAAATCCGGATTTCGTCGACGCCCTCGACAGGGCCGGCATAGCCTTCATCGGCCCGAGCGCCTCTTCCATCCGCGCCATGGGCCTGAAGGATGCCGCCAAGGCGCTGATGGAAAAGGCCGGCGTGCCGGTGGTGCCCGGATATCATGGCGAAAACCAGGACGCGGACTTCCTGAAGGAGCAGGCCGACCGGATCGGCTATCCGGTGCTGATCAAGGCGCGTGCCGGCGGTGGTGGCAAAGGCATGCGCCGGGTCGATGACCCGAAGGATTTTGCAGACGCCCTGAAAGGCGCACAGCGCGAAGGCGAAGCGAGTTTTGGCGATGGCCGCGTGCTGATCGAGAAATACCTGACCAAGCCGCGCCATATCGAGATTCAGGTTTTCGGCGACAGCCACGGCAATGCCGTGCATCTGTTCGAGCGCGACTGCTCGCTGCAACGCCGCCACCAGAAGGTGATCGAGGAAGCCCCTGCCCCCGGCATGCCGGAGGAAATGCGCCGCGCCATGGGGGAAGCCGCCGTGACCGCGGCCAAGGCCATCGACTATTCGGGCGCCGGCACTATCGAGTTCATCGCTGACGTTTCCGAAGGCCTCAGGTCCGACCGGTTCTATTTCATGGAAATGAATACCCGGCTGCAGGTCGAGCACCCGGTTACCGAGCTCATCACCGGCGAAGACCTGGTCGAGTGGCAGCTTCGCGTGGCCTCCGGCGAAACCTTGCCAAAGCGCCAGGAAGATCTTTCCTTCAACGGCTGGGCCTTCGAAGCCCGGCTGTATGCGGAAGATGCGCCGAAGGGCTTCCTGCCCGCCATTGGCACGCTGGAGCATCTGGCCCTTCCGGAAGACAGCGCCCGGGTCGACAGCGGCGTGCGCTCCGGAGATGAAATCACCCCCTATTACGATCCGATGATCGCCAAGGTGATCGTCCACGGCCCGACCCGCCAGGCGGCACTCGGCAAGCTGCTGGCAAGCCTTGAGGCAACAGAAGTTGCCGGCTGCGTCACCAACGCCGGCTTTCTGGCGGCCCTGTGCCGCCATGAAGGTTTTGCCGCGGGCGATGTCGACACCGGCCTCATCGACCGGGATCTGACCCAGCTCATAGAAGAGCCCTCCATTCCGGTGGACGCGATTGCCCTTGCCGCTCTCACGGCGCTTGGCCTGACCAGGCCGGCAAGTGGCAACGATCCGTTCGACACGCTGGCCGGATGGCGGATCTGGAGTGCATCGCGCCAGTACGCACTGCTTGAAATTGCAGGCGAGCGCCGGGACGTCGAGGTCCACGCCCTCGGCCATCAACGGTTCGCGGTCCAGCTGGAGGAAGGCTCACGCGAATATGCTCTGGTGAAGGTTGAAGGCGGTGCGATCACCTACGACTGTGACGGCCACCGTGCCCGGGCGGTCGTAGTGGAGGACCGCAAGGGACTGACGGTCTTCCTCGGCGGCCATGCTTTCCCGGTTGCCTTGCCGGACACGCTCAGCGCAGACGAGGAAGCCGGCGGCGCGGGCGATCAGCTGATCGCACCGATGCCCGGCCTCGTGAAGGTTCTGAACGCCAAGGCAGGCGAAGCCGTGACGAAGGACCAGCCTCTTGTGATCCTGGAAGCCATGAAGATGGAACACACGCTGAAAGCCCCGCGGGACGGTGTCATTGGCGAGGTTCTTGTTGCCGAAGGCGAGCAGGTAACCGACGGCACCGTCCTTCTGGCGCTCGCGGAGGAAGCCGATGCTGCCGCATGACGCCACGAGTTATGACGACCTGTCCGGCAGGTTCCGATGGGAAATCCCTGACCGGTTCAACATCGGCGTTGCCATATGTGACGACTGGGCGGCACGCGAGCCGAACCGGGAGGCGCTGGTCTATACCGACGAGGACGGCAGCGCCACCAGCTACACCTATGGCGACCTGAGGCGGCTTTCCAATCAGCTTGCCAACCTGCTGACCGCCCGAGGCGTCCAGCCCGGAGACCGGATCGGCGTCCTGATGCCGCAAAGGCCCGAAGCAGCCTTTGCCCATATTGCGGCCCTGAAACTCGGCGCGATTACCATTCCGCTTTTCACCCTGTTCGGTGAAGAAGCACTTGAGTATCGGCTGAAGGATTCCGGCGCAAAGGCAGTGATCACGGATGCAAGCGGCGCTGCCAAGCTGGCGACCATCCGTGACCGGTTGCCGGAACTGACGACTGTCCTTTGTGCAGATGAAGACGTCCCGGGGGCAGAAAGCCTCCATCATCACATGGCCGGACACGAAGGCACATTCCACCCCTTCGACACAGGCCCCGATGACCCGGCAATCATCATCTACACCTCCGGCACCACCGGACAGCCCAAGGGCGCCCTGCACGGCCACAGGGTGCTGCTCGGCCATCTGCCGGGCGTCGAGATGAGCCATGATCTTCTTGGCCAGCCGGGTGACAGGATCTGGACCCCGGCGGACTGGGCCTGGATCGGCGGCCTGCTCGACGTTCTGATGCCTGCGCTCTTCCTGGGTGTGCCCGTGGTAGCGTGCCGGTTCAGAAAGTTCACCGCAGAAGCAGCCTTCCAGCTGCTGCAGGACCAGAAGATCCGCAACACCTTCCTGCCGCCAACCGCGCTGAAGATGATGCGTCAGGTGGAAGCCCCGGAAAACCGCTGGCAATTCACCCTGCGGTCCGTTGCCTCCGGTGGCGAGACACTCGGCGCGGAGCTGATCGACTGGGGCCGCCGCACATTCGGCCTGACGATCAATGAATTCTACGGCCAGACCGAGTGCAACATGATCGTTTCCAGTTGCGCCAGACTGATGGAAGCGCGCCCCGGCATCATGGGCCGCCCGGTTCCGGGTCATGATGTCAGCGTCGTCAGCGACACGGGCGAGGAACTGCCTGCCGGATCACTCGGCAACATCGCCGTCAAACGTCCTGATCCTGTGATGTTCCTGAACTACTGGAACAACATGGAAGCGACGGAAAAGAAATTTGCGGGCGACTGGCTTTTGACCGGCGACACGGGCATCAAGGACGATACCGGGTGGATCCGCTTCGTCGGACGGGATGACGACGTCATCACGTCATCAGGCTACCGCATCGGCCCGGGAGAGATCGAGGATTGCCTGATCAAGCACCCGGCGGTCGCCATGGCCGGTGTCGTCGGCAAACCCGACAGCCAGCGCACGGAGATCGTCAAGGCGTACATCGTCTTGAAAAGCGGCATTGAACCGACCGACAAACTTGCCGGGGAAATCGCCGACTTCGTCAAGACGCGCCTTGCAGCCCACGAGTATCCGCGCGAAGTCGCTTTTGTCGACGCCCTGCCCCTGACCACCACCGGCAAGGTCATCCGCCGTGAACTGCGCGCCCGAGCAGAGCAGGAAGAGTGATCGTGTCAAACACCGTTTAACGAATGCCTCCGCGATTTGCCTGGTGCCGTCCCCGGACGAAGCGCAGCGAAGAACCGGCCTCACCTTTAGGCCTCACGAGAAGCTAGAGAAGAAAACATGTCTGAATTCGTCACCCTGTTTGAAATGGGCCCGCGCGATGGTCTGCAGAACGAGAAAACCTTTGTGCCGACGGCCCAGAAGATCGACCTCGTGGACCGGCTTTCTGCCTGCGGCTTCCGCAAGATCGAGGTGACCAGTTTCGTCAGTCCGAAATGGGTACCGCAGATGGCCGACGCCCAGGAGGTGATGGAAGGCATCTACCGGCACCCGTCCGTGACCTATGCGGTGCTGACACCCAATGTGAAGGGTTATACGGCCGCCAAGAAGGTGTCGGCGGATGAAGTCGCCATTTTCGGTTCGGCCTCGGAAGGCTTTTCCAGAAAGAACATCAATTGCTCGGTTGCCGAAAGCATCGAACGCTTCAAGCCGCTTCTGGAAAAGGCACATGAGGACGGCATCCCGGTTCGCGGCTATGTCTCTTGCGTAACCGACTGCCCCTACGACGGTGCAACACCACCGGAGAAGGTTGCGGAGGTCGCCAAAACGCTGTTCGATCTCGGCTGCTACGAGATTTCCCTCGGCGATACCATCGGCGCCGGAACGCCGGAGACCATCGGCCGGATGCTGGACGCCGTGCTGACCGCGATCCCTGCGGACAAGCTTGCCGGCCATTTTCATGACACCAAAGGCCGGGCGATCGAGAACATCGAGGTCAGCCTCGAAAAGGGCTTGCGCACCTTCGACAGTGCGGTCGGCGGTCTGGGCGGTTGCCCCTATGCACCGGGTGCCAAAGGCAATGTCGCAACCGAAGCCGTGCTAGACCTGATGACCCGCAAGGGCTTCGAGACCGGCATCGACCGGGCAAAGCTTGCTGAAATCGCCGACTTTGCCCGCACCCTCAGGAGTGTTGACGCATGAGCTTCGAGACAATCTCCCTTGCCGTTGACGACCGGGGCGTCGCAACGCTGACACTCAACCGCCCGGACAAGCACAATTCGCTTTCCGCCACGATGATCTCCGAACTGACGGAAGTTGCCGCGCAATTGGCGGAGGACGACACTGTCCGTGTCGTTGTCCTGACGGGTGCTGGTGCCAGCTTCTGCGCGGGCGGCGACCTTGGATGGATGCGCGAGCAGTTCGAAGCTGACCGCGAAACCCGCATGACTGAAGCGCGCAAGCTTGCCATGATGCTGCAGAGCCTCAACGAATTGCCGAAGCCACTGATAGGCCGTGTGCAGGGCCAGGCCTTTGGCGGCGGCATCGGCATGATGAGCGTCTGCGACACCGTGATTGCCGTCGACAGCGCCAAATTCGGCCTGACGGAAGTACGTCTCGGCCTCATCCCGGCCACCATCAGCCCCTATGTGCTGGCCCGCATGGGCGAAGGCAAGGCACGCCGGGTATTCATGTCCGCCCGCCTGTTCGGCGCGGAAGAGGCTCGGGATCTCGATCTTGTGGCGAAGGTCGTGAGCGAGGCGGACCTTGATGCGGCGATCGAAAAGGAAATCAAACCGTATCTCTCCGCTGCCCCCGCTGCGGTAGCCGCCTCCAAGGCGCTGGCCCGCAGCCTTGGCCCGGAAATTACCGAAGAAATCATCGACGACACCATCCGCCGTCTCGCCGAGACCTGGGAAACCCCCGAAGCCCGGGAAGGCATCTCCGCATTCTTCGAAAAGCGAAAGGCGAACTGGGTCGGTTCATAGTTTGCAGCGGCTGATGCCAGCACCGGGTCTTCAGACAATCAAACTCCCCACTCCCTCATCCTGAGGAGCGCGCTGGCGCGCGTCTCGAAGGATGGGCCACACAGAACAAGCAGCCCATGCTTCGAGACGGACCTGACAGTCCTCCTCAGCATGAGGATGAATTTGTGGTGAGCTTCAACAAAGCGCTGGAAACAGAAAAGCCCAGCCTCAATGGCCGGCACTGCGCCTGGCGTGTTCGATCAGGGCCGCGATACGCGCCACTTCCTTCTGTTCCGACTGCGGCGGTTCCTGCGGCGGGCCACCGTACATGCGCTCGCGCCGCTGGCGGATCTTCTTGCGCTGATATTCACTGATCCCGTCAGGAAGCTCCATACCGGCCCTGTCGATGTTGATCAGCACCCGCTGCAGGTCTGGCACAAGTTCGGAGGAAATGGTGAAGGTTGCTCCGTCCGGGCGCTTGAAGACCAGTGTCGTGGTGGTTTCAGCCCCATTCAGCAGAACCGCTGATCTCGGCCCCAGCGAGCCGATCGTCGACTGGAACCAGGCAGCCCAGCCGGAAGCGTGCCACAGGCGGATGTCGATTTTCTTCAGATCCTCATACATCACCCGGACGCGCCGGCCGAACTGGGTGAATTCGAAACCGTTGCTGAAGAAACGGATCCAGGATGTCTCCTGTCGTGCGGACACTGTGAACAGCACCGGTGCAATCGAGGCAGGCCCCAGGCAAAGCAACGCCATCAGGGCTGCGCCTCCGCTCCAGTCTGCCATCCCGATGAAAGCTATGGAAAAGAAAGCGGCACCAATCACAAACCCGATCATGTCGAGTACCAGAACCGGCGGATGACATACCGGCTTTACGGCACCGGACGGTACGTTCGGCCGCGGCAAGGCGGCATAGATCCCGGCGGCCGCGATAATGCAGAGCAGGCTGCTGAGCACCGACATGAAAAAATATCCGCCGACTATACCCAGCACGCAGAGGCCGAGAGGCAATATCCGGCGAAGTAATTCAAGTTTTGCTGTTTTGCCCACACCGCTCTCCATGCATTCAGACAGTGGAACCGATACGAACTAGGGGGAGACTTCTGATTCTTTCATTGAATCAACTGAAGCGTTTTAAATCAAGAATGCTGACAAACAATCCAGAAACAATGTAAGCGTTCGGCAAATGGTTCCCTTGAAATTTCCAGGAGACCCAAGAGGAACGATCAGCACTCGCCAGTCCGGCGAGCCTCACGATGCCTTGCGTTCTCGTTCCATGAAGCTGAACATGTTGCGCACCTTGCCGAATTTTGGCGTATCCAGCTCCAGGAACTGATGCATGAGCGTATCTATGTCCTGAGGCGTGAACGGCTTTTTCAGGAAACCGGATATCCCGACGAAGGCCGCGGACCGCTCCAGATAGCTCGTGTCGTTGGTGGACATCATGTAGATGCCGATCTTGCTCGACAGGTCCCGGATCGAACCGGCAAGCTCGATACCGTCAACATCCGGCATGTGAAAATCCGTCAGCACCATCCGGAACTTGCCCGATGCCAGTGTACGAAGCGCCGCCTGCGCACTGTCGGCTTCCGAGATTTCAAAGTCGAACCGGCTGGCCTCCAGAACCTTGCGCGTCAGTTTGCGCATCGTACCGCTGTCGTCGACGATCAGGATCGGATAGGTCGTCGTCATCGTCATGTAAGTGGCGACGATCTCCGACACATCCTCCTGGGTGAAAGGCTTTTTCAGGAAATGATAGGCCCCCAGCTGCTGAAGCATGTTGGCATTGCGCTCATCAAGGCCGCTTGAAATTGCGACCGTCAGACAATCTGCAGACTTCGTTTCGCTCATCGCGGCGATTACGTCCGGACCATTCAACCCCGGCATGTTGATGTCGATGAAGGCGATGTCGATCTGTTTCTTCTTCAGAACCTCGACAGCAGAACGACCGTTATCGACGTTATCAACCTCGATGTACCGCTTGGAACGATGAACGGCGATGCCGTTGTTGATGACTTCACGAGCGATGCCGCTGTCGTCAGCGACAAGAATGCGGATCATTTTATGCAGCAATTCTCATCACCTTGTGTGCGGCTCTCGCATCGTCACTTGAGGCCATGTCTAAATTAACAAGTACAATAAGGAAACAATTGTATATTTTCTGTTACTGAAGCTCACCAGGCATTTTACAACCTTTGATATACATAAATTTACATGAATATTCATTCACTCGATTCCAAAATTCTTACAAATAGGATGTAAAGACCGAAACCTCATCTGGGAAAATCCCACAAAATACGAGGAAACAGGCGCAACCCAGCGTCACAGGATTCCCGCAGTCGCATTATGGTTCAGTGACTTCCGTCGAATTGGAGCAACCTGTGGCCAGCTTTTTCAAAACACGGAATCCAACCAGCCTGTTTCTGAAAATAAGACGAGACTAAAACAAGGATCTGTCGGTCGAGACGATCGTCACGTCAGGACAAGGGCGCCCGCAACATGCCACACCAACTCTACGTCAATTTGTAGCGTCAGAATTGGACAATCACCTCGCCTCTTGCAAGGACTGCCGACGAGCCATCAATGCGGCACTTCCCGTCCGACAAACAGAAACCGGATCAGCAGCAGGGCAACACAAGTTCGCCAGCATCAAAGCTGTCACTGCGACCTGTGCAGCCCATGAATCTGGTGGCAGGGCCAACGATCGCACAGCTGTTTCTGAAGTCTCGTGACAGCTTGCTCAATTCAGAGGAAAGCATCAGAGAAGGGATAGCCCTGTCGGGCGCACCTGAAAAAAGGAACCTGGGCCTGGAAAGTGGTGCCGCTGAAGGGACTCGAACCCCCGACCCCATCATTACGAATGACGTGCTCTACCATCTGAGCTACAGCGGCGTTCTCCGGCAGATGCCGGGCATCGCGCGATTTGGCGCGGGCACTCAGGTCAAGCCCGAGTGCGCCGCTAATTACCGGAGCTTGGCGTCAGATGCAAGAGCCTAAAACCGGTTCTTTCAGGAAGATCACACCTTCCCTTTTCCGGAAGCCAGGCAAACACATGCTCGTCAGCACATTCCGACTATCGCCGCAGCAGCGCTTCAGTTGAAAAAGCGCGGCCGTGGCGTCTTGGCGGTCTCGTCCTCGTCGTCCTCATCCGGGCCCGGATCGTCCGGCATCCGCGACAGGGGAAACTCGATTGGTCGGTTGAGATCCTCTTTCGAACTGCCGGATTTTGTTTCGCCTGTTTTGGCCTCCCCGGCTTTGGCTGCCGATGTCTTTGCATCCGCCGATTTCGAGGTTTCCTCAACCTTGGCCTCAGATGCTGCCTCTGGCTTGGAAGGCGTCTCGGAACCGTTCCGGGTGTCGGTCTTGCCGGTCACTCCAGCTTTCGCTGTCCCGGCGTCTTTGCCTGTCACCACGGCAGGTTTGTCGTCTGCCCCGGCTTCGGCTTTTACCGCGGTTTCCTTGGCTGCCGTCTTCTCAACGGTCGCAGCCTTGTCCGAAGGTGCCTTGGTAGCCTCGGCGTCGGGCAGGTCCTTCAGCGCAGGGCTGTATTTGACATCGTCCGTCGTCCCTTCGTAGCCCTGCTTTTCCAGTGGAGCAGAGGCAGCGGAAGGTTCCGCGGCGGCTGACTTGGCGCTGCCGGATTTGGCGTCACCCGTCTCGGGTCCCGCAGGCTTGGCAGTGGCAGGCATGGTGACGGGTTCGGCTTCCAGCACCACGGCGCCGTCATCCACATCTGCAACCGACCGAACCGGCTCGGCTGGAGTGGCGGACGGCAGGGCCGGCGCCTCGAACAGGCTGTCCTCAAGCAGCGGACCGTCCTCATCGGACAGACTGCCCGGCGTTGCCCACTGGAACGCATCGAGCTTGCCGGTGACCGGTGACACCGGCTGCCATTCGGCGGAAATGATGCCGTCGGCCATCCAGACCTTGTCGAGCGGCGCACTGACGGCACGGGCCAGCCAGTCGCGTGTGCGGCCCCGGTCACCGTGTTCGGCTTCCTCCACTTCCGCCATCAGCAGAAACGCCTGACGGGTAGGTTCGGACTGCAGCACCTTTTTCAGCTGCTTGCGCGCTTCTTCGAACTCGCGCGCCTCCATGGCTGCGCGGGCGATGGCCAGCGCACCTTCGGGAGTGTTTGCCCGCTGTGCGGAAAGCGATTTCACCCGCTTCAAACGATCGACAGCCGAATCGCCGGTACGCACATGGGCATAGGTTTCAGCCAACTCCGGATGCGGGAACAAACGCCAGGTCGCCTCCAACACTTTGGAGGCCTTGCGAATGTCGCCCCGGCGCGTTGCCAGACGAGACGTCAGCACGGCGGCCGGCACAAGGTCGAGTGCCAGCCCATGAGCTTCCTTGGCCAGCGAATAGGCCCGTTCCGGCTCGCCGTCCTCCAGCTTTGTCGCAAGGGCCGTCAGGATGACGGCGCGCTGACGCCGATAGGTTTTCTTGTCCAGCATCTTTGCGGCGTAGTTGCGCTCCAGGGTCTTGAGCGCTTCGTCCCAATGGTGGGCAACCGCCTGGTAGCCGAGCACGGCCTTGCCGGCCCACTCCAGACCCGGCGATGTCTTGGCGGCTTCCTCCGCATAATGGCGTGCTGCCACCGGCTCCCTGTGCCGCTCGGCCTCGATGAAGAGGCCGTGCAGACCAAGCGCCTTGGTGGCCGGATCTTCCAACATCGCCTCGAAACGCTGACGCGCTTCGTCGTCCTTGCCGGCAAGCTGGGCCGTTTGCGCAAGCAGCAGCTTTGCCGCGGGTTCATCATCCAGCAGCTTGTCGGCGTCCAGCGCGTAGCGACGCGCCAATTTGGCGTTGCCCGTGCCCAGAGCGATCAAGCCCTGTGACAGCGCATTGTAGCCCTTGTCTTTCCGGCGGCGCCGAAAGAAGCGGCTGGCAATCTGCGGTGATTTCAGGACGACGCGGATCACCCAGACAATCGCCAGGAAGATCGCCAGGAAAATGGCTGCGGCAAGGGCAACAATCGCAGGCGACTGCTCCCAGATGTCCGTCCCGACCTGCTGGCCGCCTTCATAAACCGGCCAGGAAATCTGGATCGTTCCCGGCAGGTCCGCCATCCAGGCAAAGCCCATGGCAACGGCAAACAACAGCGCGAAAAAGAACAGAACGCGGATCATTCAGTTCGCTCCCTGCGACGGCCGGCTCCTGCCGGCACATAGTTCCATTGACGGGCGGGCGAGTGGCCGGCCTGCATTCAGCTATCCTTCGCAGCAAGCGCGTTGAGCACTTCCTGCGAGGCCTTGTCCGTCAGGTCATCAACCTCGACCCGGGCTTCGGCGCGCGTTGCCCAGTCGGCAGCAGCAGCCTGTCCCTGTTCTGGCAGATCCTTGTAGGCGGCAAGTGCCGACTTGAGGTCTCCCTTCCGGACGGCGTTTTCCATGCGCTGCAGGGCAGCGGCCGGCCCGTCGCCTTCACCTGAGCCCGAACGACGAACGGTGAACAGCGACTGTGCACTGGTCATCAGGCTGTCGAGTACATCACCGGACCGGTCCGGTTCGGAAAACGTCTGGTAGACAGAGCGCGCAACCGGTGGGAACTGGGCGATCAGCACGGGCACCGGTTCGACACCGGTCTTGGCATTGGCCTCCAGTGCAGACAGGTCGAGCCCGCCCGGCAGCCCCGCCTTGACGGCGGCCAGCTCGGTTTCATAAGGGCGGCCGGAATCGACGGCCGACTTCAGCGCGGAAACGGACAGAGCCCTTGCAGCAACTTCACGCGCCGTCGCATCGCCCATCGTTGCCTCAACCGCGGCAAGTCGCGTTGAAAGCGCGTCCAGTTCAGAACGCAAACCTTCCAGCGCTGCCGTGTTGGCCGCGCCGACAGACTTGATGTCGGCAGCAAGCGAAGACAGGGTCTCGGTTGCCCGCGCCTGGCTGTCGGCAAGGGTTTTCAGGGAAACGTCCGACGTCGATACGGCTGTCTGCGCTGCCTTCGCGGTCGCTTCGGTATTGGAAAGTCTGGTTTCCACCTCGGAAAGGGTCGTCTTCAGGTCCGAAAGCTGGCCCTCGAGCCCGGTTACGGAACCCGAAAGCTTGTCGGCTTCGGAAGATGTCGACGTGGTGTCGGTTTCCAGCTTGGCCAGGCGGCTTTCAAGCGGCGCCAGATCCACCTGACTATCGCCCTTCACTTCCTCTTCCAGCGCGGCCAGACGGCTTTCAAGCGGCTGGAGATCGGCTGGGGTTCCTTCGCCGGTACCGACACCTGCCGAAGCGACGGTGCTGCGCAGTCCTTCGATATCTTGCTTCAGGGCATCGACCGCGGCGCCCAGATCGGACGACGACGCATCCTGCAGTTTGGCTTCAAGCGCGGTGACCTTGTTTTCCAGAGCAGAAACAGCACCGGAGCTGCCCTGGCTGGAGACCGAAGACGTCACGTCGCCGAGTTTTTTCTCCAGATCAGAGATCTTGCGTTCGGCGGCACTGAGCGCGCTGGTGAGCTGCTGGTTCGGCTCGGGCGACAGTTTGACGAGCCCGGCCTGGTAAAGGCCGAAGCCGCCGCCAAGCACCAGGATACCGCCGATAACGGCCGCAATCAGAACGCCGAATGCCCCGACACCGCCGCGGTCCTCAGCGGCCGGCGGATTGGAAAAGCTGGTTGATCCCCCGGGACGGGAGCTGTTGCTTGTCGAGGAGGTTCCGGTCTGGCTGGTGGCAGACGTCGATGAGCTTGCCGGAGACGCCGGTTTTCCGGTCGCCGATGACGACCCGGTTGTGCTGGCTCCTGCGGGCTTTCCGGCAGTGGAAGACCCGGCAGTGGTAGATGACGAAGAAGAATAGCCTGATCCGGTCGAGGACGAGGTCGATGCAGACGAAGAGGGCGACGATGTGCTGCCCGAACTGCCGGTGCTGCCGGAAGACGTTGTATTTCCGGCTGACGTTGAGCTGCCGGACGCAGTCGTGCTGCCGATACCGCCTGTCTTGGTTGCACCCGCAGTCGTGCCGGCAGACCCCGTCGTGGCGCTCGTCGTTGAGCTCGTACCAGAGGCTGGCTTCGTGTCTGTCGGCTTGGCACCGACCTTCTCTGCGGTCAGATCAATCGTTACCGGCCGCTTGCTGCTGCCGGAGGAAGACGCAGTGCTGCTGCCCGGCTTGTCCTTGCCGCCGGTGCCGCTGCCGCCCGATGAAGATGTCCCGCCCGGGGATTTCTTGTCCGTCGTCATCTCATCTCCTCCTGAACCCTGCCGGTCCCAAGACCTTCACTATACACACCTCTTTGCGAAGCGGTACCGCCGCAGCAAAGACTTTTGCGCGCTGCAAAAGAACGACTCCCCCGGATCTGGTTAACACTGTGTTAAAGCCAGATCCATCAAGGCGCTTTCGTTCGGCGCAGCTGCAATACGCACCTGGCTTACCTCAAATAGGGGCTCGGCCGACTGCCGCGAAAGGGCATAAACAGGCAACCTGGAAAAAATATGGTCGAGACCGTGCCTGCGAACCAGCGCCAGAAAAGCTTCAGCCGTGCGTTTGGAATAAATGAAGACACCATCAAAGGCATTCTGGCGAAGGCCGTCAACCACGGCAGAAGGCAGGCTTTCCGCCAGCTCCATGCGGTAAAGCACGACGGTGCGACAGGAAATGCCCCCTGCGGCGAGAAGTCCCTCCAGATCCCCCGCCCGTTCCTCGGCAGCAGGATAAAGGACGGTCCCTGAAGACAATCCGCTCCGATTATCGAGAATCAGCTGAGCCAGCGCAGCAATATCTCCGCTGGCCGAAAGTACACTTGAAAAGCCCGCTTCCCGGCAGGCGAGTGCGGTCGCGTCGCCCACCGTGAAAACCGGCAAGCTCCGCAAGGCATCGATCCGGCCCTGCGCTAACAGGACGGCGACCGACCGCCGGCTGGAAAACGCCAGCGCCGACACGCCATCCGGCCCGAATTGTGCCGACCGCACCTCAACGGTTTTCAGAACGGGAGCTTCATCGGCAACATGCCCCAACGCCCGCAGTTTTTCAGCGGTCCTCCGGCAATCCGGCTGGGGGCGTGTCACCAGAAAGCGCATGACCGGGTCAGGCTCCTGCCAGAAAGTCCGGTCCCATCCGGGTTTTCAGATCTTCCCCGACAGACCGGCCAATCCGCTCGGCCTCTGCCGCAGGCCCACTGCCCGATGCCTCATGCGCGGCCGATCCGTCCGGCTTCAGCACAATCCCTCGGAAGTGCATCGTATCGCCTTCGAGCGTTGCCAGACCGCCGATGGGCGTGCGGCAAGACCCGTCCAGAACAGCTAGGAAGGCGCGCTCCGCATCAAGGCGGATCTGCGTTGCCGCATCGTGAATTGCTGCCAGCATTTCAAGGGTAGCCTTGTCGTCCGCCCGGCTTTCGATGCAGATCGCACCTTGGCCGACAGCCGGCAAAAACTGGTCGGTTTCCAGAAGGCTGGTGATTTCCGCTTCCAGGCCCAGCCGGCGCAGACCGGCAGCCGCCAGAAGTGTCGCGTCCACCTCGCCCTCTGCCAGCTTGCGCAGGCGTGTCTGCAGGTTGCCGCGGTACATCACCACTTCGATATCCGGGCGCAGCCGCTTGATCATCGCCTGGCGGCGCAGCGAACTGGACCCGACGACGGCGCCCTGCGGCAGATCGGTCAGGGTCTTTGCCTTGGGCGACAGGAACGCATCGCGCACATCTTCCCGCGGCAGGAAGGCCGTCAAAGCCAGACCATCCGGCAGGACCGTCGGCATGTCCTTGGACGAATGAACGGCAAGATCGATCCGCCCGTCCAGAAGCGCTTCCTCGATTTCCTTCGTGAACAGCCCCTTGCCACCGACTTCCGACAGCGGCCTGTCCTGGATCCTGTCGCCGGAGGTCTTGATGACCACGATCTCGAACGCGTCTTCGGCCAGATCATGGGCCGCCATCAGCCTGTCGCGGGTTTCGTGGGCCTGTGCCAGCGCCAGCGCGCTGCCCCTTGTTCCGATACGCAAAGGATTTGATTGCAAGGTTTACCGTCCAGATGCTACGCCCGGCAGAAATGACGGGCACCGATTTATGTCTTTTCGGATGTCCTAACACAGGCCACCGCACTTAGACCAATGACCTCAGTCAAAACAGATGACAATGCGACCAATCTGACGGTCCTGGGCATAGAAACCAGCTGCGACGAAACCGCAGCAGCGGTGGTGTGCGGCCCTGCGCACAAGAAGATCCTCTCCAATACGATCCGTTCGCAGATCGACGAGCATACAGAATTCGGTGGCGTGGTGCCGGAAATTGCCGCCCGTGCCCACATCGAAATCCTCGACCGGATCGTTGCCGAAGCCATGAACGAGGCCGGTTGCGGCTGGGACGATATCGACGCGATTGCCGCAACTGCCGGTCCCGGCCTCATCGGCGGTGTCATCGTCGGCTTCATGACCGCCAAGGCCATCGCCATGGCAGCGGGAAAGCCGATCGTCGGCGTCAATCACCTGGAAGGCCACGCCCTTACCGCCCGCCTGACCGACGATCTCGAGTTCCCGTTCCTCTTGCTGCTCGTCTCCGGCGGCCACAGCCAGTTCCTGCTGGTGCGCGGCGTCGGGGACTATGAACGTCTCGGCACGACCATCGACGATGCCATTGGCGAAGCTTTCGACAAGACAGCCAAACTGCTGGGCCTGCCCTATCCCGGCGGCCCGCATGTAGAAAAAATGGCTGCCAAGGGCGACGTCACCCGCTTCCGCCTGCCGCGTCCGCTTCTGGATCGCCCGGGCCTCGACATGTCCTTCGCCGGACTGAAGACGGCACTTCGCACCCAGGCGAAAAAGCTTGAACCTGTCGATGAACAGACGATTGCCGACCTCTGCGCGGCATTTCAGCGATCTGTGTCCGACGTTTTGGCAGCCCGCACCCGCTCCGCACTCGATCTCTTCCGGACACGCCACCCGGGTGTCAAACCGGCAATCGTTGTGGCTGGCGGTGTCGCGGCGAACCAGGAAATCCGCAACAGTCTTCTGGCTGCGGCAGAAGAGGCAGATGCCCGTTTCATCGCGCCGCCCATGCGCCTTTGCACCGACAATGCAGCAATGATCGCCTGGGCCGGTATCGAGCGGCTTCGACTTGGCCCCGTGGACGACATGAGCCTGTCACCCAGGCCTCGCTGGCCGCTGGATTCAGCCAATGCCGGTGTGCTCGGCGCGGGTAAAAAGGGTGCCAAGGTCTAGGGTGTGGACCGGTAAATCATCACTCAATTTCCCACCGACCCTTTTGCGCGATCAAAGACCCTGTTAGGAAACTTCAGCCTTCCAACAAGGACTGTTCTGAGAAATGCGCGTCTACCACAAGGCCTATGTCTACCTGACCTGCGGCACGGACCTTCTGGTCTTCGACGAACCGGACACGCCTCATCTGGGCCTGCAGGTTCCAGGTGGCACCATCGATCCGGGCGAAAGCTTTCTGCATGGCGCCATGCGGGAATTTGCCGAGGAAACCGGCCTCGAACTGGACGTGGCCTTTGATCATTTTTCCAGTCAGGATATCCCGTTCGAAACGATCCCTCCCGTCGGACAGTACCGGCCCGCACCCAACCGTCCGCTGCTTGGCCGACACATCCGCCGCAACTACCATGTCCGCCTTGGTGCCCGGCCGAAGAGCGAGTGGGAACATTACGAAATGCATCCCAGCAGCGGCGGCGAACCGATTCGCTACCGTTTCTTCTGGGTTGACCTCTTTGGCGAACGGGCAAGCGACGAGGAAAACTTCTTCGCAGCCTTCGGCGCGCCCCTCGATGCCCTGCGCAAACGTGTGACACGCCTCGCCAACGCGGCATAAACAACAGTTCTTTCAAGGACCTGCCCGTGCTGATCTACCAAAAGGCCTATGTCTACCTGACCTGTGGAACAGAGCTTCTCGTGTTTGTGGAACCCGATTTCCCGAATGCCGGCCTCCAGGTTCCCGGAGGCACGGTCGACCCCGGCGAAAGCTATCTGCAGGCTGCCAGGAGAGAATTTGCCGAGGAGACCGGACTTTCGTTGGATATCGCGCTCGAATCGTTCGCCGACCAGGACCATATCTTCAAAGATGTTCCCCGTTGTCTCGACGGCTTGCATCGCCGGCGGCATTTTCATGGCCGAATTTGTGAAAAGCCCGCGACAGAATGGGAACATTTCGAAATGTCACCGAACGCAGGCGGTCCCCCGATAAGGTTCCGCCTGTTCTGGATTGACTTGTTCACCATGGATGCGCCGACCGAGGCCCGCTTTTTTGAAGGGTTTGGAGCGCAACTTGAAACATTACGGACGCGCGTGGAAAGGCAGAGCAATGGGCGCCATTAGGTCTATCGGCGTCGTTGGCGGCGGCGCCTGGGGCACGGCCCTGGCCCTGACCGCGGCCCGTGCCGGCCGGGAAGTGCGCCTTTGGGCGCGTGATCCCGGTACGGTCTCCGATATCAGGTCCCGTCGGCAGAACCCGAGGTATCTGCCGGGAATCACCTTTGACGAGGAACTGGAAGCGACATCTTCGCTGGAAGAGGTTGCCGACGCTGATGCCATCTTGCTGGTGACACCCGCCCAGACAACCCGTGCGATGCTGGCTGCCCTCAAACAGACCGGCAAGGTACGCGGCCCCGTCGTGCTGTGCGCCAAGGGCATCGAACAATCCTCCGGCAAGCTCTTGTCCAAGGTCATGAGCGAGGAACTGCCCGGCGTCGAACCGGGCGTCCTGTCCGGCCCGAGCTTTGCCGACGACGTCGCCAAGGGCCTGCCGACTGCCGTCACCGTTGCCGCCAATTCGGCCAAGACCGCGCTCAGCCTGTGCGAAGCAATGCAATCGCCCTGTTTCCGGCCCTATGCCTCGATCGACATTCTCGGTGCCCAGATCGGCGGCGCCCTCAAGAATGTGCTCGCGATCGCATGCGGGGCCGTGGTCGGCCGCAAGCTCGGCGCCAGTGCCCAGGCGGCCCTGACCGCACGCGGCTTTGCCGAACTGTCACGCCTCGGCACTGCCATGGGCGCACAGGGTGAAACCCTGACAGGCCTTTCCGGTCTGGGAGACCTTGTGCTCACCTGTTCGTCCAGCCAGTCGCGCAACTTTTCCTTCGGGCTGCGGCTCGGCGAAGGCTTCATGGCTTCCGAGCTGATTTCGGCAGGCGGCAAGCTCGCGGAAGGCGCCTATTCCGCCCGCGTCGCAGTCAAACTGGCCCGCAAATACGATGTCGAAGTGCCGATCTGCGAGACCGTGGCCAGGATGATCGACGAGGACCTGACCATCGACGACGCCCTCAACACCCTGATGGCACGCCCGCTGAAATCGGAAACGGCAGGGCTTTAAGCCTCTCGCAAGGAAACCGGCTTTGGCATAGACACAGGCCGGCACCTGGCTCTCTTTCCGCTTGTGATAGGGGATTGGCATATGAGCGATATCCTCATCCCCTCGGCGTCACCCCGGACAAGCGAAGCGCAGATCCGGGGCCCACTCGCCGCGCCGCTTGCCGAAGCAGACAAGGTGCCCTGAAGAGGCACAACCCATTCCGGCTCTCTGGAAACGAGTAGCCCCCGGGTCTCGCGTTGCTCGCCCGGGGTGACACTTGTGCTTGCTGCCTGTCTTTAGTCCAAAGTCAGTTGCCCTGCCACGAAGGGGAGAACAGCTCCCCCACCCCCTCATCCTGAGGAGCCGGGCAACGCCAGGCGCCTCGAAGGATGGGTCGCTTGCACAGAGTGTGATACACCTCTCAGACTTTCCCCCATTGAGTTTCCCCCGCCCCGGCCCTAGGTTCGACGCAGATTCGACCAACCCGGGGAATTCTTCATGCTTTATGCCCTGATCTGCACCGACAAGCCCGGTGCCCTGCAGACGCGCCTCGACAACCGCGCCGCCCATCTCGACTTCCTGAAAGGCCTCGGCGACAGCCTCAAGGCAGCCGGCCCGTTTCTTGACGACGACGGCAACATGACCGGCTCGCTGGTGGTGATCGAAGCCTCCAACCGCGACGAGATCCTGGCGATCTCCCAGGAAGATCCCTACGCCCGTGCCGGTTTGTTCGAAAGCGTCGAGATCCGCCCCTGGAACTGGGCAATCAAGAACCCGGAGGCAAACTGAGTGCAGTACTGGCTGATCAAGTCCGAGCCCGACAAATGGTCCTGGGAACAGCAGAAGGCCCGTGGCGACAAGGGTGAGCAGTGGGACGGTATCCGGAACTACCAGGCACGCAACAACATGCGGGCCATGGAAATCGGCGACAAGGCGTTCTTCTACCATTCCAACATCGGCAAGGAAGTCGTCGGCATCGTTGAAGTCTGCAGTGACATCCATCCGGACACCACTATCGATGATCCCCGCTGGGAATGCGTGGACTTCAAGGCCGTCCGTGACATGCCCAAGCCGGTGACCCTGGCCGACGTAAAGGCCGAACCGCGCCTTGCCAAGATGTCGCTGGTCACCTCCATGCGCCTGTCGGTTCAGCCGGTCACGGAAGAGGAATGGAAAATCGTCTGTGAAATGGGTGGTCTCAAAGAGCCTGCCTAACTTCCTCTCCTGAGAGATCCGCCCTGAATGGCCCTTATCAAGGATCCGGCAGCCTTCATCCGGAAGGAGACCAAGGTCAAACCTGTGCCGCATGCGGAGGAAATCCTTCTGCATGTGGCCGATGAGGCCATGGATCTGTGGCAAAAGACCGAAGACGAACTGGGCGAGCTAGGCCTGCCGCCGCCATTCTGGGCCTTTGCCTGGGCAGGCGGCCAGGGACTTGCCCGCTACGTGCTCGACACGCCGGAGCTGGTCGCGGGAAAACGCGTTGTCGACTTTGCCTGCGGCTCCGGTCTGGTCGGTATAGCTGCCATGAAGGCCGGCGCAGCGTCCTGCCACGCGGTCGACATCGCCCCCTACGCCCTGACCGCAACACGCCTCAACGCTGCGCTCAACGAGGTGGAGATCACCACCGAGACCGCGGACATCACCACCGGAGAACCGCCGCAAGCGGACCTTGTCTTCTGTGGTGACGTTTTCTACGACAAGCCCATGGCCGACAAGGTGCTGGCATTTCTCGACAGGTTGCTGGCGAACAACATCGAGGTCTATGTCGGCGATCCTGGCCGGTCCTATCTGCCCTCGTCACGCCTGATTGAAATGGCGGCCTACAGCGTTCCGGTGGTCGGTGCGCTGGAAGACAACGAGATCAAACGCACGCGCGTTTTCCGTTTGCAGGAAAAATCATCCGGAGAATGACCTGGTGGCGGATCAGTCTTGCAGACCTTCGCCTTGCACATAACTTTTTCCGCAATCCCACTTCCTCTTTTTGCAGCTTGCGATAGGTTAGCCGTTCAAGCTTAAAGCGCTTTCCTGTTCCGATGTGTTTCTAGGAGTCCTTCATGCCCATCGTTAATCGCCTCGCGGATCTGGCCGACGAGATCACCGCCTGGCGCCGCGACATTCACGAAAATCCCGAAATTCTCTACGAAACGGTGCGGACTGCCGAGAAGGTGTCCGAGCTGCTGCAGAGCTTCGGTGTCGATGAAATCGCAACGGGCGTCGGCAAGACGGGCGTCGTCGGCGTGATCAAGGGCCGCAATGGCGGTGCCGGCAAGACCATCGGCCTGCGCGCCGACATGGACGCGCTGCCGATCGAGGAAATCACCGGCAAGGACTATGCCTCCAAGATCCCGGGCAAGATGCACGCCTGCGGCCATGACGGCCACACCGCCATGTTGCTGGGCGCTGCAAAATATCTCGCGGAGACCCGCAACTTCGACGGCACGGTCGTCGTCATCTTCCAGCCGGCCGAAGAAGGTGGCGCAGGCGCGAAGGCGATGATCGATGATGGTCTTCTGACCCGCTGGCCGATCGAGGAAGTCTACGGCATGCACAACTTCCCGGGCATGCCGGTGGGCGAATTCGCCATCCGCAAGGGCCCGATCATGGCCGCGACCGACGAATTCCGCATCACCATCACCGGCCGGGGCGGCCATGCCGCCAAACCGCATGAGACCATCGACCCGATCGTGATCGGCTCGCAACTGGTGTCCGCGCTGCAGACCATCGCCAGCCGCAATGCCAATCCGCTCGATTCGGTTGTTGTGTCGGTGACCGTTTTCCAGGGCGGCAACGCTTTCAACGTCATTCCGCAGGAAGTGCTGCTGCGCGGCACCGTGCGCACGCTGAGCCCGGAAATGCGGGATCTCGCACAGGCACGGATGGAATCCATCGTCAGCTCTGTTGGCGATGCGTTCGGCGCAAAGGCAGTTCTGCAGTTCACGCGCGGGTATCCGGTCACGGCGAACCACGACGAGCAGACGGATTTCGCGGCAGCCGTCGCCGAAGGCATTGCCGGGGTCGGCAAGGTCAATCGCGAGATCGAGCCGATGATGGGCGGTGAGGATTTCTCCTACATGCTGGAAGAACGCCCGGGCGCGTTCATCTTCGCCGGCAACGGCGACAGCGCGGGCCTGCACCATCCGGCCTATGACTTCAACGACGACCTGATCCCTGTCGGCTGTTCCTACTGGGTGAAACTGGTCGAAACGGCCCTGCCCGCGGCGGCCTGACCGCCTGTGAAATCCTTCATCGCCATCCCGGTTCGCACGATGCCGACCCAGGATGACGGGCCGGGATGACGGCGGGAAGGTTTTGGATTAAGAGTGACGCCGGTTCCGACCGGCGTTTTCATTTGGATTTTCAAATATGGCTCTTTCCCCGTTCAAGCTTCCCTTTCTGGCAGCCTATGTCGTGGTCGGGGCCATTGTCGGTGTCCTGGTGATCCACCCGCTGAACCTTGTGGTGGTCTGGTGGGAACTGGCCCGTTTTTCGGAAACGGCTCCGAACCTCCTTGAATTTCTGACGGCGCGGCTGTGGCTGGTGCTGCTTCCCCGGCATCTGGATGTTGCGGTTGCCTATACCGGTCTCGGCGCAGTTGTCGGCCTCGCCTTCGGCATCTTCACCCGCAACTACATGCGAACGTCCGAAGCCTACCGGTCGCTGCGTGAAGAGCAGACCGCGCTCATTCCCGATCTTCTGAAACAGGGCGAAAACCGGCGCGTGGAGTTCAAGTCGTCGCTGCGCTGGGACCTGAAGGAAAACCGGACCAACCGGTCCCTGGAAAAGGTCATCGCCAAGACCCTTGCCGGCTTCTTCAATGCCGATGGCGGCCATCTTCTGATCGGTGTTGACGACAACGGCACACCGCTTGGTCTCGACAAGGACCTGGCAACGCTGAAAAGCCCGGACCTCGATTCGTTCGAGCGCACCGTCAACGACATCGTTTCCAAGACACTCGGCGGAGATCTCTGTCCTTACATCCACACGGTCTTTTCCAGGGTGGACGGCAAGGACGTGGCGATGGTCATCGTCAGCCCGGCCCCCCGCGCCGTCTATCTGGAAGAAAACAAGGCCTCGGTCTTCTATCTGCGCAGCGGCAATTCCACCCGCGCACTGGATGTCCGCGAAGCGGTCAACTACGCCAACAAGAGATGGTCGTGACATGTCGGACATCGCCGGCTTCTTCTTTCCCGATCAGCTGCACCTTGCTGCATCGCTGACACTGATCGTCACGAGTTTCTTCACCTCGGCCCTGACAGCGGCCGTCGGCCTTGGCGGCGGGGTCGCGCTGATCGCGATCATGGCAACCGTCATGCCGGCCAGTGCCCTGGTGCCGGTCCACGGTGTCGTTCAGCTCGGATCGAACGCCGGGCGCGCACTGGTGCAACTGAAACATGTCGACTGGCTGATTGCGCTTTGGTTCGCAGTCGGGGCGGCAATTGGCGCGGCCGTGGGCGGCGCCATCGCGGTGGAATTGCCGCCGGCGGTTCTGAAGGCGGGCATCGGCCTGTTCGTGCTGTGGGTCGTCTGGGGCAAGGCACCGCATTTCGGCAAGGCGCCGAAACGGGTCATGGCGGCGGCGGGTTTTGCCTCCACGTTCCTGTCCATGTTCTTCGGTGCGGCCGGCCCCATCGGCGGTGCTGTTTTGTCGACCCTCGGCCTGCCGCGCCACGGGTTCGTCGCCAACCAGGCAATCACCGCGCTGATCATGCACGTCTTCAAGATCATTGCGTTCGGCGCGCTCGGCTTTGCCTTCGCGCCCTGGCTGGGACTGATTGTTCTGATGATCGCCAGCGGCTTTCTCGGCACGCTTGCCGGCAGCCGCCTGCTCGGCCGAATGGACGAGAAGAGCTTCAAGACCGGCTTCAGATGGGTGATGACCGCGCTGGCGCTGAACCTCCTGTTCCAGGCAGTGCGGGGCTGGCTCGGCTGATCCTTGCCGGAGCCGTCCTGAAACCCGCTTCAATCCCGCTGCCCTCCGGGCCTTTCAGCCGTTCTTGACCTTTCCCCACGGCTTGCTTGAGTTCTTCGCAACTGGCTTCATCTTGAAAGACAACGGCCGACGCGCTAACCCATCGCCATCAGATTTCTCAAAATGCGGGATGGAACATCCATGGCTTCACAAAACCTTCTGCTTCTGCCGGGTGACGGCATTGGCCCGGAAATCATGCAGGAAGTGAAAAAGGTCATTGCCTGGTTCAATGAAAAGGGCGGCATGTCCTTTGAAACCGACGAAGGCCTGGTGGGTGGTTCCGCCTATGACGCGCATGGCCAGTCGATCTCCGAAGAAGACATGGCCAAGGCCATGGCTGCCGACGCGGTCATCTTCGGCGCCGTCGGTGGGCCCAAGTGGGACGACGTTCCCTACGAAGTTCGCCCGGAAGCCGGCCTTTTGCGTCTGCGCAAGGACATGCAGCTGTTCGCCAACCTGCGCCCGGCCATCTGCTACCCGGCGCTTGCCGATGCATCCTCGCTGAAGAAGGACGTGATCGAAGGTCTCGACATCCTGATCGTGCGCGAGCTGACCGGCGGTGTCTACTTCGGCGAACCGAAGGAAATCATCGACCTCGGCAACGGCCAGAAACGCGGTATCGACACGCAAGTTTACGACACCTACGAGATCGAGCGCATTTCCGGCGTCGCCTTTGAGCTTGCGCGCACGCGCGGCAACAAGGTCACGTCCATGGAAAAACGGAACGTGATGAAGTCCGGCGTACTGTGGAACGAAGTCGTTACCCAGACGCACAAGAACGGCTACGAGGATGTTCAGCTGGAGCACATGCTGGCTGACGCCGGCGGCATGCAGCTTGTGCGCTGGCCCAAGCAGTTCGACGTCATCGTGACGGACAACCTCTTCGGCGACATGCTGTCCGACGTTGCCGCCATGCTGACCGGTTCGCTCGGCATGCTCCCGTCCGCATCGCTCGGCGCACCGGATGGCGTTACCGGCAAGCGCAAGGCGCTTTATGAGCCCGTCCACGGCTCGGCTCCGGACATTGCCGGCACGGGCGCTGCCAACCCGATCGCCATGATTGCCAGCTTCGGCATGGCGCTGCGTTACTCCTTCGAGGAAGTTGCAGCCGCCGACAAACTGGACAAGGCCATCGCCAACGCTCTCGACAAGGGCCTGCGGACGAAAGATATCGCATCGCCTGGCCAGGCCACCGTTTCCACCGTGGAAATGGGCGACGCCATCATTGCCGAACTGGACGCCTTGAGCGCCTGATAGGCAATCGCCATTTGCAAGCAGAGCCGTCACCGGTTATCCCGGTGGCGGCTTTCCCTTTTCAAGATACCGCTGGTCCCATGATCGAAGACAAACTCGCCCCCTTTCTCGGCACCTGGATCCTCGACACGGAGGAAAGCGACTTCGAACAAGGCGAACCGCCACGCAGCGCCACGCTCAAGATTGACGAGAACTTCGGCGTCGCCGTCTTCACGATGAACCAGGTGGCCTCCGACGGTGAAGTCACCAACGACACTTTCGAGGCAATGCCGGACGGCCCGGAAGTGCGTCTTGGCAAAAGCGGCCTGGTCGATGCCATGCGTCTCGTGTTCCAGGGAGATCGCAACCTCATTTCGGAAGCCCGCCGCGGAGGGCTGACGATCATGAAAGCCGACCGGGAACTGTCTGACGACGGCAGAACGCTGACTGTTACGCAAACCGTCCACCTGGTCGACGTTGCAAGCTACACGAACGTATCCGTCTATCGGCGCGCGCAGTAGGAAACGGCCTGCCATGAAACAGATGATTGGAGCGATCGCCCTCATCGTGCCCGAGTATGACCAGGGTATCGACTTTTATGTCGGCAAGCTTGGCTTTGACCTGGTCGAAGACACCCACCTTGGCGGCGGCAAACGCTGGGTACTGGTTGCGCCCAAGGGCAGCTCCGAGACACGCCTCCTGCTGGCGCAAGCCGACGGTGACGATCAGCACGCCGCCATCGGCAACCAGACCGGCGGCCGTGTGTTCCTGTTCCTGCACACCGACAACTTCGATCGCGATCATCAGGCGATGCTCACGGCCGGCGTCACCTTTCTGGAGACACCGCGCCATGAGGCTTATGGCAAAGTAGCCGTCTTCCAGGACCCCTTCGGCAACAAGTGGGATCTGATCGAGCGTTTTGAGGGTTAAGCGTCCCGCGCAGCGAAGGTTTCGCATTCCCCGGCTGGCCCGCAGCCTCAGATAACCTGCAACGTGATCAACGCGACAGCGACATAGCGTGCTGTCTTTGCAATTGCGACCAGCAGGGTGAAGCTCCAGAAGGGTTCCTTGAGCACACCTGCCGCCAATGTCAGGGGATCGCCGATAATCGGCGCCCAGCTGAGCAGCAGGCTCCATCGTCCATAGCGGTGATACCAGCCCGTTGCCTTGGCGAGCTTGTCAGGCTTGACCGGAAACCAGGAAGCGGTCGACCAGGCGGTTGCTGCCCTGCCGAGACCCCAGTTGACCATTGATCCGAGCGTGTTGCCAAGGCTTGCCGCCGCAACCAGCAGAACGACGGGTTCCGTTCCAAGCGCAATCAGGCCGGAAAGGCCAAGTTCGGATTGGGCGGGCAGCAGGGTGGCAGCCAGAAAGGAGATGCCGAACAGGCCCATCAAGCTGGCACTCATCGGGAACTGCCGGTCTGGGCTTTCTGCATGGCTGAAATGGCTCTGTGCATGAAATCCAGGAACTGTGCCTTTTCCTGTTCCGAAAACCCCTCCAGCGCCTCTCCGTTCTGGGCAATCGCAGACGCGATGGCTTCCTTTTCCAAAACCTTGGCCTTGTCGGTCAGGAATATTTCCTGAACCCGGCCGTCTTCTTCACTCGCCCGACGGGTGATCAAGCCGTCCCGTTCCATCCGGGCCAGGGTGTTTGCCAGCGTTGCCTGTTCGATATCAAGCAACTGCACGAGTTCCTTTTGCGTGCGTCCTTCCTTTGCCCAAAGGGCGACCAGTGCCGGAAATTGGCCCGGCGAAAGGCCTAGCGGCCGGATACGGCGATGGAGACCGGCGGCAAACAGCCGTGCCATGTGGTTTGCCAGATACCCGGCGGAGGAATCTTTTTCGAAGGTCATCCCTTGCATATACGATAGATAGCACCCTATATAAATAAACATAGCTTGCTATATAATTAGGAGTTCGAAATGACATCACTCTGGACACGTCGTGCCATTCATCTGGCAGCACTTTCCTTCCTGACCGCCAACCTGGGAGTCTCCGCCATGGCGAGTGAAATCAACACCAACACCCCGGTAACGCTGATCAATTCCTTCGAAGTTCCCGAAGACCGTCTTGCCGACGCAGTTCGCAGCTGGGAACAGGCGCGCGACTTCCTGAAAGAGCAGCCTGGCTACATCACCACGCGCCTGCACCAGTCCCTGTCTCCGCAGGCGAAGTTCCAGCTGGTCAACATCGCGCTTTGGGAAAGTCCAGATGCGTATCAGGCCGCCATTCAGAAGCTCGGCAAAAGCGGCATCGTCGCGGAATTCAAGGGCATCAGCTTTCATGCCGCGCTCTACACCGTCATTCGGGAGGATGAGTGATGGCGGCCTTGCCCGTAACCGGAAACAGGCTGCTGCACTGGACGATTGCCGCTCTTACCATCAGCGCCCTGGCTACCGGCTATGCCCTGACGAACAACGAACCGTTTTCGCCAAACCTTCTGAAAACCCATCTGAGACTTGGCTTGTCTGCGGGCCTGCTCGCTCTTGTCCGCACAATCTTTTGGCTGGCAAAGGGGGGCCCTCAGCCGGTGTTCGCCGTTCATTCCGGGTTGCAGCAAGCTATCGGCAAGGGCGTCCACGCCGCCTTGCGCCTCATACCGCTGCTGCTCCTGGTCAGCGGTATCGGCATGATCGCCATATCCGGTAGCCTTGAAAAGATTGCGAATGGCACATTGCCGGGACTTGCGGCTTTCGCCGGATTGCCACCGGCAGGCCTGCACCATGCCGCGGCGCTTTTGCTTGCAGCACTCATCGGACTGCACGGTCTTGCCGCCCTGTGGCACTGGCAAAGACGAAGTTTCACGGCATAAGAATGGCAATGCAGAAAAGGAAAGGCCCGGCTGCATAAAGCGGCCGGACCTTCGCTCAGGTCTTGGGAGGACCTTTGTCTGAAGTGCCTTAGTTCAGGCGGCTTGCCGGGCCGAGGTCGATCAGTCGGGTTTCACCCGGTGCATCGTCGACACCATCATTGTCGGTGACCAGGATCAGACGACCATCGGCCGTGATCGTCAGGCCTTCCGGCTTGTCGAGAACCCAGCCCTTGCCTTCAGCCAGAGCCGGCAGGATATCCATGGCGTAACGCTTCTGGACCACCGGGAGCTCAGATCCGTAGGCAGCCGGGGTCACCCCCTCCAGGGAGGTCGTGGTGATCTGCTTGATGGCTGCGTCTTCACCACCCTTGTTGTCGCGCTCCAGAATGGCGAACTTGCCGTCGCCCATGGAGACGATTTCCGACAGGCCGACCCAGCCGCCGGCTGCGCTCTTCGGCTTGTCGAGCGGATAGTGAACGAAGCCCCAGGACTTGTCGGCCGGATTGTAGATAGCCAGCTTCACCATGCCCTTCGGGTCGTCTTTCCATTCACGCTGAACGGCGACGGCCACCAGCGTCTTGCCGTCCATTTCGAACTCGGCAACGCCTTCAAAGGAGAAACGTGCGGACTGGGCGTTCAGCTCTTCCGGAAGCGTGATTTCTTCCTGAACCTGACCGTCGGTACCGACTTTCAGCAGCAGGTGCTGCAGTTCCTTGTCCGGATTGCCTTCGGAAGCCAGCCAGAAGCCGCCATCCTTGGAAACAGAGATGCCTTCCAGGTCCAGTTTTGCCTGATTGCCACCTTGAACGGTTGCATAGGCAACGATTTTTGCCGGCTTGGAAGAGATGTCCAGCGTGTAGATGCGGGCGTCGTCATAGAAGCTGTCGCTAACGGCGTAGAGCTTGTTGCCGTCTTCCGGGTCTGCAGCCAGTGCGGACAGTGCGCCCCAGCCGATCGGCGCGCCTTTTTCCGGGTCGGTTTCGGACACGACCATCGGGTAGGACGGAGCGTCCGCACCAAACTTGTAGAGGGAGACCTGCGCGCGAACGTTGTCTTCCGCACTGTCGACCTCGTTGGCAACCACAAACAGGTCACGGCTCGGGATCGCAAGTGAGCCTTCCGGACCGACGTGTGTCGGCAGGAACTGGACGAATTCCGGCTCGGCGCCGGTGTCCTTGTAGACAGCAACGAAGTTGCCGCGTTCGGAATTGACGAAGATCAGCTTTTCACCGCCGAATTCACCAACCGTCACACCTTCCGGCTCGGTGCCCTTCTTGGACGCGCGCTTGGCCGGATAGTGGCCGTTGGCCATGCCAAGGTGTTCCATCTGGTTGCCGCTGTCGAACAGGACCTCGCCCTTGGTGTTCCAGATGGTGAAACCGCGCGAACCGCCTTCGTAGTCGCCTTCGTTGGCGGTCACGAAACGCTCGTCGTCGATCCAGGCAACCGCATCCGGCTCACGCTTGACGTTTTCGGTTGAACCGGAGGCATCGCTCATGCGCGCCTTGGACACCGGAATGTTTTCAGCCGAAGCCGTACCGGCGGAAAAATGGCTGACAACTTCACCGGAGGCCAGATCGACCACGGCGATATGGTTGTTTTCCTGCAGCGTGACGACAACCTGGTTCTGGGAGTTGATCGAAACGAACTCCGGCTCCGGATCGGTCGGTGCGACTTCTGCAAGACCCGTCAGGTCGACAATGCGGACCGCGTCACAGTTGGTCGGCGTGCCGGTTTCGTCCAGATCGAAGATCGCGAGATGGCCGGCCGGCATCTGCGGGATCACGCCGTCGTTCAGATCTTCGTCGCGCTCGTTCTCGATGGCGATCGCAACGAACTTGCCGTCCGGAGAGATGGCAACGCTGTCCGGCTGACCCTTGGCATCGCACTTCGCGGTGATACCAAGACCGTCGAGAGCGATCACGGCCAGATGGCCGGACGCATTGACGTAGTCTTCGGACGTGTTGACGCCGGCATAGGCGAATGTTTCGCCGACGGCGACCGAAGTCGGCTCACCACCAAGCGCGGTGCGGCCCATCGGCTGCAGGTTCAGCGGGTTGGCCGCATTGACGAAAACAATGGCTTCGCCCGGGCTGTCGGTGAAGACGAGCGTGCGGCCGTCCTTCGTGGCGTAGATGATTTCGGCAACGGTTTCGGTGGCCTGATCCACGCCTTCCGGCAGGGTCTTGTAGACCGGGAATGTGTTGATACGCTCGAAATACTCTGCCTGTGCTGCCGACACGGCGCCAAGGCCGAACAGGACTGAAAGGCTGACACCTTTTAAAAAGCGCCCACGAAGGTCCGCCATTGCACTCGCTCCCACAAAATATCGGGTTGATGGTGCGCGCAAGCTAGTGGCCCTGATTACAATATCGGTGACAGTTGCATGAAGCTTTCATGACAACACCCAGCAAGCCTTGAATTTGCATTTCGAGCACTTACATCATATCAAGGCCGGGCGGTGATCTCCGCCACCTCCATCTTCCAGACTTTCCCGCATTTGTGCCTCCGGCGCATTTTTCATCGGATTTTCCAATGCAGATCGGTTTTGTCCGCTCCGCCATTGTGCTGGGGCTTCTCGCTGCTGTCGGTCCATTTGCCATCGACCTCTATCTGCCCGCCATGCCGGAAATCGTGCAGGCATTGCAGACGGACGACGCTGCGGTTCATATGACCTTCACGGTCTATTTCATCGCTTTCGGGTTAGCCCAGTTGATCTACGGTCCGCTGGCAGACCGGTTTGGACGCAAGCTGCCCGCCTTCCTGGGCCTGATCGTCTTCCTCATCGGATCGGTCATGTGCGCGACTGCGGTCGACGTTTCAGCCCTGACATTCGGCCGTTTCGTGCAGGCGCTTGGTGCCGGCGCGCCGATGGTCATCGTGCGGGCCGTGGTCCGCGACCTCCACACCGGACCAAAGGCGACCAGGCTGATGGCTCTGGTGATGCTGGTCTTCAGCGTTTCGCCGATGCTGGCACCGCTCGCCGGCAGCCTGATCATCCAGTTCGGCAGTTGGCGCCTGATCTTTGTGGCCCTGGGCGTGATTTCCCTTCTCGCCATGCTGCAAATGGCCTTCCTGCTGCCCGAAACGCTACCGGCCGAGCGCCGGGGCAAGATCGACCCGACGGCAATGCTGCGCAGCGCCATCTACCTGATGCGTGACAGCAGGTTCATGGGTCTGACGCTGATCGGTGGCTTCTCGCTGGCGAGTTTCTTCGTCTTCATCGCCGCAGCGCCGCTGGTCTACATGACCCAGTACCAGTTGACGCCGACAGCCTTCAGCCTTGTTTTCGCGCTGAACGCGATCGGCTTCTTTGCGTCTTCCCAGTTTGCCGCCTCGCTTGGTGAGCGCTTCGGCATGGGCAGAGTTGCATTGAGGGCCGTCAGCGGATTTGCGGCAGCCAACGTTCTGCTGGTCATTCTTGTGTGGAGCGGCATCGACGACCTGCCGGTTCTGATGGCGCTCTTCTTCATCGGCAACACCTGCCTCGGACAGGTCATTGCTCCGGTGATGGTCATGGCGCTGGAAGAACATGGCGAACATGCCGGCATGGCATCCTCCCTCGGGGGCACCTTCCAGATGGTTGCCGGTGGCGTGATGATCCTCGTCTGCAGCCCGTTCTTCGACCGGACAGCTTTGCCATTGGTTGGCGCGGTTGCCGCCTGTGCGCTCATCGCCCTGGTCATCGCACTGCTGACCCTGCGCACGTCGCGTGAGGGCCAGGCAGTCGCCTGACGCGACAACCTTGAAACCAGTCCGCCGGAGAAGCGTTACACGTGCTCTTCGGCGGACTGCCCGATCTGATCGAGTTTCTTCTGCAGGGACAGACGGTCGAGCGAAGACATCGGCAGGCTCACGAAAACCGAGATCCGGTTGCTGAGCATCCGGAAGGCATCGTTGAATGCGACCGCCCGTTCGCTGTCGCTTCCTGCAACCGCTGCGGGGTCTGGCAGCCCCCAATGAGCGGACATCGGCTGCCCGGGCCAGACAGGGCAGGTTTCCTTGGCCGCATTGTCGCAAACGGTAAAGACGAAATCCATGACCGGGGCATCCGGCACAGCGAACTCGGCCCAGTCCTTCGAGCGCAGCCCATCCGTCTTGAAATTGAGCTTGCTGAGCAAGGCAAGTGCTTCCGGACGCACGGCGCCAGCCGGTTGTGACCCGGCAGAAAACGCCCTGAAGCGGCCCTGCCCGTCCCGGTTCAGGATCGCCTCCGCCATGATCGACCGGGCGGAATTGCCAGTGCACAGGAAAAGCACGTTGTAGACATCGCCGGACATTTGATCCCCCTTGACCTCAACAGGTCTCTCCGCAGGCAATCGTCTCGATGACCTGCGCACAAAGTTCCGGATGACCACCACAGCAATCGGCCATCAGAAACGTCAGCAACTCACGTATGCCGTCAAGGTCCGCGAAGTACCGGATCGACCGCCCCTCGCGTTCATTGCGGACCAGCCCGGACTGAAGCAGAACAGCAAGGTTCGCCGACATGGTGTTCTGCCGAACGTCCAGCGCCTCACCGATCTCGCCTGCAGTCATTCCTGCCTCACCAGCCCGGATTAGCAGCCGGAAGACTTCCAGTCTGGTTTTCTGGCTGAGCGCCCCAAAAGCGCTCAGCGCATCTTTTATATCCATAATTCATGATATTTCGATTCATCAGCAACAGGCAAGTCTTTTTTCCCGATCGGGCGCAACATCTCGGACACGGCCCGGTCTGGTTCGTAACCGTCATTTTCAGCAAGTCGCTTGCAACCGGCCTTCAGAGCTGCTGACCTGCCTGGGAAACCGCGCGGGGCAGATGATGAAAACACTGAAAAATCCTTTCCTCGGCAAAGGCCTTCCCGAGCAATGCGGGCTTGCGGATGGATCCGTGTCGCAGGACGTCGCCGGAGCAGAGAACCTTTTTCGGAAATGCCCGCGTGCGGATGAAACCCCGCTGCTTATGGCGAACGACCTCGCGGCCGATCTTGCTATCGAGAACCTTGCCCTCAAGGACGAACGGCAGCGCATGGGCCTTGGCAGCTTCAAGGCACTTGGCGCTGCCTATGCGATCGCCAAACTGGCTGACCAGCGCGTCCGGGACGGGCTTGCCCCCTTTCATTCCTCCGCACTCAACGGCATGACCTTTGTCTGTGCGAGTGCCGGGAACCACGGCATGTCCCTTGCCGCAGGCGCTCCGCTGTTTGGTGCCAAGGCTGTCGTCTTCGTTGCCGATACTGTTCCAAGCGCCTTTGAGGCCCGCCTCAAGGCCCGGGGCGCTGATGTTGTCCGGGCCGGAGCCACCTATGAAGACAGCATGACGGAAGCCCAGAGGCGCGCCGAGGCCGAAGGCTGGACCTTGCTGCCGGACAGCACCTGGCCTGGCATGACCGCCGCCGGACACGACGTCATGGAGGGCTATCTTGTGATGGCCGCGGAAATTGCCCGGCAGATCAAGACACCGCCCACGCATGTCTTCCTGCAGGCGGGTGTCGGCGGACTTGCCGCCGCCTGTGCCGTCGGCGCGCGCCTGACCTGGGGCCGCGATGTCACCATCGTCGTGGTGGAGCCAGAATACGCACCCGCCCTTATGGCCAGCATCGAAGCCGGAAAGCCCGTCACGGCGCCCGGTCCGGTGTCGAACATGGGCCGGTTAGACTGTAAGGAACCCTCGCATCTGGCGCTGAAGTACCTGGCCAGGGAAGCCGATTTCTTCGTGACCGTTTCCGACAGCGAAGCGGCTGAAACGGTCGACTGGCTGGGCAACAACGGCATTGCGACGACGCCATCCGGTGCGGGCGGTATCACAGCCGTTCGACACGCAGGTGGCGGGGCATCGACCCTCGGCCTCGGACCGGAAGCCCGGGTGCTCTGCTATCTTTCCGAAGGACCGGAAGATGTCTGAACAGGATTTTCCTGAAGACGAATTTGCCGCGCGCACGCAAGCAGCCCAAAAATCCATGCTTTCCCAGGGCATCGACGCGCTGTTTTTCACGACCGAAGCCGAAATGCGCTATTTCACCGGGTTCCGGACCCTGTTCTGGCAGAGCCCCACGCGACCCTGGTTCCTCGTGGTGCCGGTAAACGGCAAGCCGATTGCGGTCATTCCGCAGATCGGCGCGCACCTGATGGCAAGTACCTGGATTGACGATATCCGGGTGTTTTCCGCCCCGCACCCCGTCGATGACGGCATCGCCCTGCTCGCGGACACCCTCAAGGGCTTCACGAAAATCGCCATGCCGATGGGGCGGGAAAGCGTGCTTCGCATGCCTCTTCGCGACTTTCAGCGCCTTCGAGATCTCACAAACGACGCTGAATATCTGGATGGAACCGGCCTGATCCAGAGCCTCAGGATGGTGAAATCTGAACGTGAAATTGCTCTCCTGCGCGAGATTTGCGGTATCGGCTCGGAAGCATTTGCCAAGGCACCGGCGCTTTTTCACTCCGGCCAACCGCTCAACGAGGTTTTCCGGTCCTTCCGGATCGAACTTCTGAAGCAAGGTGCGGACGATGTGCCTTATCTGGTCGGCGGAGCCGGACAGGACGGCTACGGCGATGTCATTTCTCCCCCCTCGGCCCGCCCCCTACAGGAAGGGGACGTCCTGATGCTTGATACGGGCGCAACCAAAAGCGGATATTTCTGCGATTTTGACCGCAATTTTGCGATCGGCCGGGCCAGTGATGCCGTCAGATCCGCCCATGAAACACTTGTCCGGGCCGTTGAGGCAGCTGCCGAAATTGCCCGCCCGGGCCGCACCTGTGCCGATCTATTCCAGGCCATGGCCAAGGTGCTGGACCAGGGCGAAGGTGACGTCGGCCGGCTCGGCCACGGGCTTGGCATGCAACTTACCGAAGCGCCCAGCCTGACCGGCTTCGACGAGACCCCACTTCGAGAAAACATGGTGCTGACACTGGAGCCGAGCCTCTCGCTCGGCCCAGGCAGGATGATGGTTCACGAGGAAAACATTGTCATTCGAGACGGATCACCCGAATTCCTGACCGTGCCGGCAGGGCCGGACATTCCTGTTATCACCCGCTAGAACACCTGGAACCGCGGCATGAAACTTTCCTTCGACTGCGACAAGGGCTCGGCAACAAAAGCGGCTTTCGGCCTGATCTTGCTGTCGGTTGACGAAACTATCGAGAGCGAGTTCCGGCCTCTCTTTGATCAGGAAGGCGTCTCGCTGCTTCACGCCAGAATCGAGAGCGCTTCCGAAGTCACCTCCGAAAAACTCATGCAGATGAAAGCCCGGCTGACGGACACCGCAGCCCTATTGCCGGGAACGCGACCACTCGACGTCATTGCCTATGCCTGCACGTCCGGCGCAACGGTGATCGGATCGGATCAGGTCGCCGGTGCGATCCAGGCAACTCATCCTGGCGCACGCGTGACCGACCCCGCCCGCGCGTTCTTTGCAGCCCTTGCACACCTTGGTGTCTCGCGGATCGCCATCGTCTCGCCCTATGTGGAGGAAGTCTCCGACGCACTCTGCCGTCTCCTGGAAGAAAACGGCATAACGCCCTTGAGTGTCGGTTCTTTCGGGCAAGCGGAAGAAGCCGTGGTCGCAAGGATCAGCCTGCGGTCCGTGGAAGAGGCAATCTGCGAGGTTGGCAAGGATCCGGAGATAGAAGCCGTCTTTGCCTCCTGCACCAACTTGCGCACGCTCCCTGTCATTGAAGCCTGCGAGAAACGTCTTTCCAAACCCGTCATCAGCTCCAACCTGGCGCTCGCATGGCACATGATGCATCTGGCGGTCCTGCGGACGGCGGACCGTGGACCGGGACGGCTTTTTGCCACCTGAGCCGCAAAAAACGGAAAGATCCACGCCAGAACACAAGGCTGCCGAAGGTCTTCTTTCGGTGAAATTGCCGAGGCTGCTGCTATTCGACTGTTCCCGAACGGCATCAATTCGTTCACTTAGCTGGCAACACCTGCCTATTCCTTGTTGACTCGCGGGGATTTCCGGGCAAAAACACCGCCGTCTCAAGTTTTGACGATTGCGAGCCCCGATGACCCGGCTGAAAGCCGACATTCTGGATATGATGTCCCAGGCCCTTGCCAGCGCTACCTTCATGCGCGGCGAGCCCCGGACGGCTGCCGCAACCGCTCTTAAACGCACTACCAAGACCACCAAGACCACCGCTTGACGGTGCCGCTCATCCCGCCTCCCCGGGGATGGGAGGCGCCGGGAGCCGGCCACGCCCATCCAGAACCGGGCGGCTGGCGAAGCGGGGAGACGGACAAGGACTAGTCAAAGATGGGTTTCAAGATCGCAATTGCAGGCGCTACCGGCAATGTCGGACGCGAGATGCTGGACATTCTCGCTGAGCGCGGCTTTCCGGCAGACGAAGTCGTCGCCCTCGCTTCCCGCCGTTCCCAGGGCACCGAAGTCTCCTTCGGCGACAAGACGCTGAAGGTTCAGGCCATGGAGAACTACGATTTCTCCGACACCGACATCTGCCTGATGTCCGCCGGTGGCACCGTTTCCAAGGAATGGTCGCCGAAGATCGCTGCCAAGGGCTGCATTGTCATCGATAACTCTTCCGCATGGCGCTACGACGCGGATGTGCCGCTGATCGTGCCGGAAGTGAATGCCGATGCCGTTGCCGGCTTCACGAAAAAGAACATCATTGCCAATCCGAACTGCTCCACCGCCCAGCTGGTCGTGGCGCTGAAGCCGCTGCATGATCACGCAAAGATCAAGCGCGTCGTCGTTTCCACCTACCAGTCGGTTTCCGGCGGCGGCAAGGAAGCGATGGAAGAGCTGTTCAACCAGACCCGTGCGGTTTTCGTGAACGATCCGATCGAGCCGAGCAAGTTCACCAAGCGCATCGCCTTCAACGTGATCCCGCACATCGACAGCTTCATGGAAGATGGCTACACCAAGGAAGAATGGAAGGTGTTGGCGGAAACCAAGAAGATGCTCGATCCGGCCATCAAGGTGACCTGCACCGCCGTTCGCGTACCTGTGTTCATCGGCCATTCGGAAAGCGTCAACATCGAGTTCGAAAACGAGATCACCGCTGAAGAAGCCCGCAACATCCTGCGCGAAGCTCCGGGATGCCTCGTCATCGACAAGCAGGAAGACGGCGGCTACATCACGCCATACGAAAGTGCCGGCGAAGATGCGACCTACATCTCCCGCATCCGCGAGGACGCAACCGTTGAAAACGGCCTCAACATCTGGGTCGTTTCCGACAACCTGCGCAAGGGTGCGGCGCTCAACGCCGTCCAGATCGCCGAGGTTCTCGTCAACCGCGGCCTGATCACGCCGAAGAAGGCAGCAGCCTGATCGACAGTTCAAACGGGCGCCTCTGGCGCCCGTTTTCTTGTGGCCTGCCGGCTGCCATCCGGTCGACGGCACTGCGAAGGTCCTGAAGCGGGAACCGCGTTCCCGACACGTACCAAGCAGCCCCCCGAGCCATCGATCCAGGCCCCGGATTTCCTCTTTCCGGGGAAGCTCGACGCGCTATGTCGAGCGTTGAAGCGACAACACTCAGCTCAGCGCCACAAACCCGAACATTGCCGGCGACCGACAGGTTTTGATGTTGACAGGCCGCAAAAACAGCATCACCTCTGTCATCCCCTATTCCCGGCGTTCGCAAAGGCCGCCAACGAGTTTTCTCCCATGCCCTCTCAATTTGACGGGTCGTTCACCGACTTCCTTGAAAGCACTCCCGGCGGACGCTTTACCGACTGGCTGACAGCTTGCGCCGAGCCCTATTGGAGCGATGCGACCAGCCATCCCTTCACCGTTGCGATCGGCGATGACACCATGCCGGAGGAAGCCTATGCGCGTTATCTGATCGAGGATTACACCTTCGTCACGGATCTCGCTTCCACTCTGGGATATCTCGTCGCCAAAGCCCCCGGAATGCCCGCCAAGTCGCGGCTCTCCGGTTTCCTGGCTCTGCTGACCTCGGAGGAAAACGACTACTTCCTGCGCTCGTTCGAGGCGCTCGGCGTGGAACCGCGGGTTTATCAGACCGCAGCACAGGGCCCTGTGACCCGCGCCTTCTCGCAGCTCCTGCTGAAATCGTCCGGACAAGGCAGTTACGCCGAAGGCCTTGCATGCCTTCTCTGCGCGGAATGGTGTTATCTCACCTGGGGCCAGCGCGAAGCGGGAAAACCGCGCCCGGACGCGTTTTATCTCGCCGAATGGATTGACCTGCACGCCGTGCCTGGCTTCGAGGCCTTCGTGACCTGGATCCGGGCGGAAATGGACCGGATCGGCCCCAATCTGCCGGAACCCGAGCAGGCCCGCGTTGCGGGCCTTTTCCGCCAGATGAGCAAACTGGAAGTCGCCTTCTTCGAAGCCGCCTGGACCGGCAAAGTGCCCGGTCCGGAGGACGATCTGTTACGGACCTGACCCGATGTTTCTCTATGAAGCCGCAGCCCTCGGCGCGGCTGCCCTGTGGGCGCTGACAGGCCTGCTGTCCACCGGCCCCGCTCAGCATCTCGGCGCGATTGCCTTCAACTGTACCCGCATGGTGCTTGTGGCATTGATGCTGTGCGCCTGGGTGTTCCTGACCACGGGGTGGAGCTCCATCGGCGACGCCCAGATGCTGCCTCTAGTCCTGTCCGGTTTCGTCGGCATCTTTCTTGGCGACACCGCGCTTTTCCTGACGTTGAACCGCATGGGTCCACGCCGGACTGCAATGCTGTTCTCTCTGAATGCCCCCATGTCGGCGATCCTCGGCTGGCTGCTCTTGAACGAAGACCTCAGCCCCACGCAGATGGTCGGTATCGGCCTTACCTTTCTGGGGGTCCTGCTGGCCATCCGTTTCGGCAAGCGCAAGTCCCAACTCCACAAATGGGAAAACATCAAGGGTCCGGTGTGGATTGGCGTGCTTCTCGGCCTTGCCGCAGCACTGTCCCAGTCGGTCGGCTCCCTCATTGCCCGTCCGATCATGGAAACCGGCGCTGACCCGGTCGCAGCTTCCAGCATACGCGTCGGCGTTGCTGCTGTGGGCCTGCTGCTCCTGACACGCCTTCCGGTCAGCTGGGTCAAGCCGGCAGGAAACTTTACGCTTCCGGTCGTCGGCCTGATCGCCATTTCCGGCTTGCTCGGCATGGGTCTCGGCATGACGCTGATCCTGTTCGCGCTGTCCGGCGGAGAAGTCGGTATCATCGCAACCCTGTCGGCAACGACACCCGTCCTCATGCTACCGATGATGTGGTGGCGAACCGGGGAAGCACCGGCACTAGGCGCCTGGGTAGGCGCGGCAGGTGTTGTGGCAGGCAGTGCGCTGCTCTTTGCCAGCTAGGCAAAAGGAAGTTGGCAGATCGGAACAATGGATCTACAAGTGTGAGAGGAATATGGGAGCCGGATTCGAACCGGTACTTTGCAGCGGGCTGCAAGCGGGTAGTTCCGACCTCACCCGGCTCCCTAACGCCAGTATCGATAGTTTAAAAAACACCCGAAACGAATTTCGAGGACCGACCGCCCCTCGAGTAAGCAACCGGCAAAAACATAGCTGACACCAAACAAGACGTTCCAGCTTAAACAGCCATACCGCCCCGACGCAGCCAGGAAGATCTTATGCCCCTACGGCATATCTCCTATTCCCCATCTGGGGAATACATCGGTACTTTTTTCGAAAAATTTACTTAAACTCGCTCGTCAGCCTCGCCTGAATTACTACTACTGGGTGTATTTTCGCAACGAACACCTCGATGACAAGAACAATTGTCCGCATCGATTTACAGCCAAGCAGCGCCATTCAGCCGCCAAATACCGAACGGTAATGAACGCAGATCAAAGCAAACTGGCGGCCTGTTCGTCGGGCCGCAAATCATCCGACATTGCATTTATGCCATCTGCGGGGCATCCATCTTGCGCTACGTCCATGTCCGGCATGTCGCTTAGACTTTGGCGCAGGATCGGCGCCAGGTGGTCGACAAAGCGGCGCACCTTCGCCGTCACCAGTCGGTTTGAAGGATAGACGGCAATGATCTTCTTTGTCTTCCAGAGAACCATTCTGGCCTTTGCCGCGCTCGCCGCCTTTTTCAGGATCCGTATCCGCGGATGAGAGCAAGGCTGCACGTGGAGCCGACCTTGCCCGGATCATGGCTTGCGCCAGGGGAAAACGCCCCTGCCCCCTATTTCACGATAAAGTTTCCAGGATAGGGCACACCAATGCCGTTGGCCTGACGGCCAACGGCGCCTGGAAGCCGAATTCGGGCTATCCTCCAATCGACTGCCCGTTACCGTGCCTGCCGACGCCACCTTTCGGCATAAGGCAGGGCAAAAAGGTAAAGTCCCGATACCAGCAAGAAGATCAATGGCACCAACGCAAGTAAACCGACCCAGAGTGCCGGCTCGGATTGCCCCATGGCAGCCAGATTGACAACCACGGCCAGCGTAAAGGCTATGGACAGCCAGCGGTGCAGCTGACGGATGATCTTGTTCCAATTCATGGTTTGCTCCTGGTGATCACGACGCAAGATCCCGTCTGCCGGAAAGATCCGTCAGCAAAGGGTTCTTGAGAGTTGGAGGTGTGCGCTCAGGCCGCCGCGCGGCGGACTGTCAGACTTTGGCTGATTTCCTGCGCGATTTCCTGGCGGCCGAGGCAGCGGCATTCTGCTCGGCGGCTGCACAAACGAGGGCTTTCAGCGCCGCTTCATCGATGTCTGCATCCTCGAACAGGTCGATTGCCCGGCGCACGTTGCCGTCCAGGCTGGAATTGAAGAGACCAGCCGGATCATCAAGTGACGCGCCTTTTGCGAACGTCAGCTTCACGGCTTTCTTGTAAGTCTCGCCGGTACAGATGATGCCGTCCTTTTCCCAGACGGGAACACCGCGCCATTTCCAGGCTTCCTCGACTTCGGGAACCGCTTCGTGAATGAGGGCGCGCATCCGCGCCAGTGTGCGTCCACGCCAGCCGTCAAGGTCTGCGATCCTGGCGTCGATCTGCTGAGCGGGGGACACTTGATTGTCCATGGTCGTCTTCCTTGCGGTTATCAGGCGTCTTCGCCGGCATCGTCCAGCCGCGCAACAACGCTTTCCAGCGCTTCCATGAAGCGGGGCCAGGCGGCGCTTGCACCGCGATAGTAGGGCAGTTGTTCCTGCGTGAAGCCGATTTGCTCCATACGCAGAAGGGTGCCGTTATCCGTCGGGGTCAATGTCCAGGTCACGGTGCTTCGAAGATCCTTGGTGTTCCAGCTGTAGGCCAGCGCTTTATGCGGCTCGATCGACTGGACTTCGCAATCGACCATTCCCCAGTCGGCACTCAGGTCGAAGCGGTGACCGACAACCGGTTTGAAGGCATTTTTCATGAGCCATTCCTCGATCAGGTGGGGCTGGGTCAACGCGCGCCAGATCTTTTCCGCGGGAAAGGGAATTTCCCGTTCCACGACAACAGCAAGGGTATCTTCGTCCGAGAAACTCATTGGTCCATTCTTCTCAAAAGGTCTTCCAGATCGTCGAACCGGCGTTCCCAGAACACGTTCATGCGCTGAGTCCAGTCGACAAGCGGTGCGAGCGCTCCGGGCCTGGCGCTATAGTGCGACTGCCTCCCCTCCTGGCGGTCCGTGACAAGCCCGGCCTCCTTCAGGACGCCAAGATGTTTGGAAACTGCGGGCTGGGAGACACCGGCCTGATCGGTCAACACCCGCACTGTCAGCTCGCCTTCGCGGCAAAGCCGCTCGAACAACGCCCGCCGAGTCGGGTCGGCCAGCGTCCGAAACAGAAGGTCAGGTGTTAGCTCACTCAAATTCATAACTCCACGGTTATTGATTGAATTGATAACCTTGGAGTTATGAACGAGTCAAGGCACAATTCAGACCTGCACCGCTTCCCGCTTGCGCGCAAGTGACGGCAGGCAGACGGTGCGGCCATCGGCGAGCTGTTCGATCCGCACATCGACACCATAGACTTTGCAAAGAGCAGCGCTTGTCAGCACTTCCCTTGGGGGGCCATCCGTCTTGATGCGACCATCGTGAAGCAAAGCCACCCTGGTTCCGATTGCAAAGGCGTGATCAGGGTCGTGGGTCGACAGGACAACGGTCAGGCCGTCCGCCGCAAGACCTGCAACTTCGGAAAGCACCAGCGCCTGATTCCCGAAATCGAGACTGGATGTCGGCTCATCCATCACGAGGACACGTGTTTCCTGCGCAAGTGCCCTGGCGATCAGCACCAGTTGCCTCTGTCCACCGGAAAGCTGCGTATAGTCTGCACCGGCGAGTTCCCCGATACCGAGCCTTTCCAGCGCCGCCAACGCGACGTCCCTGTCACGCGGGCCGGGCTGCTGAAAGGCACGCAGTTTTGCGGTTCGGCCCATCAGCACGACTTCCAGAACCGGAAAGGCAAAAGGCGCGGCGTGTGCCTGTGGAACGTAGGCGATCCGCGTCGCGATATCTGCACGGGACAGCGACTTCAGCGGCCGTCCTTCCACCAGCACCGTGCCGCCACGCGCCGGCAACAGCCCCAGAAGTGTCTTGAAAAGAGTGGTCTTGCCGGACCCGTTGGGCCCAAGCAGGCAATAGACGTCGCCAGAGGAAGCGGTCAGGTTCAACTCGCTCCCGACATCGTGGCCCGGATAGCCGATGGACAGGTTTTCAGCCCTGAGCTTCACGCCCATGCCCGCCTCCCCCTGGCAAGCAGCCACAGGAAAAATGGCGCACCGACAACGGCGGTCAGAATACCGAGCGGGACTTCGGTTCCCGAGAGCGTGCGTGCCAGCGTGTCGACTGCAAGAAGGTATCCCGCACCAAGCAAGGCTGCTGCCGGCAACAGGCGCCCGAAACCAGGGCCAACGATCATCCGGGCGATATGCGGTATCACCAGCCCCACCCAGCCAACGACACCGGCAATGGCGACGACGCTTGCGGTGATTAAGGTCGCGCAGAAAATGACGACAAGCCGCAGCCGACCGGCCTCCACACCAAGCGCCTTCGCTTCTTCATCCCCCAGAGACAGGACGTTGATCCGCCAACGCAACAGGAACAGCGGGACAAGGCCGAACAGAACTGCAGGTACCGCCGGCAGGATATCGCCGGCCTTAACGCCTGCCAGACTGCCCAGCAGCCAGAAAGTGATCGCCGGAAGCTGGTCATAAGGATCTGCCAGCACTTTGAGCAAGGATGTCGCCGCCCCCGCCAGAGCGCCGACGACGACGCCTGCAAGCACAAGGACAAGCGTGCTGTCTCCTCCGCGCACCGTCGCGGCAACAAAACCGACGAGAACAACAGCGGCAAGACCGCCGGCAAAACCCATCAGCTGGATTGCTGCGACAGGAAGCGACAGGAAGATGCCGAGCACGGCCCCGAGCCCCGCGCCGGCAGAAACACCGAGAATATCCGGTGACACCAGCGGATTACGGAAAAGGGTCTGGTAACATGCACCGGCGGCGGCAAGCGAAGCCCCGACCAGCAGCGCGGCAACCACCCTTGGCAGACGGATCGACAGCAGCACCGTGTCCTGCGTTCCCGAAGGCTGTGCGCCGGACACGACGCGCGCCAGCACACCGACGGCCTCGGACGGCGTAAGCGGAAACGGACCGATCAGAAGAGCCGCGAAACTGCCAAGAACAAGCGCGAGGCCGAGCCATAAGAACAAGCCGGAACGCGCGAAAGAAGTAGATTTGCCGGTCAGGGAGCCCGCCCCTTTGCCCATTCCAGCAGAGTGTCGAGCTCTGCTTCACTCAGGTCCACATGATACCACAACTTATAGAAGTCGGCGGTTTCCTGACGCAGCTCCCCATCCCAGAGTTCGGGATAGAATAGGCCTGCAAGCCATTTCAAACCCATCATCCGATTGACGGACGGTGGCCTGTCGATCCAGCCGAAAGGGGCCGTTGGCGACAGGAAAACCCGGCCGTCACGCACCGCGGCAATGCCTTGCCACAGGGGATCCTGCCAGACAGCTTCATAGAAGCTACGATCCCACGTCACGATTGTGTCCGGGTTGGCAACGATAATCTGCTCGGGACTTGCCTGCACCAGTCCGTATTGCCCAGGCACATCGGCAACGTTGCGTCCACCGGCCTTTTCGATGATTTCGGTGTTGATCGACCCTTTCAGGCCTGTTTCAAGTCCATCCGCCCCACGGGCGAGGTAGACACGCGGCCTGTCCGCCTCGGGCACGGCACCAAGCGCCGAAGTCAGTGCGGTGAAGGTTGCCTCGACATCTGCGGCCAGAAGATCTCCACGCTCCGGAACGCCAAGCGCCTCGCCCACAAGACGCAACGCGCCGGCGGTTTCATCGAACCGGCCGTTGACCAGAAGATAGGGAATCCCTGTCTGTTCCTGCACACGGTCGGCAAGATCGATATAGGTATCGCGGACGGACCCGAAATCGATGATCAGATCGGGTTTCAGGGCAAGAACCTGCTCCAGGTTTGCCTCCCCGCCGCGTCCGGTCAGCCGGCCGGTCTCGGGCAGGTCCCGAAAGGCTTCGGCGATGAATGGCTTCTCGTAGTCCCGCAGCGCTCTCGGCCAGCCGAGCAGCGCTTCCGGTTTGAGCGCATAGACGAGAATGGACGCCGGAGGCCCGGCAGCAAACACCCGGGTCACCGTCTCCGGGATCTCGACCGTACGACCCGCGGAATCGGTAACGCTTCGCGCCAGGACGGACGTCCCCGAAATGCAAAGCAGGAAAAGGCAAATAGCGGCCAGGCGCGTCATGTTTCCTCCAGCATTCTTGTAACTGACCGAGGGTTTCTGCTCATTTCAGTTCAGCTTCAGGAAAGCGACAAGACAGAAACTCCATCGGTACAGAGATGGATCATGCGGAGAAAATACACAAAAACAACATAAACTGCAGCTCTTTCACGGAACTATGAAACGCTCACTAAACTGTGATTATCACTGCTATTTTTACGCGAATTTTCTTTCATTCTTAATTTACGCAAATCGACAAAGATGATCCCAATTATGACCTTGGGGGAAATGATGAAGAAGTTCTTGTCCCGATTAAGCGTGACTTCAACGCTCGCAATTATTTCTGCCAGCGTGCTTGGAATATCGATGATTGTTGTGGGCTTTATCCTGTATCAGGTCGCCCTTGGCCAGGCTGAGGACCGTGCCCTCGTCAAACAGGATATCAACCTTCGCGTGGCAGCGACGCTGCTTCAGGACCGCATCGACGGTGCAAAGGTCAGCTGGGACGCAAACAACAACGTCAAGCGGATCGAACTGGCCGAAATGCCGGTGTTCGAAAACCATGACATGATCGACGCCGTCGGGCGCATGACAGGTGAAACCGCGACTGTTTTTGCCTGGGATCCGGAAACCAAGGATTTCTGGCGCAAGACCACCAACATCATCAAAGGTGACGGCAAGCGTGCCGTCGGAACCCAGCTCGGCCAGAACGGCGCGGTTTATCCTGTCGTTACCCAGGGCAAGACCTTTCACGGGCAGGCCACCATTCTCGGCAAGGACTACTTCACGGTTTACCAGCCGATCTTCTCATCTAAGGGCGATATTCTCGGCATCCTTTATGCCGGCGTGGAAAAGGCCGCAGTCGAAGCCAACGCATGGGAACTGACCAGCCGCTACGCGATGCTGGTGCTGCCGGTCGTCGCCGTTTCGGTGGTGCTCCTGATCCTCGCAATTCGCCGCCAGCTGCGTCCGATTACACGCCTTGCGGAAATCACGGACCAGATTGCGCAGGACAATCTCGCTGACGAAGTCCCCTTCAAGGAACGCTCCGACCAGATCGGCACGCTTGCCCAGGCCGTCAGCACCCTGCGTGACAGGGCTGTCGAGCGGATCGAACTGACCGAACACCAGCGCACGTCCGAAGCTGCGGCGATCGACCGCCAGAACCGTGTTCAGGGTCTGATCGAAACCTTCCGGACCAATGTCTCCAACGTGCTCAACTCGGTCAACGAAACCGTTCATGGCCTGGAAGGCACCGCGGGACACCTCTCCGACCTGTCCGGCCAGAGCGCCTCAAGCGCGACGGAAACCCTGAACTCTGCCGATGAAGCAACATCGAGCGTTCAGACCGTGGCCAGTGCCGCGGAAGAACTCTCCGCGTCCATCAGCGAAATTTCCCGCCAGGTGGCCCAGACGACGGAAGTTGTTGGCCGGGCAACCGAAGGCACCCGCATGACCAACGAAAAGGTGGAAGGCCTTGCAGCCTCCGCCTCCAAGATCGGCGAAGTGGTAACGCTCATCCAGGCGATTGCCGAGCAGACCAACCTGCTGGCCCTCAACGCCACCATCGAAGCGGCACGCGCCGGGGAAGCCGGCAAGGGCTTCGCGGTCGTCGCAGCGGAAGTGAAGGAACTGGCCACCCAGACCTCCAAGGCGACCGAGGAGATCAGCGCCCAGATCACCGCCATTCAGGATGCGACCAAGGACTCGGTCGGTGCGATCGCGGAAATCACCAAGATCATGGAAGAGGTGAATTCCTACACCAGCACCATCGCGGCGGCCGTGAGCCAGCAGGGCTCGGCAACCGGCGAGATTTCGCAGAACGCCCAGAATGCCGCCGAAGGCACCACCTTCGTGTCGTCCTGCATGTCCGACCTTTCCAGTGCGGTCAATCAGACGTCGCAGGCTTCCCAATCGGTTCTGGACGCATCGGAAATGCTGTCTTCGCGCACGGAGGAGCTGAAACAGGAAGTGGAAACATTCCTGAACGGTGTGGCCGCCGCCTGAGGCAAACAACCAACGACAATTTATCTTGTCAGGAAGGCGCGGACATCGTCCGCGCCTTTTTCGTTTTCGGCATCCTGTTTTCGCTCAGAACTCTCCCGACATCAGAGCCCTGCGTCGCGGCAATCAGCCTCCAACCACGTTTATCCAGAGACCGCACAGGCCAGCCCGCCCGGCACGTTGGTGAGCGCAGGAAACGTCGAGCACCTGAAAAGGCGAGACTTTCAGCCCTGCAACCGTCACGCAGCACTTTTCGCGCAGCCAAAACTTTGCTGCACTGCACACGATTATTCACCAAGTGCCTTTAACGTTTACAGGCTGGCCAATTCACACATGCGGTTAAAGGGAAGTGTCCGAAGCAAAAATTACGCAGCATCCTGCGTATTTTTACTTGGCAGATTTACTAAACCTTTTTTAGGTTTTTTCTACAATCCTTGATTTCAACCAAAATTGTTTCAGATGCCAATTGATCATGGTTCAAATTTTAGTTGCGGCAGTGGATTTCGGAAATTTTCCATCGCGTTTCGCCAGAATCGCGACCCTCTACCCGACAAAACGAATTGCCTTCTCCCGCGCCAACCTGAGGGACATCAAGCCCCGCTCGCTGCTTCTTGTCGACTTTCTGGGCCTTGGCACTGACCACATCGAAATACTTCGAGATTTTTCGAGAAGCGGCCAATCCGTGCCGGCGCTCGGCATCGTTGATACAAAAAGCAGACAGAGCGTGCTGCAGGCGCGCGAGCTCGGCTTCTACAATCTGATAGATCGCGAGGAAAAATTCGCGACACTGTTCGAAAAAATACGCGAAGTGGTGGGCGACTATTCCAAACCGACCCTGCCCAGCCGGTATTCGGAGAAAATCGTCAAGTCGGTTGAAACCACCAGCATGGGCTTGAACCTGATGTCGGCCGCCGCCCTTTCCGGCGCTCCCCTGCCTATGCAGCTTCTGGCAACCAACGCCCAGGACATCACCTCGGTCATCATGACGGACGGTCTCGACAGTTGGTTGAGTGCGGTTCAATGCCACCACAGCCACACCTTCTGCCACACGATGATGGTCGCTGGGCACACGGTTTCGTTTTCGCGTGCACTCGGCCATTCCGAAGCGGAGCAGACAATTCTCGGCCTGGGCGCACTGGTGCACGACCTGGGCAAGGTAAAGATCCCGCTTTCCATCCTGGACAAGCCTGGCAGGCTGACCCTGGAAGAACGTGAACTTGTCAACAAACATCCGCTCTTTAGCCGGGAGATGCTGGCAACGCGCCAGGAAGTTCCAAAGCAGGTTGTCGAGATGGCACTGTGTCACCATGAGTTTCTGGACGGAACCGGGTATCCGGATGGCCTCAAGGGCAATCAGATCTCGCAAAGGGTCCGGCTTCTGACGATCAGCGACATCTATTCCGCCCTCACCGAAAAACGAGCCTACAAGGACAGCCTCAGTCCGCGCCAGGCCTTTGCGATCATGTTCGAGATGAAGGGCAAGCTCGACATGGACCTGTTGCGAAAATTTAGAACCCAGGTGCTGAGCTCGGAATTCGGCCGTGTCCGGCGGCAGGCCAGGGCCTGAGACCTGGGAAAACACCCCAAGACTGTAGCGCTAAATTCAACACCGCCCCAGGATTGCGCGATCACCTATTTGTGTTGTCAAAAATAGCTATATCGTCCGACTAGAAAGGGTCATTGAAACTCTTTCTTCAGTTTCCCCTACGACAATATCTCCCCCTACAGACGCAAAAACCGGGAGTAAACAAGGTGCTGTTTTCAGGGTCGAACATGTGGAAAGCCGCCTTTGATGCGCTAAACCGCTCGCAGGCCATCATCGAGTTTACACCCGAAGGCACGATCCTGACTGCCAATCCCAATTTCCTGAAAGCGATGGGCTACGCCCTCAATGAAGTTCAGGGAAAACCTCACAGCATGTTTGTCGACCCCGCCTACGCGGCATCGGCAGAATACAAGGCCTTCTGGAAAAAGCTGGCGCAAGGCGAATTTCAGACCGCCGAATATCTGCGCTACGGCAAGGGTGGCCGGGAAGTCTGGATCCAGGCTTCGTACAACCCGATCCTCAACACCGCCGGCAAGGTGGTCAAGGTAGTCAAGATCGCCTCGGACATCACCGAGCGCAAGCAGAAGAGCGCCGATTTTGAAGGTCAGGTTGAAGCGATGAACCGGTCGCAGGCCGTGATCCATTTCGACCTCGACGGCACGATCCTCGACGCAAACGAAAATTTCCTGTCCGCGATGGGTTACTCCCTCGATGAAATCAAGGGCCGTAAACACAGCATGTTCGTCGAAAAGGACCATGCGGCAAGCACGGAGTACCGGCAGTTCTGGAAGAATCTCGCCGAAGGCAAATTTCAGGCGGGTGAGTTCAAGCGCATCGGCAATGGTGGGCGCGAAGTCTGGATCCAGGCAACCTACAATCCGATATTCGATTCCGCCGGTCGTCCCTTCAAGGTCGTGAAGTTCGCGACTGACCGCACTCCGCAAGTCGTCGAAAGACGTCGCCGCGCGACCGTTCAACAGGGCATCGACCAGGATCTTTCCGAAATCGCCACGGCCATTTCCAACACGACGGAACAGGCAACAACTTCCGCATCAGCGTCCGAACAGACCTATTCCAGCGTGCAGACAGTTGCCGCAGCGGCAGAAGAACTCGTTGCCTCGATTCAGGAAATCAGCCGCCAGGTCCAGACCGCGCTTGAAGTTTCGCAAAGCGCTGCGACCGAGGCCGAGCGGTCAAGTGACATAATGAGCGGGCTGTCTGAGGATGCAAAGACGATCGGTTCGGTAATCGAACTGATCGACGGCATTGCCGACCAGACCAATCTCCTGGCCCTGAACGCCACCATCGAGGCCGCAAGAGCTGGGGAAGCCGGCAAGGGCTTTGCCGTTGTTGCCTCCGAAGTGAAGAGCCTCGCCGCGCAGACAAGCAAGGCAACCGAAGAGATCTCCAACCAGATCGGCTCCATGCAGGAGACGACCGGTCAGGCAGTCGCCGCAATCGAATCGATCCTTGCTGTCATCAAGAATGTCGGAGACATCGCCGCCAGCATCGCATCCTCGGTCGAGGAGCAGTCGGCGGTTACGAATGACATATCCTCCAACATGCATTCGGCCGCCCAGGGTGTGGAACGGATCACCTCCAACATGCAGTCGATCTCCTCGGCAACTGCCCAGATAGACGCCGCGACCAAGAACGTTAAGCAGGCCTCGCAATCCCTGATGTGAACAAGGGACGCGCAATCTGACATCACGCCCCGTCCCTGCCAGACAAAAAAACCCGGTGCCAAGGCACCGGGTTTTCTTTTGACGGGTTATTGAACCTGGCCTTAGCGCGCCGGAAGCGGGATCCATTCGGCAACAGAAACATCGGCATGCTGGAACTGCGGCATCTTCTGGCCCAGCTCTTCCATGTTCTTGACGTCCTGCTCGTTCAGGAAGTCCTGGGTGATCAGGGTCGGCGGCACGACAACCTGCTTGCCCGGGTCTTCACCTGCCAGCATCAGCGCCAGCGTGCGCACGCTGACTTCACCGACCACCGCCGGGTTGGTCGCGACCGTTGCCGCCCACGCGGAATCCGGCTCGCGCATGGCGGAGATATCGGCCGTGGAAACGTCTGCGGAATAAATGGCGATGTCCTGGTTGAGACCGGCTTCATCGACCGCGATCTTCACGCCTTTGGCAAATTCATCGTAAGGGGCAAAGACGACGTTGATGTTCGGGTTGGCCTGCAGCACCGAACGGGCCTGGTTGGCAACGGAGTTGGCAATCGGGTTATCAAGCGTGCCGAACATGGCCGCTTCCGTGATCCCCGGATTGGCTTCCTTGACTTCCTTCCAGGCGACGTCGCGGCGGTCCAGCGGTGCGATGCCCGGCACATAGACATAGCCGGCGGTAAAGCTGTCGCCATTGTCCTTGATCGCCTGTTCCAGGGCCAGCTTGCCGAGCAGGTAGTCGGACTGTTCGATTTGCGGGATCGCATCGTTTTCAACGTTGACGTCGAAGGCAACAACCTTGATGCCCGCATCGACGGCGCGCTGTGCGGCGGCCTTCATGGATTCGGTCAGGCCATGCTGGATGATGATGCCGTCGACACCAAGCGCAATGGCCTGATCGACCATGTCGGCCTGAAGGGCGGCATCCTGACGGCTGTCGAGAACACGCAGATCAACGCCAAGGGCAGCTGACTGCTTTTCAACACCCGAAAGATAGGACTGGAAGAAGTCACCGGTGGACAGATAACGCACCAGCGCGATCTTGACCTCTTCCGGCTTGTCGAACGGCGCCGGCATGTCGGCTGCAAAAGCCGCTCCGCCGGAAAGCCCGATCCCGGCGGCAACCGCCAGCTTCATGAATTCACGTCTCAGCATTTGTTTTCCTCCCAATGGAAACGGCGCCATTCAGGGCGTCACGCTGTTCTCCGGCCCCCACGTCGCGAGGACAGGTAGAATGTGAAGACAAGGGCGGCGACCAACACGGCGCCCTTGACGAAATCCTGCATGTAGTAAGGAGCGTTCATCATCGTCAGCCCCTGAAGAAGAATGCCGACAAACAGGGCCCCTGCCGCCGTGCCGAAGGCGTTCGGGCGGGCAGCGCCCAGTACCGCGAAGCCGATGAGGGCTGCGGCAACGCTGTCGAGCAGAAGGTTGTTGCCGGAGGCGATGTCACCGCGGCCAAGGCGGGCAGCCAGCAGAATGCCGCCAACCGATGCCAGCATGCCGGAAATCATGTAGGCCACGATCTTGTAGCGCTGCACGTTTGTGCCGACCAGTTCGGCAGCCCGCTCGTTGGAGCCGATGGCATACATCAGGCGGCCATGGCGGGTGTACCCCAGGAACAGCCAGATCAGCAGCGCGATCAAAAGGAACACCACCACCGGCACCGGCAGCAACCGGTCCAGGAACAGGTCGAACCGGTGCCGGCCGAGCCACAGGAAGGCCGCGGAGAACGTTCCCTCCGCAACGACGCCCTCGCCCAGGCTCATTCCGGTCGCAATCGAATTGCCCTGAGTCGGAATGCGCTGCAAACCGATGAGAAGGAACATCATGCCGAGCGTCGCCAAAAGGTCCGGCACCCGCATCTTCACGATCAGGAACCCGTTGATCAGCCCGACGACCGCACCCATCACCAGGCAGAGTGCAACCGCGACAAAGGCGGATTGCTCCAGCACCACCATGGAATAGGCGGACAGCATCAGCGCCGAGGTTGCGACCGAGCCGATGGACAGGTCGAACCCGCCCACCACAAGCGTACAGGTGACACCGAGCGCGAGAATGCCGGTAATGGCCACCGACTGCAGGATGAAGACTGCCGAACGCGGGCTGGCAAAGCCGCTGGCATAGAGGCTGAAGAAAAGGGCCAGTCCGCCGAGTAGGACGAGGAAGCCGTAGCGGATGGCAAGTTCGAGCGGGTTCTTGTTCATTGTTCCGGTATTCATCCTGCCATTGCCTGCGTTGCTGGCTCGCTCTGCCCCTGCCCGCCTGCGGGCCCCGAGACATCCGCGACCAGACGGTTCAGGTCGACGTTCTTGTTGATGTATTCGCCGACGATGGCGGCCTCGTGCATGACGACGATGCGGTCGGCGATTTCCAGGGCCTCGTCGATTTCCGCCACGAAGACGAGCGTCGTGCGCCCTTTTGCGGTCTGCCGGATGTAGTGACCGATGTCCCGCCGGGCGCCGATGTCGACCCCCTGGAAAGGTTCGTCCAGCAACAGCACGCGGCTTGCCTGCAACAGCCAGCGGCCGATCATGACCTTCTGCTGGTTGCCACCCGACAAGGTGTTGATGCCGTCACCGTTGCCCTGACAGACGATCCCGATCTTGCCGATCATGTCGTCAGCAGCCCGGCGTTGACCGCGCTCGCTCAGGAAAGAGAACCGGCTGAATGCCCTCAGGAAAGGCAGTGTCATGTTGTTGGCGATGTCGAAGTCCGGCACCACGGCGTTCACGCTGCGGTCCTTCGGCGACATGAACACACCCTTGGCGACGGCGTCTTCCGCACTCTTCGGAGTGTAGGCCTTGCCGTCCAGACGCAAGGTGCCGCCGGCCGGTTTCGCAAGGCCAAACAGCACTTCCGCCAATTCCGTGGTGCCGCTGCCGAGCAGACCCGTCAGGGCAACCACTTCGCCTTCGCGAGCAGTCAGATCGATCTGCGGGCCATTTTCGTGTAGGCGCACACCATCGACTTCCAGGATCGGATCACCGCCGGCAACCGGATCGATATCGACCTCGGTCATCTGGTGGCCAAGCATGGCGTTGACCGCGCCGACATAGTCCAGCGGCTCTGTCTCGAACAGGCCGGAAATCGCCCCGTCTCGCATGGAAACGATCCGGTCGGCCACGCGGCGGATGTCCGACATGCGGTGGGAAATATAAAGAATGGCGACACCTTCCGCACGCAGCCGGTCAATCAGCGCGAACAGGCGGTCGGCTTCGGAAGCGGACAGTGATGAGGTCGGCTCGTCCAGAATGAGCAACTTCGGCGCGCGGGCCATGGCACGTGCGATCGCGATCATCTGGCGGTCGGCAACCTCCAGATCCGCAACACGGGTGCGCACGTCCATCGTCAGACCCATGCTCTCGGCAACCTTGCGGGCCTGCCGGCGAAGTTTCCTGTCGTTGACGAAGAAATCGGCGCCCGGTTCGGTCAGGAGGTCCAGCGTCAGGTTGGTGGCAACATCGAGATCCGGAATGACACCGTCATCAATGGACTGGTGAACGGTCACGACACCCTTTGAGATGGCATCGGCCGCATCAAGCGGCTTGAAGGGCGCACCGGCCAGCTCGATTTCGCCGGCATCGGCAAAATGATAGCCGCACAGGACCTTCACCAGCGTCGACTTGCCGGCACCGTTGGCTCCCATCAGCGCCGTGACTTCGCCGGCGCGCAGCTCCAGATCAATCCCCCGAAGCACGTGGTTGCGCCCGAAGGACTTTTCCAAGCCGCTCAATTTACAGGTGACGTCTGGCACCTTTCCTCCCGATATTTTTGCGAGTTCCTCCCCCGCTTCTCATCGTTACAACACGCTAAATAGGCATTTGTCAACTGTGTTGACTTTTGAATAATCTTGACCATTATCGGGGCAAAATAGGGAGGAACAAGACCCAAGATGGACACGCCAGACCTCTATCGGCCCCTCACGCCGGAAACGCTCGGCGAAAGACTTTCCGGCATTTCCGCCGTTGCGGACAGGATCGGAGCAGACCCGTCTGACTGGACCGTTCGCGAAGTTGGCGACGGCAACCTGAACCTCGTCTTCATTGTCGAGGGCCCCAAAGGCACGATCATCGTCAAGCAGGCGCTGCCCTATGTGCGCCTGGTCGGCGACAGCTGGCCGCTGCCGCTTTATCGTGCGCTTTACGAGAACCATGCGCTTGTGCGACAGGCCGCCCGTGATCCGGGCGCAGCACCGGAGGTCTACCACTTCGATGAGGACCAGGCGCTGATCGTCATGGAATTCCTCTCGCCGCACAAGATCCTGCGGCGCAAGCTGATCGATGGTGAAAAGGTTGCAGGGCTCGGTACTTTCCTTGGCACCTTCTGCGCCCGCACCGCGTTTCGCGGCTCGGAACTGTCCATGAAGAGCCCGGACAAGAAGGCCGATGTCAGCCTGTTCGCCGGCAACGTGGAAATCCCCGCAATCACCGAAGCGCTGGTTTTCACCGATCCTTATTTTGCTGCTGAAATGAACCACCACACGGAAGGTCTCGACCCCGTTGTGGCAGACCTGCGCACCAATGCCGAACTGAAGGCAAAGGTGCAGCGGTTCCTGATGAAATTTGCCTCCAACACCGAAACCATGGTGCACGGCGACCTGCACAGCGGCTCGATCATGTCCACGGACAGCGACAGCCGCGTCATCGATCCCGAATTCGTGCAATACGGCCCGCTCGGCTTCGACATCGGCATGCTGACGGCCAACTTCCTGATGGCCTATTTCAGCCAGCCGGCCCATCGCAGCGCGGAAACACTCGACGATTTCCAGGAATGGGTTCTGTCGGTCATCGCCGAAACCTTCTCATCCTTCGAGGCCGAGTTCACCCGCCTCTGGAACACCGAGCGCACCGGCATGCTTTATCCGGCTTCCCTGTTCGAGGATCAGGGGCAGGCATCGGACTTCGCATGTGCGGGCCTCCTGCAGGAAATCCGCAAAGAAGCCATGGGTTATTGCGGCATCGAGATGCACCGCCGTACCCTGTCGCTCGCCCACAATGCCGACTTCGAGGAAATCGAGGACAAGCAGCTGAAGCGCCGTCTGGAAACGCGCAACCTGCTGATGGGGGCCGACCTCATCCTGTCGCCAGAAAGTTACGGCTCGACCGATGCGCTCGTGAAGCTTGCGCGCCAATTCAACAAGAAGGACATCCCATGAAGGTCAACGGCACTCATTACCGCTCGCTCTGGTGGGATGACGACAAGGCTGCCCTGCAGATCATCGATCAGCGCTGGCTGCCGCACGAATTCCGCATCCAGCAGGTCGACACACTTCAGGACTTCGCCGACGCGATCGTTGAGATGCGCGTGCGCGGCGCGCCGCTCATTGGCGCAACCGCTGCCTACGGCATGGCACTGGCCGCAAAGATCGACCCGTCCAATGCGCATCTGGACACGGCCTGGGAGTTTCTCGACAAGACCCGGCCGACGGCCATCAACCTGCGTTGGGCGCTCAACCGCTGCCGTGCGCACCTGCTCCCGCTGCCGGAAGCCGACCGTCCCGCCGCAGCGCTGAAGCTCGCGCACGAGATTTCCGACGAAGATGTCGGCATCAACCACAGCATCGGCCAGAATGGTCTTGAGATCATCCGCAAGATCGCAGCGGGCAAGAAGGACGGCGAGCCTGTCCGCATCCTGACCCATTGCAACGCCGGCTGGATTGCGACCGTGGACTGGGGCACGGCGACGAGCCCGATGTACCAGGCCCATGACGCCGGCATTCCGATCCATGTCTGGGTAGATGAAACCCGCCCGCGCAACCAGGGCGCCCTCACCTCCTGGGAACTGGGCAGCCACGGCATTCCGCATACCTACATCACCGACAATGCCGGCGGCCACCTGATGCAGCACGGCCTTGTCGACATGGTCATCGTCGGAACCGACCGCACCACACGCCGCGGCGACGTCTGCAACAAGATCGGCACCTATCTGAAGGCACTCGCCGCCAAGGCCAACAACGTGCCGTTCTACGTTGCCCTGCCTTCACCGACCATCGACTGGACGGTAGATGACGGCGTTGCCGAAATTCCGATCGAGGAACGCCAGGAACGCGAAGTCACGCACATCCAGGGCCTGACGGACGACGGCAAGATCGGCGTCGTGCAGGTGACACCGGTCGGCACGCCCGGCGGCAATCCTGCCTTCGATGTCACGCCGAACCACCTCGTCACCGGCCTGATTACCGAACGCGGTGTCTGCGAGGCCAGCGCCGAAGGCCTTGCCGCCCTCTTCCCGGATCTCAGCAGGATCGCCAAGAGCGCATGAGCCCTGGCCCGACCAGTTCCCGGCCAACCGGCACCAAGGCCGCGGCACCCTCCGCGGCCACCAGGGCGCGCAGCCAGGACGATGCCATCATCGAGGTCACCTGGTGTTACTACCAGGAAGGCATGAACCAGAACGAGATCGCCGAACGCCTCGGCATTTCGCGGGCGACGGTCGTCAACTATCTGTCCGAAGCGCGAAAACGCGACTATGTCCGCATCACACTGGACACGGACATCTTTCGCGATCACGACCTGGCGCGCCGTCTCGTCGACCGGTTCGGTCTGCAGGACGCCATCGTCGTTCCGACATCCCCCGCCGGGGCAGACCAGTCCCTTGACCGGGTCACCCGGGTGGTCGCCGACTGGCTGCCAGGCCTGCTGGAACCGGGCGACCGGCTTGGCGTTGCCTGGGGCGAAACGGTCTACCGGGTGGCGGAAGCCGCGCCGCGGGTGACGGTGCCGGACCTTACCGTGGTTCAGCTGGTCGGCTCGCGTCCGGCAGCCCTCGGCTTTGCCGCGGAAACCTGCTCGGCAACGCTCGCCCGCCGCTATGGCGCGCACTGCGTCAACCTTCATGTGCCGCTGCTCTTGTCCAACCGGGCGCTGGTGGAAGAACTGAAGCGGGAGCCGGTGATCCGCATGCAGCTTGATGCGGTGGCCGACTGCAACAAGACCATCTTCGCCTGCGGCACCTGCACCGCAGACAGCCACGTCGTCCATACCGGCCTGCTTGACCCCGCCGACGTTGACCCATGTGCGGAACGCGGTGCCATCGGCGTGATCTGCGGCCGCCTGATCGACCACGACGGCAACGGTCTCAACCGGGAAATCGAGGACCGGATGATTGCCGTGACGCTGGACCAGATGCGCGGCAAGGACATGGGCCTGCTGGTCGGCTCCGGCCCGGACCGTGCCAGACCGATGCTGGCCGCCCTGCGCGGCGGCTACGCCACCCACATCGCCACCTGCTCGGAAACGGCGACGGAAATGCTCAATCTGACGGAAAACAATGCTTAAGACGCCTTATCAGGACACTCCCGAACTTCGCCAGGCCATCATCGATTCCTGCAAGGAGATGAACAGCCGCGGTATCAACCAGGGCACATCGGGCAATATTTCCGCGCGCGCAGGCGACCGGATGATCATCACGCCCTCCGGCGTGCCCTATGACCGCATGACCCCGGAGATGCTGGCCTCCATCCCGCTGGACCGCGACAGCGCTTTCGAAGGGCCCCTGCCACCTTCAACCGAATGGCAGTTCCACCTTGCGCTGCTGCGGGCAAAGCCGGACATGCACGCAGTCGTGCACGCCCACCCGGTCCACTGCACCGCGCTGGCGATCAACCGGATGGAGATCCCCTCTTGCCATTACATGATCGCGCTCTTCGGTGGTGACACGGTTCCCCTGGCGGGCTACGCCCTTTTCGGCAGCGACGAACTTGCCCGGGAAGTGACAGACGTCATGAAAGACCGGCAAGGCTGCCTGATGGCCAACCACGGTGCCGTGGTTGTCGGCGAGACCCTTGAAAAGGGCCTCTGGCGTCTTGAGGAACTGGAAGTCCTGGCCAAGGCCTATATCCTCAGCCGGACGATCGGCTCGCCGCACATTCTCTCGAAATCCGAGATCGACGCGGTGCTTGGCGCGGTGAAGAACTACGGAATGAAGACGGAAGTCTGAACAGGCTTCCCCGTCACACCAGATCGGGCATGAACGGCAGATCGGTAACGCCGATGTCATGCCCGGCCTGTGTCAGCAGTGTCGACACCTGGCCGCGATGATGGGTCTGGTGATTGAACATGTGGGTGACAAGCATCCAGCGCGGCCGGGACCGGGGAATGCCGTCCTGGCCGCTTGTCCATTCCAGATCCTCCGCCAGCCAGTCGATGGTCAGCCACTCGGCAAAGTCGGAGATCTGCAGGCACATGTCGAAATGGGCGGCTTTCAACTCATCGAAATTCTCGAAGAGATCAACGCCCATGCCCTTGATTTCGTATTTGCGGCCGGTGAAGCGGCTCATCCAGGCCCTGTCGGCAAACAGGATGTGGTTAAGCGTGGAATGCACGGACCGGAAGAAGGCGCCCCGGTCGGCCTTGCGGTCTTCATCGCTCATGAGATCCGCTGCCGCATAGACCTTTTCGGTCATCCAGCTGTTGTATTTGGCCATTCGGCGATAGAGCACCGGATCGACGAGCATGACGTCCCTTTCCTTGCAGCGCTTATCCCGCCGTGGCGAGAGCTTCAGGGGCTGTCGTGGAGAATCTCTGTGTTTCGGCGTCCATGACCCGCAATTCGCCGGACCCGATGTCGAACCAGGACCCGTGCAGGCTGAGCGAACCCGCCGAAACGGCCGCCTCGATGAACGGGAAGGTCATCAGGTTCTTCAGCGACTGGCGGATACCGGCATATTCCATGGCAAGCTGAGGATCGTCAGCCTTGTCCACCGGCATGCAGGCCATCGCGATTGCCGCCGGTTCCAGCAACTTGATCCACCGGCCGATGAACTGACCTGTCGCCATCGGCGCATTCGCGTTTTCCCGGAACGCCTTCACGCCGCCGCACTGGCCGTGTCCCATGATCACAATGTGCTTGACCTTGAGCCCGTTGACCGCGAATTCGATCGCGGCGCTGGTGCCGTGCTGGCCTTCCGTATCCTCGTAAGGCGGCACCAGGTTGGCAACGTTGCGCACCACGAACAATTCACCCGGACCGACATTGAAGATGCCTTCCGGCGTAACCCGGCTGTCGCAGCACGAAATCACCATCACATCCGGCGTCTGACCATAGACCGCCAGGCGTTCGTGGGTTTCCTTGTATCTGACGAACCCCTTGTTGAGGTAACGGCCGTAGCCTTCGAGAAGATGTGCGGGGAAAGTCAAACTCAAGTCTCCAGCTCTTGTCACCCGGGATCAGCCACCTGCACCAGATATGGGCAGGCCTGCCAACCGGAACGGCGGCACCTGATGCTGCATCCCGAAGGACGCGCACCTGTGCACGAACGATAGGGGATCTCCCCTGCCGGCCATAGATACGGGTTAATACGTAACGAGCCAAGTGACTTCAACCTTTTGGACGACTTCGTCCCTCAGGTCGCGACATTCACCTCATGGGGCGGCTCACCGTCCTCGTGATCCTCATAGGCATGACGGACGTTGTCCGCGGGCATCCTGTCCACAGGTCCCCGCAAGGGGTGTACCGGCCCGTGATCGATGCCCGGTTCCATGACCTGCAACGCGACAGCCCGATAGGCGGCAACGCCATCCAGCACATGATTTACGGTGTGGTGATCGTCAACAAGAACTGCCGGAGTGTCCTCGGACATCCCGGTTTCATTTTCATGGCGCTCTGCGGTGTCACGCTTCTTTCTGCGGTCGTAACCGGTGCCGTCACCGTCACGGTCCGCGGGGTACTCTGTCGCATGCGCCACGACCTGGGCCGATTGCGGCCTTTCGATCGTCGCCATTCCGGCCTCCTGGCCCTCAGAGAATTGCCGCCTTCTGGCGGAACCCGCCAATTGTTTCAACAAAGGGTTAACAAAACTTTACGTTAAGTTAACCCTCGGTATTGTCAAAGGCAACTGTCTCAGGCCGACTGGGACCGAGGGGTCGGATAGTCGACACAGACCCGGTTGCGGCCCGACGATTTGGCGATGTAAAGCGCCTGATCCGCCCGGGCAATCGTGTCTTCGACATCACGATCATCAGCCGTGACTTCCGCCAGACCAATGCTGACCGTGACGGAGATATTGCCAACGCCGGCATCCACGGTGAGGGCTGCAATTCTCAGCCTGATGCGTTCGGCCAGGACCCAGGCCCCGTTTGCGTCGTTTTCCCTCAGGAGGAGAACGAATTCTTCCCCGCCGAACCGGGCAGCCTTGTCGGTCGAACGGATTTCTTCAACGATGGCATCACCGATGGCCCGGATGACGTCGTCACCGGCCCGGTGCCCGAATTGATCATTGACGGTCTTGAAGTGGTCCGCATCGATCATCAGCACGCTGAACAGCCGGTCGTGACGCTGGAAGGTCGCAAAGGCATCTTCCGCAAATGGCTGGAACGCACGCCGGTTCAGGAGGCCCGACAGGGAATCGTGTTCAGCCAGCGTTCTCAAGGAGCGGATGTCGGCTCCCAGTTGCCGGTTCCGTTCCTCACTGGACCGTATGTTGCGGCTGTATTCGTCCTTCAGAACCGCCAGCATGTCCCGGGCTGTCCTGGCGCTTTCTTCCACGGTACCGAGCCGGCGAAGCAGCGATCTGACGGAAGCAGACACCTGCGAAAGCTCCCGGAACCCGTGCAAGCGCGGAACTGTCGTTTCCTTTTCGTCACGCCCGATCCTGTCCAGTGCTGTGACCAGGCCGAGAAGCGGCTGCGAGATGGTGCGAGACGCAAGCCATGCCAGCAGCGCGGAAAGACAGGCAACCGCAAATCCGATCAGAAAGATATTGCGAACCAGAGCCGCCACCCGAGCGGACACGACGCTGACCGGCTGCTGCACGGCAACTTTCCAGCCCAGCCCCGGATAATCGCCAAGGCCCGAGGTTTCGACCTCCGCGACCACCATGTCGGGATTGCCGGGATCGTAGGCAGCAGTTTCCCGGGAGAGGTTTGTGCCCTCGGCGTCTTCCCCGACGAGCACCGAGCCGTCGCGCGCAAGCACGAAGAGATCGAGCCCTTCCTTGCCGAGATTGTTTTCCAGAACATCGCGCCGGGTTTCTTCCGCCCAGCTCCAGCTCATGTGCGCACCGAGTACGCCCGCCAGTTTTCCGTTTTCGTCTTTTACCGGCATTGCCACGTCGACGAAACGAAACGGCGCTTCGTCGGGGTTTGTCCGCAACAGGTGGTCAAGCAACTTGGCAAGATGCACATCCTCGACCGCCGGCCCTTTCAGGCCACTGACGAACCAGGGCCGCTCGGCGACGGATGCGCCCTCCAGCATGCCCTTGGTTGCCGCCACGACCGTGCCGTCGATAGATGCAAAGCCGATCCAGGCATATTGCGGCAGGCTGCGCTGCAGCTGGTCAAGCGTTTCACGGATGATGTCGGGATTGCGGGTCCAGACGGGCTTCAGCAGTTCCATGTCTGCGACGTTGCGCACTTCGCGGTAACGGTCGAACATCGTCTGGTCCAGCCGCTGCGCCATGCTGCGTGCAATCAGGGTCAGGTCCCACCGGTTTTCCCGGATGGCTTCGCCGCGTGCAATCAGGGCCGCACCGAATGCGGCCACCGCGATCGAAAGGATGCAAAGCGAAGCCGCCAGAAGGGCAATCTGCTGGCGCAGACTGGTCCCGTCCCGCAATCCGATGAGGACTGAAGTTATTCTGGAAATTGGCTTACGTATCATCGGATCGTTTCCTGCTTAGACCCGCGCTAAGGGAAACTACTAATGGCCAAGTATAAATAAATCTTGAACCCGCCAGCGAAACCGACGCAGCCACGACTGCGCCAGTTGCAACTGAAAGTTTATCCGAGACTAGAAGAGCGAATAATTTTCGCCAATAAATACTTCAATCGGCATTATTGTCACTTTCGACGAAGGCCGGTTCAAGCAGCCTGTTCTGCACGGTTGCCGACAATCTTCACCACATCGGCCATGATATCGGTGAGCTGGAAGTCCTTGGGCGTATAGACCGCCGCAATGCCTTGCGCCTTGAGCTGTGCGGCGTCTTCGTCAGGGATAATCCCGCCAACCACGACCGGAATATCGTCCGCACCGGCTGCCCGCAGGCGGTCCATCACGTCACGCACCAGGGCCAGGTGCGAGCCGGACAGGATCGACAGACCGATCACGTGAACGTCTTCTTCCACCGCGGCGTTGACGATCTGCGCCGGCGTCAACCGGATACCCTCATAGACCACTTCCATGCCGCAGTCGCGCGCCCTGACGGCAATCTGTTCCGCACCGTTCGAATGCCCGTCGAGACCCGGTTTGCCGACCAGGAACTTCAGCCGGCGGCCAAGTTTCTTTGATACCGCCTCCACGTCAGAGCGGATGTCTGCCAAAGTGCCGACATTGTCCCGCACGGCCTGGCCGACACCGGTCGGTGCACGGTACTCGCCAAAGACCTCGCGCAGTGTCCGGCCCCATTCGCCTGTGGTCGCTCCGGCCTTGGCCGCGGCAATGGAGGGCTCCATGATGTTGCGGCCTTCCTGGGCGGCGGCTTTCAGGTCCGCCAGCGCGGTTTCGACCGCGGCTTGATCGCGTGCATCGCGCCAGGCCTTGACCTTCTCGACCGCTTCTTCCTCGACATGCTCGGAAACGGTGAGAATGCCGCCATCTTCCCCGGCGGCCAGAGGTGAAGGCTCGCTGTCTGTCCAGCGGTTGACGCCGACCACCACCTGGTCGCCGCCTTCGATCGCGGCAAGGCGTGCGGAATTGGCTTCCACAAGCTGGCGCTTCATGTAGCTGCTATCGACCGCGGCGACCGCACCACCCATGGCATCGATCCGGGCAAGTTCCTCGCGGGCTTGCGCCTTCAGCTCTTCCACCTTGCGGGTAATTTCGGCGGAGCCGTCAAAAATGTCCGCATAGTCCAGAAGGTCGGTCTCATAGGCGACGATCTGCTGCATACGCAGCGACCACTGCTGGTCGAACGGTCGTGGCAGGCCCAGCGCCTCGTTCCATGCCGGCAGCTGCACAGCGCGGGCGCGCGCATTCTTGGACAAGACCACCGCCAGCATCTCGATGAGGATACGGTAGACGTTGTTTTCCGGCTGCGGCTCGGTCAGCCCGAGGCTGTTCACCTGAACCCCATAGCGGAAGCGGCGATAGCGCTCGTCCTCAACGCCATAGCGCTCCAGGCAGATCTCGTCCCACAATTCGGTGAAGGCGCGCATCTTGCACATCTCGGTAATGAACCGCATGCCCGCATTGACGAAGAAGGAAATCCGGCCGACAGCCTTTGGGAAATCTTCCTCCGGAATGGCACCACTCGCCTTGATGGAATCCAGAATGGCAACCGCCGTTGCCAGCGCGAAGGACAACTCCTGAACCGGTGTCGCGCCTGCTTCCTGCAAATGATAGGAGCAGACGTTCATCGGGTTCCATTTGGGCATGTTGGAATAGGTCCAGGCGATGACATCGGTCGTCAGTCTGAGCGATGGCGCCGGCGGAAACACATAGGTGCCCCGGGACAGATATTCCTTGATGATGTCGTTCTGGGTCGTGCCTGACAGCAGTTTGCGGTCGGCGCCCTGTTCATCGGCAGCCGCTATATAGAGCGACAGCAGCCAGGGTGCGGTCGCGTTGATCGTCATGGAGGTGTTCATCCGCTCCAGCGGAATGTCCTGGAACAGGGTGCGCATGTCGCCGAGATGTGCCACCGGAACACCGACCTTGCCCACTTCGCCGCGCGCCAGGGCGTCATCCGGATCGTAACCGGTCTGTGTCGGCAGATCGAACGCAACGGACAGGCCGGTCTGACCCTTGGCAAGATTGCCACGGTAGAGCTTGTTCGATTCGGCCGCCGTCGAGTGGCCCGCGTAGGTCCGGAAAATCCACGGACGATCTTTCTCCGGCCGGCTCTCACCCGATGCACTCATGCCACTCATCCTCCTAAGGCGTTCTGCTGCCTGTTTTTTCTTGATTTGGCAGCACCGCGTCAGCCTGTTTCTCCCGAACAGTCAGCAGTGTGCCGGAGTTTACGCGACTGCGAAACCCCAATGTGCAATGCAAAATATGGTTGGCATCAAAACGCAAGTTAAGCAATAGTCGTATAGAACGGTGATCGTTTTTGAACAATAGTTGCGCAAAATTGGGTATTTGCCCGATTACGACTTGTGCAAATGCGAAATTCTGAGGCCCAAAAGAAGCCCTGGGAGGGGAGAATGACAGCGACCGCGGAAGCCAATGACAACCAAACGCGAGAGGGCGCGCCGGTGAAAGATCTTTATGAAATCGGAGAGATCCCGCCGCTCGGACACGTTCCCAAAAACATGTATGCCTGGACCATCCGCCGGGAACGCCACGGACCGCCGGAAGACGCCATGAAACTGGAAGTCGTGCCGACCTGGGAACTCGACAGCCACGAGGTTCTGGTTCTGGTGATGGCCGCCGGCGTCAATTACAACGGCATCTGGGCAGGCCTCGGTCAGCCGATCAGCCCGTTCGACGGTCACGGCGCCGCCTACCACATTGCCGGCTCCGATGCCTCGGGCATCGTCTGGGCCGTCGGTGACAAGGTCAAGCGCTGGAAAGTGGGCGACGAGGTCGTGGTTCATTGTAACCAGGACGACGGCGACGACGAGGAGTGCAACGGCGGCGACCCGATGTTCTCCACCTCCCAGCGGATCTGGGGCTACGAGACACCGGACGGGTCGTTCTCGCAGTTCACCCGCGTGCAGGCCCAGCAGCTTATGCCCCGGCCGCGCCACCTGACCTGGGAAGAAAGCGCCTGCTACACGCTGACGCTCGCGACCGCCTATCGCATGCTGTTCGGCCATCACCCGCATGAGCTGAAGCCGGGTCAGAACGTGCTTGTCTGGGGCGCCTCGGGTGGCCTTGGCTCCTACGCCATCCAGTTGATTACGGCAGCAGGTGCCAATGCCATCGGCGTCATCTCTGACGAGGACAAGCGCCAGTTCGTGCTGGATCTCGGTGCCAAGGGCGTGATCAACCGCAAGGACTTCAAGTGCTGGGGTCAATTGCCGACGGTCGGCTCGCCCGAATATGCGGAATGGTTCGCGGAAGCGCGCAAGTTCGGCAAGGCGATCTGGGACATCACCGGCAAGGGCAACAACGTCGATATCGTCTTCGAACACCCGGGCGAGGCAACCTTCCCGGTCTCCACCCTGGTCTGCAAGAAGGGCGGCATGGTCGTCATTTGCGCAGGCACGTCAGGCTTCAACTGCACCTTCGACGTCCGCTACATGTGGATGCACCAGAAGCGCCTTCAAGGGTCACACTTCGCCCATCTGAAGCAGGCCTCGGCCGCCAACAAACTGATGATCGAACGGCGCATCGACCCTTACATGTCCGAGGTCTTCCCCTGGGATCAGATCCCGAAGGCCCATACCAAGATGTGGAAGAACCAGCACGCACCGGGCAACATGTCCGTCCTGGTCTGCGCGCCGACCACCGGTCTTCGGACCTATGAGGACGTTCTGGAAGCCTCCACCCGCTGATCCGGCACGTCGCCTTCAGGGCAACCACCTGCAGGCGGCGGGCTCAACAAGCTCCCTGAAAGGCTGGGGGCCTCAAGCCCCGTTAGCCTCATGCAGCCTGACCAGCCCGTGTCTCACGGGCTGGTCTTTTCTTTTTGATTACCCGGCGGTGGCGACCCAGCCTCTGAAGGTGAAGGCCGTGTAAAAGGTCTCGACGTCGACAAATCCGGCCTGCCTCAACAGATCCGCATCCTGCTCGGGCGTCAGCACCGGCAATCGCTCCTTCATCGCGGCCATGCCGTTTTCGGTAAGCGAGCGGGAAGTACCGGATAGGGTGGAAAACGCCGCATATCTTGCCAGCCACCTGTCCTTGCCTGCACGGTCGGTCGGAAAGCTGTGATGAACCGAAACGAAGGCCGCTCCAGGCTTCAACCGTTGCCGCAGTCCGGAAAGAGTCTTCAACCTCTCCTCCCGATCCAGAAAATGAAGCGTCAGCAGGCAGGCGGCGCCATCAAATTGTCTTTCGGGGGCATCCTGGATGTATCCCTCCAGCAGGCTCACTCTTGCCCCGAGGGGACCAAGGTGCTCTTGCGCCTTTTCCAGCATGTCTGCGGACGGGTCGACACCAAGGAAACGCCAGTCCGGCTGCATGCGGGCAAAGGCCTTCAGTTCAACACCGCCACCGGCACCAAGCACCAGGATTGTTCCGTCCGATGGCGCCCGCTCCGCCAGCAGCAGGCCGGTCATCTTGTGCATGTCTGCAAGCCCGGGAACGAGCCTTGCCGTTCTTTCCGCATATCCGGTGGTTGATGCGGCTCCGGAAAACAGGGACATGGAAAAGGTCCTCAAGCAATGCGTGGCCTGGTGCTCCGATCCATACCAAGACGCTCGGCACCATCATGTTACTTTATATGTAACTTGAAAATTGCCATTCAAGAAACCTGCTCCATTTTTTCCAACCCGTTGCGCGCACACCCCAGCTGAAAGGCTTGTGCACCGGTTTCAGGAGCCTTGCGCCGCAATTCTGCTCAACTGTCGTCCCATCACCTTCCAAAGTGAGGCGAATCATGTGCCTCACTAAATCTCATTGATCCTGAGCGGGAGCTTCAACAGCGTGGCTGACAATCCGATGGTCCATCGATCCCTGAAACTCGCCCTCGCCGGAGCGCTGCTGCTCTCGGTTGCCGCCTGCATGGGCGACCGCATGCAGACGCCGCCCTTTTACGAGGACATGGCGCGTGTCGACGGTGTGGTGGATGCTGCAACGGCCGCTCAGATGATCTCGCAATACCGGATCAACAACGGACTTTCGCCCGTGATTGCCGATCCGCAGCTGACATCCATTGCAAAATCGCAGGCCGACGCGATGGCCGCGGCCGGAAACGTTCAGGCATCGCTCGCCCCGAACCAGCAGCTGGCAACCCGCATGGCCTCCATCGGCGAGCCGAAGACGGCTGCCGCCGAAAACGTCAGCGCCGGATACAGGACCTTTGCCGAAGCTTTTTCAGGCTGGCGGGAAAGCCCGAAACATAACCAGGTCTTGCTGACGAAAGACGCCACCCGGCTTGGCATCGCGACGGCTTACGCGCCCAATGCCAAGCACAAGGTATTCTGGTCGCTGGTCATGGCCGGACCGAAACCGGCCCGGTAACAGCCCGCGTCAATAGATACGCGGTTCGAAATACCTTTGCGGATAACCGGGAAATGAATCCCAGTAGGGCCGGATAATGATCGGCTGCGGCGGCGCGACCACGACAGGCGGTGCTTCGTAAAGCGGTTCCGGTGCATAGACGGGCCCCGGTTCAACCGGCGGCGGATCATAGGGAGGATCGCCCTTGTAGACCGGCCCGCCGCGATAGGCAGGCGCAGGCGCCTCCGCATAGATCGGGTAATCCCGGTAGTAGCGCTGCACACCCAGGTTGATGCCCGCGCTGGGGATCGGCCGGCCATAATAGATGCCTTCACCGCCATAGCTGAGATATTGGCCGGAAACCCATCCCTTCACATTGGTGAAGGCGGCATCGCACCAGCCGAAGTCGGCCGTACACCCGAAAATGGTTACCCCGCCCCCGCGCGGCACGGTGGCCATCACGGGATAATTGGTTCCCGGTCCGGCGCGCATGTTGAGATTGGCCGTCGTGAAGGCAATGGCCGGCCGTGATTGTGCGCTTGCTGGCAGCACCATCATCACGATCGCGGCAAATGCCAGCGAAAAGCGGATCAACATGTTCAAAACTCCAAAGTTCTGCGCCCTGACGCTTTCAAGAAGCGGCTAGCATCATGGCAAAAGTATAGCGCTGCAGGCGTCTCTATTCCTTCTCACGCCAAAGGCTGCCCGCCCCAGCTTGCGCCCAGCTTGCGTCCGATTTGCGTTCGGCCTGCATTTCGGGCTTGATAGGCGCACGAACAGCCGGGGGGCTTTGTGAAGTGAAACGAATTCAATCTGTTGCGTCTGCCATGGCGCTGGCGGCGCTCTGGTTTGCTGCATCCATTGCACCGGTGTCGGCCTTCGATGCGCATGCGGGCTATTATTACCCGGAGGTGCAGACCCAGGAGGTTTATGTCTCAGAACTGGACCTTGCACCTGACACGGGCAAGCGGTCGCGGGCAGCCTTCGTCAGCGGCCTTGCATCCCAGAACGCAAAACTGGGGTATCCGCCCGGATATCACCTCTTCGCCAAGGGCACCGAACTGGAAAAACTGATTGTGGTGGCAACCGGCGACGGGCGCTATGACACGCTGTTTCGGCTGCGAGCCCTGCTTGCCTCGCTGACCTCGATGGCCCGCACGACGGAACTCTTCGCGCGGTCAAACCAGCCGCAGGACCTGAACTTCCTCGATCTTTGCAAGATGATCGGCTTCACCCAGGTCACAGTCAGCAACGGCAAGGACGTCACGCACCAGATCAAGGTGCGCTAGCGGTATTGGCTCAGGGAACGGTCAGCGCCTCAGCTTGCCGTTCAGCCAGTCGCGGTACTGCGACTTGGTACCGAAGAACGCATTCCGGTCGACGTCGCCTTTGACGCCCGGCACCCGGCCCTCGGCCGTATACTGCCAGAACACCCAGTCGTCGCGCTGCTCATAGATGTTGTTCGGGAAGCTGGCGACCGAGCGCAGCCAGAATTGCTCGTTCTTGAGCGCACCGACCAGCCTGTCTCGGTGAAAATCGACCGAGGAATAGATCACCGGGCGCTTGCCGTAGTGCTTTTCCATTTCGTCGAGGAAGATCTTCATGTCCCGCAGGATCTGCGGTCGTTCCGGCCGTTCCCGGCAGGTCTTGGAATGCGCATTCCATTCCATGTCGAGAACAAGCGGCAGGGCTTGCGGGTCGACGGGAACGATTTCCTTCACCCACGAAATCTGCTCTTCAACCGGACGGCAGAAATAATAGAAGTGGTAGGCCCCGCGCGGCATGCCCGCCTGGCGCGCTGCCACCCAGTTCTCGACAAAGCGCGGGTCGACGTGGTCGCCGCCTTCGGTCGCCTTGATCCAGGCAAAGGCGACACCGCCCTGTTTTGCGGCCGCCCAATCGATATCGCCCTGCCATCGGGACACGTCGATGCCGTGTACCGCGTAGTCTTCTGGCGTTGGATCCGGAAAGTCGTAAGCCGCGCACGAGCTTAAAAAGATGAACCCGAAAATGGAACAAAACGATTTTACGATTGCCAGCACAGCGTCCTCGGCAGGGTTAAGAAAGGCTTTCACTCACCGCACAAAATGCGCGGGATTTCCTAACGGAGCGTAGACGAAATCACGATTTCTCCGCATAAACACGTATCTGTTATCGTGCGGGCAATCGAATAGGGCGGGATTGCGGCGGATCAAAGACGTCTGGTCTCTTTCCCTCAATGTATGAGCATGGAAATTGCGACCACCCTGATCGCCATTGGCGCCCTGCTGCTGCTCGGCATGCTGGCCGACGAAATCGGCCACAGGACGCAGATGCCCCGCGTGACGCTGCTGATCCTGTGCGGACTGGCCGCGGGCCCCGCCTTTCTGGATCTTCTGCCTGAAAACCTGACCCAGCTTTACGAAACCCTCGCCGTTCTGGCCCTGTCGATGGTCGCCTTCGTTCTGGGTGGCAAACTCTCCAGGGTCCATCTGCAGAACAGCGGCAAGGCCGTGACGGTCGTTTCGGCTTCAGCGGTCGTGTCAACAGCGATCGTCGTCTTTGCAGGTCTCGCCCTGCTCGGCTTTCCGCTGGAACTGGCACTGATTCTGGCAGCCCTGGCCACCGCCACCGACCCGGCAGCCACCAGCGATGTCATCCGCCAGTACCGCGCAAAGGGGCCCTTCACAACCATCCTGTCCGGCATCGTTGCGCTGGACGATATCTGGGGCATTCTGGTCTTTGCGTTCTGTCTCATGGGAGCACAGGCGCTCATGGGCGGCGATGGCTCGGGCGCCCTGCTGCATGCGGTTTGGGAGATTGCCGGATCGCTCCTGCTTGGCGCGATTGTCGGCCTCCCGGCGGGCTACCTGTCAGGCCGCCTCCAACCCGGCGACCCGACCCTTGCCGAGGCGCTTGGCATCGTGTTCCTGACGGCGGGTCTGGCCCTCTGGCTCGACCTCTCGTTCCTGCTTGCCGGCATTGCCTGCGGGGCCATGGTGGTCAACACCGGGCGTCACCATACCCGGCCGTTCTATGAGATCGAACATATCGAATGGCCGTTCATGATCTTCTTTTTCGTGCTGGCCGGTGCAGCGCTGCAGCCGGACCTGCTTTTGAAGCTTGGTCTCCTTGGCGCGGCATATGTTCTGCTGCGGCTCGCCGGGCGTCTGGCAGGAGGCTGGCTAGGCGGCAAGCTCAGCGGCGGGGCCGGAACCGACCGAAGCTATCTCTTCGGCCTCTCGCTTCTGCCCCAGGCGGGCGTCGCGCTTGGCATGGCCCTGGTTGCTGCCGAAGTGCTGCCGCAGTTCCGGGACGAAATTCTGACCGTCGCCATCGGATCAACCATCGTCTTCGAACTGCTCGGCCCCGCGGCCACTCAGCTCGCCCTGAGACGGGTCGGCGAAACCGGCAAGGCCGGGGAAGACGATCCCGAGACCTGAATTCGTTTGCACTCGGTGGCCGAATCCGTATGACTTGGCTATTCCCGCAACAAGCCTTGGCAAATTTCCCATGACAGACCGGATCAAACTCGTCACCTGGAACATCAATTCCGTGCGCCTGCGCATGCCGATTGTGGAACAGTTGATCGAGGAAGTCGCACCGGACGTGATCTGCCTGCAGGAAACCAAGTGCCCGGACGCCAATTTCCCGGAAAACGCCTTCCGCAAGGCGGGATACGAACACATGGCCATCCACGGCCAGAAGGGCTACCACGGCGTCGCAACGCTTTCCAAGCTGCCGCTGAGCAACATCGAGAAACGCGACTTCTGCCAGGTGGGTGACAGCCGTCACGTGGCCGCGGACGTGCCTTTCAACGGTTCCAGCCTCCGGCTGCACAATTTCTATGTGCCGGCAGGTGGTGACGAGCCGGATCGCACCATCAACCCGAAATTCGGCCACAAACTAGACTTCATGGCAGAGATGCTGGGATGGCTGAAAGGCGAGGAAACCTCGAAACCCGCCATTCTGGTCGGCGACCTCAACGTCGCGCCTTACGAGCACGACGTCTGGTCCCACAAGAAGCTCCTGAAGGTGGTCTCACATACCCCGGTCGAAACGGAACTGTTCGAGCAGGTGCGCGAGGCAGGCGGCTGGCTGGACGCCATGCGCCAGTTCACCCCGCTGGATGAAAAGCTCTACACCTGGTGGAGCTACCGCGCCAAGGACTGGTCTGCCGCCGACAAGGGCCGCCGTCTTGACCACGTCTGGGTGTCTCAGCCGCTCGCCCCGTATGTGAAGGGCACCACGGTCCTGCGCGACGCACGCGGCTGGGAAAAGCCGTCCGACCACGCCCCGGTGATCGCCGAATTCGCGATCTGAGGTCAATTCGAACAAGCGGCCCATCCTTCGAGACGGACCTTCCGGTCCTCCTCAGGATGAGGCTGTAATTTGGACAGCCCGGAAAGGTGCAACAGTGACGACCTCATCCTGAGGAAGCGCAAAGCGCTGTCTCGAAGGATGGGCCACACCCCCGGAAGGCCGCGCCGCGCATACTTCCGCAGCACTCAAGGCGTCACAATCACCTTGCCCTGCACCCGGCGCGCAGCGATTTCCTCAAGCGCGGTTGCCGTTTCTGCCAACTTGTAAACGCCGTGGATGTGCGGCTTCAGCTTGCCTTCAGACACCCAGGACAAAAGTTCCTTCATGTTGCGGCGATGGCCTTCCGGATCCCGGTCGAGTGCTGCGCCCCAGAAGACACCGCGAATGTCGCAACCTTTCAGCATCACGATATTCAGCGGAATTTTCGGAATGTCGCCCGCGGCAAACCCGATCACTAGGAACCGCCCCTCCCAGGCCGTTGCCCGGATGGCCTGTTCCGACAGCTCTCCGCCAACCGGGTCGTAGACCACATCCACACCCTTTCCACCGGTCAGCTCCTTCAGGGTTTCCTTGAGCGGCTCAACCGAATAATCGACCGTCATGTCAGCGCCGAGCGAGCGGGCAAAAGCGAGTTTTTCCTCAGATGAGGCGCAGGCAATCACCTTTGCTCCCATGATCGCGGCAATTTCCACTGCAGCCTGGCCGACACCGCCCGATGCGCCCAGAACGGCAACAGTCTCGCCGGGCTTCAACCCGGCCCGGTCGCGATAGGCATGCAGCGTGGTGCCGTAGGTCACGGTCAAACCTGCCGCGACTTCAAAGGGAATATCGTCCGGCAGCGAGACAAGATCGCCTGCTGCGACCACCACTTTTTCCCGCGCAGCACCCCAGCGCATGTAGCCCATGACCCTGTCGCCGGGCGAAACCCCTTCGACGCCGGAGCCCACCTGATCGACCACACCGGCGAATTCGGCACTCGGCGAAAACGGCATTTCCGGCTTGTACTGGTACTTGCCCCTGATGATCAGCGTATCGAAGAAATTGAGCGCACAGGCCTTCACCCGCACCACGACCTCCCCCGGCCCGGCAACCGGATCGGCAATCTCCTCGACAACCAGGCTGGAAGGCGGACCGAAGCTTTTGCAGAGACAGGCTTTCACGGCATCCTCATGACATTCTACGCGTAAAGCGCCGCTCGCGCTGCGCCGGGTGAGACGTTAGCAAGCCCTGTTCGAGGCGGGAATTGGCTTTCCGGATAAGCTGAAAACTTTCGGCCATGGCGAAAGTCGGCTATGAGGCAGCCAAATCGAAAACGGACAAACTGATGCGCGGATATTTTGCAATCGGGGCCGAAGGCCTCTCGAAACGGATGAACCTGGGCACCTTGATGCGCTCTGCCCATGCCTTCGGCGCCAACTTCTTCTTCACGGTGGATGCCGACCAGAAGCTGCGCAAGGCGCCCCCCTCCGACACCTCCAAGAGCCCCGGCCACTTGCCTGTCTTCACCTGGGACAGCGTAGACACGATGGACCTGCCCAGAGGTTGCCAGCTTGTGGGCATCGAGCTCACGGACGAATCGATCGAGCTGCCGAGCTTCGGACATCCCCTTCAGGCAGCCTACGTTCTTGGTCCTGAAAGAGGCTCGCTTTCATCGCAGATGTTGGCGCGCTGCGACCACGTGGTGAAGATCCCGACAAAGTTCTGCATCAATGTCGCCATGGCCGGTGCGATCGTCATGTACGACCGTCACAGGGCGCTGGGTCGCTACGCGGACCGCTCAACCACAGCCGGCGCCCCCAGGATCGAACGTCCGAAACATGTCAGCGGCGGTCCGGTGATGCGCACGGGACGGAAAGTGCCAGGAACCTGAATGAGTTGTGCCTGAACTTCAGGCCACCAGAATTTTGGGTGTCTCTTGCCCGGGGCCCCAATTAGTCCACATCCACGGACGTGTCGGTTTCCAGAAGCTGACGCAACCGTCCGAAGGCAAGCCGGATACGGGATTTGACCGTGCCAAGCGGCAAACCCGTGTGTTCGGCGATCTCGCTGTGCGACTGTCCTGCAAAAAAAGCCAGCCGAACCACATTCCGCTGCTCTTCAGGCAACTGCAACAAAGCAGCACGCACGCGTTTTTCCCGCAGCTTCGCATCCATCTCTTCGGCAATGTCCGGCAGGGGCGTCGGGTGCAGAGACGGATCTTCGGGATCGAGCGCGGCAGACTTCTGGCGGCGGATCCTGTCGATACGCCGGTTCCGGGCAACCCGGAACAGCCAGGTGCTGGCATTGGATTTTTTCGGATCGAACAGATCGGCCTTGCGCCACAGCGTCATCATGACGTCCTGGGCGACTTCTTCGGCAAGGGCCTCATCGGCGCCCTGCTTCATCAGGTAGCCCTTCAGGCGCGGCGCAAAGTGATCGAACAGCTCGATGAAAGCCGCCTTGTCCCGGTCTTCCGCCACTTTGACAATGAGATCGGAAAAATACTGCACCTGCGTCAAAGACAATCAATCCCCCTGCCGATCCATCTTCTTTATCAGGTTCGGCATAATTCGAAAGGGGGGTCAAGCAGGTCTGCCACACTGTTGCCGCGTTTAACCGCAAAGCGATAAGGTTGGTGCACGCACCGAAAAACAGAAAATACAATTGTCGGGCTTCAACCCTTTCGTAACCCGCTTTAAGTTATCATTAAAGCAAGGTTTATATGTCAGACGGCAGTTGAACTAAATTTGACGGAAACTCAAATCCAACGGTGTGGAGATGATGAAAGCAAAATCGCTGGTTCTGGCCATAGCAGGTCTTGCCGTTTCGAGTGCAGCGGCTTTCGCACAAACCCCGACACTTCTGAAGCAGCACAAGGACTGGGCGGCCTATGCGCTGACCAGTGGCGGCGGCAAGGTTTGCTACGCGCTTACCAAACCGACGACGTTGCTTCCGGGAGATCGAAATCACGGGGACGTATTCTTTTTCGTGACCACCCGCCCGGCGGAAGGCGTCTCGTCCGAGCCGAGCCTGCTGGTCGGTTATCCTTTCAAGGACAAATCCTCGGTCAGCGTAGACATTGACGGCAAGGGCTTCACGCTCTTCACCAACAATGACGGTGCCTGGGTCGAAAATGCTGCAACCGAAGCGCAACTCGTTTCTGCCATGAGGGCAGGCCGGGAAATGACGGTGACCGGCGAATCCAGCCGCGGCACCCGCACCACCTACAAGTTCTCGCTGTCCGGCGTCACAGCCGCGATCGACGACTCCAACGCTGCCTGCCGCTAACGCGTTCAGGCAGCAGCTTCTCCGGCTTTCCCCTGCATCCGCAGGGCGAAAAGCCGAAGTCGGCCGGTGGTTTCCTTTCAGTCTCGACGTCACCCTGGACGGGCCAAACGGCCTATCCGGGTCGTTGTCGTTGCGTAAAAACAGCTCTGCATAGCTCCCCTGCACGTCAGCAAACTTGATTTTCGGCGCTTTTTGTGGTTTTGGGAGCGCTTGAAATCAGACCTGCAAGTCAGGTGCCCGGCGACCGCGTAGTCTTGTTCCAAGACGCCTGAAGACCCTGCCGGAAGAGATTACGGATCACGACATGGCAATTACGCTCGACATCGCGCGGGACAATCCGAACGCGCACACCGTTTCAGCCGAAGCCGTCCTGCCCGGCGAAGACAAGCCGACGCTGATCGGCCTGTCGCGCGAGGAACTGGGTGAAGCGCTCGGCACAATCGGCGTGCCGCAGAAGCAATGGCGCATGCGTGCCTCCCAGCTCTGGCACTGGCTTTATGTGCGCGGCGTGTCCGACTTTGCGCATATGACGAATATCGCCAAGGACCTGCGTCAGAAGCTGGACGAAGCCTTCACGATCGCCCGTCCGGAAATTGTGTCCGAGCAGATCTCCGTCGACGGTACCCGCAAGTGGCTGTTCCGCTTTCCCGCGCGCGGCGCCGGCCGCCCGGTCGAGGTAGAAACCGTCTATATTCCTGAAGAGGGCCGCGGCACGCTCTGCGTTTCTTCTCAGGTCGGCTGCACCCTCACCTGCACTTTCTGCCACACGGGCACCCAGAAGATGGTCCGCAATCTGACGGCCGAAGAAATTCTGTCGCAGATCCTGATTGCGCGCGACCGGCTGGGCGATTTCCCGCATGCGGACACCCCTCAGGGCGCCATCGTGCCGTCCGAGGGCCGTCTGGTGACCAACATCGTCATGATGGGCATGGGTGAGCCCCTCTACAATTTCGACAACGTCAAGAAGGCGCTGCTGATCGCGTCCGATGGTGACGGCCTGTCGCTCTCCAAGCGTCGCATCACCCTGTCGACCTCCGGCGTCGTGCCGGAAATCTTCCGCACCGGTGAAGAAATCGGCTGCATGCTGGCCATTTCGCTGCACGCGGTTCGTGACGAGCTGCGCGATGTGCTGGTGCCGATCAACAAGAAATGGAACATCAAGGAACTGCTGGACGCTTGCCGGCAGTATCCGGGCCTGTCCAACGCCAAGCGCATCACCTTCGAATATGTGATGCTGAAGGGTGTCAACGACAGCAATCAGGACGCGCTTGAACTGGTCCGCCTGCTGAAGGGCATTCCGGCCAAGATCAACCTGATTCCCTTCAACCCGTGGCCGGGCACCGATTACGAATGCTCCGACTGGGAGCGGATCGAGGAATTTGCCGACATCGTCAACCGCGCCGGCTATGCCTCTCCGATCCGCACACCACGCGGCCGCGACATCTTCGCCGCCTGCGGACAGCTGAAATCTGCGTCCGAGCGCATGCGAAAGAAGGACCGTGAGGCCCTGGCAGCCTCCTGAGGCAACATCATCTGCTGAACGAAAAACGGCGGCTCACTGGAGCCGCCGTTTTTATCTGATCAGAAAACGTCAAACCAATCTGGAAAAAGGCCGCCCGGAGGCGGCCTTTTTGTATTCTTCGGCGAGGCTCAGACGAGACCGGACTTTGCCAGCGGCAGGCTGGTTGACCACTCGCCCTTGGCAGCGGCAATCGCGTTGGCGACAGCCGGGCCGATTGGCGGAGTACCGGGCTCACCGATACCGGTCGGTGCTTCGTTCGAAGGAACGATATGCACCTCGATTTCCGGCATGTCGGACATCCGGATCGGCTCGTAGGTGTCGAAGTTGGTTTCCTCGACAACACCATCCGCAAGCGTCACCTGGTTCCGCAGGATCGCACCAAGGCCGTAGCCGATGCCGCCTTCGACCTGTGCCCGGATATTGTCCGGGTTGATCGGCGTGCCGCAGTCGACCGCTGCCGTCACCTTTTCCACCTTCACAGTGCCGTCGTCGCGGAAGGAGATTTCCGCCACTTCCGCCACAAAGGAGCCGAAGGACTTGTGCACGGCGACACCGCGGTGACGCCCTTCAGGCAAGGGCGTGTCCCAGCCCGCCTTTTCAGCCGCCAGCTTCAACACGCCCACCTTGCGCGGATCGTCCTTGATCATCTCGAGGCGATAGGCAACCGGATCCTTGCCGGCTTCCTTGGCCAGACGATCGATCATGGTTTCCATGACGTAGGCCGTGTGGGTGTGACCGACCGAACGCCACCACAGAACCGGCACCTTCGTTTCCTGGAAGGACTGGTCCATGTTCATCAGCGGAAACGCATAGGTGGTGTCATGCGCGCCTTCGGTCATGTTGTGGTCGACACCGTCCTTCATCAGCATGGCTTCGAAAGGCGTGCCCTTGACGATGGACTTGGCGGCGATGTTGTACTTGAACGCCGTCACGTTGCCCTGGTCATCAAGACCGACCCGCAGCCGGTGAGCCGACATCGGACGGTAGTACCCTCCGGCCATGTCGTCCTCACGGGTCCAGACGATCTTCACCGGAGCCGGCGCCATGCCGGCGGCCTGCATCGCCTTGGCCAGGGTGGTGATTTCCACGACCGGATGCGCATCGGCCTGGGCGCGGCGCCCGAAGGACCCGCCTGCCCACAGGGTGTTGATCTTGACCTTCTCGAACGGAATGCCGAGTACGGTGGCCGCCACGTTGTGGTCGATGGTCGGGATCTGGGAAGCGAACCAGAATTCCGCCGTTTCACCGTCGAACATCATGGCGATGTCGAGCGGTTCCATGGCGCCATGGGCCAGGAACGGGAAGTCATAGTCGGCTTCGATGACCTTGGCCGAAGCTTCCAGCGCCGCGTCGACATCACCGTCTTCGCGAACCTTCACACCCGGCTTGGTGGTCATGTCCTTCAGTTCGGCGATCATCGCATCGCTGGACCGGGTTTCCGCCTCGGCATCATCCCACTCGATTTCGAGCAGGGACCGGCCGTTGATTGCCGGCCAGGTGGACTTGGCGATCACCGCAACCCCGTTCGGGATCTGCAGCACGTTGACGACGCCCGGCACCTTCTTGGCTTCGGTGGCGTCAAACGACTTCACCTTGCCGCCAAAACGGGGAGAGCGGGCGACAACGGCAACCAGCAGGTCATCACGCTGGAAGTCCATCGTGTAGGTTCTGGGCGCACCGACGGTCTTGTTCTTGACGTCGAGACGCGGGAACGATTTGCCGATGTAGACCCACTGGTCCGGTGTCTTCAGTGTCGGCTCTGCCGGAACGTCCTCGTTGGCGGCAAGACCGGCAAGCTCACCCAGGGTCGCGGACTTGTCCGCACCATGAGAAACGACGCCGCCCGACACGGTGATTTCACCCGCCGGTACACCCCATTCCTTTGCCGCGGCGGCAACGATCATCGCTTTTGCCGCGGCACCGGCCTGACGGTACTGCATGAAGGAGTTCGCCATGGCCGTGGACCCGCCGGTGCCCTGCACGCCGAACAGCGAGTTGGCATAGACCTGAGGGTTGGACGGTGCAAATTCGACAGTGACCTGCTCCCAGGAAGCGTCGAGTTCGTCGGCGACCAGACTGCACAGACCACTGGCCGTGCCCTGCCCCATGTCGAAGTGCTTGGACAGGACCACGACCGTGTTGTCCGGACGGATGTGAACGAAGGGCTGGATGAACTCGCCTTCGGCGGCCGAGGCAGTCGAGCGCGGCAGGTTCATGGCAAGCACCAGGCCACCAACGGTGCCGGCGGACATCTTCAGGAAGGTGCGCCGCGTCGGCATTGCGGCTGCCAGCGGTTGTTTCAGGAGATGCAGCATGGCTCAGGCCTCCATCTTGTCTGAAGCAAGGTGGATGGCCTTGCGGATCCGGGCATAGGTGGCGCAGCGGCAGACATTGCCGTCCATGGCTGCGTCGATGTCCTCGTCGGTCGGCTTGGGCGTTTCGGCAAGCAAGGCTGTTGCGGCCATGATCTGGCCGGACTGGCAATACCCGCATTGCGGCACGTCCAGCTCGTTCCAGGCGGCCTGGACAGCAGCAGCCGCCTTGCCGTCGATACCTTCGATCGTTGTGATTTCAGCGCCTTCAAGGTCGCCGACGAACGTCTGGCAGGACCGGACCGGAATACCGTCCATGTGAACCGTGCAGGCACCGCAGGAAGCGATGCCGCAACCGAACTTTGTCCCCGTCATTCCCAGCTCGTCGCGCAGAGCCCACAGCAGGGGGCTCTCGGGATCCGCGTCGAGCGTACGCGTTTCCCCGTTGATTTTTAATGTCACTGACATGAGGAGGCGTCTCCTTTGGCTGGCCAATTCTGGCTAAAGGATGTAAACTACACCGTGCAGTTTAGTTCGTAACTGCACATCTGTAAACGCCAGAGTTTACATAGGGCGCGATTTTTGGGATTAAAGAGGCGGGGGTCCTGTCGTCTGACAGATAATGCAACGGGGTATATATGAGTAGGTAATGTCCGTATCGGATCAGAAAAAGAAGCAGATCGTCGAGGCTGCAATCGCCGAGTTTCAGGAAAAGGGTTATGCCGGAGCCAGCATGGACCGGATTTCCGAGCGAGCCCAGGTTTCCAAGCGCACGGTCTACAATCACTTTGAAAGCAAGGACGTGCTTTTCAAGGAGATCAACCAGTGCCTTGCCGATCAGATCAACTCGGCGCTTGAAGTCGCCTACGACCCGGCGGCGCCCATTCGCGATGCCCTGGTGCGTCTCGGCTGGGCCGAAGGCGAGCTCATGATCAATCCGTGCTTCATGAGCCTGGCCCGCATGGTCATGAGCGAAACGATCCGAGACCCGGCCCTTGCAGCCGATATGGACAGCCGCATGACCAAGATCTCCGTCTTTACCGAGTTCATGGATCGCGCCACGCGTGAAGGCAAGCTCACGGCCGACGACCCGTCCCTGGCGGCCACGCAATTTCTCGGCCTGATCAAGGCCCGATCCTTCTACCCGAACATCCACAGCGGCCGCGTGACGACCCGCCCCGAGATGGAACGGATCATCGAGGAAAGCGTCGACATGTTCCTGGCCCGATATGGCGCCAGGGCGACCGCGCAAACGGTGGCGGCGCAGTAACAGGCGACCGCCAAAATTTCCCGACATGGCAGATCGACCCGTGTAGAGCGAAACGCGACGAAATGAGTGCATCGCGGGGCTTGCGCCATGCATAGAACCGGCTAAATTGCCGCAAATTTTCATCGGCGGGAAACCGCCAGGAACATCGAACTGGATTTTTCCCAAAATGGCGCATGGTGACATCAAAAAAGTCGTGCTGGCCTATTCCGGCGGCCTCGACACCTCCATCATCCTGAAATGGCTGCAGACCGAACTGGGCTGCGAAGTGGTGACTTTCACCGCCGATCTCGGCCAGGGCGAGGAACTGGAGCCGGCGCGCAAGAAAGCCGAAATGCTCGGCATCAAGGAAATCTACATCGACGACCTGCGCGAGGAATTCATTCGCGATTTCGTCTTCCCGATGTTCCGCGCCAACGCTGTCTATGAAGGCGTCTACCTGCTCGGCACTTCCATCGCCCGGCCGCTGATTTCCAAGCGCCTGATCGAGATTGCCGAAGAAACCGGCGCTGACGCGATTGCCCACGGCGCAACCGGCAAGGGCAACGACCAGGTGCGTTTCGAACTGTCCGCCTATGCCCTCAACCCGGACATCAAGGTGATCGCGCCGTGGCGCGACTGGACGTTCAAGTCCCGGACCGACCTTCTGGAGTTCGCCGAACAGCACCAGATCCCGGTTCCGAAAGACAAGCGCGGCGAAGCTCCGTTCTCCGTCGACGCCAACATGCTGCACTCCTCATCGGAAGGCAAAGTTCTGGAAGACCCGGCCGAGGAAGCACCGAACTACGTGTTCCAGCGCACGGTTGACCCGACCGAAGCACCGGACGAAGTCACCTACATCGAAATCGGCTTCGAAAAGGGCGACGCCGTCTCCCTCAATGGCGAGAAGATGTCGCCGGCAACGCTCTTTGCCAAACTCAACGACTATGGCCGCGACAACGGCATCGGCCGTCTCGACATGGTCGAGAACCGCTTCGTCGGCATGAAGAGCCGCGGCATCTACGAAACGCCGGGCGGCACCATCCTCCTGACGGCGCACCGCGCCATGGAATCCATCACGCTCGACCGCGGTGCCTCGCACCTGAAGGACGAACTGATGCCGCGTTACGCCGAGCTGATCTACAACGGGTTCTGGTTCTCGCCGGAGCGCGAGATGCTGCAGGCCCTCATCGACAAGAGCCAGGAGCATGTCACCGGCTCCGTCAAGCTGAAGCTCTACAAGGGCAACGTCATCCTCGTCGGCCGGTCCTCGCCCTATTCGCTCTATTCCGAAGAGCTGGTCACCTTCGAGGACGACCAGGGTGCTTACGACCAGAAGGACGCCGCCGGCTTCATCAAGCTGAACGCCCTGCGCCTGCGCACCCTCGCCAAGCGCGACCGGATCGGCTGAGATCTCTGACATGACAACACCGGCGGCAGCAAAGCTCGAACAGAACCTTGCTGCCGCCGGTTTTTTGTTGCTCGGCGGCTTTGCTCCTGATGGCACCGTTGCCGTTCCAGCTCTTGCCAGCGGCAAGCAGGCCCGAAGCCTTCTCCTGATCGGCAGCACAGGTCCGTCGATCTGGCCGCACCTGACGGCAAGTCCGGAATACAAAAACGGCCACCCGGATCCTCTCGACCGCTACACGCGGCGCAGGCTTTTGGACCTTGCCGAGGCATCCGGCTACGAACCGGTGTTTCCCTTCGAAGGCCCGCCCTATCACCCGTTCCAGCAATGGGCGATGAAGTGCGGCGGCTTCTCCCAAAGCCCCCTCGGCGTCCTCGCCCACCGAACCTTCGGGCCCTGGGCTGGCTTCCGCGCAGCGTTTCTGAGTGCGGACCCCTTTGACGGACCGAAGCCGGTCACGATGGACGGCCCCTGCCCGACCTGCACCGATGCACCTTGCCTCGCGGTTTGCCCGGTCGGTGCCGTTACGGTGCACGAAGGCTACAAGGTCACTGACTGCCGAAACCATCTGGCGACCAGCCGCCACCTGGATTGCTGGTCCGGCTGCCTGGCAAGACGGGCCTGCCCCTTTGGCCAGGAGCACCGACAAAGCCAGGCAACAGCCGGGTTTCACATGGAGAGTTTCCTGGGGCTCTAGTTGCTCAACGATGCCTTGAGTTGAACCGGTCCTGCAGCCGTCAAGGTGCGAGGATCAATCTTTGGCATCAGGTGCAACCAGGCAACCTTTCCAGGCTGGAACTGGTTGCGGCCACTGCGCGAAAACAAGGGCGGATGGTGGTCACCGACAAGTAAAAACTCAGTATTTGTCAAATTTTTCGTCAAAGCAATGTCACGCACCAGATGTGCAACATTCAGCCATTGTTCGCCCATCAAGCACAATTCTCGATCCTCGAATATCCCGCCTGTTTCGCATGATAACCTCGCAGGGGCTTCTCCCGGCTGAACTGGTTTGTGGGAATTGAGCGTCAGCCAGTACACGAACTTCGGTTCGTTCGGCCGATCTATCAGATAGGATTTGACCGATCTGGCAACATCAGGATCACAAAGTCCCCTGAAGGTGCTGCCACACCGGCGGGCCGTGTCGCTGGAATCCAGACCTGCGTTCTGTTCCAGAAAAAATAGATCCTGAAATCCGATCTTCGGAAACCAATCTTTTCGTTCAAAAAACTCGTTCGTGAACGCATGAAACGCTGCAGTCCGATAGCCCGCGTTCAACGCTTGCTGAGGCAAACAGTCCGCGCTGTCCTTATCACGAAAGTCCCTGTAATCGGCCTTGAGATTACAGAGTTCACGCGCTTCACCAGACGTAGTCGAACCGAAAAATTCGGTCGTGCCACGTTCGATCAAATAGCCCTGCTTCACTTCGTCAGCAAGGAGTGGACCCCAGACGGCTTCCTGCTTCTTGCTTGAGGTAAAAGCACCTAGCCCCTCAACCATGACCACGACTACATTTGGCTGAAATGGCGTTTCCATATGTTCCACCAGATCCACCTGTTGGCTGGCCGCATGGTCAATCGGCACATAACTTTCTGAAAAACCGCTCGCGACCTCGACCGATTTCTGCGGCGTCAAATTCACCCACCAGTCAACCGCACAGAAGGTGGTCAAAACCATCGCGAATGGCACAAGTCGGATTTTGTGCCGATGGAGGCTTAGCCGTGTCACGGTCACATAAGTTAACCAAAAGGAGCACAACAGAGCTGATACAACCAGAAAATAGAGTAGAGACTGAAAGACACTAAGGTTTGCCGCGTAGCGGAGTGAGTCCACTATCATCGTGAGTGGCATCTGAAAATAAAAAGAGGTAAAAACAAGAGAATCGATCAAGAATATAAGAAATAAAAGTCCAAAAAACACATGTCGATTTATAACTAACCCTAAGACACAGATCAATCCCAGCACAGATATAAATATCGACCGAACAGGACTAAAGTAAATTGAGCATAATATGTAAAAGGCATTCGGTATCAGGATTGGAAGAGTAGCAAATATTATTGTTTCTTTTGAGAGCCAGTTGTTTTCGCGTAATCGCGCTGTTAGTGTGGAAATTGGTTGCATGATTCCGTCCTTAAAATTAATAGGCGAATTGACAAGCGGAAACTGCAACCTATAAGTTTATATCAAATTAAAATATCGCAAAAAGTGTATACGGGTTGTGCACGAACCTGCAAGGCAGGCGCACAAAGCCAGCCTGCGCATGGGACATGCGTTAACAGGTTGAAATGATGATGCTGTCTGGAATACGACTGCGGCTCGGAAAGGTCAGTGACCGATCAAGGTGACACTCTCCATGCGCCTTGTCGAACTCACGCGCGTGTCGTGGAACGAGAAGCTACACAACCATACATTCAGATTGTTCGGCGCTTTTGGAGGACGATACCAGCCATTAGTTCTGAACGTCAGCAGGTCCTGCAGACAACTTTGCCGCAAGTGTCTGTTGCTCGTCTCTTTTAGGCTTAAGGTGAAGCCAGGCAACTCTTCCTGGAGCAAACTTGTTGCGCGCACTCCGCGAAAAAAGAGGCGGATGGTGATCGCCGACAAGCACAATTTCGGTTTCCGCGAGACTCTCATCAAGCGCGATGGCCTTGACCAGATGTGAGACATTCACCCACTGCTCCGCCATCCGGCAAAGTTCGACATCTCCAAAAACACCGCCGCCATCGTCACAGGAAAATCTAGGCGGCACTTCGCCTGGGTTGACCGGCTTGTGGGAATTCAGCGTAAGCCAATAGGCAAACTTGCGGTCACCGTCAGCTTCCAACAGAAATTTCCCAACGGCTTCGGCAGCGTCTTCATCGCAATATCCCTGGAAAGCAATTCCGCACAGGGGCAGGGTTCGGTCAGCGCCAAACCCAAGTTTGTTTTCCATGAAGAAGAGGTCCTGGAAGCCGATCTTCGGATACCAATCGAGCCGTTCGAAGAAGTTGCCCGTAAAGGCATGAAACGCGGCTGTGCGGTATCCCGCTTTGACGGCTTTCAGCGGAAGACACTCACCACTCTCCCGATCGCGAAAATCCCGATAATCCGCCTTGAGATTGCAAAGCTCGCGAACCTCGCCGGAGGTCGTCGACCCGAAATACACCGCGTCGCCTTGTTCAACGACATAGTGCTCGGCAACATCGCGTTCCAACAGAGGTTGCCAGATCAGGTCTCGCAGTTCCTGAGAAGCAAACGCGCCCAGGCCTTCCACCATCACCACAAGCACATTGCGCTTTTGTGCATCGTCCAGATGATCTTCCAGGCCGCTGTAGAGACTGGCCGCATCGTCGGTTGGCACATAGCTTTCCTCAACGCTCGTGGCTGCCAACGCATATTCCTGAGGCAGGGAATTCGCCCACCAGTCGATACCGGCGTAGATCGCCAGCACCACGAAAAAAGGCGCCAGGTTCACTGTCTGGCGGTTCTGACGGGTGCGAACCACGACTTTGTACGTCAGGGCAAAGGACACCAGCAGAACAATGGCGGCCGCAAGGTAGACTGCAGAATTCATCAGGCTGAGATTGCCAGCGTAACGCAGGGAGTCGACCAGCATTGGCAACGGCATCTGGAAAAAGTTGGAAATCAGGACAAGAACGTCAACGGTCATCACCGCAAGAAGCAGAACAAAGAAGATAGACCGATGCAGGTAGAGCCCCAGCAGACAGATCAAGGACAACAGGAGTACGAAGAACGTCCGGAAAGGGCAGTAGAACAAGCTGAGAAAAATGAAGACGGCATTCGGGATCAGGATAGCCCCAAAGGCAAACGTGAGCGTATCTGCCGACAGGAGATGCCGCTTCTCAAGAGCATTTTTCAGACTTTGAACAACTGACATGAATACGGGACCTGGATATTCTCCAGCCGGATCCTGTCCAAGAATGTTTAAATTAACGTTCCAACCGTCGGTTTCGCCGCCCCGGCGCTATCGCCACTCGGTTCTAAACTTCACCCGTCCAGCTTCACCACGCCATCCTGGTCCGGGCAGGTTTCCAATGCTTCCATCGCGGTGCGGCCGTCGCCCAATGGGGCGTCGGGCCAGATTTCGGCGAGCGGGATCAGAACGAAGGCCCGGTCGCCCATGCGCGGGTGCGGGATTTCGAGGTCGTTTTCGGCAACCTTTTGCAGACCGTAGATCAGAACATCGATGTCCAGCGTTCTCGGTCCCCAGCGCACGTCCCGCACACGTCCGAGTTCGGTCTCGATTTCAAGACAGCGCTTCAGCAGCGCCTGCGGGCTCATGGTGGTATCGATCACCACGCAGCAATTGCGGAAATCGTCCTGCGGCACCGGCCCCCAGGGCGGCGTCCGGTAATCGGAGGACCGGGACACCAGCATGACGCCGGGCGTTTCTTCCAGCCGGCGGATGGCCTCATCCAGATTGGCCTTCGGGTCACCAAGGTTGGATCCGAGCCCAAGCGCACAGCGGGTCGGGGCGTCAGCCATCGCATTTTCGGCATTCATTCGACAGGGTTCCGTTCCAGGCGGGTTGCCTCGATCATACGCACGCAATCGGCATGTGGACTTACGTCATGCGCCCGCACAATCGCGGCCCCTTTCAGCATGGCCGTCATGTGAACGGCAACGGATCCGAACAGCCGGTCTTCCGTTTCCGCTTCCAGCACGGCACCGATCATGCGCTTGCGCGACGCACCCGCCAACAGCGGCAGGCCGTGTTTCTTCAGCGTTTCGAAACGGTTCAGGACGATGAAATTCTGGTTGATGGTCTTGCCGAAGCCAAAGCCCGGATCAAGGATCTGCTTTTCCCTGGCGATCCCTGCCTTTTCCGCCAGGCCCATCGAGATTTCGAAGAACCGGTCGATGTCCGAAAGAATGTCCAGTCCGGCATCGGCGGCAAGACGGTTATGCATCATAACCACATGCACGCCGGCCTCGGCAACAACGTCAGCCATGGCCGGATCCTTTTGCAGACCCCACACATCATTGACGATGACCGCCCCTGCCGCGCAGGCGCGACGCGCGATCTCCGCCTTGTAGGTATCGATCGATACGGGCGTCCCCATGTCGATCACCTGATCGAGGATCGGATCGAGCCGCGACCATTCCAGGTCCAGCGGCACCGGTTCGGAGCCCGGCCGCGTGCTTTCGCCGCCGACATCCAGAATATCGGCCCCTTCCAGAATCATTTCCTGTGCACGCCGCAAGGCGGCATCCGCATTGGCGTGGCGCCCGCCATCGGAAAAGGAATCCGGGGTCACGTTCAGGATCCCCATCACGTGGGGGCGTTGGTGTCCGGCGTCGAAACGCGGCGGCTCGTAGGCTGTCGGGGTCGGCATCATTGCGTCCTTTTGACGGTCAGGCACGTGTTTGGCCCGTCTGACACCGACGGTCAAGCGGCACCAATGCGACTTCGCCCTGCTTGACCCCGCTCCAAGGCTGTGGACGATCACGATTTGGAAGCAATTTGGAGGTTCAATCGTTCCGCGGCGGTTTTCCGGCAATCCGCACACGCCGTCATCAAAAATTCGGGAAACGGTCTTGGAACAGACATCCGTCTGTCACGGAGCTTCAGCACCTGATGTTTTTGCCAAGGGACTCGCCCCTGCGGTCCCCAGCCACGGAGCTTGAAAATGTCTTCAAACGTTTCTCGTCGCAATTTTCTGAAATCATCGGTTGCTACCGGTCTGGTACTGACCTCACCGCTGGCCATGCCGGGCCTGTCGCGCGCCGCCTCGCGCCCGCAGATCACGCACGGCCTTCAATCCGGCGACGTTGATGCCAATTCCGGCATGATCTGGGCCCGCTCGGACCGCCCGGCGCAAATGCTGGTTGAGGTCGACACCACCGGCACGTTCGAAACGCCGCGGCGCCTTGCCCCGATCAATGCGCTTCCGGACACGGATTTTGCCGTCAAGCGACTGCTTGAGAACCTGCCGTCTGATCAGGATGTCTTCTACCGCGTCGCCTTTGCCGACCTGAACGACGTCAATGCCGTATCCGAGCCGATGACCGGCCGCTTCCGCACCGCCCCGGCGTCCCGCCGCAACATTCGTTTCGCCTGGTCGGGCGATACCGCCGGCCAGGGCTGGGGGATCGATACCGACCGTGGCGGCATGAAGACCTACGCCACCATGGCAAAACATCAGCCGGACTTCTTCATCCACTCCGGCGACACGATTTATGCCGATGGCCCGATGAAGGAAACCGTCGAGCTGAAGGACGGCACCGTTTGGAAGAACATCGTCACGGAAGAAAAATCCAAGGTTGCCGAAACGCTGGACGAATACCGCGGCCAGTGGAAATACAACCTCATGGACGAGAACCTCAAGGCGTTCAACGCGGAAGTGCCGACCTTCTTCCAGTGGGACGATCATGAAGTCGTCAACAACTGGTCGTCCTCCAAGGACCTCCTGTCCGATGATCGCTACAGCGAGAAGAACATCCACCTGCTGGCCGCCCGCGCCGGCCGGGCTTTCCACGAGCTGGCTCCCATCCGCTACACCCCGGCCGAGCCGGGTCGCGTCTACCGCAAGATCGCCTATGGTCCGCTGCTGGACGTATTCTTCCTGGACCTGCGCTCCTATCGCGGGCCGAACGGCGCCTCGATGGAAGACACCATGACACCGGCTTCGCGCATCCTCGGCGCCGAGCAGCTTGCCTGGCTGAAGCGTGAACTTCTGAATTCCAACGCCACCTGGAAGGTCATCGCCTGCGACATGCCGATCGGCCTGATCGTCTGGGACAACTGGAAAGACCAGGCCGGCGCCGAAGCGGTTGCCAACGGCGATCACGGCGCTCCGAAAGGCCGAGAACTGGAATTTGCCGATCTGCTGCGCTTCATCAAGACGGCAGACATCGACAACATCGTCTGGCTGACCGCCGATGTGCACTACACCGCCGCGCATTACTACAATCCGGACAAGGCCCAGTTCCAGGACTTCAAGCCGTTCTGGGAATTCGTCTCCGGCCCGATCCATGCCGGCACCTTCGGCCCGAACGATCTCGACATGACCTTCGGCCCGGAGCTTAAGTACATCAAGGCCCCGACTGCGGAACAGGGTGCCAACCTGCCCCCGTCCATGGGGCTGCAGTTCTTCGGCCTGGTCGACATCGACGGTCAGAGCGAACAGCTCACCGTCCGCCTGATGGACCGTGACGACGTCGAACTGCACACCGTCACGCTGGACCCGGTTCGCAAGGCCTGATCTGAGTTTCCAGAAAAAAGAGCGGGCCGGGAAACCGGCCCGTTTGCTTTTAAAAAAACCTACCGTCGTCATCCCGGACGCAGCGAAGCGGAGATCCGGGACCGGAGAGCCGAGGTGTTTCCGATGGAGACTTATCATTCGGCGCTGTGCCTCCCCGGTCCCGGCTCGCGCTGCGCTTGGCCGGGATGACGACGGAGAGGCGGATAATGTGCGCCTACTCCGCCGCCGCCGGCTGACGGATCTGGCTGCGCAGGATCAGGAACAGAATGATGCCGGCGATGGGCATACCCGGCAGAATGAAAGCGAGGCCAAGGATCGGCTCTCCGAGCGCGGCGATCGCGAGGCTGGCGACAATGCCGCCACCGAACTGCAGAAAGCCGAGCATGGAACTTGCCGAACCGGCGATATGCGGGAATGGTGCCATGGATTCGGTGAAGCTTGCCGGCAGAACCAGCGCCAGCGCGAAGGTGAACAGCGCCACCGGCCCCATCACCGTCAGGATCGTCGGTTCATGGGTGAGCGTGACATAGCACATCAGCGTTGACGCAACGACCCAAAGGCTAAGCCCGTAGGGCACCAGCTTGCGGGCTTCGAAGAAGCGAAGGAGACGCCCGGTCAGGATGGTTCCCGAAATGAAGGAGCCCGACTGGATGATCATGGTCAGCCCGAAGGCGGACGGCGTCAGACCGACTTCATAGATCAGGATGAAAGGCAGGACGGTCGCCAGGGCATAAAGGTTGCCAAGCCCGAAACCGATGAGAAGGCTTGGCGCCAGGAACCTCGGGTCCTTCAGCAAGGTGCCGTAGTTGATCGCAAGTTGCCGCGGATTGAGGTGATGCTTGCCCGGCTGCGGGTTGGTTTCAACCTGAAACACGAGCACCGCAACCATCAGCAACGCACCGTAGATCACCATGCACCAGAACACTTCCTGCCAGCCGAACAGTTCCAGCACGATTCCGCCGATCGTCGGCGAAATCGCCGGACCAAGGGCCAGCATCATCGCGATCGTATTCATGATCCTGGCAGAGGCCTGGCCGGTAAACTGGTCACGGACGATGGCGCGCGACACCGCGATGCCGACCGCGGCCCCCACACCTTGAAGGGCTCGGGCAAAGACCATGAACTCGACAGTCGGCGCGAAGGTCGCCAGCACGCTTGAGACGAGATAGAGGACCAGGAAGGCGATCGTGACCGGCTTGCGTCCAAAGGCGTCCGTCAAAGGGCCGCAAACCAGCTGCGTGACGGCAAAACCGGCGAAATACGCCGTCAGGGTTAGCTTGACCGCTGAATCGGTGGTCCCGAAGGCTTCGACCAGGGCCGGCATGGCCGGGGTATAAAGCGCCATCGAAATGGGGCCGATAGCGACAAGCCCGGCCCCGAGAAGCGATGTACGTCTTGCGCTCATGATTGAGCTGTCGGCGGTCATTTCTGTTTCCCTTTGGAAACCTCCTGCAGCAGGCTGTCCTTCATGGTCTGCAGAAGCGATTCCAGTATCTGCCGTTGGTCGGCGGGAATGTCCTCAAGCGCCCTGGAGCGCACCTCTTGCAGGGCAGTCCCAATTTTCTCAAGCAATGGATCGGCCAACGGCGTCAGCTCGATTATCTTGGCCCGGCGGTCGTTCGGGTCCTGGCAGCGGCGGATCAATCCGGCCTTTTCGAGCGTGTCGAGGTACCCGACCAGGGTCATAGGCTCGACATACATCGCATCTGCCAGAACGGCCTGCCGTTGACCCGGAAGTCGCCAGACATAAAACAGCGTACGCGCTTCTCCGGCAGTCAGACCAGTGTCGACCTTGGATAACTCCGCCTCGAAGTTTCGCCGCAGCAACCGTGCCAGATCAACGACCAGCATGGTGACACCGACATTCGGAGTTGGAACTCCCATCGCCACCCCATTTTAGTAAGGTTACCTTACGAATACGGCGCTTCAGGAAGCACTGTCAATGCGTAGATGTGACATTGCGTTGCACAATTCCCTCGCGCCACGTATAAAGGCGCCAAATTCGGCGCGGATGCCGATCCATAGCATAATCAACTTCCAGACAAGCTGCGGGTCCCCAAGGGCCCGTTCTGTCTTTTGGAGCCACTCATGAACCTTCGTAATATTGCCATCATCGCGCACGTTGACCATGGCAAAACCACACTCATCGACGTTCTTCTGAAGCAATCCGGTGCCTTCCGCGACAACCAGCGCACCGAAGAACGGATGATGGACTCCAACGATATCGAGCGTGAGCGCGGCATCACCATTCTGGCCAAGGTCACCTCACTGGTCTGGAAAGACACCCGCATCAACATCGTGGACACACCGGGCCACGCCGACTTCGGCGGCGAAGTCGAACGTATCCTGCACATGGTCGACGGCGTGATCCTTCTGGTGGACGCTGCTGAAGGCCCGATGCCGCAGACCAAGTTCGTGCTCGGCAAGGCCCTCAAGCTCGGCCTGAAGCCGATCGTCGCCATTAACAAGATCGACAAGCCGGAACAGCGTGCCGATGAAGTGCTGGACGAGGTCTTCGACCTGTTCGCAGCCCTCGACGCCAATGAAGACCAGCTCGACTTCCCGGTGCTCTACGGTTCGGCCAAGCAGGAATGGATGGCTCTGGAGCCGAACGGCCCGCAGGACAGCATGGACCCGCTCTTCGACATGGTCCTCGACAAGGTGTCGCCGCCGGAAGCCCAGCCGGGCGATTTCCGCATCCTGGCAACCACCATCGAATCCGACCCGTTCCTGGGCCGCATCCTGACCGGCCGTATCGTGTCGGGCACCGCTCTGCCGAACATGCCGATCAAGGCGCTCTCCCGTGACGGCAGCGTGGTTGAAAACGGCCGTATCTCCAAGATCCTTGCTTTCCGTGGCCTGGAACGTCAGCCGATCGAAAAGGGTGAAGCGGGCGACATCGTCGCCATCGCGGGCCTGACCAAGGCAACCGTTGCCGACACGCTGTGCGCCCCGTCGGTCAATGAATCCCTGCAGGCTCAGCCGATCGATCCGCCGACGCTGTCCATGACCTTCCGCGTCAACGACAGCCCGCTGGCCGGCACCGAAGGCTCCAAGGTTCAGTCCCGCGTCATTCGCGACCGCCTGAAGAAGGAAGCAGAAGGCAACGTCGCCCTGAAGGTGGAAGACACCGACGAGCCGGACGCATTTGTCGTCTCCGGCCGCGGCGAACTTCTTCTGGCGATCCTGATCGAAAACATGCGCCGTGAAGGCTTCGAGCTTGGTGTTGGCCGCCCGCGCGTCGTCTATCAGTATGACGATGCCGGCAACCGCCTGGAGCCGATCGAGGAAGTCATCATCGACGTTGATGAAGAACATTCCGGCGTCGTGGTTCAGAAGCTGCAGGAACGCAAGGCCGACCTTCTGGAAATGAAGCCGTCCGGCGGTGGCCGCACCCGTCTGGTGTTCCACGCCCCGACCCGCGGCCTCATCGGTTACCAGTCCGAACTGCTGTCCGACACCCGCGGCACGGCGATCTTCAACCGTCTGTTCCATGGCTATGAGCCGCACCGGGGTCCGATCCAGGGCCGTCACACCGGCGTGCTGCTGTCCAACGGCACCGGTGAAGCAGTTGCCTATGCCCTGTTCAACCTGGAAGACCGCGGCCCGATGATGATCGATCCGGGCACCAAGGTTTATCCGGGCATGATCATCGGCGAACACACCCGCGGCAACGACCTGGAAGTGAACGTGCTGAAGGGCAAGCAGCTCACCAACATCCGCTCCGCCGGCAAGGACGACGCTGTCAAGCTGACCACGCCGAAGAAGCTGACGCTGGAAGCAGCGCTTTCCTACATCGCAGACGACGAGCTGGTGGAAGTCACACCGGACTCCATCCGCCTGCGCAAGGCCGTCCTCGACCCGCATGAGCGCAAGCGCGCGGAACGTGCGGCGAACAAGGAATCGGCATAAGCCCGATTGAACCAACCAGAAAAGCCCGGGCATTGTCCCGGGCTTTTTACTGAGGGACAGTATCCATTGCACCTCATCCTGAGGAGCCGCGTCAGCGGCGTCTCGAAGGATGGGTACTTGCTCCGACAACTGCCGCCCATTCTTCGAGACAGCGCTTCGCGCTTCCTCAAAATGAGGTTTTGGTTTCCCTTCTCCGGTTTTCAGGGCCCACTTGTTTCGCCGGCAGACCAGAAGACTTGAGACAGCCCGCAAGCCTTTGCCGCAACCAATTGCCACGGCGCATGTCCGCCTTGGTTTAAATTGTCAGTCCGGTGACGGAAATTGAAACGCCATCCCACGCCTCCCGACCGGGAACTCCTTACAATTCCGCCTGAGAATTGAAGCGCCTGGCCTCAGGTCAACCGCGCACAAGGAAGGCTGAACCAATGAAACATTTCGCTCTCGCACTGGCGATGACCGCAAGCCTCGCCACATCCGCCACCGCCGCAAGCTTCGGCCCGCTGGTGGAAGCTGCCGAGCTGTCCGCGTCGCTGGACACCGTAGAGCCGGTGCTTCTGGACATCCGCAACGAGGGGTACGAGAAAGGCCATGCAGACGGCGCGCTGTTTGCGCCCTATCGCATGTTCCGCGGACCGGCGGAAAACCCCGGTGGCCTTGTGGATGTTGAAAAGCTGGAAGCTGAACTGGAAGAACTCGGCCTGGAACAGGATACGCCGATCGTGATCCTGTCCGAAGGCAAGACCGATACGGACTTCGGTTCTGCCGCGCGTGTCTACTGGACCTTGAAATCCACCGGCTTCACCGACCTGTCGATCCTGAACGGTGGCCTGGAGTCCTGGAAAGCCGCCGGCCTTCCGGTCAACGCCACGGCCGAATCCGCCTTTCCGAGCGAGCTGGAACTGACCTTTGACGACACCTGGCTGGCCACCACGGCAGACGTTTCCGCCGTCGCTGCAGGCGAGTCGAATGCGCTTCTGGTAGATGCTCGCCCGGCGGATTTCTTCAACGGCAAGAAGGCGCATGAAGCTGCCTCGCGTCCGGGAACCCTGCCGACCGCCATCAACCACACCTACACAGCGTTCTTCAAGGAAGGCTCGCCGGCAATGTCCACCGCCATCGACCCTGCCTCGCTGAAAGCATCGCTTGGTGTCGAAGACGGCAAGGATACGGTTTCCTTCTGCAACACCGGTCACTGGGCCGCGGCTCACTGGTTTGCGGTGTCCGAAGTCGCCGGAGTGGAAAACGCAAAGCTTTACGCGGGCTCCATGGTCGAATATTCCCAATCCGGAAACGAGATGGTCAACACACCGGGTCTCGTACAGAACCTGATAAACCAGATACTGAACTGACGTGACCACAGCCGCAGACATTCACACCGCCGCTGCGACGCCAATCTGGCGCCGCGGCGGTCTTGTTTTGGCCGCCCTTGCAGCCGTTCTGGCCACCGCCCTTCTGGTTGGTGGACGGTATGGCCTGCTGCTTGCCGTCGGCCTTGGCTTCGGCATCGTGCTGGAAGGCCTGCGCTTCGGTTTTGCCGGCCCCTGGCGTGCGATGATCCTGCGCCGAGACCCGGGCGGCCTTTGGGCGCAGCTTCTGTCGATCGCCCTTGTCTCACTGGTGGCCTTTCCCCTGCTTGCCGCAAACCAGGGCGAGCTGAGCGGCGCACAGGGCCCAATCGGCTTTGCCATGATCGCGGGAGCCTTCGTCTTCGGCGCTGCCATGCAGGTCGTGCTCGGATGCGGGTCCGGCACCCTGGTCAATGCCGGGTCCGGCAACGCGGTTTCCCTTGTCGCCCTGCCCTTCTTTGCCATCGGCAGCTTTGCCGGGGCCTATCACCTGATCTGGTGGACAGATCTTGGGGCATTGCCCGTTCTGACCCTGTCCGGCTGGCAAGGCGCAGCGATTACGCTCCTCGGACTTTCGGCAATCGCCGCAGTGCTCTGGAAACTGGCAGCTCCCGAAAACCGGCGCCTGCCTCGCCGGCTGACAGTTGCAGCCGTGCTGCTGGCCGCCCTTGCCATCCTGAACCTGATCGTGGCCGGCCAACCCTGGGGCGTTGTCTATGGCCTTGGCCTTTGGGCTGCAAAGGCGGCATCTGCAGCCGGGGCGGATCTTTCCGGATCCGTTTTCTGGAGTGCACCTGCCTCCGTCGAGCGCCTGACCCATAGCCTGCTGACGGATTACACATCCCTCACCAATATCGGCATTATCCTGGGTGCCTTTCTGGTCGCCAGCTGGCGCACCGGCGGCCTGTCGCAGAAAATCCAGTCGCTGCCGGCCCAAGCCTGGCTCGCCGCAATTGTCGCGGGCTTTCTGCTGGGCTATTCCTCACGCCTTGCCTTCGGCTGCAATGTCGGTGCGTTCTTTTCCGGCATCTCGACCGGCAGCCTGCACGGCTGGGTCTGGTTCGCGGCCGCCTTTGCCGGATCGATCTACGGCGTGAAACTGCGCCCGCTCCTGAAGCTGGAGGCAAGATCATGACCCGGTTGGTAACAGCTTCCGTCGCCCTTGCCGGACTTGCGGCAATGATTGCTCTCGATGCATCTGCGACACCACCCAATCCCTACAAGGCCCCGAAACTTCTGGCTCTGGGCTCCGGCACCGCCCCGAGTGGCGGCTTTTGCGGTGCGCTGCCCGACCCGGCCGGCAAATAGCCGAGCGACCCTTGCCAACCGGCAACCGCTCCCGGGTTGCCATGGGATGCCAAAGCCTCGACTTGCATTCACAAGGTCATCGGCAAAACGTCTGACTTGCTTGTGTGCACCGCAGCGGGCTTAATCCTCTCCGACAAATCAGAACCGGGAGGCACAGGTGAGCAAGACCAATCGCGGCAATTTCTTCGAAGACTTCAAGGTGGGACAGGTCATCCGCCACGCAACGCCGCGCACCGTCACCAGCGGTGACCAGGCGCTTTACACCGCGCTTTACGGCTCTCGCTTTGCGGTTCAGTCGTCAGACGCTTTCGCAAAATCCCTGGGTTATTCCCACGCCCCGGTCGACGACCTGCTGACCTTTCATATCGTCTTCGGCAAGACAGTGCCGGACATCTCGCTGAATGCCGTCGCCAATCTGGGTTATGCGGGCGGCCGGTTCCTGGCACCGGTTTTCCCGGGTGATACCATTTCCACCGTCTCCGAGGTGATCGGCAAGAAAGAGAACTCCAACGGCAAGACCGGCGTCGTCTATGTGCGCTCGACCGGCTACACCGAAAACGGCACCGAGGTGCTGGATTATGTCCGCTGGGTGATGGTCAACAAGCGTGTTGCCGCCAATCCGGCGCCGGAACCGGTGGTGCCGGAACTTCCCTCAGCGCTCGACCCGCAGTCACTCGGCACCGCCGTGCCATTGCTCGACACCGCCAATTGGGACAATGACCTGGCCGGATCCGAGTACCGTTTCGACGATTACGAGATTGGCGAGAAGATCGACCATGTCGACGGCATGACGGTGGAGGAAGCCGAGCATCAACTGGCAACCCGCCTTTACCAGAACACCGCCAAGGTGCATTTCAACCAGCACACGGAAGCTCACAACCGTTTCGGCCACCGCCTGGTCTATGGCGGCCACGTGATCTCCATTGCCCGTGCGCTGTCGTTCAACGGGCTGGCCAACGCGTTTCATATTGCCGGTATCAACGGCGGCCGCCACGTCGGCCCGCTGGCAGCCGGCGACACGGTTTATGCCTGGTCGGAAGTTCTGGACAAGGCGGACATCGACGGCCGCTCGGACGTCGGCGCGCTGCGTCTGCGGCTTGTCGCCACCAAGAACCGGACCTGCCATGACTTCCCCGGACAGGACCATGAGGACAACTACCTGCCCGAAGTGGTTCTCGATTTCGACTACTGGGCCCTGATGCCGAAATAGGCATCACACCCGGCCCGATCCTTTTGGATGACGGATCTCCTCTTCCTCGCTACCATGACGCAAGAGGAGGTTTGGCATGCTGACAACGCTTTCGGGCCGGGAAACAAATCTGATCTTCGCGATCATGCAGGACATTATCGCCATCCAGGACGCACGGCAACTCAGGCTGCAGCTCGGCACCCGCTTGCTGGACCTTCTGGAGGCGGACTACTTTGCCTCCTACGTCTGGACAAGGACCGACGGCGACACGGACGGCGTGTTCCTGAACATGGACGAGAGCAATCTCGCCGCCTACCAGCAGCATTTCCAGCACTGCGATCCGATTACACCCAGGTTCCGCATGTGCCGGCGCGCCACCCACCTCGACCAGGTCATTTCCCGGGAAGACTTCCTGCGCACCGAATTCTACAACGACTTTCTGGCACGGGACGGCCTGCATCAGGGCATGAACTTCCATGCCTATGCGGCGACCGGCCATCTGGGCGACCTGCGCATCTGGCGCGGCGCCGGCAAGGAAACCTTCCAGCAGCGCGACCTGGAAATACTGAATGCGATCGGCACGTCCTTCGGACATGCCCTTGCGAACATGCAGGCACACGAACGCAAACAGCGCGATGCCGACCCCCGATTGCGCTTGACGGCCTGGGCGGGCCACCACGGGCTCACCAGCCGGGAACAGGACGTGCTTTGCCTGGTGAGTGAAGGCAAGCGCGACCGCGAGATTGCGGCGGAACTTGAAATCTCCGTCACGACCGTTCGCACCCACCTCAAGGCGATGTTTCAAAAATCGGGGGTGACCAGCCGGGCGGAACTGCTCGCCAGCGTCAACACGCGACTTTCTCTCCAATAAACGAAGCGCCTCCTCATTTTCGAGGATGCGCCGGAAAAGGCACAGGCGTTTTCTGTTTCCCTCATGCACAAGAAGGGGAACAAACATGAAAGTGCATCTCACAGCAGGACTGACTGCGATCGCAGCCCTCTTTGCCGGTCCGGCGTTTGCCGCCGACGACATCACCACCATGAGTGCAGCGGAAACGGCGAGCGCCATAGCCGGACAGACGCTGACAGCCACGGATCTCGTCAACGCCCTCATCGCCAGAACCGGCGATGACCCGGGCAATGTCTACATCACGTTCGACAGCGAAGGCGCGCTTGCAGCCGCTGCTGCCGCCGATGAAAGCGTGAAGGCAGGTGAACCCCTCGGACCGCTGCACGGCGTGCCGATTGTCGTGAAGGACAACATTGCCTCCGCTGGCCTGCCAACCACCGGTGGGACGCCTGCCCTGAAAGGATGGGTGCCCGCAGAAGACGCGCCTGTCTTGAAGAAACTGCGCGATGCGGGCGCGATCCTGCTCGGCAAGACCAATCTTCACGAACTTGCTTTCGGCATCACCTCGAACAACGCCGCCTTCGGCGCGGTTGCCAACGCCTATGATCCGGACCGCTTTGCCGGCGGCTCGAGTGGCGGCACCGGCGCTGCGATCGGTGCCAGGCTGGCGCCCGCCGGCCTTGGAACCGACACGGGCGGCTCGGTGCGTATTCCTTCGGCACTCAACGGTGTTTCCGGTCTGCGCCCGACCACAGGCCGCTACCCGGCGGAAGGTATCGTGCCGATTTCCGCGACACGCGACACGCCCGGTCCGATTGCAAGAACGGTTTCCGACCTGGTCCTCCTCGATGCGGTGATCACGGGTAGCACTGCGACACTCGACCCTGCAGACCTCGGCACCGTCCGTCTGGGTGTTCCAGGCGTGCTGACGGACAACCTCTCACCGGAAACGGATCGTCTCTTCAAGGAAGCTCTGGACAAGCTGCAGGCCGCCGGCGTGACCCTTGTCCCCGTCGATATCAGCACAGAGCTTGAACTTGCCGGAAAAGCCGGTTTCCCGATCGCCCTGTGGGAAGTGAAACGGGATCTTGCCGTCTTTCTGGAGATGCATGAAACCGGGCTCGGGCTGCAGGACATAGCCGATGAAGTCGCCAGCCCCGACGTCAAATTCGTCTTCGACAATCTGGTGCTGGGCAACCAGGCGATTCCGGATGCTGTTTACCGGGAGGCAATGGACGACATGCGGCCATTGATCCAGGCCGGATATGCTGAAGTCTTTGCAGCCAACAAGCTGGACGCACTGGTTTTCCCGACAACCCCGCTGCCAGCACAGCCCATCACCGGTTCCGATGAAACCGTGTCGCTGAACGGAGAAGACGTACCGACCTTCCCCACGTTCATCCGCAACACCGATCCGGGTTCCGTCGCCGGAATTCCGGGCCTGTCCTTGCCCGCGGGGCTGACATCGGACGGCCTGCCCGTCGGCCTGGAGCTTGATGGCCCCGCCTATTCCGACCGGCATCTGCTGTCGCTCGGCCTGGCAATCGAAGCGGTTCTGCCGCACCTTCCGGCGCCAGTGTCAAACTAGGCAGAGGGCCTCCACAGAAGCAGGGCGTTTCCTGTCTGGACTTTATCGGAAGTCCTGGCGCACACTCCCGCAAAACAGGAGTGTGCGCCATGAAAACAGTGTCCTTCATCCAGATGAAAGACGGCACCAAGGAAGACTACGATCTGCTGGCGGAAGCGGAGCGGCCCTATCACGCCCTGACACCGGAACGGATCCTGTCCGAGCTGAAGCGCCAGAACGAGGACACGCTGTCCGGCTACAAGATCACCCGCATGCAGCATGGCCTGCAGGCGGCCACAAGGGCGCGTCGGGAAGGGGCGGACATCGACTGGATCGTCGGCGCGCTTCTGCACGATATCGGCGACGGGCTGGCCCCGCAGAACCACGACCGATTCTCTGCCGAGGTCATCCGCCCCTTCGTGCGGGACGAGGTTGCCTGGGTGGTGGAACATCACGGCATTTTCCAGATGCTCTATTACGGCCGTCACTATGGCTGGGACGAAAACGCCCGCGATCAGTTCAAGGATCACATGCACTTTCAGGCCTGCGCCGACTTCTGCGAACGCTGGGACCAGTCCTCCTTCGATCCCGATTATGAAATGGACACGCTGGAAAGCTTCGAACCTCTGGTGCGCGAGGTTTTCTCGCGAAAGGCCTACGACCCGGCCGTGCTGCAGGAAGGCATTTCAAGGGGATTGCCGCCGCTGCAGTAAAAGACAAGCACGTGATCGACGCGGTAGCTTTTGTCTTTCAAAACACCGATCGACACTCCATCGCAAACAACCCGTCTATTGCTCTCTCAACCTTTCAAGAGTTCGGGAGACTGCCCCCTGTTGCGACGAATGCCGCCGTTGCCGCGGATCGTAGCCGGACTTTTCCTCGTAAAATCAGTTAGATCGAGAAAGACATGCGTCAGAGAATTATTGTTTGCCCTTTGATCGAAAACGAAGGCGCGTACCTTCTGTGCAAGATGCCAAGCGACCGGGGTGTCTTTCCCGGACAATGGGCACTTTCGGGTGGCGGTCTGGAACAGGGTGAGCGGATGACAGAAGGGCTGCTTCGAGAAATCTCGGAAGAACTGGGATCCGACCTGACGATTGAGGACGTCCAACCCTGGACGTTTCGCGACGATGTCCGGACAAAGACCTACCCGGACGGCACTTCCGAGCAGATTTACATGATTTATCTCATATTTGATTGCAAGGCGGCGAACCGCAACGTTTCCATCAACGAAGAGTTCGAGGACTTCGCATGGGTCCTTCCCGAAGATCTCGGCAAATATGATCTCAACGAAGCCACAAGAATGACGCTTGAGGCAAAGGGCCTGCTGCCGTCCTGACAGGTGTCGAGGATCCCGAGATCTGCCCACCTTTTTCTTCCGTGCAAGCGCTCCCGCCAGGAATGCTCCGCTCAAATCCCGGCACGATAAGGCTCCCTCCTCAACAACGGCCTTCCAGGCCAACTTTGCGCCGCAAACAGCCGCCACAACTTCAAGTTATGCGGCTTTGAAATTGAACCTGATGGGGAGGGGCGAGCGTCATCAATGACCAGCGAAACAGTGAATTTTTACAACACCACTGCCAAGGAATATGTTGCCGACAAGGAGACGCCTAATCCCAGATTGCCTGCCTTCCTGGAGCGATGCAAAGCAAAGGGCAGAATTCTGGAACTGGGAACCGGAGGCGGTGTGGACGCCGAGGCCATACTCAAGTCCGGCTTCGTCCTGGATGCGACGGATGGCTCGTCCGAACTCGCTGCGATAGCTGCGCAACGGTTAGGCCAGCCGGTTCGGACCATGTTGTTTAACGAGCTTGATGCGGTTGAGCTTTATGACGGCGTCTATGCCTGCGCTGCACTGACACACGCTCCAAGAGCCGACCTCGGCGATGTGGTGGAGAGAATTCATCGGGCGCTGCACGACAACGGGGTCGTTTGGGCCAGTTTCAAGGTTGGCACCAACGAAGGCACAGACGCGTTTGGTCGCTACTACAATCTTCTGCCTCAGGACGAACTGACTGCGATCTGGCGAGAAGCGGCAACCTGGAGCATCCTGGAAACAGAAACCTGGTTGGGAAGTGGTTACGACCGCAGACCAACCCAATGGGCCGCCATCACCGCGATCAAATAACGTCCGTTGAGGCAGGCTGTGCCTGCGGGCTTGCGCCCCGAGTTTCCCACATCACGCAAGATCTGCTCACTCCACCGTCACGCAGTTCGGATCGCATTCCCTCCACATCCTGAGGACTTTGCAATCCTCTGGATGTGGACATCATCCGGGGGGGCGGGATCTCCATGGAGCTGAAGACCGGGTATGAGGCTGAAGCCGGGACAGGGACCGATCAGTTCGGCTTGGTATCCGGAACCACTTCGGTTTCGATCGGGCCAACACCAGCGCCTTCTTCCGAAGCTTTCGGACCGAAGGGTACCCAACGCTTGAAGAAGCTTCCGACAGAGCTGCCGCCCGACTGGTCCTGCGGGGCAAAGGCGGTCTCGACCGCCGAGCCCGGACGCCGCTGTGCTGCCGGAGCCGCTTCTGCAGGAACTGCAGCCGTCGCCGTTTCGTCGGCGGGCTGTACGTCAGGCGCAGCCGTCTCGGCCGTGGCAACAGCCGGGTTGGTGTCGTCCTCACCGCCGCCAAGCGCTTCGGCAAGCCGGTTGGAGCGCTCTTCCCAGCGCTTCTGGCGCTCGTCACGAGCATCGAAGCGGGCAGCAAGCTGCTGGTATTTCTCGTTGTCGCGGCGCTGCTTGGAGGCAACTGCCGTCGCGATGCTCGGGCTCACCTGATAGTCGGGGCATTTGGCGCTGGCCCGGAAGGGCACGCCTTCAACCAGCGTGGTAGCATCGAAAACGTATTTCTTCTCGCAGACGGAAATCTGCGGCGGGGTCTGCGTGATCTCGAAATGGTCGTAGCCGGTCTTCAGCATTTTCCAGAATTCCATGTGCTCGCTGTCGCGGTGGCGAGCCATGTTTTCCGGCGTCATGCGGAAGGGAAAGGCCTGAACCTGGAAGGAGCGCTGACCACCCTTGAAGCTGTCGCGGGCAAGCGCGTAGATGTCCTGGACCTGCTCGTCCGTCATCGCGTAGCAGCCACGGGACGAACAGGCGCCATGCACCATCAGATGCGAGCCGGTTCGGCCGTGGGAGCGGTCATAGGAATTCGGGTAACCGAGGTTGAAAGCCAGGTGATAACTGGAATTCGGGTTCATCAGGGCAGGCGTGATCTCGTAGAAGCCTTCCGGGGCCTGACGGTCGCCTTCCTTGAACTTCGGGCCGAGCTTGCCGGACCATTTGCAGATCTCGAACTCGTCCAGAAGCTGGTATTTGCCCGTGCGGGTCTGTTTCCAGACTTCCAGAGCACTTTCTTCCTTGAAGATCCGGATCATGATCGGCGAGGTCGAGCTCATGTTGAGATCGTTCATCTTGCGCTTGATCGACGCGCTGACGGGCTGCTGCGCCTTGTTGGGGCCTGCAGTGAATTCGTCTGCCTGGCAAGCCGCCAGCACACCGGCAAGCATCAGCGCCGCACCAAGACGGGCTGCCTTGCGGCCACTCAGGCCGCTGTTGCCAAGAAGAAGGCCGGCTGGCGTGTTCATAAGGCGCCGAAAGACCATGATACTGTCCCAAACTAAGCGGAAACCGACAAAGGCGAACGAACTGCCTTGCCGCACTTCCTGCGTCCTCGCCCCCGCGCAAAGGCTAGGGAATGATGGTTGACGATAAGTTACTGAAACCGGATTGTGCCTGCGACCAAAATTATGGTGATAGGAACAAAAACTTGCCCAAGCGTCATCTTGTGCGTCCCAACTTCGCCTGAATGACGGCAAATTCTGGCCACAGGATGGCAAAAAGGCCGGTTTTACGGCGGCCTTGCATCGTTTTTTTCCGAAATACAGCAGTTTGGTGAACAGCGCGGTTGCCAGCGTGGCGATATCGCCGAACCCGGCAACCGGAAGACCTAGCTCAGGGTTCTGCCGATAGCGATGAATTTTTCGCGCCGCTGCTTGCGTATTTCATCCGGCGACAGGCCTGCCAGCTCTTTCAGCGCAGATTCGATCGCCTTGCCCGCGTTGTCGATAACGATTTCACGTGCACGGTGCGCACCGCCGACAGGCTCCTTGATGATGTCATCGATGACACCGAGCTGCTTGAGATCCTGTGCGGTGATCTTCAGTGCTGTCGCAGCGTCCTGCGCCTTGGCGCTGTCGCGCCACAGGATGGAGGCGGCGCCTTCCGGTGAAATCACCGAATAGATCGCGTGTTCCATCATGAGAACCTTGTTGGCGGTCGCGATCGCTATCGCACCACCGGAGCCGCCTTCGCCAATGACGACGGAAACGGACGGCGTTCCAAGGCCGAGGCCGACATCCGTCGAGCGGGCGATGGCTTCGGACTGGCCGCGCTCTTCAGCCCCGCGTCCCGGATAGGCGCCGGAGGTGTCGACAAAGGTGATCAGCGGCAGGCCGAAACGTTCGGCCATTTCCATGACCCGGACTGCCTTGCGGTAACCTTCCGGACGGACCATGCCGAAGTTGTGCTTCAGACGCGTTTCGGTGTCGTGGCCTTTTTCCTGAGCCAGGACAGCCACCGATTGACCGCGAAAACGACCGATGCCGGCGATCAGCGCTGCATCTTCGGCAAACTTCCTGTCACCGGCAAGCGGCGTGAAATCTTCGATCAGACCGGCGATATAGGCAACGGCATGCGGGCGATCGGGATGGCGGGCAACGAGCGTTTTCTGCCAGGGCGTCAGTTTGGCGTAGAGGTCCTGCAGCGTTTGCGAGGATTTCGTTTTCAGCCGGTCGATTTCACTGTCGACATTGACGGCTTCGCCATCTTCCCCGGCCAGAGCGCGCAGCTCCTGGATCTTGCCTTCAATGTCTGCAACGGGCTTTTCGAATTCCAAATAGCTGTGCATTTACTCGGTTACCTGAAACAAGCCGGCACCGCCTTACGTCCGGCGGCCGCTCCGGAAATTCTGTCACAAGATCGAAGGATTACCAGCCGAAAGCGACCAGCCACCCGAATGTCGATCATTTCAAAGACGTTCAAGCATCTTTGCCGCGTCTGAACAACGCAAGATGCTCCAGGCAACGCAAGCGTGCCTGAACGCATAGTTGGAGGGCTGTATCAAGAGACGCAAGTGGGCGCAAGTCTCGGTGTGCCGGCAAACAGGGATTGAAAGCCTCTCGCGCCTGGGAAACCCTTCCCGGTTTTTTTGCCGGAAAGGGCCGAAGAAGGGTCGGTGATCAGTCGACGGATGCCTGATCGCTGCCAGCACCGTCGATCTTGAGCTTGTCTGCTTCCACGATCAAGCGGCCGTTCTTTGTATCGATGGAAATCCGGTAGGGGACGAGCACGTTGTCACGGCCCATCGGCGCAACCCACACTTCCATGTTGGCCTGAGCCATGTATTTGACCGAATCCTTGGACGGGCGGTGCCCGGCGACAGGTACCCAGCGGGCCTTGCAAACGACGACCTGGCCGTCATAGCCGTGGCCCGAGACTTCCTTCGTGCCGGAATAGCTCAGCTTGATATCGAACCGTGTCCAGCCGTCGAACACCGGCAGACGACGCGAACAGGCCTTCGGCCCGAGACTGTCCTTGGCACGACCGACCGGCATCAGAGCGGCGCTCAGCGGATCGATCGCATTGCGCGTATGCCGGTCAGTCACCTTGATCCGCTCCGGATTGGGCTTGAACTGCGGCGCGACTTCCATTGAACGGATGGACCCGGAGCCCTGGCTCAGGTTGACGTAGAAATCGAGATTGGAGGCGTGCGACGCCATCCTGTATTTCGACGGCACGACGCGCGATCCGACCATCCAGCCGGATGCTTCCGCTCCACCCTTGCCGGTGGTGAACAGCGTGCCGATCCCTGCCGGCTCCAGGCTGACCTTGGCCGAATAGGCATTGCCCTGCATGACGAGCGACAGCGTTCCGCGCCCGACCTTGAAGCCGGCAATCGAAATATTGTAAAGGCCGCCGACGCTGTTTTTCTTGGCTTCCGCCGGTGTCGTCAGCAGCGCCGCAGCAAGCATTGGCAGGGCGACCAGCCGCCCGAGAGACATCAAACCAAACACTTCAAAACCTCCGGACTGCCGTCTGGCAGCGAATTGCGCCCCCGCGCCATGAGTGTTCCGCGACGGAAAGATACCATAAATCCCGCTCGATGAACGACCCCAATCATTCTAAATTATGGTAACTCACTGGTTAACAGCCGGGCGTCCTGCAAATAAAAGCAGTGAATCTCCGCAAAGCGGCGGAGATGTCTTGACGTTGGCCTTCACTCGCATTATAGCGGGGCAACTTTTTCCGAGAAATGCCGGAGACGATGTCGCCGGGCCTCAGGTCCGCGCCGGTTCCGGTTGGACTTGCTGGGTTCAAAGTAACGGCCCAGCCACGAAAACAAAAGGTGATATCATGGCACGCCGTTGCGAACTCTCCGGCAAAGATGTGATGACGGGCAACAACGTCTCCCACGCTAACAACAAGTCCCGCCGCCGGTTCCTGCCGAACCTGTGCAACGTATCCCTCATCAGCGACACGCTCGGCGAAACCTTCAAGCTGAAGGTCTGCGCACACGCACTGCGCTCCGTCGAACACCGCGGTGGCCTGGACGCATACCTGATGAAGGCAAGCGACGCGGACCTGTCCGATGCTGCTCGCAAGATCAAGGTCGACATCAAGCGCAAGCAGGCTGAAGCCGCTGCCGCTTAAGGCCTGAAGCGCCTGCACGGCTTGTTCCGGCAGCAGGCAGCTCGCATACTTGCAAAGAACCTTTACAGGACGCCCAATCGATATCGGTTGGGCGTCTGTCGTTATGAGGTGAACACATGACCGAAACCCGGACCTTCTCCGCGAGCCATCACGTAGTCGCCATTCTGGCGATGGCGGCTGTTGTCGTTGCATCCAACTTTCTGGTCCAGTTCCCGGTCGAGCATTTCATCGGCGGTGTCAATCTTGCCGATACGCTCACCTGGGGTGCGTTCACCTACCCCGTCGCCTTCCTGGTGACCGATCTCACCAACCGCCGCTTCGGCCCGACCGCCGCTCGCAAGGTTGTGATTGCCGGCTTCCTGATTGCCGTGATCCTGTCGATCTGGCTGGCGACGCCCCGCATTGCCATCGCCTCCGGAACCGCGTTCCTGGTCGCGCAATTGCTGGACGTGACGATATTCGACCGCATGCGAAAGCTGTCCTGGTGGAAAGCGCCGATCACCTCTTCCTTCATCGGCTCGGTAATCGACACGCTCCTGTTCTTCGGCATCGCCTTTTCCGCCAGCTTTGCCTTCATCGACGGCCTGTTCGGGATGGACGACAGCTCGCTCGCCTTCCCGGTGCCCTTCCTGGGCATCAGCGACGATACCCAGGCGCTGCTGTGGGTGTCGCTGGCCGTGGGAGACTTCCTGGTCAAGATGCTGGTTGCCGTCGCCCTGCTCGCCCCTTACCGCATCGTGCTCGGCCTGTTTCAGGCCATGCCGAAGGGAACTGCCGCCTAGGCACCAGGCGCGAAAAAGGCGGAGCTGGTCGTCCGGGGATGGACTTGCCGGGCAGAAGTGCTCCTGCGCCTCAATCTTCCAGTCGAAACCTCAGGAACAAGGTCCTCTGCAGGATCGAACGGTTGTTGTCGGAGACAAGCGTCAGGATTGTTTCACCGTTTTCATTGGTGTGAATACCCAGAGCTTCCATGTTGTCGATCTGGGAGTTGAAGTCGGCCTCCAGCAGCAACTCGCCTTCCAGAACGGCTCCGGCAGCAATGTCGGCTCCTTTGAACCGCCGCAGCCGCAGGCCGATCAGATCACGCAGGCTGAAGCGGCGCTCCACCAGAATCATGTCGCCACCGGGCAGAAACGCCGCATCCGTCGCATCGAAGCGCTCATACCGGCGGATGGTGAAGCGTTCCGTGCCGTCCGGACCGATGATGAAGCCAGACAGATCATGCAGGTCGCTTGGCGCTGATTCCGCGACAGCCACGAGCTTGCCGGCCAACGGGCCGTCCTCCGGCCCGGCCGCCAGAGCTTCCAGTCCGGTGTTGCGCGGCAGATCACGAATATCCTGCGGCAGCGCGACTTCACCGATCATCCTTTCCTTGCCGGTCGAAATCGGCCACGGATACCGGTAGATGGCGTTGCGGGTTTCAGCAGTGACATAAAGACCGGAGCCCGACAGCGTCAGTGCCTCGGTATCATGACCCCAACGTGCATCGAGCGTTTTGCCATCGGCACCCAATAGCGGCGCGAAACGCAGGTCTTCGATCTCCGTCGGCTTGCCATCCGCTGTCTGCACGATTCGGCCACTGACCCAATGTCCGTTGTCGGTGACCGCCAGAAATTCGCTTCCCCCGTCCAGACTGATCAGACCGGAAAGCCCGCCGACCTTGCGGTCCGCGGCTATCAGCTCCAGACCGCCAAGAAAAGTCAGCTTGCCGAAGGTCGTATCGGCAAGCCCTATGCGGAATGTGTCGATGGACCGGGTACGGGCCTTGACCGGCTGTCCGCCCGAAAGCAGCTCCGGCGCCCCGGCGGCTGCGGGCGCAGCAAACCAGAAAGTGGAGAGAAAGACGGCAGCCAGCGCGAAGCTGCCTGCCGAAAGACGCCTTTCTGCTCCCATGTTTTCCAGATCCTGCCGACTAACGATGACCCGCGCGGCGACGGCGGCCACGCGTGTTGAAGGAGGTGTCCACCTCGTCGTCGAAAAGGTTGGCAAGCTGGTCTGTCATGGCACCTGCCAATTCTTCGGCATCGACAATGGTGACCGCCCGTCGGTAGTAGCGCGTGACGTCGTGTCCGATACCAATGGCGATCAGCTCGACCGGTGACCGGGTCTCGATTTCCTCGATGACGTAGCGCAGGTGGCGCTCCAGATAGTTACCCGGGTTGACCGAAAGCGTGGTGTCGTCCACCGGCGCGCCGTCGGAAATCATCATCAGGATGCGACGTTGTTCGGGCCGTGCCATCAGCCGGTCATGAGCCCACAGCAGGGCTTCGCCGTCGATGTTTTCCTTCAAAAGGCCCTCGCGCATCATCAGGCCGAGATTGCGCCTGGCCCGGCGCCAGGGCGCATCCGCAGACTTGTAGATGATGTGGCGCAGGTCGTTGAGCCGGCCAGGTGTCGGTGGCTTGCCCGCACCGATCCAGCTCTCCCGCGACTGGCCGCCTTTCCAGGCCTTGGTGGTGAAGCCAAGGATCTCGACCTTCACGCCGCAGCGCTCCAGCGTGCGCGCCAGAATGTCGGCACAAGTGGCGGCAACGGTGATCGGACGCCCGCGCATGGATCCCGAGTTGTCCAGAAGCAGCGTCACGACCGTGTCGCGGAAATTGGTGTCCCGCTCCTGCTTGAAGGCAAGCGGGGCCATCGGATCGGTTACGGCACGGGTCAGCCGTGCGGTGTCCAGAAGCCCTTCTTCAAGGTCGAAGTCCCAGGCCCGGTTCTGCTGCGCCATCAGCTTGCGCTGCAATCGGTTGGCAAGGCGCGCCACGGCCCCTTGCAGGTGGGTCAACTGCTTGTCCAGGAACCCGCGCAGACGATCGAGCTCCGCCATGTCGCAAAGTTCTTCAGCGGTAATCGTCTCGTCAAACTGAGTGGTGAACACGCGGTAGTCGGATTCCGGCCGGTTGGAGAACGGCGTATCGGGCCGGTCGCTTTCGCCCGGCTCCTCGGTATCCTCCGACATGTCCTGATCGGCGAAGTCTTCCATATCGGCTTCGGCGGCTTCCGTATCGCCGCTTTCCTGCTCTTCGCCGGAAAGTTCCATCTCCTGCGGAGAGGCTTCCTGTTCGCCGGAATCTTCTTCGCTGTCGTCGCCCGATTCAGCTTCGTCGTTGTTGCCCTGGTCCTCGTTTTCTTCCGGGTCCATGTCCTGGTCGTGATCGCCAAGCTCATCGCCCATGTCGAGCGATTTCAGGACGTCGCGAAGACGGGCCGCGAAGGAATTCTGGTCCTCGACTTCGGCTTCCAGCCTGTCGAGGTCGGCACCGGCCTTGTCCTCGATCCAGCCACGCCACATGTCGACGAGCTTTGTCGCGCTTTCCGGCGGCTTTGCGCCGGTCAGCCGTTCACGCACCAGCAGGGACAGGGCATCCTGCAGCGGCGCTTCTTCCCGGCTGGAGATATCCGGCGCACCGGATTTGCGGAACCGGTCGTCAAGCATCACCGACAGGTTGTCGGCAACCCCTTGCATCCGGCGTGCGCCAACGGCTTCGCAGCGGGCCTGTTCGACCGCTTCGAAGATCGCCCGTGCGTCTGGGCCCTGCGGCATGTTCTTGGAATGAACAGCCTTGTCGTGGCAGGCAATGCGCAGGGCGATGCTGTCCGACAGGCCACGGGTGATCGCGATCTCGCGCGCGTTGATCTTGCGCGAGGGCTCGGGCAAGCGCGCGGACATGCCGCTGAGACCGGGCCGGTCACCGGAAAAGATGACTTCCAGTTCCGGTTCTCCGGAAATCGCCCGCATGGTACCGGACACCGATTGCTTGAATGGCTCGGTGCTCGGTGCGGGCTTGTTGCCCGGAAGGGAATTGTGACCCGGCCGCGGTGCCATCGGGACCTCAGCTCATGACTACGTTGACGGAGGATTCCGGCAGATCTTCACCGAAGCAGCGCTGATAGAACTCGGCCACCAGGGACTGTTCCATGTCGTCGCACTTGTTGAGGAAGGTCAGACGGAAGGAAAAGCCGACATCGCCGAAAATCTGGGCATTTTCCGCCCAGGTAATGACCGTACGCGGGCTCATGACCGTGGACAGGTCGCCGTTGATGAAGGCGTTCCGGGTCATGTCCGCCAGGCGCACCATCTTGGAAACGGTGTTACGGCCTTCGTCCGACTGGAAGTGCTTGGCCTTCGACAGAACGATATCCACCTCGTTGTCATGCGGCAGGTAGTTCAGCGTGGTGACGATCGACCAACGGTCCATCTGCGCCTGGTTGATCTGCTGCGTGCCGTGATAAAGACCGGAGGTATCGCCGAGACCGACCGTGTTGGCGGTGGCGAACAGCCGGAAGGCGGCATGCGGACGGATGACCCGGCTCTGGTCGAGCAGCGTCAGGCGGCCGGAAGATTCCAGGATACGCTGGATCACGAACATCACGTCCGGACGGCCGGCGTCGTATTCGTCGAAGACCAGCGCGACATTGTGCTGATAGGCCCAGGGCAGGATCCCGTCGCGAAACTCGGTGACCTGCTTGCCGTCCTTGATCACGATCGCGTCCTTGCCGACCAGATCGATACGGGAAATATGGCTGTCCAGGTTGACGCGGATACACGGCCAGTTGAGACGCGACGCCACCTGCTCGATGTGGGTCGATTTACCGGTACCGTGATACCCGGTCACCATCACGCGCCGGTTATGGGCAAAACCCGCCAGGATCGCCAACGTGGTCGCGCGGTCGAACAGGTAGTCTTCGTCACGCTCGGGCACATGTTCTGACGGCGCGGAAAATGCAGGTACCTTGAGGTCGGACTTGAAACCGAAAACCTCTTCTACGGAAATTTCAGTGTCCGGCATGGCCATGGCCGCAGTCGTCGTCTCAGTCATCAGTCCTCCGCAGTCCCGGAAGTTCGGGAAGGGTCGTTTGGGAAAAGCCGGCAGGACCCTGCAGGCTCTAAAGGAAACCGGCTTTTTTCAGAACGTTATACGCCTGAATGATTTCCCGCAGGCGGTCTTCGGAAGACCTGTCACCGCCATTGGCATCCGGATGGTTCAATTTAACAAGCTCCTTATAGCGCGCTTTGATTTCGGCGCCACGGGCTGTGTAAGGCAGATTGAGCACATCCAGGGAACGTTTTTCAAGCGTTAGTAGCTTTCTTTCGCGCGGTCGCCGAACTTGCTCGGTGCGCCGCTGCGCATTGGAGCGCATGCTGGAGCGGGCGTCGAACCCGTCCGGCCCCTCGGCTGCCTGCCGGTTTACGCCCATTTTCCAGGTCGGCCGGTGCCCCGTCAGACTGTCCTTCTGATAGGTGCGCACGTCGTCGTCGCCCATACCTGTAAAATAGTTGTAGGACTTGTTGTATTCGCGCACATGGTCGACGCAGAAATTGAAATACTGCCCCTCCCGGTCACGCCCTTTCGGCGCCCGGTGCGTGCCTGGCCGCTTGCAACCCGGATGGTCGCACGAAGGATGGCGGTCCTGTTCCACCCGTTCCTTGTCCGGTTTCACACGGATGCTGTCGAAGAGTTTTGAGTCCAGTTTCATGCGCCGAAATATTGAAGTGTGAGGGCCGACGGGCAAGCCGCAGGCCGTTGCATTGTCCCGGTATCCAAAGTTAATTTCCCCGCACCGGATTTCGAAAGTCGAAGAGCCCGGCACTGTATCAGGCAGGGCCGGACCACGAAAGACTTGAACTTCGAAAACAGCTACGCCAAGTGAGACACATGAGCACAAAGCAGACGATCACCGACAAACTCTCCGCAGCCTTCTCGCCGTCTTTTCTGAACGTCATCGACGAGTCGGAAAAGCACAGGGGCCACGGTGGCTGGCGCGAGGGCGGCGAAACCCACTTCCGGGTACAGATCGCCGCAGCCGCTTTCGAAGGCATGAACCGCGTGGCGAGGCACCGGGCGATCAACGACCTGCTTGCAGACGAAATTGCCGGCGGAGTGCACGCCCTGGCGCTGGAAATCCGCGCTGACAGCGAACCGGATCCCCGCGCGGCTCGGGTTTCGGGCGGTTGACAGGCTCGCCTTTTTACTGATCTTCCAACCAGCCACAAATCAGCCTGGCTAGCTCCACCCGGCCTTTGAAGCCGGGTGGATTCTTGGCTCAGGTGCCTGCTTTCGCAGCTGCTCCCGCAACGGCCTGGGCAGCTCCGGCCGGCATCTTGACGCCGGGTATCTGGCCAAGCGGCATGATGCGCAGCCGCGTGATGCGGTTCTTCTCCCGCCGCAGCACCGTGAAGCGGAAGCCGTGGAAGGTGAAGATCTGGCGCTCGTCCGGAATCATCCGTGCTTCGTGAATGACCAGACCGGCGATTGTGGTCGCCTCGTCGTCCGGCAGGCTCCAGTCGGCAGCGCGGTTGAGGTCGCGAATCGGCACCGAGCCGTCGACAATCACCGAACCATCGGCTTGCGGCCGCAGGCCTTCCAGCTCCACGTCGTGCTCATCGGCGATCTCGCCGACGATTTCTTCCAGAATGTCTTCCAGCGTGACCAGGCCCATCACCTCGCCATACTCGTCAACCACGAGCGCGAAATGGGACTTGTGGCGCAGGAATGCATTGAGCTGATCCTGAAGCGAGGTCGTGTCGGGAACGAACCAGGCCGGGGCAGCGATATCCAGAACGTTGATCTTCGCAGCATCGCCACCGGCCGCCTGCAACGCACGCAGCAGATCCTTGGCATGCAGCACGCCGACGAAATTGTCGCTCTCCCCGCGCCAGAGCGGCAGGCGGGTATAGGGCGATGCCAGAGCCGCGTTCACCAGCTTGTCCGGCGCATCGTCCGCATTCAGCGCCACCATGTTGGTGCGGTGAACCATCACGTCCGAGACTTCCAGTTCTGCCAGGTCGAGCAAACCGCCGAGGCGGTCGCGCTCACCCTTTTCCAGGCCACCTTCGATATGCTGCAGATCGACGGCGCCGCGCAGTTCCTCATGCGGCGACAGGATCGAGGTGTCGTCGCCGATATTGACGCCAACCAGCTTCAGGATGTTGCGGACAATCCACTCCACCCCGACCACGATCGGACCGAACACGGCCACCACGAAGCGTACGATCGGCGCCACCGCCAGCGCAAACCGCTCCGGATTCGAAATGGCCCAGGTCTTCGGCAGCACTTCGGCAAAAACCAGAACGAGGGCGGTCATCACCAGGGTGGCAAGCGCAACGCCAGCGTCGCCGAACAGGGACAGGAACACACTGGTTGCCAGCGCAGACGCCAGAATGTTGACCAGGTTGTTACCCAGGAGCAGCGCGCCGATCAGACGTTCCCGGTTGGCGATCAGCAGGCTGACCACCCGGGCGCGCCAGTCGCCGGTTTTTTCCATCTGGTGCATGCGCGCGCGCGATGCGGCGGTGAGCGCAGTTTCCGAACCGGAAAAGAAGCCGGACAGGAACAGGAGAACGAAGATGGCGACAATCGCCAGCCAGAGAGCCGTTTCCGTCATGCCTCGAGTTTCTCCTTCAGGAAGTCAGAGACCAGTGCGGGATCGACGCCTTTTTCGACAAAGGCTTCGCCGATACCGCGCGTCAGAATGAAGGTCAGCGCCCCCCGGCTGACCTTCTTGTCCTGCGCGATGATATCCATGAGCGTTTCAGCCGGTGGCAGCTGACCGGGGATGTCCTGCACCCGCACTGGCAGGCCGACATCGCTCAGATGCTTGTGGACACGTTCGACGGTGTCCTCGCCGATCAGGCCGAGGCGCTGAGAGAATTCATGTGCCAGCATCATGCCGATGGAAACGCCTTCGCCATGGACCAGACGCTCGGTCTCGTAGGCGACCGCCGATTCCAGGGCGTGGCCGAACGTGTGCCCCAGATTGAGGAGCGCCCTGCGGCCGGATTCCAGCTCGTCGGCAGCAACCACATCCGCCTTTGCCTGACAGGACCTTGCGACGGCCTCGTCCCGTTCCGCGCCACCTGCAAAAACCGCCTGCCAGTTGGTCTCCAGCCAGGTGAAGAAATCCGCATCACCCAGGAGCCCGTATTTGGCGACTTCCGCATAACCGGCGCGGAAGTCGCGCAGCGGCAGCGTATCCAGAATGGCGGTATCGGCCAGCACCAGGGCGGGCTGGTGGAAAGCGCCGATCAGGTTCTTGCCATGACGTGAATTGATGCCGGTCTTGCCGCCGACGGAACTGTCGACCTGGGCAAGAAGCGTGGTCGGCACCTGAATGAAGGCCATGCCACGGCGCACGGCCGAAGCGACAAAGCCCGTCAGGTCACCGACGACACCGCCGCCAAGGGCAACGACCGCGTCACCGCGCTCCAGCCGGGCGGCCAGAACCTCGTCGCACAGGCGTTCGAATTCGCGGAAGCATTTGGTGCTTTCGCCTGCCGGCACCGTGATGGCGGTGTGCTCCAGACCGGCAGCCTTGAGGCTCTGCGAAAAAGCCTTCAGATGAAGGCCCGCAACGGTTTCATCGGCAACGACCGCAAGACGCGCGCCGGGCATAACGGCGGCGATTTCCGCTCCCGCTCCTTCAAGCAGCCCCCGACCGATCTTGATGTCGTAACTGCGCGCGCCAAGATCGACCCGGACGATTTTCTCGTCCCGGCCCAACAATGCTTTTGCCACTACCGTGTCTACCATGCCGTCACGCTTCTAAATTCAGGTCATTGATGTTTGCGCGGCGCTGGTGGCCTCGCGTTCGAACAGGTGATCCGCAAGGGTGGCGACGATCTGATCGACCACCGCCTCATGCGGAACGTCCTTGGAGGTGACCGTCAGGGCCGCCTTGGCATAGACGGGCTCGCGGTCAGCCATCAGCTTGCGCATCGTTCCCTCGGGATCGGGGTTTTGCAGCAGTGGACGCGTGGACCTGCGCCGGACCCGTGCCATGACCGTGTCGAAATCGACTTTCAGCCAGATGGACAGGCCAAGCTCGGCGATTTCCGCCCGCGTTGCCTCGCTCATGAAAGCGCCGCCGCCCGTTGCCAGCACCTGCGGTCCTTCACGCAGAAGACGGGCGATCACCCGTTCTTCACCGCTGCGAAAATAAGGCTCGCCGTGTTCGGCGAAAATTTCCGCCACGCTCATGTTGGCCGCGCGCTCGATTTCGGTATCGGCGTCGACAAATTCAAGGCCCAGCCGGTGCGCCAGCCGCTTGCCGACGGTCGACTTGCCACAGCCCATGATTCCCACCAGAACGATGGACCGATGCCCCAGGGCAGCTACCAGGCGGGCCAGATCAACGGGTTTTACGTCTGTCTCCGCGGATCCTCCTTCGGAAGACCGCGCCTTGTCGTGTTCTGTCATGGCGGCGTTTTAGCATATTCGTCAAAAAAGACACGGGGGAACTCCGCTTGCCGGACTGCTGCTTTGCCTTGCATGCGCCCCCGCCTTGTTGAAACAATCGCCTATCCGATTCGCTTGCCCGTGAGCGGACCGACGCCCTGACCTGGAGACAGCCGACGTGCCGACCCTGACCCGCCTGTTGCTCGTGCTGCTGCTGCTCGGCGCGCTCGGTTATGGCGCGATCTACTCCCTGGCCAACCTTGTCGATCCGCGTGAACGGGAAATCGAGGTTAGGGTGAAGAAAGACGGCTTCGGCCGCTAGCGCACGCTTTCAAATGGCGGGTTATCAACGGGACAAGTTTCAGGTCCTTTGCGAAGGCATACGCAATGGCAACCGGTTTCGATCTTGAAAACTTCCTCGAAATGCTGGCCGCCGAACGCGGCGCGGCAGAAAACACGCTGGCCGGATACCGACGCGACCTGGAGGATTTTTCAGGCTTCCTCGGCCGAAAAACCCTTGCATCAGCGCAATCCGAAGACATTTCGGCCTACCTGGGCGATCTCAACCGGCGCGGATTTGCCGAGACCTCGCAGGCAAGACGCTTGTCCGCGCTGAAGCAGTTCTACAAGTTCCTTTACGCGGAGGGCTCCCGGGAAGATGACCCGACCCGCACATTGTCCGCCCCGAAAAAACGCGCGAGCCTGCCCAAGGTGCTGTCGATGGAAGACGTCGACAGGCTGATCGAAACCGCCAGGGCGGAAACCGAAAAGCCCCAGAAAAGCGCGGCGGCACGCTTGCGTACGCAGCGCATGTACACACTTATCGAAGTGCTTTATGCGACCGGCTTGCGCGTTTCGGAACTGGTTGCCCTGCCGGTTACCGCTGCGCTCAGGGACGCCCGCCTGATCGAAATCAGGGGCAAGGGCGGCAAGGAGCGGCTGGTGCCGCTGTCCCGCGCTGCCCAGGCTGCCATGAAGGACTACGTCGGTCTGCGTGCTGCCGAAGGGGCGTACGAAAAAAGCCCGTGGCTGTTTCCCTCCCATGGCGACAGCGGACACCTGACGCGCCAGCATTTTGCACGAGACCTGAAGGACCTTGCCGTCGCCGCCGGTCTCGATGCCGGCAAGATTTCCCCGCACGTGCTGCGCCACGCATTCGCTTCCCACCTGTTGCAGAACGGTGCCGACCTCAGAGTGGTGCAGCAGTTGCTGGGCCATGCGGACATTTCCACGACGCAGATCTACACCCACGTCCTGGACGAACGCCTGCGCGAACTGGTGGAAAGTGCACATCCCCTTGCGAAGAAGTAATTCTTTCCGCAGCCACAACCTCGCGAAACACAAAAATACCAGCCTTCCTGGCGGAAGGCTGGCCTTGTTCGTCGTGGTGTCTCGCGGTCAGGCCGCGCGAACACCGGAAAGGAAGTTGGAGATCTCGCTGCGGATAAGGGCTGCCTGTTCGGACAGCGACGTTGCCAGCTGCTCGACCTCGCCGCCGGTTGCCCGGGCGTGTTCGGTGGCGGAACCGACCGCGGTCATGCATTCGGCCCCTTCATGCGAGCGGGTCGAGGCATCGACCACGTTCTTGGCGATGGACTGAACCGCGGCATCCTGCTGAATGACGGCCGATGCCACGGCCGAGGCCAGGCCTTCCATTTCGGAGATGATACCGGTCACCTCATCGATCGCTTCAAGCGCATGGCTCGACGACATCTGGATTGCTTCCACCTGGCTGGCGATATCTTCCGTCGCACGCGAGGTCTGGTCCGCAAGCTGCTTCACTTCGGCGGCCACGACCGCAAAGCCCTTGCCGGCCTCGCCTGCCCGGGCAGCCTCGATGGTAGCGTTGAGCGCCAGGAGATTGGTCTGATTGGCGATATCGCGGATCAGCCCCATGACTTCGCCGATCCGGTCGGCCGCGCGGGACAGTTGCCCCATGGTCTGGGACGTGCCTTCCGCGCTGGCAACCGCCTTCTTGGCCACCGTCGTGGAGTTTGACGCCTGGTTGGAGATCTCGTTGATAGACGCTGCCAGTTCCTCGCTGGCAGATGCGGCCGAGTTGACGTTTTCAGCAGCCACCCGCACGGCGTTGCCGGCCCGGTCCGCCTGCTGGGCAACATCGTCCGCCGCGGCTTCGACGGCGGCAGAGGTCTGCGTCAGGTCAGAGGTAGACCGGTCGAGACTTTCCAGAGCCTGCCCGACCGTTGCCTCGAAATTGGCGATCAGTGATTCAAGACGGGCCACACGGGCGTCGCGCTGCGCGTTTTCTTCTTCCGATGCGGCCGCGAGGCGCTGCCGTTCGACAGCGTTTTCCTGGAAAACGGAAACGGTGCGCGCCATGGCGGCGATTTCGACACTGCCTTTGGCGGCAGGCAGATTGACGTCCACATGCCCGGACGCCAGTTCTTCCATGGCGTTCTGGAGACGCGAAAGCGGATTGGCGATCGACCGGCCGATGAGCATTCCGGCCAGGACGCCGAACACCAGGAAAGCGGCGATCACGCTGACAACGGCGAGGGTCGAGTAGGCCCGGACGGTTTCAAGATCCTGCTCGGCTGCCAGTTCGGCGTCGCGCGCGGCGTTGTTGAGCGCTTCCAGGCGTGGCGGCACGAGATCGAACAGCGTTTCCAGAAGTTCGATCGACTTGTCCTTTTCGGCCACCGCCGCCGTATAGGCGTCGAACGCTTCCCGGTAGATCGCCATCTTGGTGCCGACGTCGTCCTTGATCTCGTTCGGCAGATAAGCCTTCTTCAACAGGCGCTCATACCGACCGAAAGCCACCTCGAAGTTGCCGAGGGCAACGTCGTTGCGGTCGAGAATGAATTTCTTTTCCGACAACTGAACATCGAGCATGGTGGTGACCATCTTCTCGAAGTCCGGACCGCCACCGAAGCGCATTTCCTTCTTCAGGCGCTTCAGCACCTCGTCGGCGTTTTCGCTGAGAGTTGCTCGAAGGCCTGTTTCGGAATTGAAGCCGATTTCCCGCTGAACGGTATTGAGCGACGAAAAGGCACCCGACGCCCCGTCAAGCGTGTCGCGAACGTCTGCGATCTCCGCATTGAAGGCTGCGGCAACAGGCTTGGCGGAGATGTCATCCAGAACCCCATGCGCCTCACTGAGCTTGGCCTCGAAAAGTTCGTGATCCTTTTCCTCCGGCCGCGCCAGATAGCCCTTGCCGATGTTGCGCATGCCGTTCGCAATATCTGAAAGATCAGCAACGCTGCGCGCCAGTCCCGCGCTTTGATCAAGCTTGTTGAAGGCTCCGGCCACCTCGTTCTGGCTCCACCAGAACACCCCGCCGATCGTCAACATGCCGATTGCGGTCAGAAGGCTTAGAGAAAGGATTTTCAGTTTCACGGAAAGCGCGCCGACACGAGCGAGCGCGGACTGCCCAAACATCTTCATGGATCTACAGGTCCCCAGCCGGACTATTTTTTATCCTGGCGGGATTTTGATCCTCATAAGTTAAGGAAATCTCGCATTTATTAGTGAACACGTTGCTACCGGATGCTGATTTTCTCACCACAAAATCGCAGTCAAAGACCAACCGGAATGGTGGCGTTATGCCCCTGTTTCACGCAGGTGGGCGTTAACGATTTCAGGACCATCGCGCATGGCTGACCCACTCGGACAACCGATAATTTATAAGGAATAATGACAGTATAAGATTTTATTCCAGCCACACTTGCCGGCGTGTTTCAGAAGTCCGGTTAAGGATTTCATCGCTGCTTTCAAAGGATGGATTTCGGCTCTATTGCGCTGCAGCAATGACCGCCCTACACTCCGCTGCTCAAAATTGAAGCACCGGACGCTCTGAAATGCTGCAGCCTACTGGCAACTACGACGCGCTGAGAGAGACATTCCGCTGGCCTCGGCCCGCAACCTACAACATGGCCGCAGCAGTCAGCGATGAATGGGCTGCAAGAGACCCGGAGCGCCTCGCGATCCGTCAGGTTCTCGAGAACGGTTCCTGCCGGGACTGGAGCCATCTTGCGCTGAACCGGGCGGCCAATCGCCTTGCCAACGCCCTTGAAGGCCTCGGGCTCAACCGCGGCGAACGGGTTGCCCTGCTTCTGCCGCAGATCCCACAAACCGCCATCGCACATCTGGCGGCCTACAAGACCGGCGCAATTGCAGTGCCTCTGGCAGCCCTGTTCGGGCTGGAGGCGCTGCGCTACCGGCTCTCAGATTCCGGCGCCCGCGTTCTGGTGACTGACACGGCCGGCCTGGCAAAGCTTGCGGAAATCCGGTCTGACCTGCCCGGCCTCGATCTGGTGATCTCGGTCGACGGACCGGAAACCGGCGTGTTCGGGTTTGAAGATCTGCTGGACAAGGCGTCCGACACCTACCGGACCCTTGCGACCACACCCGACGATCCGGCTTTGATGATCTACACATCCGGCACCACGGGGCAGCCCAAGGGCGTGTTGCATGGCCACCGGGTGCTGCTCGGCCATATGCCCGGCATCGAGCTTTCGCAGAATTTCCTCGGCCGTGAAGGTGACTTGCTCTGGACGCCCGCAGACTGGGCCTGGGCAGGCGGCTTGCTGAATGCGCTGTTTCCGGCTCTGTCTCTCGGCGTGCCGGTGGTCTGCCACGCGTCTCGCAAGTTCGACCCGGAATTCGCCTTCCATCTGCTTGAAAGACAGAAGATCCGCAATGCCTTCATTCCGCCGACGGCTTTGAAGATGCTGCGCGCTGTGGAGCGTCCGGCCGAGCGCTTCGACCTCACCTGGCGCAGCGTCGGCTCTGCCGGAGAATCCCTCGGCAGGGAAACCTATGACTGGTTCGCTACGGAATTCGGCTTCAACGTCAATGAATTCTATGGCCAGACGGAATGTAACGCAGTGCTCGGTTCTGCGGCCGCACTTGGCGTCAGCCGCTCTGGCGCCATCGGCAAGGCAACGCCTGGCCATCAGGTTGCGATCATCGACGATGAAGGCAATGAGCTGCCGGCAGAAACCCTCGGCCAGATCGCCATCCGTCGGCCGGACCCGGTAATGTTCCTGGAATACTGGAACAAGCCGGAGGCGACGCGGGAGAAGTTCATCGGAGACTGGATGATCACCGGCGACCAGGGCCTGATGGACGAGGACGGCTACGTCCATTTCGTTGGCCGCGACGACGACATCATCACCTCGGCAAGCTACCGGATCGGCCCCGGCGAGATCGAGGATTGCCTGCTGAAGCATCCGTCGATCGCGCTTGCCGCGGCTGTCGGCAAACCGGATCCGCTGCGCACGGAAATCGTCAAGGCCTTCATCGTCCTGAAGCCAGGCACGGAAAAAAGCGCAGCTCTGGAAAACGATATCCGCACTTTCGTCCGCGAACGTCTGTCGGCCCATGAATATCCGCGGGAAATCGAATTCGTCACCTCGTTGCCCATGACCACCACCGGCAAGATCATTCGCAGGAAATTGCGGGACCTGGAGAGCGTTGAAGGCTAGGATCGCCCGTTTCAGGCGCGCAGGCGCTTTCTCAGCGTCCGTGCAGCTCGGCGCAGGGCTTGTTCAAGCTTCAGGTCCGTCTTGCACAACGACCGCTTCAGGCCATCGGCAAAAAGCATCGTGCCGGTTTCCAGCCGGCCTCGCCACAAGGGCTCGATCATCGAATGCCCGGGAATGGCCAGGGAATCCGCTCCCCTGAAGCCAGGAATGGCGAGATTGATCTTCAAGGCCTGCAGCGCGATCTGGGCGCCGGGAGAATAGCGGGCAAACTCCTCGTCAAAGGCGATCTTCCAGGAATACACCTTGCCGGACTGCTGAAACAGCACCAGGGCGGCAACCAGTGTCTGTCCCGACCAGAGCTGGTCGATCCGGACCCCGTTTCGACTTGCCAGATTGGCGACGGCCGTGCGGGCAAAGTCCGCCGTCCCGGACTGACTGCCCAGCGCGGTTCCGGACCGGCCCTTCCAGCCGGAGGCCTCGAGCTCCAGAAAGGCTTCGAACCCGGCAACGGCATCAGATCCGGACAGACTGCGGAAGGAGGTCTTGCCGTGGTCACCCAGCCGGCGCATCAGCCGGCGCATTTCCTTGCGCCTCTTGCCGCTGTCAGCCTCGGCAAGTTGTGACTTGCCTGTGGCTCCGGCGCCGTGGCTCGCCCGGAAGGACTTCGCCAGAACCGACTTCTTTCCCGCGCCCACCGCCCTCAAGCGCGTTGCCGACTGGGAATGAAGCGGCAGATAGGGGATGGCGAGCGCATTCCCGGGCTCTCTGGCGGCATTGATGAAAGCGGCGATTGCCTCGGCACCAGCGTCCGGGTGGATCAGCGGTGTTCCGAGCGGCGCGTATTCGCTTGCCCAGGTGGTGTTGACCGCAACGGCCAATCCAAAACGACGTCGGCCGACGGGGGCCGCCACCAGCCAGCGGCCACCCGGCCGCTCCCGGACCACGACAAGTCGTACCGCCTGTTTGCTCATCTTTTCCAGAAACGGACGAAGGAAATCCGGACCAAAGAAAGGGTTCGGACTGAGGGCAGCCGCACAAAGCGTCTGCCAGTCCTCAAGCGGTATGGCGGCGCTCAACGGATCGAGGGACAAGACCTCGAGCTGCACGGAAGAGAGCGTATCATTGGTCAACCGGACGGTTCCTGGCGAAAAGCAAGGGCAAAACGAACGTCGTGATATTGAGCTTCCGTTTTGCCACAACCGCAAGGGCAGTGGCCTCAAAAAGGATCGCAAGACTTGTGGCAATGGCCGCTCCGGCAAGGCCGAGCAGCGGGATCAGAACAAGATTGAGGACGACATTGAGAACAAATGTCCCGGCATAAATGCCGGCGCAGGTGTTCTGGTGCCCTGTCATCGTCAGAAGCGCGTCGGCCGGACCGACGGATGCGCGCGCAAGCACGCCGATCATCAGGAGGGCGATCAGCTCGTAGCCGCTTTCAAAATCGCTGCCGAAAAGAGCAAGCAGAAGCGGCGCGATCAGAAGCAGCCCCACGCCCGCGGCCACAGACGGCCAGAAGGTCCAGAGAGTTGCCTGCCGCATGTAACCGGCAAGCCCCGAAAGATCCTTATTGTGGGTGTAGCTGGAGAAGCGATGCGCCGAGGCGGCCCTTACGGCGAAATAGACAAAATGCACCAGCGCCAGGGTTCTGGATGCAGCGAAATAGACCGCAACCTCGTCCGGATCCTGAAAGAAACTCACCATGATCACGTCAGCACTGGTGATCAGCTGCAGAAAACCGTCGACCATCAGCATCGGCATGGACACCGCCAGCCAGGATCTAAACTCGACCTTGTACGGCCCCTTCGGAACGCGTGGGCCCAGCCGCCTGCGAAGATGCACAAACTGGTAAAGCGCGACCAGCGCCGTTGCCACGACGGCCACGATGGCAGCTGTCAGTGCATCGGGCCGAAACCCGGCCAGAACGGCACCGACCAGCAAGAACAGGATCGCCAGCGGCCGCCAGATATAGGTTGGCAGCATTGCCAGCGACGACCAGTCGTAGCTGCGCGCGATACCGTCCTGCACCAGTCCGAAGGCAAAGAAGGGCAGCGCCAGCAGGACGACCGACAAGGGCTGGAAATAGGACGTATCAATAAGCGGGCGAAACAGGGCGAGACAGCCGATGCCTATGGCCGCCGCAGCGCCCCCGAGAAAAAACGCCATTTGCCGGCTCGTTCGCAAGAACCCGCGCAGGCGCGCCATGTCCCGGTTCTGCAGATATTGCGGGATGAACCTGCTGGCAGAGGTGGAAAAGCCGCCGCAGGCCATGACACCCAGAACGATCACGAAAGTCCAGGCAACCGAATAGAGGCCATAGTCATGCGCCCCCAACAGGCGCGCGAGCACGATTTGCGACAGATAGGCGAGCGCTGCACCGGCGATCCGCACCGCAAAGGTCGATACCGCCATCCGGCCCGCAGCGTGCCGTTCGCTTCCACTTCCCTTCAGGAACTCCAGGATCTGATCAGCACCCTTCCCCAATCCCAGAGGCGAGGCGATGCCTTGCAAACGCTTGGTCCAGGAGTTGGCGGAAAAACGCACGTAGGGGTCCCTTATGAGTACTCTTCCGTATTTGTGACATGAGTGACTTAATATTCTATGGCGATCAGTCAAACGCAGCCAGCAACGTTTCACAGATGTGTGAGGACGATGGAAAGTTGGTCAAGACGTTGATTTTACCTTCTATCCTGCCAATTCCGTTCTCAGCGTTCGGACATCCATGAAGACAGCTTCCCTGCTTGACACCGGCACCGGGAATCATGCTAATGAGAACAAATCGAGAACGAGATTCGATTCGACCCTGTCGACCACCCTCGGCTGACCCTGCCGCGGGCTTTCCCGATCTCCTTGTTGCGGATGTTGAGGGCTGCCTCCCCTTCTATCTGCAAATTGGTCCGGTCCCTGCTCCCGCCGCCAATCGCAGGGACCGGACGATTTTTTCAAAGTCAAAAATGAAGACAGCCAGCCGACCTATTCCGGCACGGCTTCCACATAATACCAGCGACCGCTTTTCTTGCGAAAACGGCTCAGTTCGCGGTGCACGTGAAGCTTGCCGCCGGACAGGTATTTTGCCTCGAAAAGAACGGTGCCGTCCCTGTCGGCAGGCCCGCCCTTGTCGGTGGCCAACACACTGAGGCCCGTCCAGTGGCTTTCCGCCGCCCAGCGCGCGGTGCCTTGCGCATCGAAACTCGGCTGATACTTCGGCCAGAGCGTTTCCTTCAGATACGGAATGAGTTGCCGGACGTAAGCACTGTAACGCGAGCGCATCAAGGCCTCTGCGGTTTCGGGCAGGGCCTTTCCAGCAAGATAAGGTTCACAGCACAGATCGAACCCCTTGCCGCTGCCACAGGGGCATCCCTCTCCACTCATTTGCCTCTCCCCGTCTTTGGTCGGCTCATTCCTGCATCTGCGCTCTCTACCACTTGGCCCGATGCGCGGCTATGGTTTCAGGTACGCTTTCCAGCTTCGGGCCTGCTGAATGAGACTTGCCACCTTCAACATGGAATCCTTTGGTGCGGACCGGCATGATCCGGACGCACTGACACCCCGGCTGGACGCGCTTCGGCCAAAGATTCTGGAGCTTGAGGCCGACATCCTTTGTCTGCAGGAAGTCAACGCGCAGAAACGGAAAGGTGTCTCAGCACGGCAGTTCCAGGCGCTGGAACTTCTTCTGGAGGGAACGCCGTACGAGAAATTTCACCGGGCAACCAGCGAACGACCTTCGGGGAAAGGTCCCGGCGACCGCCATAACCTGGTGGTTCTCTCTCGCTTTCCGATAACCAGGTGCCTAAGTCTTTACCAGGCACATGCCCACCCGCCGCACTGGCAGCCCAAAACCGCTGTACCGGCCTATCGCAGTCCGCAGACGATCCTGTTCGACAGGCCCGTTCTGCAGGTGGAAATCGACATCGGCACCGGCCGCCCCCTGCACGTCTTCTGCGTACATTTGCGGGCGCCAATCGCCGCGATGATACGCGGCGGCAAGGCAGAGGACCGCACGTGGACATCCGTTTCCGCATGGGCGGAAGGGTATCAGCTATCAGTGTTGAAACAGACCGCCCAGGCACTCGAACTGCGCCTTGCGGTGGAAGACCTTTTCGATGCAAACGAGGATAGCCAGATCGTCCTGGCGGGTGATTTCAACGCGACCGGGGAAACCGGAACCTTGAGGCTGCTGCGCGCCGACCCGGACGACACCTGTTCGCCGCAACTTGCCGCGCGCCGCCTCTACCAGCTGGACGCTTCATTGCCGCCGGAAAAGCGCCAGACCGTCATTCACAAGGGCAAGGGACAGGCGCTGGACCACATTCTGGCCAGCGCATCCGTCGCCCACCGAACGGTTGACTTCAAGGTGTTCAATGTCGGTCTTCCGGATGAAGTCTTCGACGCGGATGAAGACGCCTATGCCGGATCCTTCCACGCCGCGATGCTGGCCGAGTTCGAGTTTTAAGGGACCAGTGGCAAATCTTGCGGTGCCCCTAGACCACGTCCTGACGAGGCACGAGTGCGCAGTCTCGAAGGACGGGCTTCGTGCCCCACCCCTTGCAACGAGGTCTGGTGTAGCGAAGAACCTCAGGGTACCAGGGATTCGATGTAGCTGGCGAGATTGGCAATTTCGATGTTGCCGAGGGTCATGTTCGGCATTTGCGGATGGGGATCGGCAAGGAAGGTCGCAAGTTTTTCTTCCGTCCAGCCGGGATCCTTCGCAATGTCGTAAAAGCTTGGCAGCGACGCGCTGGAGGCGCGATCCTGGTCTTCAGACACGAGGTGGCAGGCAGAGCACCATTGCAGCGCCAGCGCTTTGCCGGCGGCAGCATCGCCCGCCTCGGCTGCACTCGTACCGGAGAGGGCGGCGACAGCCATAAGAGTGGCCCCGCCCAGGAATGATCGCACACCCGAATGGTGACGCGGTTTCGAAACGGCAATTGCCTTGCTCATGAATCCTCCTTCAACCAGTCGCGTTCTGGCCCACGTGCAGCTTGTCCCTTCAAGACTGCAGCCTATCTGATCATCTAGCCTTGCGCTGAATCAAGAACTACTTAAAGTTGTCGGACAGAGCGCCACGCCTGTTGCGCGTCCTGCCCTCCACTTGCCAACTCCCGCCATCCAGGCGACCGGAGAGACACATGAAACATCTTCTCAAATCCAGCTTTGCCGCGGTTTCCCTGGCGACCGCCCTTGTTGTCGGCATCGCGGCACCTCTCGCTGCGCAGGATTCGCCGATCTATTCGCTGAAAGACCGCTTCCAGCCGGAAACGGCGCAGAACGGCATGGTTGCCAGCCAGGAAGCCGTCGCAAGCCGCGTCGGTGTCGACATCCTGAAGAAAGGTGGCAACGCAGTCGATGCCGCCATTGCCACCGGCTTCGCGCTTGCCGTCACGCTGCCGCGCGCCGGCAACCTGGGGGGCGGTGGTTTCATGATGATCCACCTGGCGGACAGCGGCGACACCAAGGCGCTCGACTATCGGGAAATGGCACCTGCCGCAGCCTTCAAGGATATGTTCCTGGGAGAAGACGGCGAACCCGATAACCAGAAATCCCGCTTTTCCGGTCTTGCTGTCGGTGTGCCGGGCACGGTCGCCGGTTTTGCCGAAGCCTTTGAAAAACACGGCAGTGGCAAGCTGACCTGGGCAGAGCTGGTCGCACCTGCCATTGACCTTGCGGAAAACGGCATCGAAGTGACACCGGATCTCGCGGCATCGCTGACCGCATCCGCAAAGCGCCTTCTTCAGGACCCGGCCACTGCCGCGATCTTCTACAAGACCGGCGGCCTGCCGTTCGTACCGGGCGAGACACTCAAGCAGACGGATCTTGCCGCAACGCTGAAACTGATCGCCGACAAGGGGGCAGCCGGGTTCTACACCGGTGAAGTTGCCGAAAAGATCGCACAGAAGGTAACTGCCTCCGGAGGCGGCATGACCACGGAAGACCTGGCCGGATACAAACCGGTCTGGCGCGACCCCGTCGTGGGCAGCTACCACGGCTATGAAATCGCATCGATGCCACCACCGTCTTCCGGCGGCGTGCACATAGTGCAGATCCTCAACATGCTGCAGGGCTATCCGCTTGCCGAATATGGTCCGAACTCTGCAGACAGCATCCACGTGATGGCCGAAACGATGCGGCGCGCCTACGCGGACCGCTCCAAGTATCTGGGCGACCCGGATTTTGTCGATGTTCCGGTAAAGGGTTTGACCGATCCGGCTTATGCCGCTGAACTGGTGAAATCCATCAAGATGGATGTGGCAACGCCTTCTGAAGAGGTGAAGCCCGGCGATCCTTTCCCCTATGAAAGCAACCAGACCACGCATTATTCCGTTGTCGACAAGGACGGCAATGCGGTCTCCAACACCTACACGCTGAACTTCTCCTACGGCGTCGGCCTGACCGCCGACGGCACGGGGGTCTTGCTCAACAATGAACTGGACGACTTTTCCGCAAAGCCCGGTGTGCCCAACGCCTATGGCCTCATTGGCGGAACGGCCAACGCGGTTGAGGGCGGCAAGCGGCCACTTTCGTCCATGAGCCCGACGTTGGTGTTCAAGGACGGCAAGCTGTTCCTCGCCACCGGTTCGCCAGGCGGCAGCCGTATCATCACCACCACGCTGCAGATCATCCTCAACGTCGTCGATCACGGCATGAACATCGCCGAGGCGACGGCTGCTCCGCGCATCCACAATCAGTGGCTGCCGGATGAAATCCGCATCGAGGAAGGTCTTTCTCCGGACACGATCCGCTTGCTGGAAGCCCGTGGGCACAAAGTGGAAGTCAAGAACGCCATGGGGTCGACCCAGTCGATCATGCTCGTTGACGGTGTTCTGGCGGGGGCTTCCGACCCGCGGCGCCCCGGCGCGCTTTCCGCCGGCTACTGAGGCATAAACAGCCTTCGCATTATCCCGGGCGCACTTCGAGCGCCCGGTTTTTTTATATGAAGCTCCGGTCGAGGATTACTTTCTCGACCCTGTTTCTGTCGCCATTGCAACCAGCTGCGCAAAGCGCCGATCGAGGGCAACACGCTCATCTGCCGGCATATCCGGCCAGACAATCTGGCTGCCGACAAAAGCCGCGTACTCGATTTTAGCAACATCTGCTGCAAGCGCAGGCTCCATCCCTCCAGCTTCGTAGAGCCGCGCGACAAACCCGGTTCGCAAATCATCAACGTCCCGGACGATCTCCTGCGCCCGAAGGTCTGATTGCGCGAATTGGCGCACGGCCTGCTCCAGCCGGTGGTCCAAGCGATTGGCGAGATCCGAGAGCTTCCGCGCCCGCAGATCCCCCTTTTCGGCCAGTGTCTGTTCAGCAATGTCGAGCGTGTGCCGCTGTTTCCAGGCAAGCATCAGGGCTTCGACGAAAGCCCCGTGATCCTGAAAATGGTGATAGAACGAGCCGCGCGTGCGGTCTGCTGCGGTGCAGAGAGCCTCGATGGTCAGTCCCGCCGGGCCATCCTTTGCAAGCTGTGTCAGACCGAGATCAAGCCAGTCCGATTTTCCGAAACGCTTCCTCAGGTCAACTCACTCCGCCCAAAATACCAAGACCACCCAGCAGGACAATTGGCAGAAACAGCCAGCCCTGCGGCATCTGGCTGTATTTCTGCTTCTTCAGCGGTGGCACCGCAAGGCCCAGCAGACAAAAAGAAGCTGTCAACACGGTCGCCACCAAGCCGAGATCGAGGCTTTCAGACCGCACACCAGCGATAGCAAACATGACGGCAATCATTGCCAGAACGATTGTCACGATATGCCAGCAGTAATAGGCGACATATTTCGGCACCGGGTGCAGATCCGACGCTTTCAGCAGCGGTACGGCGATCGTCCGCCCTCCTGCGAATGTATGCAGCAGGCAGACGGCAGCCGAAAGACCCGCGGCTGCGAGCAATAGACCATTCATTTCACCACTCCCTCAAAACAAACCATAACATATGGTATGTTTTCATGAACTGACCTGACTGGAAATGCGGCGGTGGGTCACAGCCCCAGCCTTCTCGTTCCGATCGGTCCCTTCTTCGCCTTGGTAGTGTCCGCCCTTGAGGCCCGCCCTGACCGGTGAGCATCTGTCCACGACATTGAGCGTACCGGCCGCGGAGCAACCGGCGAGAACTGTGATCGAATATTACAGCCCCTCCGATTGACAGCACAAAACCTCGGTGCTAGCGCTATCCAAAGCGCTTTGGAGGAACTTTTCAAAAGAAAGCGCTTTCTATCCTTAGCTCGCCAACAATTCTGCCAACATCTGAAGAACGGGAGAGGCTGAAATGCCGATCAGAGCCGTGGTCTGGGGCGAAAACGTCCATGAACAGCACAACAAGATCGTCGCGGGTGTCTATCCGGACGGCATGCATCAGTGCATTGCCGATACGCTGAACACCGATCCCGAAATCACCGCCACCACCGCCACCTTGCAGGAACCCGAACACGGTTTGACGAAGGAACGCCTTGCCGAAACGGATGTGCTGTTGTGGTGGGGTCACGCCGCCCATGGCGACGTTTCCGACGAAGTGGTGGAGCGCGTCTGCGACGCCGTCTGGTCCGGCATGGGCATGGTGTTTCTGCATTCGGCCCATTTCGCCAAGCCGTTCAAACGCCTGATGGGCAGCCCGTGCAATCTCACCTGGCGCGAGGCCGGGGAGCGCGAGCGCCTATGGGTGACCAGCCGCAACCATCCGATCACCAACGGTCTTCCCGACAGCTTCGAGCTGGAGATGGAAGAAATGTACGGTGAGCCCTTCGGTGTGCCGGAACCGCTGGAGACGGTCTTCATCAGCTGGTTCCAGGGCGGCGAGGTTTTCCGCTCGGGCCTCACCTACAAGCGCGGCGCGGGCAACGTCTTCTACTTCCGCCCGGGGCACGAAACCTATCCGACCTATCACAATACCCATGTGCAGACGGTGCTGAAGAACGGCGTCAAATGGGCGTTCAATCCGATGGCCCGGATCGCCGACCCGAACATTGCGCCCAATGTTCCGGTGGAAGCGGCTCCCGAAAAGATCGAGGAACGCGGCCCGAAGCTGCACGCCGACGGCGAAGAAGGTTTCCGCTGATCCACTTTCCCTTCCGGACCGGCAGACTTTCGCCGGTCCGTCCTGCCCTCAAACGCTGAGGAAGATCCCCGTGACCTCTGCTGCACCCCCTCTCCGGATCCTGATAGTCGGCACCGGCAACATGGCGCGTACCCACGCGGATGCCTTTTCAAAGATCGACGGCGTTGAAATCGTCGGCGGCGTCGACCAGCGGCCGGACGTGCTCACCCAGTTCTGCGACACCTTCGCCATTCCGAACCGCTTCGCAACGCTGGAAGAGGCAATTGCCTGGGGCGATTTTGACGCTGCAGCCAACGTGACGCCGGACGCGGCGCACCATCCGACCACGATGGCCCTAATGACCGCGGGCAAGCACGTTTTGTGTGAAAAGCCGCTGGCGACCAACGCTGCCGACGCCCGGGAGATGGCGGATCTCGCCCGCACGAAGAAGCTGATCGGCATGGTCAACCTGAGTTATCGCAATGTTGCCGTGCTGCAGAAGGCCGCCGAGCTGGTTGCGGGTGGTGCCATCGGTGCGCTTCGTCACTTCGAGGCTTCCTACCTGCAAAGCTGGCTGACGCAGCCGGCGTGGGGAGACTGGAAGACCGAGAGCCAGTGGCTCTGGCGCCTGTCGAGCGCGCACGGTTCCAAGGGCGTTCTCGGCGATGTCGGCATCCATATCCTCGACTTCGTCATCTTCGCCGCCGGCAGCCCGGTGAGCGAACTTTCCTGCCGGCTGAAGACCTTCGACAAGGCAGAGGGCGGCAGGATCGGCGAATACACGCTCGACGCCAACGACAGCGCCACCCTGCAGGCCGAGCTGGAAAACGGCGCGCTCGGCACGATCAGCGCCACCAGGTTTGCCTCCGGCCATCTGAACGACCTGCGCCTGCGCCTTTATGGCGACAAGGGCGGCCTGGAAGTGCGTTTCGAGAAGGGCATCGAAGGCCTGCGCATCTGCCAAGGCGAAGATCTTTCTTCTGCGACCTGGACCGACATCGAAGTTGGCGCTGTTCCGACAGTCTACCAGCGGTTTGCCGCCGCTATCCTGACCGGAGCCCCGGCCGACCCGGATTTCGACCACGGCGCCCGGCTTCAGATCGCCCTCGACCTTGCCGAACGCTCACACGCGGAGAATGGCTGTTTTCTGAAAGTCTGAGGCTGACGTCACGAGAAATGCGAGCGGAGCCGCTCAATAAAGCCCCGCTCACAAGCCACCCTCTCGATCGTCATCCCGAACGCAGCAAAGCGAAGATCCGGGATCGGAGAGCCCCTGATCTGGCAGTATCGAGGAACAGAAAGGCTCTTGCCTCCCCGGTCCCGGCTCGCGCTACGCCTGGCCGGGACGACGATAGAGAGGCTGGAGAAGGACGACAGGCTGGTCGGAGGTACGTGCTATCCAAGGCCCAGGCCTTCTCGGCCTGCATGGAGCCTGACCTGTCTGCCGGCTCAACCTTCCCGCAACGCCTTGAGATAACGCCTGCGGTTGGCCTCTGGCGTAACAGCGTCAGCCGGTGCAACCGGAACAAGGGCCGCAAATCCGTTGACGCCGATCAGCATCAGCCAGGTCACGATCACGAAGGTCGAGGTGAGCACCGGCATGCCGATGGGCTCCAGAAAGATCGCGACGGACGCCCAGAGCCAGGTCGACACAACAACGCCAAACAGCGTGTAGAGGGCAGACGCAGGCGTCAGCACCAGAAAGAAGCCCCCGAGGGCGATCGCCGTCAGGGCGGCATTATACCCGAAGAGACCGTCACTGATCGCCCCTTCCGGCGCGCCGTAAACAACGGCGACAAAGGCTGCCACATTGGCCCCGAGCAGCGCCATGATCGCGCTGATGCGCGAATTCACCGCAATGCCGAGCACGATCAGGTAACCGCTGATCCAGTTGTCCTGAAAGAAGATCTGGCCGATGGCATTGCCGATGCCCTTGTACCAGGTCGCGAGAGTGTACTGGACCGTGCCGTCATACTGGGTGGGCGAGACGGGCTTGGCGAGCGGGCCGGCATCGATGCTGTGGAACTTCAGGACGGCAAACAGGAACAGCCAGCCGACCAGCACGAACGGCATTGTCAGCGGCGCCACCCTATGCGGGCCAAGCAGGTTTGCAAGACTGGTGAAGACCATGGCCGTCATGGCGGAACCGAACGCGATATAAACCGTCAGATAAACGGACGGAACAGCGCCGTAGTGAAAATCCTCGCTTGTAAAAGCAATCAACGCCAGCGCGACAAGCGCTCCGTTGAAGCCGAACAGCCCGTCGCGGATCAGCCCCTTGTCCGCCTGCAGCAGAACCGCCGTCGCGGTGGAGATCACCACCCCGAAAACGGCAATGGCGCCATAGATCGGCGAATTGAAGAAAAGCGCACCCAGGATGATCAGACCCGAGACCGGATTGTTTTGAAACACGACCTGCCCGATGCCACGCAGGCACCAGTCGACAAAACCGAAAACCGGATGTTCCTTCAATGCGTTCAATGCCTTCCCCCCGACTGCAAGCGGCACGCGGGCACGGTAACACGGCCCGGCAGAAGGCGCGGAACTATTGACCGCGGAGAGATCATTTTTTTGAAACGCGACCAGACGTGCCGGACAGCCGGTTCCGGGCGTGTCTCGTTGGGCCTGAAAAGCTTCGGGTGTGCCAGGCAGGATCTGGATGGATCGACACAGGACGCCAAGCGCTGGCAGGCACTGGAACTGCAGCGGAACCGAATGGTTCCACTGCAGCCAAGTTGGGTACTTGAGGCAAAGCAAAAGACGGAGACAACCGGTATCCGGCTTCTCCGCATAATGCTCGCTGACATTACTCCCTGGCCCCTGCAACTTCGTTCAGGTTGGGAGCCGGGTTTGTATCAATGTTTAGACGAACCTTGAAATACTGCCGATAGCGCGCGGCAAGCCGCCAATCCCGGAGCAAAAACAAAAAACCAGCATTCTTTCGAATGCTGGTTTCCTGGACCTTTCGGTCGAATTGGAGCGGGCGATGGGATTCGAACCCACGACCCCAACCTTGGCAAGCGAATAATTACAGCGTTGAATAAGTCACGTGAAATACATCCAAGTTGATCTTAGTGCTCATGAGTGACGGCTAGTCCGGCGTTCATCCAACAGGCATCAAGTGAACTTAAGCAAACTTGAGTTCACAAACGCGGAACCCATGTGAATAAAGAGACAGTAACCGTGCTGTAACCTGCTACGGTCCTGCTGCCAACGAAAACATGACGTAAATTTATGATAGTATCTAGTTGCAGATCAAATTCAGTAACTAGGACGATTGCATGCCTGCAAAAATACCTTATCACGGCGACCACAACCGTTTACTCCGACCACGAAAAAAGACGGAAGAAATTGAAGTATTTAAAAATACAAAAAATTCACCGATACGCGTAATCATTAGTGTCAATACCGGATTGCTTCAGAAGCAGTATGATAACGAGGCGGCAGCCAGGAAAAAAAAGGCGTTAAATCCAAAGCGCATGGACGGAAAACTGAGCGAACATTACTTCAGCGCACCGTCAAGCTGATGGCAAAAAAGGGAATTGGAAGTAAAAAGTGATAAGAAGGCGGCACGCGCCTTGACTGGGAATCTATATAGAATTCAATCCAAACGTTATTATGAGATATTCTCGCGAAATTGGCGTAGAACTATAATGATAGATATCATTATACACCTTGACGTAATTGGCCGTATTTAGTGGTGAAAGAGCAGAATTGTATAAGACTGTATCTAAAAATCTTCAACGCGGCAAAGGTAGGGATCTGGCGCGCGAGGTCAAACCCTACGAACCCCGAAGTAGGGCCGAACTTCGAAGCTGGTGGTACAGGGTGATATTACATCACAAAGACGATTTCTCTTCCGTCAGAAAGAGATACGGCAAAAAATTTCCGCGATGGCTTTTTGATGAAGTTCAAAGCTTTACGACAGTGAAATGGCTCGCATATTGGAGCCGGAAAACCGGCAAACCCAAGAAATACCAGAAGCCCAAACGTTGATTATTTGATGCTTAACTTGAAATGGCGGACATTATTTTGAGAGAACACCGGTAACTCGGCTTTATCAGCAGTTGAGTCGATTGTACGTTTTTTCACTGAACGTCAATTTCCGCAAATTCCCAAAGTTTGAGAGCAGTAGGCGCATCTCAGATAGGCGTTAGATAGGCGTTATTTTCTGGAAATGACTTCTTTTCCTCATATATCACCACCCAAATGCTTAAAAATGCTTATTTACTACATAGTTCTTAATGCCCATTATGCTTTTGAACGCATTGGAGGCAGTTATGGCACATACACAAAAGGTCAACCTCAAACGATTGGCTAGCCTACTCGAAGGCACGATGCTCAGCCAAAAAGAGTTAGCAGCACAAATTGGCGTTGACGCAGGAACTTTGTCGCGTTGGAAGCGCGGTAACATTAAGAAGCTCCGCACCAAGCAAATCAACAAACTCTGCGAGGCGCTTAGCACCACGCGAACCGAACTATGCTCGGACGGTGATTTTCTCGACAGGCCGGCCATCGAAGCAAGAAATAGAGGGCAAGCCAATTTCAACCTCGACACGGCGTGCCGAAACGCTTTGGCCTTGGTCGCTCATCGTTATGGCGTCACGAGACAGGAAATCGTCGAAGTGGCACCACTCATGTTTTTCATTCTGGCAGAGCAATCATTAAACGACAGAAGAGCTAAACTACAAAAATTTAAAGAAAATCAAGAGCTAACTGAGAATTCAGTCCCAGCGCATATGAGAATAAAGTTGCAAGATTTGTTCGACAAAGAAAACGAAAACATCTCTCAAACGGAAGAGCATTCGGTTGATGAACGCGATCTATTCGGAAAACACTTCGGGAATTGGGACAGACAACCTGAGAACAATCCGTTCTCAAACTTTCTCAGTGCGAGCCTGAAAAACACCGGCACTCAGAGCAACTGCGCTGTCGTTTGGGATGGATACGACCCTCCCAAATATTTTGTTGGGTTGGAAGAACTCAGCGAACTGCTTGGATCAGAAAAAGAAGCCTGCGGCCACGTCATCAACGGCAGTGTCGCACTTTCTGAAATGCCAGGTGACGTGCGCAGATCCGATCCAGAACGCCGGGCCGCTTGGGTCAAAGAAAAAGCTTCACTCAACGAAATCGAGATCCGTGAAGAGATCAAGAAAATAGACCTCAGCAAATGGTCTGGATTTTCAGATCAACAATCCGAAGACAATTTTTGAGATGGAGGGACACGTGGGTTCAACAAGCACTCATTTCTCAACACACGCAATTGTGCGTATGGCTCAACGTGGCTTTCGTGACAGCGATGCAGATTGGATCGTGGCTATCGGAACGGAAGTTGAAGGCGGATACCTTGTGCGCAAAAAGGACGTACAAGAGCTCACTCGCCAGCTTAAGTACATGCAGCAGATTTTGGATCGATTGGCAGGAAAACGCCTCGTTGTTGACGGCGGCACAGTTGTCACTGGATACCATGTGAAACGCTCCAAGCTACAAAAGCTCCTGAAGAATCAGTAAATTAATGCACCTCATTACCGAGAGGAACAAAGATGTCAAAAGCAAATAGAAGTGGAATTTCACTTGATGAAAAAGACGCTGCAATAGTCAAAGGCATGTTAGCGCGCGGAGACCGGCAACACGATATCGCAGCATGGTTCGGCGTGAATGGAGGGCGGGTCGCCGATATCAGCACAGGCAAAACTTTTGACCATGTCGCAGCGGTTCACGAAGGCTTGCCGAAACCTGGCCCATATCTTTCGGGCCGTTCTGGAAATGATGCCAAAGAAACGATTGAGCTGGTGATCGAAGAACTTCTCGAGATGGCTCAAAGACTCGAAACAAGACTGAAGGATATTTGAAGAGACAATCTGTTGAATTCAAATCATGATTTATTTGATCTACGCATCATTGTTTTTGACCGATCGAACCGCGTAATATAGATGTGTAAATCGGTAGATGAATCGCGAGAAATTTTGCTGATTTTGAGACTACGAGCTCAGCTAATTCTTCGGCTGATTTTTCATTATCTACAGCTTTTTCATAATTCCTTTCAGTTTGAACGTACTCAGCACTTAGATGTTTCCATCTGGGAGCCAATGTAGAAGTTTTTCGTCCAATTTTTATTTTACCGCATACAACATGTTTCAAAACTTCTTCGTACACTCGAGATCGAGAATCCGCGTCACCGGGTCCAAGCACAATTGACATCTTGAGCTTTCCATTTCCCCAATCGGAAAGCTCTATGGCAATCAACCCACCCGACGGAATCCATGTTCGGTCATCTCCACAAAAGCCAGGCATTTCCTGCCACTCTTTGACCGAAAATCTCAAAACCCTGGGAGCTGAGTTCTCCAATACCAGCGTCAATGACGCGCTCGATTGAACCTTGGTAGCCAACTTATTCCAATTGGCCGTTAGCCATGCAATAATTTCTGCTTGCAGGTCCGGCCGATACTTATAAAGCTCGTCAAGAGCTGCCCGGTGTTTCGTCCAAATTTGCCTGGCGATTTTTGCAAGCTCTTCGTCTTCCACAAAATTTCTCCTTATCATTGAGGAGTAATCTCGAAATAGTTCGACCGCTTTTCCACTAACATTTAATTGGGAGACGGTCTGATCGAATCTCTCAACAAGACTAATCAAAGATACAGGGACCCAAGAATTGGTCTTGTCATGCATCTGATCAGTCGCATCTAAAGTTAAAAACACAAATCCCCTATGCCAATGTTCATCTGAATACTCCTCAAGAATGTAGTTAAGATATTTTGTAAGTTGGTGCTCACTCTCAGAGGCAGCAATCTTCAGTTCAATTGCAACAACCACGCCCTTATAGTCGGGCTTGGATGAGTTCGATGGTATCTCAATTAAGATGTCTATATTTGCACGTTCACGGAATAGAACGGCGTTCCCGCAATCAAGAAAGTGGACATCAAGTGGCTTGAGAGAGAATTGACCACTTTCTGCCTGTGATCCAACTTCAAATAGTAGTGCCTTGAGAAGACGGTCTCCAAATGGATGAGGCGTATTTGGATCAAGTATGAAACTCAAGAAGTTGGAGTGTCGTATTTCCTGGCGCACCATTCCAATTGCTTCAAAGGGGCAAAAATGATTGATGCGCTTCTCAAATTCTTCAAAACTATATTCTTCTTGCCCAATCAAAAGGTCTTCAATTAGCTTTAGCTTCTGCTCAAAATCGAGTCCAACAGCTTTTGAATTTTCTTCCATTTTCTTCACAAACTCAGCTGATAACAATTAAAAAACGCGCTTTTTAAGCCAGTTGCAGGCAACCTAACAAATTCAAATACCAAATGAAATTCTTGCTCTAAAACTCGACATTCCATAATGGAGCTTATGCGAACCTGTTGGCGTTTGACGCCAAGCTATGACCGCAACTCGCTAGCGAAAATGGATCGGCCCCTTCCACGATTTATCGCCACTAAGAGCTTCAGCAATAAAGTCAATTAAGTTTCTTCCTGCGATGAGGAACTCTGCCGTTCGCTCACGTGTAAAATATGCTGGAAGCTGGGCTTTATTTCCGTGAGCGACATTATTTCTCAACTGCGCATAACTTCGCCCCAACAATACTCGCCAAGACGAGACCTCGACTTCCTCGCTATCCCACTTAAGGCCGCCTAGCTCGGAAACTACGAGCTTTTGCGGCACGGTCAGTCTAAATATTTCAAAATCCGAGTTTGAGAAATCGAACTCATCAAAGGGGAAGATCTCTTCCATTGCCTGCCCCAATAGTTCCCAGTTTACGCCCGTAACAGCATTAGTCACCGGGTCGATGTGCGCAAAACGCAGGTCTAAATTGACCACAAAGAACTCAAACTTAGCCGCATCAATCATAAATCTAGCGATGTCACGATCCATTGCCACCTTCCTTGCCCTTTCTAACTCAGAACAAGTTTTTCGAAAACTCGCGCTACAGAGCAGGTAAAATGACAGGGTTTGATATTGGGCCAGTGTTTTTAAAACCTGTCGGGAAGACAACTTCCACACCACCGCCTGACTGGCCGTACATTGGAACACTCGCTCCACAACGCGATTTCGTTTTTGGCGCCGGCCGTAATTCCCAACGGAAGCAAGCAGGCAAAAGGCCAGGAAGCGCTAGTCGGGCTACTGCGGAGAACCCAGTCGGCATAAAGGGAACCTCTGAAAGTGGAGCCGTAAAAGTACCTGGTGCGATAGTTTTTTTCTTTTGATCAATACGCTTGCTGACTGGGAAGGGTTCCCAGCGATAAAAGATGTCATCTGCTGCGGTCAGTCCAGCAAAAGGCAAATGACCATAGACCCATGAACTTGGTTGCGGTGGAGAGGGAAATGGCCCAACCGGATATATCTTAAATTCAAAAGAACTTAATATGCTGAAATCGCGAATCTTTTGAGGGTAAACATCCAATTTACCAAGCCATTTAGTGAACTTTGCAACCCGATCTTCAATCTGAATTTCGTTGCCCCCACACAACCATTCAGCAAGTAAGATTTCTGAAGAATGATCACTCTCGCCGTGTAACATGAGATCGCTATAATTGAACGCTACTTGTCCACTAACAATAATTATTAAACTCTCGAACTTCTCCTCGTTGCTCAACATCGCCTGAATTCCCATCGCGGTTTCCGGCTGCTTATCAAGCCAATCACAGTCTTCATCCGAAATCTTGAATAGTTTCATCTTAGAGCTTTCCAAGGTGTATCGGACAACTCAAATTCTTACGGTTGTCCGTATTGGAGCTTGTGCGAACGTACAGGACCTGGTTGGTTCACGTTACCGCAACTAGCTTGCGAACGAGCCCTATTTGCTCCGGCTAAATTCTTTTGAATACTGAAATGCCTTATCTAAATCAGTGTATTCGAAGGCTGCTGCTCGATTGATCAAAAACTCTGGTGCGAACTTATCAATGAGCTTTTGTTCAGGCTTCAGAAATTCCCGGATTTGTCGTCGAACTGCTTTTAATTGCGCGCTGGAAGGTTTAAAAATACCTTTACTCTTTAGAGCTGCAGTTACAAGCTTTTCCTGGCGCTCTCGGCGCTCCCGACCAGTGCAATATGTGCTGATGTAGCGCAGTAGCGCTTTAAAAAATAGCCCCTGACAATGGATCAGTTCCATGTTTTCATCGAGGGTACTTTGGAAAGCTGCAGTTACGTTATTGGTACGATTAATTTCGCGATAGAATGCAAGTGTTTGTGCTTCCAGAAAGCCAACACTTATCTCTGAAGGTGGAGCAATAAAGAGATAAGCAGGTACCGGCTCCTTCAGACTCACTTGTTTGTAAAGATGCAACCCAAAACATAACGCAAAAACGCAGGTGAGATTGTTCGCCGTAGCAACATTCAAAACCCGGAGCAATTCAATAACTTCAGTCCAGCTCATACGGTCGCCACTCGGAGCAAACAGGAGACCCTCATCGGCAGTTCCATGAGCATCGACATGGAGAATAGGTCGCAACCCATTAGTTGCATCGGCTGCTAATTTACTTAGGACACTCTCAAATTCTGTTCGGTTCTCAGCTGAATGCTCGATCAACTGAAAACCATCTGCAATAGAGAGCCCTTCAAGGTCTTCAAGTATACGACGGGTCGGGCCCATCTCGTTTTCAGGTAGGGAGTGAATCCAAACTATGGAATTGGTCTCTAATGTTTCCGAAATGGTGAGCGAAGTACCAGAATAAGAAATCATCTAAAAATGCACCCCCTAACTTCCTAATCTAATCAACACCATAACTAAATCTCGCCATTCAAGATTAAAAAAATCGGTCGATAAAAGATACGGCAATGCGCCATAGTCGATCTTATGCGAAAACTGCTGTGTCTGGCAGTTGAATACCTTGCGGCGGATACTTGCTGCAAACGACTTTATGCAACTTAAGCTGAACTTCTTGCTCCTCATGCACAAACGGCTGCACTGCTGACTAACTGTCCATTTGCTAAGCATGGTGAACGACCATAGCCGGTCGGGGAAGTTTTGTTCGCAGTTAGCTACTGGCTAGGAGCTTGCAGGCGGCGTCGGAAGTCACAAGCTCAGGGTCAAGTAGAAACGTTGGGCTGGCGCCAAACGTCAAATTCGGTAGGCAAAAGCTGGTATATTTCTTCTTTCGTCATAGAAACTAAATCAAAATTCATTTGGAGCTGTTTTGCGATTTGTGTGGCTAATCGCCGTGCACTCCCTGGCGTCTCCTTGCCAAGTGCTTTGGGCTTCATAGTCCCGGTATTCGGATCGATGTACATCTCAACCGAGACTTCTAAAAGTGCGGGCGTGGTCAAGAAATCCTTATCTGATGTATATAATTGCTCAACTGCATCTGAATGTTCATACATCGGGCGTGAAAGAAAAAGCTTTGCAGCATTTTCACCCAACTGGCGATGTAGCCAGAATGAAATAAAAGCTAAATGCCGATAATATCGGAATTTACTAAAAGAAACTGGAACATATCGGTATGCACTCCACAAATCATAAGTTGAGCCATGCTTTGACGGTTTTAAAAGTTGCTTCAAATAGACAGCAGAAATCCAAGCCCAAAGGCCTACATTATCGTAGGTGACTTGAGAAATTTGCGATGGAAGATGCTCATTCAGATACTGTCCAAAATCGTACCGGCTATCGAACAGCAAAGCATCGTCAAGCTCTACACCTTCAGCCACCTCTTGTAAGAAGCCAGAGGCCTCAGTCAGTTTTTCTATCCTCGCAAAGAATTGCGCAGTCACTTTTGCCGGTTGGGATGACTTTACCCTTGTTCTCTCAGTATCGATAATTTCTTGGAATGCCGCAATTCCTTCTTTATTAAATTCGCTCAGTTTACGTTTCATCTTAAAGGATCTCCTCCAAGAGAGTCTTGCCATCTCGCCATTTCTTGTTGACGAAAGCTTCGACTATTTCTTCTACGAATTCGAGTTTCTCAACTACGTCGGCGTCTTCAAAATGCTTTGCATCCTCACCAGTTAGTGGAACACCCAATCGCTGCTCGATGAATAAAGCCCATTTGCCAACCAAACTATTTTCATCAAGGTCTTCGGGTGTTTCGTGTCGCATTAATATGCCATTAGCAACGCTTCTGACAATTTCTGGATATACATGCGCTTCAAAAGTAGGATCTTGATGATATTTATAGAAATAATCAGCGTTTATTAGGATCTCAAAATCCCCTTCGCCGTTCCATTTGATTTGCCATATTCGGCTTCCAATATTCCTGCATAGGATCGGATGAAAGATGCCTTTGTCTTCTTTACCGGCCCCTTTTTCGCCGTAACCTGTCTTTAAGCGAACACGCCCGCCTGTGGCTGCAAGTATTTTTCCTTGCGCTTCCTCTGACCGGCTAACCGCTTTTAAACGGAATTCAATACTAGCTCCTTCCGGCACGCCAGAAATAGCAATTTCATCTTGACCTCGATACTCTGGCAGAACATGTCGGTGCATTTCTCCCAATACAAATGCATCAAGAATGAAGTCTTTTTCTTCAGCGGGATTAAGTTTACATTCTTTTTCAATAGCGACCCGGTCAAAGGTTACCCGAATACGCACCGTTTCTTCGTCCCGCTCGAGAAGACAAAGTGAGAAAAGATCTTCTTTTTGACGAATCCTAGCACGTCCGGTGAAGTTCTTTGTATCGTTGAATTCAAGCTGAATAGTCATTGAAGCGCCTGATCATAGTATAATCTTGGGGTGAATCAGCAGGTCTCGATTCCCGTCAAATCCTGTAGCGGATATCTTGAAATCAGGTTTTAATATCTCAATCAGGAATTGATTTTCTGACGCCTCGACTACATTCACAGAGTCCATCGGCTCCACAATAATCGGTATACTTTTCCCAAATTCAAAATCGAATTTCCTGTAGTCCTTCCATGATCGGCTTCTGCCAAGGGCAGAAACATATGCAGCCTTGACACTGATCCCTATAGGAAAAGCGAGTCCTTCGCCTTCCAACAGCGTGGCCATATTGGTCACAGGCAGTATTGCAAATCCAAGATTTTCCGCGTCTCGCTCCAGGCGAATTAAAGGCTGCCGCTTTGTCTCCGGAATATCGCTAGGTTTGCGCGAACGATCCGGCTTCCCACCACGCTTCTCCTTCACTGGACCGCTCCCCGCCGGTTGAGTTATTGAGAAGATATCGTCAGCAAAATTTTCATGTGCGGCGGCATCCTCATCCTCGCGCGATAGAATCCGGAACATTTGCCGCGGGAGATCCATAACGAACCGAAGTGCCCAGTCCGACTTGTAACTGCGTTGATCGTTGAAGCGGTTCAAATACCATCTCGTATGAGCTGGTTCTTCCGCTTCTTTAAGATAGTCCGACATCGTCTGATCTTCGGCCACCAAGAAACACATTACATTTTTCGCAACGAAACCAGATGGTTGATTTGAAATAACTATTTGATTCCGAATAAATTGTGTATTATCAGCAGTAACGTGATTAATCTTTTTGAAAAATACCTGAACAATACCAGCCTGTTCTTTATCGTCAGCTGTTTTGCAATCGAGAGCGAAATTGAAGCCTACCAGCTTACCGTCATCATAACTTTCAAGAATTCGTTGGACGTTTTCCTCTGAGAAGCATTCTTTCGTTACTTCACCCTTCACATTCCCATTTGAGCTTTGATTCAGCTTAGGAGTATTGCCTGGATACCAATTCGGATTTCCGCCAATCCTAAGACCCAGAATTTCACGAGCTACACTTACTCGGCTGGCTGTGTCCGATACCGCTCTACGGTATTTCTCTCCTACCGCGCCGATATCGGTTATCACCTCCCCGATATTCTCTTTCTTAATTAAGACTTGCTGCCCGTTCAGCCGATCCACGACCTCAACCACCAGGTCGCCCTTCAGGATTGGCCAGTAGTAGTCTCTAACGACAGCAAGAAGCAGAGCAGGACTGTCAACGGTTTTAGGAACTCCGGGAATGAAAACTGATAGGCCTGACTCGTCTCTTTGGAGTGAAACCGCAGATAGAAAATCTTCAATCGTACCACTGTCTTCAATGGGCATGAAAGTCTCTTGGCCATTCTCAGGAATGGCTTTTCCGAAACGCCCATACCCAAGGTAGCTAGCGCCGCTGACTCGATGATAAGGAAGATTAGCAAAGCCGAGCAAAAATCGCCTATTATCATCGCTGCGCTTTGTCACAGCTAGAAATAGCGACATACTGGATATCCGCGTGAGGGTCGTTTTTCCCACACCGTGAGAACCGCTCGCCCCTTTTCCTTTTCCGCTAATCCCATCGTTCCACCAGAATCCGACGAAATTCGATCCCGAGCGCGCATTGTTTTTATCGGTTTCACCGATAAGGCCTTTAGTTCCACTGTCTTCAATGATCAGGCAACGGAGATCCTTGCCTTTAAAGGTCGCAGCGAATTTCCCAAGGTCCTCACTATTGAGATGACTATCTAGAGTTTCATCTGCGTGCCCAGTTTTTAGAAACGGCTTAAGCTCGGACCAGGAAATAGAAGCAAGGGAAAACCTTACTCGAACCGGCTCATTCGGGGACAAGGCCGCATCAAGTGAATTTTGAATGGCCTCTCGTACTAACCCAGTAGCCGCATCGTGATCATTGAAAAACTCGTTTAGCTTAGAACTGGAATTGCTGTGTTCAGGCCCCGCTTTCGGAAAACTCCACATGGAAGTATTCTCCTTTTACAATTGAATTTTCCTGCCGGATTCTGTCGGCTCATTTCTGTTTTTTTCAAGAAGCAATTACACGGCGCAAAACACTAAATTTCTCATGCCTGGATTGAAATGACCGCGCAACATGACATCTGCTGAGCCCAATTGAAGCTGCACACTTAAAGCGACAGAACCTTGTAGCATCACCCTTCCAATCTGAATTCAGCATCCTTTCCACCACTGTCACCTGTAAATCGGGACTTGGCCGAATCCAGCTCTTTCTGAAGAGCACGGAACATTTTTTTCGCGTCCTCATCCGAATATTCATAAGAACTCTTGTTCGCGAGGTTACCGATCAGACGAATATCTTTGATCGCTCGATTTACACGCGCTTCAGCCAGATCGATAAATTTCTTCCGTTTGTCGCGCATATTTCTCTCCTATTTCGAAAATAAAATGGTCAGATATGCGCTCAATGTCAACATATTGACGATGACATTTTTTATATATTTGAGAAATGTACGTACGCACTCGGCGACAGTCGTTATTTATGCAGCTGTTTCTGAATAGTTTTTAGCGCTCTGTCGGGATCCCGTTTCAACTCACACTCCCAGACGATTTCGACCTTCCATCCAGCCTGTTCGAGCTCTTCTTTTTTTCTGAGATCGCGTTCTACGGTAGCCTCGAACTTTTTCGTCCAGAATTCCGTCCGTGTCTTAGGAATAGTCGCACCGGTACAACCGTCATGTCTGTGCCAGAAGCACCCATGAACAAAAATCACGGTTTTGTATTTTTTCAGAACGATATCGGGCTTGCCAGGAAGGTCAGGTGCATGAAGTCGGAACCGGTACCCAGCCGCATGAAGCAGTTTGCGCAAATGCACTTCAGGTATGGTGTTCTTGCCCCTGATCCGGGACATATTCCAGCTTCGATGTTCTTTGGAGATTCTGTCTGTCAAGAATTTCCGTCTTTCATCGCATCCAGGACCTCCGCGATGATAGCCGCTATCTGTTTGGCGAGATAGGACGGAACAGCATTACCGACCTGATGATATTGGGCCGTACGCGGTCCCTCGAATTTGTAATTGTCAGGAAAGGTTTGCAAACGCGCGGCCTCCCTAACGGTCAAGCTACGGCACTGCATCGGGTCATAATGAATAAAATAATGTCCGTCCTTGGAAATATGAGACGTGATTGTTGTTGAGGGCTGATCCGGAAGTTGCACGCGGAACCTGTCAGCAAACATTTTGCCTTCACGCCCGAGATCGACGTTGCGATGTTCCGGAAGCAACTCATCCGGGAAATCCGCCAGTTTCGGGCTACGGCCAGTAACGGCGGCAAAAGATGCGACAAAGGCATAACGCTTGAGATCAGATGCCATGTGCGAGCGTGCTTCATGGCCATTTAGAATATCCAGACGACTATCGTAAAGGTGATCAAAAACCGGGTGTTGAAACCGTGAAACTTCTGGGTAACGTGTTGATCGTCTTGGGAGCGCCGATCTTTCGCTCCAGACGTCATAACTGTAGGAATCGAACAGATCTCGGCTGGTTCCCAGCGTATTCAGCATTTCACTGACGGAAACAGGGTCTATACCCTCTATTACACTGGACCAGGTTTCGAAGGTGTCCTCCCCCTTCGATAGGCCGCTACGGATGGAGGGTAGGTTTCCGATTGTCTGCCGCACAGTTGGCGGTTTGTGATGCTTGAGCCTACCGGGTACAACAGGGATATCTTCCCGTACTCCGACAATGAACATCCGATGTCTGGCTTGAGGAACCCCAAACTCCTCCGCGCGAACCAGAAAAAGTCGGGGGTCTGAGCCAGGTCCTGTCAATTCACCTTCTGAAAGAGAAAAAAGGCGATAGCCGAGGCCGTTTGCACTTTGCCCCAGAGCCTCTTTGGGCCTTGCGAGATCCGAAAGTATCAGATTGATGGTAAGTTCACCGTCGATCTTAGAGGAGAGCAGTCCTTTTACGTTCTCCATAACAAAGACGGGCGGAGCATGATCAATAATGATCCTGAGGTACTCACGATATAAAAAATGCCTGACGTCCTGCATGAAATCCGGATCGCCCATCATCCTGGAACGGCCGACAAGGGAATAGGCTTGGCAAGGCGGGCCGCCAACTAACGCCCATTTATCTAAACCTCTCAGTTTCGTTCCGATTAAGCTACGAACGACGTCATGGTTTTCCGGTCCAAGTGAAATGCGAAGTGCGGTGTTATCCGCATGAGCGCGATTCTCCGGATACTTTGAGTACAGCTCCTCAATCTCTATCCTGCCTTTGAGATAAGAATAATATTCATCCGGAAAGCCTTCCCTAAACGTCCGCAGGAAATGGCGTAAATGGAGTGTGCGGTGAGCGAATTCGTTGCTTTCGATTGAAGCGACGCTCTTAAATCGAGGCTGTACGGCGTCCTCGTCAAAGGAAGCGAAACCTTCTCCTAAACCACCAGGACCGGCAAAAATATCGACTATAGGATAGGCAGGTCTAATCACGGCCGTTCTTGTTCTTTTCTGAATTGAATAAAATCGCCATGCGCTCATATTCCTCGACACTCACGACTACCACCACCGGTCTTCCGTGCTTTTCGATCGAAACAGGTTCATGTCGTGCAATGTCGATTAGGTAACCGAAGCGGTTTTTCGCTTCACGAGCAGACAACGATTTAAGTTTATTTGTGTCCATAATAGCTATTTTGGCTAATTTCTTACTTTCATGCAAGCTCCTACCTCTGTCAGCAACAAGCGTCTTGCACAGAGGTGGGCACCGGCCCATATCGCAGCTCGTTTTTAGCAGATTCTGATTACGCACCTGCGTCTTTAAAGCTATCTCACCTGTGCTTCTGAAACTTTGGCTTATTCGGTCTCACAAGATTTTCTGTACGCTATACGTCACATACCCAACCGTACCCATGTACCCCAGCCGTACACAGCGGCGCAGCTACGCGGGTGCGTGCACGTGGCTGTAGTCTGACACCTCCCCCTCCTCAGCCGTTAGAACTACGGCGTGGTATAGTGCGTCACTGCCAGCACAGCGTCTCATCGTGACGGTGGTGACGTGCGTGACGGCGGCTAGGCCGTTTGCACTAGTCCTGCTAGGGGAGGGGGAGGGTTTATTCGAACAAAGGCATTGAGGTCATGGCAACTATCACCGGTGACATCTGGTCCAAGATTGAATTTGATCTCAGTGAATTTCGTGACTTGTTTCAAATGCGCCTTGAAACCCTTGAGGAGGCAAAAGGCCGAAAGGTGGGCTCGAAAGGCGGAAAGAAGGAATGGTGTGACAGTGCGCCTCTTTGGGAAGACGAAGAACACGGCAAGGCTATACGCGCTTGGCTGCTGATCCCGCATGTCGATGCGGTTGACCGCAAAAGCGTCGAAGAGCGTCTTAAGGCTGGGAGGCGGTTAATAGCTTCCGTTGAGCAGCGCATTTCAGCAAGAGAAATGTCCCCCGACTTGCTGCACGAATGGGGATTGTTAAACCGTTGGGCAGGAGCACTTCATCTGGTCTATCAGATGAAGCCCGATGCGCGTCAACTTAGGGCTGGGGACACCAATCTTGAAGCCCACAGGCGTTGGTTTGCCCTCTACTACTTCAAAATCGATCGGAAGCGGAAGCGAGAAGATGTCCTTGAGGATATGGAGAAGTTTGTAAATTCTATTGTCCAAACACTATCGGACGGACTGGAGCTAGAGTGGTTTTCCAAATTCTTAGGTCCAGAGAATTCGGACAGTCTAGAGAATGCCTACCGTCTGACCAACGCTTTTCGCAAGGACTTCTCCGCTGCCCAAATGAAGGAATTGAACAAGCAGCCTTTGGACGAGGTGCCTGAGTTTGCACTCCAGTACCCCACCCCCTAGGGGTGGGGAAGCGACGAATTACGAAAGCTGCGAAAACACCGGCAGTCGATGGCCATCGACGCAACTGAACTCAATTCAGGAGCGTCAAAAATGACGACACCAATTTCGAAAGAAACTGAAAAGAAGCCGGAGGAATTCGGCGTCGAAGCTCTCCTAACTATTCAACAAGCGGCGAAGGCACTTGGCGTTCACACCTGGGCGCTGAGGCGTGCAGTAAACTCCGGCACCATTCCTGCCTATGCGCCGTTCAATGGCCGTAAACTCGTTCGCCTTTCAGAGGTCATCGCGGCGGTCAACGCCTCCAAGATCGGGGGCGAAAATGTCTGACGATATTTTTAAAATCGAAGCCCGAAAGTATTGGGATCAAAGTCTCCCGATCGTTCCGGTCAATGGCAAAGCTCCGATTCCGAGCGGGTGGACGGGGCTCTTGGGAGGGATTCCTGGCGAGGAAAAACAAAAAGAGTGGCTTGCCTCTTACCCAGACAAAAACATCGGGTTGCTCTTAGGCGTTTCGTTGGGTGAAGAGAAGGTTCTCGTTGCCCTGGATGTTGATGATGATCGACTGCTGAACCTTGTCCTCCAGCTTCTTGGATTGAACCGCTCCGAGCGGAAGGCCGCCCTTGCTGGCAAGCGAGGCAAGAAAGGGGCTACGATTTTCGTTCGAGCTCCGAGGGCTCTCAAATCCACCGTTATCAAAGGTGCGGGAGAACTCGGCAACATCGATTTCCTCGCTGGCGGAAAGATGACTGTCATGCCACCGTCGATTCATCCGGACACCAATGTCCCTTATGAAATCTACGGGGCGGCTCTACTTGAAGTCGATTTCGCTGGCCTTCCCGAAATCACCGATCAGCATATCAAATTGTTGAAAGCAACGATTGGATCTGAAAACGCTACTGTTTTGATTTCGGGAAAGGCAACGCACGATGCCGGTGTGGCATTGGTCGCAATGCTCGTTCGAGCTGGGGCCACCAATGAGGAAATCGAGGACATTTTCGTCGGGCTGCTGCCCTGTAGCTATACTGGTGACTCGCTCAAAGAGCTTCCAGAGTGGATTCGCTCCGCCCGTGAAAAAGGTTTCGAAGAAACCGAGGGGAAGGATGACACTCAATCCGCAAAAATGGTCAAGTTGGCGTTGGCGGAAGGGATGTTTTTGTTCCGAGACGAGGCCACAAAACACGTTGCCATGGCAACGCTGCCTCATACAGGTTCATCTATTGCTTATCGAGTGACCTCGGGCAGCGTAAAACTTTGGCTTCGAATCCTCGCTTACAAATCTTGGGGCAAGCCCATCGCATCTCAGCCGTTGAACGAGGCCATAGCAACGCTGGAAGCTATCGGGTTGTTCGACGGTCCGCCGTTTCCTGTTTTTGCTCGTGTTGCCGGTAACGGCCAGGCGATTTCCATGGATTTGGGTCACGACGATGGCAGTACGGTTTTGATTGAACCGGACGGATGGACGATTGAACCCACGGTTTCCCATAAGTTTGTACGAGGTGCCGGTTTTGGGGAATTGCCACTGCCGGTAACCGGCTCCATCAAGGATCTCTATTGGTTCCAAAGTTTTTTGGGCTTGGACCAGCAAAATTATCGACTGCTTTTGGCTTTCCTGATCAATGCACTGAGGCCCACTGGGCCGTATTTCATTCTTTTGGTAGAGGGCGAACAGGGATCCGGGAAGAGCTTTTTCTGCGAGATTGTCAAACGGATCATTGACCCGAATGCAGCAATGCGAGTGCGTCTGCCTGATAAGCCCCAGGATCTAATGATCCAGGCTCAGGAATATCGTCTGCTCAGTTTTGACAACGCGTCGGGCATGAGCGCGGAAATGTCTGATGCTCTTTGTGCACTTTCGACCGGTGGCGGTATTGCCGTCCGTAAGCTTTATACGGACGGTGACCTCTATGTGATGAACTATACGCGACCGTTTATGATCAACGGAATTGGCGGATACGCCAGTCGGCCAGACCTGATGGAAAGGGCAATCCCGATCAAGCTTTCGCCGATGTCTGAAGGTGGGCGGAAGACTGAGGATGAACTTCGTTCCGAATTCAGTCAGCGGCTACCGGGTATTCTCGGGGCACTTTATGATGCCGTTGCACATGCTCTGCGAGAGTTCGACGAAATTGAGCCACCTCGTCATCTCCGAATGGCGGATTCGGCCCGTTGGATCAGCGCCGCCGAGGGCGGTTTGGGCGAGGATGCGGGAGCTATCATTGATGCGATATCTGCCGCTCAAGATGAGTTCTTCATCGAACAAGTCAATGACAACGCCCTCGTCGTAGCGTTGCGGAGGATCATCCGACCGACAGGCTACGAGGATTATATCGGCGAACTTTTCGTAAAAATCATGGAGCAGGACGATGCGAGACATCACCGAAGCCTGCCAAAGTCGCCCTCTCAACTGTCGAATCAACTCACCAGAATGCGCCCTGCGATGGAAAAGGCTGGGATTTTGGTAGAGTTTCTTCAAAGGGACCGCAAAGGGCGCAAAGTTCAAATACGGCTCGTCAATCCAGGGGACGCAAAGCCGCCTTTTTTGGTGTGACGGCGTGGCGCTCGTGACGGCGTTTGGTGTCGTGGCAGTCTTGGGGCACAGCAGGGGAGGGGTACTCCCCCTACCACTCATTTCCCGGTGTGCATGCCGCCTGCTGCCGCCACTGGCGTCACTACCGCCACCCGTTGCAAACCGCGATTTCAACCTCGTTGAGCATGGAATCCGAGATTTCCGAGGCCGCCTAACGACGCTGCCTCTCCAATCAAACCAGTGCAGAGGTTACCGGCGCGGTTACCGCTGTGGTCGCTTCGAGCGCCTTCTGAGGCGTTCGGCGATTACTTGTGCGGGTTACGCCGCCGTGTTTTCCTCGTCGCTTTTTCATTTGGAAAGAACAAGAGCATGAAAAACTTTAATGTCTCAATCACTTCGAATACCCGGCGTCGCAAGCTGAAAGACGGAACCATTGCCGCCTATCCGCAGTGGTACTGTGAGTATCAGGATCCGCAAGTACACAAACGCCGCCGTCGCGCCTTCAATCGGAAGAAGGACGCAGAGGCCTTCAGGAACAGCCTTTTGCTGAAAGTGGCGGAAGGAAACTTCTTCGACGAGCGCAAAGCTCCGACTGTCGCAGAAGCTATTGACCATTGGCTTGGAACAAAGGACGGCTGCGTCAAGGCCTCGACCTTGAATGGCTACAAGGTGGTGGCGAACGGCGCGATCCGTGGGCCTCTGCTTATTGGTACCAAGCAAGAACGTGCGGACTACACCGAGAATGGCATTGCCCCTAAAGGTGCTCGCTTCATCAAACTTCTCGGGCACGTGAAGCTGACGGACCTAAACACGGCCATGATCCGCGCGTGGCACAAGACTGTCGCCGAGCAGTGCGGGGCTTATACTGCGAACAGGGCCAAATCCCACCTCAAGTCAATCTTGACGTTGGCTGAGGAAGACTTCGGCGTCCGCGCGCCTTCCATGCCGACAGGCCTCCCGCGTGCACGATATAAGCAGAAGAAGGTCATCCTGACCCCTGAACATATCGCCAAGCTGGTAGCTGCGGCCAAGGACGATCCTGAACACGGCGTCTACTACGCCTTCGCTTTCCTCGCCGGAACAAGGCCGTCCGAGCAACTGGGTCTCTTGTGGAGCGAAGTGGATTTCGAGCGCGGTGTCATCCGCATCCGCCGCATCCAGGAGCGTGACGGCTCGCTAGCGGAAATGACGAAGACAGAAGCCGGGACACGGGACGTCCCCATGAGCGCCACGTTGCGCGAGATGCTCCTCGACTGGCGCGTCCGCTGCCCGAGGAACGGTAAGGAGCTTCACCGCGTCTTTCCCGGCCCTGGAAGGCTGCAGGAGTGGCCGAAGCCACGTCTTGGAGGCGGTGGCCCGCTGCTCTACCAGAACTTCCGGAAGCGCTATTGGGCACCCGCGTTCAAAAAGCTTGGCCTACCCTACGTAACGCCGCACTCCGCACGCCACTCCTTCATTTCAACTCTGCAAGCGCAGGGGATTGAGGTCGGACTGGTCGCGCAGATCGCCGGTCATGCCAATCCAACCGTGACGCTTGGCCACTACACACAAGCCGTTCGAAACGGCAGCGCTGCCATTGAGGCCCTGGATAGGGCCTACGGAACTCAAACAACCACCAAACAAAGTTGGAGGTAAAATTATGGGCATTGTTGTTTCAGTTGGTGGGGTTTCGTTTCCATCAAAGGCTGGTTTTATCCGCCGTTGCCAAGAGATCCTTCACAAGGAAGAAGACGGCAGCGAGATTGTTGGCGAAGACGCAGCGTTCGTCGATGCAATATTGAAGGGCCGTCCAGATAAAATTGTAGAAATCGGACCGAGAAAAGTTGTCCGATATCTGCGGAAGCACCACAGACACTGCAACACGCCGTGCTTCTTTGCCGAGCTGGATGATGGTTCAATTCTCGACTTCAGTTTCAAGAAGTTCATCGCCGCCTATCCGAATGCCACGGTAGCTTAGGCAGTGCAGGGCGTGGGTAGGTACGCCGCGCCCTGCCCACCGTACGCGTGCTGGCGGGGCCACTTCCTACGGCCCCTGCTACCGCCCAGTTACAGTGGCCGCCCCTACGCGCTGCCGCTACAGGAACAGCTCTTAGGACGCCTGAATATTTAGCGTAACTTACTGATATTATGCAGATAATTGCGCCAGAATTCTCGCCGTGTTTTCCTGTCCTGTTCAGCACAGGAGATCGCCATGAAGGTCTTGGTTAGAGACAAGCGCACCAACAAAGAGAAATGGCTTCCTTTGGAAAAGGCGGCGGAACTGATGCGCCTCGCCGCTGAGGAGCTTGAGTGGGCGTTTGAAGAATTCGGGCAATGCGAGTGCGAAGACCACATTGCCGTAGACCAGAAATGGTAGGCTGACCACTCACCCTAGCCTATTCGGAAAAGCGCGGGCATTGGCAACACTGATGCCCGCGCAACTGTTTACCCCTGCATTCCGGGAGGATTGCTTCAACCCTCCCCCCCCTTGCGCGGGTCCCATCTGAGCAGCTGCCGGGGGACCCGGTTAGGCCTGGAAGGCTCGTCGCTCAATATGCTTGCGTACGTCCCGCTGTGTCCTTTCGAAATTCGGCGTGAAAAATTTCCTGTCAACGCCATCACAAATTATCAGGAGCAAGGAAAGGCTTGCCGCATTGCCAGCCTTACCGCTTCAAACGAGTTGATTGACTTGAGCTGGCTAGAAGCAGTGATTGTACGCTCCACGGCCGTCACAATGTCGGTACGGGTCGCACCGTTTGGGATACAAACTCCGTCGCCCACGCTCAGGCTGTCAACGGTGGCTTGGATGTAGCCGTTACAAAAACTTATCCAGCTCTAGTTTGTGCGTGTGCACGCATCGGAGAAATTTGCCCCCTTCATCTGCATTTCAGGATCGAAGGCATAGGCTGGAGCAGAGACTAGTGTTACCGCCAAAAACAACTGCAATCGCCGCATTTTCAAGGCTCCTCAGATTCATCAAAAACGAAAATCGAAACATGAGGAGAGAGAAGCGTCAATTATAGTGCTTAGAACCGGCTGGACGGCACGATTTCACGCTTTGACGATTTTGGTTTGTTGTAACCGCGCGGTAACCCTGGCCATCTGGACGCTGTTGAACGTGAAAAGAAGCTGAGGCCAAAAACAACAAAAGCCGCGGAGAACCGCGGCTTTTGTTTATTTAGAATTTGGAGCGGGCGATGGGATTCGAACCCACGACCCCAACCTTGGCAAGGTTGTGCTCTACCCCTGAGCTACGCCCGCATAGCGTCCCTAGTCCGTGGCGGTGACCGCCTCGGCGTCGGTGGCGCAGTATATGAACTATGCTGAGACGGATTGCAACACCGAAATTGAAGAAATTTTTTTAGCCGTCGATTTGTGGATTTCCTGTGAAATCAAAGCCGGAAAATCGCAGATTTCTGCCGCTTTTTCTACCCTTAACCTCTTGTGGCCGGCAGCCAAATCGCGTTAGACAGCGCAAAAGCTCTCAAAATTCTCAGGAAAACCCATGCCGGCGACACGCGACGACCTACTGGCCTATTTCGAGGAACTCGGGATCCCTGTCACGACGGTGGATCACGAGCCCGTCTTTACAGTTGCCGAGTCCGGCGACCTGCATGACCGCATTCCCGGTGGCCACACCAAGAACCTGTTCGTGAAGGACAAGAAGGGAAGGCTGTTTCTGATCGTTGCCCTGCACGACGCGGAAATCGACCTGAAGAAAGTGCATCAGATCATCGGCGCTCAAGGGCGCGTATCTTTCGGCAATGCCGATCTTCTGATGGAGGTGCTGGGCGTGGAACCGGGTTCGGTGACCCCCTTCTCGCTGATCAACGACCGCGAAGCCCAAAGGGTCACGCCCGTGTTCGACGCAGCCATGATGCAACATGAAGTGCTGAATTATCACCCGTTGAAGAACAACGCGACGACGGCGATCTCCGCAGCCGACCTTCTGAAATTCGCCTCTGCTTGCGGCCACACGGCGCAGGTTCTGGCGGTCAGCGAAGAGGCCAAGGCAGCCGGCCTGTAACGGTCACCCACTTTCGGCAGGCGAAGGCGTTTGTATTTCGCGCGCAGTGGCTCCATGTTATGGGCCAAATCAACCCTTCAACGGCATTCACTTTGAGCCGGCAGGCCCCAGGCACCGGCAGGAAAATTCGAGGCGGCACATGAGCAACGGCAATTACAGCATCGGCGGCCAGGTCGGCGGCGGCTTTGGCGCCAGCATGGGTGGCGGTTATGGCGGCCAAATGGGCGGTGGCAGCATGGGCGGCGGCAACGGTGGTGGCGACACCCCTTCTGGCGACCTCATCTTCGACGTGACGACGCAGACCTTCATGGCCGATGTCATGGAAGCTTCCCGCCAGCAACCGGTTCTGGTTGATTTCTGGGCGCCCTGGTGCGGTCCGTGCAAGCAGCTGACACCGATCATCGAAGCTGCGGTGAAAGCCGCTGGCGGCCGCGTAAAGCTGGCCAAGATGAACATTGACGACCATCCGGAAATTGCCGGCCAGATGGGTATCCAGTCGATCCCGGCCGTGGTGGCCTTCAAGGATGGGCAGCCGGTGGACGGATTCATGGGCGCACAGCCGGAAAGCCAGATCCAGGCATTTATCGAGCGCGTTGCCGGCCCTGCCCCGGTCAGCCAGACCGACACCTTCCTGGAGCAGGGCGCAGAGCTTCTGCTGGCCAAGGATTATGGTCAGGCTGCCCAGCTTTTCGGCGCCGTGATGCAGATGGAACCGGACAACGTGACCGCGATTGCCGGCCTGGCACAGTGTTATATCGGTGCTGACGATCTGGAACGGGCCAAGCAGGCATTGGAACTGGTTCCGGAAGAAAAACACTCCGACGAAGCCTATGTGGCCGCCAAGGCCGCGGTGGAACTGGCCGAACAGGCAGCATCCCTCGGCGACCTTGCCGAGCTTCAGGATCGCATTGCCAAGGATCCGCTTGATCTGCAGGCCCGCTTCGACCTGGCTCTTGGCCTTAACGGCAAGGGCAACAAGGAAGGCGCAGTCGACGAACTGATCGAGATCGTTCGCCGCGACCGCGAGTGGAACGAGGACGGCGCGCGCAAGCAGTTGCTGCAGTTCTTCGAAGCCTGGGGTTTCAAGGATCCGGCCAGCGCCTACGGCCGTCGCAAGCTTTCCTCCGTGCTGTTTTCTTGACGACCGCCGCAACTGACACACATTTAAGAAACAGCACGAAGCTGGCAGTCATGCTGCGATAACGAAAACAAAGAAGGCATTGGAATGCAGGCGGGAAATGCCATTTACGAGACCATCGCGGATCTGCCGCCGGTCCTGCCCGTGTTTCCGCTTGCCGGTGCGTTGCTGTTGCCCCGCACACAGCTGCCGCTGAACATCTTCGAGCAACGCTACATCGACATGGTGGATGCCGCATTGGCCGGCAACCGCCTGATCGGCATGGTGCAGCCTTCTCCCGACCGTCATTCGGACGATCCGGACAATCCGGCTCTTGCCAGCGTCGGCTGCGTCGGAAGGCTCACCAGCTTTCAGGAAACCGGCGACGGGCGATACCTGATCACGCTGCAGGGTATCACCAGGTTTGCCGTTGGGCGCGAGCTTGAGGACTACAGCAGGTTCCGCCAGATCGAGTGCGATTTCTCCGCCTTTGCACATGACCTCAAGTGCGGCCAGGGCGAGGAGGAAGTCGACCGGACGAGCCTTCTGAGAACCTTGCGCGACTATCTGGACGCCAACAACCTGGAAGCCGACTGGCAAAGCGTGTCGGAAGCCGAAACCGAGGTGCTGGTCAACGCCCTGTGCATGATGTGCCCCTACGGCCCGCAGGAAAAGCAGGCCCTTCTGGAAGCCCGCGACCTGAAGACCCGTGCCGAAACCCTGATTGCCATCACCGAAATGGACATTGCCCGCTCGCAGAATGACGGCGGCACCACCTTGCAGTGAGTGCTCCGAACATGGCGCTCCAACCTGAAAGACACTCCCAGATGACAGAACCGACCGAACGCCCGGTTGACCGCAAGCTGCTGGAACTGCTGGTCTGCCCCGTGACCAAGACCACGCTGGAATATGACGCGGACGCCAAGGAACTGATTTCGCGCACCGCCAAGCTTGCCTACCCGATCCGCAACGGCATCCCGATCATGCTGCCCGATGAGGCGCGCAAGCTGGAAGGCTGAAGCCACCGGCCAGCAAAAAGCCCGGGCAATTGACCCCAGTCCCAAACCTAAATGTGGGCTTAGACGAAAAGCTTAAGCCGAACCCCTTGGACCAGCAGGGCTTTCAGGGTTCGAACAAGCTTTTAAAATCTGAAACAAGTAACAAACCGCGACGTCCCCGGCCCTGAAAACCGCCGTTCGTTGCACGGGAACCGGACATTCGTCGCGACATGCACGAACGGCAGCAGAGCTGGAAAAAGCGGACCTGGGGTCAGAACGCAAGTAAGCCTGATGTGAAGTCAACATAAGGGAACGACTGGGTTTACCATACTCCGAAGACAACTTTGTGTGGTCTTCCCATGCCAACTCAATCTTGAGTGTGTATGATTGCGCGCATAGTCAGCCAAAGGGGTTTTGATATGCGTCTGTATTCGGTTCCCGTGCTCGCTCTCGTTTTGATCCTTGGCCTGGCCCTGCCGCTCAGGGCGCAAAGCACCGATCCTTGTGCCGCTCCGCCAAGCGTGGATTCCACGTTCACCTGCCTTTTCAACATCTTCCCTCGCAGCCAAGGCAGTGCAGACAACCCCAGCATCGGCTGGGCGTTGGCGCAAGTGGTGGCCAAGAACGGCGGGTCGGGCCCTATTGCCTCCGATGGTCCCTTGGTCATCGTGAATGGCTACGGTGTATTTGTTTATGACGGCAAACAGGCCTCCGCTGGCAAGCTGCTGGACCATGTGCTCACCCGCAACGACCCGGCCACAGGTTTCGTGCAGGCGACGGCGTTGTCGCACATTGGCCCCGCCCTGGCCTATCTTGCGGCGCTGAAGGCGGACAACTCTCCGCTCTTTGAAAAGCTGTTGTCGGACCTGGAGTCCCGCATCGCCCATGCTGCATCGCAGCTGAAGCTTAACCCTGACTGGATCAGCAAGCTGGAGGCGCCCTCCTGGAAGGAACGCCCGGACGAGATCAACGCCATGATGACCTATGGGATGTGGATGGCGCTGGATTATGTCCAACGTGTCCGTGCCGGGAAGGTGAAGAATTTTGACGCCAAGTCGGTCGCGGAAGATTTCTACAATGGCGGTGACAAGCGCTATGAAGTGCCGTTCAACAACGTGATGATCGGCACCTTCATGCTGGCGGCACTCAACAGTGTCCAGGAGTTGCAAATGATGATCGCCAACAACACCGACACAATCAACTGGGCTGACGCCCGTGTTGTGGTGCACATGCCCATCGGCACCAATTATGGGGCGGGGCTGACCTTGTCGACCAACCAGCTTGCGGCGGCCCTGCCTGTCTTGAGCGACGGCAAGATCGGGGCAGAGAACATCCTGATCATGCCCTATGCGGTGGCCCCCTGCACGAATGTTTCGGTGATCACACAGTGCCCGCTTGAAGTGTTTACCAGCGATCTCAATGCTGCGACTTACGGTTTTTATTCGCAGACCGCTTGGCTGGGTGTCTACAATCGCACCCAGATCGCGCGGAATGCGTTCTACAATGTCGACGACATTGAAACGGTGTTATCGAAGCAAATCCCCGGAGATTACCCGTTGACCTCGGCGGATGACATCGATGCCTTCATGATGCGGCTCAAGTATTCGCTGATCAACGGTGACCAGCTGCTGTCAAACTCGGTTGGGTTCTGGCTGCCGGGCGCGCTGAAAGCCAACGGGTGGGACACCAGCACGCTGAAAATTCCCGGCGTGAACGCCGGGTTCCCGAAGGGTGTCAAGCGATACCCCAAGCCGAAAAGCTAGAGTATCCTGCGGTCAAGTGAACTGCGGTGAATGCCATAACCGTCATCGCTGCGGTCGATTTGTATCGGTCTGCAGTACCGCGCAGACTGCGCCGCCGATCTTGCCCCTCCAATTGCCGTACGGAATGGTTTCAGCACGCAGGGAGCCGTGGACTAATAAAAGCCGAGGGCCTTGAATGGCGAGTGAGCGGACTTAGCTGCCATCTACATTGTCGCGGGCAACGTCCGCTTTCTCACTTCGACGAGGCTTGCTGGAACACCTGGTACTGCGCGTCGAATGCTCGCTTGTAGGAGGGTCGCTCTGCCGCACGCGCGATGTAATCCATAAAGATTGGATACTCTTCCAGTATTCCCGATCCCTCTAACCTGCGGATCGCGTGAACCATAAGGATATCGGCTGCGCTGAAAGGTCCGGCCAACCAGGCCGGCTCTCCCAAGGCGGCGGCGAGTTGATCCAGCCGTGTTCGGATGCGGTCATCGACCATGGCGAACCGTTCCGCTTGCCAACTCTTGTCGGCCTCGAAATACTTGACGTAGTCGCGCTCGATGATCGGAGGCTCAACCGTGTTCAGGGCAGCGAACATCCAGCTTATCGCCCGTGCGCGTCCTGCTCCATCGCCGGGCAGCAGGCCAGCGTGACGCTCCGCGATGTGGAACACGATGGCCCCAGATTCGAACAAAGCCACGTCACCGTCTTCATAGGTTGGTATCTGACCGAAGGGCTGGAGGGCGAGGTGCGCTGGCTGCTTCAATTCTTTGAAAGTCACCAGTCGCACATCATAGGACTGGCCGACTTCCTCAAGCGCCCAACGGACACGCATATCACGCGCAAGGCCGACACCTTTGTCGGGAGATGATTTGAATGCGGTGATGGTGGGCACGGGTTCTCCAACGCGAATTTTGGATGGGTGCGTTTAAGAAAAGTCTCTTACAAAGCTGACTTTGCTGCAAAATGCAGCATTGGTCAAAGCGGGCTCAAACCGGCCATGCCGCGGGGTGGAACAATCGACTTCACTGGCGCCGCTTACGGCCCGAAGTGGACGTTCACCTGCTGATACGCTGCTGCGGTGAAGTTGGCCGAAGCTACCATTCATTGCATTTGCGAAGACGGGCCCCCGCCAGATCACTGCTTCACGGATGAAGCAGACTTTTGCTGCGGCTTCACCAGAGGCTGATTTCGTCTTCTGGGTGCAGCATCCAGCGCTAATACTGCTACGTATTTTTGAAAATTGCACTCAGAAGGCTTTGCAGTAACTTTGGCTCGTCAGCCAAGTGTTCCGGCAACCTTTTCTGCGATCCCCATGACCCTGCGGAGCCGGGCGGATGGCTCGGAGCCTTTTCGCACGATCGACCACAGGTCGTGGTGGCGGCGATGAGGCAATGTCGCGACGGTCAGTTGTTCGCGCCCGGGAAAGGCTTCGATCGCGCTGCGGGGCAACAGGGTGTAGCCGATGCCGCAGGCGACGGGTGCAGGGATCTGTCCGATCTGGTTCACGACGGTCCGCACGCGCAGGCGGTCAGCGCCGCTGAAGGTGTCGGGAAAGTTCAGGGCCAGCAGATCGTTGGCGTAGGCAAACCCGTCAGGATGGGCCACGAACCCGCGGTTTTCCAGATCCTTGAAAGTCACCGGCACATCGGTCGCCTCTGCGGGCAGGACTAGGCACAGCTCCTCCTGTCCGATCATTTTGGCATCCAGACGCGGGTGATTTGGGTCCTGCCCGATCACGCCCAGATCAAAGCGCCCCTCCAGCACGCCTGACAGCACGCTGGCCTGCGGGGCCGCTTCGAGATGGATCGCCAATTGCGGGGCACCGCGCATCACTGCTATCAGTTGCGGATAGAGTAGCTGTGCAAAGCTACCCGAGCAGGCGATCCGCACTTCACCGATGTCCGGATCGTCGGCGGTGATCGAAGCGCGCAGCTGCCGTTCCTGGGCCCTGCGCGCAAGACCCAGGTCGCGTACCGCCTCGCCCGCCGGGGTCAAAGTAAAGCTCTTGCCCTCCTGTGCGATCAGGCGTTGTCCGACTTGTCGCTCCAACTTGCGCAGCTGCTGCGACACGCCGGGTTGCGTCATGTTCAGACGCGCGGCAGCGCGGGTAAAATGACCGCTTTCCGCGAGAGTGACGAAGGTTTCAAGCCAGGTTGCATTCAGCATGCCATCATTACGATCCGTTTGGAAATCCATTCCGAACGATAATTTCACATTGATACGCGCCGCGTCTATCTGTCTTTCGAGCATACACCGAAAGGACAAGACTATGGCTCCGACACCACGCACGTTTTCCCACATCGGGATCTCTGTCCCCGATCTGGACGCAGCCGTAAAATTCTATTCCGAAGTGATGGGATTCTACATCCTCATGGCCCCTAGCGAAGTGACCGAGGACGACAGTGCCATCGGCGTGATGTGCACCGACGTCTTCGGCCCCGGCTGGGACCGGCTGCGGATCGCACACCTGTCGACTGCGGACGGAATCGGGTTCGAGTTGTTCGAGTTCAAGGGCAACGAGGAACCCGAAGACAACTTCGCCTACCGCCGTCACGGCACGTTCCACTTCGCGGTACAGGATCCCAACCTCGAAGACCTTCTGGAAAAGATCGTTGCCGCCGGTGGCAAGCAGCGCATGCCCGTGCGCGAATACTTCCCGGACGAAAAGCCCTTCCGCATGGTCTACGTCGAGGACCCGTTCGGCGTCGTCTTCGAGCTTTATAGCCACAGCTATGAGCTGACCTATTCGAACGGGGCCTATTCCTGAGGAGCGCAGGTGACCGGCCATCACCGCCCGGAACTTTTTTCCATCCGTCCCGTTCAAATTTAAACCCTACTCCGTCGAGAATGAGATCCATGACCCCATCACGCCAAGAAAACCGCAGGTTCGTCCTTGCAGAGCGCCCCCACGGAGAACCTGACGCGAATACCTTGCGACTCGAGACGTCCGACATACCCAAGGCGGGCAAGGGCGAGATGCTTTTGCAAAACGAATTCCTGTCGCTCGACCCCTACATGCGGGGCCGGATGAGCGACGCACCGTCCTATGCCGACCCGGTGGGCATGGGCGAGGTGATGATCGGGGGAACGGTCGCCAGAGTTGTCACCTCGGACGTCGAGGGGTTCAAGGAAGGCGACTGGGTGCAAGCCTTTGGCGGTTGGCAGGACTACGCGGTGTCGGATGGCAAGGGCATCATCAACATGGGCTCGAAGCCGGAAAATCCCTCCTGGGCACTTGGCGTGCTGGGGATGCCGGGGCTGACGGCATGGGCCGGGCTGACACAGATCGGACAGCCCAAGGCGGGCGAGACGATCGTCGTGGCCGGAGCTAGTGGGCCCGTGGGTGCTACTGTCGGACAGATCGGCAAGATCCTGGAGTGCCGCGTCGTCGGCATTGCCGGTGGTGCGGAAAAGTGCGGTCATGTGGTGAACACGCTCGGGTTTGACGCCTGCGTGGATTACAAGGCGGACGGGTTTCGCGATGCACTGAAAGATGCGACTCCCGACGGGATCGACGTCTATTTCGAGAATGTCGGTGGCGCCGTTTTTGATGCTGTCCTTCCGTTGTTGAATACCGGGGCACGCGTCCCTGTCTGCGGCCTGATCTCGCAATACAACGCCACATCCCTGCCTGACGGACCGGACCGCCTGAGCCTGCTGATGCGCGCCATCCTGACCAAGCGGATGACCATGCGGGGGTTCATCGTCTTCGACGACTTCGGGCACCTTTATCCTGACTTTGCAAGCCAGATGGGCGAGTGGGTCCGAGACGGCAGGATAAAGTACCGCGAAGAGATGATCGCGGGACTGGAACAGGCGCCGGAGGCATTCATTGGCCTTCTGAGAGGCGACGCATTCGGCAAACGTGTCATCAAGCTGAACGATTGAACCCCAATTTTAAAGGAAAATCCCATGAAAATACTGATGGTTCTGACGTCCCACGATGAACTCGGCGACACCGGCAAAAAGACCGGTTTCTGGCTCGAGGAATTCGCTGCGCCCTACTACGTGTTCAAGGATGCCGGTGCCCAGATCACCCTGGCCTCGCCCAAGGGAGGGCAGCCGCCGCTGGATCCCTCCAGCGATACCGAGGACGCTCAGACCGATGCGACAGAGCGGTTCAAGTCAGACGACGCGGCCCAGAAGGATCTGGCGAATACCACCAAGCTGTCGAACATTTCGGCAGATGACTTCGACGCCATCTTCTATCCCGGTGGCCACGGACCGCTCTGGGATCTGGCCGAGGACTCGGACAGCCGAACCCTGATCGAGACCTTTTCCGCCAATGATCGCCCGATCGGCGCGGTCTGTCACGCGCCCGCCGTCTTTCGCCACACTCAGGGTGCCGACGGGAAGTCGCTGGTCTCCGGCAAGACAGTCACCGGCTTTACCAATACCGAGGAAGAGGGCGTCGGCCTGACCGATGTGGTGCCGTTCCTTGTAGAGGACATGCTGAAATCAAACGGTGGCAACTACAAAAAGGGTGATGACTGGGCGTCCTTCGTGGTGACCGACGGCAAGCTCGTCACTGGCCAGAACCCGGCCTCGTCGGCAGAGGCCGCAAGGAAGCTGCTGGCGCTGCTCTAGTCCTGCGGTTGCCGACCCCAAGTGACCTCGAGCGCTCGCCGCTTTCGCAGGTCCACGTTTAAAACGTGCGACCCAGAACCGGCGAGCGCTCCGGCCAGGCCTCCCAGAAAAAGGCGATCTGCCTCTAATCGTTATTCTCGATGCCCTACAAAGCGAGCCGGGATACACAGCCGCCACGCAGGCCGCCGGTCCGATGGCTTCACCCGTTTGAACTCATGAAAAGAAGGGTTCCAAGCCAATGAACATTCTCATTGCCGGCGCCACAGGCAAAACCGGCCTCTTATTGACGCAGGATTTGTTGGACCAAGGGCATACCGTCACGGCCCTTGTGCGCGAGAGTTCCGACACCTCCACCCTGCCAGAACACACTGACCTGCGTCGTGGCGACCTGACGGATTTGCAGCCTGGCGTCTGCGACGGCGCCGAAATGCGCTTGAAGCACTTGGTACGAAGAGGCCGGAGCAACCGTTTGAAGCCCGGCACACCGGCCCGGGCCCTTCATGGTGAGGGCGTCAGTAGCCTCGGAACATCGGCAGGATGTTCAGGATGATCAGCTGGCGGACAAAGATGATCGCCAGCAGCAGGATCACCGGAGAAATGTCGACACCGCCGAGATCGGGCAGGAACCGCCGGATCGGCCTGAGCGCGGGCTCCGTCAGATTGTAGAGAACCCGGCCAATGGAATTGATGATCTGATTGCTCGAATTGACGATGTTGAAGGCATAGAGCCAGGAGAAGATCGCGCTGGCGATGATCACATACGTGTAGAGTTCCAGGGCGAGCAGTATCACGTTGAAGAGTGCGGTCATGGTCCGGTCCGTTGCCGTTCGAAATCTGGTCTTGCCCTCATGTAGCTTCCTGACAGCCCTGCTGCAAGACGGCAGCGTCACCGACATTTGATTGTGCTTAAGCTTCGCACCAGCAACAGGGCGGTGCGGAAATGCAACAGTCCAACAAAACCCTCTCAGCTTAGGGTTTGTGTAAGCCCTTCTCGTGCTATCTTCCTGCTAACGGAATTCCTTGTCGGATGGGGTTGAATGTTCAAGTTGATGACGCGCGCCGCGCTGGCGCTTGCTCTAAGCGCTGTGTCTGGAGCCGCTCTGGCGCAGAGTGGAGACCTGTCTGAGCAGGATGCGAACCGCCAGTTCGTGGTTGACCTCGGTGTCGGCGCCATTGTCCAGCCGCGTTACGAGGCTGCAGACTCCTATCTGGTCTACCCCTTCCCGATCGTTTCGGTCGGCCGCTTCTACTTCCCCGGCCTGGGCCAGGTTGTCGATGGCCGCCGCAAGTCCGGTGTGTTCTTCTACCCGTCGTTCAACTTCATCGGCGAGCGCAAGGCCAGCGACAGCACCGATCTGACCGGCACCAACACCATCGACTGGGCGCTTGAACTCGGTCTCGGCGGTGGTTTCCGCACCGAGCATTTCCGCGCTTTCGCCGAACTGCGTCAGGGCATCAACGGGCACACGGGCCAGGTTGGTCAGCTCGGCCTCGACGGCATCGTCTATCCCGCTGAAAAGTGGGAAGTCAGCTTCGGTCCGCGTGCGGGCTTTGCCTCTGACGAATACATGGACACCTATTTCGGCGTGAGCTCGACCGAAGCAGCCAACAGTGGTGGCCGCCTGACGAAGTTCAACCCGAGCGCCGGCTTCAAGAGCGTCGGCCTGGCAGCCCGCGCCAGCTACGATTTCAACGACGACGTCCGCCTGCACCTGCAAGGTGGCTATGACCGGCTGGTTGGCGACGCGGCGGACAGCCCGATCGCCAAGAACGGCAGCGAAAACCAGTTCAGCATCGGTGCCGGCGTGACCTACCGTTTCGCTTTCGACCTGTTCTAGGAAACCCGTTTCCGCAATGTTCAAGATGCTGCCGCACCACGTGTGGCAGCATTTTTTGTTTCTGGTCGAACAACACGCCGGTTGATCCGCCTGTTCGGGACATACATCCCGGGAACGCGTGGAAGTTCTTCAGATCAAAATCTGTTTGACCTGTCCTGCAGGCACGATCATTGCGCATCCCGTGCCTGCGTTTCGGCAAAGCCGGAACGCTCACTTCGCGAAGTGTCAAGTCGGAAGGACGGAGAACCGCTCGGACGCACCTAGTAGGCGCAGGGGACGAGCTTGATGCCGTTCGGCAGCTTCGTGTTCTCGTCGCCGCAAGCACCAAGGATGCGGCTGGGGTCGAGATTATAGGCACCCGACAGATCCGCACCGGCGAGACGGGTACGGCGCAGAAGAGCGCCATCGAAATCAACACCCTTCAGATTTGCGCCCGTCAGGTCCGAACTGACCAGCCGCACGCCTGTGAAATCCGCCCCGGAAAAATTGGCGTTATGAGCCTTGACCCTGTCGAGCTTGGCCTGGCGCATGCGGGCATCCTGGAAGTTGGCGCCATTCAGGTCCACGCGCTCCAGGTTGGCATCATCCATCTTGGCACCCTTGAAGGAAGCCGCGTCCGCAATCGACCGGGTCAACAGGACATTGCGCATGTCCGCGCCGTCGAAAACGGCTCCATTTGCCTCAACCGTGTTCAGGTCCGCGTCCCGAAGGTCCGCATCCTGGAAATTCGATTTGTTCAGATTGGCTTTTTCAAGATCGACGGAGCGCATGTTCGCACCGGAAAAATCGCTACCGGAGAAATCCGCCCGCTCGGCTTCCGTCCGCCGGAAATCGGAGCCCTTGAAATTCGCGTCTTTCAACAAGGCTTCCTTGAGGTCGACTTCCCGCAGATTGGCACGGCCGAAATCACCGTTCTCAAGAACCAGACCACGAAGCTCCGCCAGCCGAAGATCGCAACCGGGGCAACCGCCCTTTTCCTTGATCTCGGCCATGCGCTCTTGGTCACTGCCAGCCTGTGCGCCACCGGCTGCCACCAGCAGGGCCATGGCGCCAACGCAGCCTGCAAGAACTCGGGTCACCCTGTTTTTCATCGCGAATCCCTTTGCCAATCTCCACCTAAAGATAGGTCGCACTTGTGGCGGTTGAAGGACTGTATCCGATCAGAAGATTGAAAAAGTGAGAAAATGAGGCAGATCCGCTTCACATCGTGGCGATCCTTTGCCGCAGGGCGGGCATCATCGCCGGGAAGCAAGGGAGGGAGGGAAGAAGCAGGCGGGGTCGCGAGTGCCCACTTCTTCCGTCCATCTAAGCGCTGACGACGCACTACCTGACAATCAGCGTGCCAATCAAAACGCAAAAGCCTTGCCAATTTGTTTTCAAAGCCATTCAAACCAGATCTGGTTCCGTTCAAACCGCCTGACACAAGATGCTGATTCCGTTTAGACTTTCTTCACATCTGCTGCATTGCAAATTGCAACGCCACCTGCAAACACGGCTAACAAAAGGTTAAGAAATTGAGCTGGACGCCCGTCAGGAAATCTCTTCCTTGACGTCGATGGTCGAGCGCTTGCCGATGTCGTCATAGTGCCGCTCGAGCCATTCCTGCGCGGTCTTGCGCCCAAGGTCCTTGAGATCGGTGAGAAACGCCCATTCGGCATTGAGTTTCGACGAGGCCTGCAGCGGCTTCAGCTCCCCGGCGGAAATCCGGTGCATGTTGACCTTCATGTATTCCTCGCTCGACAGCTTACCTTCCTCGATCAGGCGCGTGACGAAGTCGATGGCCCGGAGTTCGCGAAGGAGCGTGGAATTGAAGGTGATCTCGTTGAGCCGGTTGACGATCTCCCGCGCGGTCTTCGGCACCTTGCGCCGTTCGATCGGGTTGATCTGGATGAGCATCACATCCGGCGTGTCGGTGTCGTAGAACAGCGGATAAAGCGGCGGATTGCCCATGTAGCCGCCATCCCAATAGGGCTCGCCCTCGATTTCCACCGCCTGGAACACCTGCGGCAGACACGCAGATGCCATCACCGCATCCAGCGTGACTTCCTTTTCGCTGAACACCCGGATCTTGCCGGTGAAGACGTTGGTTGCCGAAACGAAGATCTTCATGTGTTCGCATTGGTGAACACGGTCGAAATCGACGGTTTTTTCCAGAACATCGCGCAGCGGATTGGCGTTGAGCGGATTGAATTCGTAAGGCGACGCAAACCGCGTCAGCACATCGAAGAACAGATAGCTGGGGGAATGATCAAGGCTCCACTCCCCCAGGAACACGTCCAGCGGCGAACGCTGGATCGGGCTGTATTTGGCCTGTCGGCTGACCTCGTACCAGAAAGCTTCCAGGCGCTCTCTCGCACCGTCTTCGCCGCCGTCCTGCATGCCGCCGGCAAGCACCACCGCATTCATGGCACCGGCCGACGTGCCGCTGATGGCGTCGATCTTCAGCCGCTTGTCTTCCAGGAACCAGTCCAGAACGCCCCAGGTGAAGGCGCCGTGTGCGCCGCCACCTTGAAGGGCAAGGTTGATCTTCTTAGGCGCGGCCATGACGGCTCCCTTGTTCCGGTGGTTCGGCGATGGCCGCGGGCGGGCATCAGCCCGCACCGCGAGCAGCGTGGATCAGTGTGCGGTCCAGCCGCCATCAATGGGCAGGATCGAACCGGTGATCGATGATGCCGTATCGGAGCACAGGAACACCGCATAGCCCGCCACCTGTTCAATGGTCACGAACTGCTTCGTCGGCTGCGCGGCCAGCATGACGTCGTTCTTGACCTGCTCTTCGGTCATGTTGCGCGCCTTCATTGTGTCGGGGATCTGCGCTTCCACCAGCGGTGTCCAGACATAGCCAGGGCAGATGGCGTTGACGGTGATGCCCTGCTGCGCGACTTCCAGCGCCACGGTCTTGGTGAGACCGGCAATGCCGTGCTTGGCGGCCACATAGGCGGACTTGTAGGGCGAGGCGACCAGCGCGTGGGCGGAAGCCGTGTTGATGATCCGTCCCCAGCCCTTGGACTTCATGCCGGGCAGCGCGGCGCGGATCGCATGGAAGGCGGACGTCAGGTTGATGGCGATGATGGCATCCCACTTGTCGACCGGGAATTCATCGACCGGCGACACGAACTGGATGCCGGCATTGTTGACCAGGATATCGACACCGCCGAATTCCTTTTCCGCATCGGCGATCATGCCGGCGATCTCGTCGCCCTTCAGCATGTTTGCCGGCGAATAGGTGCAGCGCACCCCGAAATCCGCCTCGATGGCGGCCCGGGTCTTTTCGATCTCATCGGCATCACCCAACCCGTTGATCACGACATTGGCGCCTTTTTCCGCGAAGGCGCGGGCGCAGCCGAGCCCGATGCCCGAAGTGGATCCGGTGATGACGGCGGTTTTGTTGGCAAGCATTTGGGATCTCCCTTGATCGGCGGATCATCGGCCGGGAGTGTCCGGCCATCCGGAAACGGATCGTTGAAAGGCTTGGCCTCGTTCTGCCTTCCACGAAAGGCAACAAGGCGTCAGAACAGAAAATTTCAGGCACACATTCGACCAGTTATCGCCGCACTGCAACATCGGAATGATGAAATTTGATCCATGTTGCCTTCATCAACGCCGGTTCATGCGCTGCGCCCCTTCAAGCGCCTTGCGTGCACGGGCCCTGGCTGCATCCCGCGTTTCCTCCACTTTGGAAAGATCTTCCTGTCGAAGCCCGAGTTGCGCGGCAAAGCGTTCGCGGATCAGGCCGTAGAAGGTCGCGTGCAGGCTGGCAAACGCCCAGACCAGGATCAGCATGGTGCCCATCGGAAAGATCGCAGAGCGGATCTGCTGCCACAAGACGCTGGCAGGCATCAATCCATCGCTAACGCCAAGAACGACCGCCCAGATGCCGACCAGGAAACCTGCAAGCAGGCTCATCACCAGCGCCGCAAAGGCCATGGCCCAGCCAAGCCCGGACGTTGCCCGCCAGCTTTCCTTGAGCGTCAGCGGATCGTCCACCGCCGATGCCGGCAGCACGACGGAAAAGCGTTGCACCACCATCAGTGCAACGAACGGTGCCAGAAACAGGAGCAGCAGTCCGATGCCCGCCGTGACCGCGGCCAGCAGCAGGGAAACAATCACCAGCGGTATCAGTGACAGGGCGCCGATCAGGCTGAGGACGATCTGGTTGAGAATGACGCGTATGTTGCGCGCCCCGAAGGTGACCGGAAAATCCCGCGCGTCGATCAGGATGCGCCGCACATAGGCAATGGCGATGGAAAAGCCGACCAGCAGGTTGGCAATGGCTGCCAGCGCCCTGAGCGCGCCTTCGTCGGCAGCGGCCACCGGCTCGGTCATGTAGGAAACGGTCTTGAAGCCGCTTTCCGGCATCAGCGATCCGCCAATGGCGAAATTCAGGGCGACCAGAAGCAGGATATAGGCCCAGCCGGTTTTCAGAAGCGTCCCGAAATTATGCTGCGCCAACGACAGCGAACGTTCCAGAACGGTGAAAAACATGGTCTGCTCCGGTTGCTTGCAACGGCCGCAGGATACGCGATTCAGGCCGGCGCACCAGCCCCCTCCGGCCGCTCCATCGCGATCCGGTACCCTGCCGTCAGGATCGAGATGCCCAGCACCGTGACGATGATCTGCACCAGCACGTTGAGCACGAGGATCTTCATCTGGATGAGGGCTGCCGGCAGGCCGCCGGACAGAAGACCAAGAAGATACTGCAGCCCCTCGCCAACGGCGACAAAAGGCAGGATCAGGATGAGCGCAGCCAGGAACATCGGCATGCCGAGGCCTTTTCCGAACTGAAGCATCTGACTGAAGCCGAGCGGTCGCTCAACGGCAACGGCCGGCAGGCTGAGGTTCAGACGGAACAGGAACGGGGCGAGAATGAATATCGCGACGATCCACAAAACCACCGTCATGGCGGTGCTGTTGAACAGGCTCGACAGCACACCAATCACCAGCCCTGCAGGCAGCACGACAACCACTGCGGCCAGGGACAGCAGAAGCATTTGCCCGATGAAGCGGAACTCGACAGCGCCAACGCGAAAGTGCAGAGGTCCCGGCCGCTCGTTCAGCAGACCGAACCGGTGCCAGGCGACCGAAATGGATGCGGACGACAGCAGCGCAATCACCATGGTCGTCAGCAGCAGCAGGACCGTCGTTCCGGAAATATCTTCAGGCGCGGTCGCCTCATCGATCTGCGCGCCATTCGCCAGAATGAAGAGAGACAGCACAAACTGCAGGAGAAACCAGCCACCACAAACCTTGAACACGGTTTCCAGATTGCCAAAGACAATGGAAACAGAGTCCGACAGCAACCGTTTCAACATGCAGCACCCTCCACAACAAGACGGCCGACGGTTAGGGCCGGCCCATGCAAGCTCATAGCGGGCTGAAAACCATGTGGCAACGTCCGCGAGCCTGAAGATCGACCTGCCTTTGCCGCGGCTCTGCCATTGCCCTTTTTTGCCGCACGCCCTAATCATGCGCTGGAAAGTCGGCCCCAGTTCCCTCATATGAGGGGCAAACGCTCAAAACCCGTTGGTTCCTGTGATGATCGATGATTTCGCGAAAGCCCTGCCCCGCCGCTCCTCCGTCGGTGTGAAGGTCGGCAATGTGATGGTTGGCGGCGATGCACCCATCGTGGTGCAATCCATGACCAATACAGACACGGCGGATGCCGATGCAACCGTCGCGCAGGTGGCCGCGCTCGCCCGCGCCGGCTCTGAAATCGTCCGCATCACCGTGGACCGTGCGGAAGCGGCCGCCCAGGTGCCGCGGATCAAGGAACGGCTGGAGCGGATCGGCATTACGGTGCCGCTCGTCGGCGACTTCCACTACATCGGCCACAAGCTGCTGACCGACTATCCCGACTGCGCCGCCGCGCTCGACAAGTACCGCATCAACCCGGGCAACGTCGGCTTCAAGGCCAAGCGCGACACACAGTTCTCGCAGATCATCGACATCGCACAGAAGCACGACAAGGCCGTCCGGATCGGCGTCAACTGGGGCTCTCTCGACCAGGAACTTCTGACGAAGCTGATGGACGAGAATGCCGAAAGTGCAAATCCGGTTTCAGCAGCGGCCGTCATGCGCGAAGCGATTATCCAGTCCGGACTTCTGTCCGCCGAGCGCGCCGAAGGCCTCGGCATGGGCCGTGACAAGATCATTCTCTCGGCCAAGGTCAGCCAGGTGCAGGACCTGATCGCCGTTTATGCCGATCTCGCCCGTCGCTGCGACTATGCCCTGCATCTCGGCCTCACCGAAGCCGGCATGGGCACCAAGGGCATCGTTTCCTCCGCCGCTTCCATGGGCATCCTGCTGCAGCAGGGCATTGGCGACACCATCCGCGTGTCGCTGACGCCGGAACCGGGCGGCGACCGCACACGCGAGGTGCAGGTGGCTCAGGAGCTTTTGCAGGTGATGGGCTTCCGCGCCTTTGTGCCGGTGGTGGCCGCCTGCCCCGGCTGTGGCCGCACAACGTCCACCGTTTTCCAGGAACTGGCCCAGGACATTCAGGACCACATCCGTGTTTCCATGCCCAAGTGGCGTGAACAATATCCGGGCGTTGAAAGCCTCAACGTGGCCGTGATGGGCTGCATCGTCAACGGCCCGGGCGAATCCAAGCATGCTGACATCGGCATTTCCCTGCCCGGCACCGGCGAAACCCCCTCTGCGCCTGTCTTCATCGACGGCGAGAAGGTCATGACCCTGCGCGGGCCCGGCATTGCCGACGAGTTCAAGCAGATGGTTCTGGACTATATCGAAAAGCGCTACGGCACCGGCAGCAAGTCGTCTTCCGACGCTGCCTGACCCCGCAAGGAACACCATCCCATGATGCAGCCGGGCGCCCCCGAGCCAAAGAAAAAGCCGGTTCTGGTGATCACCTCCCAGGTGGTCCGTGGCGGTATCAGCGGTCGCGGTCTGACCTTCGCACTTGAACGGATCGGCCACGATGTCTGGTTTCTGCCGACCATCCTGCTGCCGTGGCATCCCGGACAAGGCAAGGGTACCCGCATCGTTGCCCCTGCAGCAGATTTCACCGCCATTGTTGAGGATCTTGCCGCATCCCCGAAACTGGCCGAAGTCGGCGCGGTGATTTCCGGCTATCTCGGCAATCCGGAACAGGCGGCCGCGATCGCGTCACTTGTGAAGGCGGTCAAGACCCGCAATCCGGATGCACCATACCTGTGCGATCCGGTCATGGGCGACCAGCACGACGGCAGCGGCAACCTTTATGTGCCCACGGCAACGGCCGAGGCAATCCGGGACCAGCTGGTGCCCCTGGCCGATGTCGTCACGCCCAACGCCTTTGAACTCGGCTGGCTGACGGGCCGCGAGATCGACAGCGAAATGCAGGCTCTCGCCGCCGCCCGGGTTCTCGGCAACGAGCGCGTTATGGTGACCTCCTCGCCAGCCCTGCGCCGCAATGCCATTGCCAACCTTCTGGCAGGCCCGCGTGGCGCCGTTGCCGCCGAGCATGCTTCCATCGCGAATCCACCGCACGGCACCGGAGACCTGATCGCAGGCCTGTTCCTGGCCAACCTTCTGGCCGGTCAAAACGACGAGGAAGCCCTGAAACGTGCGTCGGCCTCCGTTTTTGAGCTGGTTGCCCGCAGCGTGCGCAAGGGCGCGGACGAATTGCTGTTCGCCGAGGAGCAGAACTCCGTGGTGAAGGCAATGGCCCTCGTCACCTCGCGCCGGGTTCTGGAAGCAAAGGCCCGTGCCTGACGAGGCAGGCACAAGGGTTGCCGGTGTCGACGGCTGCAAGGCCGGCTGGGTTGCGGTCATCCGCAATCTGGAAGACGCCGCCGATCTGGATCTCATCGTCTTTCCGACCTTCGCGGATATTGTCGGACACACCCCGCATCTTGCGATTGTCGCTGTCGACATGCCCATCGGCTTGCCGGACCGCATCGGCCCTGGCGGGCGCGGCCCGGAAAAGGCTGCTCGCAAGCACCTTGGCATGCGCCAATCCTCGGTGTTTTCTGTGCCCGCTCGCCCCGCCGTTTATGAAGACGATTACCTGAAGGCCTGCAACACGGCACTCGCCACGTCCGACCCGCCGAAAAAAGTCTCCAAGCAGTGTTTCTTCCTGTTCCCGAAAATACGGGAAATCGACGCCCTGATGACACCGGAGCTGGAGACACGCGTCCACGAGGTGCACCCGGAACTTGCCTCCTGGCGCCTCAACGGCGGAGCGGAAATGAGCCTGCCTAAGAAGGTCAAGAGCCGCGCCAACCCGACAGGCCTCGACCAGCGGCGGGACCTTCTCGTCTCCAAGGGGTTGCCCGGAGAGTTTCTTGACCAGAGCCCCCCGCGCGGCTGCGGACGCGACGACCTTCTGGATGCCGCCGCCAACAGCCTGATTGCCGAGCGGATCTTTCGGGGAGAAGCGGAACCGTTTCCGAAGGACTTCCGCCGCGATGAGCGCGGCCTGAGGATGGCGATCTGGGCGTAATGCGCCCGCGGTGCCCATTTTCCTGCTTTTCCTGAAAATCCTTCAAAGCATGCCCCACCCTTCCCTTTTCGCCAAAACCTGCTAAAACGCGCGCCGTTCCCCAAAAGGGAACCACCGGTCGCAGCCTACCCGGTGCCAGCGAAAACAAGGGACCACATCGTTGAAAACACTTGTCATCTGTTCCGGCGGAATGGATTCCGTCACCCTTGCGCACAAGGTTGCGCGGGAACACGAGCTGATCGGCCTCGTATCTTTCGACTATGGCCAGCGCCACAAGAAGGAGCTGGACTACGCGAAGGCCTGTGCCGATGAGCTGAACACCGAGCATATCCTGATCGACATTTCCAATATCGGCCGCCAGCTGACCGGCTCGGCGCTGACCGACGATCTGGACGTGCCGGACGGGCATTATGCCGAGGAAACCATGAAGATCACCGTTGTGCCGAACCGCAACGCGATCATGCTTTCCATTGCCTTCGGCATTGCCAGCGCGCGCGGTGCCGAAGCGGTTGCGACCGCTGTCCACGGCGGCGACCACTTCATCTATCCGGACTGCCGTCCGGCCTTCACCGAAAGCTTCGAGACCATGCAGCGCCACGCGCTGGAAGGCATGGGCGAGATCAGCCTCTTCACGCCTTACGTCCACACCTCCAAGGCGGACATCGCCGCCGAGGGACTGAGGCTTGGCGTCGACTATCGCAAGACATGGTCCTGCTACAAGGGCGGCGAGGTTCACTGCGGGCGCTGCGGCACCTGCGTGGAACGGCGCGAAGCCTTTCACCTGGCCGGTGGCATCGACCCGACGGTCTACGCAGACGAAGCGTTCTGGAAGGAGGCGTGCAATGTTTAGGATCACCAAGGAATTCCACTTCTCCGCCAGCCACCAGATCCTTGGCCTGGGAGAAGACCACCCCTGCGCCCGCCTGCATGGCCACAACTATGTGGTCGAGGTGGAGCTGATGTCGGAAGAGCTGAACGGCATCGGCTTCGTGCGCGATTACCGCGAACTGTCCGAATTCAAGCGCTTCATCGACGACACGCTCGACCACCGGCACCTGAATGACGTGCTGGGCGATGATTGCGTGACCGCCGAGACCATGGCGCGCTATTTCTACAACTGGTGCCGCCAGCGCTGGCCGGAAACCTCGGCCGTTCGCGTGAAGGAAACGCCGAAGACCTGCGCCGAATTCCGACCCCTCGTCTATCCGGGGGCGCGTGCGGCATGAGTATCGAACAGATCCGGGTCAGCGAAATATTTGGCCCCACCATTCAGGGTGAAGGCGCCCTGATTGGCCAACCCACCGTGTTCGTGCGCACCGGCGGCTGCGATTACCGCTGCTCCTGGTGCGACACGCTGCATGCGGTCGACAGCGCTCATCGGGACGAATGGTGCCCGATGACGCCGGAAGCCATCCTGATGCAGGTGGAGATCCTGTCCGGCGGCAATCCGCTGACAGTGTCGCTTTCCGGCGGCAATCCGGCGATCCAGCCGCTTGGAGGCCTGATCGAGCTCGGCCGGAAAGAGGGCTACCGTTTCGCGCTGGAAACGCAGGGCAGCCTCGCCAAGGACTGGTTTGCCGATCTCGACGTCCTGACGCTGAGCCCGAAACCGCCTTCCTCGGGCATGGTCACCGACTGGCAGCGCCTGGCGGAATGCGTCGAGGCCGCAGGGCCTGAGACCCAGACCGTCCTGAAGGTCGTTGTCTTCGACGAGGCGGACTATGCCTTCGCGCGAGACGTCTCAGACCGCTACCCGCATCTCAGCTGCTTCCTGCAGCCGGGCAACCACACCCCGCCGGCGGCAGCCGACACCGATGCCACCATCGACATGGCCGGCATCATGGAGCGCATGCGCTGGCTTGTGGACCGGGTTACCTCCGACAGATGGTACGCAGCCACCGTCCTGCCGCAGCTTCACACGATGATCTGGGGCAATTTGCGCGGGGTTTAGGAACCGGCCTCTCCGGTGTCATCCCGGCCAAGCGTAGCGCGAGCCGGGACCGGGAAGCCAACGGTGTCGCGAGCAGAATCGACAGGCCTTCGCCTCTCCGATCCCGGATCTTCGTCCGGGATGACGACGGAGAGGAAGCTTTTCAAAACCGCTCCCTCATCCTGAGGAGCCGCTCCAGCGGCGTCTTGAAGGAGGGGCGGCACGCACAGAACAAGCGGCCCATCCTTCGAGACGGACCTGACGGTCCTCCTCAGGATGAGGGCGCAGGGAAGCGAAAGCCCAAATTTTGGGTCTTTGCGAGTTCATTCAAGAACACGAATCCCATCCACCGACAGCGCAAAAGCGTGTCCCCGGAACGGGCTCAAAATCAGGAGACAGTCATGTCCGACAAGAGCATCTACGAGAACCTGACCCAGCTCGGGTCTTCCACCGAACTTCCCGACGATCCCGACAAGGCGGTTCTGGAAAAAGTGCCGAACCCGCAGGCTGGCACGGGCTACATGGTCCGCTTCGTCGCCCCGGAATTCACCTCGCTGTGCCCGATCACCGGTGCGCCGGACTTCGCTCATCTGGTGATCGACTATGTGCCGCGTGATTTCCTGGTCGAGAGCAAGTCGTTGAAGCTGTTCCTCGGCTCCTTCCGCAACCACGGCGCCTTCCACGAGGACTGCACGGTTTCCATCGGCAAGCGCCTCGTCGACCTGCTCGATCCCGAGTGGCTTCGCATCGGCGGCTACTGGTATCCGCGCGGCGGCATCCCGATCGACGTCTTCTACCAGACCGGCCCAGCTCCGGACGGCGTCTGGATCCCCGACCAGGGCGTTGCCCCCTATCGCGGACGCGGCTAAGGCAAACTGGGCTGCCTGCGCGGATATGGCGATCCCAAGGTTCGGGCAGGAATTCGGCACTATCGATCAACACCAGGCCGCACCCCACCCGGAAGTGTCACCCCGGGCGAGCATCGTGAGACCCGGGGCCCACTCATTTCCAGAGCCTCAAGACTTGCACAAGGCTCAAAGCGACTGCCTGAACGCAATAGAGATTTCCGAGCTCGCCGCGATGGGCATTGGATCCCGGGTCATGCCCGGGATGACATCTGCGGATGGGGCAAGCCTCGCTTGCCATCCGCTCACCGGAAACACCTGTTGTTCCGCGCAAGAGACCGCGCAATCGGCACACCCGCCGTCCGCCCCACGATCCTTCCGCCTGGCTGGCTGCCTTACTCCGGCACCGGCAGGTTCAGACCGGGGGCTTTTTCGATCACCTGGGTGGTCACCATCTCGAAAGACGGGGCCTTGCTGTCGTAGATCGCCTTGACGATGAAATTGTCACTGCGGCGGACATAGTAGGTGTAGCGGTTTTCCGTGACCATGCCCTGGCTGACGGTGATATCCGCGGCCACCACCTCCACGGCCTCACCCTCCAGCTCTTCCTCGCTGCAGGCCGCGTTACGGATGCTGGCTGCGTTCGTTTCCTTGTCGGCACGTGCCTGATCCGCGTTCTGGCCGGTGTCCATCTCGCGGATCTTTTCCCAGGTCGACCCCTGGTCAGCGGATTGATAGAGCACGTTGCCGTAGCCAAGCACCCACGGGCCTTCCGGTGAGGTTGGCACGGTCAGATAGTGATCCTGCGACAGGTAGAAAAAGTCATTTGTGGTCGGCGGCGCGCCCTTGAAGGCGGTGATCACCTGGGTCTTGGTCGGCGTCGTCTGATCGAGTTGCAGATAGAGTTCCGTGAAACGATCCTGACACGGGTCAGCCAGTGCGCTCTGCATAGAGCCGGCAAGAAGAAAAAGAACTGCGGGCACGCGGTATTTCATGAAAGCCCCCATGGAAATGAATTTAAGAAATCGGCCAAAATCACCGGCCATTCCCATGGAACACTTTTTCCTGCCGCCAAACAATCACCTCGTTGGCTTCAACGTCCCATCCTGACCCTCAAATGCAGCAGGGCCGCCCGATCGGCATCGATCGGGCGGCCCCAGATTGCGTCTGTGTTCTGAATGAACGCAGCTTGCTCTTAGAAATGAACCGACCGTGCGTCGAGCGGCTTCTGGTTCGGCGGAGCGAACTTGGTCAGATCGATCCCTTCGACAGCCGCCTTGTACTCGTCGAGGCTCGGCGTCCGGCCAAGGATGGCCGACAGAACCACGACCGGCGTCGAGGCCAGCAGGGATTCGCCCTTTTTCTCAGAGGAATCTTCCACGACACGGCCCTTGAAGAGACGCGTGGAGGTTGCCAGAACCGTGTCGCCCTTGGCGGCCTTTTCCTGGTTACCCATGCAAAGGTTACAGCCCGGACGCTCAAGGTAGAGAATGTTCTCGTATTCGGTGCGGGCGGTGTTCTTCGGCGAGTTGTCGTCGAATTCGAAACCGGAGTATTTCTGCAGAATGCTCCAGTCGCCTTCTTCCTTCAGCTCGTCGATGATGTTGTAGGTCGGTGCAGCCACCACGAGCGGTGCCTTGAACTCGACTTTCTCGTTGGTCTTTTCGAGGTTCTTGAGCATCTGGGCGACGATCTTCATGTCGCCCTTGTGCACCATGCACGAACCGACGAAGCCCAGATCGACCTTCTTCTCGCCGCGATAATAGGAAACCGGGCGGATCGTGTCGTGGGTGTAACGCTTGGAGACATCCTCGTTGTTCACGTCCGGGTCGGCGATCATCGGCTCGTCGATCAGGTCCAGATCCACCACGACTTCCGCGAAATACTTCGCGCTGTCGTCCGGCGTCAGGGCCGGCTTCTCGCCGGAGCGGATTTCGGCAATGCGCTTGTCTGCCTTGTCGATCAGGCCCTGCAGAACCTTGTTGGCGTTGTCCATGCCCTTGTCGATCATGATCTGGATACGGCTCTTGGCGATTTCCAGGGATTCGATCAGGGTGTCGTCGTTGGAGATGCAGATGGAGGCCTTGGCCTTCATTTCCGCGGTCCAGTCGGTGAAGGTGAACGCCTGGTCGGCGAGCAGCGTACCGATGTGCACTTCGATGATGCGGCCCTGGAAGACGTTGTCGCCGAACTGCTTCAGCATCTGTGCCTGGGTGGCATGAACGACGTCACGGAAGTCCATATGATCCTTCATGGTTCCCTTGAAGGTCACTTTCACCGATTCCGGGATCGGCATGGTTGCTTCGCCCGTGGCCAGTGCCAGCGCAACCGTGCCCGAATCCGCACCGAAGGCAACGCCCTTGGACATGCGGGTATGGCTGTCGCCGCCGATGATGATTGCCCAGTCGTCGACGGTAATGTCGTTCAGCACCTTGTGGATCACGTCCGTCAGCGGGTGATAGACGTCCTTGGGATCGCGTGCGGTGATGAGGCCGAACTTGTTCATGAAGCTCATCAGCTTCGGAATGTTGGCCTGTGCCTTCAGATCCCAGACCGAAGCCGTGTGACAGCCGGACTGGTAGGCGCCGTCGACGGTCGGTGCGATCACCGTTGCCGCCATGGCTTCCAGTTCCTGGGAAGTCATCAGGCCGGTCGTGTCCTGCGAGCCGACGATGTTGACCTTCACACGAACGTCGGAACCGGCATGCAGCACCTTGCCTTCCGCAACGCCGACAGCGTTCCGGTTGAAGATCTTCTCGACCGCCGTCAGGCCCTGGCCTTCGTGCGACACTTCCTTGTTGGGTGCGAACACCGGCGGCATCTCGATGCCGAGGGTTTCTGCGGCAAAGCTCTGCAGCTTCTTGCCGAAGACGATGGCGTAGGAACCACCGGCCTTCATGAACTCGACCTTCTGCGGGGTCAGCGCGGAAGCGACATCGGCCAGTTCTTCATCGCCGGCGTCGTTGTAGAGCTTCTTGGTCTTGGTGTTGATGGTCAGCACCGTGCCGGTCTCGACGGAATACTTCTGTTCCAGAACCGGGCTGTCGTCATTGTTCAGGATCGGCTTGCCGTTTTCGTCCAGCTTCTTGACCCAGTTCTTCAGGTCAATGCCGATGCCGCCGGTCACACCGACGGTGGTCAGGAAGATCGGTGAAATGCCGTTGGTGCCGGCAACGACCGGGGCAATGTTCACGAACGGAACATAGGGGCTGGCTTGCTTGCCGGTCCACAGGGCGACGTTGTTGACGCCGGACATGCGGGACGACCCCACACCCATGGTGCCCTTTTCGGCAATCAGCATGACACGCTTGCCCGGATGCTGCAGCTTGAGCGCCTCGATTTCCTTCTGGGCCGCTTCGGAGATCATGCACTTGCCGTGCAGCTCGCGGTCGGAACGCGAATGCGCCTGGTTGCCGGGGGACAGAAGGTCGGTGGAAATGTCACCTTCGGCGGCGACATAGGTGACGACCTTTATTTCCTCGTCGATGTCCGGAAGCTTGGTGAAGAACTCGGCCTGAGCGTAGCTTTCCAGAACGTCCTTGGCGATTTCGTTGCCGGCCTCATAGGCGGCCTTCAACCGGTCCGTATCGGCATCGTAGAGGAAAACCTGCGTCTTCAGGACTTCAGCCGCATCCCTGGCGATCTGGGCATCGTTGCCAAGAGCCAGGTCCAGCAGAACCTCGACGGAAGGGCCGCCCTTCATGTGGGATAGGAGTTCGAAGGCAAACGCCGGGGTGATCTCATCAACAACAGACGTGCCGAGGATGATTTCCTTCAGGAACTTCGCCTTCGCGCCGGCAGCGCTCGTGGTGCCCGGTAGCGTGTTGTAGATGAAGAACTTGAGCGACTCTTGCCGGTGCTGGTTACCGGTATCCTTGATCTGCGCGACGATCTCTTCAACGAGAGCGGCGTCTTCGATGGGCTTGGGATGCAGACCCTGGCCTTTGCGCGTTTCGATCTCTTTCAGGTAGTCTTCATACAAGCTCATGATGATCCCGGCGTCCTGGTGTTGTTTGAAGCCTGGCTTCCGGATCGCCGAGAGGTCTGGCGGGCCGGGACAGGCTAGCTGAGCGGCGTTTTAATTCAGTATACAATGGTATGCAATATCTTCCCATCCAATAAATGATGTCTATATACCGGTTGGCGCATCTGCATGCACCCAAGATCGCATTTTCGAATTTCCGAAGGTGTTTTCTGGCTTCGATTTCCGGACGATGCCGTTTCAAGAGGCTGAAACTTCAACCGAAGTCTCGACAACGGCGACGGCGTCGTGTCTGGTGGTCGTAGCCAAAGATTGCTATAGGTGCGGCGCATCAATTTGCGGCGGCGACTGAGGGAGAGGCTCTCATCGTACCCGCGCGGAAGGATGCCGGATGACAGAGCGCTGCAGCTCCGTTTCCGGAGCCTTGAGAGAGTATGCCAGGCACCGGTGCACACACGGCCCGGGCCTTTTGGACAATAAAGGAGATCGCACGTCGTGACCCAGTCCCTCGACAGCTTCAAGTGTAAGAAAACACTGACCGCCGGCGGCAAGACCTACACCTATTTTTCCATTCCCGAAGCGGAGAAGAACGGCCTCGAAGGTGTTTCGAGGCTGCCGTTCTCGCTGAAGGTGGTGCTTGAGAACCTGCTGCGCTTCGAAGACGGCCGCACGGTGACCAAGGCAGATATCCTTGCCTGCGCCGAATGGCTGAAGACCCGCAAGTCCGATCACGAGATCTCCTATCGCCCGGCCCGCGTTTTGATGCAGGACTTCACCGGTGTTCCGGCCGTGGTCGACCTTGCCGCCATGCGCGATGCTGCCGTGAAGCTCGGCGGCGACCCGGAAAAGGTCAACCCGCTGGTTCCGGTCGACCTTGTCATCGACCACTCGGTGATGATCGACTATTTCGGCACCAAGGACGCCTTCAGGCAGAACGTCGAACTGGAATACGAGCGCAACCGCGAGCGCTACGAGTTCCTGCGCTGGGGCCAGTCCGCCTTCAACAATTTCCGTGCCGTGCCCCCGGGAACCGGCATCTGCCACCAGGTGAACCTGGAGTATCTGGCCCAGACCGTCTGGACCAGGGACGAGGACGGTGAAACCGTCGCCTATCCCGACACGCTGGTCGGCACCGACAGCCACACCACCATGGTCAACGGCCTGGCGGTTCTGGGCTGGGGCGTCGGCGGCATCGAGGCGGAAGCCGCCATGCTCGGCCAGCCGATCTCCATGCTGATACCGGAAGTGGTCGGCTTCAAGCTGACCGGCAAGCTGAACGAGGGCATCACCGCGACCGACCTCGTGCTGCGCGTCGTGGAAATGCTGCGCCAGAAGGGCGTCGTCGGCAAATTCGTCGAATTCTATGGCCCCGGCCTCGACAACCTTTCGCTGGAAGATGCGGCCACCATCGCCAACATGGCGCCGGAATACGGCGCGACCTGCGGCTTCTTCCCAGTCGACAAGGAAACCCTGAAGTACCTGGAAGCCACCGGCCGCGACAAGGACCGCGTCGCCCTGGTTGCCGAATACTCCAAGGCGCAGGGCATGTACCGCTCCGGCGGCGAGGAGCCGGTTTTCACCGACACGCTGGAACTCGACATTTCCACCGTCGTTCCGTCGATTTCCGGACCGAAGCGCCCGCAGGACCGTATCAATCTTGCCGATGCCGCAGCCGGTTTCGCCAAGACCATGACGGACGAGTTCAAGAAGGCAGGCGAGCTGTCCAAGCGCGTTGCCGTTGAAGGCAAGGACTACGACATCGGCAACGGTGACGTTGTGATCGCCGCCATCACGTCCTGCACCAACACCTCCAATCCGTCCGTTCTGATCGGCGCCGGCCTCGTGGCCCGCAACGCGCTGAAGAAGGGCCTGAAGGTCAAGCCATGGGTGAAAACCTCCCTGGCGCCCGGGTCCCAGGTCGTGACCGACTACCTCGAAAAGGCCGGCGTTCAGGACGATCTCGACGCGCTCGGCTTCACGCTGGCCGGTTACGGCTGCACCACCTGTATCGGCAACTCCGGTCCGCTGGACCCGGCGATCTCCAAGGCAGTCAACGACAACGACCTGATTGCCTGCTCGGTGCTGTCCGGCAACCGCAACTTCGAAGGTCGCGTCAATCCGGACGTGCGCGCCAACTACCTGGCCTCGCCGCCGCTGGTGGTCGCCTATGCCCTTGCAGGCAACTTGAACATCAACATCACCGAGGATCCCCTCGGCGAGGATCAGGACGGCAACCCGGTCTACCTGAAGGACATCTGGCCAACCACGGAAGAGATCACCGACCTCATCCGCGCCTCGATCAACGAGGAGATGTTCCGCACCCGCTATTCCGACGTCTTCAAGGGCGACGAGCACTGGCAGGGCATCAAGGTGGAAGGCGGCCTGACCTACTCCTGGCCGGTGTCCTCGACCTACGTCCAGAACCCGCCCTACTTCGAAGGCATGACCATGGAGCCGAAGCCGCTTCAGGACATCGAGAACGCGGCGGTCATGGGCCTGTTCCTGGATTCGATCACCACCGACCACATTTCTCCGGCCGGCTCGATCAAACTGGACAGCCCGGCCGGCAAATACCTGTCCGAACATCAGGTCGCCCAGAAGGACTTCAACTCCTACGGCTCGCGCCGCGGCAACCATGAAGTCATGATGCGCGGCACCTTCGCCAACATCCGCATCAAGAACCAGATGGTTCCGGGTGTCGAAGGCGGCGTCACCATGAAGGACGGCAAGAAGGAATGGATCTACGACGCCTGCATGGAATACAAGGAAGCAGGTGTTCCGCTGGTCATCTTCGCAGGCAAGGAATACGGCACGGGCTCGTCCCGTGACTGGGCCGCGAAGGGCACCAATCTCCTTGGCGTGCGTGCGGTCATCGCGCAGTCCTTCGAGCGTATCCACCGTTCCAACCTGGTCGGCATGGGCGTCATCCCGCTCACCTTCAAGGAAGGCGAAAGCTGGCAGTCGCATAACATCACCGGCAAGGAACGCGTGACCATCAAGGGCATCGCCGACATCCAGCCACGCCAGATGATGGACGTGGAAGTCACCTATGAGGACGGCACCACCAAGACCATCGAGTGCCTGTGCCGCGTCGATACGCTGGACGAGCTGGAATACATCAAGGCCGGCGGCATCCTGCACTACGTGCTCAGGAATCTCGTGACGAGCTGAGGGCTGGCTTTTCAAGTCAGGTGAGATCGAAGCGGGCCCTTAGGGGCCCGTTTTTTTTGGATAACCAACCCCGGTGGGTCATTCCGGACAAGTGCAGCGAAGTTGCGCGCTGATCCGGAACCCAGCGCATGCTTCGCGCTGCAGGCGCGTCTTTTTTAAGTGTCGGATGCTTGTTTGAGTTTGTGCTCGCTTTCGCTCACGCTGATTCACTGGATTCCGGATCGGGCCGTGCAGCTGCGCTGCAGGGCGCTTTTGTTATTTGCCACTGGTGGAAAAGTCCGTCAGGCTCAACCTCAGGCAGTTCCGGAGGTTTCCTCATGCCAGATACCAAACCACCGCATCTCTCCCATATCGCTCCGGTCTTTCCGGTTTCCGACCTGAAGGCCGCCGTCGCCTATTACCGGAACAGGCTCCTGTTCGAGAGCCGGTTCGAATGGGCGGATACGGAGGCCGAGCCCGTCCGCTATGCCATTTTGTGCCGGGACCATGTCGAATTGCATCTGTCGGCCGGGGCCGGACGGCATCCGGCGACGGCCTATTGCTTCGTGGCCGGGATCGACGGCTATTACACCTCGGTGACAGAAGCGGGCGCCGATATCGCCGAGGCGATCACCGACCGGCCCTGGGACATGCGCGAATTCGGCGCAAGGGACCCGGACGGGAACATGCTCTATTTCGGCGAGCATCTGGAGCGGATCGGGCAGTGAATGCCCTGGGTAAAAACGGGGAGCATGATCCTTACGGAACCCTGGCAGCAGCTGTCGGTTGCGAAGCTCAGAACGAGCCGCTAATAAACCCGTCATGCGCCGATTTTTGATCGTCTGTTTTTTATTGATCCTTTCAGGGACGTTGCTCCCCTCATATGCACAAGAAGCCGTTCAGGAACCGCTTGAAATCGGCGACTCGGGCACGGAGTACCTGCGTGCAATCCGTCTGCGCGGGATCGATACGGACGTGGCCTATTTCGACCCCTCCGCACCGCCACCCAAACTGGACACCACCCAGGAGCCGCCGAAACCTGCGGCGGATCAGGCAGACCCGACCATCGACAACCGCTGGATTCCGGGCCTGATCGTAGGTGGCATCCTTGTTGCCGTTGCCTATTTCTTCCTGCGCTTCGGTGGACGGTTCACGGTGTCGCTAGGCCGGGAGGCAAGCAACCCCGACAGCACCCGCCCCCGCATCCGCGGACAGGCCCCGGTCTGGGCGGAAAAACTCGCTCCGCTTGACGAGATCCTGCGCATGGAAGATCGGCAGAGAGCCCTTGTGCTGCTGACGCAAAAGGTGCTGGCCACCGCCATTGCAGCCAACGGCATCCTGATGCAGCGCAGCTGGACGGCACGCGACGCCTTGCGCCAGTTGCCCGAAAGCCAGGCGAGGGAGCTGCTGCGCAAGCTTGTGACCATGGCCGAACGAGTGCAATTCGGCGGCAGGCACGTCAGCGAAGACGAGTTCAACGACCACGTTGCGAACTGCCGCTACCTGCTGGGTCCGGAGGCGGCATGAGCGAGAGCGCTGCAAATACGCGGCCCAAGGGCCCGAGCCTGGAAACCGCCGTCATCGCACTGATCTGCGTCGCGGTTCTGATTGCCGGCTGGTACATCCTGTCCCAGCGCCAGCAGGTCTTGCGCCGCTCGCCCGCCGGGCTGGACGGCCTGCAGGTCTGGCTGGCGACAAATGGGGCCAGTGCGCAGAATTTTGCTGGCGGTTGGCTGATGGACCAGACAGCGGTCGGCCTGCTGGTGGTACCGCTTTACGATACGCTGCCGGACAGCGAACGCAGCAGCCCTCGTACCAAGGAAGAACTGCTGCTGCAGCAGGATGAATACGATCTGGCGACCGCGGTCGTCCTGGAAAAGGCCGAGCGTGTTCCAACCCTGCTTGTGCTGCCGAAATGGCGCAGCGGCATGCGCCTGACAGGCCTTGCCCACCCTTTCCTGAAGGTTGAGGCGGACCGTCTTCAGACAATCGTCAACAAGGTGACCGGCACCAGCGGCACGAAAATTACCGCCGCAACTCGGCCCTTCTCCGACTTCCGGTACCAGTCACAGCAAGGCGAGCCCTTGCGGGCGGAGATCTACGCCGCCCAGACCTTCGCCAACGAGGCCTGCCGCCCGATCGTCGGTGACACCGGCGCAATGCTGCTGGCCGATTGCCCGCTCGCCGATGCCGGTGACGGCGAACAGGATCGTATTCTGGTGCTGTCCGATCCGGACCTGATCAACAACCATGGCCTGCGATTGGGCGACAATGCCGGCATTGCCCTTGATGTTCTGACTGAAAAGGCCGGCAACCGGAATATCGTCATCGACTACAGCCGCTCCTCTTGGCTGCGCGATCCCGTGAACGAACCCAAGCGCGAGCGCACCTGGGAAGATCTGCTCCGTTTCTTCGGACCGCCCTTCCTCACCCTGTGGCTCGGCACGGCACTGTTGCTGGGGCTGGCGCTCTGGCGCAGCTTCATCCGCTACGGCCCCATCCGCGACGAAGAGGCGGGACCTGGCGCCGGCAAGGATCTGGCGGTCCAGGCGCGCGCAAGGCTGATGCGGCTTTCCGGGCAGGATGGCGCTCTCATTCGCGAATATGCGACCGCCCGTATTTCGGCGACGGCCTCTGCCCTGTTCGGTCCGGCCCATGCCCGCCACTATGCCGGGGAAGACGCCTTCCTGACCTACACCGAACGCCGGCATCCGGCCCTTGCACCGCGCCTGCGCGCGATCCTGGCCGACATACGAAAACTGCCTGCCCGGCTTCCGGCCACGGAAGCCATCCAGCAAATCGACCAATTGGAACAGGTATTGGAGCAAATAACCCATGACGCTTGAAGCGCTGCGCGAACGGACCGATGCCTTGCGGACGGAGATCGGCCGGACCGTACTCGGTCAGGACGACATCATCGACCTGTTGCTGATCGCCTTGTTTGCCCGCGGCCACGTGCTGCTGGAAGGCCCTCCCGGCACCGCCAAGACGCTGCTTGCCCGCAGTTTCTCGGCGGCTCTGGCACTCGATTTCGGCCGTATCCAGTTCACGCCGGACCTGATGCCCGGCGACGTGCTCGGCACCTCGATCTTCGATTTCCGCACCAACGCCTTCGTGCTTACCAAGGGCCCCGTGTTCTCGCAGGTGCTGCTGGCCGACGAAATCAACCGCGCCCCGCCCAAGACCCAGGCCGCCCTGCTGCAGGCCATGAGCGAACGCATGGTCAGCATCGACGGCACGGATCATTCCCTCGGACGGGAATTCATTGTCGTGGCAACGCAGAACCCCATCGAGCAGCAGGGTACCTATCCCCTGCCGGAAGCCCAGCTCGACCGGTTCCTGTTCAAGCTGGTGATCGACTTCCCGCCCGAAGACATCGAGATGGCGATCCTGCGCCAGCACGCGGACAAGCCGCTGGAAGCCGGCATGGAAACCGCCACGCTGTCCAAGGTGCTCGATTCCGCCACCCTTGAGGAAACAAGGGCGCTGGTCGACAGCATCATCCTGAAGGATGACATCCTCGCCTATATCCTGCGCCTGATCCGCGCGACCCGCCAAAGTTCCGAAATCGCCTTCGGTGCCTCGACCCGCGCGGCCGACGCGCTGGCAAGTGCGGCACGGGCAACGGCGGCGCTCAACGGACGCGATTACGCCATTCCCGACGACGTCAAACGCCTCTTCGTGCCGGCCCTCCGCCACAGGATCGTTCTCGGCCCGGCGGCGGAAATCGAAGGCCGCAGCCCGGCGCAGGTCCTGGAAAACATCCTCAACCAGATCGAGGCTCCCCGCTGATCCGGCCGTCCAAACGACTGCTCGCCTTTGGCGCATTGGCTCTGGCCATCTCGGTGATCACGGTTGTCACCGGGGGTGCTGCGCGTGAAATCGGCGCGGTTCCCTGGATCGTGCTCGTGCTTCTGGTCGTCATCGACATGGCCATGTCACTCCGGCGACCGCAGAACCTGACGTTTGAGGCTCCGGCGGAGGTATTTGTCGGCGAGACGGCAAAGCTTCAACTGGAACTTGCCCAGGCGCCCTTGGCCCTGCGAGCGAAACTGGACTGGCCGGAAGGCCTCGGCGGCGACGCGGAGTTCGCGTTTGCCCCGGCAGCGGACGGCAGCTCGCGGGCGGAGGTTGCCTGCCGGGCGATCCGGCGCGGCGTCTGGCGCGTGGACCATCTCTGGCTTTCCTGGCACTCGCGTCTCAAACTGCTGGAGTTCGTGCCGAAACTGGCCGTCGGCGCAGAAATCCGCGTGGTCCCGAACATCCGCATGGTCCAGTCCGGGCAGATCACCACCACCGTTCTGTCGACGCTTTACGGCGTGAAGGAAAACCGTGCTGTCGGTGAAGGATCGGAATTCCAGCAACTGCGGGATTTCGTCCAGGGCATGGACATCAAGACGATCGACTGGAAGCGGTCGGCCCGACGGCGTTCCCTTGTCGCCAAGGAATTGCGCGCCGAGCGAAATCACCATGTCATTGTCGCACTCGACAACGGCTATCTTATGCGCGAGGAGATCGGCGGCCTGCCGAAGATCGACCACGCCGTGACCGCAGCGCTGGCGACCGCCTGGGCGGCTGCCATTGGCGGTGATCTGGTCGGCTATTATTCCTACGACGTCAAACCGCGCACCTTCTCCGCACCCGCTCCGGGCAGGACGGCGTTTGCACGGCTGCGCAGCTGGACGGCGGAGCTTTCCTATGTCAGCCGCGAAACCAACCACACCCTCGCGCTCACCGAGTTGAACGCCCGGACGCCCAAACGCAGCCTGCTGATCATCTTCACTGATTTCGTCGACACCACATCGGCCGAATTGCTGGTGGAGAACATCGGCATCCTGGCCAAGCGGCACCTGCTGATCTTCGTCGCAATCCGAGATCCCGACCTTGAGAAGCTGGTGGAAACGGCACCGGGAGATCTCGATGGCGCAGCCACGCTTGTTGCCGCCAACCAGGCACTCAATGAACGCCGCCTGGTGTTCGAAAAACTGTCCCGAATGGGCGTTACCATCGTCGACGCCAAACCGAATGCCGTGACCGCGCGGCTGATTTCCGCCTATCTTGAAATCAAGGCCCGGGAGCTGATCTGATGGACACACAGGATCTGATGCGCTCCGCCCGGTTCCGAAAGGAGCGGGAAGCCGACTGGCAGAGGCTGGAAACTCTGGTTCGCAAGGCCGAAGGCCAGGGCCTTCAGCATATGGAATTCGCGGAGACCCGAGATCTTGCCTCTCTCTACCGGCAGGCGACGACCTCGCTCGCGATTGCGCGCGAAATCTCGCTCGACAAGGCCCTGCTCGGCTATCTGGAAGCGCTCACAGCCCGTGCATATCTGTGCGTCTACGCCCCGCAGGAACGGCTTGGGGGCCTGCTGGAGCACTTCCTGAGGGAAGGCGCGCCACGGGCGATGCGCCGGTCCTGGTTCTACATTCTGATCGGGTTCCTGTGCATGGCGCTAGGGGCCCTCACGGGTTATCTGCTCTATTTCGAGAACAACGACTGGTTCTACGTGATGATGCCGGCCGAACTTGCCGGCAACCGTGGGCCGGACGCGACCACGGAATCCCTGCGCTCGGTCATCTACGGCACCGACCAGGCAAGCGGGCTCGGAGCATTCGCGACCTATCTGTTTTCCCACAACACCCGCATCGCGATCTTCGTTTTCGGTCTTGGTGTCTTTGCCTGCGCCCCTGCCGTCTTGCTGACATTCTATAACGGCCTGTCGCTCGGTGCCTTCCTCGCCCTTCACGTCGACCGGGGCCTGGGTCTCGATCTCGTCGGCTGGCTGTCGATCCATGGCGTCACCGAAATCTCGGCCATCTGCATTGCCTGCGGCGGCGGGTTGCAACTGGGGGCCGCGGTGCTTTTTCCAGGTGACAGATCACGCAGCGTTGCCTTGCGCGAAGCCGGTCGCGATGCTGTGAAACTGGCGATTGTCGCAGCCATCATGCTGGTGGCAGCCGCACTTCTGGAAGGCTTCGGCCGGCAACTGGTGCAAAGCCTTGACGCCCGGCTGATCATCGGCTGGGGGATCGGCGCGCTCTGGCTGTCCTGGTTCCTGTTGGGAGGCCGGAGCCGGCGATGAGAGTGCGTTTCTGGAAACGAACCAAGACCGACCGGCCACCGGCTTCAACGCTTGTGCCGCCGGAGGGCGTTGCACTGACGCTGCCCATCGCGGGTGTTGGGGTACGCTTTTCTGCCCAGCTCATCGATATCATCCTGACCGCGATTGCCGCGACCTGCCTGGTGATCCTGCTCGCTCTGATCAACCTGACGACACCGCAGACACTGATGGCCATCGCCGCCCTGCTGTTCTTCCTGATCCGGGTTCCCTACTATGTGCTGGCCGAGCTGGCCTGGAACGGCCAGACCCTCGGCAAACGGCTGATGAAGATCAAGGTGGTTTCCCATGACGGCGGACCACTGACCGCCCGCGCGCTTGTCCTGCGCAACCTGATGAAGGAGGCGGAGATCTTCCTGCCCGGGACGCTTCTGCTGACGCTGGATTCGGCAACGCCGCTTGCCTCGCTCGCCGCTTTTGCCTGGGTTACCATGTCGCTGATGATCCCCCTGTTCAACCGCTACCGGCGCCGGCTGGGCGACATGATGGCAGGCACCCATGTCATCCACCTGCCGGTGCCGGTGCTTTTGAAGGATCTGGCCAGCGAGACGGTCGCGACCGGGACAGCACGCAAGAAATTCGTCTTCCTGTCCCATCAGCTCGACCACTACGGCGCCTTCGAATTGCAGACACTGGAAACGCTGCTGCGTGGCCAGAATACACCGTCCGGAGCCGAAGCTGCCCACCAGCGGAACGCCACCCTGGAAGCAATCGTGGAAAAGATCCGCAAGAAGATCGGCTATGCCGCTCCGGTGCCTCCGGTGGATCGTTTGCCGTTCCTGCAGGCGTTCTACAACGCCCAGCGGGAACATCTCGAGCAACGCCAGCTGTTCGGCGACAAGCGGAAAAACAAGCACTACGCCCAATCCGGCGAGGAAAAATAGACCTTTCGCCCTCTCCGGCTCCAGTCATCAAGTGGATCAGCCAGTTTGCAGAAACAGGACAATCATAGCCTCAGAGCCTATTTCCTTGATCGGGTTGGCCAGTCCGAGGGGTCGCAGGGGCGCCATGTCCGGCAGTCACTTGGGATCGGCGCGCTGATAGGAACCAGTTTTTCCATCACGATCCGGAATCTTGTGCCGGTCCTTGCGATCGGTTTTGTAGTCAGCCTCCTGGGCGCTCTGCTGGCTGGATCGCTTGTCGGCGTCGATGCCGCGCTCAATCTGGAAACGGACGACACCAGCGACCTGGCCGGCCTCGTCGACCTTGCGACGGCCTTTGTCGATGTGATCGTTTTTGCCGTGACTGCGGCCTTTCTCGCCCAGCTGACCTATGACGCCCGGTTGAACCGCCCGGTCTCGATTGCCCGCTATTTGCTGCCGGCCCTCAAAGCCAGTGCGCCGATCTGCCTGCAAAACGGGCTGCTGGTCGTCATCTTCGTGTGCATTGCGTTGCCGCTGGTCTTCATTGCGATCTTTGTGAATACGACCCTGATTTCCATCACGGCGCTTGCGGTTCTGCCTTTTGTCGCCCTGTGGGGATGTTCGGCCTTCTCGGTCCTGGCCCCCGCTGTCGTCATTGAACGGATTGGCTTCAGCGGCATGAGCCGCAGCTGGGCGCTGACGAAAACCTATCGTTGGCAGATTGCCGGCGCACTGCTGCCGGTCTGGCTTTGCTCGCTGGCCGTCACGCTTGCCGGCGCCTTTCCAGTGGAGCTTCTCGCCCGTGAGGGAAGTTACGTCTGGGCCCTGCCCGTCTTTGCCGCAACCAACGCGCTGGCAAGCGGACCGTTGGCAATCCTTGCCACGTTGGTTTACGCGCGACTGCGCGAAATCAAGGAAGGTATCAGCGTTGACCAGGTCGCCGATGTCTTCGACTGAGTGTCAGGAGGGTTGAACTTCCGCGCAAGGCCCCGCTTGTGACCTGCTGCAGAAGGATTTATGGTGAAAAATCGCAAGAGTAACTGTCTTCAGCAGAGGGCGGGCAAGATGCTCATGCGATCGGGATCTACCGGTTTTCGGACAGTCCACGGCTTCAGGCGGATGATCGTCGCTCCTCCCGTTTGGCGGGCAGCGTTCGTCGGTATGTGGGCTGGAATTAGATAACCACTTTTGAAAAAACTATTGGAAGTTTTACGGAGCAATTGAATGACCGACACGACCCTAAGCCAGCCCACGGCCTCCCTTGGCGTTGGCTCCATCATCGGCGAGAGCTTCTCGATCCTCCTCAAGCATTTCATTCAGGTCGTCATCGTCGGCTTCGTGCCGAACCTGATCGGCTTCCTGATTTCCGGCCTGCTGGTCGGCTTCGGCGCCGCACTCGGCATCCAGCCGCAGGAGTTCACCGGCCCCGGCAGCGCTGTTGCCAACGTGCTGTCGATCCTCGTCAGCATGGTGGTCTATTCCATCACCACCGCACTTCTGGTGCAGCTTGCCTATGACGCGAAGCTGTCGCGCCCGGTACAGCTTGGCCGTTACTTCGGTCCGGCCCTGAGCGCTGTCGTGCCGCTGGCGATCCTCTCGATCGTCGTCTCGATCCTGGTTGGTATCGGCCTGGTCCTGCTGGTCGTTCCGGGCCTTTGGGTCTATGCGGTATTCGCCGTCATGGCACCGGCCGTGGTGATCGAACGCGCCGGCTTCGGTGGTCTTGGCCGCAGCAAGTATCTTACCAAGGAATACCGCTGGCCGATCCTGGGTGCGCTGGTACTGGCCATCATCTGTGCCACCATCATCAACATCGTCGCTCTGTTCGTCGTCGGCCTCGTGGCCTCGGCCGGCAGCATCGGCATGGTCATCGGCATCATCCTGTTCGCTGCCATTTCCACAGTCGGCGCAGGTTTCCTGAGTATCCTTGTCGCACTGATTTATGCGCGCCTGCGTGAAATCAAGGAAGGCGTCAGCGTCGACCAGATCGCATCTGTGTTCGACTGATCGCCCAGCAACGCGGGCAAACCGCGCTGCTTTTTGAAATTGTCCGGCAAGCGGGTCCGGACACCAGAGCACCCGGGGCAAGCCCCGGGTGTTTTGTCTTTGAGCAAAGACAAGGCGGGGAATTTTCCTTGCATCATAACAGTGCGGCCAACTAACAAGGTTCAACCCAACCTGCCGCCGGAGCATTCCCCTGAGACTGATTGCCGAAAACCTGACCATCGATCGCGGCGGACGCCGGGTGTTTCAGGACCTGTCCTTTGATCTTCCCTCCGGCACGGCACTGGTCGTGACGGGCGCGAACGGCATCGGCAAGTCGTCGCTGCTGCGGACGCTGGCAGGTCTTGTCGCGCTGGCTGGCGGCACGCTTCGGCTGGAACAGGGAGAAGCCGACCGGTCACCGGCTGAACACGCCCATTATTTCGGCCATCAGAACGCAGTCAAGGCGGCGCTTTCCGTGCTGGAAAACCTGACGTTCTGGCAAGGCTTCACCTCACCGGTTTCGGCATCTGTCTTTGGCGCAACGGCAATGTCTCCCGAGGAAGCGCTTGATCTCCTCGGCATAGGCCACACGACAGACCTGCCGGCAGGATTTCTCTCCGCCGGTCAGACGAGGCGCCTGGCCCTTGCCCGGCTTCTGGTCACGCCCCGGCCGATCTGGCTGATGGATGAGCCGACGTCGGCGCTGGACAAGGCATCGGAAGGCCAGCTTCTGGACCTGATGAACGGACATCTGACCGCCGGCGGCATGATCATAACTGCTACCCACACCGATCTGGCCCTTGCCAATACCAAGATCCTGCATCTGCGCACCGCTGAACCCGTTTCGCTGCACGAGGAGGATCTGCCCGCATGAGTTCCTGGGCTGTTGTGCTGTTTCGGCGGGATCTTCGGCTGTCTGTGCGCGTCGGCGGCAGCGCGCTTGTCGGTGTGCTGTTCTTCCTGGCCGTTGTCACCGTCATTCCCTTCGGCGTCGGTCCGGATCTGAACCTGCTTTCCCGCATTGGTCCTGCCATCTTGTGGATCGGTGCACTTCTGGCGACACTCCTCGGTCTGGACAGGCTGTTTCAGGCTGATCGGGAGGACGGAACGCTGGACCTGATGCTGATGGCGGGACGGTCGCTGGAACTGCTTGTGCTGATCAAGTGCCTGGCGCACTGGGTCGCAACGGGCCTGCCGCTGGTGATCGCCGCACCTCTGCTGGGCATCTTTCTCAATCTCGACCCCGTCGCCACGGGAGCCGTCACGCTCACGCTGCTGGTCGGCACACCGGCCCTGACGCTGATCGGCGCCATCGGCGCGGCCCTCACCGTCTCGTTGCGCCGAGGCGGTCTTCTGCTGGCCGTGCTGGTGATACCGCTGGCCATTCCCGTGCTGATTTTCGGCGTCAGTGCCGCGGATGCCGCTATTCATGATCCTGTGCCGTTTCTGACGCCGTTCCTGATCCTGTGTTCGCTGTCGCTGATTGCGGCGGTGATCGGCCCGCTTGCCGCTGCCGCGGCGCTCCGGTTTGCAGGAGATTGACGGCAATTTGACACCGCGCAATGCACCCTGCGGCATACTCGTCCATTGAAGCGGACAACGCTCTAGATTAGAACGGTTCCATGGCAATTTGGGATTATGCAAATCCGACGCGATTTTTGAGGCTAGTCCAGGTGGTTCTGCCCTGGCTTATCGGCTTGTGCGTCATTGCGTTCGCCGCCGGGCTCTACATGAGCTTCTTCGTTGCGCCTGAAGATTATCAGCAGGGCGACACCGTGCGGATCATGTATATCCACGTGCCGGCCGCCTGGCTCAGCATGATGTGCTATTCCGTGATGGCGCTGTCCTCACTTGGCACCCTTGTGTGGAAACACCCGCTGGCGGATGTTTCCGCCAAGAGCGCGGCCCCCATCGGCGCGGCCTTCACCTTCATGGCACTCGTGACCGGATCGCTCTGGGGCAAGCCCATGTGGGGCACCTATTGGGTCTGGGACGCGCGACTGACGTCGGTCCTGGTCCTTCTGATCATGTATCTTGGCCTGATGACGCTGTGGCGCACGATGGAAGATCCGATCAAGGCCGGCAAGGCGGCAGCCGTGCTGACGCTCGTCGGCGCGCTGAACCTGCCGATCATCAAGTTTTCGGTCGACTGGTGGAATACGCTTCACCAGCCGGCCAGCGTCATGCGCATGGACGGCCCGACCATTCATCCGGACATTCTCTGGCCACTGCTGGTCATGGCGATCGCCTTTACGCTGCTGTTCTTCGTGTTGCATCTGATGGCAATGCGTAACGAGATCCTGCGCCGCCGCGTGCGTGCCCTGCGCCTGCGCGCAGCCAGCGCTGCCCAACCGGGCACAGCGGCAGCCACGGCTCAGCCTGCGGAGTAATTCTCATGGATCTAGGCCCACACGCTGGCTTCATCTGGGCGTCCTATGGCCTTTGCCTCTTCACGGTCATCGGACTGATCGCCTGGGTGCGCATCGACAAGGCCCAACAGGAAAAAGCCCTCAAGGACCTGGCAGCCCGGGGCATTTCCCGCGCCCGGCCAGCCGGTGAAGGAAAAGCAAGCTCATGACGTCCCACGATACCGGTGCCGGCCGACACGGGCAGCAGACTGCCAAACGCGGTTTCCCGGTTCTGGTGCTGCTGCCCTTGGTAGTGTTCGCAGCGCTCGCCGCCCTGTTCCTGTTTCAGCTGACCCTCGGCGGCGATCCGCAGAAAATTCCCTCTGCGCTGATCAACAAGCCGGCGCCGGAATTCGACCTGCCGCCGGTTGAAGGCCTCACCGATGGTGACACCGCCGTTGCCGGGTTTTCCCGTCAGGATCTCATCGGCAAGGTTTCCGTCGTCAATGTGTTTGCATCCTGGTGCGTGCCCTGCCGCCAGGAGCACCCGCTTCTGGAAGAGCTGGCAAAGGTCGAGGGCATCCAGCTTCTCGGTATCAACTACAAGGACAAGCCGGAAAACGCCCGCCGTTTCCTGGGTAGCCTCGGCAATCCGTATCAGCGCGTCGGCGCAGATACCGGTGGTCGCACCGCGATCGAATGGGGTGTCTACGGCGTGCCGGAAACCTTCGTCGTCGATGGGGAGGGCACGATCCGGTACAAGTTCATCGGTCCGCTGAGCCCCGAAAGCTATTACGACGTCTTCCTGCCGGAGCTGCAGAAGATCATGGACGGCAACAAATCCTGATCTTGCCAACCTTGTGGTGCCTGCCTGTCACCTGCGCAGGCCATTGTCCCCGCTGATTGTTTGCAGTGACAACGGCGAACCGGCCAAGCCCCATTTACAAATCGCCACGGGGCCGTTCTAAAGTCCGGATCATCTTTTTCAGCCGATTCCGGAGAGGCCCGTCTTGAAAGTACTTGTGATCGGTGGCTGCGGGTTCATCGGGTCTCATGTCGTGGACAAATGCCTTCAGCAAGGCCTGTCGGTACGGGTCATGGACACCCGGCCGGAACTTTACCGGCCGCCGCTTCCCGGTGTCGACTACGTCTTCCACAGCCTGTCCGATCATCACCGGCTCGCCGACACCCTGTCCGGTGTGGATGCGGTGGTGCATCTGGCCAGCACGACCGTTCCCTCGACCTCGAACCTCGATCCGGCCGCCGACATCTCCGGCAACCTTGTTCCCACGGTTCGCCTTCTGGAAGCCATGCGGGCAAGCGGAACGAGGAAACTCGTCTTCTTTTCCTCCGGTGGCACAGTCTATGGCATCCCGACAAAGGATCCGGTGCCGGAAGATCATCCGCTGAACCCGATCTCATCCTACGGCATCGTCAAGCTGGCGATCGAACAGTACCTGCGCATGGAACAACAGCTCCACGGGCTCGAGTTCGTCGCCCTGCGACCGGCGAACATCTATGGACCGCGCCAGGCGCAGGTCGGCCTTCTGGGCGTGATCGGAACCTATCTGCGCAAGGTGGCGGAGGACGCCCCCATCGAAATCTGGGGGGACGGCAGCGTCGTGCGCGACTTCGTTCACGTCGAAGACATTGCCGACCTGTGCCATCGCGCCCTGACCTCCGGCGCGTCCGGCAGCTTCAACGCCGGAAGTGGCGAAGGCACGTCCATCTCGCAGATCGTCGACATCATCGGCCAGACCACAGGGCGCACCCTGGAGCCGGTCTACAAGCCGGGCCGCAACTTCGATGTGCCACGGGTGGTGCTGGATATTGCCAGGGCACAGGCGACGTTCGACTGGCAACCTGCCGTTCCCCTGCGGCGCGGCATCGGAGAAACGTGGGAATGGGTGAAGCAGCACAGCGAACCTTGATGTGCCGTTCGCGCTGGAACCTGCAGAAAATCGGCGACTGACTGAATCGGACCCGCCGCATCAGTTCATTTACCCATAATAAAATCGACGCTGGCATAGATTTCCCGGAAGCCTGCGGTCATTAGTGTCCCTGGGTTAATTGAGGGGATGATTTGCGCATGAACGTGACCGACAGCGCGGCAAAGGTTCGACTGGAACAACTGACCGGACTGCGCTTCTTTGCAGCTTTGCTGGTGTTTGGCGTTCATTTCCGCTGGGATACCAGCGGCGACTTCGTCAAGACGATCGCCGAACAGGGCTATGTCGGCGTCTCTTTCTTCTTCATCCTGTCCGGCTTCGTGCTGACACAGTCCTACAAGACGAGAATCCTTGCCGGCGCGATGTCCTTTCGCGACTACTTCCTGCTGCGCATTGCCCGTCTGACACCGCTGCATTTCCTCACCGGATTGCCGTTTCTCTATTTCTCGATCATGCAGGTCGAGGCGATCTACTCGGAAGAATTCAGCGTCATCAAAACGGTTTTGAACCTGACCTACCTGCAGAGCTGGATTCCGGTTTCCTCGATCTATTTCTCTCTCAACGCACCGTCCTGGTCGCTGTCGGATGAAATGTTCTTCTATGTGTGCTTCTTCGGCCTGGTCGCGTTTTCACCGCGAAAGCTAGTGGCGGTGACCCTGGGGCTCGGTGTGGTGGTGTTCGTTTCCGCCCTGCTGGTTCAGGTATTCCTGGGCGATGTGATCTTCTTCGGCAAATACCCGTTCTCGCATTGGCTGTTCTATGTCTTTCCCGGCTTCCGCATTCTGGAGTTTCTGGTCGGCATGGTTCTGCATGAGGTCTGGCGTCGCGGCGTCCGGCTGCCCGGCGCAGTGCAGCCACTCAGCTATCTTCTTCTGTTCCTGGCGATGTGGCTGGCACCGGATGTCCCGGATCCCTTCCGCTATTCCCTGTTCTACCTGCCGGTCATCACACTGTTCTTCTATGCACATCTGACGGAAGGCGCCGCACTCACACGGGTGTTTGCAACCCGCCCGCTTGTGCTTCTCGGCAATGCCTCTTTCGCCTTCTATCTTGTGCACCAGCCGTCGCTTCACCTGATGAACATCTTCCTGAGGCCGTCCATCCCGGCGGATATCGTTTTCTTTCCGGTATCGCTGTGCATCACGGCAGCGTTTTCGATCTTCCTCTACCGCATTTATGAGATGCCGGCGGAGCGGGCGCTGAAATCATGGGTCAAGGGAAAGCGGTCCGCACAAACACCGAACGAGGCAACATCCTGACGCGTCGAATTCCGCGTCTCGCTGCGGCGAGCCGCTTAACATAATCTCAATGCTGACGGCGGATTATTGCGGCGAACCGGCCAATTTCAGGCCGGACACCACCAGCCGCCACCGGTCAGATTGGCGCCAACCATGAGTATTCTTGTTGCTTTCCGAACTCGTCCTTTCAGCCCTGACTGATGTGATCCTTGCCTGCGAGCTGTTTTTTCTCGCCGGCCTGAGCCTGCGTCCGGGCATTCAGACCTTCTCACCTGCCTGGATCTGGAGCCTGACACTTGCATTGATCGGGCTTGCCTCGATGCTGGGTGCCATTGACCACGGGTTCTTCGAAACAATCGGTCACGAAGCGCACCGTCCGCTTGTGATCGCAACGCGCATCGTCATCGTTCTGGGCAGTCTCAGCATGATCGTCGCGGCCAGCTTTCAGTATCTGTCCTCGCCGCTGCGCCAGGGATTTGTGGCTGCCGGCGTCCTGGGCGCACTCTGGCCGGTCTTCATGATCCTGACTTCCGACGATTTTCTGTCCGTGATCCTCTATTATTCCATCGGCCTGATATTCCTGCTGGTGCTGAGCGTTGTCCGGTTCCGCCAGAACAAGGGAACGCTGCCGATGATCGCCGGCATTCTCCTCACGCTGGGTGTATCAGCGATGATCCCGATGCAGAGCCCGGGGTTCTGGGGTCTTGGCCTCTATGGAAGCTATCACGTCCTGCTGATGCCGATCGTCGTGCTTCTGTATTTCGGCGGCCGCTGGTTCAGGACCGCGAGGTAGGGTAACCCCATGCGCACGGCTTCCATCCCCGTTGAAGAAAAGGTCCAGGAAACGGAAGATCTTGAAACGATCTTTCATCGGATGACGGAGTTCATGCCGGAGCGGGTCGCCGATGCGGTGCGGGCGGCCTCGCGCAGGGTGCCGGTCCCAGCGCATCAGGACGTCATCGTCGAGGGCGAGACAAGCGACGGGCTCTACATCGTTCTCGAAGGCACCTTCGGCATCTATCGCAAGGGTGACGGCACGGCCTCGGACCACCGTGTTGCGGAAATTGGGCCGGGACAGCCTTTCGGCGAAATGGCGCTTCTCGACGGTGAACCACGCTCGGCAACCGTGCGTGCTGAAACAGCCGGTGCCGTGCTTGAAATCGAGCCGGAGCGGATCCTCGAACTGGCCGATGGCGAAGCCAGACTTGCAGAATTCAAGGGGGCTCTGGCATCCTTCGTGACACGGCGCATGCGCGCCTCCACACAAGAGCATGTCGCAGCCCTGCAGCGTGAACTGGACCTCCGGAACGAACAGCAGCAGTTCGGCAAGTTTTTCGTCTATTCGCTGATCATGATGTCCATCGGCACGCTGGTGAACAACGTCCTGGCGCGGACGATCGTCAACGTGGACGTCTATACCGAAGTCTTCGCCTGGCAGTATCTCGCCATCCTGATGGTGCCAAGCCTCTTTGTCATCCGGCACATGGGCATTTCGATTTCGGCGCTCGGACTGACAACCGTCGGCCTGAAGAAATCCCTGATCGAGGGCGCGATCATTTCGGTCGGGCTTTGTATCTTTGCCTGGGGACTGGCGGCAGTGCTCAAATATTTCGACGCGCTGCCCGGCAAACCACTGCCCTTCAACCTGCTGGGAACACTGAGCTACTTTCTTCACAGCGCCTTGCAGGAAATCATCGCCAGGGGCTTTCTGCAGTCTTCCTTCCAGCGTTTCCTGGGAGACCAGGGCAAATGGCGGTCGGTCCTTCTCGCCTCGGTGCTGTTCGGAATGTTCCACCTTCATTTCGGCATTCCGGCCGTGCTGATGACAATCGGCACCGGATTTATCTTCGGCTGGATCTACATCAGGCATCAGAACATCGCCGGTGTAATCCTGATTCACTACATGATGGGTGTCGCGGCCTTCAATACAGGCTTGATCTGAGACGCAAGCCTAAGCTAGTGCTGCTTGCTCGACCCTATCGTTGAAGGTTGGAACGACATGATTGCCCGTGACTATTTCATACCGCGACCAGCCATCTACTATCGCGATTTCTGCTTTTATCTGGCGCTTTTTGTCGTTGGGTTTGCGTGGGGTCTGAACGCCTCCTGGCCGATGGTTATCCTGCCCTGGCTGCTCGCGACATTCGGCCTGCACCGCGCAGGACTTTTCTGCCACGAAATCGTACACATCAAGGACGAGAAGCTGCGCGGTTTCCGGGCCCTCTACACCTGGACCGTGGCGCTCATCGTGATGGTTCCGCCGCTACGGTTTCAACTGCCGCATCTGGCCCATCATCGGCTCGGCATTTTCGGAACGCCCGAGGATCCGCAATACCCGCTCGTGCGCGGCAATGCGTTTGCCATGGCCATGGTTCTGCTCGTGATCCCCTTTGTGGTGCCCTTTACCAACCTTCTGATGACGGTGACCGCCGCGCTCGGTGCGTTCCGGGTCGAAGCTGCGCTCGATCGCTGGGCGACGGAGAAGCTCGGCTTTTCGCTCAGCTCCGCCCTGACACCGGAACAGCAGGCCGAAGTGACCCGGCACGCCCGGGTTACGCTCGCGCTCTTCATTGCGGCAATCATCTTCTTCCCCGCGGCGCTGCCTTTCTATTATGCCGTCCTGGTTCTGGGCTGGGCGCTTTTGACCGCGCGTATCCCGCTGGAACATGAACTGGAACGCCTGGCCGAAACCTCCGGACGGGAAGACCAGATGATCGACAGCTTCACGATCGAGTCTCCGCTGGCCCTGATCGTGCAGCCGGTCGGCTTCCGCTTTCATACGGCGCATCACATGTATCCCGGGGTGCCCTATCACAATCTGCCCGCGCTCCACGAGGAGCTGAAGCGCACCATTCCCGAGTACCGGGACAGCATCATTTCGCTTTGGACCGCGATCAGCGGACCCAAACGCCGTCCTGCAAATTCTCTTCATTGATTTAGAAAGCCCGCCAATGAAAGACGTTATCCGCCAGCTCGCAGAAGCCATGTCTGCGGCCTCTCCCGATGCGCAGTTCGAGGTCCGATACTGGGACGGAACCGGCTTCTCCATCGGGACCGAGCCAGAGTTCATTCTGCATTTCAAGAACGAGCGGGCTCTCTCCAGGGTGCTTTCGGATGCCTTCATGGGCTTTGGCGAGAGCTACATGCTGGGCGACATCGAGGTGGAAGGCGACATCAAGAAGCTCTTCTACCTGGGCTTTGCCATTGATTTCGCGGAACGGCCCATGTCGTTGATGCTGCGGATCAAACTGGCCTTTCACTTCCTGCGCGCACGCAACACCATTGCCCGCTCGCGCGAGAACATTTCCTTCAGCTACGACATCGGCAACGATTTTTACGAGATCCTGCTCGGAAAGGGCATGATCTACACCTGTGCCTATTTCACCTCGCCCGACAACACGCTGGATGAAGCACAGAACAATAAGCTGGAACTGGTTTGCCGCAAGCTGTGCCTGAAGCCGGGTGAACATGTTGCCGATCTCGGTTGCGGCTGGGGCGGGTTCCTGATGTATGCCGCCGAAAACTACGGCATCACGGGCGTAGGCTTCACCATTTCGGCAGAACAGCGCGACTATGCGATTCAGAAGATCGCCGAGCGCGGCCTCTCCGACAAGATCGAGATCCGCCTGCAGGACGCTCGCGAAGCGGACGGCCTTTACGACAAGGTTGCCTCGATCGGCATGGTCGAACACATGGGCAATGCCCAGATCGCACCGGTCTTCGAACGGATCGCACACATTCTCAAGCCGCAGGGCCTTGCTTTCGTCCACACGATCGGCAACGAAATCCCCCGGCCGATCGACCCCTGGATCGACAAATACATCTTCCCGGGAACTCAGGCATCGCCGCTGACGACCATGGTCGAGGCTGCCGGCAACAATGATCTCTACATGATCGACCTTGAGAACATCCGGCTGCACTATCCACCGACGGTCAAATACTGGCTCGCCAATTTCGACGCCAATATCGACCGTATCCGCGAAATGTATGACGACACCTTCGTCAGAAGCTTCCGTCTGTATCTGGAAGTCGCAAGTTCCTCCTTCAGCTGGGGCGACAACCGGCTTTACCATCTGCTGATGACCAGGGGCCTGAAAAACGATGTCCCGATGACCCGGGAGCATCTGGTCCTGCCGAAGTCCGGCACTTCCCCGGCCGGTACATCTTCAGAAGGTGGTGCATGACGGAACCCGTCCATGTGGCAGTGATCTATACGGACGCAGGCGGTGGCCACAGGGCCAGCGCCTTCGCCCTGAAAGCATGCCTCGAAGGGTCCGGCAGATACCGGGTCAGCCTGATAAATCCCTATACCTCGCTGATCCCGCATCTCGACCTCTTCAGCCGCTTCGGATCACGCACAGGCGAGAATATCTACAACGAGGTCATCTTGCGTCAGGGACGTACCGGCCTCACCTGCTGGCTGTTTTATGCAGCCTTGCGTCTGAACTACGTCTTCTGCGAACCGCCGGCCATCAGTATTCTTTCCCGGCATTTCGAGGACATTCGCCCGGACATCGTGCTGTCGGTCATGCCGCTCGGCAACCGGGTGATGCTGGAGGCGCTGAAACGCTACCGCGCTGGCATAACGGAAGGCCCGCTGCCGGAAGGCGCCGTGATGATCACGGACTGGGCAGAGTTGGCGAAAGGTGTCTGGTTTCCCAATCGGGCCGACTACCACGCAATTTGTGGTACGCAGGACGCCCTGCGGAATGCCGAAAAGCTTCCGAAACTTGCCGGCAAGATCCATGCGATGGGCGGCTTGCTGATCCGGCCGGAATTCACCGACCCCACCCAACGCTCCAGCCGGGAAGCGCTGAATCTCGATCCTTCCAGACCTGTCGTGACCGTGCTCTATGGTGCCCAGGGCAGCATGCGCATGATCGAACTGGCAACCGCGATGCGCGACATTCCGCATAACGCCCAGGTGGTGTTTCTTTGCGGCCGGAACGAAGCGCTTGCCGATCAGCTGCGCGCCATGGACCTGCCGTTTCCGGTCCAGGTTCTCGGGTTTACCGACAGGGTCGCCCAGTATCTTTCCGCCAGCGATCTCTTCATCGGCAAGCCGGGTCCGGGCAGCACCAGCGAAGCCATGGCACTTGGCGTATCCATGCTGCTCGACAAGAGCCTGGCGCTGCCGCAGGAAGCTGCGGTCCTGCGCCACGTGACGAAGACGGGAGCCGGACTGGCCTTTTCGACGTCCTCCGATTTCAGCGAGAGTTTCAAGGCGGCCATGTCCGCCATCGAGAGCGGCCAGGCGCGGCAACCGGTTGCCGCCAACACATCGCCCGCCGACATTCTTGAGATCATGGACCGCATCGCCGCTTCCCGTGTTCCGGCAGCTGGCTCCTTGCAACCGGTCGGTGAATTGCCGCACGCCCGGCACGTGTCCAGAGCCTGAGCGATGCCTGAGGACGACCAGGGCCCCGCGACGGGTGGCAGCCGCCCTCAAGAGCACACCCTGAAGATCAGGGTCGTCTACAATCCCCGCACAGGCTGCAAGCGCGAGAAGCGTTTCAAGGCGGTATTGGCGCTACTCGAGGCACACGGTCACACGTGCGAAATCCTGATCACGACGAAGGCGGGCGATGCCGCCGGTTTCGTTCGGGAAACCACATCAGACGACGCCGATATCCTGGCAATCGCCGGCGGCGATGGCACGATCAACGATGCAATCCAGGGAGCCGGCCCGCAGACGCCACCCCTGGGGCTCATACCGCTCGGCACGGCGAATGTGCTGGCGCACGAGCTCGGCATCGGCACGGATCCACACCGGATTGCAAACTGCCTTGTGGAAGCGCGCATCCTTAAGGTCCGGCCAGGCCAGGTCAACGGGCACCGCTTCATGATGATGGCCGGCATCGGGCTGGACGCGCAGGTGGTTTCGGATCTCAGCCGCGCCACCAAGACCCGCTTCGGCAAGGCCGCCTATCTGATCGAAGTTTTCCGGACACTGCGGCGATGGTCCTGCCCGCCGGTGGACGTCCGACTGGACGGTGAGCCCGAAAAGGCAGCGACGCTGATCGTCAGCCGTGGCAAACGGTATGGCGGGACATTTGTCCTCGCACCGAATTGCGACCTCGCCAACGCGTCTTTTTGCGCAACGATATTTCCTCCAGGCAGCGCTCTGTCTGTCTTCGGACGCTTTCTGCTGATACCGGCAGGCCTGCTCCTGCGGCTTGGTCTCGTTGCCCAACAGCCAGCCAGAACAGTAGAAATCCTAGCCCCCCTGGGCGACCCGATACAGGCCGACGGCGATATCGTCGCGCATGCCCCTGCGCAGATCTCGGTTTGCGAGCAGCCGATACGCCTGTGCGTCCCGATGTCCCGGCGATAACACGAGCCTGGAAGATCAATCTTCGCTTTCCAGCCCGGCAAGATGGGCCAGCCGGCGGCATGCGCTCATCCAGTCGAAGTCTTCGCGCGCGGCAATGGGCGGCTCCGGCACAGTCGTCAACGCATACTCCAGCGCCTCGAGAGCCCCTTCCAGTTCGGTGTAGAAATGGGCGTTGGGATAGGCCTTGTAGGGAAGGTTGCCCGGACAGTCCGGCAGGATGACATGTCGGCCGGCAACCAGCGCATCGGCGGTTGCCGTGCACAGGATTTCGCTGCGCGAAGGGTTCACCATGACGCGGTATCGTCCGATATCGGACCAGAACCGCCGGTTCGGTCCGAAGAACCGTAAATCCGCGCCTTCCTCTCGTGCGAAGGTGCGAAACTCTGCTTCATCGCGCCCTCCGCCAATGACATCGATGGGCCGTTTTGCACGGGCCGCGATGCGGGCAAGGTCGTCCAGGCCTTTTTCCCAGAGGAAAGCTCCGAGAAAATAGATCCCTTCGGTTTCCTGCGTAACGAGAGGCACCTGCGCGTAACCGGGCATGACACCGGTCACCCGTTCCACAGGCATTGTGATGCCCGGCAGGGTGAGGGCGGGCGACAGGCTGAGGGGCAGATCGATGCGCAGGCGCAGGGCGCGGCCGTGAAGAAAGGACACCAGCCGGGCGAGGCTGTTTGGAAACGGCAGCCCGGACATGCGGATGTAGGTTTCATAATCCGTCATGCTGAGACCGATCGTCTTGTCCGCCCGGATGCCTCTGCGCCCGGTCGTTACCGGATACCAGCACAGATGCTCCGGCTCGCTCGCGATAAGGCACCGGGCCGGCGGCGCGGCGCGGTAGACGTCTTCCATCGGCACGATCGACCCCATGCCTGCCACAAACCTTGCCCGATAAGGCCGGCATTCCGGAAATTTGTAGGGTCCGAAGGCTTCAAGTTCCGTCTGGAGCCAGTCGACCTGCTCGTCAAAATCGACGAAACGGGTCTCGCCCCACAGCCGTTGTTGTGAAACCTCATCCAGCCAGGGAAGAACATAGACAACCCGATAGCCAAGCGTTGCCAACCCGCAGGCGTGCCACAGCGAGATGAAGGATGGTCCGGTCATCCACGGCAGGGCGGCACTCGTCAGAACCGCAAAGTCATGGATCTCTTGACCTTTGGTACGTTCGCCAGACAGGGGCACTTGTCTCCAGTTTCAACAGCCAGAACCACGGGCAACGATCGGCCAGTGCCCTGAAGCGAAGGAGGCGGCAGGCTGGCGCGAGACACCAGAACACATGATTCTCCCCCCGAGACAATCCACCATCGCAGGTCCGGAAAGCCAGACAGGCCAGAACGCTAACGCCCGATTCGGCCTGTATTTTCCACAAGACGCCTGGCACGCCAAATGGTGAGGCCTTGTCACAAACGCGCGAATGAGGCCGTCTAAGACGAAAGTCACCCGCTCGTGACTTTCGGTTGAGTGCTCCATTGCATATTTTAGGGGCAATCGAACAAGGAATTGAGCCAAATGGTGGGATCGTTTTCCCGGAAGGCCGGCAAGGCCCTCCGCACCGCGCTTATTGTAACCGGCGGAATAGTTGCCTTGGCCGCGCCAGTCAACGGCGCGCAGGCGCAACCCGAAAAAGTCATCGAACTGTTTACCAGCCAGGGCTGCTCCTCGTGCCCGCCGGCCGATCGGCTGGCGGAAAAGCTGGTGCAGGAAGATAACAACGTCCTGACCATGGTGATGCCCGTCGACTACTGGGATTATCTCGGCTGGAAGGACACGCTGGCAAGTCCCGTCAACTCGCAGCGTCAGCGGGCCTATGCCGCGCGGCGCGGCGACCGGTCGGTCTACACCCCGCAAATGGTGATCAACGGCGAGGAACACGTCGTCGGTAGCCGCGAAGGCGATGTAAGGGCCGCGCTGGCACGTACCGACCCCTTTACCGCGACAATCGACCTGAAGATTACCGACATGGTCGTACAGGCAACGGTGAAAGGCTCCCTGCCCAAGGGCTTCAACATGGCGACCGTCTATTTCCTGCGCATGCAGGATGAAGCCCTCGTTGATATCGGTCGTGGTGAAAACGCGGGCCGCAAGGTGCGTTACGTCAACGTGGTGCGCAATCTGCAGCCGATGGGGATGTGGTCCGGCGGCCAGGAGACATTCCGCATGCCAAAGTCCAAACTGATGCTGAAAGGCGACGCCCGCTGCGCAGTTGTCGTGCAGCTTGAAAATCCCGACGGCCCCGGCCGGATCATCGGCGCGGCAACCATGAACAAGAGCGGCGGTCTGTGAACCGCCGCTGTGGTGTGGCCAAATATCAATTCCCTCTGAAAAACGAGCCCACCGGCCTCGAAGCCGGGTTGTAACCCCCGAGAAAACTGCTACCCCTTGCCCCGTTCGACCCGCCTCGGGATCGTAAACGCCCAAAGCAAGGGCAATTTGCGAAACGCAGTGGCCGGTCAGGTTCTCTGCTTTGCCGGCGTCTGGTGAAGCAAATCGGTCCTGGGGGAACGCATGAAGTTGAAGCGCAGGCTTCAGATAGCCTTTTTGAGCATCGTTTTCGGCGTGGTCGTTCTCGGTCTCAAGATCGGCGCCTACCTGTTGACCGGCTCAATAGCGCTTTATTCAGACGCGTTGGAAACGACGGTCAATATCGCGTCCGCTATCGCTACGCTTGCAGCCGTCTGGTTCGCCGCCAAACCCGCCGACAGCAACCACCCCTACGGCCACGACAAGGTTGAGTATTTCGCGGCGGTTCTCGTCGGTGTGATGATCGTGCTTGCCGCCCTGTCGATTTTCCGCGCGGCTTGGCTCGGCTTCATCAGTGGCGACAGTCCGGAATATTCGCCAGCCGGTATCGGCATGAACCTGCTTGCCGCCGTCATCAACGGCGCCTGGGCGCGGTACCTGATGAGATATGGCAAACACGCAAGATCACCTGCCCTTGTTGCGGACGGCAAGCATCTGATGACCGATGTGGTCAGCTCCGTCGGGGTTCTGGGCGGTGTTGTGCTGGTGATGCTCACCGGCTGGAAAGTCATGGATCCCGCGCTTGCGGTTCTTGTCGGCCTGACGGTGCTCTGGTCCGGCTGGGGTCTCGTCAAGGAATCCGTCGGCGGACTGATGGACGAAGCCGCCTCGCACGACACATTGGACAAGATCCGTGTTCTGATTTCCGAACATGGCGAAGGCGCCCTGGAGGCACACGACCTGCGCACTCGCATTGCCGGCAAATCCACCTTCATCGATTTTCACCTGGTGGTGCCGGGCGAAATGTCCGTCGACAAGGCACATGAGATCTGCGACCGGATCGAGATTGCCATTGTCGAAGATGTCCCCGGAGCCCGGATCACCATTCACGTCGAACCGGAACACAAGGCCAAGCATTCCGGCATTGTGGTGCTCTAGAGGGTGGCCCGAACCCTCTGGTCTTAAAAATAGTAGGGATAACCGCGCATGAGCGAGGCGTTGTTATACTCGAAGACACCGGAGGTCTGGTCGCCCAGCCCACCGCAAACCCGCTTGCCACCACCGATGGCGCGGCAGAGATGCCGAAGCAGGTGCCCGCCGGCGCGCCCCTCCGCGATCGAACAGGCATTGAGGGAAAGGACGCCGCCAGGGCGGATATACTGGCCCAGCGTTCTCCAGAAGTTCTCCATCCCGGAACTGTGCGACACCATCCCGACCGGACTGGCCGCCGTGAATCCGCCTACGCAGTCTGCATCCAGAAGGGTCACCTGACCGGGAACGCCGCTGTGAAAGACCAGCTCGACCACGCCGAAGCCACCCGATGGCGCGTTTTGAACCAGATGACCCAGAATTTCATCGGTCGAGGAATAGCTGTAACCGGAATGCGCGGCCATATATCCCCGCGTCAAAAAATCAAGCTCACCATTATAAAGGAGTATCCGTGTCATATCGCGCCCCCCGGCACCAAATGTGCAACATGGCTTTCAGGATGAAGAAAGTCTCGTAATACCGCGAAATATTGCCTGAAGAACTGCCCCCTGTCACTCAAGGGACAGGATAGGGGTAAAAACAACTTCCAGAACGCCCCCTCCTAAAATGGCAGCACTTTCGGAACGCTACGTCATCGGACGAGGTCTTTTCCGGCCCGGCCAACCAGCCTGTCTCCCGCCGGCGGCACCTGCAGGCAGACCGAATTGCGTCTTGCCCTCGCCCGTCACAATCCATAATACTCTGCACCCGGCGATCCTCGCCGCCGTCTCACCGACGGGTCTGAACCGGGCATTTGCTCACTGCGGAACTGTCTTGGCGCCTGCCCCGGCAACGTCGAGATTTCCCCGCTCCGTCCCCGCAGCACGCCCCGGTTACTTCGGAACGATTTGAGGAACCAGTCTCATATGCCCAACTGGCGGCGCTGGCAGGCCCAGCTTCTTGATCATCTGATCCTGATCGGCGGCGCGCTTGTGATGACGCTGCCTGTCTATTCGATCTTCGCCGCAACCACCCATGAGGGCGGAAAGGTTCGGCCAAGGCTCGATCTGGGCAGTGGCACGCTGGAAAACTACGGACACTTTCTGCAGACTGGCGCCGGCTTTTCCGGTGACGTCACAGCATTGTCGATGATGTGGAATTCCTTCCTGCTGGGCGCTGGATTTGCGACCCTGAAGGTCGTTCTGTCCCTCATGACAGCCTATGCACTGATCTATTTTCGGGTTCGCTTTGCCAGCGCCATCTTCGCCGTGCTTCTGCTGACCCTGTTGCTGCCTCTGGAATCCCGGTTCCTGCCGACCTATGCCGTGACCGTCGAACTTGGCCTCGTCAACACGCGTGCGGGCCTCATCCTGCCGCTGGTCGCCTCCGGCCTTGGGACGCTGTTCTTCCGCCAGTTCCTGATGACGGTTCCGGATGCGCTGCTGGAATCCGCCAGGATCGACGGCGCTGGTCCGCTGAAGTTCTTCAAGGACATTCTGGTTCCCCTGTCGGCGCCGACGGCGGCGGCCCTGTTTCTGGTCCTCTTCGTCAACGGCTGGAACCAGTATCTGTGGCCGGTAATGGTCACTTCGGAGGAAAGCACCTACACCTTGGTGCGCGGCATGCAGTTTTTCGGCAATTCCAGCCTGCGCGGACTGATGCTGGCGGTACTCGCGTTCGTGCCTCCGGCCCTGCTTGTCATATTGTTTCAACGACAAGTCGTTAAAGGCCTGTTCGACGGCTCACACTGACGACATCCGGCATTGAAACCGGCGGTCCCTGCCCCAATTTTTCCGGAACGACCCGAAAGGCACCTCATCCATGGCATTTGAAGCGATCCTGTTCGACTGTGACGGCGTTCTGGTCGATTCGGAAATCATCTATGTCGATGTCGAACGCGAACATCTGGCCCGGATCGGCCTGAAGTACGAGCTTCATGAGTATATGGACCGGTTCCAGGGCCTGGGCAGTACGGATTTCTGGGCGGCGCTCGACGCGGATTACCAGACCCTTGGCAAGGGACCGCTGCCTGAAACATTCGGACCGGATCTGGACGCTGCCACCCAGGCGCGGATCGACCGCGAACTGGCGGAAATCAAGGGCATCAAACAGCTGCTGGCAGCCCATGATGGCCCACGTGCCGTCGCCTCCTCCTCCCGCCTGCACCGGCTGACCCACAAGCTTCAGCACACAGGGCTCTTCCCTTATTTCGAGCCGCATATCTATTCAGGCGAGCAGGTTACCAACGGCAAACCCGCGCCCGATCTGTTTTTGTTCGCGGCGGATAAGCTGGGTGTGGACCCGAAAGCCGCGCTTGTCGTGGAAGACAGTGTCAACGGCGTGAAGGCGGGCCTTGCCGCCGGCATGACGGTTTGGGGTTTTGTCGGCGGCGGTCATTGTCACGATGGCCACGCGGAACAGCTGCTTGCCGCCGGTGCACATCGGGTTGTCGACAGCCATGACAACCTGGCCGCTCTGCTGATCAGTGAAAGCACAGCAGCCTGAGGCTGTTTTGGGCTGATCCAAAAATCTGACAGAACCCGAATGCTCCTGAGAGATCCGCGCGCCGTTACCCGGCGCGCGGCAGGCCATTCTAGCGCCCGAGATCGTGTTCCGGATTTGCGCTGATCTTGTGGATCGAAAGATCCGCTCCGCGGTGCTCGTCTTCCTGAGATAGCCTCAGACCCATCGTCGTTTTCAGGATACCGTAGACGGCAAGACCCGCCCCAAGGGCGTAGACCGCCCCCAGAACCGTACCGATAACCTGCGAAACGGGAGACACACCGCCAAGGCCGCCCAGGGCCTCGAGCCCGAAGAAACCAGCGGCGATACCACCCCACGCTCCGCAGATGCCATGCAGCGGCCAGACACCCAGAACGTCGTCGATTTTCAGCTTGTTCTGGCAGATCTCGAAACCGATTACGAAGACACCGCCGGCGACACCCCCGACAATCAGGCTGCCGATCGGGTGCATGACGTCTGAACCGGCACAGACGGCAACGAGACCGGCCAGCGCACCGTTGTGCACGAAGCCCGGATCATTCCGGCCGACGACCAGCGCCACGAGAATGCCGCCAACCATGGCCATCAACGAGTTGATCGCCACAAGACCGGAAATGCTCTCAAGAGAGGCAGCCGTCATCACGTTGAAACCGAACCAGCCGACACAAAGCATCCAGGATCCCATGGCGAGCCAGGGCAGCGATGAGGGCGGAATACCGATGGGACGGCCGTTGCTGTCGTAACGGCCCATGCGGGCACCCAACAGCAGAACGGCGCCGAGCGCGATCCAGCCGCCGACCGCATGCACCACCACAGAGCCTGCAAAGTCATGGAACGGCGCGCCGAAGGTCGCTTCCAACCAGCCCTGGAACCCGAAATTGCCGTTCCAGACCAAACCCTCGAACAACGGATAGACGATACCGACCAGGGCAACGGTGGCCAGGCATTGCGGCCAGAACTTCATGCGTTCCGCGATGCCGCCGGAGATGATCGCCGGAATTGCGGCGGCAAATGTTGTGAGGAAGAAGAACTTCACCAGGCTCAGACCCTGAAGTTCGAAGCCTTCACCACCACCTGACAAGGTCGCCGCGTTCACCAGGAACGTGGTGCCGTAGGCAACCGCATATCCGACGAAGAAATACGCCACTGTCGACAGGGCAAAGTCGACAAGGATTTTTACCAGCGCGTTGACCTGGTTCTTTTGACGGACGGTGCCGACTTCCAGAAAAGCGAAGCCGCCGTGCATGGCGAAAACGAGAATAGCTCCCACAAGGACGAAAAAGACGTCCGCCCCGACCCCGGTTTCATTCATTTTGACCCCCAGATAGGCAATTTGCCGTTTGTTTTTGCGTTTCGGAACGCACAGGATTCAAACTGCATGCCAAACGGGCAAAAGCTCAAAAAAGACCCGGAAATCAGCCGATTTTTTAATCGAAACCTTTGGAGACCCCACCAAAGGGAACGTGCGGATCGATTATTTTGTAATCATTCGCAATTTTTTTAGGCAAAACATAAACTCAGGCAACCAGCCAAAAAAAGAGCCCGGGGTTGCCCCCGGGCTTTCCAAGTTTGCGGTCTGAGCCAATAGACCGCCTGGGAGATTTTTGTCGGCGCCGCCTTAGAGGCGGCCGGAGCCGGTTCCGAATTCCGGATAGGCTTCCACACCGATTTCGACCTTGTCGAGACCAAGGGCCTCTTCTTCCTCGGACACCCGGATACCCATGGTGGCCTTGAGGACGAACCAGATCACCGAGCTTACGACCAGGGTGAACGCACCGATGGAAACGATACCGATCAGCTGGGTGACGTAGGAAGCGTCGGAGTTGGACAGCGGTACGATGAGCGTGCCCCAGATACCTGCCAGCAGGTGAACCGGGATGGCGCCAACGACGTCGTCGATTTTCAGCTTGTCGAGCATCGGAACCGCGAAGACCACGATCACGCCACCGACACCGCCGACGAAGACGGAAACCCACACGCTCGGGGCAAGCGGTTCTGCGGTGATGGCAACCAGACCTGCCAGAGCGCCGTTCAGAGCCATGGTCACGTCGACCTTCTTGTAGAGGATCTGGGTGAGAACAACCGCGACGACGACACCGGCAGCAGCAGCCATGTTGGTGTTGGCGAAGATGCGGGAGATGTCGGAGACGTCACCGATGGAACCCATGGCAAGCTGGGACGCACCGTTGAAGCCAAACCAACCCAGCCACAGGATGAACGTGCCGAGGGTTGCGAGCGGCATGGAGGAACCCGGGAACGGGTGCACGGAGCCATCCGCACCATACTTGCCTTTACGGGCACCGAGGATAACCGCACCGGCCAGAGCAGCCCAGCCACCGACGGAGTGAACGAGAGTGGAACCGGCAAAGTCGGAGAACTCAGCGCCGCCGATAGCCTTCACGGCTTCGCCGTTGAGCCAGCCGCCGCCCCATTCCCAGGAACCGGTGATCGGGTAGATGATGCCCGTCAGGACAACGGTGAAAGCCAGGAAAGGCCACAGTTTGATGCGCTCGGCGAGCGTACCGGACACGATCGACGCGGTGGTCGCACAGAAGACCATCTGGAAGAACCAGTCGGACGCCGTGGAGTAACCGGTGTCGAGTGCGTCGCCGCCGACGGCATCAAACGCGTAAGGGCCGAAGGAACCCATGAAACCGCCGTCAACGCCGGTGTACATCAGGTTGTAGCCGGTGATCCAGAACATCAGGCCAGCGATGGCGTAGAGCGTAATGTTCTTCAGGCACTGCATCGAAACGTTCTTGGAGCGGACGAGACCAGCTTCAAGCATTGCAAAGCCGGCGGCCATCCACATGACCAGGAAACCACCGATGAGGAACAGCAGCGTATTGAAGATATAGGCAACCTCGGGAGAGACTGCGGCTGGAGCTGCAGCGGCAGCCTCGGTATCCTGCGCAAGCACCGGCAGAGCCGTAAGGCTCAGCAGAGCCAGCGCCGTCGCGCCCTTAGCGACTAGTTTTTTCATGATACGTTTCCTTACCTAAATCACAGAGCTTCGGCGTCGGTTTCGCCGGTACGGATGCGCACGACCTGATCGATCGAATGGACGAAGATCTTCCCATCCCCGATCTGGCCGGTCTTGGCAGCGCCGGAAATCACTTCGACGACCTTGTCGACGGAGGCGGCATCCACAGCGACTTCAATCTTCAGCTTCGGCAGAAAGCTGACGGCATACTCGGTGCCGCGATAGATTTCGGTGTGCCCCTTCTGGCGGCCATAGCCCTTCACTTCAGTCACCGTCAGCCCCTGGATGCCGATGCTGGTCAAGGCATCGCGCACTTCGTCGAGCTTGAACGGCTTGATGATGGCCATCACTATTTTCATTGCTCGTTCCATTCCCCTTCTTAGCGCCCCTTCCCGTCGAAGAAGCTCGGCCTACCACCCCGGAAACTGCGCCTGGTTCTGTCCCCCTCTGGAAGGATCTTCTCAGGTCTTCGGCTTCACCACGTGTTGTGGCCCCGGGCCGGTGTCGGCTCTTACTAATCAAGGACCGTGCCAACTTGGCTTTTTCGGAGAGTCTTTCGCGGAATCCCGCGGTTTTGCAGTGCAAAAAACGCCGAAGCCAACTTTGTGGCATAAATGGGATGGCGGCTTTTCAGGCAGTTTTTCTGCCTATTTTTTGCACATCGCATACTCTGAAGGTTAAAAATTGTGCACAAAACACCGGCAATCGCTCCTCGCATAAAAATGCGGCACCTGAACCGGTCAACAAAGTTACGGCAGCGCAAATGGCCGTGCCTCGCCACTGCGGCGGCAGCCCGCCGCGAAAGCAGCCACCGCCTCAGTGCGGAGGCAAAATCCGTATCTCAAGTTCCAGATGGAGGATTGGCGCTGCACGCCTGTATCCCTCCAGAGAAAGAGCCGCCACATCGAATAAGTTCGAGCTTGTTCGGGATCCTGGAGTATACTTTTCAGACGTAACCCTGGCAGATGCAGCCATTAGTTGCTTTGCCATTTTCAATGACCCCATCCCAACGGACCAACCGGCAGAGGCTGAAATGAGACACAGTGCCAAGCTAGCGGCCATAGCCCTTTCGTTCTTGCCGGGTCTTGCGAACGCGCAGGACGTGGCCGACACCATCTATTCCGGCGGTCCCATCCTGACCATCAATGACGGCCAGCCGAAGGTTGAAGCCGTCGCGGTAAAAGACGGGCGAATACTGGCGGCAGGAACGTTGGCCGATATTTCGACCTTTAAGGGCGAAACGACGGAGACGTTCGATTTGAACGGCCGGACGATGCTACCGGGGTTCGTAGATAGCCACGGACACGTGGTCATGGGCGGAATTCAGGCCCTTTCGGCGAACTTGCTTGCGCCGCCGGACGGCGACGTCACGGATATCGCCAGCTTGCAGGCAACGCTGAAAGCCTGGGCGGAGAAGAACGCTGCGACAGTCGACAAGGTGAAGATGATCATCGGCTTCGGTTACGACAACGCACAACTGGCCGAACTCCGCCATCCAACGCGTGAGGATCTCGACGCGGTCTCGACGGAAGTCCCGATCGTGATCGTGCATCAGTCGGGCCACCTCGGTGTTGCCAATTCCAAGGCGCTCGAACTCGCGGGGATCACCGCCTCGACCGAAAATCCGGAAGGCGGTGTCATTCAGCGCACTTCGGATGGAACTCCCAATGGCGTTCTTGAAGAATATGCCTTTTTCAATGTGCTCATCCCGCTGCTCGGAACTCTGGGGCCGGAAGGACTGTCTGCTTTCGCGGAAGCCGGAGCAGACCTCTGGATGCGCTACGGATATACGACCGCGCAGGATGGCCGCTCTTCCGGGGCGGTGGTCGAAGCCTTGAAGGCGGTGGACGCGGACAAGGGTCTTCCGGTGGACGTTATCGCCTATCCCGACGTGCTCGAAGCGAAGGATTACATCGCCCAGCATGTTTCGCGCGACTACGAAGGCAAAGTGCGCGTGGGCGGATGCAAGCTGACAATCGATGGCTCGCCACAAGGCTTTACCGCCTTGCGAGACCGGCCTTACTACGATCCCGTCGGCGATTATCCTCCCGGTTATGCCGGTTATGCGTCGGTGACGATGGAAAAGGTTCAGGACGCCGTGAACTGGTGCTACGAAAACGGCATCCAGATCATCACGCATGCCAATGGCGAAGGCGCCTCCGACATGCTGATTGCCGCCATTGGCGCGGCCCAGAAAAAATATGGAGACCCCGGCAACCGGCCGGTGCTCATCCACGGCCAGTTTCTGCGTGAAGACCAGGTGGACAGCTACAAGCGGCTTGGCGTCTTCATGTCCCTGTTTCCCATGCACACCTTCTACTGGGGCGATTGGCACCGAGACCACACGGTTGGCCCGGTGAACGCGGACAATATTTCGCCAACTGGCTGGGTGCGCGAACGCGGCATGAAGTTCGGCTCCCATCACGATGCTCCCGTCGCCTTCCCGGACAGCATGCGTATTCTCTCAGCGACGGTCACACGGCGCACCCGGTCAGGCGACATCCTCGGCCCGAGCCAGCGGGTAGACGTCATGACCGCCTTGAAAGCCATGACCATCTGGCCCGCGTGGCAACAATTCGAGGAAAACGACAAGGGGTCGATCGAAGTCGGCAAGCTGGCCGATTTCGTTCTGCTGTCCGAAGACCCGACGGCGATCGATCCGGAGAAGCTGGCCGGGATAAAGATCGAAGGGACAGTGAAAGGCGGCAATCTGGTCTATGACGCACAGAAAGACGGCCGTCGGGGCGACCTCTCCCCGCAATTTCCGGTCTTTGGCAATCCGGAAGCAGCACATAACCTGATGCATGCGATGTATGACGGCTTGAGCGGCGTTTCCAATCAGTAAGCAGACCGCATGCTGCGTCGGGACGGCCTCCGAAGGCCGTCCTGAAGACAGGGCAACTCGGTCAATGCCTCAACCGCAGAAGCAGCTCCCGGGCAGATCCTCAGGCTGAGAAGCCGCCGCTTTCCAGATAGGCGATCTCTTCCGGTGTCGATTGCCGGCCGAGAACAGCATTGCGATGCGGAAAGCGGCCGAAGCGGCGGATGACGTCGAGGTGGATCAGCGCGTAGTGATAGAGTTCCGTGTCGCCAAGGACGCGGCACAGGTCAACAGACCTTTCCTGATGCGCCATGTCTTCTGCGTGCTCGAAGGGCAGGTAGAAAAAGCCGCGCGCCTCCTTGGGAAACGCCCTGTCAAAACCACGATCAAGCGCTTTTTCGGCGACCTCTACGGCCTTCGGGTCCGCCCGGAAAGCCTTGGGGCTTCCGCGGAAGACATTGCGCGGGAACTGGTCAAGCAGGATCAGGAGCGCGAGCGCACCGTCGGCCGTATCCGCCCAGCCATCGAGCTTGCCCTCAGCCGCATCCTCGATAGCGGCCAGGAACCTGTCCCGGCACAACTTGTCGAACTTGTCGTCCTTTGCGAACCATTTCGCCGGCCCGGCGTTCCACCAGAAATCGAGAACGTCGAGGGAGGTGATCGGCTGGTCTGTCATGGCGGCAATTTCCGGAGATGAAGGAGTGGAACGGGTGCGATCCGTTCCTGCCAGCTTCACTTGCCCGCTGTCAACGCGCCGCAGGCCAATGTCTGCCAGTTGACCTGGTGTTGCCGTGTCTGGGCATCCAGAAAGCCACTGTCCTTCAGGGCGGTCATTTCCTGCCTGAACGCCTCGACCAGCGCAGGATCCGTCCCCTGGCTGAAAACGGCCCACAGCGGGTTGGCAAGTGCTTCGACAAAGACCACCGGCTGCAGCAGGCTGCCGTCATATCCCTGCTTGCAGGCGCTGGCCTCTGCCAGGAACCCGGTCAGCGGCAGGACATCGATCCGCTCCAGATAGAGCATCTCGATACCTTGGTGAAAATCGGTGATCGGCACCAGGTTCCCGGTTTTCTCGAACCCGAGCTGTTTGAGGTGGGACAGAAGATTGGAGCCGTCCTGAACACCGATCCGCACACTCTGATCACGCAGGTCCTCGACCGTGTCGGCTTCGATCTTCGATCTGGTCGAGAGCTGGTAGAAATTCTGCCCATAGGGCGAGACTTCGCCCAGCCAGATGAATTTATCTTCTCGCTCCGGCGTTCGCGACAGCGAGAAAAAAAGCACATTCGGCATGGTTTCGGCCAGGAGCATTGCCCGCTTCCAAGGCAGGAATTCGTAAGCGCCGATCTTCAGCGGGATTGTTTCCCCGACCCGCCTGGCAACTTCGAGCATATAGGCCGTGACATAACCGTCCGGCTTGCCCGCGTTGTCCCATTGCAGCGGTGCGAAACTCTGGGTGACGATCTGGATTTCGGCGGGGTCTGCCTTTGCCGGGCCGGCAACAAGCGAAAGGGCCGCGGCCGCAAGCATGATTGCGCTCCGGAGTCCTGCTTTCATTCCTGCACCATGCAATCGTCCCGCACCTTTGAAAAAGCCGTTTCTCGCAGTTAAACCCTGCCGGCGGATTGCGGGTGCGCTATTGCGACAGCCGTCAATCCGGAACCGGACCTACCTGGCCTCAAGTCTGGGACGGTTTTCATCCCTGTACCCCGATGACACCGGCAAATCAGGCTAGTTTTGACTTCCTAATCTTGTATGAATGGCCAACAAAGGGAAGAAATTTCGACCCGCCACCGGCGCCCCTGAAACGGAGACTTTGTTGACGACCGGAACGACACTCGATCTGAAGGGCCTGAAATGCCCGCTGCCCGTGCTCAAGACCCGCAAGGCCCTCACCCGGTTATCCAGCGGCGAGCAACTGACGGTTTTGACCACGGACCCGATGGCGGAAATCGACATTCCCCATTTCTGCAACGAGCAGGGCCATACCCTGCTGGAAGCAGAGCGCATAGAGGGCGGCCACCGTTTCGTGCTGACCAAGGGCGGCTAGATCAATAAACGATCAGCACCCGGCTTGAAGCGTCACTGCATCTTGCCGGCAATCTTGTCGATATCCGCCGCAAGCTGGAGGTCCAGTTTGCTGAGACCGCCAACGTCATGGGTCGACAGGGTGATATCGACACTGCGATAGACATTGAACCATTCGGGATGGTGGTTCATCTTTTCCGCCACCAGCGCGATCTGGGTCATGAAGGCAAAGGCTTCGCGGAAATTGTGAAACTTGAAGGATTTCGATATCGCCTCCCGGTCTTCGCACATGTGCCAGCCCGGCAGATCGTTCAATCCGGCGGCGCGGTCTTCCGGCTTCAGTCGTTCAACCATCTGGTCCTCCTGTTTTGCGTAACGGCCCGGCTCGAAAACGAGCCGTCTGCCTGCCGTGCACCTAATCCAGTTCTGTGTCAGCCCAATGGCGGGCTGCCAGCATCCGCTTGGCGCCTGTTTCAAGGATAACCCGCGTGCCCCACGCCGTCCTCTTCGTTTGCCTTGGCAACATCTGCCGGTCGCCACTTGCGGAAGGCGTCTTCCGGGACATCGTGCAGGAGACAGGACTGGCAGACAGTTTCGTGGTCGATAGCGCGGGAACCGGCGCCTGGCACATCGGCAATCCACCGGACCCACGCTCCATCGACATAGCCGCGCGGCATGAGGTCGATATCTCCGCCCAACGGGCACGGCAGGTGCGGGCAGATGATTTCCGCCGCTTCGACACCATCGTCGCCATGGACAGGGACAATCTCGCGGCCCTCAAGCGCATGGGCGGAGCGAGCAGCCCCCGGCTACGATTGCTTTTGAACAGACCGCCGCAGGATGTTCCCGATCCCTACTACGGCGGCCCGGACGGCTTTGAACAGGTGTACCAGCTCGTGCGCACTGGTGGTCAACGTCTCTTTCAGGACCTGATGACGAGTGCCTGACAAAGCCAGGCACGCTGCTTGACCACACGACAAGCCGGGGATTGCCGGGCACGGGTTCATAAATCCGTCTCAGACACCGGTTTATGGGTGTCTGATCTGCACGACTTCCTTGGCACCAAAATGAAAATTCTGTGGTGGTCTCTTGCGGCTGCGCTGATCCTGGCCGGGCTGGTAACGGTCTGGCTGCCGATCCCGACCGGCGTCCCCCTGCTTGCGCTCGGCATGATTGTCATTGTCGGCACGAACCGGAGTGCGGCACGCATGCTGCGCAGCCGCAGACGCAAGACGCCGCCGCTCAACGATGCCATTACCTGGGTGGAAGACCGCTCGCCCTTGCGCTTTGCTCGCATCCTGAAACGCACAAGACCACGCAAGAAGTAGGGTGTTTGTCAGCGTTCGGCAAAAACGCGACCGATGCCGCGAAGTGCCCGTCGGACCCGAACCGCCAGCCGTTGCAACACCCGCTGCAAGCGCCGCCCCTTCACGGTGAACCACTCGTCAAGCTGGCGATCGCTCACCAGCGGAGGGGTCTTGCGATAAAGCAGATGGTGGATCGCCAGGATCAGGAGCAGCGTCACGCCCCAGGACAACAGCGTATCGGACAGGAAGTGCCCGCCGAAAGCCACCCGATTGGCTGACAGGATCAGGCCGAGCGGGATCAGAAAGACGAGAGCGCCCTTGCGCCAGGTTGCGGGCACAAGCAAGGTAATTGCCGCCACCAGCCACATGGCAGCCGACCCTTCCCCGGACACGAACGAACAGTTGCTGTCGCAGTAGTTCGAGATTTTCCAGACCGGCTGGTACGGCAGATCCCCACCGAAGATCTCGACATTGCGGGGCCGCGGGCGGCCCCAGTTGTCTTTCAGGATCAGGTTGACCAGAACCCCCGGTCCAAGGATCAGCGTCGACAGCAGGAACACCGGCTGACGCAGTGGCATCAGCGGCTGACGGCCCGGCACCAGCAGCTTGATGAGCAGAACCGCCACGCAGACGATGGCGATCACCCGGACAAGAAACGGTCCAAGGTGCCGGACATCGCGCAAGAACGCGACGTTCTCGGCCTTGAAGCCCTCATCGCCAAAATGGAAAAGCCCGCTCGCCCAGAGATCGACGCCGGGAAAGGCCAGAAAGAACAGGGACACAAGGCAGATATAGAGCCCAACGCACACCATCGAATGGTTAATGCACCAGATGGATAGTTTGCTCAGTCCGGTCTTGGGATTATGCTGTTGGGGCTGGGTTTGCGTCATGGCTGCTCTTTAACGCATCCAATTGCCCGATCCAATCCCTTCCTGAAACCGGCCGGTTCAGATTTTGCGGAGATGCGGAATGTGAAAAACAGTCAGCCGCCTGCGGCCCCTACCGGCACGAATATAGTGTCATTGCGGCAGGACCGGAAACCGGTGGTGGAATTCTGGTACGAGTTTGCATCCACCTACAGCTATCTCTCGGCCATGCGGATCGAAACGCTTGCAAGCGACTATGGCGTTGAGATCGCCTGGCGGCCATTTTTGCTCGGTCCGATCTTCAAGAAGCAGGGCTGGCCAACCTCTCCCTTCAACCTGTATCCCGCCAAGGGCCACTACATGTGGCGCGACATGGAGCGGCTTTGCAGACAATACGGCCTGCCGTTCACCTTGCCGTCTCCCTTTCCCCAGGACGCGCTGCTGGCCGCCAGGATCGCACACGCAGCACAGAACCAGCCCTGGATAGGGGCCTTTACCCGTGCGGTCTTCATCGCTGAATTCGGACAGGGGCTGAACATCGCCGACGAAAGCCTGATGGCCGAACTGCTGCTGGAAATCGGCGCTCCGGCCCGGACGGCCCTGGCAACCGCCCACAGCCGGGAAAACAAGATAAGTCTGCGCGCAGCCGTTACCGAAGCCGAGAAACTCGGCATCTTCGGCGCACCGAGTTTCGTCATTCCAGGCGGAGACCTCTACTGGGGCGACGATCGGCTGGAACAGGCCCTCGAGGCAGCCGGAAGCCTGGTTGAAACAGACGCCTGAAGACTGCCTCGCGTTCATCCGATATCCCAACACAAAACCCGGCTTGCGGGACCCGAGATCGAAGGCTATATACGAAACATATACGTTTCATATAACCAGCCATTTCGGGAGACAGTCATGGGCATCGTCAAGATCGACGAGGGTCTGCACGAGGAAATCCGCCGGGCCAGCACCGTCATGTGCCGTTCCATCAATGCGCAGGCCGAATTCTGGATGAAGATCGGCATGCTCGCCGAGGCAAACCCGACCCTGTCCTTCAGCGACATCATCAAGATGCAGCTCGAAGCAGCGCAGGCTCCGTCAGCAGATGCGGCGGTTGCCTGACATGGTCAAGACCCCGGAAGAACTGGAACTCATGCGCAACTCGGGCAGGTTGCTCGCCTCCGTCTTCGAGATGCTCGATGGTGTTGACCTTGCCGGAATGTCGACACTCGCTGTCAACGACATGGTGGAGCGTTTCATAACCGAGGACCTTGCCGCCCGTCCGGCCAGCAAAGGGCAATACGGCTTTGAATTTGTGCTGAATTGCTCAATCAACCAGGTCGTCTGCCACGGCATTCCGGACCGGAACGAGATCATCCGCGACGGCGACATCATCAATCTGGATATCACGCTCGAAAAGGACGGCTTCATTGCCGATTCCAGCAAGACCTATGTGGTCGGAAACGCCAGTGCGGCCGCAAGGCGGCTGGTGCGTGTTGCCCAGAAAGCGATGTGGAAAGGGATCGAGCAGGTAAAGCCGGGCGCCTATCTGGGCGATATCGGCCATGCAATCGAAAAACACGCCAAGAAGAACGGCTACTCGGTGGTGCGCGACTATTGCGGGCACGGCATCGGCCGTGAAATGCACGAGGAGCCCAACGTACTGAATTTCGGACGGCGCGGAACGGGCATGAGATTGCGCGAAGGCATGGTCTTCACCGTCGAGCCGATGATCAACCAGGGCACCAGCCGGGTTTCAACCGAAGAGGACGGCTGGAAGGTTGTGACCAAAGACGGCAAGCTGTCGGCGCAGTTCGAACACACGGTCGCCGTTACCGCCGATGGTGTCGAGGTTCTGACCCTGCGCCGAGATGAAACAGCCCTGACAGGATAGAGGCCGTAAGGTGTGGCCCTCAGCCCGCTTTGCGTCCGCTCGCCAGTTTCATCGCCTCGAAAAGGGCGGCAGGTGACAGGGGTTTTGTCAGGATTTCCCGGAACCCTGCATCCCGCAAACGCGTGTCGCCAACAGACTCCAGAGCCGCCGTCACGGCGATCAGCGGCAGGTCCGGGCGCAGAGAGCCGAGAGCCTCGGCCGTTTCGACACCGCTCATGCCGGGCATGTGCAGATCGAGCAACGCGGCATCGAAGTCGCTCTTTTGAACGAGACCGACAGCCTGCTCGCCCGATCTGGCGGCCTCCGACGAAATACCGAAGGATTCCAGCAGCGCTGCCAGCAGACGGCAATTGGTCTCGTTGTCATCAACAATAAGCACATGCGCCGACAAGGGCCCGGTGACAGACGCATCTTCGGATGATTCCGACGTTCCATGCTGGTCTGCCTCGGCCTGCAACAGGCCGTCATCGCCCTCGCCGAGCGGAATTTCCACGTTGAACCGGCTGCCGCCGGTCTCGGAACGCGCCAGTGTCAACCGGCCATTCATGTCCCGGACGAACTGCGCCGTCCCCCAAAGACCAAGACCCGTTCCAGGCGCGGTTTCCCGGCCGTGCCGGCCCCGGACGAAGGGCCGGAACAGCCGTGCACCTTCTTCAGGCTCGATGCCGGGGCCGCTGTCTGCAACGGAAATCAGGATGGAGGAAGGATTGCCCTGACCGGATGCATCCTCCGATTTGTGGCCGGCTGCGCGAACCTCGACCGTGACCCCGCCCTCAGCAGTGTATTTGACAGCATTGTCCAGCAATGTCGTGATCACCCGGCGCAGTGTCCCGCCACTTGATGTAACCGCCTCGCGGGCCTCGTCGTCTATTTTCAGCGTCAAGGTCAGGTTTTTTGCTTCGGCCGCGACCTGGAAAAGGTCGGCGATTTCCGAAACGAAATCTGCGATCCGACTTGGTCTTGTTTCCGCTTGCGATCCCGGTTCGGCAGCCGTGACAAGCTCGCCCGTCATTTGCGTAAGTGCATCGATGGAGCGAATGAGGATCGACAGTTGATCCTTCTGTGTCCCGTTCAGCGGACCGGTGCCGATCAGCTCCGCCGTCAGGCGCATGGCGGCAAGCGGCGTTCTGAGATCGTGGGCCAGAAGCGCAAGTTTGACGCTGTCATCGTCATGATTTGCCATGCGGCCGGAGATCCTTCGCCTGAATGGGTCTCAACCGGGCTTGCCAGACACGCGCCAAAAAGCCAAGTTGGTCGAAATTCTGCTTACCTTGCCGTGTGGCCGCTGTCCATCCAGACCGGCATCCACCTGCACCCAGTCCCAAATCAACCGGAAACAGCCTTCGGGTTGCCGCATAGATGCTTGCTCAAACACTTACGATCGTCGCCCCGGTTTTCCTGCTGATCGGCATTGGCTACTGTCTCGCCAAAACCCGCATTCTGAACCAGAGCATCAGCGAAGCACTCGGGCAGTTCGTCTATATCGTGGCGATCCCGGTGCTGATCTTCCGATCGCTGATCGGCGCTGACCTCAGCGCGGGTGTTCCGCTGGCGCTCTGGGCAACCTACTTCATCGGCGTCGGCTTTGCCTGGTTGCTCGGATCGCTGATCATTCGCAAGGGTTTCGGCCGCGATGCCCGGGCAAGCGCGATCGGCGGGATATCCGCCGCCTTCGCCAACACGATTCTGGTCGGCCTGCCGCTGGTCGCCTCGGTATACGGCGACGAAGGCCTGGCCCCACTGCTGCTGATCATCTCGATCCACCTGGCCACGATGACAGTGCTGATGGCGGTGATGATGGAGCGGGCAGCTGCGATCGACAACGGCACGGCCTCCCCACCCATTTCCCAACTGTTGATGGGAGCTGGAAAAAGCCTGGTGAAGAACCCCCTCGTCGTCACCATCGTCGCCGCCTTTGTCTGGCGGCAGACAGGCCTCGAGCTGCCGGAGATCGGTCTCGATGTTATCAGCCGCATCGCCGCCACGGCGCTGCCGTTGTCACTGCTGTCACTGGGCATGAGCCTCGTGCAATACGGCATGCGCGGCAATATCGTGCCAGGACTGATCCTCAGCATCATCAAGATGCTGCTTATGCCGATCGTCGTTTTTAGTTTCGGGGCTTTCGTGTTCCACCTGCCGCCTCTGTGGACAGCCGTGGCGACCTTGACGGCCAGCTGCCCGACAGGTGTCAACGCCTATATTTTCGCCAACCGCTACGGCACCGGCCATTCCATGTCAGCAAATGCGATTACCATGACCACGCTCTGCGCCATCGTTACAGCCAGCTTGTGGATCTGGTTCCTGGATCATTGGTTCGGCATGAGCCTGCGCTAATCCCTGAACGCGCTAGAGCCCGATCCTCTTGCGCAATTCGGCATGGGTCATGCCGGCCTCACGCAACGACCGGAGACTGGTGTCCTTGCTGGACTTCGAGAGCTTGCGTCCGTCCGCCCCCAGGACGAGCCTGTGATGCCGGTAGACCGGTGACGGCAGGCCGAGCAGTTCCTGCAGGACCCTGTGCACACTGGTTGCGTGATAAAGGTCCTGTCCGCGCAGCACATCGGTGATGCCCTGCCTGGCATCATCGACCACCACCGACAGATGATAGCTCGTCGGCGTGTCCTTGCGGGCAAGGATCACATCACCCCACGCTGCCGCCTCGACAGGCAACGCGACAGGTTCGGCAAACAGGTTTTCGCCTTCCGCCCCCGTTTCCTGCCACGACAGCGCCCTTCCGATCTGCGCGAGGGCGCGCTGCATGTCGAGACGCAGTGAGAACGGCGCATCGCTGGCCGCCCGGCTCCTGAGCTCTTCCGGCGAAAGAACCGCGGCATCGCCAGGATAAAGCGGCGCACCGTCAGGATCCCGCGGCCAGCTTTCTCCATTGGCTTCCTTGGCTGAAACGAACGCCTTGATTTCAGCACGGGTCAGATAGGCGGGATAAACCAGGCCCATGTCCTGCAACTTTTCCAGGGCTGCCCGGTATTGCGGAAAATTTTCCGATTGGCGCAACACGGGCTCATCGAGCGGCACACCCAACCAGGCGAGATCCTCGAACATCTCCCGTTCCAGGTCCGGCGTGCACCGGGTCTGGTCGATGTCTTCCACCCGCACGAGAAACCGGCCACTGAGCGCAACAGCTGCACGCGCATTCAGGAGAGCCGAAAGCGCATGCCCCAGATGCAAGTGCCCATTGGGCGAAGGAGCAAAGCGGAATACGGGCTGGGTCATGAGATCGGCAAAGGCTGTTGACGCGGAGCGGGCTGATGAGTGAAGTCCTACCTATCATTCCCCAGCCGCCGCGCAAGAGACAGTATCGCCCGGCAGTTCAAGACATATCCGGACAAGCCCCGCCGACATGACCCCGATTGCCACCGAAGAAGACATCGAAGCCGGTCTCAAGGCACTGATCCGTCTCGACCCGCGCCTGCAGGAAATTGCTGGAACAGCAGGCCCGATCCCCTTGCGCCGACGCGCGGCCGATTTTGAAGGTCTTGCACAGATTGTCACCGGACAGCAGGTGTCGGTTGCCAGCGCGGCTGCCATCTTCGCACGCCTTCAGGTGCTGATTGCGCCGCTGACGGCAGAAAACCTGGCAACCTTCACCGACGAGGAACTGGCAGGCGCCGGCCTGTCCCGACCGAAAATCCGGACCTTGCGCGCGCTGACGGAAGCTTGCGGCAATGGTCTCGACCTGGCTCATCTGGCACAGGCGCCGGCGGATGAAGCCCACCGCGCATTATGCGAGATTAAGGGTATCGGCCGCTGGACCGCGGATATCTTCCTGCTGTTCTGCGCGGGTCATCCTGATGTCTTCCCGAGCGGTGACCTGGCCTTGCAAGTCGCGGTTCAGGAGTCCCTCGCCTTGGCAGATCGTCCGGCACCAAAAGAGCTCGACGTCATCGCCAATGCCTGGGCACCGCACCGTGCTGTCGCCGCCCGTCTCTTCTGGGCTTGGTACAAGGTGAAAAAACAGGGCCGGGAAACCCTGCCGGTCTAGGGTGTGGCCCCTATCGGGCCGACATGTCCGCAACGGCCCGCAACAGAAGATCGATGTCCTCCGGCCGGGACAGACGATGATCGCCATCCGGCACCAGCGAAAAGGTGACATCGTCCAGCGGCAAGGCCTCAACCAGGCGGCGTGCATGACTTTCCGGCACATCCGGGTCCTGCGCGCCCTGCAGGATCGTGACGGGAGCACCGAGATGAAGCGGCGCCCCTAAAAGTAGGTGATTGCGGCCATCTTCGATCAGCTTGCGCGTGATCACATAGGGCGCGTCGCTATAGGCTGAAGGCTGCTCCCAGCGGCCATCGGCAAGAATAGCGGCACGGATCTCATCGCTGAAGCGCTGCTTCCACATCAGCTCTTCGGTAAAATCAACCGCGGGAGCAATCAGAACCAGCCCCTTGATGCGGCCACTGTCTTTGCGGGCGAGCGCCAGCAACAATGCGAGCCAGCCGCCCATGGAGGAGCCGACCAATACGGTTTCGCCCGGGCAACAAGCATCGAAAACGGCAAGCGCTTCCTCCAGCCAGTCGGAAACACAGGCATCTTCGAAATCACCCTCCGACAGGCCATGGCCGGAATAGTCGAACCGCACCACACCCTGCCCGTTTCGTGCCCCCTCCTCGGCCAATGCCTCGGCTTTTGTGCCGGACATGTCCGACTTGAACCCGGACAACCACAAGATGCCGGGTAACGAACTTGCCCCGGAACCCGGCGCATTCCGCACGGCAATCCGGCGTTTCGCGTCGTTTTTTCCGATCTGGATGAATTGCGGTTCGGAATCACCCATATTAAGGCTCTCGTTCTGATAGATGTTTTCTGTTTATGCCATTTGGCACAGACGCCCCGCCTTGACCAGTTCACCGGAGATCCGATTTGGTTCATCTGCCTTCTGAGACCACGATTTTGCAAGTGATCCCGGATCTCAACTCCGGTGGCGCCGAGCGCACGACGCTGGACGTTGCCAAAGCTGTGGTGGAAGCCGGTGGAAAGGCTCTCGTTGCAAGCCAGGGCGGCCAGATGGTGCCGGAACTGGAAGCCCTTGGCGCGGAACACATTGTCCTGCCCGTCAAGTCGAAGAACCCGGCAACCCTCTGGAAGAATGCAGCCAGGCTGGCGGACATCGTGACCACACGCAAGGTCAGCCTGCTTCACGCTCGCAGCCGGGCCCCGGCATGGTCGTGCCTTTGGGCCGCACGGCGCACCAGAACCCCTTTCGTGACCACCTACCACGGCACCTATAACCAGTCGAATGCACTGAAGAGCTGGTACAATTCGGTCATGGCGCGGGGGGATGCGGTGATTGCCAATTCGCATTTCATATGCGGGCTGATCGAAGACCGGCACCCGTTCGCAAAAGGCAAGATCACCGTCATCCAGCGCGGATCCGATCTGAAAGGCCTGCTACCCGACAATGTCAGCGCCCTGCGGCTGCAGGCATTGAAGGACCAGTGGGGCATCCCGATGGGACGGCCAATACTCCTCAACATGGCCCGGCTGACCGCCTGGAAGGGACAGCGCGTCGTGATCGAGGCGATGGCGCTTCTGCAAGACAGGCTGCCGTCCGACCCGATCGCCATTCTGGCGGGCGACGCCCAGGGTCGTGACGGATATCTGGCGGAGTTGAAGAAGCTGATTGCCGACAACGGCCTGCAGGACAAGGTCCGGATCGTCGGTCACTGCGCCGACGTTCCCGCCGCCATGGCATTGGCCGACATTGCGATTGTTGCTTCTGTCGAACCGGAAGCCTTCGGCCGGGCGGCAGTCGAAGCACAGGCCGCAAGGGTGCCTGTGATCGTCTCCAACCTCGGGGCGGTACCTGAAACCGTCCTTTCCCCGCCCGATGCGGCCGAAAGCGAACGTACCGGCTGGCGGGTGGCACCGGGCGACCCTCAGGCTCTGGCGGACGCCATTGTCCGTGTGTTGGGCCAGGACGTGGACGAGAAAAACAAAATGGCGGACCGGGCTCTCGCCCATGTCCGCCAGAATTTCTCGGTCGAAACCATGTGCGCCCGCACGCTGGGTGTTTATGCCGGCCTACTGGGCACCTGATCTCAGCCGGCGCGTACGCGTGCCAGGAAGCCGTCGACCTCCGCCTGAAGCGCCCGGGCATTGCTCGCAAGCGTGCCGGACGCCGCCTGCAGCTCTTCCGCCGCATGCCCCGACTGGGTGGCTGCTTCGCTGACGCTGCTGATGTTGCGGGTCACATCGCGTGTACCGGTGGAAGCTTCGTGCACATTGCGTGCGATCTCGGTGGTTGCCGCGCCCTGCTCTTCGACAGCCGCCGCGATCCCGCCGGCAATCTCGTTGATCTCGAAGATCGTCTTGGTGATGCCGTCGATAGCAGAGACCGCGTCACGGGTCGCCGACTGGACACCGGAAATCTGCTGGGAGATTTCCTCGGTCGCCTTGGTCGTCTGGCTGGCCAGTTCCTTCACTTCCGACGCAACGACGGCAAATCCCTTGCCGGCCTCGCCCGCACGGGCCGCTTCAATGGTGGCATTGAGCGCCAGAAGATTGGTCTGCTCGGCGATATCGGAAATAAGCTTCACCACTTCACCGATGCGCGAAGCGGCTTCGGCGAGCCCCTGAACCTGGTCGTTGGTCTTCTTGGCTTCCGCCGTTGCCGTGGCAGCAACATTTGAAGACTGGGCGACCTGTCGGGAAATTTCCGAAACCGTCGACGACAGCTCTTCGGCTGCGGAGGCAACGGTCTGAACGTTGGCAGATGCCTGCTCGGCTGCCGCGGCAACGTTCGAAGATTGTTGCTGGGTCTGCTCGGCTGTGGCGCTCATGGAGCTTGCGCTCGATTCCAGCTGGGACGACGAGGACGATACCGCCTGGACGATTTCACCAACGGAGCTTTCGAAACTATCGGCAAGCTCCATCATCATCCGCTTTTGTTCGGCGGCGGTTCTTGCTGCCTGTTCCTTCTGTTCCGCTTCCAGTTCGCGGGTCCGGACGGCATTGGCGCGGAAAACTTCCACGGCGCGGGCCATGCTGCCGATCTCGCTCTTGCGGTCGGTGTACTGGACGTCGATGTCGATGGATCCGCCAGCGAGCGTTCCCATGGTTCCGGTAAGCGTTTTCACCGGTCTGGTAATGCTGCGGCCGATCAGCCAGCCAAGCCCGATGGACAGCACCAGCGCGATGGCGGAGACGGTCAGGAATGTTGTTTTGGAGAAGGCCTGGGCAGTGTCCAGCGTTTCCCCGGCGGCCAGCTTGCCCGCATAGGCAGCTTCAGACATCACCGCCCATTCCGGAGCGACCTGGGCGTAGATTGCCTCGATCTCGGCCAGATCGGCAGCAATCTTCAGGGACAATTCGGCATAAGCCTGGAAGGAGGCCTGATAGGTATCCAGCAGCTTGCCGATTTCAGCCTGTTCGGCGTCGGGCAACCCGCTTTTCGGCAGCAGATCTGCGAATTCAGCCCGCCGTTCGCTGATCCTGCCGATATATTTCTCGTCACCGCGCAGCATGAAATCTTTTTCATGACGGCGCATCATCAGCATCTTGACGGTCAAGGCATCCAGATTGGCGGCATCCAGCTTGCTTTCCACGTCATGCACGGCAGTGCGCAGAGACCCCTGCAGCCCGGTGCTTTCATCAAGCCCCATTCGGGTAAGCTCACTGGTCAAAGCGTCGAACTTTGCCTTGTGCTGGTCAAGAACATCGCGAAGCTTGGCGATGTTATCCTTGATGGAAGCCGATTGCGGCTTCGTATCGACATCGTTCAGGTTGCTCTGGGCTTTCTCGAACTCGGCTTTGTATTCCTCGACAAAGGCCATGTCCTTGTTCAAAAGAAAGTCCTTCTGGCTGCGCTGCATGTTCTGCGCATGAGCCTGAACCTGCGACACTTTGAAGTCCATTTGCGAATATTCAGCCAGATTGTCGATTTCGTGCGACACGATTTGCTGGCTGTAAAGCGCCGTGCCAAGCAATACGCCAATGGCAACCACGGCGATTGCGGACAGCGCTCCGACACGCACCGCGATGGGCAGATCTGCAAAGAACTTCATAATGGTCTCGTTTTTTTGGGGCAGCTCTTGTCGAGCCTTGCACAGTGTGCCCAGAAAACGCTCAAGCCATTAATTTTCCTTTACGCAACTTGAATACTGAGCCGACTAATCTTCTAAACCAGAGGTTTATACTTCTACGCACTCAATCATTCAGAGAATTCAATCAACTTATTATTTAGGCAAAACAGCCTTTTTCACTGCCCTGGAATTCCGGCCTGCCCAAAAACCGCACAGTTTCTCGGCCCCCTCCTGTCACTTTTGACCATCACGAAAGGAGCGCGGACGCCAGTGTGCGTCATTTTTTCGCGTCGGGTCGGTGCAATCTTTTTCAGGGTTTCAGCCAAAAATGACCCCAAACCGGCAAAGGCTTGGGTTCATTCTGCCGATACGCAAATCCTGTGGTCTCGCTGCACGCCATCAGAATGCGGGCGTCACGCGGCCAGCGGATAGGCCTCTTCCACCAGATAGGGGCCGCCACCGACACTCGATTTCGCCGAGAACAGCACAAAACGTCCGGCAATGAAGGGCTGCGCCTGGAAGTTGCCGCGCTCGCTCAGCCACTTGGCCACGTCCTCGTTGGTCGAGGTCCTGCAACGGGCAAGGGTGACATGCGGAACATACTTGCGCCGCTCGGCCGGCAGATGCAGACGCTGGATGATGCGCTCCTGCTCGGCCTGCAATTCGGCAAGTTGAGCGGTCGGCTCAACCCGGGCCCAGACCGCATGCGGCTTGCCGTTGCCGAAAGAACCAAGTCCGTTGAGGCGGATTTCCACCGGATCCCTGCGGACACGATCAAGCGCGGCGGCGATCTCGTCGGCCGTACGGTCGTCGATGTCGCCAATGAAGCGCAAGGTGATGTGGTAGTTCTCCGGATCAATCCAGCGGGCGCCCCGAAGGCCTCCCCGGAGCATCGAAAGCATGAGTGCCGTCTGGGACGGAATCTCAAGGCCTGTAAATAGGCGCGGCATGGGTGTTCCCTCCGCTGTCGCTGATGAATCCCATGAGGAATCAACTTCATGAAAATCGCAAGACAAAAAGCTAAGTTTTTGAGCGCGTTCAAAAATTCAGCGCCGCACTCAAATGAAAACCGGGCTGGTTCATAACCAGCCCGGCCTCCGATCTGCAGATGATTCTCTAAAAAGATTTATCGATCAGGAAGTTACACCCGTTACGGCGCCGGATTGCCGAATTCCTGATGCAGCGCATCGATTTTCTCCAGAACATCGGCACTCAGCTCAACGTCCGCAGCTCCGATGTCGGTATCCAGCTGCTCAATGGTCGTCGCACCCAGGATGACCGATGTCATGAAAGACCGCGACATGGCAAAGGCAAGTGCCATCTGCGACGGATCAAGTCCCGCCTCCTGCGCCAGGTCCAGATAGGCATCGACCGCCTCGATGGCGCGCGGGTGCTCATAGCGCTGCAGGCGGTTGAACAGCGTCTTGCGGGCACCTGCCGGAAGGGCGCCATTGCGGTATTTGCCCGTCAGATATCCCTGGGCCAGTGCCGAATATCCCAGAAGACCGACATCTTCCCGACGGGCAACTTCCGCAAGGCCGGTTTCAAAGGTCCGGTTGACAAGGGAATAGGCGTTCTGGATCGAGACGACCCGCGGCACGTCATACATCTCGGACGCGGCGACGTAGCGCATCGTGCCCCAGGCACTTTCGTTGGAGACACCGACGTGACGGATTTTGCCGGCCTTGACCAGATCCCCAAGGATTTCCAGCGTCGACTGGATGCTGTTTTCGTCCGGAGCCGGTTCGACATCCGCCCAGCGCGTCGGGTTTGAACCGAAGCCGCCGACGTTCCGGTCCGGCCAGTGGATCTGGTAGAGGTCGATATAGTCTGTTTCCAGGTTCTTCAGGCTGCGGTCGACCGCAAATTCGATCTGTTCGCGAACCAGTTTCGCCTTCGCACCGTTTTCACGGAACCAGTCCATGTCGGTCCGCCCGACCACCTTGGTGGCCATGACGATCTTGTCCCGCATGCCGGTTTTCTTGAACCACGTGCCGACGATGCGCTCGGTCCGGCCCTGGGTCTCTTTCTTCGGCGGGATCGGATAGAGTTCTGCCGCGTCAAAGAAATTGATGCCCTTTTCCATGGCGTGGTCCATCTGGGCGTGACCTTCCGCCTCGGAGTTCTGCTCCCCAAAGGTCATGGTACCGAGGCAAAGGGCGCTGACCTGTATATCCGTGCGGCCAAGACGGCGCTTTTCCATAAGACTATCCTTCAAATTTTGAAAACGGGGCGTCCCGGAAGCCGGATCGGCTTCCACCCCAGGTCCAGAGCAAAGCCCCTAGGATCGGGCTTTGGCCAAAAGCTCTTCCACTTTCGGCAGAATGTTTTCGACGATGACTTCCACCCCTTTGGCGTTGGGATGCATACCGTCGGAAAGGTTGAGATCGGGATTGAGGGCGGCACCCTCGAGGAAGAAGGGATAAAACAACGCATCGTGCGCCTTGGCAACATCGGAGTAGATCGGATCGAATGCCTCGGCATATTCCGGCCCAAGATTGCGCGGAGCCAGCATGCCCGCGACAAGCACGGCAACACCGCGTTCCGTCAGGCGCCGGACGATTTCGTCGATATTCTTGCGCGTCAGCTCCGGAGAGATCCCCCGCAACGCGTCGTTTGCTCCGAGCTCCACGATGACTGCACTGGTGTCCGGCCCCACCGACCAGTCCAGCCGCGACAGCCCGCCGCTTGACGTGTCGCCAGACACGCCGGCATTGACGACCTCGACCGATTGCCCCTTCGCATCAAGCGCTTTCTGGAGCTGATCCGTGAAGCCCTCTCCTGCCGACAGCTGATAGCCGGCGGACAGACTGTCCCCCAGCACCACCAGTTTCAGATCGGCCGACTGGGCGGCCATTGGCAGGAAAGACAGGATGATTATCGTCAGGCAGGCAATAAACCGGTTCACGTGAACACTCTTTTGGGACTGGAAGACGCTCTTCAACAGGCCCATATGGTCGCAGAGCGTCCAATTGTCGAGGGCTTGTGACTGTCAGGAAGACGATCACACGCCCATTGTAAAGGCCAGAGAATGACAAATTCGCCCGCGATCGCCCTGAAAGACGTCCACCTGACCCTCGGCGAAGGCGCCGGGCGGGTGCATATCCTGAAGGGGATCGACCTTCAGATCGAGAAGGGGGCCTCCGTCGGCCTTGTCGGCCCGTCAGGGTCCGGAAAATCGACATTGCTGATGGTCATGGCGGGGCTGGAACGCGCCGATGAAGGCTCGGTCAACGTGGCCGGATCCGAACTCGGCCCCCTGTCCGAAGACCAGCTGGCCCGGTTTCGCGGTCGCAATGTCGGGATCATTTTCCAGTCGTTTCACCTCGTGCCCAACATGACCGCTTTGGAAAACGTGGCCGTGCCGCTGGAACTTGCTGGGGATACCGCCGCCTTCGACAAGGCCAAGGCGGAACTGGATGCCGTCGGGCTCGGCCACCGCATGCACCACTACCCGGCGCAACTGTCCGGCGGCGAACAGCAGCGTGTTGCCGTGGCAAGGGCGCTGGTCGTCGAACCCGCGATCCTGATCGCAGACGAACCGACTGGCAACCTCGATGAAAGCACCGGCGCACAGATTGTCGACCTGATGTTCACCGCCCAGAAGAACCGGGGCACGACGCTGGTTCTGGTCACCCACGACCCGAGCCTTGCCGCCCGCTGCGACCGCATGATCCGCGTTCGCTCCGGAGAAATCGAAGAAGAAACGTCTGACCGCGCCCGCCGCGAGGTGTCTGCATGAGCGCGTTTGTCCCGGGCAGCACACCGGCAAACCACCAGACGATGCGCCTTGCTGCCCGGTTCGCCTTTCGTGAACTGCGCGGCGGCCTCAAGGGCTTTTACATTTTCATTGCCTGTATCGCGCTCGGCGTAGCGGCAATCGCAGGCGTCACGTCTGTCTCACGGGCTCTTACAGAAGGAATTTCGCGCGAAGGTCAGTCCATCCTGGGCGGTGATCTCGATTTTTCCCTGATCCACCGGCAGGCCGACGCCGATCAACTTGCCTATCTGAACGGCCTTGGTGACCTGTCCCGCGTTGCGACCACGCGGGCCATGGCAAGAAGACCGGAGACTGGCGATCAGGCATTGGTAGAGCTGAAAGCCGTCGACGGTCCCTATCCCCTTTACGGTACATTTGAACTTGCCTCCGGAGAGGCCCTGGAAACGGCCCTGGCCCGGAAAGACGGGACCTGGGGCGCCGTTGTGGACCCTTCTCTTCTCGCGCGGCTTGGCGCGAATGTTGGCGATACGCTGTCCCTCGGACGAGCCACCATCCGAATTGCCGACACCATTGCCAACGAACCGGACAAACTGGCCGGGGGCATGGAATTCGGTCCACGCCTTCTGATTTCCGATGCCGCCCTGCCGGAAACCGGCCTGATCCAGCCCGGCAGCCTGGTCCGCTGGCATTACCGCGTTCGAATGGCCCCGGCTCCCAACCTGGAAGCAATGGAAGGGATCGTCGAAGAGGCCAAATCCGCCCAACCGGACGCGGGATGGCGTATCCGCTCCCGCGCCAATGCGTCCCCGGGCCTTCAACGCAGCATTGATCGCTTCGCGCAATTCCTGACACTGGTTGGCCTCACCGCGCTGGTGGTTGGCGGTGTAGGCGTGGCCAATGCCATCCGCGCCTATCTGGAAACCAAGCGCGAGGTTATCGCCAGCTTCAAGTGCCTGGGCTCGACGGGCGGCTTCGTCTTCAAGATCTATCTGGTTCAGATGCTGGTGCTTGCGCTGCTCGGCATCGTCGTCGGCCTTGTGCTGGGTGCCCTGATCCCCTTTGCCGCGGCTGCCGCACTGGCGCCGGTTCTGCCGGTCAAGCTCGCGGCCAGCATCTATCCGACCGAGCTTGCCCTTGGCCTCGTCTACGGCCTCCTGACCGCTCTCGCCTTTGCAATCTGGCCGTTGGGGCGGGCTCATGACGTGCCGCCGACGGCCCTTTTCCGGGATATCGTGACCGGTGGTGCCAAGCTGCCGCGCAAACGCTATCTGTTTGCCACCGCGGCAACAGTGCTTGCCCTTGCCGCCATCGCCATTCTGCTTGCCCACGACCAGCGCATGGCCGGCACCTACATCGCCGCATCCGCCGGTGCGTTCGTTTTGCTGGTACTGGTCGCACGCGCGATCATGGCCATAGCCAGGCGCCTGCCCAGTGTCCGCTCGACCGAGCTCAGGCTGGCGATTGCAAACATTCACCGTCCCGGAGCGCTCACCCCGTCAGTCGTGTTGTCGCTGGGACTTGGCCTGTCGCTGCTGGTCGCGCTTGCCCTCATCGACGGAAACCTGCGGCGCGAGCTGACCGCAACCATTGCCGACAAGGCTCCGAGCTTCTTCTTCATCGATATCCAGAGCCATGAACGCGACGCCTTCGAGGCCTTGCTGAATGCTGAAGCATCCGACGCCAACCTGCAAAGCGTCCCGATGCTGCGCGGACGCATTGTCTCGCTGAACGGTATTGCGGCCGACAAGTTCGTCCCTGCCCAGGAAGGCTCCGGCTGGGTGCTGCGCGGTGACCGCGGCATTACCTATGACGCAAGTCTTCCCAAGAACTCGAAGCTGGAAGAAGGCTCCTGGTGGCCGGAGGACTACACCGGCATTCCGCTGGTGTCCTTCGATGAAGAGGCCGCCACCGATCTCGGCCTCAAGATCGGAGACCGGATCACGGTCAATGTGCTCGGCAGGGAAATCACGGCGGAAATTGCCAACACGCGTACGGTGGAATGGCAGTCCCTTGCAATCAATTTCGTAATGGTGTTTTCGCCGAACACTTTTGCCGGTGCTCCACATGCCCATCTGATGACCCTTGGCTGGGACGATGATGTGCCGGAAGAGACGGAACTTGCCTTGTTGAAGACGGTCTCGAACGCCTTTCCGACAGTGACGGCAATCCGGGTGAAGGACGCGATCTCTCAGGTCAACGATCTGGTGGCACAGCTTGCCTGGGCCATCCGCGGCGCAAGCTCGATCACGCTGATCGCCAGTGTTCTGGTTCTGGCAGGTGCACTTGCCGCCGGTCATCGCAGCCGGATCTACGATGCGGTCATTCTGAAAACCATTGGTGCGACACGGGCTCGCCTGATCTTCGCCTATGCACTCGAATACGCCATTCTGGGCCTTGCAACGGCGGTGTTCGCCCTGCTGGCCGGAGGGGTCGCCGCCTGGTACGTGATAACGCAGATCATGGACGGGTCGTTCGTGATGATGCCGGTGACCGCAGCAGGTGCCGCGCTGATCGCGCTGGTGCTGACGGTGGGTTTCGGCCTCGTCGGCACATGGCGGGTGCTGGGTGAAAAGCCCGCACCTGTCTTGCGAAATCTCTAGCGCAAAGTGCGGTCAGCTGCTGTCGCGGCGAACGTGCGCACAGGAAAAAAGCTGATCAAAGGACGTTTGCCGGCCTCGGTCGTGCCTCCTTTGATCAGCAAGGCTATTTCCGACGAACCGGTAGACTTCCGAAAACAAGATCGAACGAATTCTTGACGAGCGCTGATCTATTTCGATCCGGCGCCCACAGCTCTTGGCAAACTTCGTTCAGGAAAAAATCCTGAAATACAACCAAATCGCGACAAACTTCAGCTCCACACAACTTGCATACTGAATTGATCTTGGCTATCCGGTTCAGCTCCGGGCAGTTTGTTAAGAAGGGGCCATTCCATGTTCAAGTTTCTCCCGAAAATTCGTTTGAAGACCATTGCCGGGGCTGCAGCCCTGTCCGCAGTTGCCGCTATGGCTTTCGCCCCTGCCGCGTCGGCGGAAAGCCCGTTTCATACCGGGGTCTGGCAGTTGAACACGCCGGAAGGCCCGCGCGGCCTCGTCGTCAGTGACTGGCTGGTCTTCGAAAACGGTTTGCCGAAGCGCTGGCTTTATCGCCGGGCCGGCACCAACGACGCCAACCAGTTCGATTTCTTCACCCGTTCGATGAACGATTCCGGCTATACGCCAGTCGGCATCCGGGTATACCGCACCGGCGACAATGCGATGAAATACACGCTGGCGCCCAAGGGCGAGGATCCGATCGAGGTTTCCGCCGTCCGTCTTTCCATCCCGAATTTCGAGAACTCCTGCCTTTCCGTCGAGAAAAAAGGCAAGCGCTTCTACGGTAACTGGGTCGGCACTGAAGGCTCCAAGCTGAAGAAACTGAACGTGTCGAAAAACCGGCTGACCATCGACGGCGAAGCGCGCAAGGTATCGATTGCGGAAGTCCGCGTCGGCCGCATGGGCATCACCGAAAATGGCAAGCCGATCGCTTTCCTCACCGATGCCGGCGGCGACTATGCGGTTCTGCAGTGGTTCAAACCCGGTGTGACTGTCGAGCAGATGCAGGATCCGGAAAAGGAAATCCTCGATTTCGCGTCGGAAGAAATCGTTCGCAACCCCGGCGGCACCTGCGACCGGCAGATCGAATCCCGACTGAAAGCCATGAAATAATACGACTGAATCTGAGCCTGTTTTTAAGGATAGGTTCAAATAATACGTCCTGAGCGCAAAGATTACGAATTTTTCATCGAATTCGACTTGTGCTCGGGATAGGCTTTTCCCATATGTTGAGGGAGTTGTGTTGCATGCGCGATTGCATGCGCACGTCTATCTAGAAGGGGATTTTTACGACCATGTCGACCTATGACCGTCAATCTCAAGGCGCGTATACCGTCGCCGGCGCACGCGCCGAGGCCGGCATCGATCAGGGCCTCCGCTCCTACATGCTGGGCGTCTATAACTACATGACCATCGGCCTTGCGCTGACCGGCTTTCTTGCGCTGGCAACGGTCATGCTTGCAACGACCACCGATCCGAACTCTGCTGTCGCCAGCCTTGGCAACGGCCGCATGCTCACCCAGCTGGGTGTTGCCATCTACGGCAGCCCGCTGAAATGGGTTGTCATGCTCGCACCGCTCGGAATGGTGTTCTGGCTGTCCTTCCGCATTCAGTCCATGAGTGCCGGCGCAGCGCGGACCCTTTTCCTGGTCTACGCATCCGTAATGGGTATCTCCCTGTCCTCGATCTTCCTGGTCTACACCCCGGGTTCGATCGCTCAGGTCTTCTTCATCACCGCCGGTACCTTCGGCGCGCTGAGCCTGTTCGGCTACACTACGAAGAAAGATCTGTCCGGCTGGGGCTCGTTCCTGTTCATCGGCCTGATCGGTATCGTGATCGCGTCGCTGGTCAACATCTTCATGGCATCTTCCGCTCTGCAGTTCGCCATCTCCGTGATCGGTGTTCTGGTGTTCGCCGGCCTGACCGCCTACGACACCCAGCAGATCAAGGAAATGTACTACGAAGGCGACAGCGGTGAAGTCGCTACGAAGAAGTCCGTCATGGGCGCGCTGCGTCTGTACCTCGACTTCATCAACCTGTTCATCATGCTGCTGCAGCTGTTCGGCAACCGCGACTAAGCGCAGCCAAACTGAACAAACGGAAAAGCCCGGCCTTGTGCCGGGCTTTTTTGTGACCGCACGACTGTCCGACACATCGCACGCCGACACTTGCGCCAATGGGCGTCAACGCAAGCCTTGCGCAAATCAATGGAATGAAGCGGCAGAACACTGCGCTGCCAGGCTTGGTCGAACCAATCGACTGGTCCGCGACCAGCGGGTAACCGACCAGCATTGGCCGGTCATTGACGCCACCATCAAGGAAATGTCTGTGACCGGATCAACGCAGAGGAATGAACCTCACCCGACCATCAGCTGACTGACCGGATGCCTGGTCAGGCGTCGACCACCCGAAGATGTTTTTTCTTCTCCAGAACCCTCAGCACCTGCGCCAGATCGTGGCCACGCTTCAGGATCATGCCCCCGGTCGCCACGACCGAATAAGCGCCCTGGCGGCGGGCAAGCTTCGGGTCCTTCTCGATCCTGTAAAGCGGCATTTCGGAAGATCTGCGAAACACGGAGAAGATTGCCCGGTCCTTCAGGAGGTCGATGGCATAGTCCCGCCACTCGCCGTCGGCGACCATGCGCCCGTAGAGCCTCAGAATGACATCGAGTTCGCGCCTGTTGAATGCAACAATGGGTTTGGGAGGTGGAGCCGGTTGATGTTGTGGCGACGGGCTTGCACCCGCACCACGCTGAAACGCGCTGTCGTCGGCTTCGCTCATTCCGCCTCCATTCCGTTCGCGGTTTCGCTGCTGACAGGTAACCGACAAGAGAATCGTCGGGAAACGCCTGTCACCTGGCTGTCATGATGCGTCTTCTTTAGCCATTCTGGCAAGCCCGCAACGTCATATTGACAGACAGAGGTCCGAAACCAGAGTAATTTTGCCAATAAGTTTTACGGGAAGAAGTGCAAAAACGAACGCAACGGCACTTTGCCAAGAAAGAATGCATAAATTTCCTTGATTTTGCCGCATTCCAGCCCTTGGCCAGCCATTTTAGACACCCATATTAGGATCATACCCTGATGGGTATGGCCCGTAGAAGCCGCGGAATGCATTAGCCCCCCAGCCCCCCGGGGTTTTTACTGGCCAACCAGATTTAGTGAGTCAAACATCAGGGCAACTGAAGGGCCGGCATTATGCCGGCCCTTTTCATTTGTGGCCCTGACTGTTCTTCTGCTTTCAAACTACTTCAGAAAATCCCTGAGGAACGACAGGAACCGCGCATCGGTTCCATAGGCCACATTGACCCGCATTGCCGGCTTCTGCCGGGTCTCCCGGTTCGGATAAAAGACGGCGCCCGGCGCAATGAAGATGCTTTGCTTGCTGGCAGCGGCGCACAGTTCCCTTTCATCCACATCATCGGGAAACTCCACCCAGAGATAGAACCCGGGAATGGAGCACTCACGCACGGACAACCCGATCACCTCCAGTGTCCCGAAGGATGCCTTGTAGGCATCTTCCACCCGGCTCCTGAGACGCCGCAGATGTCTCAGATAATGGCCGGCCTGCATCAGATTGAACACGAAGCGTTCGACGTGGTCGGATGAATTGACCACCGTCAGCATCTTGATATCGGCAAGCTGGCGGATGATGTCCGGATTTCCAGCCACGTAACCGCATCTGAGACTGGCCGACAGTGTCTTGGAAAAGGTGCCGAGATAAAGCACCCGCTCCAGTTGGTCCAGCGCTGCCAGCCTTGGCAGCGTGGCCGGAAGAATGTCGGCAAGCGCATCGTTTTCAACCAGGAGAAACCCCCAGCGCTCGGCAAGCTGCATCAACCCGAATGACCGCGAAGGTGACAGGGAACCGCCGGTCGGATTGTGGCCATGGGACTGGGTGACAAACATCTTCGGCCGGTAAAGAGCGAGTTTGGCGGTCAGGTCTTCCAGGTCCGGACCGTCCCTGTCGCGCCGGATACCGACAATCTGCACCTTGGCGAAGGTCAGCTTGGAAAAGAGCGGATAATAGCCCGGCTCATCGACAAAAACCGTATCGCCAGGCTCCGTCAGATGCCGGATGATCAGATCCAGTCCATGGTTGACGCCATGGGTCAAAAGAAGCCCTTGCGGATCGGCCGGGATCGACCGCTCCAGCAATTGCATCCGCAGCCGGTCCCTCAGCGGGCCATATCCCCACGAACTGCCGTAGCCGAATTCGATCGCTTCGGGAAAGGGCGTCTTGGCGTTAGCGAAATGGCGGCGCAGCTCCGCCCCCTCCATCCACGACGGCGGCGGGCGCCCATCTCCCGGACGCACTTCATAATGCTGTTCCAGCTGCTCCCGCAGCAACGACATGCCGTCGACCGCAGCCGTGACATGTGGCGCTGGCGGGGTCTTGGAAGCCGGTCCGACCTGTGACATGTAGTATCCGGAGCCGGCCCGCGCTTCCAGTAGCCCTCGGGCGACCAGCCGGTCGTAAGCTTCCGCCATCGTGTTTTTCGAAACGCCGTTCTCCCGCGCGGCCTGACGAATGGAAGGCAACCGCTCAAACGTCTTGTATGCCCCTGCCTCCAGCATCAGCGCGACTTTCTCGACGATCTGATCGACGCGAGACAGTTTCCGACCGCTACCCGTAACCCTCATTGTCCCTCAAAATTTACTGGGACAGTGCTGCCCATAAATCCAACAACTGTCCCTTGATTGTCCCAATCAATTTTATGACAGTTTGCCCATTACGCCAGCAAATGGCAATTTCCTTGGGAGGGAAAAATGACCAAAGTAAGTAGACGCAGCCTTCTTGCAGGTGCAGCCGTTGGCGGCACCGCCCTCGCAGCACCGATTGCGGCCAAGGCACAGGATGCGGTTGAGTGGCGCATGCAGGCTCTCTGGGACGCCGGCACCACACCTTTCGAATTCGAGAAGAAGTTTGTCGAGCGCGTCAGCGAACTGACCGACGGCAACTTCAAGATCACGCTGTTCTCCGCCGGCCAGCTCGTGCCTGCCAACCAGGCATTCGATGCCGTTCGCGCCGGCGCCTTCCAGCTGATGAAGACCTTCGACGGCTACGAAGCCGGCAAGATCCCGGCATTTGCCTTCACGTCCACCATCCCGTTCGGCTTCCCCGAGTCCGACCAGTATGAAGCCTGGTTCTACGAAAAGGGTGGTCTGGATCTCGCCCGCGAAGCCTATGCAAGGGCCGGTCTCTTCTACATTGCCCCCACCGTCTATGGCGAAGAGCCGATCCACTCGACCGTCAAGATGGAAACCATCGCCGACATGGCCGGCAAGAAGGGCCGCTTTGTCGGGCTCGCTTCCGCGGTCATGGCCGACCAGGGCGTTTCCGTGACCCCGCTGCCGACGGCGGAAGTCTATACGGCGCTTGAAAAAGGCCTGATCGATTTTGCCGACCGCGGCGATCTCACCGCCAACTACGAAGCAGGCCTTGGCGAAGTCGCCAAGTTCATCATCCTGCCGGGCGTGCACCAGCCGACCACCGCCACCAGCTATGTCGCCAACCAGGGCGCCTATGACGCGCTGCCAGACGACTACAAGGCAGCGCTTGCCGTTGCGGCTCGGGAGATCTCCGGATCGCTGCGCCAGCACATCATGGTGCAGAATGTCGATGTCCTGAAGAAATACGGCGAACAAGGCGTCGAGATCATCCAGCTTGACCCGGCCGATGTCGCGGCCAACCGGTCCAAGGCTGTCGAGTCCTGGAAAAAGGCTACCAAGGAAGACGATCTGGCGAATCGCGTGCTCGCGAGCCAGATTGAGTTCATGACAGCCCTCGGGCTGATCTGACCCTTCCTCCCACCGGGCGGCAGACGGCACCTCCCTGTCGTCTGCCGTCCGGTCGTCCTTTCGATCGGCAAATGCTCAGCTTCATGAAATCCGTCAGTTCCATCGTCACCGGCGTCAACCGGTTGTTCTTCCTCCTTGCGGCGGCGCTCATCTTCGCGGTGGTGCCGATCCTGCTTTTCGAAGTGGTCGCAAGATACCTGTTCGATGCGCCGACGGTGTGGGCCATGGAAGCCAGCACGTTGATCTTCGGCCCGCATTTCATGCTGGCCGGACCTTACCTTCTGCACCTGAAGGGCCACGTCGCCGTCGACATCTTCAGCGAAAAACTGACGGGATTGCCAAAAGTGGTTCTCGACGTGTTCTCCTATGCCGTCATTGCTGTGTTTGCAGGCGTTTTTGCCTGGGTCAGCTGGCCGCTTGCAATCAACGCCTACTCCCTCGGCGAAACCAGCTTTTCCGCCTGGAACCCACCCGTCTGGTGGCTGAAATTCGTCGTGCCGCTGTCCTTTGCGCTCCTGTTTTTGCAAGCCCTTGTTGAAGCCTACAACGCAACGCGCCCGGCGCAGGAACAGACGGGAGCAAGCGCATGAGCTCCGAATTCGTTCTTGCCATCATGTTCGCCAGCCTGGTGGGCCTGCTGCTCACCGGCCTGCCGCTTGCCTTCACGCTTGGCGCACTTGCGCTCGTTTTCACGCTAACGCTGTGGGGCCCCGCCGCCCTCTCCGTTACCGTCCTCAACCTCTATTCCACCATGACGTCGGAATCGCTCCTCGCGATCCCGCTTTATGTGATGATGGCCAGTATTCTTCAGCGTTCCGGCGTCATCGAAAGCCTTTACCGGGCCATGGAGCTCTGGTCGCGGCGGTTGCCGGGTGGCCTTGCGGTGGGCACCATCGCCATCTGCACGATCATCGCCGCCATGACGGGCATCGTCGGTGCCGCGGTTGCCGCCATGGGCATGCTGGCCCTGCCCTCCATGCTGAAGCGCAAGTATAGTCCGGAGCTCGCGATCGGGACGATCTGTGCCGGCGGAACGCTCGGCATCCTGATCCCGCCCTCGGTGATCACCATCGTCTATGCCGTGACCGCACAGGCCTCTATCGGCCAGATGTTCATCGCCGGCGTGGTGCCGGGCCTGCTGCTCGCCTCGCTCTATATCGGCTATATCGTTCTGCGGTCCGCGCTCAACCCATCCATCGCCCCGCGTCCGGACAGTGACGCCCCGGCCACCTGGGAAGAGCGCATTGCCTCGCTGAAATCCCTCATCCTGCCGCTGCTGATCATCGTCGGCGTCCTGGGCACGATCTACATGGGTATCGCAACACCCACGGAAGCAGCCGCCGTCGGCGTCTTCCTGGCGTTCCTGTCTTCGCTCATCGAGCGCCGGTTCGGCTGGGAGCTCATATCCGGTGTTGCCCTCGACGTGGTCAAGGTGACCGCCATGATCCTCTGGATCACCATCGGTGCGCGGGCCTTTGTGGCAATCTTCACCGGCACCGGCGGCGCGGACTTCCTCCTGTCCTTCATTCAGGATCTCGATGCCAACCGCTGGATCGTTCTCGCCATCATGCTGGGCATTCTGTTCTTCCTCGGCATGTTCCTGGACGAAATGGGCATCATCCTCTTGTGCGTGCCAGTTTTCCTGCCGGTGATCGACTTCCTCGAGTTCGACCGGCTCTGGTTCGGCATCCTGTTCCTCGTTTCGGCGCAGATGGCCTACATCTCCCCGCCCTTCGGCTACACGCTCTTCTACATGAAGGGCGTCCTGCCCGCCGGCATCGGCATGGGCACGGTCTACCGTGCCATCGTTCCCTTCATCCTGCTGCAAGCCATCGGTATCTTCATCTGCGCCCTGTTTCCGGAGCTGGTGTTGTGGCTGCCGCAATCCATGATCAATTGACAGACAGGTTTCCCCCGATGAGTGACGTCACTTCGTCCCGTATTGAAGGTTTTCACAAGCTGGACCCGGCCGGCCGGCTCCAGGCGGTCCAGCGCCAGGCGAATCTCGACAACAAGTCCGTCTCCGACCTTGTGGAAGCGGCATCCGGAAACATCGAACTGGCCGACCGCCTTGTCGAAAACGCCATTTCTTCTATGTCCATTCCTGTCGGTATCGCGACCAACATGACCGTGGACGGACGGGACGTTCTGGTGCCGATGGCTAGCGAAGAATCCTCCGTCATCGCCGCCGTGTGCAACTCGGCCAAGCGCTGCCGGCCGACCGGTGGCTTCAAGACCTCCACAAGCGGCCCGCTGATGGCAGCCCAGATCCAGCTTCTGGGCGCCAGCGACCCTGAAAACGTCCGCCTGCAGGTTTTTGAACGCATCGACGACATCCGAACCATCTGCGAAGAGATCGATCCGCTTCTGGTGAAGCTCGGCGGCGGCTTCCGTGACCTCGACATAAGGGTCATCGACACTGCCGAAGGACCGATGACCATCGTTCACATCATCGTCGACACGCGCGACGCGATGGGCGCCAACGCCGTCAACAGCATGGCCGAGGCCCTTGCACCCAAGCTGGAGGAATGGACCGGCGCCCGCAGTCTCCTGCGGATCCTGACCAACCTCGCCGACCGCCGCGTGGCACGCGTGCGGGCTGTCTGGCCACTGGAGGAAATCGGAGGCGAAAAGGTTCGGGACGACATGCTGTCGGCCTATCACTTTGCCGATGCCGACCCTTATCGGGCAGCCACCCATAACAAGGGCATCATGAACGGCATCAGCGCGGTGGTTCTGGCAACCGGCAACGATACCAGAGCCGTGGAGGCAGGTGCCCATGCCTACGCGTCGAAAGACGGCCGCTACCGCTCGATGTCCCGCTGGGAAAAGGACGGCGACGGCAATCTTGTCGGCATCCTGGAACTGCCGATGGCTGTCGGACTGGTCGGTGGCGCAACCAAGATCCACCCCACCGCGCAGGCCAACCTGAAAATTCTCGGCGTGACCACGGCAGACGAACTGGCCCGGATCATCGTTGCCGTCGGCCTGGCGCAGAATTTCGGCGCATTGCGCGCGCTTGCCACCACCGGCATCCAGAAAGGCCACATGGCCCTGCACGCCCAGAACGTTGCCCTGATGGTGGGCGCGACCGGCGAGGAAATCGACCTGGTGGCAAATGAGCTGAAATCACTTGGCAAGGTGCGGCAGGATCTGGCCGAGGAAATTCTCGCCCGGCTGCGGCAAGGCGCCAACGCCTGAGGCCTTTTGACAAGGTTCGACCGGAGGGGTCTCGGCACTATTACCGTGTTGCCCCTCCGGCCGATCAACTCCCGGATGCCGAACGCAATGAAATCGGCATAATTGGCGTTTCTACGACGCGATTGCCTCTTTTCCGTCGGATTGCTTGTTGTATCTTTCTAAAAGCATGACAACCGACCTGATAGATCTGCGCGCGGCCCGGACCGCCGATTGTGAGGCACTCGCCGGCATCCATAGCGAAGCCTGGCTGGGCGCCTATCGCGGCGTCTTGCACGGTGTCGATCTTCAGAAGATGATTTCGCGCCGAGGCAGCAGCTGGTGGCGCGGTGCCCTTGCCAGGGGTGTCAACATCAAGATCCTCAGCATCGCCGAAATTCCCGCCGGTTACGCAACCTATGGGCCGTGCCGGCTGAGGGACACCGGCATGGATGGCGAAATCTACGAGCTTTATCTGAAGCCGGAATATCAGGGCCTCGGGTTCGGCCGGGCCCTTTTCCAGAATGTGCGGGAAACGCTGTCGGCAAAGAGCATGCCCGGTGTCGCCGTGCAGGTATTGAGCGCAAACGAGCCCGCGCGCTCATTCTACAAGGCCGTCGGTGGCAAGCTTGCGGCAAAGTCCTGGTACAGGATCGGCGGCCGCAGGCTGGAGCTCAGCATCTACGCCTGGCCGCAAATCAGCACCTGAGCCACAGGGCACTTGCCTAGTAGAGAATTCCGGGATTGCCGATGATCTGCGGCGGCTGCGTGCAGTCGAAAGAACCGGCCATGGTATCGGCGGCCTGGCGCGCCAGATCGTTGGCGTTCTTGTTGGCCTGGGCATCGATCCGGGCAATCTGGCAGGTGCCGCCGCCGGGCTTCAATTGGGTCACGATCAGCACGCTGCCGGTCTTGGACCCCTCGTCGAGGCTCGGAAACCAGCGCAGGATGGTCGCGAACGGAACACCGCCCCTGAGGCGCCATTCCAGCGTTTCGTTGACCGTGTTGAAATTGGGCAGGGTCTGGCCCGCCGCGGGCTCGTTGGCGGCGTCGGGACCGAAGGAGACGAACATGCGCAGGTCGCCCTCGGCAACATAGACGCCCGCTCCCTTGTAGCCGGGGCACTGCCAGGCACCGCCGAAGGTGCCTTCTTCCTCGTCCCCGGCCTCGATCAGCGGGCAGCTGTCCAGCAGGATCTTGGTATAGGCACTGTCGACCGACGCCGCCCCTGCAGCCTGCAGAGACACAAGCAATCCGCCGAGCATCAAAAGGGAAACAGTAAGCCGTTTCATAAATCTATCTCCTCCAGAGCCTGCCGCGCGAATAGACGCATGTTAATCAATTAGGTGCAATGCAAAAATAAAGGACTTGAACTTCTTCGGCGGGATTGCGATAGACGCAGCAACGAATAACAGGAGTTTCCTAAATGCGTATCGACGCTGTGCCGATTGGCAAGAATCCGCCGGAAGACATCAACGTCATTATCGAGGTCTCCGTTGGCGGCGAGCCGATCAAATACGAGATGGATAAAGAAGCCGGTGCGATGTACGTCGACCGCTTCCTGTACACTCCGATGCGGTACCCGGGCAACTACGGTTTCGTTCCCCACACCCTGTGTGGCGATGGCGACCCGATCGACGTGATCGTGGTCAACCAGCGCCCGATCGTTCCGGGCGCCATCATGAGCTGCCGTCCGATCGGCGTTCTGCTGATGGAAGACGAATCCGGCCAGGACGAAAAGATCCTCGCGGTTCCGTCCCACAAGCTCAGCAAGCGCTACGACAACATCAACGACGTGACCGACCTTCCGGAGATCACCGTTGCCCAGGTGAAGCATTTCTTTGAACACTACAAGGATCTGGAGCCGGGCAAGTGGGTGAAGATCACCGGTGTTGAAGGTGTCGAATCCGCAAAGCGGCTGATCGTTGAATCGATCGCACGCGCCCAGAAGGAAGCCGCTGAATAAGCGCTTCCAAACGGACGAAAACAAAAAGGCCTCCCGAGTGTCGCAAGACGCGGGAGGCCTTTTTCGTTGCAAGGGTCAGAATTAGCGTTCCGCTGCCGCCTCAATGCGCTCCATATCCTGGTCGGACAGGCCGAAATGATGCCCGATCTCGTGGATCAGCACATGGGCAACCACATCGCCCAGCGTCTCGTCCATCGCGGCCCAGTAGTCAAGGATCGGCCGGCGGAAGAGCCAGATGCGGTTGGGCATCTGCCCGGTCATCACGGTTTCTTCGCCTTCGCTCAGCCCCTGGCCTTCGAACAGGCCCAGAAGGTCGTGCGGATCCTCGATGCGAAGTTCATCCAGAACATCGTCGGGCGCATAGTCCGCAAGGCTGATCTGCAGATGACCACAGCGCAGCAGAAGATCATCCGGAAGCCCGGAGAGGATCTCGCTCGCCATCGCCTCGAAGTCTTCCAGGTCAGGTGCTTTGCGTTCGGTCCAGCTGCTGTGGCTGACCGGCCGGACGGATGCCATATCGGTTCCTTTGACGGATCGGTTCATTCAGGTTTTGGGCAGTACGTAGGTGACCAGTAGATAAATCGCCAGTCCGATTGCGAACACAAGCCCGAGACCTCGGCCGATCCGGCTGCCCCAAACCTCGATCCGGTCGTCTTCGTCCTTGTCGGCGGCGCTCAGGTGATCCTTTGCCCGGTCGGCCATGCGGACGAAGGTAGAACCGGCAACGGTCTCGCTCTCCGCATTCACCCGGTCGAGTGTGCGGAGCGCTTCATCGCGCAGTTTTTCCTTCGGGTGCTTGTTCTCGCTCATGCACCTACACTGGCCGTGTTGCCACGGCGTTTCAACCCGAAAGCGGCCAAAAGCGCCAGAAGGGCAAGCCCGCCGGATGCAACCGCGTTCCAGCCGGCAAAGGACAGGCCGAACATGCGCCAGCTAGCCTCGGTGCAGCTGACGACGCGCGTCGATTTCAACGCCTGCAGCATGTTGGCGGCAGACGTTGGTGTCGAGGTGCCGCCACCGCAATCGCTCGGGCCGTCCCAGAACTGCCACTCGGCGCCGGACTGGTAGATACCGAGGCCGGAACCATAGGCAAACACGGCCGCAACGACCAGAAGCAGAGCCAACGCCAACCCGGTCCGCCTGGCCTGCATCAGGAAAAGCGCTAGCAACGCCAGGGGAAGGCCGACGTAATAGGGAATGCGCTGCTCGAGGCACAACTTGCAGGGCACATAGCCGCCAATCAGCTGAAAGCCCCAGGCGGTCGCGATCGCCGCCAGGCCGCCCACCAGCAAGAGCCCCGTCAGATTGCGCGAAATCCGGTCGGCTGTCATCTCACCCTCTTATTGTCAGATATACCTAAGCACAACAAATCCACCGACCAGCAGCACCACAAATATGGTGAACATGAGACCAAGCCGCTTTTCGATGAAATCGCGGATCGGCGGGCCGAACAGATAGAGCAATCCGGCGACGACAAAGAACCGGATCCCCCGAGAAACGATACTCGCGGCAATGAACACCGGCAGGCTGAGCCCCAGCGCACCGGAGGCAATGGTGATCACCTTGTAGGGAAACGGCGTCAGCCCGGCGATGAAGACGAACCACCAGCCGTACTGATGATAAATGTCCTTGAACTCTTCGACGAACCCCATCTTGCCGTAGAAAGTCAGGATCGGCACCGCTACCTGTTCGAACAGGAACAGGCCGATCAGATATCCCAGGATACCGCCGGCGACCGACGTCAGCGTGCACAGCAGCGCGTACCACCAGGCTTTCTCGCGCCGGGCGATCACCATCGGGATCAGCAGGATGTCCGGCGGGATCGGAAACACCGAGCTTTCGACAAAGGATACGGTGCCGAGTGCGGCAGGCGCACGCGGTCCGGCGGCAAGGGACAAGGTCCAGTCGTAGAGGCGTCTGATCATGGCGCTTCCCTTAGCCGCTGCGCTGCAAAAAGTCACCTAGGGAAATGCGCACCGCCAGCAGCACGTTGTCGCGTAGCCACCGGCACATACGATCCCTGCCTGATGTGAAGCCACTTCAAAAACGCGCATCAAGACACTAGGCAGACTTTTCGCCCGTATCTGGTAACATTGACGCCTCGCCAGGTTTCGCACGACGTTGGGAGGGGGACATGAACGGAACGGCCTCACGCATCGCCAGACTGGCACTGGTTCTCGCGATGAGCGCGCCAGCTGCGGCAGTTGCCCAGCAGGTCGAACTGGAAGGATCGGTCAAGCTGGCGCCTTTTGAAGCACAGGGCGTAACCCTGTCGACGGTCTACACGGTGGATGCGGAGTTCGCCGCAAAACACGATGTGGAGGTTCCCGTCCCATTCAGCCTTGCCGCACCCCGGCGCGAGGCACAGCAAATTCTGGCCCAGGCGAAACCGGCCGGCGGCGGTCCGATCAAGATCTACTTCACCACCGACGACGAAACCAAGCGCATCTATTCGTCCCTTCAGATCGTCACCTACACTATGAAGACCGATGATCCTCAAAAGCGCCTCGAGGTGGGCGACTATATTGCCATCGAGCTCTTGAAACAGCTCGGCACCACAGACGATACACGGCTGAATGTCCGCCGCCAGATCACTCTGGGCGATCTGCCTGCGTCCGAAATCGTCGGCAACTTCATCAACAAGGAAGGTGACCAGCTCCTCGTGCGGCTGGTCGCGCTGGCAAAGCCCGACAGCCAGAGAGGCATCGTCGGCATCGCAATCGGCCACCCGCGTCAGGGCCGCATCAAGAAAGTGGAAGACATCTACCAGACCAGCGCTTCCCTGGCCTTCGACACGGTGACGCTGAAGTAGCTGGTTACCTGTGCGGGTGGGAGGCAAGCCTCGAACCACTCCGGCGCATTCCTGCAGCAATTCAAACCGCTGGAGATGGTGCCCCCCGCCGGAATCGAACCGGCACTCCCGAAGGAACCGGATTTTGAATCCGGCGCGTCTACCAGTTCCGCCAGGGGGGCAATCCGGTATCGGATTGGGTGCCTATCATGGGGCCTTGTCCGATGCAAGCGGTTCCAGCGCGCCGCGACTTTCCGCCAGCAAGTGCGGCGGGCGCCGTATTTGATCGAATTTGAGCTTCTCCCTTTACGCCCCCTTAACCCTGAGCTGCGATTTCGCCTGCCATACAGCCTCAGAGGGTGAAATCCGGCGCATATTTAAGCTGTTTGCAACTGCTGCTCGCGCAAGTGGACAGTCAGACAAGTTTGGGAGAAACGGATGACACTGGCTGGCGGCCTTCAAGAGGCGAAACGCACGAAAACTTCTGCTGTGAACGAAGCCGCTCGGCACGGGCAGGCTTTCACACAGTCCTTCGTTGACAAATCACAGTTGATGCCAGCGCCGATCCGACCCGAATGGGTGCTTGAAGGTGACCCGAAAGCCATGTGCGCCGTGCTGGCCAGGCACAAGTTCGGCTGGGGCGATGCCTGCCACTGGTCCTGCACTGCCGGCAAGTTCCGCTGGCACTACGGCTGGGATGAGTCGGTCATGTTCCTGGAAGGCGGAGTCCGGATCACCGACGATGCCGGCCATGTCTATGAAGGCAAGCCCGGCGTGACCCTGTTCTTTCCGGCAGGCACCTCCGCCGTTTGGGAAGTGCCGACCTACATCCGCAAGCTCGCGTTCAATCAGAAGCCGGTTCCCTGGTATCTGCATTATCAGTCCCGCATCCTCGAGAGATTGAAAGGCGTCGGGAAGAAACTTTTCGGCTAAAATATCGGGCTCGCGTTCCTGTATGAGGTCTTGAAAGAAAGGCGCCCTGCGCCTTTCGGCGGGCGAATTTGTTAGCCTGCAAACAAAGGCGCAAATTGTGCGCTTTTTCTGGACAAGCAGAAATGGCTTGGCTAGAAATTCAGCATGAGCAAATCAGGACGTGAAATCGAGCTTAAGCTCGAGCTGGAAACGACGGCACAGGACGCTTTGAAACGCGCCGGTTCCATAGACGGGTTCACTGCCAGCCGCGCCGTGAACAAGATGTTGCAGTCGATCTATTTCGACACGCCGGACCAGGCGCTTCGCAAGGCCAGGATTTCCCTTCGCGTGCGCAAGTCCGGCAACAGCTGGGTTCAGACCGTCAAGCTCGGCACGGGCGTCATGGGCGGCCTGTCCTCGCCGGTGGAAGCCGAACATCCGGTCAAGGGCCGTGCGCTCGACTTTTCCGTCATCGAAGACCCCGCCGTCCACGACCGTCTTCTGGAAATCATCGGCGATGCCCCCCTGTCGGAGTGCTTTGAAACGGTGATGAAGCGCACCGTGCGCAATCTGACCCGGGACAGTGACGGCACCTTCATCGAACTCGCCTTCGACAGCGGCAATATTCTGGCCGGCAGCGGCAGCCAGCCGCTGACCGAACTCGAAATGGAACTGAAGTCCGGCCCGAGCCTTGCCCTTTTCGAGGCGGCCAAGGCTCTTCTGAAGGACATCCCCTTCCGCTTTTCGCCCTATAGCAAGGCCGAGCGCGGGTACCGTTTTGCCGAGGGTACCGCGCCTGCGGAACGGACACCGTATTTTGCCGAGAATGTTTCCTTCGACAGCGGCATCACCACCGAGCACGCATTTCGCGACGTGCTGCGTTCTTGCCTGACCCAGATTTCCGAAAACCGGCTTGCAGTCCTGTCGTCGGACGATCCGGAAGGCCCGCATCAGCTACGGGTAGGCCTGCGCCGCCTGCGCAGTGCTTTTCGCCTGTTCCGGCCAATCCTGAACCCGGCGACCATGGCACCGCTCGACAGGACCGCGAAGGTCATTGCCACCGAAGCCGGTTCCCTGCGGGATCTCGACGTCCTGGTCGATGAGATCGTTATGCCCCTGATCGACAGGGCGCCCGGAACCCTGTCCTTTGACGCTCTTCTGGAAAATCTCAATGCCTTCCGGGACGAAAGCACCCGCACCACGCTGACGGATCATCTCAAATCGGAAGAGGTCAACGGTTTCCTGCTCGACCTTGCAGCCTACACCGAGGGGCGCGGCTGGCTGGACCCGGAAAACTTCGGCCAGACGCAGCTTCTGGCCCAGCCTGTCGAGACTCACGCCGGCGAAGCTCTTGCCAAGCAGTGGAAGAAGGTTCTGAAATACGGCAAGCGACTGGAAGAACTTACCGTTCCCGAACGCCACGAAATGCGCAAGGCGATGAAGAAGATGCGCTACGGCATCGAATTTTTCGGCTGCCTCTATCCGAAAGACACCGTGAAGCCCTTCCTGAAGCGGATGAAGAAGCTGCAGGATATCTTCGGCTATCTCAACGATGTCGCCATGGCCGAACAACTGCCGGTGAAATGCAAGGTCAGCGGGGAAAATGCCCTGGCAACCAACCAGGCCATCGGTTTTGTCATCGGCTGGCACGAGGCCCAGTGCCAGGCCATGTGGCAGCACGCCAAGGGATATTGGGAAGCAACCCGGGAAACACCGAAATTCTGGACCTGACGCTTATCACCGGCCCGGTTCAATCGTCAGAATGTCCGGAAAGGAAACGGGGGCGAAGGCTCCGGTCAGCTTGAAGGTGGTCAGGTCTTCCTCGCGCGAGACCAGCTGGTCCTGACGGGCCAGCTCGGCGATGGTCTCCTTCAGGGTTTCGATCTCGCGCAGGATGAACGCCCCCGTGTCCGGCAGCATGCGGCGGGAGAGCGTGAAGAACAGGGACTGATTGCCACCCGGATTGGCTATCACCTGCCCCAGAAAGCGCATGTTGATTTCCTTCAGCAGCGGGATCAGCGGCCCGTCCGGACGGAACCTGAGGGGCTCCTTGCGCGTGATCTTGACGCGGTTGCCTGGATGCACTTCTGCCAGCCCCAACGCCTCCAGCACCCGGCCCAGTCGGAACATGTCCTCTCCCGAGAGATCAAAACGGCGCTCGATTTCCTGTTGCGGGATCGGCTCACGCAGCAGGATGAAGAGATAAAACAGCGACGGATCCGCAGCGAGCCGCGCTTCCGTTGCCACCGGCAGGACGCTTGCCTCTTCCGAATTCCGCTCTGCCCGATGCAATACGTCCGCCAGCGGCACCTCCAGAATTTCGCAGATCTCCAGCAACCGGCTTAGCTTGCAATCGTGCCCGGCGAAGATCCGCTTGACCGTCGGCTCCGATATTTCCATCCGGCTTGCGAGATCCGCATAGGTCATGCCACGTGCCTTCAGCACGCCCTGCAAGATCTTGAAGGTATCACCGCGCATATTCCTGATCCCGAATTCGACAGTTTGAGTATCGTTTTTTGATACCAAATGATCATCAATTGCAAGAAAAGTTCGCCTTCTGCAGGAGAGGTCCAGTTCAACTTTACGAAAGGACTTCCCATGCAGACCTTCAAACCCCTGGCCGCCGCGCTGCTGCTCGGCCTTTCAACGCTCCCCTCATCAGCCGGTTCACTCTGGTCAACGGACGGTTTCGACATGCCTGAATCCGTGGCCTTTGACGCTGCCGGCAACCGGCTCATCGTCAGTGTCATGGAAGGCGCGCCGAATGCGGTCGACGGCAACGGCCATCTGGCGCTTCTGTCCACGGACGGGAAAATCATAGATGCCAAATGGGCAACCGGAATGGACGCTCCCAAGGGACTGGCGCTGATGAACGGCAAGGTCTTCGCGGCCGATCTCACCAGTTTGCGGGTTGTCGACGCCCAGACCGGCAAATTGCTGCAGTCATTGCCTGCAGAAGGCTCGGTTTTCCTGAACGATGTGACCACCAGCGGCGACGAAATCTTCGTTTCCGACATGATGACGAACACCATCTGGCACTACGCGGATGGCACTTTTGAAAAATGGCTGGAAAGCCCCGAACTCAATCACCCCAATGGCCTTTACTGGGACAACGGCCGCCTGCTTGTCGGGGCCTGGGGCAAGGGCCTGAAGAACGATTTCACCACTGAAGCACCCGGCAGCCTGCTTGCCATTGATCCTGCCACCAAGGCTATCAGCGTCGTGGCGCGGGACATTGGCAACATCGATGGCATCGCACGGCTGAACGGCAAGCTCGTCCTCAACGACTGGATCAACGGCAAGGTCTTCGAGATTGGTCCTGACGGTACACCGAACGAGATCATGAGCGAACCCGCCGGCCTTGCCGATATTTCCACCCACGATGACGTCCTTTACCTGCCGCATATGCTGGAAGGCAGGATCGAGGCGGTCAGACTAGACTAGCACCAGACCCTGCAAACGCTTCATCGCACGGGTCAGACGGCAAAAACGGGTTGGGCATCACATGCCCAACTCGCCCCTTACAACCTGACGACGAGCGGCCAATCAATTCCTGATGTACGCACCTCAATTTGTGTTACCTTCCACGCAGATTGGCCCCAGCGTTCGGCAAGTCGAACGCAGCATCAGCCGCCGGGCGAAGACCGGCAGAGCAGGGTCACACAGGGATCAAGGTCGAGGGATAGCGCGATGGAAGCCTACAAGATCAACCCGGAGTTCGTCATTTCGGATGAAGAAACGCTCCGGAGCCACTATTCCGAACTATCACCGCTGGCAGCAAAAAAGTGCCTGAGCGCGCTGGACAAGCATGCTCGGGACTTCATTGCCCGCTCGCCGATTTTGTGCCTCGGCACGCAGAACAAGGACGGCAAGGCGGATGTCAGCCCGCGTGGCGATCCGGTCGGCTTCGTCAAGGTTCTCGACCCGCAAACGCTTGCCATTCCGGACCGTCCGGGAAACAACCGCCTCGACAGTCTGGCCAATATTGTCGCCAACCCGAATGTCGGGCTTCTGTTCCTGGTTCCCGGGTTTGACGAGACCTTGCGCGTCAACGGCAGGGCAACGCTTGTAACCGATCCGGATCTTCTTCAAACCATGAGCGTGAAGGACCGTGCGCCCAGGCTCGCCATTGTCGTGAAGGTGAGCGAGGTCTTCCTGCACTGCGCCAAGGCGTTCCGGCGCTCACACCTCTGGGACCCCGAACACCAGCAGGACCGCAGCGAAATGCCTTCGCTTTCCAAGATCATTCTGGACCAGACGACCGGCGCGCCGGATGAAAAGGAAATGCAGAAGCTGGATGCTGCGCTGGAGGAGACCTACCGGAAAACGCTTTATTGAGCGGATCCCGAGCAGCGATTTCACCGGCAGAAGACAGACCGCAGAGGAGCGCTGACGCTCCCTTGCATCGCCTCATACCCTAAGGGGCCATCTCAGGCCCGAGCCGCTTCAATCGCCGACGCCATGATGTCCAGCCCCTGATCGATCTCGTCATCCGAGATCGTCAATGGCGGGGCGATGCGGAAGACCGCGCCCATGGCCGGCAGTTTGACGATGTTCATGCTGAGCCCGCGTGCCATTGCCTCGGCGCCGATCCGGTCTGCCATCGCGAGATCCGGATGGCGGCTGGCCCGGTCGGTCACGATCTCCAGCCCGAGCAGCAGCCCACGGCCGCGCACATCGCCAACACACTCAAAACGCTGCTTCAAGCCTTCCAGTCCGGCTTGCAGGCGCTGGCCTGCCGACACCGCACGGCCGATCAGTCCATCCCGTTCCACCACATCCATCACCGCCAGTCCGACAGCAGCGGGCAGAGGATCGGACACGTGGGTGGTCAGGAACACGAACCCTTTCCGGTGCGCTTCTTCCTCGATGGCACGGCTCGTCAGCACGGCGGAAAGCGGCAATCCGGCACCCAGTGTCTTGGACAAGGTCAGGATGTCCGGTGTCACCCCGTCGCGCTGGAAGGCGAACATATGCCCCGTCCGACCGATACCGGTCTGGGCCTCGTCCAGGATCAGCAGCATCCCGCGCTCGTCGCACTTCTGGCGCAGTGCCGCGAGATAGCCCTCCGGCAATTCGATGATGCCCCCTGACGACAGGATCGGCTCTGCAATGAAGGCAGCAAGATTGCCGGTGGACTGGCTGTCGACCAGCGCAAAGGCATCGTCCAGCTCGGTCTTCCAGTCCAGATTGCCGTTCGAATCCGTAAACCGCGGCCGATAGGCATTGGGGGCGGGAATTGCAAACGACCCCGGATTGACCGGCCCGTAGCCCCGCCGGTTGTGACTGTAGGTGGCGGAAGCGGCTGCCCCGGTCATGCCGTGCCAGCTTTTGGTAAAGGCCACGATCTCGTGCTTGCCGGTAACCAGCTTTGCCAGACGGATGGCAGCCTCGTTGGATTCCGCCCCGGTGGACAGGAGCAGCACCTTTTCCAGACCGGGCACGAGAGATCCAAGGCGCTTCGACAAGTCGACGACCGGGCGGGACAGCATTCCGCTGAACAGGTGGTCGAGCTGGCCGATCTGCTCGCGCACGGTGCGCACGATATCCGGATGGGAATGCCCCAGGATGGAACTCATCTGACCGGACGTGAAATCGAGGATTGGTGCGCCTGAGCTGTCGTAGACATAACTGCCTTCGGCACGTTCGATGACACGTTGTTCGAACACAGGGCCATACCGCAGGACGTGATCCGACACGTCGGACCAGAACCCGGTATCCGTGCTGTTGCTGGCGCTTTCCAATGCCATGATGCGTCTCCTGATCCGGCCGGCTGAATTGACTGCAGCAAGTTTAGGAGAAGCCTTGCATTCAATAAAATTCAAAATTTAGATTATGATATTCAATTGGATTGATATCTCATGCCTGTTCTGGAAATCGCCTTGCTGCGCAGTTTCATGGAAGTCGCCCGCAGCGGCTCGATCAGCACCGCAGCGCGGCAAGTGGGGCGGACACAATCCGCCGTCAGCATGCAGATGAACCGGCTGGAGGCGATTGTCGGCCAGCAGATCCTGCGCCGCACACGCGGGGGTGTGGAACTGACGGCAGCAGGTGACAGGTTTCTGGTCCAGGCGGAACGCATTCTTGCCGTCCACGACGAAGCACTTGCCACCCTGCCGGGGGCAGGCCTGCATGGTCTGATCAGTTTCGGCTGCCCGGAAGACTATCTGACCGCCTTCTTTCCCGATCTTCTGAAAGGGTTTGGCGCGCGTCATGGCGATGTCGAGATCGAGGTGGTCTGTGCCCCGACAACGGAATTGCACCTTCAGCTGCAGCGCAGGCGGATCGATCTTGCGCTGATTTCCGTTCCCGGCGAAGACGCGTCCGCCCGCATCCTGAGGCCGGAAAGCTTTGTCTGGGTGGCCAATCGTCCCGATCCGGAGATCCTGCAAAAGGATGTTGTGCCGCTTGCACTTTCGGCGCCGGACACATTGGACCATCGCGCCGCCCGCACCGCCATGGACCAGGCAGGCAAGCCCTATCGCATCGCCTTTGCCAGCAATGGCCTTGCGGGCCTGTTGGCGATTGCCCGGTCCGGCCAGGCCATCAGTGTGGTGACCCGCTCCGCGGTGCCGCATGATCTCCACATCGTGGAGGCCGGCCTGCCGCCGCTTCCCGGCATCGGCGTCACGCTGGCTTATGCGTCGCCAAATCCCTCGGCTGCAACGCAGGCATTCGGAGAATTCGTGGCGGAGAAGCTGCGCAGCCCGGCGACGAACTGACATCACAACACCGCGCCGGGCAATATCCGGTCCATTCGGCCGGATGCCAGGCCGGCGGGGATCAAGCGCCGGGCATCCAGGCGTAGACGGTGTCCAATGCGTCCTGCGAGACGGATCGGAACCCGCAGGCGAGGTAAAAATCATTGGCGGGACTACCGTTGAGGGCCATCAGCCGGATCGGCACTACAGCCGCTTCTGCCTCAGCCTTCAGGCCCTCGACGACATCTCGGCCAAGCCCAAGCCCCTGATAGGCCGGGCTGACATAGAGATGATCGAGATAGAAATGGTCGGCGTGCCTGCGCACGACAAAAAAGCCGGCAATGTCTTCTTCCACCAGGATGATCCTTGTGTCTGTGGCAACAAAGCTGCCCAGGAAACGCTCCCGCGCTCGAAGGGGGTCAAACCGTCCGACGGCTTCGAGGCTCGGCCGCATTGCCTCGACGCGAATGTCGGCAAGCATTTCCGCATCGGCCTCAACTGCCGCTTCAATCCGGTAGATTTTTCGAGACATTCGTTTCCTCGCCAGCGGGAGACAGACGACACCTGCCGCATCTGATCACCTTCACGGCGCGGGCAATCTTGCAGACAGGCGCTCGACCAGTGCTTCTCCGGCAGCCTCGATATGTCGCCTCAGGATGTCGCAGGCTTCCGCGCCGTCCCGGCGGCGGCAGGCTTCAAGCAGGTCCCGGTGTTCCTGATGAGAGCGCCGGGTGTAGTCGAGCTGCGCCGCCGCAAGCCTCAAGTACCGGTCGCCGGCCTCATTGAGCGCGGCAATCTGTGCCAGCAGCCGCGGCCTTGCGCAGGGCTCATACAGCGCGAAATGAAACGCCTTGTTCAAGGCTCCGAAGTTTTCCAGGTCCGACGCTTCGGCCTTGTCCTGAATGGCTGCGGCTCGGTCGATCTGGCTGTTGGTCAGCTCCGGAATGGCAAGGCGCAAGGCCAGTGTCTCCAGCGCCGCCCGCATTTCGTAAACCTCCCTGAATTCCTCCGGATCAAGCGGGGCAACGATGGCGCCCTTGTTCGGCGGCATCTGCACCAGTCCTTCGGCCTCCAGCAGGCGCAGCGCATCGCGAACAGGCATCCGGCTGGTCTCGAACAATACCGCCAGCCGTTCCTGGCGCAGCGCCTCTCCCGGTTTCAGCTCGCCCGAGACGATCTTTTCCCGCAGGGCATCGGCCACCCGAATGGCCTGATCTCCGGTTCTTTTTGCGCTTGTCCGCTCTGTCATCTGTCCGTCCGGCTGGGTCTTTCCGCCTTCGTAGACAATCAGCGACTTGACTGCAATCCGGCAAATATGTATCCAGTTTTTAAATTTGGATACAAAAAGGATATTACAGATGACCGTCTCACGATTGAAGGACATTCCGGGAATTGGCGTGGACAAGATGGGACAGGCCGCCGATGACGCCGGACATTCCGACATGCTTCGGCTGGAGAACCTGGATACGGACCTTCGCCCGCCGGAGGAGGCACTGGAAGCAACGCTGGCTGCCATCGGCCGGGATGACGCCAACAGCTATCTGCCGTTCCTGGGCACGAATGACATCCGCAGGGCCGCAACCAGCCGGATATCGGCCACCACCGGCCAGCCCTACGACTGGACAACCCAATGCGTCATTTCGGCGGGCGGCCTGTCCGGCATCCTCAATGCCCTGCTGGCAATCCTGGAGCCGGGCGACGAGGTCATCATCACCGATCCCGCCTACGCGGGCCTGCTCAACCGCATCCGCCTGGCCGGCGGCGTTCCGAAGCTGGTTCCGCTAAGGGTGGTCGACGGCGGCTGGCGTCTTGATCTGGAAGAACTGCGCCGCGCAGCCAGCGCCCGAACCCGGGCCGTTTTGACCATGAGCCCGTCCATGCCGACAGGCATCGTCCACACGGCGGAAGAATGGAACGCCATTGCGGAAGTCGTGATGCACACCGGCGCGTTTTTGCTGCACGACGCCGCCATGGAGCGTCTCCTTTACACCGGCAAGCCGGTGATCCACCCGGCCAGCCTGGATGGCATGGCGGAGCGCACGATAACGGTGGGCTGCGTTTCCAAGGAATACCGGATGATCGGCTGGCGGGTCGGCTGGACGGTCGGTCCCGCCCCGATCATGGCGGACATCGGCCTTGTCAGCCTCACCAACGTCGTCTGCCAGGTCGGCATCGCAATGCCCGGCGCTGCGGCCGCCATCACCGCGAAAGACGACGGCATCGCCGCTGCAACGGCAACCTGGAAAGCCCGCCGGGACATCATCCTGCAGGCACTGTCGGACCTGCCCGTTGTGCGCCCGGATGGCGGCTGGTCGCTGCTGATCGACACCGCCGAGCTTGGCTACTCCCCGGTGGAAGCCTCCCGGATGCTGTTCGAAAAGGGGCGGATCGCGGCAACACCGATGACCGGCTGGGGCAGCGAGGACATCGCCGGACGCTACCTGCGTTTCGTCTTCGCCAACGAGCCGGAAGAAAGGCTCGGCGATATCCGCGAGCGGTTGCGCCTCGCCTGGCAGGTCTGACGGCACCTCCCCAGCCACGACACCTCAGGAAAGCCCTGCCAGGGCTTTCTTCCTCCCTCACGCTCTACCGCCGGTCCGCACCGGTTTCATCACCCCGCTTGTGCCCATAGGCACAGCTTTCCTCGAAAGGACGAAAGACTTGACCACCCGCATCCCAACCCTGGCTGCCTGGCTGTTCCGGCTTGCCGCTCTCTGGATGCTGATCGGACTGGTGCTCGGCATCGTCATGGCGGCAAGCCATGACCACGCCCTCTCGCCGGTTCATGTGCACACCAACCTTCTCGGCTGGGCAACCCTGGCCCTGACCGGGCTCCTCTACACGGTAATCCCGACGATGGCGGACAACAGGTTTGCCCGCCTGCACTTTTGGCTTCATGCGCTTGGTCTGCCGGTGATGATGGCGGCGCTGGCCGCCTATGCGCTTGGCCATTCGGCGATGGAGCCCGTCATCGCGGTTGGTGCGATCGCGGTCACCGCCGGGCTTGCCTTTTTCACGGTCAACCTGTTCCGGACACTTTGACCGGACGGGTTTCACCCAACTCGCCCAAGTTCCGTGTCCGGGGCCCGCAGTCGCAACACTGCGGGCCATTTCCGTTTGCCGCTCGAACCGGCACACAATCGCCGGCCTGTCTTGACAGCGTCACAGCTGGCCGTCCCTATATCACCAGTTGTGCCGGGGACGACTCGGCACCCCATCGGCAAACCGCAAGGAGACGGCGCATGAAGATCGGCAAGACCACGGTAACGGCAGCCTGCGCATTGGCCATCACCTCATCTGGCCTGCTGGCGCCACGCCTTGCGGATGCCTGCACCCGGGTGGTCTATCTCGGTGCCAGTGAGCAAGTGATCACCGCCCGCTCGATGGACTGGAGGACCGATGTCGGCACGAACCTCTGGCTGTTCCCGCGCGGCATGAAACGCAATGGCGAAGCCGGTGAAAACTCCCTGGAATGGACCTCGAAATACGGCAGCGTCATTGCCTCCGGCTACGACATTTCAACGACCGACGGCATGAACGAAGCCGGGCTTGTCGCCAATGTGTTGTGGCTGGTGGAATCCGAGTATCCAGAATATGACAGCTCCAAACCCGGCCTGACGATCGCCGCCTGGGCGCAATATGTGCTCGACAATTTCGCGACCGTTGAAGAGGCCGTCCGCGCGCTGGAGGCCGAACCCTTCACCCTCTTCAGCGACAATGTTCCTAGCGAAGAACGCCTCGCCACCCTGCACCTGTCCCTGTCGGATGCAAGTGGCGACAGCGCCATCGTGGAATATATCGGCGGCAAGCAGGTGATCCACCACAGCCGCGCCTACCAGGTGATGACCAACTCGCCGACCTTCGAAGAGCAGTTGGCCCTGAACCAGTACTGGAAGGAAATCGGCGGCACCGTCATGCTGCCGGGCACCAACCGTGCGGCGGACCGCTTTGCCCGCGCATCGTTCTATGTCGACGCCATCCCGAGAACCGAAAGCCCGGTCGAAACGATTGCCAGCGTCTTCGGCGTCATCCGCAATGTCTCCGTGCCGCTCGGCATCACCACGCCCGACCAGCCGAACATCTCCTCCACCCGCTGGCGCACCGTCGCCGACCAGAAGCGCAAGCTCTACTTCTTCGAATCCGTGGTGACCCCGAACATCTTCTGGATCGACTTCAGCCAGGCCGACTTTTCACCGGAAACAGGCAAGGTCATGAAACTCGACCTCGGCCCCAACCAGACCAACATCTACTCCGGCATGGCCAACGCGCACTTCCAGGAAGCAGAACCGTTCCGGTTTCTGGGGCGGTAGGACGCGGGAAGGGCTGCTTTGCGTCGCCAAGGCGGACGTTCGCAGGTTTTTCGGTCCAATCTGCAAAGCCGCCGCTCGTTGCGCTACGCACGAAGGTGCATAGAGGGCGGAAAGCAGTCGTTCGCTGCGTTCGACACGAACGGCTTCTGTGAGCAGATCGCTGCCGATCGCCGAGACGCTCAGGACAGCCGCACCGACACCAAGCTCAGAAAGCGAAGTAGGATAATAACGCCTGATCCTTCGATACGCCGTGTGGATGCCGATTTACGACTTACTGATCAACGCTCATGCTAACTGTATCAAGGATAGGTCGGACGCTGAGTTGGTGGATTTCCCCTAAAAGGCAAATGGCTACCACTTTTCAAACTCGTCTCGCAGTAATTCATATCTCCCCATGTGCCCCCCAATATCATTAGTGTTTCGGTTCAGGGCATCGAAGCGTGAGAATACCGGATCCATATGGCTGTTTGGATTTGCCTTCTGTTGATCCCTATTCAGCTTTCTGCGCCGCTCGAAATCCACCAAGAACTCCCTTAGAAGGTGGATTCTCATCGTATCTTGATTGCGGACAAGCCAATAGTAGACGGGTACCATCCCAGACGAGGACAGGAGCGGGTCTTTAGGCAAGAAGACCTCTTGCATCACATCTAGATTATTCATCACCCTAATGCCTGAGAGCTCTAATCTGTCAGGGTCCACATTCTTATCCCTCGCAAATTTGTCGAGATCAGACTTCTTGGTGCCTGCAAGCTTTCCATAATATTCGAACAAAATGAGTTTTGCTGCCGCATTTACTTCATTCATCCGTTTCGTGCTGAATTTAATTGTCTCCTCAAAGAAGGGATGAGACGCCGCCTTTCTGATCACTTCAGACACAGGGCCGGACATAGCATTTCTAACTTCGGAACCTGTCAGAGACTTGCTTCTGTTCAATCTGACAAATAGCTCATTTATCTCCTCCTCGCGGTCTGAAACAACACTCATCACGGTCCAGCTTTCGTTCTCAAAAGCCTCGGCCACGTCAGGGTGGGATTTCTCCAGGTCCCGATAACTCAAACCGCCAAGCTTTAGTTTCGGCTTCTTTCTCCAAATAAAATCTTCATTTAAAACCACCTTATTTTCAAAGAAGTCGATGACGGCTTCATACCTTTGCTTTCCATCAATGATCGCATACGGAAGCCGCTTTTCGTTAAGAGTCGAATCCCTGTAGCGGAAGTCCGCAAGGTAAATTTTTGGAATGTCGAATCCATTTATGATGGAGTCGATGAGGTAGGCTTTGTCGGATTGTGACCATAGCCGCCCCTTGCGTTGATAGGGCGGAGACATATCAACTTCGTTTCGATGTGAGTACCACCACCGCAAGGTCTTAGGGGGATGATTAGCGATATCGAGATAGCCGAATCCTTCAGACATATCCGTTCTCCCTGCGCAGTTCTTTTGCCAGCCCTTCTATTTCTGGAAATACCACTGACTCCGTGGTGCCTTTCCTGTAAAGGGAGTTCCTGATGTCGTCGATTTTGTCAGCTGGAATAACTATCTTTTCCAAGCAACCAACTTTGAAGTCACTGGCCTCATAAAACTTATTCATTGGAAGTGTCGACTTTCCAAACAGAGAGAAGACGCCACGTTGGGCGACGATCCTTGGACTATTGTACGATCCGAACATCATTACTGGCGTGTCCGGCATTTCTGCGATATCGGTTCCCGGTCTGTGCTTCGCGATCTGGTCGTCGCTTTCATCAAAAACTCCTCCGCTATAGGAGATGTGTTTGAATGCTGATTGATTCCATTTCTCGGGATCGCATAGCCAGATCGCAGCATCGGCGCCAGCGTGCTTTTCCAACGGTTCTAATGCGAAATACGCAGCTACCATTGGATTTTCGGTCCAATCTAATAATCTGGTAGGAACACCGTAGTGCTGCATCAGAAAGATCTTATCCCAGTCATCGACCAAGCGGCGCTGAAGATAGGGAAGAGACCTCTGAACGAACCTTGTAGTGATCTTTGTCTCCAAGGAAAGAATATCCACAATGTCGGCCTTGGTCGGGTGTCTAAACAAACTTGGGGAGAGATCATACTCTGCGGAACGAACTCCTCGGGCCCAAGAGGCATTTGTCTTTGCCTGGAACCTCTCCAATTTAGACAAAAGCTCTGTAAAAGATTTTGCTGTGTGGGTGGTAATCGTCCTGGCCAATATAGTATCTCCTCCCCATTGCGGGCCTAAGCTACACAAGTAGACGCAATAAATTCAGAACTTTCGGCCCACAATGCCGCTACTGAAAGTCGAATGTAAAGCGTTGAACTTAGGTATTTTTTCGCTTCCGATCGAGATTTCCGGAGCAGCCTCCGCCAGAGCCGGCTCGCCAATTGGTTGTTTTTGATCGGCAAGACCCGCGGCTATGGGCCGCTCATCGTTGACACCTCGACCAAGGTGTCCAACTCCGAACTGCCTCCGCTTATTGGTCGCTGCGCTAGGTGCCAATGTTCACATAGGACTAGGACCGGACTTGCCCTGCCCCTAGTTCGAAGGTCCGCTCTGGGCCGAAAGTGTCGAACATACACTCATCAAATTCGGCATGGCGTGCAGTCCCGCCGCAAGACTGCTTTGAGCCATCCTGCTCATTCCTCAGGGTGCAGCGCGCGCTCTGTTCCTGTGCTTGTCTTTCGCGACAATCCGTGGATTACTTTATGCTCACGAATTTATGAGGAAACAGAATGATCGACCCTGCCATATTGCTAACTTACTCGTTGATCGTTCTTGGATTTGTTTTCATCCCTGGTCCCGCAACGATGTTGACTGTAGCACGAGCTACTACGTCGGGAGCCAAAGTAGGGATTGCTACTGGTGCTGGCATCACTGCCGGTGACTTCCTCCATACAGTCATGGCCGTTGTCGGTATTTCTGCAATCATCGCGGCATCAGCCACCCTCTTCACCATTGTGAAGTATCTCGGCGCGGCCTATTTGGTTTATCTTGGCTTAAAGGCGATCTTCGAGAAAACCACGGTCGATCTAGGCCAAGGACGTGTTCCTATTACTGCTTCAACGGCTTTCAGGCAGGCAATCTTGGCTGAAGTCCTGAACCCGAAGACGGCCCTGTTCTTCCTCGCGTTTCTTCCGCAGTTCGTTGCGCCAGAAAAAGGCTTCGTGGCCGTGCAACTCACGCTTCTGGGTGTTGTCTTCGCGCTGATCGGGTTTTTCAGCACAATCGTCTACTCGATTGCCGCCGGTGGTCTTGGAAATTTCCTGCGACGCAACCCGACTGTTCTGAAATGGCAAGGCAAGGTCGTCGGCAGCATATACTGTGCACTCGGAGTTCGCCTCGCTCTGCAAGAACGGTAAGCTGACGTTCAGCCAAAGCAGCAAGGTCCGCAGCGCCGGCGTCTGGTAGCTAGCTGTCTTCGCAGATGTAACGAATGGCTGGCACGACAGGTTGGATCGCAGCGCCATAGCAGCAGGCTAACGATCGGCAAAGGCCACCCTTGGGCCAGGCGCAACGGGACTTCGCTCTTATGCTGCGGCGCATCCGAGGTCGTCAGCAAACCCAAAGTGTCGAGTACTGCCCTTCGGATGAATGTCAGCTTTGCCAAAGCAGTCATAAAATGCGACGGAATCTTGGTTGCCATCCGTATGGGGACCTCTTGCGTTGAACCGGATATCAAAAGATGGAAAAATCAAACCAATCGCGCCGTAGCTTTGTCGGTGGAACCCTTGGCGCTCTCGGCCTTTCGGTTTTGGCAAAGCCGGCGCTCGCCGCGAACCTGACGCCGCGTGCGACCGAAGGACCTTTCTACCCGGCCCCTGCGATGCGAAGGGTTGATGTTGACAATGATCTTGTCAAAATTCTAGGGACCGTCCAGGAAGCTGGTGGCGAGGTTTTCGTGTTGAAGGGCCGTGTGCTCAACACTTCCGGCGCGCCACTTGCGGGTCGGCGGATCGAGATCTGGCAATGCGATATGAACGGCAAGTACCTTCATGGTGGCGACCGCCAGGCGATTGCTTTCGATCCGGCTTTTCAGGGCTTTGGTTACGATATCACTGGCCTCGACGGCAGCTATGAATTTCGCACCATCAAGCCCGTGCCCTATCCCGGCCGCACGCCGCACATTCACGTCAAAGTATTCGAGGACGGACAAGAGGTTCTGACCACTCAGTTTTATATCGCCGGGCATCCCGCCAACAGTCGCGACAGAATTTTCAACCTGCTGTCGGACAGTGAAGTGCAAGCCGTCTCGATGACCTTCACGACGACTGACCGTGAAGAAGAGGCGATTGTTGACGTTGTGGTCTAATCGTACAGCATCCGCAGCTTTCTTTGCCAAATCACCAAAGCGTCCCTTCGAACCGGTGCAGCGAATTCAAACGTTGTCCGGCTGGCCGATATCTTGCTCCATAAAATGCTGAGCTCGGCACGAACGGCCCAATGACGGGCCGCACCGCAGCGTCATGAATTGGCAGTGAACGTCAGCAATGGGCCGAAATTGCCAACGCATGCCGGACCAACGAATGTCAGCTAAACCCGTTCGAGGCACGTAAGCCGACCGTCCGCTCCCACCCCCAAATCTGCCAGTCGGCAATGCGTCCGTCGGTTTACCCTTTTACTGGAACCGCCTCATAAAATTTCCCAATCTTCCCTTACGTTAATTCTTGCATTGCCGCACACATGGGCTCACTATCCAGAGCAGTTACTTGTCATACAAAGCCCTGTGACGCGCCATTTCTTGTGCGTTTCAAAGCAAAAGAAAGATATGCCTGCTGAAGGCATCCAAGGCGCGACAGTCGATCTGGAACCTGACGTATGCCAATTACCTTCGCACCTCGTATCGCCATGTTCGGCTTTGACGCCACGGCCTCGCCCAAGTGGCAAATGGTGCCGAGGGGGTGGGAGCGCACGATTGTGGTGCGGGGGGCAGGTGCCCTTATTCCCGAATTGACCCCCAACGACATTGCCAGGGTCACCTATCGCCGTGTCGGCGCCGAACATCATCTGACGCTCAAGGGCCTCAAGGCCGGCAAGGGGTTTGTCCGCTTTGTGCCGAATGCCGGGTTTGCGGGGCCTGTTCCCAACAGCGACATTCTGGAAATCTCGGTCAAGACCGAGGTCAAGATCAACACGGCGTTTCACTATGTGAAGGACAACGCCGGCCACAAGACCAACCGCAACATGGGCGACCTCAACGCCCTGATACGGGGCGTCAACCGGCTGCTGGACACCCAGGCCAACGTGCGGATGTACAGAAAGAGCGCACGCACGATAACGGTTCCACAGAACCTGGGCGCCACGGTACGGTTTTCCAGCCACCTGGCGGGTGTCGCGGCCGCCGAACATGAATGGGACGATGTCACGGCCTTTGCCGATGCTGCCGCGGATTTCAATGTCTTCTTCGTGTGGCAGTATGAGCAGGATGCGACGCCTGCGGTCAACAACACCCGGGCCGGAACCCTGGCCGCCGAGAAGAACTGCCTGATGCAAGATACGATCACCGGCTCAACCCATGCCGAAACCCTGGCACACGAGACCATTCACCTGCGCGGCATCGGCCCGCACAGCGGAACCGCAACACACCTGATCGCCAGTGGCGCGGTGCGGACGGGGCAGCTGATTTCGCGCGCCCAGGCCAACATCATCAATCCGTCGGGCACATAATGGTTCGACACCGCAACCTGGCCGGATGCATCGCAGGGGCGTTTCTGTTCACCTGGATTGCAGGAAGCACTATGGCAGACGACATGAACCTTGAGGCAGAGATCGACACAGCGCTGGCCGGAGGCTCGACGGAGGCTGTAGTGGAGGCAGGCCCGGCCGCCGTCGCTCCCCTGGCGGCGCGCCTGGCCGCGGCGAAGACCACCGGGGAAAAATCAGCCCTGGTGGATCTGCTGTCCGCCGTCGGCGGTGCCGAGGCCCTGGCGCCCGTCTTGCCCTACATCGGTGATGCCGACCCGGACCTGCGCGCACGCGCCAGCGCCGCAGCGCTGAAAGTCGTGCTGGCCAATGGCTCACCGTCTGGCCCCGTTGCCGAGCAGCTTCAGACCGAAGTAACAGCGGCACTGGAAGCGCCGGACGCGGAAGGCGGCGTGTTGCTGCTGGGGGCACTGGCACCCGGAGCGGAAGATGCGCTTGAAGCTCACCTTTCCGGCACACGCCTGGTCAAGGCGCAACCACAGGAGCCCACGGCCCCCGCAGCCCTGGCAGCCCGGCTGGCGCTTTCGGCCTTGGGGGACGATGACGCGCGAACCAGCCTCCTGAAACAAATCCCCGAGGCCGAGCCGGACAGCCTCGTCTTCATGCTGAAGGCCTTGCCTCTGATTGACGCGCCCGAGGTTCTGCATGCCCTGGCCGCAACCACCCTTTCCTCAGACGCCCCCGTAGCGGACGGTCTGCCCAGCGGGGCGGAACCCGCCCGGGAGGTGGCCGACGTCGCGGTCGAGGCGTTTGTCGCGCGTCTGAACCTCACCCCTGGCTTCAAGGTGACACCGGGTGCCATCTACACGGCGGACCAACGGGCCGAAGTCGAAAGGCTCATCACGAGCTCCATCCCGAACTAGGCAAACCGGTCTTCCAACTCTCTTTTTCGCCCCTGATACTTCTGCCCAGGACAAATGACCGGATTTTACATTAACGAAAGGTCCCATCGGTAAACTGGAGAAAACCTTCCAGAGACGAGAAAGTGATGCCGTCTTCCAGTAACGCCGCTCTCGAAATTCTCAATCTTCACAAGCGTTTCAGCGAACCCGCGGTCAACGATCTCTCGTTGAAGGTGCGCAAAGGCGAATTCTACGCCTTGCTGGGCCCCAATGGTGCCGGCAAAACCACCACGCTGCGCATGGTCGCCGGCCTGCTTCAGGCCGATGCGGGGGCGGTCAGGGTCTGCGGCATCGATGCGTTTGCGGATCCGATTGCCGCCAAGCAGGTTCTGGCCTGGGTTCCGGACGAACCCATGGTCTACGACAAGCTTACGCCGCTTGAATATCTCGAGTTCGTGGCAGGCCTCTGGAGCATGCAGCCGGACCTTGCAAGGTTCAAGGCCGACAACCTTCTGGACGCCTTCGGACTTGCCCCCCATGCCAATGAGCGCTGCGGCGGGTTCTCGAAAGGCATGCGCCAGAAGGTGGCGCTCGCCGGAGCCCTGATCCATGAACCGCGCCTGATCATCCTCGACGAACCGCTCACCGGCCTCGATGCAGGCTCTGCCCGCCAGGTGAAGAAGGTGCTGACCGGGCTTGTCGCGCAGGGCGTGTCGATCATCATGACGACCCATATCCTCGAGGTGGCGGAGCGCATGGCCGACCGGATCGGCATCATCGCCCGCGGACAGCTTGTAGCCGAAGGAACGCTGGAAGAGCTGCGCCAACGGGCAAGCGCCGGCGGCCATTCCCTGGAGGACATTTTCCTGGAAATCGTGGGCGGCGACGCCGGCGCACATGCGAACACGGCCGAACTCCTTGATGAGAAGGTGGCATGAGAGCGACGGCGGCTTCTTCCGCCCTGTTGCGTTTCTCCCGCCATGAATTGCGGCTGGCATGGCGCGACTGGGCCTGGATGTTTTCAGGCTGGCGCAGCACGAGCCTGCGACGCGCCCTGATCGGCATGAGCCTCTTCTACGCGGTCATGCACCTGATCGCCTATGCCGTGCTTTCCCCCCGCTTTGCCACCGGGTTTGTTCTCGACCAGACAGCACAGGCAGCACTTTCGGTCACGGTGCTGCTCAGCTTCACCATGATGCTGTCACAGGCGATGGAGTCGGTAACCCGTGCGTTCTACGCCCGGGATGACCTGGACCTGATCCTGTCTTCCCCTGCCCCATCGCGTGACCTGTTTCTCGTGCGCATCGTCATGATGGCCTTGACGAGCTGGGCCATGTCGGCGCTGGTCATCTCACCGTTTCTCAATGTTGCGGTGGTGCTTGGCGGGGAGCACTGGCTGGCGGGATATGTGGTTCTTCTGGCGGTGTCGCTGAACGCGACCGGGGCAGGCGTTTTGATCACGCTCGCGCTGTTCCGAACGGTTGGCGCGCAGCGCACGCGGTTCTATGCGCAAATTCTGGCAGCGGTCGTTGGCGCGGCCTTCCTCATCGGGATGCAGGTGGTGGCGATCCTGTCCTTCGGGTCGATGTCGCGGTTCACGCTGTTCGACCCTGCCTTTCTGGCAAGCCATGCGCCGGGGGAGGGCTCGCCGTGGTGGTTCCTCGCCCACACGGTGGCCGGACAGACCAATGCCGTGTTCCTGTTCCTGGCGGTTTCCGTAGCGTTTTTTGCGCTCGGGGCCTGGCGCGGCGCGGTCCAGTTCCGCAGCATTGTCGTGCTCGCACTTGGCGTTACGGAAAAGACCCCGCGCGGCCGCGCTTCCGAGCGGACCTTTCGCAGTTATTCGCCGCTCGGTGCGCTCGTCTTGAAGGAACTCAAGCTCATCGCCCGCGATCCCTGGCTGATATCCCAGACGCTGATGCAGGTTCTCTATCTCATCCCGCCGGCTGTCATGCTCTGGGTCAGCTTTGGCGAGAAAACCGAGATTTCCGTGATCGTCGCCCCGGTTGTCGTCATGGCGGTTGGACAGCTTGCCGGCGGCCTCGCCTGGCTGACCATCTCCGGTGAGGACGCACCCGACCTGATTGCAACAGCCCCCATCTCTGCGTTCACACGTCTGTGGGCGAAAGTGCTGTCGGTGCTGACGATTATCGCAGCAATCGTGCTGCCGATCTCCCTGGGCCTGGCGCTCATATCGCTCTGGGGCGCTGTCATCACCGCCGCCGGCGCGATGACCGCGGCAGCAAGCGCAGTGCTTGTTCAACTCTGGTTCCGGGCGCAGGCCAAGCGCACAACCTTCCGGCGCCGTCAGGTCGCTTCCAAGGCCTCCACGCTTGCGGAGGCCGCCGCGTCCATTGCCTGCGCGGCCGGCACGGCCCTCGTCGCGGCGGCAAGCCCGCTGGCGTTCCTCCCGGTCTTCCTGCTCCTGAGTGTACTTGGGATCTCCTGGAGCATCCGCCCGAAACACAGCGCAAGCGCCTGAGGGGCATCACACTTCAGGCAAGTGACTGTTGACTGAAATATCGCCAGCCAACCTGCAAATGGGGCGGCGCGAGGGGCAAATCGACCGCCGGAACGACGCCCAAGCAAGTTCGCTCAAGGATCCTGCGAAGCTCTGCGGGTGCCGCATTCGGCAAGATATCGATGATAGAAGTCCGTGTTCAGGTCGCTCGCCTGGCGTTGCAGTGAAGTCGTTTCGATAGCCTGGCCAGGCATGCCCAGCCAGTCCAGCAGGAGCTGTGTTGCCGCGCGGGGATCCTGGGCGAAACGCTCATAGGCGGCATGGAACGGCACGATGCCGTTCTGTCTGAAATAGGCCAGCCAGCTTTCGCAGTCCTGCGAAATCCAGTTCACAAGCCTGTCGATGCTTTCAAAATCGTAGCTGGGCTCGGCGATACGCTCCTGCGCGGAAACCCATTGCTGGGTCTGGATGGCAATGTGAAGCGATACGGCCTGATAGTAGATGTCGCCCCGGTGATTGTAGACGTAGATGCAGTCGCCAAAGAGCTCCTCCAGCATCGTCACGCCGAGTTCCCGCAGCAGGTCGAACTGATAATTGTGCAGCATCAACGAGACCGGCAGACCTGAACCGGCGTCAAAATGCCGGATCGCCCGCACGTAGCGCTTCAGCTCCTCTGCCGTTGCGGGCAGATCGTGAAACTCCGGCAGGAAGTGCCTGATCTTCTTGTCGAAATGCCCCTGCCCGAACCACTCGTAGCTTTGCCGGGTCACCTTCGACGCACTCAGCATCGTTGCCAGCGCCGTGCTGCCCGTTCTCTGGGTGGACGCAAATACGATCGTGTCGCACGCAAGGCGGTGTGGGGCTGTCACGAAGGTACCTCGCCCGGGAAAAATGTTGGCAACCGCAAGCTTGGGCCGACTGGATTTGCGGGTCAACAGGCGTTCCAACACATCGCCTTGAAACGGCAGGCAGGCAAAACCGGAGGAGCCTTTTCCTCCTGCCTGCAAGAGACAGCAAGCCGATCACTGCCTCCTGCGTGCTCAGAAACCGGACATGCAGTTTACTGAACCTGTCCTTAAGCAAATTCGCGTCTAGTCAGCAATGCGCATGCGCCGCGTTGCCGGAAACGGCAAAGGTTCGAGCGTGCGCAGAGCTTACCGCCGCGCGAGGGGCCGGTGTCCGCATATCAATATGCATTTGAGGTATTTTGGAATGAATTTCAGAGCTTTTGTCTCGGTACTGGCCTTGCTGCCGGCAACAGGTGCGGCTGCCGCGCCGTTCAGCAGCGGCGATTGGGAAGCCGCCAGGATCGGCAGCACCTGCCTTGTCTATAACAACGCCCCGGCGCGCGACACCTCCGGCTCGTTGCAGTTCAGCTTCGACGTCAAAGGCTATAATGCGGATTTCACATACGAATATGCGCCCTACACCGAAAACGAAGAAGACCCCTGGGCCGAAACCGACCTGGTTGAAATTACCATCGACGGAGAAGATTCCTGGCTGGGAGGAGAAATGTTTCCCGTCGGCATGCAGGACCCTTACCAGATCTCGATGACGTCCGGCTTCGTGAAGGACATGGCCGCCGCGGTGGCAGATGCGCAGACAACGATCGACATTTCCGTCGAGCGCGAAAGCCTGGGCGAAACCTGGCTCTACGGCCGCTTCTCGCCGGCCGGCTTCAGCGAGAGCCTCGCCAAGGCCGCCGAGATGTGCGACTTCGACCCGGCCAATTTGCCGGAATCCTGATCAAGCGTCGGCCACGCACCCGTCACGGGCGCTTGTTTCCTCAAGTGCCCGGACCATGCTCGAATCCGCCTAACAGAACGCCGTCACAACGGGCTGCGGCAATCCTGTCTTTCTTAAGCGGGGCATAAAGATCGGACTCATACCAGGCTCGGGCAGTCTGGCTGTCGGGAAACTCGATCAGCACCGGGATATTTGGCGTCCAGTCACCTTCCAGAACGCTATCCATGTCGCCGAGAACACGGTAGCGCCCGCCAAAGTGTTCCACGGTTTCAAAGACCTTGGCGCGATAGGCACCAAGCCGTTCCGGATCGCGGATTTCCCTGACGTCGAAAAACACGAATGCAGCCATGGCGAAGTGTCCTTCCGTTGATTTCTTACCTGCGGCTGGAAATGCTAAACTTGGACATGTCCCGGCTCCATGCTCCACCGTCCGCAAGTTCTGCCCCCGCATCCGCGCAGGAAACGGCACCCCCTGCCGGGTCTGAACCGGCACAGGATCCACTCGCCGACGTTCTGAACCTCGTGCGCCTGACCGGTGCGCTGATGTTTCTGGTGGATGCCAGCGACCCCTGGTGCGTCGATATTCCCCACACGAATGCCTACCGCGCGATCCTTGCAGATCCCGGGCAGCACGTGCTGTCCTATCATGTCGTCCTGGAAGGCTCAGGCCTGGCCTCCATACCGGGCGAGGCACCCATCCGGTTCAACCGGGGTGACGTTCTCGTCTTCCCGCAGGGTGATGGGTACCGGATGGAAAGCGCAGCTGGAACGCCTCCCGAGTTCAGTGCGGACGAGGTCGTCAACTTTTTCGAAAACCTTGCCGCCGGACGCTTGCCGAGCATCGTTCCGGAAGGCGGTGGCAGAGACCCGCGGGCCTTGTTCCTGTGCGGGTTCCTCGCCTGCGACGCCAGACCCTTCAACCCTCTGCTTGCAAGGCTCGAACGCCGGCTTCTTGTCTCGCCATCCGAAAGGACTGATGACAGTTTGCAAAGGCTGATCGACATAGCCCGGACAGAAATACAGTCAGACCAGCCCGGCAGCCGCAGCGTACGCCTGCACCTGTGCGAACTGATCTTCATCGAAACGCTTCGTCGCCATGTGCTGTCGCAGGCCCCGGCGAGCGAAGGCTGGCTCGGCGCCCTCACTGACCCGGTCGCCGGTGCCGCGATTACCGCCATACACGCCGACCCGGCATCGGACTGGACGCTGGAACGACTTGCCCGGCAGATCAACACCTCTCGTACGGTGCTGACCGAACGGTTTGCCGGAAAAATGGGTCAGGGACCGATGCAATACGTGACGTCCTGGCGCCTGCAGCTCGCGGCGCGTCAATTGCGGGACAGCAGATCATCAATTGCAGAAATCGCCTGGAGCGTGGGCTACCGGTCGGAAGCGGCGTTTTCCCGCGCATTCAAGAAGATGGCGGGCATGTCACCCGGAGCCTGGCGGCGGATTGGCTGATCCTGCGGGCATGGCTCACCGGGCGAAAAAGGCGAACGGACCTTGCATCAAAGCGAGCGTCTAAACCTCGCCGCTGACCACCAGCTGCATGCGGTCGGCCGCCACGCGGGCGCGGGTGTATTGCAGGGGCTTGCCGGTCATGTCCAGGTTGACGCTTTCCATCACCATCACCGGCTGGCCCAGTGCCAGACCAAGCTGCTGGGCATCGCGGTTTTCGACCAGCTCGGCCGTGATGCGCGTTTCCTTGCGGCGGTAATCGGAAATGCCGGCGCGTTGCAAAGCCGCCGTGATTGATCCGGTATCGGCATAATCAGCGACGAAATTGGGCACTCGGGACTGTTCGAACCAGCTTGTGGCCGCAATCATCGGCACACCGTCGGCAACGCGCAGGGTTTCCACGCGAATGAGCAGCGTTCCGAGCGGCACGCCAAGCTGATGCGCCAGAAGGGCGTCGGCTTCCTCGACGGCCGAGCCGATCAACCGGCCGGACGGGGCCCGAAGTTGGCCTGAAACGATTTCCGAAAAGCGCGTGCGTGGCCCGATGGGATAGCTGAGCGGGGCTGAGGCAACAAAGGTACCACGGCCCTGGTCGGCCCGCAGAATACCATCCGACGTCAGCGCGGCGATCGCCCGGCGGACCGTGTGGCGGTTGACGCCGAACCGGCTTGCAAGCTCGGATTCCGGAGGCAGGCGGCTGCCTTTTTCAAAGGCCCCGCTCACGATTTCCGCCTTCAGCGTTTCCATGATCTGGCGCCACACCGCAATTCCGGCGCTGCGGTCGAGAGTGCTGTTCGTCGTCATGAGCCCGTCATCAAATTTCGGTACCAAAGAGTCAACCGGATTATTTGTCTAGACAAATAGACAAATCAAGTCTAGGACAAGGGCGTTTTCAAACGCTTTCCGAAGAACCGCCCAACCCAAAAGGCGCGCTTCATGACAGACATTACCTCTTCCGCCTCCCCAGACACCCAACCCGGCGCAGCCGTGAGCGCCCGCCAGAAGGTGATCGCGACGCTGGCCGCAGCCTCCGCCGAGGCCGTCGCGGAAAAATTCAACGCACTTCCGCCGCAAAGCTACGAGCTGGTGCGCCAGCCCGAAACCGGCCTGGTGATGGTGCGCGGCCGCATGGGCGGCACCGGCAGTCCGTTCAACCTGGGCGAGGTCACCGTCACCCGCTGCGTTGTTCGCCTGGAAACCGGTGAAACCGGCAATGCCTACAGCCTTGGCCGCAATAAGCAGAAAGCGCTGCAGTCCGCCGTGATCGACGCCCTGTGGCAACGCCCTGCAATGCAGGAGCGCATCGAGACGGACATCATCGCTCCGCTGGCCGAAGCCCAGGCAGGCACGCAGGAAACCGTTCGCGAGGAAACCGAGGCCACCAAGGTCAACTTCTTCACCATGGTGCGGGGAGACAACTGATGAGCGCAGTACAACAGACCGCCGCCGCCCCGCTGGCCGCAGGATTTCAGGACCCGGTTCACGATGCGCAGGGCTGCTTTCGCGCTATCATGAATGCCATGGCCCGGCCGGGTACGCGGCAGGCGATTTCCGCCGGCAATCTGAAGCCGCCCGCACCGCTGACGCAGGTGGCCGCCGCCATTGCCCTGACCCTGTTCGACTACGACACGCCGATCTGGCTCGACAAGCCTCTGATGACGTCGGACGCCGTGAAGACCTTTCTGCGCTTCCACACCGGCTGCTCGATCGTCACCGAACCGGTGGAAGCGGCCTTTGCGCTGGTCAGCGCACCGGTAAGCATGATCCCCCTGGCAAGTTTCAACCAGGGATCGGCCGAATATCCGGACCGGTCGACAACGGTGATCCTGACCGGTCAGGACTTCGGGTCCCATCCGGCCGTCTCCTTTAGCGGCCCGGGCATCAAGGACACCGTTTCCTTTGGCACCGGTCCGGTTCCGCCAGTGTTCTGGGACCAGGTGATCGCCAACAACCGCCAGTTTCCACGGGGTATCGATCTGGTTTTTGCCGGACAGGAAGCACTGTCTGCCCTGCCCCGTTCCACCCGCATCCTCAAAGCGGAGGTCTGATCCATGTATGTAGCCGTAAAGGGTGGTGAAAAGGCCATCCGCAACGCCCACAAGCTCATGGCCAAGCGCCGCCGGGGCGACACCTCCGTTCCCTCGCTGACGCTGGAGCAGATCGCCCAGCAGCTGTCCCATGCTGTCGCCCGTGTCATGGGCGAAGGCTCGCTCTATGACGAGATGCTGGCCGCACTTGCCATCAAGCAGGCGCGCGGAGACCTGATCGAAGCCGCGTTTCTGATGCGTGCCTACCGCACGACCCTGCCACGGTTCGGCTACAGCCAGCCGATTGACACCGCGAAGATGCTGGTGGAACGGCGCGTTTCAGCCACTTACAAGGACCTGCCGGGCGGCCAGGTGCTGGGCCCGACCTTCGACTACAGCCACCGCCTTCTGGATTTCGCGTTGGCCGCCGAAGAGGACGGTCTCGAAAAGCCTGTCGAAACAGCTGCCGCTGAAGAAGGCAGCATGCCGCGCGTCACCGACCTGCTTGGCGACGAAGGCCTGATGGAGCCGGACCCGGTAACCGACGAGAACGCGCCCGTCGGCGACCTGACCCGCGAGCCCCTGTCCTTCCCGGCCGACCGGGACCTGCGCCTGCAGAACCTTGCCCGTGGCGACGAAGGCTTTCTGCTGGCGTTGGCCTATTCCACCCAGCGCGGCTATGGCCGCACACACCCTTTCGCCGGCGAAATCCGCTACGGCGAGGTCGAGGTGGAATTCTTCGCCGAGGAACTCGGCTTCGCCGTGACGCTCGGCGCCATCAAGGTAACCGAGTGCCAGATGGTCAACCAGTTCAAGGGTTCGGCCAAGACCGCCCCGACCTTCACCCGGGGGTACGGCCTCGTGTTCGGGCAGGTGGAGAGAAAGGCCATGTCCATGGCCATGGTCGACCGTTCCATGCGGTGGCAGGAACTGGGCGAGGAACAGTCCGCCCCGGCTCAGGATGTCGAATTCGTCCTGTCCCATTCAGACAACATCCAGGCGACCGGTTTCGTCGAACACCTGAAGCTGCCGCATTACGTCGATTTCCAGGCCGAACTCGATCTGGTGCGCCGGATGCGCGGCGAATGGTTCGAAAAACGACGCCAGGAAGAAGAAGAGGGCAACACCGCCCAGGAGGCGGCGGAATGAGCAGCGGACTTAGTCATATGACGTTCATCGTCAGTGATCTGGACAGGATGGCGAACCTGCTGACGACGGTGCTCGGAGCCCGGGAAGTCTACTCCAGCGAAGAGGCCACCTTTTCCCTCTCCCAGGAAAAGTTCTTTCTGGTCGGTGACGTCTGGATCGCGATCATGCAGGGCGAGGCCCTGAACGAGCGCACCTACAACCACGTGGCTTTCAAGATCGAAGAGGAAGACTTCGACACGAAGCTGGCAGCCGTCGAGCGGCTTGGCCTGGAAGTCAAACCACCGCGCGCCCGCGTCGAAGGTGAAGGCAGGTCCATCTACTTCTACGACAACGACAATCACCTGTTCGAGCTGCACACCGGAACGCTGGACATGCGCCTCGACCACTATCGCCGGATACTCAGGGAACGGAGTGCTGCGCAATGAACGACACGGCTCAGATTTTCGAACAGGGCGAATACAACTTCGCCTATCTGGACGAGCAGACCAAGCGCATGATCCGCCGGGCAATCCTGAAGGGCATCGCGATACCGGGTTACCAGGTGCCTTTCGCCTCGCGCGAAATGCCGATGCCCTATGGCTGGGGCACCGGCGGGGTGCAGGTGACGGCGGCGATCCTAGGCAAGGACGATTGCCTGAAGATGATCGACCAGGGCTCCGACGACACCACCAATGCGGTTTCCCTGCGCGGTTTCTTTGAAAAGACCGCCGGCGTGCGCACCACCTACGAGACATCGGAGGCAAGCGTCATCCAGACCCGCCACCGGATTCCGGAAAAGGCCCTGCGCGAAGACCAGATCATTGTCTTCCAGGTGCCGATTCCCGAGCCCCTGCGTTTCCTGGAGCCACGCGAAACCGAGACTCGGAAGATGCATGCGCTCGAGGATTACGGCCTCATGCATGTGAAGCTTTACGAGGACATCGCCAAGAACGGCCATATCGCCACTACCTACGCCTATCCGGTGAAGGTCAACGACCGCTACGTGATGGATCCTTCGCCGACGCCGAAGTTCGACAACCCGAAGATCGACCAGATGGCAGCGCTTCAGCTTTACGGTGCCGGACGTGAGAAACGCATCTACGCCATTCCGCCCTACACCAAGGTGAAAAGCCTCGACTTCGAGGACTATCCTTTCGAGGTGCAGAAGTTCGACAAGCCCTGCGGCCTGTGCGGCGCGGAGAATGTCTATCTCGACGAGGTGATCCTGGATGACAAGGGCGGGCGCATGTTCGTCTGCTCCGACAGCGACTATTGCGAGGAACGGCGCGCGGACGGCCATCTCGGCCCGATGGCGGCCGATCCGGCGGCACACCAGTTCGGCGCCACCCAGGCAGAGGAGACCGCCCGATGAACGCCTTTCCCTCCGCGGACCCGCTGCTGCAGGTTCATAACGTCACCCGCTATTATGGCGACCGCATCGGCTGCGCCGATGTCTCCTTCGATCTCTGGCCCGGTGAGGTGCTTGCCATCGTCGGCGAAAGCGGCTCCGGCAAGACCACGTTGCTCAACTGCCTGTCGACACGTCTCGCGCCGACGGCGGGAGCTATCGAATACCGCATGCGCGACGGCACCATGCGCAACCTCTATCAGCTGACCGAGGCCGAGCGCCGCCTGCTGATGCGCACCGACTGGGGGTTCGTGCACCAGAATGCTGCGGACGGGCTGCGCATGAACGTTTCCGCAGGCGCCAACGTCGGCGAAAGGCTGATGGCGGTTGGCGAGCGCCACTATGGCAACATCCGCTCCACCGCCGACGACTGGCTGGGACGGGTGGAAATCGACAGCGACCGGATCGACGACGATCCGCGCTCCTTCTCCGGCGGCATGCGCCAGCGCCTGCAGATCGCCCGCAACCTCGTCACGAGACCAAGGCTGGTCTTCATGGACGAGCCGACAGGCGGTCTGGACGTTTCCGTGCAGGCACGTCTTCTCGACCTCTTGCGCCGACTGGTCGCCGATCTCGGACTTTCCGTGGTCATCGTCACCCACGACCTTGCGGTCGCCCGGCTGCTGTCGCACCGGATCATGGTGATGCGCCACGGCAACGTCATCGAAAGCGGCCTGACGGACCAGGTGCTCGACGATCCGCGCGAGCCCTATACCCAGCTGCTTGTTTCTTCCATTCTCCAGGTATGAGGACCGAAATGCCCGTACGCCTCTATCTCAACAACGTCGGCAAGTCCTTCACCATGCACCTGCAGGGCGGAACCGTCATTCCCGTGGTCGAGAAGGTCGAATTCTCGGTGAATTCCGGCGAATGTGTCGTCCTTGGCGGCCCCTCCGGTGCCGGCAAGAGCTCGATCCTCAAGATGATCTACGGCAACTACCGCTGTGACGAGGGTCAGATCCTGGTGACGGTTGGCGATGAAATCGTCAACATTGCCGGGGCCGAGCCGCGCAAGGTCCTGCGCCTGCGAGAAGACACGATCGGCTATGTCAGCCAGTTCCTGCGCACCATCCCGCGTGTTTCGGCCGAAGACGTCGTCGCCGAGCCTCTTATCGCCCAGGGCACCAGCGAGGCAGAGGGCGTCGACAAGGCCCGCTCCCTGCTGTCGCGGCTGAATGTGCCCGAGCGCCTCTGGACCCTGCCGCCCGCCACGTTCTCCGGAGGCGAGCAGCAGCGCGTGAACATCGCCAGGGGGTTCATTGCCCATTATCCGATCCTGCTGCTGGACGAGCCAACCGCCTCTCTCGACGCTGCCAACCGGGCCGTGGTCGTCCGTCTGGTGGAAGAAAAGAAAACCCAGGGCGTTGCCATGGTGGGCATTCTTCACGACCAGGACGTCCGGGAGCAGATAGCCGACCGCATCATCGACGTGACCGGTTTCAGCGCGGAGGCAGCCGCCTGAGCCACGAGATGAGGAAAGGCTTGCAGACGGGCGGAAACTGTCACAGAAAAGTCACCGCCCGCCTTTAGGTCACTCCCTCAGAAAGTTGAAGGATGTGGCCCTGCCACATCCGGCCAAACCACATTTCAAAATCGCGATTTTCTTCATGCGCTACGCCCTCTATTTCGCCGCCGATGCCGACGACCGCCTGATGCAGCTCGGAAATTCCTGGCTCGGGCGCGATCCCTTTTCCGGCACGGCCCTTCCGCAGCCGGAGCTGCCCGGCATGACATCGGCACGTTTCCAGGAGTTGACGACCGACCCCCGGCGCTATGGATTTCACGGGACCTTGAAAGCCCCGTTTTCTCTCGCAGCCGATCAGACCGAGGCAGCGCTGCTGGACGCTTGCGCAGCATTTGCGGAAGAAATCGCCCCTTATGAGATAGAAGCGCTCGGCGTGAACAGGCTTGGCCGCTTTCTGGCGCTGACCCCTGAGGCAGAAGAGCCGGCCCTGCGCGCCTTCGCCGGCCTGTGCGTGCGTCGCTTCGAGCCGTTCCGCGCACCACTGTCCGAGGCGGATCTTGAGCGCCGCCGCAAGAGCGGACTGTCGGAAAGGCATGACACCTATCTCGTCAGGTGGGGCTATCCCTATATCTTCGATGAATTCCGCTTCCACCTGACCCTTTCCAACAAACTGGAAGACGACAGCGACATGGAGCGGATGGCAAATGCCGCCCAGGACCACTTTGCGGATGTCATCGGCAAGAAGCGGCTGTGCCGCCACGTTGCGCTCTACACCGAAGCCGAACGCGGCGCGCCTTTCCAGGTCCATACCGTCTTTCAGCTGACCGGCAGCGTCGCTCCCGCCGACGCGCTCAGCCAGGCCGAGCGTCTTTCCCAAGAGGAATCTGCATGAGCAAGCATCCCAAAGTCTTCAAGAATGCCAGTCTGGTTCTCGCAGGCGAAGTGTTCGACGGTTCCCTGACGGTCGATGATGCCGGTCTGATTTCCGGCATCGGGTCACCGACCGAGGTCGACGGGCATGACTGCGAAGGCGACTACCTGCTGCCAGGCCTGGTCGAACTGCACACCGACCACCTGGAAACCCACTACGCGCCGCGTCCCAAGGTGCGCTGGAGCCCGGTTTCCGCCGTGCAGGCCCACGACGCCCAGATCGCGTGTTCCGGCATCACCACCGTGTTCGACGCGCTTCGCGTCGGCATGGATGAAGACGCGGACCTTGGCTATTCGGATATGCGCGCGCTTGCGGATGCCATTGAAACCGGCCAGCGGGAAAACCGCCTGCGCGCCGACCATTTCATCCACCTGCGCTGCGAAGTGTCTGCACCCGACGTGCTCAGCGCCTTCAAGGTGTTCGAGGACGACGACAGCATCCGCCTGATCTCGCTGATGGACCACACACCCGGCCAGCGCCAGTTCGTGTCGATGGATGCCTACAAGATCTACTATCAGGGCAAGAAGGGCTTCACCGACGCCCAGATGGACGACTTCATCCGCAAGCGCCAGGCGCGCGCCAGCAGTCTTGCTCCTGAAAACCGCAAGCATCTCTCGGCCATCGCCCAATCGCGCGGCATCGCCATCGCCAGCCACGACGACGCCACCACCGCCCATGTGGACGAGGCGATTTCACTGCAGACGAAAATCGCCGAGTTTCCAACCACGCTGGAAGCCGCCAAGGCATCTCACGAAGCCGGTATGGCTGTTCTGATGGGGGCGCCGAACGTCGTCCGCGGCGGATCCCATTCCGGCAATATCTCGGCGAAGGCGCTTGCCGAAGCGGGCGTTCTGGATGTGCTCTCCTCGGACTATGTGCCGATTTCGCTGCTTCAGGCTGCGTTCCAGCTGGCTGCAGAGGTCGAGGCGATTGCCCTGCCACAGGCAGTCGCCATGGTCACGGCGACGCCCGCGAAGGCCATTGGCCTGCAAGACCGCGGCACCCTGGAACCCGGCCTCAGAGCCGATCTCATCCAGGTGAAAATGGTTGGTGACATCCCGATCGTGCGCGGTGTCTGGCGCGAGGGCAAACGGGTTGCCTGAGGCTGCGTCCGACATGACAGAAAAACTCGGCCCCGGCCGCATGGTGCTCGTGGTTGGGCCGAGCGGGGCCGGCAAGGACACATTGATGGCCGCGCTCAAGGCCCGTCTGGCGGGCCGGACGGACGTCAGCTTCGCCCGGCGAGCGATCACCCGGCAGGCCGATGTCGAGGCTGAGGATCACGATACGCTTTCGCGCGCCGAATTCGATCAGCTGAGAGCTGCCGGAAAGGTTGCCCTGTGCTGGGAGGCCCACGGGCTCGGCTACGTCATCCCGCAAAGCTACGACCGGGCTATCGAAGCGGGCGCAACCGTGATTGCCAATGGCTCGCGCAAGGTGTTGAAGCACGCAGAGGACAAGTACCGAAACGCCAGCGTTCTGCTGATCACCGCGCCGGTCGAAGTCCTCGCCGAACGCCTCGCCGCACGTGGCCGCGAAAGCAGACAGGAAATAGAGGAACGGCTGCGCCGTGCCGACCTTGAACCGGAAAACGTCGCCAATCTGATCCGCATCGAAAACACCGGCACGGTGGAGGATGCGGTCGACAGGATGGTCGCCGCACTCGGCCTTTGACCTCAACCGAACCCGTCTCTAATCCGCAAACGCGCTCTGAACGGCCTGACTGAAAATCAGGGCCCTGGCATCCAGTGCGTCCTGATGATCACCGTCGAACGCGTGAACCATGGTGCGGAACTGTTTTGCTTCTTCGCCCAGTTCGGGCTCCCCGACCGCCCGGCGGAGATGGATCAGGGCGTGTTCGTGCCTGACCACAAGGTCTGCCAGATGGAGGGCGGAACCGATCATGTAGGCCCGATACTGCAGGCGTTTGACATGATCGAGCCTGTGAACATCCGGTTCCTGCAAAAGCTGCCAGAATCCGATGACATTCCTGCAAGCGGTGCGCATCAGGCGACCGCATTTCTCTTCGTCTGACCGGGACATGCTTGCCTCGCAAGATTCGCCTCGACCAGTCAAGCGTAGCGCTACACCCGGAAACTGCAATGAACCAGAAGAGTCATGATGCGTCATTACACGCCCAGATTCATTGATTTCTAAATTATTGTTCTTGGACAAAGACTTGTGCGGTGGACTGCGGCCGGAAAACCTTCATTTTGAGGTCAGACAATACAACCACAGGGTAGAACTTTGGTTCACATCCGGGTCAACGGGCGCCCGCAGCGATCGCCTGATTGATTTTCAAACCCGCATTCACGGCGTGATAGATCGGGAAAGGTGTGCGCTGTGACAGGTCGATGTCCCGCCTCAGCCACTCCTTCTCTTCCAGAACACCAAGGGACTTCGACAAGGCCCGGTCCGTCACCGGTCCGAGGTCTGCCTTGATCGCCGAAAACCGGCTTGGCGCCCCGGTTACTGCCAGGATAGGCACCGTCCAGCTGCGTCGCAGTACCGAAAAGGCGTCCTCGTTCGGAACGATCTCCTCGATCCGGCTCGCCATGGCAGCAACAGCCTTGCCTTTGTCCGTCAGCCGAAACTCGGGCCGCAGGGGATGGCCGTGGCCGGGGTTCCGCTCCAGCAGTCCAAGCTGGAACAGATGTTCAAGGCTTGCTGCAAAAGAACTGCGACTCGCCCCTGTCGCCGCGATCAGCGGGGCTTGTCGACCGGAAACACCTGCATGCAACTGAGCCAGAATTTTCAGCGACCAGGCTTTGGATGTGAGGTTGACAAGAAGCTGCATATTCATATTTTATAGCTACTATACTTTTGATACATAGGAAAGTCTCATGCCTGTCGTTTCTCTGGATAATACGATCACTCTCGCCCTCTCCGTTCGCGACAGGCATGCAAGTGCCGACTGGTACGCGGAAAAACTCGGATTCGAGTTGCTCTATCATATGGACGAAGCTGGCTGGAGCGAGCTGGCAACCCGAACCGAAGGCGTGACCCTGGGACTGGGCGAACAATCCGAACCGACGCCCGGAAACACGGTTCCCGTCTTCGGCGTGGCCGATATCGCAGGTGCCCGCAGTGCGCTGGAAGAGGCCGGTGTCAAATTCGACGGAGCGACGGAGACCATCGAGAGCATGGTCAGCACCGCAACCTTCTACGATCCCGATGGCAACGCGCTCATGCTTGCTCAGGACCTTTCCAAATAGGCGGTTCACAAGGAACAGCCCCCCGAAGAACATCGACACATCCGGTCGGGCGACCGACCGGATACTGTCTGCAGCGGGTTTTCGCAAACATCCAAGGCACGAATTTACGATCTGACAGGCAGCAGGCGACAGAAATACGTCATGCTTCCCAGAGGAAGCTGACGAATGACGCAAAGGAATAGTCGACACAAAATCTTTGCATTGCCAGAATAGTCGACTACTCTCTTATTCTTGATCTCATTCTGAAAATCGAGTTCTGCGGCATGCCTGCGACATTGTTTGAAAAGTACGGCGGCTTCGGGTCGGTGAGCCGCATCGTAATGACCTTTTACGACAAGGTTCTCGATTCCGACGAGATCGGTGACTTTTTCGACGACGTCGACATGACCCGCCTGATCGATCATCAGACCAAGTTTATCTCCTATCTGTTGGGCGGGCCGGTCAGCTATTCGGAAGAGCGGCTGAGACGAACCCACGCCACCCTTGACCTGAAAAACGAGGACTTTGACGAAGTTGCACGTCTCCTGCGCGAGACGCTGGTGGAACACAAGTTCGACCCTGCCGACATCAAATCCGTGATGTCGGCAATCGAAGCGCGACGTTCCGCCATCCTTTCGACCGGTGCGACATGAGCATCACCGCCATCAACCAGCAGCTCTTGCGCGCGATCGGGGTCGGCATTGCCGTCGTCAACAGCAAGGACCTCCAGTTCCTGTTCCAGAACGCTCCGTTTTCCGATTGGTTCGGCAAGCCGGAAGCCGTCACCACGCTTGCCGATCTGCTGCCGGATATCGACATCGAACAGCTTCGTGAAGCAATCAAAGAGCAGGGACGCTTTTCCGGAGAAGTCTCCGTCAAGCTCAAGCGCCGGACCCTGGTCATCGCCTTGACCGTTTCGCCAGCTGAAGAGCAGGACTTCCTCGTCGTTGAGTGCCAGAACATCACGCGGATCCGCGAACTGGAGTCGATGATCGACAGTTATTCCTCCATGGTAGAGCGGAATACGCGGGAACTGGAACGCGAGAAGGAACGTGTCGAGCGTTTGCTGCTCAACCTGATGCCGCGTTCGGTCTACGAGGAGTTCAAGACCTTCGGTGTCGTCACGCCGCAGCTTTACGAGAGCGTTTCCGTGGTCATGCTCGACTTCGTGGACTTCACAAAATTTTCCGCAGAGCACGACCCGACGGTGACGCTTGGAGAACTGAACGACATCTTTACCGCATTCGACCGTATCGCCGAGCAATTCGGCTGTGAGCGCATCAAGACCATCGGCGATGCCTATCTTGCCGTTTCAGGCATGCCCGAGCCCTCACCGGATCACATGCGCGCTGTTGCCAACTGCGCCGTGCGCTTCATTCGCTACCTGGAGCGTCGGAACCAGAGCCATCAACACAAGTGGCGGGCGCGTGTCGGACTGGGTACGGGATCGGCAGTCGGTTCCGTCGTCGGAATCCAGAAGTACGTTTATGACGTCTTCGGCTCGGCAGTGAACCTTGCCGCACGACTGCAGGAATTCGCCAATCCCATGTGCGTCGTAGCTCCGGATGCCATGAAGGAATTCCTGGTGGACGAGTTTCACCTGGAAGACCTTGGCAAACGCGAGATCCGCAGCTTTGGAGAAATGCGGCTGATGCGGGTCAGTCCTGGTGTCGAACTGGCCCATCGGGCGCGGCAGTTCTGACCGGACAACAGGTCCGCTGCCAGGCCACTCGCACAGCCGAAACCTGCCCGCTCAGTCCCACGGCAAAAGCAAAGGTGCAGCCCCCGAACGCAGCACCTTTGCGCCAATGTGCCGTCAGTTCTTGTTTTTCTTCTTGTTCCCGAAAACGTTGCCCAAAAGGCCGGAAGGCAGACCGAAACCTTCTTCTACCGCTTTCAGAACTTCCTCGTCATCGACCTCACCGTCCAGAACCTTCTGAACGTCGATCTGGGTCTTGCCGCCGGTCGCCTGGTTGATGACCTTGTTGGCCTGGTCAACCAGCTCCTGGGATGGTTCCTTCTTTCCCTGAAGAATGGAGATCAGCTCACCGCCGGTCTTCTGCAGTTGCTTGTAGGCTGCCTCCGGGTTTTCCAGAATACCCTTGATGTCCGGATAGATCCGCGGATCGTTCCACGGACCTTCGATCACGATGGGCACACCTAGGCCGGCCAGCTTCTTGTCTTCGCCCTTCCGCCGAGGCTGCGGGGCCTGGCCTTCCAGCGTCGGCACGATCTTCGGCTCCACACGCCAGGAAAGTCGCTGCGCCGGCATGTCCGTCGTGCCCTTGCCGGTCATGCGAACCAGCGGCCCGATCAGGGACAGATCGTCGGTCTTGGCAATGCCGTTCTGGATCTGGAACGTTGAGCCGAGCGAGCTGAAATCGGTCTTGGCCGACGGATTGGCCTGCCATCCGAGCAACGTCTCCACCGACAGGCCACGCACCATCTGCGGCACGTTGATACCCTTGATCGCGCCGTCGGCGAACGTGTAGTTGGCTGTCCCGTTCAGGGCCTGCACCAATGCCTGTTCGCTGCCGCCTTTGGAGGTAACATCCAGGTTGATGTTGGCCTTGCCTTCGATCCAGCTGAAATCGGCTGCATCGCGCAGCAACGGATAGGCGTTGAGGTTGGCGAGAGCAAATTTCGCGGCAACTTGAGGTGTTGCGGACGCCCCGTTGAGCGTAACCGTACCGGTGCCGGAGCCGCCGTATAGTGCCAGCTTTTCCAGGTTCGCAGTCAGCACACCGTTCTTGATGGTGGTCGACAGGGCGCTCTGGTCGATCTTGATCTTGTCCCAGCGGATTTCGCTGGTGGTCAGCTTGAAGTCCGCGTCGATCGCGTTGAGACCGGAGAAATCTATCGGCTCTGTACTCCAGCCACCTGCCCCACCGCGTTTGCCGCCGCCAGCCGAGGAATTTCCGGACGCCTGGCCAGAACCGCCACCACCGCCGCTGCCTGCGCCCGAAGACGATGCGCCGCCGAGATAAGGGTCGAGCACAAGTTCCCGCAGATCCAGCCGCGCCGTAACGCTTGGCTTGCCACCAAGGACGATCCGTCCGTTGGCTTCACCCGACGTATCGTCCAGCGTGAACCGTGTTTCCTCGAATGAAATCGTCTCGCCTGCGACGCCAAAGATGCCCGAAGCCTTGAAGCGCCTCAGACCACCACCGCTGCCGAGCGGTTTGCCGAGCCACGCCATGAGCCCGCGCAGGTCGGCAGTATCGACGCTGACCGCACCATCAAGCGCACCATCGCGCGAAGCCCGACCATTGAAGCCGGCGCTCACGCGATTGCCTTTCACGCTCACGGAAATCGGCGCAGCTCCCCCCGCCAGCAGGCGAGCGGTGTCTCCTTCGCCGGTCAGGCTGAACGCTTCTCCGCGCCAGGACAAGGCACCGCTGAGCGATATCGGGTTTTCCAGTCCCTGCAGATCGATATCCATGGCAAGGTTCGTCAGGCGGTCCGCTTCCGGATCGCCGCCAACCGCCGAAGCAAGCCCAAGTCCGCCAATCTCGCCCTCGGCGATACGTACGGACCCCGTGATATCAAGACCGGCAAGCAGTTCCTCCCCTGTCTGCCCCACGGTTGCAAAGGCGAGGTCGAGGCTGAGTTTGCCGCTTGCAGGCAAATCCCTGCCCGCCAGCTGCAGGAGATCGGCAATCGAACCGTCTTTCAGCACCAGCCGGCCGGAGACTTCAGGAACGTTCCCCGACAGATCCGCGTCCGCCGCACCGCCAAGAGACAGTTGGCCAAGCGTGATGTCGAGATCAGCCAGCGACAGCATGGCCTCGGTGCCTGCAACCTTGGCCGACACGGCAAAAGCACCCGGATCGGCGGCAAGATCCTGCCCGGCCAACGCTGCGAGAGCCTTCAGGGATGGCCCGGCGGCTGTGAGAGCCAGCTCAGCGCGCATCGGATCCAGGCCGGATTGACCGGTGACCGAGACGCTGTTTTCACCGCTGGAAATTTTCAGGTCTACCGGAACCTGCTCCCCACCCATGAGAGCGAGCGGGTTGGTCAGGGAACCTGCGATGGCGACCGGCATTTCGCGGAACGTGAAGCTGGATGTCAGATCCACCTCACCCGACAGGCTGGGCGCCTGCAGGCTGAGATCAAGGTTGGAGATACGAACCGGCTCGGCAGCATCCGGCGCCTTGTAGGTCACCGTGCCACCGGTGATCTGCAGGCTGTCGACACCAATGCTCTTGAGATAGCCCTCGGGAGCTGCGGCTGTTTCTGCCGGCTCTGCTTCAGACGCAGGCGCTGGCGTGGCTTCCGCCACCGCATCGGTTTCAGCGTCGCCGGTTTCAGCCTCGATCAAGTCGCCAATGTCGCTGATGTCGCGGCGGGGTTCCCAGCTCGTGGTGCCGTTCGGGCCGATTTCCAGATAGATGTCCGGCTTGTCCAGGGCAATACCGGTCACCTGGATATTACCGGAAACCAGACCACCCCAGGCGAGGCCAAATTCGACACGCTCGGCCTTGGCGAACTCGATCCCGTCGGCACCGGCCTCGCCGGCAAGGCCGATATCTTCCGCGACCAGCGAAAATCCGGGAAACAGCGACAAGGACACAGGTCCGTCCAGGCGCACGCGCCAGCCAAAGCGCTTGTCCACCTGCTCAACTACCTGACGCTTGATTTCGTCCTTGGGCAGGAACAGCGGCACCACCAGAATGATGGTTACCAGCATGAACAGCAGACTGCCCAGTCCGATCAAAAGCCGACGCATTTAGTGTCTCCCCGTCGCGAATCGGTCCCCAATGTAGACCAATCGGGCCGGAACGTCCCCAAGCAGAAGCAAACGCTTGCGCAGGAAAGGAGACAGAACGATCAAATACCGGCAAATCGGTCTACAACACCGCATACCGCCCCTGGGACCGGCATACGATCGCGATCACTGTGCCAGTCGATTTTGACAAAAGCAGGAAGTCTGCCGAATTTGCCCCAGGTTGGCACCATTCAGGCTGAAAACAGCCTGAATGGTGCAGGATCCGGCCGTCCGATGCTCTGTCTCAGGACAGGGCAAACATGTGATTGTCCCAGGAGATGCCCGGTGGGCGAGCCAGAATTTCCGCCGGCTGGGCAGGATCCTCAACAAGAGACAATGCCCCGTTGCCGTCAGATATCAGAAAGCTGCCCTGATCGATCGGCGCAACGCCGCATCCGTCGGCAATGGCCTCGGCACCCAGGAATGCGCCGGTATCGGCCTTCCAGAACAACGTCTGCCCACCCCTTGGAGCGGACGTTGCAATGACCTCACCGCTTGCGTTTGCGGTCACCGAGCCGATGTAGTTCTGAAGGCCTGACGCGATACCTGTCGGAATTTCCGTCAGGATGGGTGCTTCGTTCCGCGAAAACACGCCAACCAGAGGCGGCAGGTCTGTTTCCGGCCCCTCGAACTGACCGCCGACCCAAGCCCGCCCTTGTCCGTCCAGCGCCATATGCCGGAGCGACAGCTGGTGCAGGGAAGCGTCCAGTGCGTGGCTGGCATGAAGATCACCGGTTTCGCGATCCAGGAACACCACGGTCGGCGCCATGGTGTCGAGATTGAGCTTTTCACGCCCCTTGTCCGGATGGGTCATGATGCCGCCATTGGCAACGACAAGCGTTCGCCCGTCCGGCGCGAGCAGGAGGTCGTGCGGACCGATGCCATGGGTCTCGATCTCGCCGATCCGCTGAACCTGACGGCCACTCATGTCGTAAACGCCAATCACGCCACGGGCAGCGGCATAGTCGTTTTCGACCGCATAGAGCAGTCTGCCATCAGCGGAAAAACAGCCATGTCCATAGTAATGGCGGCCAGGTTCCGCCGTGAGAACCTCCGGCTCCACATCCTGATATGGTCGAACCACGACCGCGAATGTGCCGGGCCGGCGGGCAAAGGCCACAAACCTGGACTTGTCAGGAGAAACCGCGACGCCGTGGCCCCGTCCCGGCAGACCGATCCTGGCCAGAACCTGTCCAAGGTCGTCGACAACACCGACCCCATAATCGCCGTTTTCAAGCTTGTAGGCGCTCACGAACAGCGGCACACCGTCGGAAGCTTCCCGGTTCAGAAGGCTTGCCGCCAGCGTCGAGCCGGAAAATGCCGGCAAGGCGGCAAGGCCGCCGAGTGCCGCCAGAAAACCACGCCGTGAAAGGGGCTTAGTCACCATCGAGCGCATTAAAACCTCCAGCAAGTTCCAGGGCACCTGCAAGTTCAAGGGCAATCGTGTCGCGAAGCGATTTCAGCGTGATCGCCAGAACAACCATCTTGTCGTAGGCATCGCCTTCTTCAAAGGACTGGCGCAAGGGCGGATCTAGGGTCCCCAGAAGAGTGACAGCATTGCCAAACTCGAAGTCGAGCGTGTCGTAAATCCAGGTGAAATCGTCCGGCGTCAGGTCCTTCAGGTCGAGGGAAGCAATGGCCTTCTGAATGCCGAGCAGCTCGCCGTTGAGATAGACCACGCTGTTGCCGGAGCGCGAGAACGGAAAGCGCGTCGCCTTGGCCTTGTCCTTGCCGGTTCCCAATGCCGGAAGCACATCCTGATCCCGCGCGATGATCAGCCCCGTGACCAGCGCGTTGAACACGCTTTCCAGCGCTTCCTTCGACGTATGGAACCGCTCGTTGCCGCCTTCGGCTGTCAAGAGCACCTCGCTGTATCCGCCGGGATCCTGCCAGCCGGCAGCGATTTCGCTGGCCATGGCCGCAAGGTTTTCCGAAATTGCCAGTGCATAGCCGCAGCTGAAGTCCTTGCCGTCGTCCGCCTGCCCCAGCCGAACCGCACTGTCCTTGTCGAAAGCAAGCAATTCCAGTGCTGTCAGTCCCTGAACCGCGACGCTCTTGTCCTTGAGCGTCGCCGCAGACAAGGCGTCCTTGTCTTCAGAAGCGAGGAGCTTGCGGATCTGGCGTTGCGTGATGCCACGCGGGTCGGGCAGGAAGGCCAGCCGACTGAGGCGATCATTGTCGATCAACGGGCCAAACCGCAAGAAATGCACATGGGAGAAATCCCGCACAGTGTTTGAAAAGGCCGTCCTGAACCCCTCGACCGATGCTTCGTCCGCATTTGCGCAGACCGCTCGAAGAGCGTCCGGCAGATTTGCAGAGGTTTCGGCAAACGCACCGGTTGCCGGTTGGATATAGGCCTCGATCAGATTGTCGAGTTTCGGCTCGTAGTCCGTGGCGAACGCGGGCTGGGCGATAACGGCTCCGGAAACGAGAGCGGCAAATAGCAAACAGCGCATCAAAGGGACTCCAGAAAACGTATAAGCGATTGTCGGTCGGCGGGCGGAAGCGCAACCACAGCGTCGCGCGCCTGTCGGGCTTCGCCGTCGTGCCACAGGACCGCTTCCAGCAGATTGCGTGCGCGGCCGTCGTGCAGGAACCGGGTGTGATTGTTGACAGTCTCGGCCAGGCCAATGCCCCATAGCGGCGGCGTACGCCACTCCTGTCCACTGGCGTCACCCACCGGGCGATTGTCGGCGAGGCCTTCCCCCATGTCATGTAACAGGAAATCCGAATAAGGCCAGATCAACTGGAACCTGTGCGCCGGATTTTCCGCCTTTCGACTGGTCACGAATTTCGGTTGGTGGCAGGCAGGACAGCCTGACTGGTAGAAAACCTGCTTGCCTTTCAGCACCTCGGGATCATCCACGTCGCGGCGCATCGGCACCGCCAGGTTTTCCGAATAGAAAGTGACGAGATCCATGACCGGGTCCGGAGCTTCCGAGACACCAAGGTTTGCCTGTTCGCCATGAGGCAAGGCGCGGCAAGCTGTCTGCGCCTTGGTGCAGTCGCCGTAATTATCCGGCATCTCGGGTGTCGAAATGCCGATATCACCGGCAAACGCTGCTGCGGACTGGGCACGGATCGAGGGTTTGGAAGCCTTCCAGCCGAAACGGCCAAGCGTTAACGCACCCGTCGCGGGATCACGAACCCGGCTGACCTTGCCGGAAATTCCATCACTGTCGATGTCGTCAGGGTCCGCAAGCGCTTCAATGTCGCCGGGATGAATGGCCTGCACCAGACCGAGGCCGATCATGGGCGGGGCCGCGCGGGCCGAAATCATGGTGTCGGGGTGCATGTCGCCATATCCAAGATCCCGGATCTTGTAGACGGGCTTCTGCAACACAGCCTTTTCCCCACCGGCCAGCGGAACCTCGATCTCCTCCACCTCGATATCGAAGCGTCCTTCACCGGGCAGGCCCGGCACCGCAAAGGTCTGGAACTGACCGCCGTAGGTCGGCTCCGGCACCAGCAGGATATCCTTGTCGGCAAGTGCCTGACGCTGCGCCTCGGACTGAGGTGGGATGGACAGGCGAAGGAACATGGAAACCGCGTCTTCACTCGCCCGCGGCGGTCGGCCCCGGCCATCCTTCAAGTGACACCCCTGGCAGGAGCGCGCGTTATAGAGCGGTCCCAGGCCATCCGATGCCTGTGTCGACGAGGGAGAAGACGCCCAGAGCTTCTTGAACAGCCCGTTGCCTACCTTGAAGGTGGCCTGTTCTTCGAAGGTCAGATTGGCATTGGAGTGGGAATAGGCATCCCGGTTGATCCGCTTTCGGGACGTACCGGCCCCGCCCTGCATGATTTCAAAGGCTTCAGCGGCTTCGAAATCGGCCGGCGGCTGCAGAACCTTCGCGGCCTTGATCCTGTCCTTGGCCGACAGATCATCCCGGTGAGACAGCGTATCATCTGAAAGAGCGGTTCCTGCCGCCAGGCAGAAACACAAAAAGACGCCCGTCATGGCGCCCGGTCTGGGGACCAGTCTCATATTCGCATCCTGACTGTAATCCGCGAGCCCCAATTCGCGGACAAGCCGTCAGGCGGCCGATGCCGCCTGACGATCTGTTCGATTATTCGAAAACGGCGCCCGGGTTGTCCAGGCTGTCGGAACCTTCAAACGCGATATCGTCGAGTTCAAGCACCTTGACGACCCGCTCGATGGAAGCCGTCTGGTCAACCAGCGCATCGACAGCGGCCTGCACGACGGCGTTGCCCTCGTCATTGCCTTCGCCGATCATCTGGTCGTAGGCTTCGCCGCTTTCGGCCCGGGCCTTCATGGCTTCGAAAGCCGCCAGCGTGGCGTCGAGCTTCGTCTTCATTTCTTCCGCCAGCGCCGGATCCTTTTCCGCCACCAGATCGGCCAGGGAAGCACCGGAAACATCGTTGCCGACCGGGCTCTTGTACGACCCGAAATAGACGTTCCGGATGCCGACCACGTCGTTGTAGTGCGACATGTGGGTGTTGTCGGAGAAGCAGTCATGCTCTTCTTCCGGATCATGCAGCATAAGGCCAAGCTTGATGCGCTCACCGGCCAGTTCGCCATAGGAAAGAGATCCCATGCCGGTCAGGATGGTAGCAAGACCACCGGCCTCGCCCTTGCCGGCCAGCTCTTCGCGCGCAGCCCCGTCAGGAGCCCAGGCATTGGCCATTTCTTCAAGATCCGAAATCAGAAGATCGGTTGCGGCCTGCAGATACTGAATGCGGCGCTCGCAATTGCCACCGGTGCAGTTTGCCGGATCAAAGTCGGTGGCAGGGCGGTTGCCGGCACCAGCTTCGGTGCCGTTGAGGTCCTGACCCCACAGCAGGAATTCGATGGCGTGGTAGCCGGTCGCAACGTTCGTTTCCACTTCGCCGGCTTCCTGCAGGGAGTCTGCAAGCAGGGTCGGCGTGATTTCGGTGGCATCTATGGTTTCACCACCGACCTTGAGTGTCGGATTTGCAATCACGTTGGCGACGTAGAGATCGTTTTCTTCAGATTCATCACCGTAGGACGCGTCGACATAGTCGATCAGGCCTTCGTCGAGCGGCCATGCATTCACCTTGCCTTCCCAATCGTCGACAATGGCGTTGCCGAAACGGTACGCCTCTGTCTGCTGGTAAGGGTCGCGTGCTTCCTTCCAGGCGGCGCGCGCGGCTTCCAGGTTTGCTTCGGTCGGCTCAGCTACGAGCTTGTCGATCGCGGTCTTGAGCGTCTTGGCCGTTGCGAGCGAGTCCGCATATTTTGCCTGGGCGATGTCGCCGTAGGTCGACAGAACGTCGGAAGGTGCTGCAGCCAGGGCCGGAGTGACGAAAAGGGCAGAAGCGGCCAGAAGGCCAAGCTTGAAAGTATTCATTGATCCATCCCGTAATATGTGTCGCCCGCAGTGCGCGTGGACCGTCTCTGGGCGAAACCTGAATGATTTTGTGGCGCGGAAACACGCGCCGCAGGGAGAGGGAAACCATTTCATGAGGCAGGAAGTCAAGTTATAATTCCAAAAAAATCAATAGTTTAGAACAGTTCCAAAAAGTTGACTTATAAATGCCGGATTTGATTCCCATCTCAAAGTCTTAAAGCCGACATCAACCCTTTGATGGTAAAGAGGGAATGGTATAGCAATAAAAGCCGGCCTGTTTGGGGGGCCAGGCAACAGGAACGACAGACATGCTCAATGCGCTGAAAAGTTTTGTTCGGGAGCTGACCTTTGGTGACAGCGGAGAAAAGACCTTCGCCGAAGACGACAAGCGCCTGGCTGCGGCGGCTCTCTTGTTTCACCTGATCGATATCGATGGCGTGATCGAGGAAAGCGAAAGCACGAAGCTGCGGGAAATCCTGCGCAAGCACTATGACCTGACGGACAAGGAAACCACCGAACTGATCGCCGCCGCCAAGCAGCGCGACGAGGAAGCGGTCGATCTGTACGGCTTCACATCGGTGCTGAAGCGCACAACCGACGAGGAAGAGCGCCTCGCGATCGTCGAGATGATGTGGGAAATCGTCTATGCCGACGGCCACGTGCACGAGTTCGAGGACAACACAATCTGGCGGGTTGCCGAACTTCTCGGGGTCTCGACACGCGATCGCATGACCCTGCGCCACAAGGTTGCCCAGACTGCCCCGGAGACCGACGAACTGGACTGATCGCCCACGCGATAATCAGCCGGGACGCGTATTTATGCAGGATGAAGTGGCAACGGGACTCGATTTTCGTGCCGACCTCCCTCATATTAAGTCTATGCTTTTTCAGTCCGATCCCGTGAAGAACCGACCGAAAGTCCTGATTGTCCTGCATCAGGAGCATTCCTCGCCCGGACGAGTGGGCCTTGAGCTTGTAAAGCGCGGCTTCGCGCTGGACATCCGCAAGCCTCGGTTCGGCGACCTTCTCCCTGACACCATGGAAAACCATGCCGGCGCCGTCATTTTCGGTGGCCCGATGAGCGCCAACGATCCCGATGCCTTCATTCAAAAGGAAATCGACTGGATCGGTGTTCCGCTTGCCGAGGAAAAACCCTTTCTCGGCATCTGCCTTGGTGCGCAGATGATGGTCAAGCATATGGGCGGCACAGTCACGGGCCATCATGAGAGCCTGGTTGAGATCGGCTATTATCCGCTGCAGCCGACCGAGGCAGGCAAATCCCTGATGGACTGGCCGAAAAAGGTCTATCAATGGCATCGGGAAGGGTTCGACCTGCCCCGCGGCGCCGATCTGCTGGCCTCCGGACCGACTTATCCGAACCAGGCGATCCGCGTCGGGTCTTGCGCCTACGGCATCCAGTTTCACCCGGAACTGACCCACCAGATGATGGTCCGCTGGACGACCAAGGGCGCCCCGCGCATGGAGCTGCCCGGCGCCCAGCAACGCCGCGACCATTTTGCCGGACGTTTCGTTTACGATCCCGCTGTTCGGAAATGGCTCGACCGTTTTCTGGACCTCTGGATCGGCACGGCCGCCGCCCCGGTTTGCCACGGCATGTTGAAGGCAGCGGAATAACCGGCGTATCAGACCCGATACCCCGGCAAGACATTGCTTTAACGTGGCCCTGAACTGCCTCCACCGTCATTCCGGACAAGCAAGGCGAAGCCGTGCGCAGATCCGGAACGACAGTGGCGGGGGTTCAGGCGCCTAGAATTCTGCAACAATTGTCACCGCCACCCCCTGCGCGTCTCACCTCCGGTGACAGACGAAAGAGTAACAAAAGTCGCCCCAAATAATCCCGAACGGCTTTTGAAATGAGTGTCGCAAGCACCCAATCTTTTAATGACGCCGATTGCGCAACTCTTGCGAATAAGGCTGTCTATGCGGCGAAACAGAAACCGCAAGCTTCTGGCAATCATTCAGGAGTGGGAGTGACACACGCTTTGGACCGTCCAGCAATTCACCTTCACAACGCCAGGCCCGAAGAAACAGAAACCCTGGCTCGTATTGGCCTGGAGGCCTGGCTGAAGGGCATTGCCCCTCTTGTCCCGGACAAAGTCCGTCAGGAGATCCTTGCTGACAATCCATTTATTCCCTTTCTTAAAACATTCGGGCCTGCGGTGATCGTCGGAACAATCAACGGCGAACCTGCAGGCATCGGCGCCTGCGAACACGCCGAGGACACTATCTCCGACATCTGGGTCGCTCCTGCGTTCGAGGGGCTCGGTGTTGGGACAGCCTTGGTCAGATCACTTGAAACAGAGATCCTCGACCGTGGTCACCCTGTTGCCTACATCCAGGTTGCCGCGCTCAACAGCCGCGCCTTTAGCCTGTACCGCCATCTAGGATATCGGGAAGAATGGCGGCAGATGAGCTTCGATCCGATCCTGAAGGTAGAGATGGAAAAAGTTGGACTATCGAAACAGCTCTAGCCCTTGGCCAAGCGAAAATCGGAGCAGCTCCTAGGACAACATTCGAAGAAACTCGACTATCGTCTCTTGTTACCCCACACACGTTTCCACAGGAGACGCGGGCGGTGCCCCAGAAAAAGACAGGGCTCGACGCAATTTGCATCTGCCCGGGAATACTGGATCCCGGGTCTGCGCTACGCTTCGCCCGGGATGACAATCGAGAGGCACATCCACCGTCATTCCGGACAAGTGCAGCGAAGCTGCACGCAGATCCGGAATCCAGCGCATCTGCATGAGCGCTGCGAACCCTCAAGCTGGAAGAAAGACGCGCTTGAAGCGCGAATGATATCCGGCTTCCGGATCTGCACGCGGCTCCGCCGCGCTGGTCCGGAATGACGGGTGAGGCGGACACAAAAAGGCCGCCCGGAATGGATCCGGACGGCCTTTGATTGGTGCTGTCTCCAGCATCTTAGCTTTCGAAGACCACCAGAAGGTCCTTGGCGTCGATCTGCGAACCCGGTGAGACCAGGACTTCCTTGACCTTGCCGTCGCGTTCGGCGTGGAGCGCGGTTTCCATTTTCATGGCTTCGATCGAGACCAGCACATCACCGGCGGTGACATCCTGACCGGCGGTGATCGCCACCGTGGAAATGACGCCCGGCATCGGTGCTCCGACATGCGCCGCGTTGCCGTCCTCGGCCTTGCGCATTGCGGCAGCTCCGGTGGCGCCATGGGCGCGGTCCGGAACCTTGACGTTGCGCGGCTGGCCGTTGAGCTCGAAGAAGACCTTCTTCTCGCCCTTCTCGTCGGTCTCGCCAATCGCCTGGCAGCGGATCACCAGCGTCTTGCCGGCTTCCAGATCGACGGAGATCTCGTCACCCGGTTCCAGGCCGTAGAAATAGACCGGGGTCGGCAGGACGGACGTCGGACCATATTGCTGCTGGGCCTTATCGAAGTCGGTGAACACTTTCGGGTACATCAGATAGGAGGCAAGCTCGGTGTTGCTGATGCCGTGGCCGGTCTTGTCGGAAACAGTCTTTCGCTCCGCATCCAGATCGGCATCCTTCAGGAGCGACCCCGGCCGCACGGTGATCGGGGTTTCGCCCTTCAGAACCTTCTTCTGAAGCGCTTCCGGCCATCCGCCCGGAGACTGGCCGAGGTCACCGTGCAGCATCTTGACGACGCTGTCCGGGAACGCGACGTCCTTAGCCGGATCCTCGACCTCCGCCACGCTCAGCCCCTGGCTGACCATCATCAGCGCCATGTCGCCGACGACCTTGGAAGACGGGGTCACCTTGACGATGTCACCAAACATCATGTTGACGTCGGCATAGGCCTGCGCCACTTCGTGCCAGCGGGTTTCCAGGCCAAGCGAACGGGCCTGTTCCTTGAGGTTGGTGAACTGCCCGCCCGGCATTTCGTGCAGGTAGACTTCCGATGCCCCGAAGCGCAGGTCGCTTTCGAAGGCACGATATTGGGTCCGCACCGCTTCCCAGTAGAACGAGATCTGGCGGATCGTCTTGGCATCGAGGCCGGTATCACGGTCGGAACCGCGCAGGGCTTCCACGATGGAGCCAAGGCACGGCTGGGAGGTCAGGCCGGACAGCGCGTCCATGGCTGCATCCACCGCGTCGGCGCCCGCTTCGACCGCTGCCAGAACAGTGGCCGCGGCGATGCCGGACGTATCGTGCGTGTGGAAATGGATCGGCAAGCCGACTTCCTGTTTCAGCGTCCGGATCAGGACCTTGGCTGCTTCCGGCTTCAACAGGCCGGCCATGTCCTTGAGACCCAGGATGTGTGCGCCGGCTGCTTCCAGTTCCCTGGCAAGGCCGACATAGTATTTCAGGTCGTATTTCGGCCGCGCACTGTCCAGCATGTCGCCGGTATAGCAGAGCACGCCTTCGCACAGCTTGCCTGCTTCCTGGACCGCGTCCATGGACACACGCATGTTCTCCACCCAGTTGAGGCAGTCGAACACGCGGAAGAGGTCAATGCCGTTTTCAGCGGCTTCCGCCACGAAATACTTGACCACATTGTCCGGATAGTTGGTGTAACCGACACCGTTGGAGCCGCGCAGCAGCATCTGCAACAGGATATTCGGCGCCTTTTCGCGGATCTTGTGCAGGCGTTCCCACGGGCTTTCGGTCAGGAAGCGCATGGCAACGTCGAAGGTCGCGCCACCCCAGCATTCCAGCGAGAACAGGCTCGGCAGACCGGCTGCATAGGCATCCGCGATGTTGACGATATCGTGGGTCCGCATGCGGGTTGCCAGCAACGACTGGTGCGCATCGCGCATGGTCGTGTCGGTCACCAGCGTCCGCTTCTGGTCCTTCATCCAGTCGGCAAAACCCTTCGGACCCAATTCGTCCAGCAACTGGCGTGTGCCGGAGGGCTTGGCATCGCCGAAGTTCGGGATGACGGGCGCGGCCACATCCTTCGGCGGACGGGCACGGCTCTTGGTTTCCGGATGACCGTTCACCGAAACGTCGGCGATATAGGTCAGGAGCTTGGTTGCGCGGTCCTGACGCTTGGTCTGCTCGAACAGGGCCGGCGTCTCGTCGATGAAACGGGTCGTGTAGTTGTTGGCCTTGAAGTCGGCGTGGCTGATGATGTTCTCCAGGAACACCAGGTTTGTCGCCACACCGCGGATACGGAATTCGCGCAGGGCGCGGTCCATGCGCTTGCGGGCGTCTTCCGCCGTCGGGGCCCACGCCGTGACCTTTTCAAGAAGCGGATCGTAGAAACGGGTGATCACCGCACCGGAATAAGCCGTGCCGCCGTCCAGACGGATGCCGAAGCCCGTCGCTCCGCGATAGGCGGTGATGCGCCCGTAATCCGGAATGAAGTTCTGCTCCGGATCTTCCGTCGTGATGCGGCACTGCAGGGCGTGGCCGTTGAGACGGATTTTGTCCTGGGAGGGAACGCCGCTTTCCGGCGTGCCGATCTTCTCGCCTTCGCAGATCTTGATCTGTGCCTGGACGATGTCGATACCGGTGACCTCTTCCGTCACCGTGTGTTCCACCTGAACGCGCGGGTTCACTTCAATGAAGTAGATGGCACCGGTGTCGGCATCCATCAGGAACTCGACCGTGCCGGCGCCGCGGTAATTCACCGCCCGGCCGATCTTCAGACCATATTCACAGAGTTCGGCCCGCTTTTCGGCCGAAAGATACGGCGCCGGAGCGCGCTCGACCACCTTCTGGTGGCGGCGCTGGATGGAACAGTCGCGCTCGAACAGATGAACCACGTTCTCGCCGTCACCCAGGATCTGAACTTCGACGTGGCGCGCCCGCTGGACCAGTTTCTCCAGATAGATCTCGTCCTTGCCGAATGCCGCCATGGCTTCGCGCTTGGCCGCCAGAACTTCCTTGGCCAGGGTTGCTTCGTCCGGAATGACGCGCATGCCGCGGCCACCACCGCCCCAGGAGGCCTTCAGCATGACCGGGTAGCCGATCTCGGCGGCCTGGCGCTTGATTTCGTCCATGTCGTCCGGCAGCGGGTCCGTTGCCGGCATCACCGGCACACCCGCCTCGATGGCCAGATTGCGCGCGGCCACCTTGTTGCCCAGGCGGCGCATGGTTTCGGACTTCGGTCCAATGAAGGTGATGCCGGCTTGTTCGCAGGCATCCACGAATTCCGGGCTTTCGGACAGAAGGCCGTAACCGGGGTGAATGGCGTCTGCACCGGAGAGTTTGGCAACGCGGATAATCTCGTCGATGGAGAGGTACGCCTCGATCGGCCCGAGCCCCTTGCCGACCTGATACGCTTCGTCGGACTTGAACCGGTGCAATGCCAGTTTGTCCTGCTCGGCATAGATCGCAACGGTCTTCATGCCCAGCTCGTTGGCGGCACGGAACACCCGGATCGCGATTTCAGATCGGTTAGCAACGAGAATTTTTGTTATCGCCAAACGCCTTCTCCCCCTAATTTTACGCAAAACGAAAAGCCAGTTTCGGCAAGATTTCTACTTTGGTCGGAGGCGCTTGAAAAGGGGCAGAAGCTATGTCCTTTTTTTAACTTGGAAAATAATTTTGCGTCTGCGCCCGTAACTGTAGGAAAACGAACACTAATTCGATTGAACCCCAGATCCTCCCGGACTTTTTGAAAAAGGTGCAGCGCAGCAATTTTCAGATCGGGACAGGCGCCGAAACCGCAAAAACCGGCTTGCGTGGCTGCTGACCATTTCGGGACACTTTCCTGTCGGCAAGACAAAATCATCCTCCGGACGGCCCAACTGCGTAGACACCGCTCTACCGGAAACCCACTAGATCTTGTGAGAACAAATCCGCAACCTTCATGAATCAGCGATTCGTCCAAGATTCGTTCACCCTGTGTCCCCGGGTAAACGGCATTCTCCCTCCGGCGATGATACGCGTTTATGGAAAATTAATCATTGACAGAGATTCGGAGCAAATCAGCCACAACCGCGTAAAACGACTCAACCTCTTGACCAGATTCAGGATTTTGTGGCTCCACCCACCTCGCAAACCACATGTCGTAGGGAACAAATCCTGAATCGTCCGGAGTCGCCGATTCGGTTTCGGTTTGTTCCAGAGTCGTTCTCCACAACATATTTCAACCGTCAAAAACCTGACCGGCTGGCCAAAAGAATAAGGACATGCCCGCCCCGGCTGTGCTAGACACGCGACACCAGATATAGGCGCCATCCGTTTGCGCCGATCCGAAGAAAGCCGATCACAAGCCTCCCCATGCCCCGTCCCCAGACCCTGCCGCTGCCGCCGTCTGCCCGGTCCCGCACTGTGACGGCCGTGCTCGGACCGACCAATACCGGCAAGACCCACCTCGCCATTGAACGCATGCTGGCCCAGCCTTCAGGGCTGATAGGGCTGCCGCTGCGCCTGCTCGCGCGTGAAGTCTATAACCGCGTTGCCGACCGCGCGGGTCCGGAAGCGGTGGCGCTGGTCACCGGCGAAGAAAAGATCGTCCCGACGAACCCGCGGTTCTGGGTCTCGACGGTTGAGGCCATGCCGCTGGACCTGAAGACGGAATTCGTCGCCATCGACGAAGTGCAGCTGGCGGGCAACCTCGATCGCGGTCATGTCTTCACCGACCGCATCCTGAATGTTCGCGGTCAATCCGAAACGCTCCTGCTGGGTGCGGCGACCGCACGCCCGCTGCTGGAAAAACTGCTGCCGGGCATCAATGTGGTCACGCGGCCGCGCATGTCCGTGCTGGAATATGCGGGCTCCAAGAAGGTCTCGCGCCTGCCGGCCCGTTCGGCCATCGTCGCCTTCTCGTCAGACGAAGTTTATTCCATTGCAGAGCTCATCCGTCGCCAGCGCGGCGGGGCTGCCGTGGTGCTTGGCTCGCTGAGCCCGCGCACGCGCAACGCCCAGGTGGAACTGTTCCAGAACGGCGATGTCGATCACCTGGTCGCGACCGACGCCATCGGCATGGGGCTGAACCTCGATGTCCATCACATCGCCTTTGCAGGTAACCGCAAATATGACGGCTACCAGTACCGCCAGCTGACCGCCTCGGAGATGGGTCAGATCGCCGGACGGGCTGGCCGCCACACCAAGGATGGTACCTTTGGCGTGACCGGACGGGTCGATCCGTTGGACGACGACCTGGTCGAACAGATCGAAAGCCACCACTTCGACAGCCTGAAAGTGCTGCAATGGCGCAACAGTGCGCTGGATTTTTCGTCGGCAAACGCCTTGCGCTCAAGCCTCGACATGGTGCCGCGCGAAGAGGGTCTCGCGAGGGCACCCATTGGCGACGACATCACCGCTCTTGAACATTTATTGCGCGATCCCGCAATATCCGGCATGGCAAAGGGCGGAAATGCGGTCGAATTGTTATGGGACGTGTGTCAGGTCCCCGACTATCGTAAGATCGCCCCGGCGAACCACGCAGAGTTGCTCAACACCATTTACACCCACCTGATGCAGGACAATGCGATTGCCGATGACTGGTTCTCGCGTCAATTGGCCTTCGCAGACCGGACAGATGGTGATATCGACACTCTCGCAAACCGGATTGCACATATCCGGACCTGGACCTATGTCGCCAACCGTCCCGACTGGCTGGCCGATCCGGCCCACTGGCAGGGCGAGACGCGCGACATAGAAGACAAACTATCTGACGCCCTTCACGAGCGGCTGACGCAGCGGTTCGTGGATCGGCGTACAAGTGTATTGATGCGACGTTTGAGAGAGAACGCAATGCTGGAAGCGGAAATTACATCGAGCGGCGATGTGCTCGTGGAAGGTCAGCACATCGGGAATCTGCTTGGCTTCCGGTTTGCCCCTGACGCGGCAGCTGAAGGACCGGACGGCAAGACCGTGCGTGCCGCAGCCCAAAAGGCCCTGACCACCGAAATCGAATCCCGTGCGGATAAGCTCGGCAAGTCCGAGAACTCCGATTTCGTGCTGACGTCCGAAGCCGTGATCCGCTGGCGCGGGGAACCCGTGGCCAAGCTCGTCTCCGGAGAAGAGGTACTGACGCCCGTCGTGCTGCTGCTGGCCGATGAACATCTGACCGGCCCGGCACGCGACAATGTACAAGCGCGGCTTGATCTGTGGGTCAAGGCACAGATCGATACGCTGCTGAAACCGCTTGTCGACCTGAAGGCCGGCGAAGGCCTGGAAGGTCTTGCCCGCGGCATCGCGTTCCGCATCGTTGAAGGCCTCGGGATTCTGGAACGCCAGGAAGCTGCCGACGAGATCCGCCAGCTCGACCAGGACATGCGCGCCAGCCTGCGCAAGCACGGCATCCGCTTTGGTGCCTACACCGTGTTCGTGCCCGCCCTGCTGAAGCCTACGCCGAGCCAGCTGCTGGCACAGCTCTGGGCCTTGAAGCACGGCTCGCTGGACATGAACGGCATGGCCGAGCTGCCACAGCTGTCTGCATCCGGCCGCACGTCCATCCCGGTTGATGAAACCATCGACAAGGCGCTTTACAAGGTTGTCGGTTTCCGCGTCTGTGGCCCGCGTGCCGTTCGCGTCGACATTCTGGAACGCCTGGCTGACCTGATCCGTCCGCTGATCGCCTGGAAGCCGCTTGATGCGGAAGTCAGCCCGCCGGAAGGTGCGGTCGCAACCGGAGGCGGCTTCACCGTTACCGTTGCCATGACATCGCTGCTCGGCTGTGCCGGCGAGGACTTCTCCGCCGTGCTGAAATCCCTCGGCTACCGGTCCGAGACCAAGGAAGTGCAGCGCCCTGTAGCAGCCAAACCGGCAACGGAAGCACCGGCAGAGGCGCCGGTGGCGGAAACTGCTGCGACCGAAGCGGACACTCCCGCCGAAGCAACCGCAACGGAAGCACCGGCTACGGAAGAGACGGCCGAAGCCGTGACCGCCGAAGCCGCTTCTGAACCGGTCACTGCAGAAGCTGAAGCGGTGTCCGAACCGGCGGAAGCCCCCGCCGAAGCTGCTGCATCTGCCGAAGGCGCAGCCGCTGAAACCGCCGCTGTGGAAGCAACGCCGGATGCACAGACAGAAGGCGAAACCGCTGCTGCTGAGGCCACTGCGGGTGAAACCGAACTGGAAACAGTGACCATCGAGATCTGGCGTCCGGGCCGGCACGACCGCCGTCCACGCGGCCGTCAGGACCAGCGCCGAGGCGGCGACAACCGCCGGGGCCAGGGTCAAGGTCAGGGTGCCAAAGGTGGTCAGGGCGAGAAGCGTCACGGCAAGGGCGGACCGAAAGGCGAAGGCCGCGGCCGTGGTGGGCATGGCGGCCAGAAGGGCTTTGACGGTGGCAACCGCCGCGACAAGGCCCCAAGGGACAAGCCGATCGATCCGAACTCGCCCTTCGCGGCCCTGATGGCCTTGAAGGCGAATATGGACAGCAAGGACAAGAAGTAATTCCTGCGCCTGAAAACAATGCTGCCGCCGGCAGCCTGCGCATCGACAAGTGGCTCTGGTACGCCAGGGTCACCAAATCCCGCTCTCTTGCCCAGAAGCTGGCGACATCCGGTCATGTCCGGGTGAACAAGGACAAGATCGATTCAGCCAGCAAGACTGTCCGAACCGGCGACGTTCTGACGATCGGCCTGGATCGCCGTATCCTCGTCCTCAAGATCCTTGCCCTGGGCACCAGGCGCGGTCCCTATGAAGAGGCCCGCAAGCTTTACGAGGATCTGTCGCCGCCGCCCCCGCCGAAGGATGCCCCGCCGCCACCTGCGCCTGCACAGCGCGAGGCTGGTGCCGGTCGCCCGACCAAGCGCGAGCGGCGGAAAATCGACGCGTTCCGCGGCGGCGATTGACGCTGTTTCCTGACAAAGCCCGGAAAACAGAAAAACTTTCTCTTTCAGGCCCGGACTGCGTCATCCAGAGCGCTTGCGCCCGTTTGACAAAAACGATACCCAACATCTGCACCAGACGTTATACGTGCGCCTTCTTTGCGAGAGCGGCACGAAACTGACCGCCAGGGCCTTGCGCAAATCGGCTGCAGGCTGCCCGGCGCCGAATGAGGATAGCGATGACCTACGTCGTCACGGACAATTGCATCAAATGCAAATACACCGACTGTGTTGAAGTCTGCCCGGTGGACTGTTTCTACGAGGGTGAGAATTTCCTCGTCATCAATCCGGACGAATGTATCGACTGCGGCGTCTGCGAGCCGGAATGCCCGGCGGAGGCGATTTTGCCTGACACGGAGCCCGGCCTCGAGAAATGGATCGAGGTCAACGCCGAATACTCTGAGAAGTGGCCGAACATCACTGAGAAAAAAGAACCGTTGCCGGACGCTGAAGAGTTTGACGGCAAGGAAAACAAGTTCGAAAAGTATTTTTCGCCGAATCCTGCGTCCTGATTCGCGAAAACTGCTTGTGCGGCAGACTGCCGCAAGACAAACAAGAACTGCTTAAAACGGCGATTCTTCCATCTTTTTCAGGTACCTGCCCGTGGCGACCGGGCGGGGCCCTTGTGGTGTTTTGGCACCATTAAAGCTCAGTACTTTAATTTTCCACAAAAGTGTGGTACACATGGAAGATAGTCGCCAACCACGAGAACAACCCCCAAAACGGAGTCTTTGAAAACTGTCCCGGGTATCAACAACCGGACAGATCAAGCTCCCGGCAGCTCATATGACTGATCAAGGTTCTAAAGTGGAAAACGTCGACTGACCAGCCCTGACACGCCGCATATCAACAGGCGTTCCATTACGGATCGCTCTGCGGGGTTCGTGTCGCACAAGAACAGGGGACCGCACCGCGGTCCGTCATCGGTCCGAACCCGGACCGCCAACTGCGCAGGAGAGAATACGAGTATGGCAACGAACACCAAAAAGACCGCGCAGCGCCAAGGTTTCAAGACGGGCGAGTACATTGTTTATCCGGCGCATGGCGTCGGCCAGATTACCGCCATTGAAGAGCAGAACGTTGCAGGTCACTCTTTGGAGTTGCTCGTTATCGTTTTTGAACAGGACAAGATGACCCTTCGTGTCCCGGTGGCAAAGATTGCCTCCGTCGGCATGCGCAAGCTTGGCGACCCTGCGGCCGTCAAGAAGGCTCTCGAGACCGTTCGTGGCCGCCCGCGCGTTAAGCGGACGATGTGGAGCCGCCGCGCTCAGGAATATGAAGCCAAGATCAACTCCGGCGACCTGATCGCGATCTCTGAAGTGGTTCGCGATCTTTTCCGCTCTGAAAACCAGCCGGAACAGTCCTACTCTGAACGCCAGCTCTACGAAGCTGCGCTCGACCGTATGGCCCGCGAAATCGCGGCAGTGAACAAATGTTCCGAAACCGAAGCGGTCAAGCAGATCGAACAGAACCTGGCAAAATCTCCGAGCCGCATCAAAGCCGCTGAGGAAGCTGCAGCGGAAGACGACGAGGACAAGGAAGAAGCCGCTTGATCCAAGCGGATTTTCCGAACGCGAAAATCGACGAGGGCCTGGAGAAATCCGGGCCCTTATTCGTTTTGGCACCAACACCTCGCGCGCTGTTCACGCGAAAGTGCACAAAAACTGCCCCAACGGTAGCGATAAGTGATCTAACCTACGCTTCGGTACGTATTTCCCCCGATAACATATCGGAGCGTCGATCATGTCCCAGAGCGAGAAACGTCAACTGGTAAGGGCCGCGATGAAAGCCCCCTACCTCACGCGCGAAGAGGAACTGGAGCTTGCGATCCGCTGGCGACATAACCGGGATGAGAAAGCGCTTGAGAAATTGTCGCTCTCGCACATGCGCCTGGTCATTGCTGTTGCCTCACGCTTCCGCAACTTCGGGCTGTCGCTTGGCGATCTGATCCAGGAGGGCCACGTCGGTCTTCTGGAGGCTGCCGCCCGGTTCGAACCGGAACGGGAAGTGCGCTTTTCCACCTATGCCACGTGGTGGATCCGCGCTTCCATCCAGGACTATATCCTGCGCAACTGGTCGATCGTTCGCGGTGGCACCTCTTCCTCCCAGAAAGCCCTGTTCTTCAACCTTCGGCGCCTGCGTGCCAAGCTCTCCGGCAATCAGACTCCTCTGACCGACAGCGAGCTTCACCAGAAGATCGCCGACGCAATCGGCGTCAAGCAGTCCGATGTCGCCCTCATGAATGCGCGGCTGTCCGGCCCTGACACCTCCCTGAACGCTCCTGTGACCGACAGCGAAGGCTCCAGCGCGGACCGTCAGGACTTCCTTGTGTCCGATGCCCCGTTGCCGGACGAGATCGTGACCGTCAACATCGATGCCGAACGCCGGCGTCGCTGGCTGTCCTCCGCCCTGGAGGTTCTCAGCGAGCGCGAATTGAAGATCGTGCGTGAAAGACGCCTGTCGGAAGAGGGCGCCACGCTGGAATCGCTTGGCGTGAAACTCGGCATTTCCAAGGAACGCGTGCGGCAGATTGAAAGCCGGGCCATGGAAAAACTGAAATCCGCCCTGTTGGCAGCACAGCCGGACAGGGCCGCCTACAGCACCTGACCTCTATCTCCTCCAAGTAACTCTGACGGGCGGACCTTCCGGTCCGCCTTTTTTTGAGCTCCGTCAGTTTTCAGCCAGACAAATGCCGGAGCCGAACCGGGAGAAAAACCGTCAGTCGACGATCAGCTTGATCGCCGTGCCTGTCGGGATCGCCTGATCGGCGTTCAGATCGTTCAGGATGGAGAAGAATTCCAGCCGCCGTGAAGGCTCGACACCGCTCATGCCGATCGCCAGTTTCCGCGGTGTGTCGCCCGGCTTGGAGGTGACGACCTTGATCCGGAGCGAGCGCAGGCGGGCACGCTCGGTCGGCGACAGCTGCTGGAAGCTTTCCACCGTCTGGTGGAAATCCCGGTCGAACGTTTCATTGGGCGAGCGGCTGGCAAAGATGAAGCGATACCCTGTTTTGCCGATCCGGATCACTGCAATGCGGAAGGACCAGCCCTGCGTGATGGCCGCCCCGGTGACCGCCGGCAGGCCGTTGATCGTCGTTTCGCGGACGCTTTCGGGCAGCAGGCCGTTGATCCAGCCGGAGTTCATGTAATCACGCAGGCCGGAATAGCTGCTGACATCTGCCCCGTCGAACCGGATCGCCGTGCCGTCGCCATTGCTGGCCAGAACCGCTTCGGGTGTGTTTTCCAGAATGTAGCCGGAAGGCACGGTGTAGCTGATGCCGAGCGCCTTGTGCAGGAAGGAACGTCCACGGACGAACCCTTCAAGCGGGTCGTCGCCGAACAGCATGCCGTCGATCTGGCTGAGATAGCGGGTGCGGTCACGTTCGCCGATGCCCGGTGCACCGATCTGACGGGCCGCACGGATGGCAATCTGCAAGCGCTCCGGCGTGGAGGGGTGGGAAGACAGGAAGTCTGGCGCGGTCGAGCCCGACTTGTCGGCGGACTGGTAGCGGGCGAAGGCTGCCATGGACCGCAGGAACCGTGCAGCGGCATAGGGGTCGAACCCGGCCCTTGCGAGGGTCTTCACACCGATATCGTCGGCTTCAAGCTCCTGCACCTGGCTGAAGCGGGCAAAGGAAAGCTGCGACGAGATGATCGCCTTGCGGGCTTCCTCGCTGTCCTGCACCACGTCGGTCAGGATCTTGTTGGCAAGCTGCTTGGCTTCAGCGCGTTGCTGCCGCTTGATTGCGTGGTTCGCCGTCACATGCGCCATCTCGTGCGCCAGCACGGCGGCAACTTCCGACGTGTCGTTGGCAAGGGCCAAGAGGCCGCGCGTGACATAAAGATAGCCGCCCGGCAAGGCGAAGGCGTTGATGGCCGGCGAATTCAAAATGGTGATCTTGTAGCTCTGCGAGGGGTCTTCCGATGCCGCCACCAGCCGGCCGACAACGCTCGCAACTGCCCGCTCCGCGCCGGCGTCCTTGTAGACACCGCCATAGGTGGCCACCACGCGCGGATGCTCCCGCTCGCCGATATCAGCCGCTAGGTTGGGGCGCAGTGTACCGGGCGTTACCGTGCCGACGGTCGGTCCGTCGCCAAGCAACTGGCAGGAAGCCACCAGAAGCGCGGAACCGCCTGCAACAAGGTTGCGCAGCCAGGTCCGGCGCAGGCCGCGCCGTGCGGGCAAACATGCCGGCTGACGGAAATCAGTTGCTGCTTTGGCCGTCACGTCCTGCCCTTTTGTCATTCAGTACCACCAGTTGCTCCGGATGGCGGAGCACCATAGACGGTCCGTCCCTTTCCTGGACGGAGCCGCGTATTTCGACAACCTGCCCTTCCAGGGCATCCAGCGTCCAGCCGGATCGCCCGAGGGCCGTGTTGACGTCGTCCTCAGCTGAAGCCTTCAGCGTGACCGTGAAATCTGTTTTCCAGTATTTTCCGAAGTTCAGATAACGGGTGCTGCGCGTTTTTCCAAGGGAAACAATACGTCCTCTTGCAATAACATAGTGCCCGGAAGCGTCGCTGAAAGACTTCGGCGCGGCTGCGGAATAGACAAGACGCGGCGATGTCTCGCCCCAGAGGCCCGCTCGTGCCAGGCTTGCCTGCGTTTCCGCGGCCCGCAAGGCGTCTGCGCACTCAGCTCCGGCATGACCCGGGGCAAAAATGGCAACGCCTGCCTTCAAAAGTTGTTCCTGCAGAAGCGCGGAATGGCCATCATCCGAAACGAACACCCAGCCGGGCGTTAGCCCCCAGCGGTTTTCCGGTCCAGCCGCGACTGCGGTCAGCTCCAGATCAGGCCGACTTTCCAGATAGGCTTGCAAGGTGTTCCGGCCGGCATCTTCGCCGCCCGCCTGTCCTGACGCCTGCATCGGTATCTGGATATCGCTCGCAAGGAAGCGGTCTCCGGCGGCGGACACGAACAAGGCTTCACTGCTGTCGAAGGTCACCTGAACGGTCTGTTCCCGCACCCCGGCGCAAACATCGGCAGCCACGGGTGTTTCCGGGTGCTCCACCCGCGCGCGCTCGTCAGCGGCAACGGCCTGGGTCAGCAGAACGACAGCACAACCGGCAAGCAACGGCGCGGCTGCTGTGCACAGGGTTGTCACCCGCCCGGCCTTTCTCCATCCCGTTTTCTGTCGCCGCTGTGGCACGTCCGCTTCCTTCACCTTGGTACGCGACCCTTTTCCGGAGCGCCTCCTGCAAGCAGGCAGCGCAAGGCACACGTCACCCGACAACATGCATGGCATCGAGCAAGGCTGAGAAAGCGGTCACGATGATCCAAACTGCTAAGCAGCGAATAAGGCAAGTCCAAGACACGCCAGTAAAACGGCAGTAAAAATCCGGACAACGCGGGAGCGGCCCCAAGGTGCGTCAGCGTCCCCCTCGCCGCGCACCGGCTTCCTCGACAAACAATCCCCATCGGCAGCTACAGTCTGTTGCAGCCGGGGGTCGCCACGGACGTCAAATCATGCTAATCGACCGCATAAAGGCCCCGTAGCTCAGCAGGATAGAGCATCAGATTCCTAATCTGAGGGTCGCGCGTTCGAATCGCGCCGGGGTCACCAGTTTTCTCAACATTTCAAAAAATCTGGAAGATCCAGAATGCTCGAAACGGAACCTGTTTCCGATGGGCGTGATTATGTCTCGCATCGCTTAAAGATGCGCTCGGCTCGGTATGGAAGCTGGCGACTGCGAGGTCTACTGGCAGGCCATTGAGCCTGCTGAGGCGTCGATGATCGAAACAGAACGCTCCGAGTTTACTATAGGTGACCTTGAAGAACGCGCCTAGCGCCTTGCGGATAACATAGTGAAGGCGATTTCAACGAAGCCTGCAAATAACCCGGAGATCATGGCACGAGCCCTTCAGATCTACCTCGGCAGGAAGTCTGAGGATGTTGGCCGGGAGTTGCTGCACCTGTGTGACACAGGGGAGCACATGGGGGATCCTGAGGACGATGAAGATCTCGAGTACTGATCACTCCATATGAACCTCCTAAGGGATGCATTTTGCATAGCTTCTCGCGTCCCTCTATCAATCGAGTATGCCTCTCCCCTTTCACACTGTGCATTCCTCACAGAGGCACCTGCGACAATGCTCGGGTGATGTAAACGGAGCAAGCGAAGCAACCACAAGCTTTATTGCCTCCGATTCGCCAGCAAGATAATATGTGATTCGTCAAGAGGAAGGTGAAAGATGCAACTGCCAAAAACCCTCGAACGTGAACCGTTAGTCGATGCGGTTTTCGAGGTAAGGTTGAGCGATACAGTACCGCTTGCTGACATCCTTCCGGGTTACCTATTCCACCAGCTTAAGCCGCGACCAGAAATCAAACGCCTTCCCGCTGCGGAGATCCCCTTACCGATGAGGGCATCAGATCCCAACATGCAGTGTACGCCGGTAATGCGCTTGGACTGGAGCCAGTACTATATATCGTTCGGAGATCGGGCGATCTCAATCAGCTGCAAAATGCCATATCCCAAGTGGGCAGCCTTCAAGGCCACGACCCTTGAAATACTGAACCACCTGTCACATGTCGAAATACCGGGAAAGGTTGAGCGCTATTCCGTCAAGTACGTCAACATAATCGAAGCGGCCACCGTTGCTGAGCAACTGTCAAAGATAAATCTGCAAATCAAGTATGGTCCCGTTGAGGTGGCAGAAAGAGACAACGTTAATCTGCAAGTTCAGCGTCACGATGGTGATGTTATTCAGATCCTAGAGGCCGTGACGAATGCGCAAGCTAAGAGAACCGGTGAGACGTCGAGATCCGGCGTCTTAGTGAGCATCGATTCAATTCGCAACGTTAGTGGAGTGGACTTCCGCAGCCTAGCTAACAACATCGAACCGGGTTTGGAAGAACTCAGACAAACCAATAAGCAGATGTTCTTTGGCTGCCTTACCGAAAAAACCATTGAAGAATTAGGGCCGGTCTATGAGTGAACAATATGAAATCGCGCGTACTGCAATCCAGGCAACGTTCGTAGTGGGCCTTGCTGCAGTTATGACCAACGGCGAACCTGAATGGCCAACTCAGGATAACACCGGCTCATATTCGGTGGCGCAAAGTGCGTCGACCTTCAGTGAACGCAACTTAGCGCCAACCAGGCAATCAGATCCGCAAGAAGACAACTTTAAACTCGAGATGGCGTCAGTATTTGCCAGCATTGCCGACAATCAAGAACCTCTAGGCAAAGAGTTCGAAGATATCTGGGATAACAACGCCGAAAGCTTATATGAGGCATAACGTCTATCATGAGCTTTACCGAGGATGACCTTAAGGTACACGTACCTTACTACCTTTCCGCTGAGGACAAAGTGACCCTCATCGATGAACTGAAAGCCATCTCCCAAGGTGGGCAAGCGAACTATTACCTAAGCCCATACCACGATGAATTCAAAGCAGAGATGCTACAAGGCGACGGGTGGAGTGGGTTCACCTTTTTTGTTCACCAAACTAAAAAACTCATTGATATCAAAGCTTTAGTGCTTTCGAACTCATGTGACATTGATCCCGAAAATCCAAGAGATATTCCGACGCGCGTTGTTTACGCTCCTTTGGTTAAGCTTGCTGCCTTTGAGCAGCTACTCAGTGACAGCCAACTACCCAAAGATAAAGTGGCCTCAAAAATTGACTCGATCAGAGCACAAAAGACGACAAATATTTTTTACCTTCCAGCAGGCGGCCCACTCACTGACGAATACATAGTACGCTTAGATGAGTCTCAGTCTATTCCGAGATCCATGCTCGAAGAAGGTGGAACTACTGAGAAATTACTCACACTCAGCAACACCGGCTTCTACATGTTGATATTTAAGATTTCGATACATTTCTGCAGACTTCACGAGAAGGTCAATCGAACGTATCAGGCGGCTTCTTAGCTAACCTCGCCGTACACATAAAAGCAAGCCAACATTCTCCAATACTATGCTTTGAAAGACAACTCCGACTTAGGAGACGCAGCTTCCAAAAAAAGTCATTGCGTGAGACGAAGCTCGGCCGAACAACGCTCGCTCCAGGCCGGATAAAATGCTGCGCACAGGGGTTGCATCCAAGCCGAATGGCTTAAGTCAGGTTTGAATGCGCAGGCAAAGGGCGCCTGCGCCGGACGTTTGTCGGTTGCCTTACGGCGTGACTGGCGTGTGCAGCGTCGTGACCGGGATGCCGGTGGCGACGGAGCCGTCGGTCAGGGCATGGCTGGGGTTGGCGGCCTTGGTGGCGGCGACACCGGCGAGGATCATGGCGACGACGGCGATGCTCCAGAATTTCATGGCACTGCTCCCTTTGGTGAAGAGCGCTCCTGCCGCGCAGGCGCAAGCTCTGTTCAGACCTGTACGCCCGGCCAGGGGTGACCGGGCGTACAAAAGCCGACCTTTTCAAACAGATGGCGCATCCGGTGACCGTCTCGGCAGACGTGGGAGGCAAATTCGCCACGATTCGAACTTCGACTTTCGTCTATATTAGACTTTAGGATGAGATTGAACAATGCCGTAGAGTTACTTATTCGGCAAGCCTCTGACATGACTTGGCTTTTGGGCTTGGGCGCGACAGAAATCGCCTACCAGCTTCGCATGGATAAGGACAGACATCCCTGAAAAGGGGCGTTATGCGCTGCGCGGCTTGCGCCTTTGCGCCGCCAGTTCCCGCGTATACGCCGACAGGGCGTCCAGATGCTGCGCGGCAGCGGCGCTGTCGCGCGCGGCCAGCGCATCGGCCAGGGCCTGATGCAGATCGGCGATCCGTTCGCGGTCGCGCAGGCGGTAGACCAGCATGTTCATAAGTGGCTGCATTGCCTCGAAAGCAGCCGACAACTGGAAAACCAGGATCGGGTTGTCCGTTGCCCGCGCCACGGCCGAATGAAAGGCGACGTCCGACGCGCAAAAGTCCTCGTCGCTTGTGTCACGGTTTCTCTGCCGGGAAATTTCACGGGCAAGTTCGGACAGCTGGTCCTCGGTGCGTTTTTCCGCAGCCAGCGGCAACGCGGCAGCTTCCAGCGCAAAGCGGGCCTCGATGGCGTCTTCCAGCGGAATGTCGTTCATGCCGATCAGAAGCCGCGTGGTGGTCATCAGGTTGTCCTGAGCTTCGGCCCAGGTCATGCGATTGACGAAAGCCCCACCGGAAGAACCCCGCTCGCTGCGGATAAGGTTCTGGGCGGCAAGCCGTTTCAAGGCCTCGCGAACAGTCGACCGCGACACGCCGAAGCGCTCCGCCAGATCGGCTTCGCTCGGCAGGCGTTCCTCGCCGGCAAGCCGGCCTTCCAGAATGGCATTGCGGATGGCATTGGCGATCTGGACCGAAAGGCCCTCTTTTTGAATCGTGTTGAATTCAATCGCCAAAAGAACCTCCGAATTTTCGCCTGAACCCCGGCAAACCTAAAGAGACGACCCGACACGGTCAAACAAATTGTTTAAATGTCTGACAATTAAATGTTTGACTTTTAGAGACTGCCCCCGCAGCCTAGGCGAAAATTTATCGGGAGGATCGGGTGGACACCGTTGCGCGGCTCATGCCTGGCCACAGAGCGTTCTGGCTGACCTTTTATGCCGCCATTCTGGTGGCCTGGGCCGTCCTGTTCGCCATGCAGGCAGGCGGCCTGAGGGAAACCACGGACTGGCAGCTTACCGGGCTCCGCATCGGGCAGCCGCTGGAGGCATTCCTGTCCCTGTGCTCGGCAACAGCCGCCAATATCGGCTTCGGGGTCGCCGTCCTGATGTGGGCCCTGATGGCTCTGGCGATGATGGCACCAACAGCCTTTCCCGCTTTTCGCACCTATGCGCAGCTGACACAGACAGCCGCCGCAGGCATCTTACCACTGGCCGCGCTTGTGGGTGGGTATCTGGCTGTCTGGCTCGGATTTTCGCTTCTGGCCGGTTCTCTTCAGGTCTGGCTGGCAGGACAGAACCTGCTCGATCCATTCGGCAAATCCGTTTCCAACCCGTTGAACGCAGCCCTGTTGCTGCTGGCAGGGGCTTATCAGTTCAGCCGCCTCAAGCAGGCCTGCCTCAGCTCCTGCCGGAACCCGCTGACCTTTTTCTTCAACCATTGGCAGCCGGGGGCCCGGGGCGGGCTTTCGCTTGGCCTCAGGCTTGGCGCCGTCTGCCTTGGCTGCTGCTGGGCCTTGATGCTGCTCGCGTTTGTCGCCGGCACCATGAATCTCGCCTTCATGGGAGGCGCCATGGTGCTGATGACACTGGAAAAACTTCCCGACATCGGCGCGAAACTTACCGCGCCGGTCGGCGTTTTCCTCATTCTGGCCGGACTGGTCGTTCTGGTTCTGCCGTTATTACCAATAACCATATAGGGAGAAAATCATGTCCGGCTGGGCCATCAGAGGAGAACTGATCCTCAACTGCAATTGCACCGTCTTCTGCCCCTGCGTGGTATCGCTCGGCAAGCACCCGCCCACAGAGGGTTATTGCCAGGCCTGGGCGGGTGTGCGCATCGACGAAGGCCACTATGAGGGCGAGGACCTGTCCGGCCTCAATGTTGGCCTCGTCCTGGAAATTCCGGGCCTGATGGCCCGCGGCAACTGGAAGGCCGCCGCCTATATCGACGAGCGCGCCAGCGAAGCGGCCTATGACGGATTGATCAAGATCTTCTCCGGCCAGGCCAAGGGCACCACCGGCCTGTTCCGGGTTCTGGTCAGCGAGTTTCTGGGCGCAGAACGCGCTCCTGTCTCCTACACCAACGAAGGCAAGAAACGCCGCCTGATCGTCGGCAAGGCGATCAAGGGCGAGGTGGAGCCTGTGCGCGGCGCCAATCCGGACGAGGATATCGTCGTCAAGAACACCGAATACTGGATGGGTTCGGACATCACGGTCGCCACCGCCACGCAAGGCCGCGTACGCGCTTACGGCAGGGTCTGGGATTTTGACGGCAGAAGTGCTGAAATCTGCCAGATCGACTGGTCCGGCCCGGCGGCGGAAGCCGCCGCCTGAAACCGAAGAGAAAAGGGAACAGCTCATGACCTTCAAGGCACTGATTGTCGACAAGGACGAAGACGGCAAAACCCACGCCTCGATTGAGAACATCGACGTGAGCCGGTTGCCGGAAGCCGATGTCACCGTTGCCGTGGAATACTCCACGCTCAACTACAAGGACGGCCTGTGCCTTGGCCCGGGAGGAGGACTGGTTCGAAACTATCCGCATGTGCCCGGCATCGACTTTGCCGGAACCGTCGAGGAAAGCTCCGACGACTGGTACAAGCCGGGCGACAAGGTGGTGCTGACCGGCTGGCGCGTCGGCGAAGCGTGGTGGGGCGGCTACGCCCAGAAGGCACGGGTAAAGGGCGAGTGGCTCGTCCCATTGCCGGAAGGCTTGACCACGCGCAACGCCATGGCCATCGGCACAGCCGGCTTCACGGCCATGCTTGCGGTCATGGCGCTTGAGGAGCACGGGCTGAAGCCTGAAAACGGGCCGGTTCTGGTCACCGGTGCCGCTGGCGGCGTCGGCTCCGTCGCAACCGCCATTCTGGCCAATCTCGGCTACGAGGTTGCCGCCGTCACCGGACGCGAGAGCACCTGGGATTACCTGAAGTCTCTTGGCGCCGCCCGCGTGGTGCCGCGCGATGACGTTGCCGAAACGGTCAAGCGCCCCCTGGAAAGCGAAACCTGGGCGGGCTGCATCGATGCCGTCGGCGGTCCGATGCTCGCACGTGTTCTCGGCCAAATGAAATACGGCGCATCCGTTGCAGCCGTCGGCCTTGCAGGCGGCGCCAATCTGCCGGCAACCGTCATCCCGTTCCTGCTGCGCGGCGTCAACCTGCTGGGCATCGACAGCGTCATGAAGCCGTATGACGGCCGCCTGAAAGCCTGGGAACGGCTGGCGAAAGACCTGCCGATGGACAAGCTGGAAGCGATGATCCACCCGGCAACCCTTGAAGACCTGCCGGCGCTTGGTGCCGACATCCTGAAAGGCCAGGTCAAGGGCCGTGTCGTCGTCGACGTGAATGCCTGAGTCAATCCCTTGCCCGGGTGGACAATGCGTCTGCCCGGGCGAACTCTGTCTTCAGAAAATCGATCATCACCCGCACCTTGAGTGGCAGATAGGCCCTGCTCGGATAAAGGATCCATGCGGCGGTTTCGAAGTTCGCCGGAGCACACGTGTGGTCGGGAAAGAGATCCACCAGCCGGCCGTCCTTCAGGTCGCTCGCAATCAGCCAGTCGGCCAGCAATGCCGGACCAAGGCCAAGCCTGGCTGCTTCGCGTAGCGCAAGCGCGCTTGAAATTGTCGTTCTGCCAGACACTTCCACATCGAAGGGCGCGTCATCCCCAAGCCTGAAGCGCCAGGCATTGCGAAAATCCGGCAATGCAAAACACAGGCAATTTCGGGCAGACAGGTCACCCGGCGCTTCCGGATGCCCTTCCCTTTCAAGATAGTCCTGCGAGGCCACCACCCGGTAATGGGTCTGCAGCAGCTTTGTGGAAATGAGATCGCCTTTCGGCGCCGCAGCCAGGCGGATAGCAAGGTCCAGTCCTTCGGCCAGAAGGTCGAGATTGCTGTCGGAGGGGAAAAGCTCGACCGAGATATCCGGGTACCGGTCGTGAAACACCGGCAGAAGCGGGACGATTCCTTCCAGCACGAAAGCAACCGACGCCGTCATGCGCAAGGTTCCCCGTGGCTGCTGGCTTCTGGCGGCAATGTCCTCGTTCGCCGCCTCGATCTCCTCCACAAGCGGCGCAACCCGCTGGAGATAGGCTTCGCCCGCCTCCGTCAGCGACAGCTTGCGCGTGCTGCGCTGGAAAAGCCTCTGACCAAGCTCCCGCTCGATTGCAGAAACCGTCCGGGACACATTCGAGGCATCGAGATCCAGCGCCCGCGCGGCAGCTGCCAGGCTGCCAAGGTCGCGGACGAGCAGGATTGTCTTGAGGGCTTGCAGATCCATTCATGCAGAATAAGCACGAATATCCTGCGAGCTACAGTGTTTTTCCTCCACATGCGCAGAAATAACCTCCGGGCATCATCCAACCAGGAGATACCCGCATGACACTGCTTCTGCGCATCAATTCCAGTTCCCGCCAGACCGGCTCGCACTCCACCGCCATTGCCGATCATTTCGAGGCAAGCTACCGCCGCAAACATCCCGACTGCCGCGTCATCTCGCGAAATGTTGCCGATGGCTCCATCCCGATCATCGGCCAGAAGACCATCGAAGGTTTCTATACCGAGCCCGCCTCCATGACCGCAGACCTGAAGGAAGCGACAGCCCTTTCCGACAAATTGATCGCCGAACTTCAGGAAGCCGACACCCTGCTGATTGCCGCGCCGATCTACAATTTCGCAGTTCCCGCAGCTCTCAAGGCCTGGATCGACCAGATCGTTCGTGTCGGGCACACATTTTCGTTTGACGGCAACAGCTTTCAGGGACTTGCAAAAACCCGGCGCGCGGTGGTGATTTCCGCCTATGGGGCCGAAGGCTATCTTGACGGCCAGCCCTTTGCCGCAGCCAACTTCGTTCAGCCTTACCTCAAGTTCCTGTTGTCGTTCCTGGGCGTTGAGGATATCCGCTTCATTGCCGTGCAAGGCACCGTCGCCGATCCTGAAAAGGTCTCTGCCAGCCTTCAGGCCGCCCGGCAGGAATGCGATCTGGCTGCCTGATCGGCCTTGCTGGCGAACACCGGTCTCCGCGGCGACTGCTTTTGCCGCGGAGGACCGTGCCGCAGATCTGGCCGAAACCGCCAAAAAAGGCGCGCAAACCGGTTGCATTCCAAGGAAAGCTCCCATATAAGCGCCCGGTCCAGAGTCGTCCGGCTCGTCGTGGACTGGTTTTCTGTGTTCTTGCGCAGACCGTTTTCGACAACCGAGGGCATGCCGTGTCGGCTCTGAATGCACCAACAAAAGAGTATCCGTTCTGAACGGATGCACCAAGGAAAGGATGCAAAATGCCCAAGCTGAAAACGAAGTCCGGCGCCAAAAAGCGCTTTAAAGTGACCGCGACCGGCAAGGTGAAGACCGCGCAGGCCGGCAAGCGTCATGGCATGATCAAGCGCACGAACAAGTTCATCCGCAACGCCCGTGGCACCACCACGCTGAGCGACCAGGATGCAAAGATCGTGAAGCAGTTCCTGCCCTACGCATAAAGCCAGCCCCGAAGGAGATCACCTAAATGTCACGCGTCAAACGGGGCGTTACCGCCCACGCTCGCCACAAAAAAGTAATCAAGGCAGCAAAAGGCTATTACGGCCGCCGCAAGAATACCATCCGCGTTGCCAAGCAGGCCGTCGAGAAAGCCGGCCAGTACGCTTATCGCGACCGCAAGGCCAAGAAGCGCAACTTCCGTTCGCTCTGGATCCAGCGCATTAATGCGGCAACCCGCCAGCACGGCATGACCTATGGCCGCTTCATCGACGGTCTGAACAAGGCCGGCATCGAAGTCGACCGCAAGGTTCTGTCCGACCTCGCCATCAACCAGCCGGATGCCTTCAAGGCCCTGGTTGATCAGGCTCAGGGCGCCCTGGCCGCTTAAGGCAGGCTTCCCGATCCGATTTGAAAAACGCGGTTCATTCGAGCCGCGTTTTTTGTTGTCTGGTGGCTGCCTATGAACCCGGCAATTCAAAGCTGCATTTTCAAGCAACTCTCTTTTTTATTGCAAACCCCGGAAATTGAAGCCTACCCTTCCGGTTCCGATGAGGCTGACCCTTCGTCAGCCTTGCGGAAAACAAGGAGGGTTGGATCCATGCAGCTTGTCGAGGCGTTCTTCGCCCTAATCGGCGACCTGACCTGGGGGTGGGCACTCATCCCGTTTCTCGTCGTCATTGGCATCTTCTTCACGGTCGTTACCGGTTTCGTTCAGCTACGCTTCTTCCTGCGTATGTTCCGCGTATTGTCTTCCAAGAACCAGTCGGGTGATCCCAACGCGATCTCTGCCCGCGAAGCGCTGCTTCTGTCTGTCGGCGGCCGGGTTGGTGGCGGCAACATCGCCGGCGTCGCCGTGGCGATCACCCTCGGTGGCCCCGGCGCAGTCTTCTGGATGTGGGCCGTTGCCCTTGTCGGCATGGCAACCAGCCTGATCGAGTGTTCGCTCGCCCAGCTCTACAAGCGCTCCACCGGTGACGGCACGTATCGTGGCGGACCCGCCCGCACCATCATCCATGGCCTTGGCGCCGATTACCGCTGGCTTGCAGTGCTTTATGCACTCTGCCTCATGGCCTCCTTTGCCTTCGGCTTCAACGCCTTTCAGGGCAACACCGTGGCGGGCGCCGCGGAAGAAAGCCTCGGCATCGGCCGGCTGTGGACGGGCATTGGCCTGACTGTGGTGACCGGCCTGATTGTCTTTGGCGGCATCCACCGTATTGCCAAGGCAGCGGACGTCATCGTGCCGATCATGGCCGTCGGCTATATCGGCATGGCGCTCGTGATCATCCTTCTCAACATCACCGAGGTGCCTGGCGTCATCTATTCCATCGTTCTCAACGCCTTCGGGCTGGAAGAGGTGGTCGGCGGCGGCATGGGCGCAGCCCTTGCGCAAGGCCTGCGCCGCGGGCTGTTCTCCAACGAGGCCGGCCTCGGCTCGGCTCCCAACGTTGCCGCCACAGCGGAAGTCCGCCACCCGATCAGCCAGGGCATCACCCAGTCCTTCTCGGTCTTCATCGACACAATGATCATCTGCACCTGCACGGCGCTGATCATCCTGCTCGGCGATGTCTATGTGCCGGGTGCAGAAGGCGTTGACGGCGTGGTCCTGACCCAGCAGTCCCTTGCCTCCCACCTCGGTGGCTGGACGAGCTATTTCCTGACGGGCGCAGTGCTGCTTTTCGCGTTCAGTTCCATCATCTACAACTACTACCTCGGCGAAAACGCCCTCAGTTCGATGACATCCAGCACCATGGCCCTGCACGTTCTCAGGGTCGCCGTGATGGGCGTCGTGTTCCTGGGGGCGACAGCACCGAATGCAACCTCGGTGTTCTTCTTCTCCGATCCGCTGATGGGCGTCCTGGCGGTCGTCAACCTACTGGCTCTGATGATGCTGTTCCCGACGGCAAAGCGGATCCTGGACGATTTCAAGAGCCAGCTTCGGGAAGGTGTCGCCCGACCGGTGTTGAACCCTGACAACTTCGCGGATCTCGACATCGACCGCAGCGCCTGGACCGGCAAGGCGCCGGACTGACGGGCTCAAAAGACGATCTCTTGCACTGGCGCGGCCTCCTGGTCGCGCCAGTCTGCCTGCGCCGGGGCCTGCCAACGCTTTTCTTTTGAAGCCCGATGTGGTCCTGTTCCCGTGTCGGTTCCGTCAGCAAAAGCGAGGCAGCAGGTTGCCCCTGACAGCGAAACAAAATGGCGTCATGAAGGGCATGATCGCGGCGGTAATCGTCGCGGCCACCGGGCTTGGCCTTGGCGCCGTTCAGTATCCGCAGGACTGGCTGCCGGACGGCTCGCCGCAAGCCCGCCTTACGCTGGCAGCCCAATGTCTGCTGGCCGGCGCTTTCTGGCTGCTTTTGTCGATAGGCCTTCTGGCGCGGCATCGCTTTTTCACACCGGAGGATATCGACGGCAGCGGACTGACCTCAGGCACCGAAAAGGCCAAGGTGTTGCAGGCCGTGCTCCAGAACACGCTGGAACAGACTACGCTGGCCGCCCTTACCTACATCGCATTCGCAGCACTTGCCCCGGCCGGGTATCTCGGCGCTTTGCCTGCCGCCGCGCTCCTGTTCTGGTGCGGACGCGCTCTGTTCTGGAACGGTTATGAAAAAGGCGCAGCCGCCAGGGCCTTCGGCTTTGCCCTGACATTCTATTCAACCGTTCTTCTGTTTCTGGCCGCCCTCGCTTTTTCCTTCTTTTGATCGGACGGATCTCTTTTTCATGCATCACGTGATCATTTACGACTGCGAATATCTGACCGCGCCCGGCGCCATGAGCCGGCAATGGTGCGGTCCGCTGGATCCGGATCCGAATGTCGCCCAGATTGGCGCGGTGAAACTCTCGCTCGGGGGCGGTTATGACATTCTCGATACATTCAATGTCCTGATCAAGCCGAGGGACAGGTTCGGTAGGCACCCGACGGTAGATCCTTTCTTCACCGAACTGACCGGCATAACCCAGGCGGACATCGACCGCGAAGGCATTGCCCACGCCGACGCACTGGAAAAATTCGCAGCCTTCGCAGAGGGGGCGAATTTCTGGTCCTGGGGCAAGGACGAACTCACCCTTCTGGCGATCAGTTCCTATATCGAAGGCCTGACACCACCTATCCCCGCCCACCGCTTCGGCAACGCCATCGGCCTGATCTTGAATGCGGGCACCCCCGTTGAGGATATGGGCAAAATGACGAGCGGTCGTCTGGCGGAGTATTTTGGCCTCGAGACGTCGGACGGGCGGCAACACGACGCTCTCGACGATGCCATGTCGGTTGCCGTGAGCCTGCAGCATCTTCTGAGGAGTGAGAAACTGACCGCCGAAGACTTTGCTCTGCCACTCACGGTCCGGCTGCCAGAACTGTCGGAACACCGTTCAGCCTGAGTCCTCCCCCCGCAGGTCAAACCTGATTCCCTTTGCCGTCAGGACTTGCCCCTGCCTGCAACGGGCCGGTTCTGGTTACCACCGCTATCCCCGCTTCCCACTGAAAAGTGTCCGATTTTGCGCCACTGCATTAACGATTGTTAATGCGGATCGGCGGTTTTCTGCGGACAAAAAGTTAACAAGAGGTTAACGTGGCACGGTGATTGCGACGTTTCAGGTGAGGCAGCCTTGGGCGTGCCATTCTGAAACAATGAGGCGTTAAATCGTGCGAGTTAACCCGGTTTCTTCTGCAGGTCGTGCCAATGTGAGGCGGAAGCGTCCCTCCGTGGGAGAGACGGAATCCGAGCGGCAGGCGACCTTTGACACGTATCTCCCCGTTCCCGTGGAACCGGAGCTTGAGCGCGAGCAGATTGCCTTCAGCGCGCGCTACCGCCCGAACTCTATTTTCCTCGCCCATCTGATCGCGACGCGAGATGGAGAGCCCCAGACAAGGTTCCGCAGGCAAACAGAACCTCTCACCGGCGTGAACTCCTATCGGGCAACTGCTGCCCTGCCACGCCAGCGCCCTGCCGGCCGACTGCTCAAGACCGAGCGCTAGGCCGACCTGTTTTAAAGTTCCAGAAGTACCACTGGAGACCTTCAACCCGGGGCATTGCTCCGGGTCTTTTTTTGGTTTGCCCGAGCATGCTTCAGGTGAGGATCTTGGAGGGGCATATCACCCGAACTGCAGAGGCTGGAGGCAGAAGCACCGCGGCAAATGAAGGCACCGGGAACAAATTCTGCTGACAACCGTTACCTCTAGACAGCAGCGGGCAAACCCTTCACCCGTCAAAGTGTGACGCGCGTCACATTTTTCTGTTGTCAGGGACCCTATATTGAAAAACAGATCCGGACTCCCCGGACCTCCGAAAGACTGGCCACGGACTGGCCCACCCCGGAGACTGAAATGCAAGTAAGACCCGTATCGGCCATCCATCCCATGCGCATCCGGCAGAAGCCGGTAACCGCTCCGACTGAAAGAACCGGCTTCGGTTCGACCTCAAATGGTCAGTTTGGCGCTCTGGATGCCGTCCCCGCACATCTCGCCGCACAGGCTTCTCAGCGTGACGCCTATTACGGCGCCCATGCCGAATATGCCACCCAGCTTCTGGCCGGAGACTCGTTTGACGAGCAGACCTGGCTGGAGCGCCGGCAGCATGTCGCGCAATATGCATCCGCCGCCGAAGACGGCGACGAACGCTCCTACACGATCTCCCTGTCTGCCTGACCTGCCGGAAAACGCTCAGGCTTCTACACGCAGAAAACCGGCCAGGCCGGTTTTCTGGTGTTCGATCACATGACAATGGAATGCCCAGTCGCCCGGATTGTCGGCAACCAGGGCCACTTCCATGGTTTCTTCTTCCAGAAGCAGCGCGGTATCCGTCACCAGCGGCGGCAGCTTGCGCTTGTTCGACCGCAGCAACTGGAACGACATGCCGTGCAGATGGATCGGATGATCGTTCGGTGATTCGTTTCGGAAGCGCAGGATGTAGGACTTGCCGTGCCGCATGGTCGCCAGCGGATCGAATGGTCCCGGCACATCCCCGCCCCAGGCCACCCGGTTGATCGACCAGAAGGTATAGCCGAGCGAACCACAGATGCTGGCCTGCGGCGCATCCCCGCCCGGAGACCAGCCGAACACGAAATCCAGAACCTCGGCATTGGCAAGGTCTGCCTGTGGCACAGGGTTCGGCTTGAGTGGCTTCAGTTCTCGCAGGTCCCTGCCCGCTGACGCGCCCTTGGGCTGGAACGTCGCCAGCACCTTGTCGCCATTCGGCTTTTTCAGAACAAGCGTGGCGACCTCGTCTTCACTGTCCGGCACACGCAGGGCAACATCAGCCCGCTGGCCGGGCGCAAGCACGATTTCGTCCATCGCCACCGGCTGCGGCAACGGGTTGCTGTCGATTGCGATCACCAGCGCCTCGGCACCGGAAACTGTATATCTGCCGACCCTTGTGAGATCGGTGACAGCCAGACGCAGACGCACGAGAGAGCCCGCGGCAAGTTCATAAACGGGCTGTGGTTGCCAGTTGACTGTCGAAACGGTTCCGAGCGTGCCGCCTCGCGCGGCATTACGAGGCTTGTAGAAGGCAATGAACTGGCCGTCGCCCCCAAGCCGGAAATCACGAATGTTCAGTGGCAGGTCGCTGTCGAAGCCGGCATCTTCCTCGTCTTCGACCACGATCACCCCGGTCATTCCCCGGGCGATCTGTTCCAGCGTGTTGCAATGCGGGTGGTACCAGAAGGTGCCGGCGTCAGGCGGCGTGAACTCGTAGCGGAACGCGTTTCCCGCCTCGATCGGATATTGGGTCAGATAGGGTACGCCATCCATGTTGTTGGCGATCCTGAGCCCGTGCCAATGCACCACCGACGCTTCATCAAGCGCGTTCTTCACGTCGATCGTGGTGGTCTGTCCCTTGCGGAACCGCAGCACCGGTGGCGGACCACTGGGGCTGAAACTCATCATGTCAGCCGTGACCGTTTCCGGCAGCACGGAATGATTGAGCCTCGAAAGGGTCAGGCTGTGCTCAGCGGCCAGTGCCTGCCTGGCACCAAGTCCACCGGCTGCAAACGCCGTCAGCGCGCCGGCGCCGCCAAGCAGGATCTCCCGCCTCGAAAATCCGGGCATATTGAAAACCTCATATGAATATCGGCGCGTCCAACCGCACCAAACACCCGTGAGGCGGCGATCACAAGGTTCAAATTGACGCGGTCAGGTGGCCGGCCGAAGCCGGGTCAGTAGCCTCCGGCATGCCCATCCTTGCGTGGATCGGAGCCTGCGGTCAGCAAGTGCCGGGCCTTGTCGATCATGATGGCCTGGGACCCGCCGATCGGGCCGGACGCCGGAACGACGGAATGGCCCAGCGCGCGAAGGCCGTCGAGCGTGGACGGTGGCACCAGTCGTTCCGCCTGCAGTTCGTGGCTGGCGATGTCGAAGAACATGCGCGGGAAGTCGATGGCGGCCTGAACATCCATGCCATAGTCGATGATGTTGGTCAGCACATGAGCATGGCCACAGGCCTGGTAGTGGCCACCCATCACGCCGAAGGACAGGAACGGTGCGCCTTCTTTCAGCACCATTGCCGGAATGATCGTATGCATCGGCCGCTTGCCGCCGTCGATGGAATTGGCATGTCCCGGCTCGGCCCGGAACGAACTGCCACGGCAATGCAGCAGCACACCGGTTTCCGGGGCGACAATGCCGCTGCCGAACCCGCTGAACAGGGAGTTGATGAAGGAAACCGCAAGTCCGTCCCTGTCGACGATCGTCAGGTAGACCGTATCCGTCTGCGGAGCCAGCGCACTTGCCGGGACCGAGTCCATCCGCTTGGTCAGCGACACCTGCCGGGCAAGCTGATCGATATAATCCGCGCCGATCAGCCGTGTATGGCAGACATCCATATAGCCCGGGTCGGTGATGAACTGCTCCCGGACGCCATAGGCCAGACGCGCGGCTTCCATTTCCAGGTGGAAACGTTCCGGACCGAGCGGATCAAGGCTTTCCAGGTCGAACTGTTCCAGAATACCGAGCATGATCAGGGCAACGATTCCCTGCCCGTTTGGCGGCAATTCGGCCACTGTGTGGCCCTTGTAGTCCCTCAACACCGGTGACACCGCTGTCGTGTGGCAAGCGGCCAGATCGTCCTGGGTCATTAGCCCGCCGCGCGACTGCAGCGCGCTCACGATGTCGTCGGCAACAGGGCCAGAATAGAAAGCATCCGCCCCGCCCTCGGCAATTGCCGCGAGAGTGTCTGCCAGACGCGGATATTTCAGAACCGTGCCGGTTTTGGGTGCTTCGCCCTTGATCAGGTAGCGCGCGGCCGAAACCTCGTCGGCGCGCAGCTTGTCGACATCCCCGGCCCAGTCACGCGCGACACGCGGGGCAACCGGAAATCCGTCGCGGGCATATTGAATTGCCCGTTTGAACAGGGACTTGAAACTCTTGGTGCCATGCGCCTTCAGCAACGTTTCCCAGGCCCGAATGGCACCGGGTACGGTCACGGCATGCGGCGACGTGTCGGTGATGTCCTTGACGCCGAGCTCTGCAAGCTTTTGCGGTGTCGCGGCCCGCGGGGCTGCACCTGAGCCATTGAAACCCGTCAGGCGTCCATCCGGCTCCATGACAATGGCAAAACAGTCGCCGCCGATACCGGTCATATGCGGTTCGACAACACATTGAACCGCAACTGCCGCGATCGCGGCGTCAACCGCATTGCCACCTGCCTGAAGCACTTCCAGAGCCGCGCTCGTTGCCAGCGGATGAGAGGTCGCAGCCGCTGCTTCGCGTGCAAAAACCGGGGACCGGCCCGGGGCCTGAAAATCACGCTTCACTGAATTCCTCCTGGCCGAAGTGTCTTTCTTTCCGAATCGCAGCAATAGCTTCTCGGGAATGCCGCCTATTCGCCAATGCCATGTTCTGTTAGCAAATCGGTATCGCGGTCAGCACCTTAAGGAGAAGTGGGAAAATGCGCAAACTGACATTATCAACGGCAGAGACCATCATTTCTGCCGCTTTTGAAAAAGCAGCCGAGCTGAATCTGAAACCGCTTACCGTTGCTGTCCTCGATGCGGGTGGTCATGCCATCCTGCTCAAGCGGCAGGACGGATCCTCGATCATGCGTCCGCAGATCGCCACGGGCAAAGCGATCGGTGCACTCGCTGTCGGCACCGGCACAAGATGGCTGAATGCCAATGCAGAGTCCCGTCCGCATTTCGTCAACGCTCTGAACGGCGTTTCCGGCGGGGCCATCGTACCGGTGCCCGGCGGCGTTCTGGTGAAGAACGACGAAGGCGAAACCCTTGGCGCTGTCGGCATTACCGGTGACACGTCCGACAATGACGAAGCCTGCGCAGTCGCCGGCATTGCCGCTGCAAGCCTGGTTGCCGACTGCGGCTAAGGAAAGGACCGGATCTGCCTTCTCTCAAGAAGCCTCACCTACCCTTCACCTCATCCTGAGGAGGGCCGATAGGCACGTCTCGAAGGATGGGCTGCAAACACAAGAGCAAGCGGCCCATCCTTCGAGACTCGAGTGAGCTCGCTCTTCGGGATGAGGCTTTATTTTGACGGCGGTCCGGGCTGACGCCCGTTCAGACCGGCCCCAGGGCTTTGCGATAGATATCCAACGGCCCCGAAGCCGACTGAAGTGTTTTGACCTGCTGCCAATCCCGCCTGAGGACGAGCGACCCGGCTGTTGCCGTTGCAGTCAGAATTTCCGGAAATCCGATCCCGGCGGCTTCCCGTTCTGCGGCAGCGATCAGCTTGATGCCGATACCTGCTTTCCGGAAATCGCGATGCACAAGCAATGCGGTCAGCCAGGCGCCGGGATAAAGGTCCGACCCCGGCGAGGTATCGCGCAGGGAGACCGTTCCCAACGGCCTGCCATCTCCGTCCAGCGCAACCAGACAGCGCGGCAGGCGAGCATTTGGCAGAAGGCACCTTTCCAGATCTTCCCGCGCATCGCCGGGTTGCCCCGGGCCATACCAGTCGGCCCATTCCTCGACAAACCACGTCTCAAGGATTTTCAGCAACACGGGATCATCGCCAAGCGCAATGATGGCGACGGTCATGCGGTCCAGATCACAGCTCATTGCAGGTCGCGTAAACGCCTCAGGACTTTTCGCTGAGCTGGTTGATCTTTTTCTGCATGTCTTCCAGCTGGCGCTTCATGTCGTCGAGATCGTTCCCGCCGGACTTTGCAGGCTTGGCCTGGCTCGCCGGGTTGGCAGTCGCAGCCGGATCTCCCCCTGCGGCCGGAAAGGGCATGAACATCTTCATGGCCCGTTCGAACATCTCCGTGTTGCGCTTGACCTGGTCCTCAATGGCCTCGAACGCCGTTGCGCCGAAAGCTTCGCTCATTTGCGAACGCAGCTTTTCCTGCTCCTTGGTGAGCGAGGTCATGGAATATTCCAGGAAGCTCGGCACGAGGCCCTGCATGCTATCGCCGTAAAAACGGATCAGCTGGCGCAGGAACGTGACCGGCAGAAGATTCTGCCCCTTGCCTTCCTGTTCGAAAATAATCTGGGTCAGGACCGACCGGGTAATATCCTCACCTGACTTCGCGTCATAGACGACAAAGTCCTCCTCCCCCTTCACCATCACCGCCAGGTCCTCAAGCGTGACGTAGGTGCTGGTGCCCGTGTTGTACAGGCGCCGGTTGGCGTATTTCTTGATGATTGTCGGCTCGTTGGTCTTGGCCATCCGTGAATTCCGCCTATCAGCCTTGTGGCTAGTTTCCCATTTGACGACAAGGCTTTCGCAGGCCTGTCATCTCCTCCGTGTAAGAGACTAAGCCAATCGTATCGGATCGTGCCAGCCTTTTTATGTGCGCTGACGAAAGGATTATACCGCAAATGCGAAAACAGGCCTTCGATACGGAGTGTTACGGTTGACACAAATCTCAGCGCAGTTTCTAGTCCATGCATAATAAGCATCGACAGGTGCCCCTGCGGCACCAGTCCACTACGGTCAATTGGCCTCAAGTCTGGAGAGTATGATGAGCGCTTTCACCGATATCGTCATTGTCAGTGCGACCCGCACGCCCGTGGGGTCGTTCAATGGCGCCTTTGCCAACACCCCGGCGCATGACCTCGGTGCCATTGTCATGAAGGCGGCCATGGAACAGGCCGGCGTCGAAGGCGGCGACATCGACGAAGTCGTGTTTGGTCAGGTTCTGACGGCCGGTCAGGGCCAGAACCCGGCGCGTCAGGCTGCCATCAAGGCAGGCATTGCCGATAGTGCGACGGCATGGACGCTCAACCAGGTCTGCGGTTCCGGTCTTCGCACCGTTGCCATTGCAGCGCAGCAGATCATTTCAGGCGACGCCACCATCATGATGGCAGGCGGCCAGGAAAACATGTCGCTGTCGCCGCACTGCGCCCACATGCGCGCCGGCTACAAGATGGGCGACTACAAGATGATCGACACCATGATCAAGGACGGCCTTTGGGATGCCTTCAACGGCTACCACATGGGCCAGACCGCCGAGAACGTCGCCGAAAAGTGGCAGATCAACCGCGACCAGCAGGACGAGTTCGCAGTGGCTTCCCAGAACAAGGCGGAAGCTGCCCAGAAGGCCGGCAAGTTCAAGGACGAGATCACCGCGGTAACCCTGCAGGAACGCAAGGGCGAGCGCGTCGTTGCCGATGACGAATATATCCGTCACGGCGCCACGCTGGAAAGCGTCGCCAAGCTGCGTCCGGCCTTCACCAAGGACGGTTCCGTGACCGCCGCCAACGCCTCTGGCATCAACGACGGTGCAGCCGCCATTCTGGTGATGAGCGCCGCCGAAGCCGAAAAGCGCGGCCTGAAGCCGCTCGCCCGCATCGCCTCCTGGGCAACTGCGGGTGTCGATCCGGCAATCATGGGCTCCGGCCCGATCCCGGCATCGCGCAAGGCGCTTGAAAAAGCCGGCTGGTCCGCTGCCGATCTCGATCTCGTGGAAGCCAACGAAGCCTTCGCCGCTCAGGCTTGCGCGGTCAACAAGGACATGGGCTGGAACCCGGACATCGTCAACGTCAACGGCGGTGCGATTGCCATCGGCCACCCGATCGGTGCGTCCGGGGCTCGCATCCTGACCACCCTGCTGCACGAAATGAACCGCCGCGACGCCAAGAAAGGCCTTGCAACACTGTGCATCGGCGGCGGCATGGGTGTCGCCATGTGCCTGGAGCGCTAAGCCGCAAAGGGAAAGAAGGATCATGGCCGGGCCTCCGGCCATGATCGGGAACAGCAAACAAGACTGAATTGATGTCAGAGAGCCCAAAGGGCCCGGAACTGGAAGTCAGGAGGAAGGGGAATGAGCAAGGTCGCATTGGTCACGGGTGGTACGCGCGGTATCGGCGAAGCAATTTCGCGGGGTCTGAAAGACGCAGGCTACACCGTGGCGGCCACATATGCCGGTAACACCGAAAAGGCCGAAGCCTTCAAGGCCGAGACCGGTATCCACGTTTTCAAGTGGGACGTTTCCGATCCTGACGCCTGCGCGGCAGGCATTGCCCAGGTGGAAAGCGAACTGGGTCCGGTGGAAGTGCTGGTCAACAATGCGGGCATCACCCGCGACGGCATGTTCCACAAGATGAGCTTCGAACAGTGGCGCGAAGTCCTGTCGACGAACCTCGATTCCATGTTCACCATGACCAAGCCGGTGATCAACGGCATGCGGGAACGGTCTTCGGGCCGCATCATCAACATCTCTTCCATCAATGGCCAGAAGGGCCAGATGGGCCAGGCGAACTATTCCGCGGCCAAGGCCGGCGTGATTGGCTTCACCAAGGCACTGGCGCAGGAAAACGCCTTCAAGGGCATCACCGTCAACTGCGTCTGCCCAGGCTACATCAACACCGACATGGTCGCCGCCATGCCGGAAAAAGTGCTGCAGTCGATCATCTCGGGCATCCCGGTCGGTCGCCTCGGCCATCCGGAAGAAATCGCCCAGACGGTGGTCTACCTGGCGTCCGACGCCGCCGCCTTCATGACCGGCGCGGTGATGACCATCAACGGCGGTCAGTACATCGCCAACGGCTGAGCCCAAAGGCTCAATCACAGGAAAAGGCGCCCGTTGCGGCGCCTTTTTTATGGGTGCTTCCAGGAGTTTTCCGGAACGGGCCCCTTGAAGAACTTCCAGATCCGGCTCATCGGGTCCGGGGTGGTCTCCTCACCCAGGCTTTGAGCGCCTGTGACCTCCATCTCGAACGCCGCGATCATGTCGACCTGACCGTCCAGAAGCGTGATTTCCTGTCGGGTTGTTTTCAAGGACAAGCGCCCGGTCAGCCGGACCGGTTCATAGACATACTCCGCCCTCCAGCCTGTCGACAGCCGGTACCGGATCATCTGGTTGGGATCGGGCGCCGGCATGTGGCTGCACATGCCCTGTTCGGGAACCAGATAGCCGGCGATCACCTCATCGCTGCCGGGTTCCTGCACGGGGATCACATACCCGGTAATCTCGATGTCCCTCCCGGCCAGAGCCTTGTTGCCGGCAAGCGACGCAGCAGCCCGTTTCTTCGCAACCTCGAAGCGTTGCGACAGCAATTTGTCCGTCGGCACGCCGGCCGCTGCAAGCTGGGCTTCTTCCTGCTGAAGACGACGTTTCAGCGTTGAACGATTCGCGTCAGTCGCAGCCGTCTCGTCCAACTGCTGGCGAAGCCGCAGCACCGTGCCCAGCGACCGCAGCTCTGTGCCGCTCAGTGCGGCAAAGGGGTCCTCATAGGCTGCAGCCTCCGGATCCTTGAGCTGGTCCCAGCGAACAGGCATCGCCGCAAAGGCAGAGACCGTAAACAGCAAGGTGGCCGCGAGGCACAGCATCCAACGTTTCATCTTCACGCTTCCCGGTGCCTCTCTACTGGCCCTGAAATTTTCCGGCTCTATTTTCCGAATCGGACCGGGGTCCTTGACCCTGGCACCCTCCATCACCTATGTCCGGAAGCAGACTTCCTGAACAGGATAACGGAAAAACATGGAATTCGAACACGCCCCGAACGACCCCACCCGCAAGGAACTTTCCCCGCTCCTGAAGCTGGCGCTGGAATTGGGACCGCTCGGCGTGTTCTTCCTGTTCAATGCCCGCGGCGAACAGATCGCGGCGGCCTTTCCCGTGCTGCAACAGTTCGGCAAGCCTATCTTCCTGGCAACCGCCGCCTTCATGGTGGCCATCAGCATCTCGCTGGTCGTGTCACTGTGGCTGACGAAGCGCCTGCCGATCATGCCGCTGGTGTCCGGCGCGGTGGTTCTGGTTTTCGGCGCCCTGACGCTGTGGCTGCACGACGAACTGTTCATCAAGCTGAAGCCGACCATCGTCAACTGCCTGTTCGGCACGGTTCTGCTGGGCGGATTGCTGTTCGGCAAGGCGCTGCTCGGCTACGTCTTCGACAGCGCCTTCCGGCTGACGGACGAAGGCTGGCGCAAGCTGACATTCCGCTGGGGCGTGTTCTTCTTCGTGCTTGCCGCGATCAACGAGATCGTCTGGCGCAGCTTCTCGACCGATTTCTGGGTCAGCTTCAAGGTCTTCGGCATCATGCCGATCACCCTTGTCTTCACCCTGACCCAGCTGCCGCTGATCCAGAAACACGCGATCGTCGAAGACGGCAAGGACGCCTAGCCGTTCCGGTCTTGCTCCGCGCCCGTCATTCCTGACAAGTGCAGCAAAGCGCCGCACGCCGATCCGGCAACCGGATAACGGCGTGTGCAAAACGAACCCATTCTCCTCAAATGTGGACAGCGCTAAAACACAAAGGAATTCCGCGTGCCGGTTCTGCGCTCGGCCGCGTCACCCTTGTCCGGAATAGCGGCGGTTGGCAGGCAAGCAGTCTTAGTGCACGTCCCCGTGGCCGAAGGAAACGTCCCGCCGTGCGCCGGTGATGGAGATCGAGAACCCGGCGATCACGTCGATCAGAGAGATCGCCATGAGGATGAAGAACAGCGACGTCGCCGCGGGCTGCAGCACCAGGAACTCCACCAGGTAGGCGACGAACACCAGCACCGAGAACATGTGGTCCAGCAGGGCCGTCGTGCCGATGCGGGTCGCCTTCAGAATTTCGATGAACAGGAAGAACAGCCCGACGGTGATGAGCAGATCGCTCGCCAGAAGCTCGAAGGTTGCGCCGGAAACCATCTGTATGGTGATCATCGGCTGCGCCCAGAAGCCGGGCTCTCCCGCGCCCACCGTGAAAGCAAGGGCGTTATAGATCAGCAGCGAGAAAAGCGTGAAAGGAACGGCTGAAAAAAGGCGCATGAACGGCTCCCGAATTCAAGGACACCCGAAGCGGGCGGAAATCGGAGCGAGCTGACACGATCTTGATAGCCAATTCAAGGCGCTGAAAAGAAAAAGGCCGGCCCGTCGAAACAAGGCCAGCCTCAATCTTGATTTGCCATGCGGCGATCCGGTCCGGACGCTACCTGCATTCACGAAGAATACGGGTGTTATGCGTCGTCTTTTGCGGAAAGGATCTGACGGCCCCGGTACATGCCGGTCTTCAGGTCAACGTGATGCGGACGGCGCAGTTCGCCCGAATCCTTGTCCTCGACGTAAGTCGGCTGCTTGAGGGCGTCCGCGGAACGGCGAAAACCGCGCTTGGAGCGCGAGGTTTTTCTCTTTGGAACGGCCATTTTGTTTTTCTCCGTGGTCCATAACCGCGCGGCCCGGACCGGGTTAGCCCGGGGCGTGGCGTCACGCAGCGTGTTGGAATGCGCGGCGTTATACAGGCAACGCCAACGTTTTGCCACCCCATAGAGAAAAAATTCTTGGTCTGGATAGAACAGGCGGTGGCGAAGCGCTATCCACCTTCGTCTATTTCCCCAGAACACAGCCGAAAATCGGCCCCGCGCCCTTCACACGAGCCAGGTTCGTGCCGGCCAGTTTCCGGTGTCCGGAACCTGGTTTGGCGGGGTTCCGGCCACGTGGATTTGGCAAGGCTGTCGCCAATCTGGCAGCTTCGGTCCGTGTCAGGTCCTTGGCGCTCTTGCCGAACCAGGCCTGGGCGGCGGCTTCGGCGCCGAAGATACCCTCACCCCACTCGGCAATATTGAGGTAGATTTCCAGGATCCGCTTCTTGGTCAGTATCGCATCCAGCATCAGGGCCAGCGGCAGTTCCAGCCCCTTGCGGATGTAGGACCGCTCGCCCCACAGGAACAAGTTCTTGGCGGTCTGCATCGTGATGGTGCTTGCGCCGCGAGGCTTCTCGCCTTCGCTCAGTGCTTCGACCTGATCCTGAAGCGCGTCCCACTCGACGCCGTCGTTTTCGCAAAAGCCGCTGTCTTCCGAAGTGATGACCGACCGGACGAGGTTTGGCGAAATCTGCTCAAGCGGCACCCATTGCCGGTCGACCCACAGAAACTGGACATAGCGCCCGATCATCAGCGTGCTTATGGGCGGCACGACGGAATAGATGACGGTGAGAACAGGCGGAAGCAGGATAAGGACCAGCAGCAGCTGCAACAAGCGCTTGCGGACAAGGCCGATCATGCCACGGCGGCGCCCCGGCGCGCCCCCGGAGCCTGACTTTCCACCCGTTGCAGGTTTGACCCTAACCATTCAGTTCCCGTTCGTTATCGACGATGAAGTCGCGGACAATCGGCACGGCATCCCTCTCCTTCGACAGGAGGAGCTGGAAGACCATGTTGGATCCGTGCAGGAAGCCCAGCTCGACCGCACAGAGATAAAACTCCCACATACGGCAGAAAGTTTCGTCATAAAGATCAGCGGCAATCGCCCTCTTGTCTTCAAAGCGAATGCGCCAGTCGCGAATGGTGTAGTAGTAGTGCAGCCGCAGGATTTCCGCATCGCAGACCCATAACCCAAGCCGTTCGGTAGACGCAAAGACTTCCGACAGCGCAGGAACGTAACCCCCGGGGAAAATATACTTGCGAATAAAAGGCCCCGTCGTGCCCGGAGGCGTCATGCGACCGATGGAATGCACGACCGCATAGCCTTTTTCGGTCAGGCATCGGCGGATCTGGCCGAAATACTCGTCGAGATGGCCGATGCCGACATGTTCCATCATGCCGACCGAGATGATCCGGTCGAATTGCCCTTCGAATTCCCGGTAGTCCTTCAGAACGAATGTCACCTTGTCCTCAAGACCCGCAGCGCGCACGCGTTCTTCGGCGATCTTCACTTGCTCTGGCGAGACATTGAGCGAGGTAACCTTTGCACCGGCCTGAGCCATGCGGATGGCGAGTGAGCCCCAACCGCCGCCGATTTCAAGCACTTCCATCCCTGGCTTCAGGTCCAGCTTGGCGACCAGATGGGCCAGCTTGGCCGCCTGGGCTTGTTCCAGCGTGTCGTCAGGCGAGGTGTAATAGGCACAGCTGTAGTTGAGGCCCTCATCCATGAACAGCCGATAGAGGTCGGTTGAAAGGTCATAGTGATGCCGCGCCTGCGACTTTGCCCGTTCGACGCTGTTCTGCTGTTGGCGCCGCCGCAAGAGCTTCCAGCCCTTCCGCAACAGGCCCTGTACGGGATTGGCCCCAAGCGGCGCCCTGTTGATGGAAAACAGGAACATGAAGTCGTAGCAGGTCGACCCTTCCTCCATCGTCAGGGTTCCGTCCATATAGGCTTCGCCCGCGGCCAGCTCCGGATTGAGAAAAAGGGATCGGTAAAGCTTTTTGTCATGCAGCCGGATGGTCACTGTCGGACCGTCCTCGCCCGACCCGAATTCGTGCACGGCACCCGCGACGTCGATCACACGCATGCGCCCGCGCTTGATGAAGGATCGCAGAAGGCTCGACAGCAGTTTCATGGAAAAATCTCCAAATGGGTCAGTTTGAAAAGATCGGGCAGGTAGCTCCCGCATTTTTTTGAAATTCGAGCCTTGACGATACAGAGAATTGGTTTCAGGGAAACCCGGACTTTGAAAATGTTGCCGATCCGTCCCGGAGCCAATCGTGACCCTTGACCCAAACCAGCATCTGACATTCCAGGCCAAGTTTGTGGAGGCCACGCTGGAAACGCTTCTGGCCACCCAGGCGCTGCCGGATGAAACCGTGCGCCCCCCAAGGCTGCTTGCCGCCATGCGCCACGGCGCGCTCAACGGCGGCAAGCGACTGCGGCCGGTTCTGGTGATGGAGGCTGCCAATCTGTTCGGGCGGGCGGATGACGGCGTTCTGCAGGCTGCCTGCGCGCTGGAACTGATCCATTGTTATTCGCTGGTCCATGACGACCTGCCAGCCATGGACGACGACGATCTTCGCCGGGGCCAGCCAACCGTGCACAAGGCCTATGACGAGGCGACCGCCATCCTGGCCGGCGATGCCTTGCTGACGCTCGCCTTTGACGTGATCACGGGCGAGGCGGTGCATGCGGATGCAGCCGTGCGCCTGCGGCTATCGCGTGAACTGGCCCGCGCGTCGGGCATCGGCGGCATGGCGGGCGGGCAGATGCTCGACCTGGAGTCCGAACACCGCGAGCGCTCCGAGGCGGAGATCCGCCAGCTTCAATCCATGAAGACCGGCGCGCTGCTGCGCTACGCCTGCCGGGCAGGCGCCATTCTGGCGGATGCAGCGGAAGCGGATATCGACCGGCTGACCCGCTTCGGTGAAGTGATCGGCCTTGCCTTCCAGCTCGCAGACGACCTTCTGGACGTGGAAGCCAGCGCGGAAACAATGGGCAAGGCCACCGGCAAGGATGCGGAGGCCGGCAAGGCGACGCTTGTAGGCCTCTGGGGCACCGACAGGACGCGCAACGAGCTTGGCCGGCTGGTGGAGGAAGCCGAAACGCTTCTCGCGCCCTACGGCAGCCGTGCGGCGATCCTGAGCGCCCTTGCCCGTTTCATCGTCAACCGGACCAACTGACGAGACAAAAAAGCCCTTGAGGGTCGAGCGATCCTCAGGGGCTAGAATGCAATGGCGGCTCAACCCCCGGGAATTTCCCTGGCAAGACCGGTTCCTGATGGAAGCGGTCACTCCGCCGGTGCGCCGGCCTTGTCCTTGGCATGACGACCGAAGTCGGGGGCGTCGGTTTCCTGACCGGCCTCGATGATCGAGCGGCGGATACCCCGGGTGCGGGTGAAGAGGTCGAACAGCATCTGGCCATCGCCCCAGCGGATTGCCCGCTGAAGGGCGGAAAGATCTTCGGAAAACCGCGCCAGCATTTCCAGGATCGCGTCCTTGTTGTGCAGGCAGACGTCCCGCCACATGGTCGGATCGGACGCCGCCAGACGCGTGAAATCACGGAAACCGGACGCCGAATACTTGATGACTTCCGACTTGGTGACCGTCTCCAGATCGTCCGCGGTGCCGACGATGTTGTAGGCAATCAGATGCGGCAGATGCGAAACGATGGCCAGCACCAGATCGTGGTGTCTGGCGTCCATCGTGTCGACGTCGGAACCACAGGCGCGCCAGAAGGCGCTGAGTTTTTCGAGGGCCTCGGGATCCGTGTCCTCTGCCGGTGTCAGGATGCACCAGCGCTGGTCGAACAGCGTCGGAAACCCGGCATCGGGTCCGGACTGTTCGGTCCCGGCAATCGGGTGACCCGGAATGAAATGCACGCCTTCTGGCACATGGGGGCTGACCTGATCGACGACGGACCCCTTGGTGGAACCGACATCGGTCAGGATCGCGCCTTTTTTCAGCGCAGGCGCAATCCACTTGGCAATGGCCTCATTGGCCCCCACCGGCGCGCAGAGGATCACCAGGTCGGCCCCCTCCACCGCCACGGCGGCGTCGAGCGCATAACTGTCGCCCAGGCCCAGCTCCTCCGCCCTTTGCAGGGTATCCGCAGACCGGGTGGAAATCGCGATTTCCTTGACCAGGCCGCGTTCACGGGCGACCTGTGCGAGCGAGGAACCGATCAGGCCGATGCCGATCAGGGCCATGCGCTCGAAAATGGGGGCAACAGTCATGTGTTCTTATTTCTGTTCCAGAAAGTCCTTCAGGTGGCCAATGATGGCCCGGTTGGCGTCTTCCGAACCGATGGTCATGCGGATCGAGTTCGGCAGCCCGTAATTGCCGACCATGCGCAGCACGCAGCCGCGCTCCAGCAGATAGGCATCGGCATCCGCCGCACGCTTGCCGTCCTCGTCGGGAAAGTGAACCAGCACGAAGTTGCCGACGCTCGGCGTCACCTTCAGGCCGAGCTTTTCCAGCTCCGCCGTCACCCAGGGCAGCCAGGTGTCATTGTGCTCGATCGAGCGCGTGACGAAATCACGGTCACGAACAGCGGCCATACCGGCGGCAATCGCCATGCCGTTGACGTTGAACGGACCCCGGATGCGGTTGAGCGCATCGATCACATGGGCCGGACCGAAGCCCCAGCCGAGACGCAGATTGGCAAGGCCGTAAATCTTGGAGAAGGTCCGCGTCATGATGACGTTGTCGGACGTCGCTGCCAGCTCGAGACCGCTTTCATAGTCGTTGCGGCGGACATATTCCGCATAGGCGGCATCCAGAACCAGCAGGACGTTGGCCGGCAGGCCCTCATGCAGCCGCTTGACCTCCTCGAACGGCAGATAGGTGCCGGTCGGATTGTTCGGGTTGGCGACGAAGACCATGCGCGTCTTGTCGGTGACCCTTGCCAGGATCGCATCGACATCCGTCGTCAGGTCCTTTTCAGGCGCAATCACCGGCGTTGCCCCGGCGGCGCGGATGGCAATGTCGTAGACCAGGAAGCCGTGTTCGGAATAGATCGCCTCGTCGCCCTGGCCAAGATAACCGTAGGCGATCAGGCTGAGAACCTCGTCGGACCCGGCACCGCAGATGATGCGGTCCGGATTGAGTCCGTAGACTTCGCCGATGGCCGCACGCAGCTCGGCAGAGGACCCGTCCGGATAAAGTTCCAGGTTCCGCGCCACGGCTTCAATGGCCGCGCGGGCAGCATCGCTGGTGCCGAGCGGTGTTTCGTTGGACGAAAGCTTGTGAACGGTCTTGCCGTGGCTGCCCTTGGACTTGCCGGGAACATAAGGCGCAATATCCAGAACGCCCGGCCGCGGCTGCGGGCGGTTTGCGGTTGCCTTGCCGGCTTCAGTCACTGTCGTCATCTCGTTCATCCCTGAGGCTCCTCGTCCTCGGCAGCAAAAGTGTCGTCCGGGTCGCCATTGCCGTCGATCGGCGCGGCGTAGCCGCCGACACGTCTTAAAACTTCCGGTGCGGCGCCTGCGGCGAGGCAGGCGGCGCGCACATCCTCTTCCGTCAGCTCGCCGGAAATCGCAAGCAGCGCGTCGACACCGGCCGCGGACCGGAAGAAACTGAGCACTTCAATGCCTTCGTCCATCAGGTTGCCCGGCAGAAGATCCGACCAGCGGGCGTCATAAACCGCAATATCGGCGTTGTCGATCATGCTGTCGGCCTTGGCCAGCACCAGCGCCGGCAGGTCGGCGGGACGCTCGTCCAGAATGACGAAGGGCAGCCGCGCCCGCACCAGTGCGCCGGATTCGCTGAGGCCGCGCCACCAGGGCAGCTCCGCCCGGTCGATCAGCGCCACAAGGCCCAGGTCACCGGCTGACGCCGTCACGGCGCCGACCACGTCGGCCGCATCGCTTCCCGGCACCAGCTCCACGGAAAAACCGAAATAGAAACGCGCCAGGTCGAGCATCTCGATCAGATCGGCGCTGCCGTCCAGATGGACGGCGGTGTCTGCCTGCAGGCTGGTGCAGGCACAGATGAGATCGCGCCAGATGTGTTCGACGGTTGCCAGCGGCAGGTCGCCCTGGTGGCGCTCCACCATCTGGCGCATCAGGTCGGCGTCACGTTCGGGTTGAAACAGGGCGAGTGCAGCTCCTGCGGCGCGGCCGGCAGCCTGGATACCGGCTTCGGCCTGGGCGCGTTCCATCAGGGCGGTGTGGATGCGTGCATCGATCTCGTCGACCCGTGTCCTGAGGTCGTCCAGCGACAGCCCGCTGTCCGGCAAGTGAGACATGAGGTGGCTCCGGCCTTCGTTTGGGTTCAGCGGCGCATAGTCATAGGCATGTGATTGCCCAAAGGCAAAAGAAAACATTGACTCAGGCGTTCCGGCACGGCTAGGTCGCCAGTCTGGCCGTTCTGCCGGGTGCCTGCCGTTTCCCGGTGGCGGACCGTGGCCCGCTCAACCGGCCTGAAAAATTCCCGCCCGGGACAACAGATAATTCTTTAGAGCCATGTCCGCAGACACATCACGTCCAGCCACCCCGGAGGATCTGAAGGCAAGCGAAGCGGTTTCGCCCTCGAGCAAACTTGCGCGCTTTTCCGCAGAAGAACCGCTGGAGCTCGATGCCGGCGTAAAGCTTGGCCCCTGGCAGATTGCGTATGAAACCTATGGCGAGCTCAACGCGGACAAGTCCAACGCCGTCATCGTGTGCCACGCCCTGACGGGCGACCAGTATGTGGCCTCCACCAATCCCGTGACGGGCAAGCCCGGCTGGTGGAGCCAGATGGTCGGCCCCGGCAAGCCGGTCGACACCAATCATTATTTCGTTATCTGTTCCAACGTTCTCGGCGGCTGCCTCGGCACCACAGGACCGGCCTCCATCAACCCGGAGACAGGGCAGCCTTACGGCCTTGCACTGCCTGTCATCACCATTCGCGACATGGTCCGGGCACAGGCGCGCCTTGTCGATCATCTTGGCATCGACACGCTGTTTGCGGTCATCGGGGGCTCCATGGGCGGCATGCAGGTGCTGCAGTGGGCAGCCAGCTATCCCGAGCGCGTGTTCTCGGCCGTACCGATTGCCGCGGCAGCGCGGCACACGTCCCAGAACATCGCCTTCCACGAAGTCGGCCGGCAGGCAATCATGGCCGACCCGAACTGGTGCGCCGGCAGTTACCTGCAGGAAGGACAAAGGCCGACCAAGGGCCTGGCGGTTGCCCGCATGGCGGCGCATGTCACCTACATGTCCGACGAATCCCTGCACCAGAAATTCGGCCGCAACCTGCAGGACCGGGACAATGTCACCTTCGGTTTCGACGCGGATTTCCAGATCGAGAGCTATCTGCGCCACCAGGGCATGACCTTCGTCGACCGGTTCGACGCCAATTCCTATCTCTATGTCACCCGGGCGATGGACTATTTCGACCTTGCGCATCAGTTCGGCGGCTCTCTGGCGAACGCCTTCAAGGGAACGAAAACACGTTTCTGCGTCATGTCGTTCACATCCGACTGGCTGTTCCCCACGTCCGAAAGCCGGCGCGTGGTCAAGGCGCTCAATGCGGCGGCGGCCAACGTCTCCTTCGTCGAGATCGAAAGCGACCGCGGCCACGACTCGTTCCTGCTGGACGTGCCGGAGATGTTCCAGACCATTTCCGGCTTCGTCACCGGCGCAGCACACGCCCGCGGCCTGCCCGCACCGGGCGAGGAGGCCTGATCCCGTGAACCTGGCTCCAAGACAGACCAAGAGCGGAGACGTGCGCGGCGACCACAAGGTTGTCGCCTCGCTGATACCGCACAATGCCCGCGTGCTCGACATCGGGTCGGCCGACGGTGAGCTGCTCGACCTTCTGGTGCGCGAACGCCAGGTGGACGGACGCGGCATCGAACTGTCCCAGGAAGGCGTCAACCGCTGCGTTGCCCGCGGCCTGTCGGTGATTCAGGGCGATGCCGACCAGGACCTGTCCGACTATCCGGACGGGGCGTTCGACGTCGTCATCCTGAGCCAGACCCTGCAGGCGACCCGCGAACCGAAAAAGGTCGTCAGCGAGCTCCTGCGCATCGGCAATCAGGTCGTGATCTCGATCCCGAATTTCGCCCATTGGCGCAACCGGGCCCAGCTCCTGTTCCGCGGGCGCATGCCGGTGACCAAGTACCTGCCCTACGAATGGTATGACACGCCGAACATCCACTTCTGCTCCCTGCGCGATTTCGTCGAGCTTTGCCGGGAACTGGACGCGAATGTCGAAAAGGCCATCGCCCTCAGCGGCCGGGGCAACAAGATCCCGGTCAACGCCCCCTGGTGGGTGTGGAACATCGTTGCCGAACAGGCCGTTTTTCTGCTGAAGCGGTGAGCTGGTTCGATACCCTTCGGCCGTCATTCCGGACAAGGAAGGCGAAGCCGAACGCAGATCCGGAACCCAGACGTATTTCGCGCGATTAGCGCACCGATAAAACCTTATCGAGTTCGCTGCGCTCACACTGGCGCGCTGGATTCCGGATCGTCGCGCAGCCTTCTGCAGCGCTAGTCCGGAATGACGACTCAGAGGCTGTTAGAAGTCGCCCGTCTCCGCCCGATGCACGGACCTGACAGGCTTCAGCCCTGTCGCGACGCCTTCGGGAATGAAGACAGGCCGCAGCACGCGGAAGCGGCTTTTTTTGCCGTCGACGGGCAGGCTCTGGAAGACGACCTTTTCCGCTTCCATGATCAGAACACCGCCAAAGGCGGGCCAGATGCGGCGGCCGATGCCTTCCCAGGTGCGGGCTGCGCGCAGGATGGTGCGGGCGCGCGAGGGCGGCATGAAGAGGGCTTCCTTGTCCTCGGTCACGTTGAACTGGCAGCTCTTCAGAAGATCCTTGAGCTGGCTGCCCGAATAGGGCCGGCCATAGCCGAAGGGGGAAAGCTCCGACTGTGCCCACAGGCCACGCCGGTTCGGCACGACGGCAATCAGTCGCCCGCCCGGCACCAGCACCCGCCAGGCCTCCCTGAGAACCGCCGCAGGGTCCGAACAATGGTCGAGAGCGTGTACCAGCATCACCCGGTCGAAATAGGCATCGGGAAACGGCAGGTCCTGGTCTTCCACCAGCGCACAGGCGCTTTCCCGCTCGCGCGGCCAGTGAACCGCGCCCTGGGGAGCGGGCATGGCGGCAATCGCCCGGTCGACCGTGTCGAGGTAGGGCCGCATGAACGGGCCTGCGTAACCGATACCGAGCAGAGCCTGGCCGGTAAGGTCCGGCCACATCTTGCGGATAGGCGCGCCGATCAGGCTGCGAAGCAGCCTGCCGAGTGGCAAATCGTAAAAAGCGCGCAAATGAACGACGTCGAGATACATTCAGCCTTGCTCGGTCAAGAAGGGTCGCGGCGATTGAACATGGAACGGCGGGAGAGCGCAAGATCTCTTGCCTTGCCCTTGGCGCCTGACTTTGCCAGTCTGCATCTCAACCAACAGATCTCAGCAGGGAGCCGTTTCATGGCCTTGAGCGACACCACCGAAATTCACCAGTTTACCTGTCTCGACGACAATTTCGGCGTGCTGATTCACGACACTGACAGCGGAACGACCATTGCCGTCGACGTGCCCGACGCCGATGCCTACGAAAAGGCGCTGGAGCAGACCGGCTGGTCGTTGACGCATATTCTGATCACCCATCACCATTGGGACCATGTCCAGGGTCTCGGCACACTCAAGCGGAAGACAGGCGCGACCGTCATCGGTCCCGAGCGTTCGCGGCTGAAGATTGCCGAGTTCGACCGCACCGTGGAAGACGGCGACGACGTCCGGTGCGGACCTTACGAGATCAAGGCGATCTCGACCCCGGGCCACACGCTGGATCAGATCTCCTGGTACATCGCCTCCATCAAGGTGGCCCACACCGGCGACACTCTGTTTTCGCTCGGGTGCGGCCGTGTGTTCGAGGGCGACAGGGACATGATGTGGTCGTCGCTTGCCAAATTGATGCGCCAGCTGCCCGATGACACCACCATCTACTGCGGCCATGAATACACGCAGGCCAACGCGCGCTTCGCCCTGACCATCGACCCGGACAACGCCGATCTGAAGGCACGGGCAGACGAAGTTGCCGCGCTGCGCGAGAAAGGCGCCGCGACATTGCCGACGACCATGGCGAAAGAGAAAGCAACGAACCCGTTCCTGCGTGCAGGTGAAGCTTCTGTCGCCGCTGCACTCGGCATGGAAGGCAAAAGTGCTGCCGAAGTCTTTTCCGAGATCCGCATCCGCAAGGACAACGCTTGATCATACCTATAGGACCCGCAGCAGAAATCTTGCGCCGCCTTCCGGTTTTTCTTGGCCGGAAGGCTTAAAACAACGGCTGGTTGCCCCCATATGCACGCTATCGTGATCATGAAGGGGCACACACCATGACACCTGCGAGTTCCGAAGACCACTTGACACGCTCCGCGGAGCAGCGCGCACGGGACGTGGTCAGCCGCATCGTCGGCCAGGCCGAACCGATACCGGGTCATCTGGGCGGCGGACACAGGCTGGACATGCAGCTCCTTTACGAGGAAGTGGTTGCGGCCCTGCGCGAAACCATTGATGATCTGGCCTTCTGCACCGGGTCGAAATCCTCCTGAGCGATCCCGTCCCGGAAATCCAGTTGATCCAGCCGGGACTTTTCATGCCTTCTATTGCCAGCCTGACCGCCGAAAAGATCGTCGACCTTCTCGACATGCAACCGCACCCGGAAGGTGGCTTTTATGCCGAGACCTTCCGCGACAGCGTCACCGATGATGGCGGCCGGGCTGCATCCACCCTGATCTATTTCCTGCTTCCCGAAGGCGTTCTCTCCCGCTGGCACAAGGTTGACGCGGTCGAGACCTGGCACTGGTACGCCGGCAGCCCGCTGGAACTTTCCATCAGCACCGACGGCACCACCCGGGAGGTGATTACCCTGGGCAACGACCTTCTGGCCGGCGAGCGCCCGCAAGGCATCGTTCCCCGTGACGGCTGGCAACAGGCCCGCTCGCTCGGTGCATGGACCCTGGTCGGCTGTACGGTTGCCCCCGGATTTCAGTTCGAAGGCTTCGTCATGGCACCGGAAGACTGGCAACCGGGAAGCTGATTTTTCGCTCCCTGTTCGATTCCTCGGAACCATTTCCTGTTTGACGAGTTCTCTCTCCAACGAAAGGAGAGAGGCATGAACGGTATCATCTATCTGGTCGGTCTCGTCGTCGTTGTCGGCGCGATCCTGTCCTTCATCGGACTGGTCTAACCTAGCCCCGGTAACTCTGCCGCGCCCCGGCAGACGATCTCCAACAGTTTGGGCCGGACGCAAGCCCCCGCCACGAACGGCCGCCCCCTACCGTTCACCCAGCGTCCGGCCCTTTTCCGTTTCTGGTAAGGAATTGAACATGCACAACATTATCTATCTCGTCGGACTTGTCGTCGTGGTTGTTGCCATCCTGTCGTTTCTCGGCCTCGGCTGAGCCGGGGTAACCGTCAACGTATTGCAGGTTTAGCGACCACGCCCTCTGGCACCGCCCGCTGGTCGGCCCGCCAAACATTCTGGCGGAGCCGACTTATAGCGCTTACCGATCGTGAAAATGCCGGGATGGCGGAAAGACCAGGGGAATGAAATACTCGCACTGGTTACAAGCTGCCGCACGCGCGGGATATCTTTCGCGCGGCATCGTCTATGGCATCATATCCTTCTTTGCCATTCTCGCGTCCATCGGCGCAGGCAGCAGCAAGGGCACGAAAGGTGCCCTTGTCACTCTCTTGTCCCAACCCTTCGGCTCAGTTCTGGTGGCTGTCCTGGTGACAGGCCTGTTCGGTTTTGTCGTCTGGCGGCTGGTTCAGGCCGTTCTGGACGCGGACAACCATGGACGGGACCTGCAGGGGATCGTCGTGCGCCTGGCCCTTCTGGCAAGCGCCGCCACCTATAGCGCGCTCGCACTCTACGCCATGGGCCTGCTCGGAATTACGGGCACGGATGATGGCAAACTGCTGCCGGGCCTGATGAACGCTATCTCGCAAGCTCTTGGCCAGCGGGTATTCGTGACTGGCTTGTCCCTTGTCTTTCTGGGAATAGCGGTTGCGCACTGGTGGAAGGCCTGTTCAGGCAGATACAGCAAGCACTTCGATGAAAATGAAGCCCCGATGCGGATTGTTCACGTCGTGTCGGTTCTTGGGCTCAGTGCACGCGGGATCGTGTTCGCCCTTCTGTCGGCAATGATCTGGCTTGGCATCGAGGGCGCCTCAACCTCCGGCGGCGATCTGCCGAGCACGCTGGATGCTCTGAAATACATTCAGGGTTTGCCTTATGGGCAGGTCATGCTGTTCGCGCTGGCGGTTGGCCTCATGGTTTTTGCCATCTACTCCTTTGTCGAATCCCGATGGCGCAGGGTCAGCCTTTCCTGAGGCGCTGCGCAGGAATTGCTTTGTTAAGCGCCTGTCTTTTCAGGATTACCTGGCTGATTTAGCCCCGAATTCCTTCGGCGCATGTTCATCGAGAAGGTCGTCCGACTGGGCGGCTTTACGTTCCAGTTCAACCTGCTTTTCAAGATCCCGGTCGGCTTCCGTATCATTCGGCATTTCTGCCGATTGCGGAAACGCTGCCTCTTTACGGGCGATCTTCCCGCGGTCCTGATCCCCCTCCTCCCTGTCCGGCAGCAGGCTTTCCAGCGCAGGCGCATCGTCGAACCTCAGCCGGTAGATAGGCTCCGGCAGGGAGAAGCCGTTTGATTCAAGCGCCAGCTTGACGAGGCGCATCGCCTCGGAACGGGCCTTCTGGAAATCGGTCCGCGTCTGGTCAATCCAGCCTACAAAACTCAGAACAACGTTGGAATCTCCCAACGCTTCGATCCAGGCATCGGGGGAGGGATCCTGAAGAATGAACTCCTGGCGGCGAAGAGTCATCAGGCCAACGTCCAGCGCCTTGTCGAGGTTGCTTTCCGCATCGACGCCCAATTCGAAGACGAAGCGGCGCCGTGGATTGGTGGAAAAGTTGACGAGGGTGCTCTTGAAGACGATGGCGTTGGGGATGCGGATATGGTTCCCGTCCTTTTCCATCAGGATCGTTGCACGCGACGTGAGACTGATGACAAAACCTTCGTAGCCTTCAATCCGGACGAAGTCCTTCGGGTTGAACGGCTGCCGGATGCTGAGCATGATACTGGCAATGTAGTTTTCGACCGTGTCCCGGACAGCAAAGCCGACCGCCAGACCCACAATGCCGGCTGCTCCAAGCAAGGTGCCGATGACGGCAGTGGCGCCCAGCACATCAAGCGCAAGCACGATCCCGATCGTGAAGAACAGGATCCTGATCAGCTGCCTGACAAGATCTGCAATGAAGGCATTGGGCGTGAGCCTGTTCCAGGGCCATTCAAACCGCGCGATCAGCAGTCCGGCCGCACTGGCCAGCATCCAGACGAGCAGGGCAACCAGGGCAAGTGGCAGATAGTTCACCCCTTGGGACAGGCGCGCCTGCAAGCGCTCGTAAACCGGAACGAGACGTTCCTCCAGGGCGGTTTCCTCGGTGAGATTGTTCTGGACCGCGACGACGCCGTCGACACGGCCGGCAAGCTCTTCGGCCTTCGTGGCAAGGCTTGCCTCGGTCACGGTTCCGGTCAGGTTGACCACACCTGATCTTACAACGACCGAAATTCCGGAAAGTCCGTCGAGCTGGTCATAGATGCCGTTGATACGCTGCTCGATGGCCTGATCGTCGCCGGCGCCAGGCATGGCGGTGATTGCTCCGGCAGGGCTTTCCGATTGTGAAAATGCAGGCAGTGCTCCGGGCAGAAACAGCACCAGAGCAACGAGAAACGAGTGCAAAAGTCTGGAAATCATGACGGCCTTTCCGCGCTTGTGCCCGGCTGCCGTCAGTAGAAGGGTTTCCGCGCGCGCCAGACTTCGACGCTAACTAAACGCGCGTCGGGCTGCGAGGTTCCGCGGCACTGCTTTGCGAATTCGCAAGACGCCCGAACGAACGGATCCAGCGCCTTGCGGAACGCCCGCGTTAAGCCATGCCTGCAATCGCGCTGGCAAAATCCTTGGCCGAGAAGGGCTCGAGATCGGCCACACCTTCGCCGACACCGATGAAATGCACCGGCAGTGCGTGCTTGGCGGCAATCGCGACCAGGATCCCGCCCCGGGCGGTTCCGTCGAGCTTCGTCATCACCAGACCGGTCACGCCGGCAACCTTGCCGAAGATCTCGACCTGGTTGAGCGCATTCTGGCCTGTCGTCGCATCGAGCGTCAGCAGGACCGTGTGCGGAGCTTCCGGGTCGTGCTTCTTGATCACGCGGATGACCTTCTCCAGCTCATCCATCAGCTCGGCCTTGTTCTGAAGCCGGCCGGCGGTATCGACCAGAAGCACATCGACGCCCTTCGCCTGCGCTTCCTTCATCGCATCATAGGCAAGTCCGGCGGCATCCGCGCCGGTATCGCGCGCAATCACTTCAGCCCCGGTGCGCTCACCCCAGATCTTCAGCTGTTCCACCGCAGCCGCACGGAAGGTATCGCCGGCCGCCAGCATGACGGTCTTGCCTTCCGAACGCAGCTTCTGTGACAGCTTGCCGATGGTGGTGGTCTTGCCCGTACCGTTGACGCCGACCATCAGCACCACATGCGGCTTCTTGCCGGTATCGAGATCAAGCGGCTTGGCGACGGGAACCAGCACCTTCTCAACCTCTTCGGACAGGATCGCCCGGACTTCCTCCGGCGAAATTTCCTTGTTGTAGCGCCCGTCGGACAGACGGTCGGTAATCGCCATCGCCGTGTCGACACCAAGGTCTGCCTGGATCAGGATATCCTCCAGCTCCTCCAGCATGGAGGCGTCCAGCTTGCGCTTGGTGAAGATCGAGCTGATGCCTTCGGTGAGCGATGCCGAAGACCGGGACAGGCCGTTCTTCAATCGCTGGAACCAGGACAGTTTCGGTTCTTCGGCAACAGGTTCCACCGGTGCGGCCGGCACTGGCGCAGCAACAGGCGCTTCTGCGGGGGCCGGCTCGACAACCGGTTCCGGTGCGCTGGCCGTTTCAGGCGTTTGTATTTCCGGTGCCTGCGGTTCTGGTGCCAGGGTTTCTGAGGCCTGTGTTGCAGGTTCTGGTGTTGCAGGTTCTTGGCTTTCGGGCGCTTCCGGCTGGAGCGCTTCAGGTTCCGGTGTTTCTGCCTGCTCGGGCTCGACGTCGGGTCCCGTATCGGTTGGCAGAATGTCTTCCGGCTCCACCGCCGGCTTCATTGGCGAAAGTTCCGGAACGATACCAGGGCTGACATCCATTGCGATCGGCTGGAACGGCTCGTTCAACGCCGCGACAGGCCGAACGTCCATCTCGACGTCGAGTGCCGGATCGTCTTCCTGCGGTTCTGCGGATGTTGCTTTCTGTGCCGCATCTTCGGCGGCCGGAACAGCCTCGTCTTCCGGTTTGCTTTTGCCGCCGAAGAGACGTCCAAGAAAGCCGCGCTTTTTCTCGCTCATGAACCTGCCTTAAAAAATCTGCCCATTACTGCGTTCTTAAACTGTCGGCATCCACCGCCGAAGCCAAATCCTATACCTCATCCTGAGGAAGCGCTCAGCGCTGTCTCGAAGGATGGGCCACTTGCGCCGAGACTGCCGCCCATCCTTCGAGACGGCCCTTCGGGCCTCCTCAGGATGAGGGGTACATTGCAATTCGCCCCGGCTTCAATCCAATCTGACTCACACCACAGGCCAGCTCGTCACCACCCGATCCCTGAACCTTTCCTCAGGCAGCCCTGGAAAGGGCTTCGCCCAGAAGATGGCGGCCGGTATGTCCGATAATTCTGGTTTCGACAATCTCACCGGCATTGCCGCTGCCCAGCTCGACCTGCGTGAATTGTTCAGTCCGGCCAAGGCCTTCCTTCTCGATCAGAACGGGGCGGGTATTGCCGACCTCGGCCTGAAGGTGCCTGACCAGCGCTTCCTCGCCCTTGGCCCTGAGGCGCGCGCCGCGTTCCTTCACGACGTTGCGCGGCAGCTGCGGCATGCGCGCTGCCGGCGTGCCATTGCGCGGCGAAAACGGAAAGACGTGCAGATGCGTCAGGCCGCATTCGTCGACGATCCGGAGCGAATTCTGGAACATGTCCTCGGTTTCCGTCGGGAAGCCGGCGATGATGTCCGCACCGAAAACCATGTCCGGCCGCAGGCGGCGAACCTCTTCGCAGAAGCGGATCGTGTCGGCCCTCAGGTGGCGCCGCTTCATCCGTTTCAGGATCATGTCGTCACCCGCCTGAAGCGAAAGATGCAGATGCGGCATCAGCCGTTCGTCTTCGGCGATCACCCGCATCAGGTCGTCATCGGCCTCGATGGAATCGATGGAAGACAGCCTCAGGCGCTTCAGGTCCGGAACCATCTTCAGGATCTTCGCCGACAGGGTGCCCAGCTTGGGGGTTCCCGGAAGATCCGCACCATAGGAGGTGATGTCGACACCTGTCAGCACGATCTCGTTGTAGCCATTGTCGACGAGGCGCTTGATCTGGTCGATGACCACGCCCATCGGAACGGAGCGGGAATTGCCCCGGCCATAGGGAATGATGCAGAAGGTGCAACGGTGATCGCAACCGTTCTGGACCTGCACGAATGCACGCGCGCGGCCCGTCAGCCCGTCAATCAGGTGGCCTGCGGTCTCCTCGACACTCATGATGTCGTTGACGCGCACTTTCTCGGTTTCGGAAACGCCGAAGGCGGCAACGTCCTGATAGGACTTGCGCTCAAGCTTTTCCGTGTTGCCGAGCACCAGATCCACCTCCTCCATGGAGGAGAAGGTCTCGCTTTCCGTCTGCGCGGCGCAGCCGGTGACGATTACCCTGGCGTTCGGGTTGTCGCGCTTGGCCTTGCGCACAGCCTGGCGGGCCTGACGAACCGCCTCGCCGGTTACGGCACAGGTGTTGATGAGGATGGCGTCCTTGAGGCCGGCAGCCTCCGCCTCGCGCTTCATGACTTCCGACTCATATGCATTGAGCCGGCAGCCAAAGGTCACGACATCGATGCTCATGACGCGGCTCCAGCCGCCAGCGGGGCGTCACCCGTGGCGGTCTTGCGCCAGGCCAAAGTATCGAGATCGACCTCGCCTTCGAATTCCACTTCCGTCAGACCGGTCATCAGCACGTGGTTGTCGCTCTCGCGCCATTCGATCCCGATGGGACCGCCCGGCAGATGGATGGTGGTCTTGCGGCTGGTCCGGCCATCACGCGCGGCGGCAACCCCAACCGCACAGGCAGCCGTCCCACAGGCCAGCGTCAAACCGACGCCGCGTTCCCAAACCTTTACCCGGATCTGGTCGGTATCAAACACATGGGCCAGCGAAATGTTGGCGTATTCCGGAAAGATCGGATGGTGTTCCAGCAAGGGACCGACCCGCTCAAGCTCATAGGCTTCCACGTCGTCGACCCAGAAGATGGCGTGCGGATTGCCCATGTTGACGACGGCCGGCGTGTGCAGGATCGGGTCATCGATAGGCCCGATCTGGAGTTCGATCGCACGGGTGTCGGCGAACTCTTCCGCGAGCGGTATTTCGTTCCAGGCAAGCCGCGGCACACCCATGTCGACAGTCACGCTGCGCGGGCCGTCGGCATCGAACGCGTGCAGCAGCCCGGCACCGGTCTCGATGGTAACAAGCTCTTTGCCGGCTTCTTCCATCAGCAGACGGCCGATGCAGCGCGTGGCGTTGCCGCAGGCCGATACTTCGCTGCCATCGCGGTTGTGAATGCGCATGAAGGCATCGACACCCAGCGAGGACCGTTCAACGGTGATCATCTGGTCGAAACCGATGCCCGTCTCGCGGTCGCCCAATGCAGCAATGGCTTCGGGTGTCAGGCGCAGCGGTTTTTCACGCGCATCCCAGACCACGAAATCATTGCCAAGGCCGTTCATCTTCAAAAAGGGTCTGGTTTCAGACGCCATACCGGTCGCACTTCTTCAAAGCTTCAAGGAAAAGCGTCCGCCATCTTGCGGACATTTGCCCCTATATGGCGGAAAACACCGCAAATTACCAGTGGGGCAGGCAGTCATCGCAGATATGCGTAAACGCGCCAGCCCGTTATCACTTGGTCGTCATTGCAGGGCTTGCCCCTGCAATCCATGCCGTCGGCTTTCAAAGCCGGAAGCGTAAGGAAAAGAACCGATCAAGCGGCTTGGATACCATGGACCTGCCATGGCAAGACGCGATGTGTTGGTGCCTCTACAGGCTCGCCGCGCTGAACGTGTCGCAGGCATTGAGGTCGCCGGACTGGAAACCCGTCCTGAACCAGCGCGCCCGCTGCGCAGAAGTGCCGTGGTTGAAGCTTTCCGGCACGACATAGCCCTGAGCCTGGCGCTGCAACGTATCGTCGCCGATCCGGCTGGCCGCGTTCAGTGCCTCGTCGATATCGCCTTCCTCGACAAACCCTTTCTGCCGGGCGGCATAATGCGCCCAGATGCCGGCATAACAATCGGCCTGCAATTCGACACGTACAGACAGGGCGTTGCCTTCCGCCTTGCTGAGCGTACGCCGGGCCTTCTGGAATTCCGGCAGCACGCCAAGCACGTTCTGGATGTGGTGACCGACTTCATGCGCCAGCACATAGGCCTGTGCGAAATCACCGGGCGCATTCAGCTGGTTTGCCAGTTCCTGATAGAAGGACAGGTCGATGTAAAGCTTGCTGTCGGCACCGCAGTAGAACGGGCCGGTGGCCGCACTGGCGTATCCGCAGGCCGATGATACCGACCCTGAAAACAGCACCAACGTAGGCTCCGGGTAAGTCGCACCACCGTTTTCGAAGATCTGGCCCCAGGTGTTTTCCGTGTCGGCCAGAACGACGGAGACAAATTGCGCGGTTTCCTGGTCGGCCGCACTGCGAGGGGCCTGCGTCTGATAGGACTGCGTATCGTAACCGCCCCCGCCATCCAGTTGCCCGAGAAGTGTCAGCGGGTTGATGCCGGTCAGCCAGGCAATGCCGACGATTATCAGGAGGCCCGTCAACCCGAGACCACCACCTCTCACCCGGCGGCCACCGACGCGCATGCGTGGTCTCCCGCCCATCGAACGCCTGTCTTCAACGTTGCTGCTGCCGCGGCGGCCTTTCCAGCGCATGTCCTTGTAATCTCCGTGAACCTGAACTTCGTCATACCAGACAAGACCGCGGAAACCTATGCGGTTGGCCGCCGTCTCTGCCTGTGAGACACTTTTCAAAAAACGCGGCAAGGCGCGTTCGGTTGCCCTCATTGCCAACGGAATCGTGATGCGGGTTACAGAGTTGGTTGTCATGCCGACCTAATATTGCGTCCATGGGGCAGTTATGAAGGATAACGATCATGCCCGACGTAAACGCTCAGCAGGCGCAACGCCTGATCAATTTCGCCACCGAGAGGCTTGGCCGGGTGGAAGGAGATGGCCAGTGCTGGACGCTGGTGGACAACGCTTTCCGGCACGTCGGCTTCAACAAGCCGGCCTCCACCTATGTCTGGGGACGGGTGATCAACAACCTGTCGGACGCCCGGCCGGGTGACGTCTTCCAGTTCACCCGCTTCGAAGTCACGGTTCGTGTAACACAGCCCGACGGCAACTGGGAGGAACAGACGATGTCCCGCGGCGAACCGCGGCACACGGCGATCCTGGAAAGCGTCAACGGCAACAGGGCGACCTTTCTGGAAAGCAACGTTACCGACGACCAGACAGTCAAGCGCAACGGTTTCGGAATTCGCACGGCAACGACGACCGATGACGCCGGTGTCAGGACCTCGACCACGGTCAGTGGCAGTTTCATTATCTACCGGCCACAGGTCAGTGCCAATCCTTGAGACTGTTCGGACCCGGCTCAGGCGTGGATCACCATCTCCGCGCCAAGGTCGATGTTCTGAAGAATCAGGCGCATGTGTTCCGGAGAAACGGCAACGCAGCCTTCCGTCGGTGAATAGCCCTGCCGCGCGATGTGAAAGAAGATCGCGCTACCCTGCCCCTTCACGGCCGGGTTCAGGTTGCAATCCAGCACGACGACGATGTCGTAGAGCCTGTCGTCGCGCCACATCTTCTCGTGGCTGGCCGCAAAAGGCAGTTGCACCGGCCTGTTGTAGAGACGGTGGCCAAGGTCGTCACACCAGCCGGACGCCGGTGTCAGCGGCTCGGTCGGCAGCAGCGTTGCCGGCGGCAAGCCCCGGTCCGGGCGATAGTACACGTGCAGCAATTCGAACCGGCCCACCGGCGTGCCGCCATCGCCTTCGCGCTTGCGCATGACGATGCCCGACCGGCCAAGCGCACACGGGACCGTGATCCGCCCAAGACTGAGCACGCCGCGTGTCCGGTTCAGAGGCGACGCACGAACCTCCAGCATTCCCGCCGATTTTTTCAAGGTTTTCATGATCCTGTCCGTTCCGCCTGTCCGCTCCGCCGGTCTTCTTGATAAACCACCCCTAAACCCCGCGTGAAGAAGAATTGACGGGACACCGCTTGTGCGGGAACAATTTCCCACGCACATAGAAGCAGGAACGCGCTTGTGTCCTTTGCACAAGTCGTCGTGAAGAGATTTTGGATTCTGGCGAGGGACGCGACGATGACCGCCCGCACGATTTTGATTGTCGATGATGATACCGAACTGCGCGAAGCGCTGGTGGAGCAGCTGTCGCTTTACGATGAATTTGAGACGATCCAGGCGGATTCGGCCACGTCCGGCATCGCCATGGCCAAGGAAGAGCACGTCGATCTGCTGCTGATGGACGTCGGCCTGCCGGACATAGATGGGCGCGAAGCGGTCAAGCTGCTGCGCAAGGGCGGTTTCAAGGCACCGATCATCATGCTGACCGGTCATGACGGCGACAGCGACACGATCCTGGGGCTTGAGGCCGGTGCCAACGACTATGTCACCAAGCCGTTCAAGTTCGCCGTGCTTCTGGCCCGTGTCCGGGCACATTTGCGCCAGCACGAACAAAGCGAAGACGCCACCTTCGCCATCGGCCGCTATTCGTTCCGGCCCGCCGCCAAGGTGATGCAGGACGACAGCGGCTCCAAGGTTCGCCTGACGGAGAAAGAAACCTCCATCCTGAAATTCCTCTACCGCGCCGGCGAAAAGCCCGTAACCCGCGACGTGCTGCTGCACGAGGTCTGGGGCTACAATTCCGGGGTGACCACCCACACGCTGGAAACCCACATCTACCGCCTCAGGCAGAAAATCGAGCGTGACCCGTCCAATGCGGAGCTTCTTGTCACAGAAGCCGGTGGATATAAGCTTGTGCCGTAACCGGTAATCGGCGTATTTCTTGGGCATGAGCCTTGCCCAAGACATTGCGATTCTCAAACAAATCCCGATGCTTTCGGACTTTCAGGACGATCAGCTGCGTCTGCTCGCCTTCAGCGCCGAAAGCATGGATTACAACCGCGGCCAGCGCCTGTTCGATCAGGGCGACCGCGCCGATGGCGGTTTGGTAATCACCAGCGGCACGGTCAGCCTGCAGACGAGGACCACGGACGGCTTTGAGGAAATCGAGCGCGTCGGTCAGGGCACACTGCTGGGCGAGACGGCTCTTCTTGCGGAAAACAAGCGCCCTTGCCGGGCAGAAGCCGTTGACGGTGTGCGCATCATTCGCATTCGCCGCGCGCTCTTCAAACGCATGATCCAGGAATTCCCGGAACTTGCACAGCGCATGCTCGACCAGCGCGCCAACCAGTTCCGCCAAACGGTTTCAGCCCTGCGCCCCATCGGCGAAAAGATGGCCGAACTGGAGCAGATCAACGCCGAACGCCGCGTGCGCGACGACGAGAAACAGTCGTAGGGCGAAAGTCCCGACGCTGATTGTTGCTCAATTCAAACAGCGCCAACTGAGCCTGGGTCTTGCCGGACCTGTGTATTCTCCAGAGATAATCTTCACCTGTCGCCGTCATTGCCGGACTTGATCGGGCAATCCTGACCGTTCCACACATCCAAGCTTATCAGAAGCGGCATGGATCCCATGGTCGAGCCATGGGATGACGGGACTGGGAAACCTGGAGACTCAGCTTATTCCATCATGGGGTGGCTCCCCAATCAGACCGGGCCCAATTCCTGTGGCCACACACTCTTTCCGTCATTGCCGGGCCAGACCCGGCAATCCATGCCGTGACCTTTCCGCATGAAACACCCGACCGGGGTGGAGGGTGCTCGACTTGGGTCCGAGGGAAAAGCCACGGGATGATGGTAGTGGGTGGTGAAGGCTCGGCGATATTTTACGCCCGTTTCAGCCCCAGCTTCGGGCCGAGCAATCCGCCGATCCATTGAACCATTGCCGCCACACCAACCCCGAGCCCGATGATCCCGACCCAGATAGCCGGACGGATTGCAACGGAAAGGGCGAAGTTGGCCTGGAACACCCGGTCGGCAGGAATGCCGGTGGCAAGTGCGTACCAGGCAAATTCGATCCCGGCAGTCCCTGCAGCTGCCAGCAGCCCGCAAACCGCCAGAACCAGCGGGTTGGCAAGGCTGAAGCCTGCCTTGACCGCAAGTCTGTAGATCATCAGCAGCACGAAAAGGCCTGCCATCAAGGTGGCCTGCGTGACGTCCGACTTGGACTGCAGGAAGAAGTGGAACAGCATGAGAACGCCGATCGGATAGATCAGGGTGTGCAGCCGCTGCCAGTTCCGCCCGAGTTTGCGGATGGCGCTGTCAAAGGAGGTCGCACCCAGCACCACCAGCCCGAACAGCGCGACAAAGCCGATGGTCAGATAAAAGCGCAGAACGATTTCAGACACGACCTTGCCGAGGTTCCAGCTTTCCTGCGCAGCGTAAAGCCCCAGGTGCAAGAGCGCATAGGCAAGCACTGTCACACCCAGCATGCGCCTGACACCGACGATCCTGTTCCAGGAAAAGATCCTCCGGAGCGGCGTTACCGCCAGGGTCACAAGCAGGAAACGCACCGTCCAGTCGCCACTGGCATGAAGCTCCATCTCGAAGGGCTCCGGCAGCACTGGTCCGAAGGCGAGGCTGTAGAAGATCTGCAACGCCGGAAGAAGCACGGCAATGAATACAGCCAATCGCAGACCGGAAAGGTTGCCGCGTCGGTCGGTCCAGGGAGCGTTTGGTGCCAAGGTCATCATATCCATGCGTTCGGACTATCGCACGAAACGTTCAAGGACACTGAAAAGCTTTTCAAGCCTGCGTGAAGAAGATGAGAGGCGGTTATCCAGCTTTCCCTGTCCCGCTTCACCGGCAAGCGCCTTTCGGCGCCGACCCTTTGTATTCAATCCGACAGGAACCAAGGATGCCCAGGTGATTTGTCATCCCGGTTTGACGCGTCAGCGGCAAGACCGGGATCCAGTACGCCATGGGAACAGACTTCGAAAACCTTGCGAACCCAGTGAATACTGGATCCCTGCCTTCGCAGGGATGACAAGGTTGATGGGCTTCAGGACAACGCGGCTGAATGCGGTTCCGCGATCATGCAGCTGCGGTTCGGTCACAGGTGTGAAGAAGCGAACGAAGGTGGTGAGCGGCGCACCAGAAAACTTCATTTAGCCCATTTGTCGGCCAAGTTTTCAGCACGGCCGGCTTATATCCGGTCGGAGCAGGACATCCAATTTGGAACCACTCATTCCCGCATTCTTTGTCATCCCGGTTTGACGCGTCAGCGGCAAGACCGGGATCCAGTACGCCGGGGGATCAGACCCGGAAAACATCGCGAACACAATGAATACTGGATCCCTGCCTTCGCAGGGATGGCAAGGTTGATGAGCTTCAGGACAAGACGGCTGAATGCGGTAGCCGTGATCATGCAGCTGCGGTTCGGTCACAGGGCTGAAGAAGCGAACCAATGCGGTGGGCGGCGCACCGGAAAACTTCATTTAGCCCATTTGTCGACCAAGTTTTCAACACGGCCGGCTTGTATCCGGTCGGAGCAGGACATCCGATTTGGAACCACACATTCCCACATTCTTTGTCATCCCGGTTTGACGCGTCAGCGACAAGACCGGGATCCAGTACGCCGTGGGATCAGACCCGAAAAACCTCACGAACCCAATGAATACTGGATCCCTGCCTGCGCAGGGATGACAAGGTTGATGGGCTTCAGGACAACACGGCTGAATGCGGTTGTCGTGATCGAAATCCGGAGGATTGACCCTGTGAGTGGAGGATCAGGTCTTGGCGACGCGTCGCGCGCCTTAAAGAACCTGAGGCAACCAAAACAAAAAAGCCGGGTCGTGAAACCCGGCTTTTCAAAAGTCATTGCAGTCCGGCTCAGACCCAGGGACGGTCGTTGCCCATCTTGCTTTCAAAGGTGTCGATTTCACCGGCCTTCGCCATGGTCAGGCCGATGTCGTCGAGGCCGTTGATGAGGCAATGCTTGCGGAAGCTGTCGATCTTGAAGGCGATGTCGCCGCTCTCAAGGCCTTTGATTTCCTGGCTTTCCAGATCGATCGTCAGCGTGAAGTTGGCGCCGCGCTCTGCCGCATGCATCAGGGTTTCCAGCTCGTCTTCGGAAACCTGGATCGGCAGTATGCCGTTCTTGAAGCAGTTGTTGTAGAAGATGTCGGCGAACGAGGTGGAGATCACGCAGCGGATGCCGAAATCAAGCAGTGCCCAGGGCGCATGCTCGCGCGAGGAACCGCAGCCGAAGTTGTCACCGGCGATCAGGATCTTGGCATTGCGGTAGGCGGCCTTGTTGAGAACGAAGCTCTCGTTCTCCGATCCGTCGTCGTTGGTGCGCATTTCGTGGAACAGCGCGGTGCCGAGGCCGGTGCGCTTGATCGTCTTCAGGAACTGCTTCGGAATGATCATGTCCGTGTCGATGTTCACGATCGGCAACGGCGCTGCGACACCGGTCAGGGTCTCAAATTTTTCCATTCTTCTTCTCTCCTGAAAGGCCTGAAAACGGATGCCGCTTACGCGGCAAGGCTGGTTGTCTGATCGACACCGAGCATCAGATTGAGGTTCTGGACGGCAGCGCCGGACGCGCCCTTGCCCAGGTTGTCGTAGACGGCAACGATCGCAGCCTGCGCCCTGGCGTCATTTGCAAAGACGTGCAGATGCAGCTTGTTGGTGTCGTTGAGCGCCTGCGGATTGAGGCTGTCGGATTTCTCGAGCGCTTCCAGCGGCGCGACCTCGACAAAACCGCCGGGTGCCGAAGCGAAATGATCGGCGATCGCCGCATGCAGCTGCTCGCCCGTCGGCACCTTGGCAAGGCCTGCCAGGTTCAACGGAACCACCGTCAGCATGCCCTTGTAGAAATCGCCAACAGTCGGAGTGAACAGTGGAGCTGCGTCGAGCAGGCCGTATTCCGTCATTTCCGGAAGGTGCTTGTGATTGAACCCGAGCGCGTACGGCGCAAACGAATTTGCGCTGGTTCCGGCGGCTTCGTAATCGGCAATCATGCCCTTGCCACCACCGGAATACCCGGAGATGCCGAAATAGGTCAGGTTGAAGTCCGACGGCAGCAGCTCCGCGGTGATCAGCGGACGAACCGCGGCGATCAGGCCTTGCGGCCAGCAGCCCGGATTGGCAACGCGCATGGCCGCGGCGATGATGTCGGCCTGGTCGAGGTCCATTTCGGCAAAGCCGTAGGCCCAGCCCTCGGCAACCCGGTGGGCGCTGGAGGCGTCAATCACACGGGTGGTGTCGTTCTCGATCAGGGCAACGCTTTCCTTGGCCGCCGCATCCGGCAGGCAAAGAATGGCAATATCGGCCTTGTTGAGGTAGTCGGCCCGGGCAGCCGGATCCTTCCGGCTTTCGTCCGGAATGGAGATCAGCTCAAGGTCGCGGCGCATGGCAAGGCGCTCGCGGATCTGCAGACCCGTCGTACCGGCTTCACCATCAATAAACACGCGCGCAACCATCGCCCGTTCCTCTCCCTCTCGTGATCGCCGCCAGTTTCGAACCCCAGGGCCCGAAAGCCGTCAGGCAGATCGGTGCAAAATCGCAAGCGTCATACACCCAATCGCGCGGCTTGTCACCGCCGCGCGACGCTCCGTTATCTCAACGGGCCCTTGAGTGATACTCATCATTCGGGCGCATGTCGGACGCCGCTGCCACCCTGTTGGACATGTTGAAGAAGCCCGTTACCGAGGCGATGTCCCAGATGTCGCGATCCGTAAACCCGACATCACGCAGGGCTTGCCGGTCGCTTTCCACGATTTCCGCCGGCTTCTCCGTCAACTTGACGGCGAAGTCGAGCATCGCCCGCTGCTTTGGCGAAAGGTCCGCAACGCGGTAGTTCATCACCATCAGTTCCCCCAGCACGGGGTCCCCGGAAAGCTCGCGCACCGCAGCACCATGAGCCGTCAGACAATAAAAACAGCGGTTGACCGCTGATACCGCAACGGCAATCATCTCTCTCTCGAGCTTGGAGAGTGTACATTCGCCCAGCATGAGGTCGTTGTACATGTCGGTGAAGGCGCGCAGCTTCGTTTCGTCGAACGCATATGCCTTGAGGACGTTGGGAACGAGACCCAGCTTCTCCTGGCACAAGTCGAAATAAGCCTGTGTCTTTTCACTCAATGTTACATTTGAATCGATTTGCAAGGCCGTGACTTTACTTGACAATTTGCTCCTCCCGTCATGAAACCGTTTATGTCGCTGAAATATGAACTTAAGTCTTAGAACGAGCGAGCGACAGAGCCAAACCATACGATCGCCTAAGGGGATGGAAAATGCCGGACAAACACGACGTCGAGAAACTCAAACTCATCGACGCGGTCCAAGCAACCTTGAATCAGGAAGATCCGGCTCTCGCCGAGTTTTCCCGCGCCTTTTATGACCGGGGCGCAGCGGAAGACCTCGTGGCCTACACCGCGGAAGAGCTGACCGGCTTTGCCCGGGACGCCTGGCAGGATTTCCAGAACCACGAACTCGGCACGCATCGTGTCAGCATCGCCGATCCGGCGTTCAAGGCCCAGGGCAGCAAGGTCAAGGGCGTCTCGATTATCGAGATCGTCAACGACAACATGCCCTTCCTGGTCGATTCCGTCATGGACGAGCTGCAGGAAAGCAAGATCGAAGTGCATCTGGTCCTGCACCCGATCTTCATCGTGGAACGGGATGACAACGGCAAACTGACAAGCGCCACGGCCCGCAAGAAACCACCGAAGCGGACCGACCGGCAGGAAAGCCTCATCCATATCCACGTGACACGGATTGATTCGCCCGAAGCCCGCGCGGCCCTCAAGGCACGGCTCGACAAGGTTCTGTCCGATGTCCGCGCCGTCGTGTCGGACTTCAAGCCGATGCAGGAACGCCTGGCGGAGGCCATCGACACCTACAAGACCACGCAAATTCCCGGCAGCAGTGATGAGTTGTGGGAGGCAATCCACTTCCTGGAGTGGATGGAGAACGACAACTTCATTTTCCTCGGCATGCGCGAATACATGTTCGAAGGCGGCGTCGAGGAGGGCGAGCTTTCCCCCCATGAGGGTACGGGTCTCGGCCTCTTGTCCGACCCGGACGTGCGCGTTCTCCGCCGCGGCACGGAGTTCGTGCAGATCACGCCGGAAATTCGCGAGTTCCTGAAGAAACCCGAACCGCTGATCATCGCCAAGGCCAACGTGAAGAGCACCGTGCACCGACGCGTGCACATGGATTACGTCGGCGCCAAGCTTTATGACGACGAAGGCAACATGAACGGCGAGCTGCGCATTGTCGGCCTGTTCGCCTCGACCGCCTATACCGAACCGACCAGCACCATCCCGTTCCTGCGCCGCAAGGTTGCCAGCGTTCTGGCCCGCGCCGGCTACGGGTCGGAAAGCCATTCCGGTCGCGCCCTCCGCAACGTTCTGGAAGCTTTCCCGCGTGACGAGCTGTTCCAGATCGAACGGGAGCGCCTGTTCGACTTTTCCATCGCCATCCTGCAGCTGGACGAGCGCCCGCGCATTCGCGTGCTGTCCCGCCCGGACAAGTTCGACCGCTATGTCTCCATTCTGGTCTTCGTCCCGCGTGACCGCTATTCCACCGAAGTTCGCCTGAACGTCGGCACCTATCTGGCCTCGGTCTATGAAGGTCGCGTGTCGGCCTGGTACGTTACCTATCCAGAAGGTCCGCTTGCGCGGGTTCACTACATCATCGGCCGCGATCGCGGGGAAACGCCGACGCCCCAGCAGGAAGAGCTGGAGGCCGCCGTTGCCGACATGGTGCGCACCTGGTCCGACAGTGTGCGCGACGCGCTCAAGGACGAATTCGCACCTTCACAGGCCCGCAAGCTGGCCGACCGTTACGCGCTTTCGTTCCATGGCGGCTACAAGGAAGTCTACAACGCCCAGTCCGCGCTGTTCGACATCGTCAAGCTGGAAACCCTGTCCGACAAGAACGACACCACCATCACGTTCCACCGCCAGGCGGGCACCAGGGACAGCCGCCTGTCGCTGAAGGTCTATCACCGCGGTTCGCCGATCCCGCTTTCCGCGCGCGTGCCACTCCTGGAAAACATGGGCTTCCGGGTGATCAACGAGCGGACCTACCGTGTCACGCCGGCCGATGCCCCCTTGTCCTACCTGCACGAAATGACGCTGGAATCGCGCAGCGGCGAAGACATCGTCTTTTCCGATCAGCTGCAACCCCGGCTGGAAAGCATGTTCATGGCAGTCTGGACCGGGCTGGCGGAAGACGACGGCTATAACCGCCTGGTGCTGACGGCGGAGCTTGCCTGGCGCGACGTGGCGGTGATCCGCGCGCTGTCGAGATACCTGCGCCAGGCCGGCATCCGCTTCTCCGAAGACTACATGTGGTCCACGCTCAACAACTACCCGAAGATCGCGGCCAAACTGGTGGAACTGTTCCACCTGCGCTTCAACCCGGATGTCACCGAAAAGGATCGGGACCTCGGCACGGAACGGCTGGAAAGCGAACTGACCGCCGATCTGGAGGACGTCGCCAGCCTTGACGACGACCGCATCCTGCGCCGGTTCCAGAACACGATTGAATCGATCCTGCGCACGAACTTCTACCAGCTCGACAAGAAGGGGCAGCCCAAGCCGACCTTTGCCTTCAAGATCGACAGCCGCCAGATCGACGACCTGCCCCAACCGCGTCCGTTCCGGGAAATCTTCGTCTACAGCCCCCGCGTGGAAGGCGTGCACCTTCGTTTCGGCATGGTTGCCCGTGGCGGCCTGCGCTGGTCTGACCGGCCGCAGGACTTCCGCACCGAAGTGCTCGGTCTGGTGAAGGCACAGCAGGTGAAGAACGCAGTGATCGTCCCGGTCGGTGCCAAGGGTGGTTTCGTGCCCAAGAACCTGCCGCCGATGAGCGATCGCGATGCCTGGTTCAAGGAAGGCACCGAAAGCTACAAGATCTTCATCAACGCCCTTCTGGACGTGACCGACAACCTCGGCGAGGACAACATCCTGCCGCCGGAGCGCGTGCAGCGCTATGACGGTGACGACCCCTACCTGGTGGTTGCAGCCGACAAGGGCACGGCCACTTTCTCCGATACGGCCAACGGCATTTCGGAAGGAAGGCACTTCTGGCTGGGCGACGCTTTCGCCTCCGGCGGGTCCGCCGGCTACGATCACAAGAAGATGGGCATCACCGCACGCGGCGCCTGGGAAGCGGTCAAGCGGCACTTCCGCGAGATGAACCGGGATATCCAGACCCAGCCCTTCACGGCGGCCGGTGTCGGCGACATGTCCGGCGACGTCTTCGGCAACGGCATGTTGCTGTCGAAGGCAACCAGACTGATCGCGGCCTTCGATCACCGCGACATCTTCATCGATCCGGATCCGGACCCGGCAAAGACCTGGGAAGAGCGCAAGCGGATGTTCGACCTCGGCCGCTCGTCCTGGAAGGACTACAACACCGACCTGATTTCCAAGGGTGGCGGCATCTTCTCGCGCCAGCTGAAGTCCATTCCGCTTTCACCGGAAATGCAGTCCCTGCTCAACCTGAACAAGGGAAGTGCAACGCCGCAGGAAGTGATGACCGCCATCCTGAAGATGGAAGTCGACCTGCTGTGGTTCGGCGGTATCGGCACTTATATTCGCGCCAAGTCCGAGACGGACGCCGATGTGGGCGATCGCGCCAATGACCCGATCCGCATCACCGCATCGGAAATCGGCGCTAAGGTGATCGGCGAAGGTGCCAACCTCGGCCTGACCCAGCTCGCCCGTATCGAGTTCAACAAGAAGGGTGGGCGCTGCAACTCCGATGCGATCGACAATTCCGCCGGGGTGAACTCCTCGGACATGGAGGTCAACATCAAGATCGCCCTCGGCGCCGCGGTGAAATCCGGCAAGCTGACCATCGAGCAGCGCAACGAACTTCTGGCTGAAATGACCGACGAGGTCGCCGAACTCGTGTTACGGAACAACTACCTGCAGACCCTGGCCATCTCCATGACCGAACTGCGCGGCATGGAAGACTTCGGCTACCAGGTGCGCATGATGCGCCAGCTGGAACAGGCAGGCCTTCTGGACCGGGTGGTTGAACAGCTGCCGGACGAGGCAACACTCGACGAGATGCGCAAGGCCGGGCTGCTGCTGACCCGCGCCGAACTGGGCGTGCTGCTGGCCTATGCCAAGATCACGCTTTACGACGCGCTGCTGGAAAGCTCGGTTCCGGACGACGATTATCTGGCGCGCGAACTGTTCCGCTATTTCCCGGACCAGATGGCCGACACCTACAAGGACGAGATCAGCGGCCACCGCCTGCGGCGTGAAATCATCGCCACGATGCTGGCCAACTCGATGATCAACCGGGGCGGGGCGACCTTCATCACCCGTCTGCGTGACCAGACCGACGCAACCGCGACCGAAATCGCTCAGGGCTTCGTTGCCGTGCGCAACAGCTACGACCTGACCGATCTCAACACGGAGATCGACCAGCTCGACACGAAGATCGACGGCGCTCTGCAGCTGGAGCTCTATTCGGAAATCCAGTCGCTGCTTCTGGAACGGGTCGTCTGGTTCAAGCGCAACGTGTCCTTTGACAAGGGCCTGTTTGCCGTTGTCGAGCGGTTCCGTGCAGGTATCGCCGCACTGCGCGACCGCCTGGAAGCGGTCTTGCCGGAAGAACCCGCCGCGGTCCTGGCGGAGCGCACCGCAGCCTTCGTGGAGCAGGGTGTTCCGGAAAGTCTCGCCCGACGGATCGCCTGGCTGCCGGCCGAGCGGGCCATTCCCGATATCGTCATCGTGTCGGAAGAAACCGGGGCAGATCTGGATACGGCTGCAAGGGCCTATTTCGAAGTTGCTCACCACTTCCAGCTCGGTGCGATGCTCGAGCTCGCCAACGATCTCGACGTCCGGGACTACTACGACGGCCTCGCACTCGACCGGGCACGGGCCATGCTGGTCTCCGCGCAGCGCGCCCTGGCCATCGCGGCGGTTCGCGCCGGCGGTTTTACAAGCTGGCTGGAGGAACACGAGGCGGAAGTGGGCCGGCGCAAACGCTCTGTTTCCGAAATCCTCGACGGCGGTCTCAGCGTGTCGAAATTCTCCGTAGCGGCAAGCCTGCTCGCGGAAATCTGCGGCACCGCGTAACCGGGCGGAAATCGCGTTATGGGGCCGGCAGTTCCGCTGCCGGCCGTGGCTTTTCAGCGGTATTGCCGTCGCCCAGGCAACACTATGCGCGAGCGGGGAATGGAGAGCCAGCTGCACCCAAGGCAAAGCGTACCTTCCCAAGATGGTCTTTGGCTCACCGATCCCGGATCTTCGCTGCGCTGCGTCCGGGATGAGGTGATATGTGTTGCCAGGCTGGTGAGAGGCCCACCTTCCCACACCCTCATCCTGAGGAGCCGCGCAAGTGGCGTCTCGAAGGATGGGCCGCATACGCCAACCGAAACTCTCTCCTGCAACAGACACCGGATATTCGCAAACACCTGTGGGCTTCAGGAGCGGGAAGCGATATGCATGAATGAGTTGGGCTCGTCCCGGTCTTGATCCCCCAGGCAGCGAGTTGCCCTTTTCCATGACAACCGTTTCAGACATCCCGTTGCAATCTACCGACAGGCGCGCCGTTCTCTCCTGGGCGCTGTTCGACTGGGCGGCACAGCCCTTTTTCACGCTGATCACAACATTCGTCTTTGCGCCTTACTTTGCCTCGACACTGGCCGCGACCCCGGCCGAAGGCCAATCGCTTTGGGGATACGCAACTGCGGCCGCCGGACTGTGCATTGCCTTTGCAGCACCGGTACTGGGCTCGATCGCGGACGCAACAGGCCGGCGAAAACGCTGGATCCTTCTCTTCTCGTTGCCGTTTGTCATCTGTTGCTGGGCCTTCTGGTACGCCGCTCCGGGAAGCCCGAACGGCATCGCCATCGCGCTCATCGCCTTTGCCATCGGCACGCTGTCCATCGAAATCGCGACCGTCTTCAACAACGCCATGATGCCTTCGCTGGTGCCGCCGGAACGCATCGGACGCCTGTCCAGTTTCGGCTGGGCACTCGGCTACGCCAGTGGACTGGTCACGCTGGTGATCGCCCTCGGATTTTTCGCCGCCAGCCCCGAGTCAGGCAAGACCCTGCTGGGCTTCGAGCCGGTTCTGGGTCTTGATGCGGCGACACAGGAAGGCGATCGCGCCGTCGGGCCGTTCTCCGCGCTCTGGTATCTCGTTTTCGTGTTGCCGATGTTCCTCTTCGTGCCGGACGTGCCGCACCAGGCAAAGATCGGTCCGGCCATCCGCGCCGGCCTTGCAAACTTGCGCATGAGCCTGGCCCAGGCACGCACCAACAGGAATATCTTTCTGTTTCTCCTCTCCAACATGATCTTCAAGGATGGTCTTGTCGCCCTCTTCGCGTTCGGCGGAATTTATGCCGCCGGCCAGCTTGGCTGGGGATCCATCGAGATCGGTACTTTCGGCATCATCCTGACCATCACCGGAACACTGGGCTTGTTGCTGGGCGGGCCGATGGATGATCGTTTCGGGGCCAAGCCGGTGATTGTCTTCTCGCTCATCGTTCTGATGATCTGCGGCCTCGGCATGATTTCCATCGACCGGACAACGGTGTTCTTTGTCATCAAGACCGCCGCTGCCCCCGAGGGTGCCCTCTTCGCATCGCTGCCGGAACAGGTGTTCATTGCACTCGGCGGTGTCATCGGCGCGGTGTCCGGCCCGTTGCAGGCCTCCTGCCGCAGTCTTCTGGTCCGCATAGCCCCGCCGCAGCACGTGACCCAGTATTTCGGCCTTCTGGCGCTCTCCGGAAAGGTCACCAGCTTCCTGGCCCCGCTTACCGTCGGCGTGGTAACCGCCCTGACTGCCAGCCAACCCGCCGGCATGTCCGTCATCCTGGTCTTTTTCGGAGTTGGCCTCCTGTTGTTGTTGCGGGTGCGGGAGCGCTAACAGACGCTTTTGCCAGGAAACGGTGCGGGCATTGCCCAAACAAAAACGCGCCGGAAAATCCGGCGCGCTTCATGTTCAGATGTTGCCAGTCTCGCCTCAGGCGACCTGACGGACGCTGGCAAGGAAACCTTCGACTTCCTGCTTGAGCCGGTCGGCTTCAGTCTGCAGGACGTTGGCGGAGGCCGAGACCTGGCGGGCGGCATTGCCGGTGTCGTCGGCAGAGGCTGCCACCTTGACGATGTTCTGCGCCACTTCCTGGGTGCCGTTGGAGGCTTCCTGGATGTTGCGGGCGATCTCGTCGGTGGCAAGGCCCTGCTGTTCGACCGAAGCCTGGATGGACGAGGAGATCTCGTTCATCTTTTCGATGGTTTCGGAAATGCCCTTGATGGCGTCGACCGATCCGGCGGTTTCCGTCTGCACCGACTGGATCTGCAGGGAGATTTCCTCGGTCGCCTTGGCGGTCTGGTTGGCCAGCTCCTTCACCTCGGCGGCAACAACGGCAAAGCCCTTGCCCGCTTCGCCGGCACGTGCCGCCTCGATGGTGGCGTTCAGCGCCAGCAGGTTGGTCTGTTCGGCAATGTCGGTGATCAGCTTGACCACTTCGCTGATCCGGTTGGCAGCTTCCGCGAGCCCCTCGATCTTCCGGTTCGTCGATTGAGCCTGTTCCACGGCGTGGGAGGCAATCTCGGTGGACTGGGTCATCTGGCGGGAAATTTCACCGACCGATGCCATCAGTTCTTCAGCCGCGGACGCAACCGTTTCCACGTTCGACGACGCTTCCTCGGAAGCGGCAGCCACTGCCGTGCTCTTCTCGCTGGTGTCGTCGGCTCCCGCCGTCAGCGTCATCGATGCCGCGTTGAGGTCCTGCACCTGGTGCATCACCGTCTGGGTCAGCTCTGAGATCTGGCGGTCGAAATCCTGCGACAGCTCGCTGATCCGGCCTGCGCGCGCCAGCTGCTGACGCTGCGCTTCTTCCTGCTCGGCGGCCAGTGCCTCGGCCTGCCGGGCCTTGTCGCGGAAGACTTCCAGCGCCTTGCTGATCTCGCCGATTTCGTCCTGGCGGTCGGTATCGTGGATCGGCTCGTCGTAACGGCGATCGATGAGCGCCTGGATGCTGCGCACGGCGCGCTCCAGCGGACGGCGAACAATCGTGTTACCGACAAGATAGATGGAAAGAGCCACGACGATGAGCAACACGACACCCACGCCGACGATCATGGTCGTGATCGAAGACGAAGCCGCATTGAGGGTCGCCAGCGGCACGTTGACCACCACGGCAAGCTTGGCATCGGTACCGGTCACATGCACCGGCATGACGATGCGGTGCACTTCCGTGCCGAGCGTGTTGGAATATCCGTCATAGGCAAATGGCTCGCCGTTCTTGACCGCCGCCAGAAGCTTGTCCTGCACGGCAAGGTCGGCTTCGGACTGGCCTTCCATCCATGGCTTGCCGAGAACGGCCGGGTCGGCGTGGGCAATCCAGACGCCGTTCTGCGACAGGAGGTGAACCGATCCCGTGTCCAGTGGCCGTTGCTGGCCAAGCACTTCGGACAACGGAGTCAGAAGGATGTCGCCACCGGCAGCACCAATCACCTTGGACCCGTCTCGGATCGGCGAGGAGAACGACACACCGGTTACGGTCTTGCCATCGGCTTCCCAGCTGTAGGGTTCCGTCATGTAGTCCTTGCCGGACACATAGGCACCATTGAACCAGAGGTCGCTGGTTGCACTCAGATCACCGACGGCGATCTTCTCGATGGGCCGGTAGGCCAGCGTTCCATCCGCCTTCCGGAAGTAATAGGGCTGCCATTCGCCGTCTTCGGCCCATTTCTCGTCGCCCTTGAACTCGGCATCCTTGCCGTCGAGCTCGTCTCCGGCAACCACGCCCCAGGTGCCCGAAAGGTCCTTGTTGGTCAGCGTCAGGTTTTCAACGACGGCATTCCAGGCTTCACGGTCGACCGATCCGGCCTTCTTCATGCCACCGAGGGAACTTGCCAGCGTCTGTGCGGATTTCAGGCCGTTTTCCAGGCCGCGCTGGACGAATTGCGCCTGCTCGCGTGCCACTGTCTCGGCTTCGGCCCGAGCAAGATCTCCCGTAATGCGGGACGCTTCCCACCCGATAAAACTGATGCCGACCACAAGGGCAACCGTCAGGGTCGCCGCGCTGGCCCCAATGAGCTTTGTTGTGACCTTCGCTCTTCTAAACACCGGCAATCTCCGCGAATCGCAAGAAAACGGCAGGCGAATACCTGCCAAAGCTTGCTGCAGACTACCCGTTGGGCGTTAACAAGGTCTTCAATGGAAGGGTTTTTCTTAATGACCCCTGTCATTTTTGACAGTAATTTTGGATCGTTAGCTTGCTAATGTTTTACAAGCTCAGATGAAGTGCCGGTTCGAATGAAAACCGGCACTTCAATTCATCGGCGAATACCCGAAATCAGTGCCGGAAATGACGCATGCCGGTCATGACCATGGCAAGGCCAGCTTCGTCGGCTGCCGCAATCACGTCGTCATCGCGCATGGAGCCACCCGGCTGGATAACGGCGGTTGCTCCGGCTTCGGCGGCCGACAGAAGACCGTCGGCAAACGGGAAGAACGCATCGGAGGCGACCACGCATCCCTTCGTCAGCGGTTCGGACAGACCGGCGGCCTCGGTCGCGTCCAGAGCCTTGCGGGCAGCGATGCGTGCGGAATCCACCCGGCTCATCTGACCGGCCCCGACACCAACGGTCGCACCGTCCTTGGCATAGACGATGGCATTGGACTTCACGTGCTTGGCGACCCGGAAGGCGAATTTCAGATCGGCCAGTTCCTGCTCGCTCGGGGCGCGCTTGGTAACGACCTTGAGGTCAAGGTCATCGACCACACCGTTGTCGCGTGACTGGACCAGGAGACCGCCGGCAACGGACTTGACGAAGAGGCCCTTGGCGCGTGCATCGGCGAGGCCGCCGGTGACCAGCAGGCGCAGGTTCTTCTTCGCCGCGATGATTTCGCGTGCCGCGTCGTCCGCATCCGGCGCGATGATCACTTCCGTGAAGATCTTGACGATTTCCTCGGCCGCAGCGGCATCCAGTGTCTGGTTCAGGGCGACGATGCCACCGAAGGCTGAAACCGGATCGCAGCGCAGGGCCAGCTCGTAGGCTTCCTTCAGGCTTGCGCCTTCGGCCACGCCGCACGGGTTGGCGTGCTTGATGATGGCAACAGCGCTGGTGCGGGCCGGATCGAACTCGCTCACCAACTCAAACGCGGCATCGGTGTCGTTGATGTTGTTGTAGGACAGGGTCTTGCCCTGAAGCTGCCTGGCCGTGGCAACACCCGGGCGCTGCTCACCGGTGGTGTAGAAACCGGCCGTCTGATGCGGGTTTTCGCCATAGCGCATGACTTCGGCAAGCGAACCGCCAACCGCACGATGGGCGGGCGTTGCTTCGTCCAGCTGATCCGCCATCCAGTTGGAGACGGCGGCATCATAGGCAGCCGTGCGGGCAAAGGCCTTTTGCGCCAGCTTCTTGCGCAGGGCCAGCGGGGCCTTGCCGCCGTTGGCATCAAGCTCGGAAATCACTGCATCGTAGTCGGCCGGGTCGGTGACCACGGTAACATAGGCATGGTTCTTGGCGGCCGCACGGGTCATCGCCGGTCCACCAATGTCGATGTTCTCGATGCCGGTTGCGTAGTCGGCGCCGGAGGCGACAACGTCCTCGAACGGATAGAGATTGCCGCAAAAGAGATCGATGCCGACGATGTCATGCTCGCTCATCGCCTGCTGGTGGTCGGCATCATCACGGATCGACAGCAGACCGCCGTGCACCTTCGGATGCAGCGTCTTCACACGGCCATCCATGATTTCCGGAAAGCCCGTGACTTCCGAAATGTCCAGAACCGCAAGCCCGGCTTCCTTCAGCGCCTTGTAGGAACCGCCGGTGGAGACCAGCTCGACACCGCGCTCGGACAGCGCTTTTGCAAAGTCGACAAGACCGGTCTTGTCGAAGACGGACAGAAGGGCGCGCTTGACGGGAACCAGCTCGGGAACGGGTACGGCTTTGGACACAATGGCCATGAATTTGCCTCGCAATTGGGGACGGTCCGGGAGTTGCCGTCGCCCTATCACGTCTTCAGCAAAAGCGGAAGGTCTCTATTCTTCCAGCGGGAGTTCGTCCGGCTCGTCAAAATCGCTGGTGCCGCGCCGGCTGAGTTTGGCCGTCGCCGTCTTGCGGAACTGCCACCCTACGGAGGGGGCCTCGAGCACGGCACCGGAGATCACGATCTGCTCGGTCTTGCGGTGGCCGTAGACATCCGAAAGATAGATGCTTTCTTCCAGCATGACCTCGGTCCCGGGCGCTTCGAATTCCCAGGCTTCGCCGTCCCTGCACACCAGGAGCACCGCTGATCCGCCGCGGATGAGCGAGCTGCGCAGGCCCGGATGCAGGTGAAAGCGGATTGCGTAGCGGTTTTCGCTGTCCACAGGACCGATTGCCGAAAACGTGTCGATGCCATCCAGGACCGTGCCGTCGCCTGCAAGGCGAATGTCACGCTCATGCAGGACATGGAACTCGCTGGCATAACCATCATGGGAGGCCGTGATCCGGCTGCCGGCCACATCGTCTTCCCGTTCAACCGGCACCCTGACCGGACCGGACAGGATGGGTGCGCCCAGAATGTGCCCGAACGGCCGGTTCGACAGGAACCGGCAGGAGGACGTATCCTCGATCACCGCCGTGGAATGGGCAGGCGTCGAGCGGCTGACCCGGCGCCAGGCCGGATTGGACTTGGGCGAGACGCCGCAATTGACCACGATCCGGTTGTTGCCGGAGGAGAATTCGAACGAAAGACAGCCTGCATGAGCGTCGCCGGAAACGCCGATGGCCGGGGCAGGGCCGGTGTCGATCAGGACAACGGAATTGCCACCGGTTAAGCGCTGATAGCCCGAATGCGGCGCATTCTGCGGTGGGGCGCCCCGTGCATCGTCATAGGCAAGGATGGTGGCGACAAGATCGCTCGGCGTCGAGCCCATGCCGTTGAAATGGGCAAGGGCCCCGTCGCCATGACGGAAGAAGCGCAGCAGTGGCATCATCCGGTCCACCGACTGCACCATCGCCGGTGGAACCTCCAGCCCTTGCGCTACGAAGGCCTGGCGAACCGGCAGCAGGTCCGCGAGAATGTCGATCAGCGCTTTCGGATTGCGCGAGATATGGCCGCCATCGGGCAGGATCTGGCGTGTCAGCTCCTGATCGAGACGCCGGATGCTCTGGCGTGCAAAGCGGCCCTGTCCGGCCATGGAAATACAGGCGGATGCCATGGCGAGGGCGGCATGCAGGCGCTCGACGCCGTCTTCCGTTTCATTGATGGTCTGGCGCAGGTAACGCACCTGGCGGGCCAGTGACCGCACGAAACTGCGATAGAATTCGTGATCGCCGTCCTGAAGAATGAAGGGAGAATGCGCCAGCCAGGACAGAATGCGGCGGGTCACGACCGACGCTTCCCAGCCGATGTCGTGCCAACGACCGCAAAACTTGATCCAGTCCTCCACCAGTGCCCGGGCATTTTGCCGGGAAATCTGGCTGTCGGCGGCGCGAAGGTCCCGCATCCAGCCGAAGCTGTGAAGCTCACGCTGCCAGTCTTCGTGAACGGCCTGAAGCTCGAACGGAGATCTGCCTTGCGTCTCCACCAGATGGCCGGAGAACAGGAACCGGCCGCCATAGATATCGGCAGCATTGGTCGCGTCGGCAGTGCGCAGATCCTGCGGCGCGATGAGCAGGCGCGCAGGCACAGCCGAAAACGGCTGCATGCGGAACAAAGGCCCGCCATGCATCCATTTCAAGGAGCGTTGCCAAATATGCAGGGCCACAAGCCGCCAGATGCGACTTCTTTCACTCAGGCTTGCAGTATTCACCAAACCATCTCCAAAACTGATGGTTTCTGCGCGTTTATGGGGAATCTCCGGTGTCTAATTCAGGAAACGAACCATTAAGGTTAGCATTTCATTTAAAGAATCATTGCAAGTGAACAGTTTATTCCACGTTAAAACCGGCGGAACCTTGCGGCAAAAAAGCCGTCCATGCCCTTGCTTACCGGATCCAAGGCGGCGCTATGGCAGGGCAGACAACGAAGATAACCTTCATTTGTGACACATTCGGCAAGACCGCCCACCTCTGAGGCCTCGACCGGAACCAGTTCGATTTTTCCGGCCTGCCGCTCCAGAAAACCGGCCACCTGGGCTTCGCCTTCCGCCGCTTCCAGCGAACAGGTACAATAGACGACCAGCCCACCCGGCTTGACCCAGCCCATCACCCTGTCCAGCAATTCGCTCTGGATTTCCGTCAGCTTTTCAATGTCGTAAGGCTTCTTGATCCAGGGCACATCGGGGTGCCGGCGGATCGTGCCTGTCGCGCTGCAGGGCGCATCGAGCAGGATTGCATCAAAGAGATCCTCCGGCTCAAAGGCCCGCAAATCCGCCGCAACCGTTTCAACACTCAGGCCGAGCCGCGTCATGTTTTCTTCAAGACGTTTCAGGCGCGCCTTTGAAATATCGACCGCGGTTACGCTGGCACCCGCGGCCGCCAACTGTGCGGTCTTGCCGCCCGGTGCAGCGCAAAGATCGGCAACACGCAGATCCTTCACGTCACCAAGAAGCCGGGCGGGAAGCGCCGCGGCGGCATCCTGCACCCACCACTGGCCGTCGCCGTAGCCTTCAAGTGCATCGACAGCGCCCTTGCGCACGAGTCGGATGCTGCCCGCACCCACAATCTGGCCGTCCAGTTTCCGGGCCCATTCTTCCGGATCCGCTTTCACCGACAGATCAAGCGCCGCTTCGCTTTCGTGAGCCCGCGCGATCTCGCGCGCTGTCTCCACTCCATAGGCTGCCTGCCAGCTTTCCATCAGCCAGTCCGGTGTGTTCAGCACCGCCGGATCGAGATCACCGGTCACTTCGTCCCGCTCGCGCCCGAGCCGGCGCAACACACCGTTGACCAGGCCCTTGTAAGGACGAGCCCGGCGGTCGAGACCGGCATGATCAACAGCAAGAGAGACGGCAGCACGGTCCGGAATGTCGAGAAACAGCATCTGGGCAATGGCCACATGCAGGATATCCAGGATCCGGCCTGTCTTTTCCGGGATCGGCCGATCAAGCAACCGATCCAGGATTTCAGCGATTTCACCCCGGTGGCGCAAGGCTGCGCCAATGATTGCGCGAACCAGCGAACGATCGTTGCCGGCCAGCGCCCGAAATCCGGAGTGGCCTGACGTGATATCCAATTCGCCATCGAGAGGCCGTTTCTTGTGAACGACATTGCCAAGAATATCGGCAGCCACCTTGCGTGCGGCAAACCCCGGCTTTTCGGCCTGTTCGGGTGCCGGTTTGCCTGAAGGTTTCTGTTTGTTGTTCGGCCGTTTGGTCAAGGCTCAATCCATTTACGCGCCCGGCCCTGCTGTTACGGCCGGTATCAAAATCAAGCGCCGCAGACCGGTCTGCCGGTCGCGGCGCATCTGGTCATACTAAAGCCGGGTGGTCATCCGGCAAAGTTGTTTTTGTCAAAGAAGCTGACGTTCCGGGGGACTGTGGCCTATCCCCACGGCCCTTTTGGACGGCGCGGCGCGGAGGAAGGCCCCGTCGGACCGGCGCCGCTCCACGGGCCGGCCTGCTGTGGAGCCTGGCGGGTAAATGACATGGGACCGCTTCTGCCGCCCCTGCCACCGGTGCCCAGACCTGCATCCGACAGCTTGCGCAGTTCGTCGATCCGGTTCTGGGTGTTCGGGTGGGTGGAGAACAGATTGTCCATCCGCTCGCCTGACAACGGGTTCATGATGAACATATGTGCGGTTGCCGGGTTCGCTTCCGCGTCCGGGTTATGGATGTGCTCCACCCCGCGCGAGATCTTCGCAAGTGCTGAAGCCAGCCACATGGGTTCGCCGCAGATCTGGGCGCCCATCCGGTCGGCCGCATATTCGCGCGTCCGGGAGATCGCCATCTGCACGACCATTGCCGCCAGCGGTGCCACGACCATCATCAGGATAACCCCGACGATGCCCAGCGGATTGTTGCGGTTGCCGCCGAAGAAGAAGGCAAAGTTGGCCAGCATGGAAATCGCACCGGCGATTGTCGCCGTGATCGTCATGATCAGCGTGTCGTGGTTCTTCACATGGGCCAGCTCATGGGCCATCACACCGGCAATCTCCTCGGGCGTCAGCATGTCGAGCAGGCCCGTCGTTGCCGCGACGGCAGCGTTTTGCGGGTTGCGGCCGGTCGCAAAGGCATTCGGCTGCGGATTGTCGATGATGTAGACCTTGGGCATCGGCAACTCGGCATTCTGCGCCAGCTGCCGTATCATCCGGTAGAACTCCGGCGCTTCGCGCTCACCCACTTCCCTGGCATGATGCATGCGCAGGACCATCTTGTCCGCGTTCCAGTAACTGAACAGGTTCATGGCGGCCGCAATAAGCAGCGCGATCAGCATGCCCGACTGACCGCCGATCATGAAACCGATCCCCATGAACAAGGCGGTCATCCCCGCCAGAAGCATTGCCGTGCGAATGTAGTTCATCGCCGCTTGTTTCCGTTTCTGTCCTGTTTTCGACTGCCTGCAAGAAGGCGCATAATGGCCTTTGTATCCGTCCAACAGATGGGGAGTGCTGCCATTCTTGGCAAGATTACCCTATATACGCCAGACAAGACTGCAAATTGAACGACCCGAAGAGCCATGACAGAAACACCGGACAACCCGACGAGCCGCTACAGCCAGAACGAGGCTCCCTCCCTGAAGACCAATGTCGAGGAAGCTCCGAAGCGGAAATTCGAGGACCTGCCACCGGCAGCCCAGCGCGCCCTGAAGGAACCCGAAGAACGGCGCAAGGAAATCGACGCAAGACAGCAGAACATGGCCGAAGAAGTCAACGGACGCGGCGGCCTGGAACCCACCCGCTACGACGATTGGGAGATCAAGGGACTGACCTCGGATTTCTGAGGGAATTTTCAGCCGGTCTGCCTGTCGGAGACAGCTCTAACCGCGGCAGGCAATCCAGTCTGCCAACTCAGTTTGCCAGCTTGCACACTTCCGCTGCCACTGCCTTGGCGAGATCGGCCTGCGGCTCCGCATCGAAATGGACGGCATCAACCGGGCTGGCGGAAATCACCGTTCCTGTATCGAAGAAAGCTGCACCATATTCAGCCGCCTTCTCCCGGTAGCAGGCGGCCAGGCGATGGGATTCCGTGACGCTCTGTTCGCTGAACTGTGCCACGAAGGGTGTGCCTGCCAGCGGTGCCAGCGGCGGCGGTGACATCAGCAGCACCTTTGGCGCCCGGCCTTCGACATCGTCGGTTGGCCTGCGGGCAAAATCCAGGAGGCGCCCCATGGCAATCGCGATCGTTTCCGCGTTCATGCAGAACCGGGCCTGAAGGTCGTTGGTGCCGAGCATGATGATCAGAATGTCGATCGGCATATGCGTCTTGCGAACCGTCGCCAGATGCGCAAGACCGTTCTTGTCGCCCTTGACCGGATCTTCGAACACGGTTGTTCGGCCGTTGACGCCTTCTTCGGCCACATAAAACCCGTCACCCAGTTCTTTCTGCAGAAGCCGGGTCCAGCGGATGTCGTGGCCATACCTGGATTTGTCGACCGGATTGAATCCCCAGGTGAGAGAATCGCCGAAGCAAACGACGCTTATCGGATTTTTTGTTGTTTTCGACATCGTAGAACCTGTCCAAGTAGGCGCGCTCTGAAAAAGGTCAGGCATATTTCATTTTTGCCGACCGCGCCGATGCCTTCAATTTCTACAGAGTCTTCGTTGACGATCAAGGACTTCCGGGCAATTCCCGCCAACCAAGGACGGAGGGGTGAAATTGTCCCTTTGGACAGGTCAGACGCCCGGGCAGGCAGTGCGGGAAAATCCGCAACCATTTGCAGCATTTCCTGTGCCCTGCCCCGCTTGGTTAATAAGGGATTTACCACACCGGCTATAGGGTCTGAGCAAAGTTATGCGTAACGAGTGCCGGATCATTCATGCTTGCCAGCAAAAAAGCCTACCAGCGCGGTGTGTCCCTGCCGAGCTCCAATCCGTTTCAACGCCTTGCCGAGCTCCTGAGCGGCGAGACACCGGGGCTCGACCCGATTGTCATGACGATTGGCGAACCGCAACACGCCATTCCTGATTTTACCGCGGAAGTTCTGGCTGAAAATATGGCCGGTTTCCGCCGTTATCCACCGATCGACGGCTCACCTGAATTCCGTTCGGCCGTCGCATCCTGGCTGGATCGCCGATACAATCTGGGTGGGTTGATCGACGCCGACCATGGTGTGCTGCCACTGAATGGATCCCGCGAAGGACTTTCCTTCGGCGCCATCGCCGCCCGTGATCAGCTGAACAAGGGCCTCGACCACCCTGTGGTGATTCTGCCCAACCCGTTCTACCAGACCTATGCTGCCGCAGCGCATGTCGCCGATGCGGAGGCCGTGCTGCTCGACGCGATTGCGGGAAACAATTTTCTGCCGGATCTCGACAGCCTCGATGCGGAGCTGCTGGAAAGGACCGTCGCCTTTTATGTCGCCTCGCCTACAAATCCGGAAGGGTTTATGGCCGATACCGCCTATTGGCAGCGCCTGATCGGTCTCGCCCGCAAGCATCGCTTCTATATCTTTGCAGACGAATGCTATTCGGAAATCTATCGCGAGACGCCGCCAATCGGCATTCTGGAAGCGGCCAGGGATCTGAATGAAGAGCAGGGCGGCGGCTTTGCCAACATCATCGTCCTCAATTCTCTGTCCAAACGCTCCAACCTGGCGGGTCTGCGCTGCGGCTTTGCGGCAGGCGATCCCGAGTTCCTGAAAAAATGGGCAAAGTTCAGAGGCCTTGCCGCACCGCAGGTGCCGCTGCCGGCACAGGCAGTTGCCGTCCGGGCCTATCAGGACGAATCCCACGTCATTGAAAACCGCAGGCTCTACAACGAAAAATTCGAAGTTGCCGAAAAACACCTCGGCCCGATCCTTGGGCCGGTCACGCCTGACGCCGGGTTCTTCCTGTGGCTGGATATCAGCCGCTGGGGCGACGCCGTTGCGGTCACGAAGGCACTCTGGACCGAAATCGGGCTCAAGGTACTGCCGGGCAGCTACCTTGCCTCGGACCAGTCGGACGGCAGCAATCCGGGGCGGAACTATATTCGCATCAGCCTGACGGCTCCTCTTGAGCAGACAGAGATCGCTCTGGAGCGTCTGGCAAAATGGTTGGGGGACAAGGCATGAGGCGGGCCAGCGCAGTTCGCGGCAACGGCCGCAGATCTTCGGTTGACCTTCTGGACACCGAGAGCCCACTGAAGCGGTTCATCCGGCGCAATCTTGTCGGGGCCGCGGGCCTCGGTATCATCGCTCTGGCGGCAATGCTGGCGGCAAGCCTTGCAACCTGGTCCGTCAGCGACCCGAGCTTCAATCATGCCACCGGTGGCCAGGTGCGCAACGCCCTGGGAACACCGGGCGCTGTTCTTGCAGACATTCTGATGCAGACAATCGGCCTGGCGACGGCCGTGTTCCTGATTCCTCTGGTTCTGTGGGGCTGGCGGCTTCTGACCGGCCACGCGCTTGGCATCGGCCGCAAGCGCCTGGTCTACTGGCTGATCGGCACAAGCCTTGCCGCAGGTGCCCTGGCGTCGCTGCCGGTTCCCGAAAGCTGGCCGCTGCCGACCGGTCTCGGCGGCTTTTTCGGCGACACCGTTCACCATTTGCCTGCGCTCGTTACCGACAACATGACAAGCGGCGCCGCCACGATCGTCGGCGTGCTTGGTCTTGGCGTACCGGCTATCCTGTGCCTGCTGGCAGCTGCCGGTTGGCTGGGCAGCATCGGCGCTCCGTCCGAACGGATCGAGCCTGTGGCCGGCCCTGTCGGTCACGGCAAGGCCGCCGAGCATGAACTCGACTTTGACGACGACGATGGCGAGTCCCGCATCGGTATCTTCATGAGTGCCTTCGTCGGCCAGATGGAGCATTTCGGTCTTCAGGCTGCCGCACAGGTGCGCCGGTTGACCGGCCTGAAGCGCAGCCAGGCCCAGGATGAAGAAGAATACTGGGACGAGGATGAGGACGACACCGACTACGAGCCGGAAGACACCCGCCAGGGCAGCCGTCTGAAGGCATTCCGCAAGGCCCTTGCCGGCCGGTTGATGCCGCAGGATGACGACGGCCTGGACGACTTCTATCAGCGTGGCCGTCATGCGGACGAGGGTGACGAACCCTACGCAGAAGAATACTACGACGAGGAAGGCGATACCTTCGAGCCGGACGATCTGATGATCGACAAGGGCCCCGTCAACGGTCGTCCCGCGGTCCCGGTCGGCATTGCCGCGCCGGAGGCTCAGCAGGCGCCTGCGCAACCGGCAGCGAACGGCCGCGTCATTCCGCAGGCACCGCGTCCGAAGCAGAGCAAACGTGCGATCGAGGAAGCCCAGCCATCCTTCCTCGGAGCCCCGGAAGAGTACGAATTGCCTCCGCTGCGGCTGCTGGCCGAGCCGAAGGTGGCCGGCAAGGTGCCGGGTCTGTCCGCCGATGCGCTGGAGCAGAATGCCCGCATCCTGGAAGGCGTGCTTGAGGATTTCGGTGTTCGCGGCGAAATCATCGAGGTTCGCCCCGGTCCGGTCGTGACCCTGTACGAACTGGAACCGGCACCTGGCATCAAGTCCTCGCGTGTCATCGGCCTTGCGGACGACATCGCCCGCTCCATGAGCGCGATTTCCGCCCGTGTGGCGGTGATCCCGGGCAAGAACGCCATCGGTATCGAACTGCCGAATGCCCGCCGTGAGACGGTTTACCTGCGTGAACTGCTGGCCGCCCAGGACTTCGAAAAGTCCAAGGCCAAGCTGGCACTGGCCCTGGGCAAGACCATCAACGGCGAAAGCGTTGTCGCGGATCTTGCCCGCATGCCTCACCTGCTTGTGGCCGGTACCACCGGCTCGGGCAAGTCGGTCTCGATCAACACCATGATCCTGTCGCTGCTCTACCGGCTGACGCCCGAGCAGTGCAAGATGATCATGATCGACCCCAAGATGCTGGAACTGTCGATCTACGACGGCATTCCGCATCTGCTGACACCGGTTGTGACCGATCCGAAGAAAGCCGTCGTCGCCTTGAAGTGGACCGTCCGCGAGATGGAAGACCGCTACAAGAAGATGTCCAAGATGGGCGTCCGCAACATCGACGGCTACAACACCCGCATCAAGCAGGCGCTGGAAAAGAACGAAACATTCACCCGCACCGTTCAAACCGGCTTCGACCGCGACACCGGCCAGCCGATCTACGAAGAAGAGCAGCTGCCGCTCGAGGCGATGCCGTATATCGTCGTCATCGTCGACGAGATGGCCGACCTGATGATGGTGGCAGGCAAGGACATCGAAGGTGCTATCCAGCGCCTGGCTCAGATGGCCCGCGCCGCCGGTATTCACCTGATCATGGCCACGCAGCGGCCGTCGGTGGATGTCATTACCGGCACCATCAAGGCCAACTTCCCGACCCGTATCTCCTTCCAGGTGACGTCGAAGATCGACAGCCGCACCATCCTGGGTGAAATGGGCGCCGAACAGCTTCTGGGCATGGGCGACATGCTCTACATGGCCGGCGGCGGGCGCATCCAGCGTGTGCACGGGCCGTTCGTCTCCGACGACGAAGTCGAGGATATCGTCAAGCACCTGAAGGTTCAGGGCACGCCGCAATATCTGGAAGCCGTGACCGAGGAAGATGACGAGGCCGAAAGCCCCTACGACGGTGGCGGCGGACTTGCAGGCGGCGAGGAGGGCAACGATCTGTACGACAAGGCGGTTGCCATCGTGCTGCGCGACAAGAAGGCGTCGACCTCCTATGTGCAGCGGCGCCTTTCGATCGGCTACAACCGTGCTGCTTCGCTGATTGAGCGGATGGAAAACGAAGGCCTGATCAGCGCCGCCAACCATGCCGGAAAACGCGAAATTCTCGTGCAGAACGGCGTGGAAGAAGATTTTTGATGGTAAACTGCCAAAGCTTTGCCACACACGCTCCCTAGCTAGGGGGAAACGTGTCACACAGAGAACGATTTAGGACATTGCATCATGCTGAAACGCTTCGCTTCCCGCCTGATCAAACCTATGCTGGCAGCCGGTATTGCTGCGGCTCTGTCCCTGTCGGCACTGCTGCCCGCCGCGGCGCTGACCGAGCAGGAACAAAATGCCCTCAGGGATCTCAACTCCTATTTCAACTCGGTGAAGACCATGCATGGCGACTTCATCCAGTTCGGTCCTGACGGAAACCAGTCCGACGGCAAGTTCTACATGGCCCGCCCGGGAAAGGTGCGCTTCTACTACAACAAGCCTTCCGTGCTCGACATTGTGGCCGACGGCAAGTCGGTGTCCGTGCGCGACCGCAAGCTGAACACCCAGGACATCTGGCCTCTTGGCCAGACGCCGCTGCGCTTCCTGCTGTCCGACGACATCGACCTGCAGAAGGACACCAACGTCACCAACGTTCTGGTGGAAGAAGACCTGATTACCGTCACGATCCTGGACAAGACCAAGTTCAATTCCGGTACGCTGACGCTGATCTTCGATGCCAAGGACTACGCATTGAAGCAGTGGACCGTTACCGACCAGCAGGGCTACGACACCTCCGTTGCGGTCTATAATGTTGTGTCCAACGGCCCGACCAATCCGGACCTTTTCAAGATCGATTATCTGGCCAACGCCCGCCAGAAAAACAACTGACAGCCCGGCTGGCCCCAGCATGACGGAAACGGCCGGCCGGCGCGCACTCGTCTTTGACCTGCTTGAGGCCTATTGCGCCCGCAAAGGCTACCGCCTGACGGCGGGCGACGGCCATGGCCATGCCGGCATGGTCGAAAGCCCGTCCGGCAAGCGCTGGTTCTTCAAGGGCACAAGGTTCGACCTCAACACGCTCGGCGCAGCGGAAATCGCAACCGACAAGGCCTATGCTGCGGCCTTTCTGAAGGCCGCAGGCCTGACAGTGCCGGACGGACTTCTGGTTTTCGCACACGACATCCGCACGAGCCGAACTGCGCCGCAAGACCTTCTGGATTTTGCCGAGAACCAGGGGTTCCCGCTTTACGTCAAACCGAACTGTGGTCGGGAAGGGCGGGACGTAGTGCGGGTCGACACCAGTCACACCCTTCAAACGGCCCTGCAAACCCTCGCCAAGAGCAACGACCAGCTGCTGGTGCAACCGGAAATCCGCGGACAGGAACTGAGAATTATCGTTCTGGACGACGATGTGCTGTGCGCCATCGAACGCCATCCGCCTCAGATCACGGGTAACGGTCATCGCAGCATTGCCGAGATCATCGGCGCCGATCCGCGCTTCGACGCTGCCGACCCCCGCCTCGTCCTCGAACTGCAGCAACAAGGGCTGATGCTGGAAACGGTTCCCGCGCCAGGCCAGACGGTCACGCTTCTGCCCGTGGTCAATCTGTCCGCGGGCGGCACGGCCAGAATTGTCACCGGCTCGCTCGCCCCGGACCTTGCAACCCTTGCCCGCGAGGCCGCACAGGCCCTGTCTCTGCGCTATGCCGCCGTTGACCTGATCTTGCCAACTGCGGCCAACGCAGAACCTGTTGTTCTGGAAGTCAACGCCGCGCCAGGTCTCGGCAACCTCGCCCGGCAGGGGTCTGAAGAGACCGCAGTGGTGAAGCATATCTACGAGCGTGTGTTCGAAGCGACATTCGCCGAATAGATCCCGCTGACCCCGGGAGCCCTGCGCGTCTAATCGCCTGGGAAGGCTGCGCCAAAGCAGGCTGCCGACAAAACTTGACCTTGGCGGGTGGGTTTTCAGATCCTACATGGAGCTCCAACGGAGATATCCATGCAGCATTTTTCCCTTCTCGATCTGTCCCCTGTGCCGGAAGGCAAGACAGCGGCCGCGGCTCTGGCAAACACGGTCGATCTGGCGCGGTCCGCGGAACAAGCAGGCTACCATCGCTACTGGCTGGCCGAGCATCACAACATGCCGGGCATCGCCAGCGCCGCTACATCCCTTGTCATCGGCCAGGTGGCGGCAGCAACCTCCACCATGCGCGTCGGCGCGGGCGGTATCATGCTGCCCAACCACTCGCCGCTGATCATCGCCGAGCAATTCGGCACGCTGGCAACGCTGTACCCGGGCCGGATCGACCTGGGCCTGGGCCGCGCCCCGGGCACGGACATGGCGACGGCCAGGGCCCTGCGTCGCCACATGGCCGGTGAAGACAGTTTTCCGCAGGATGTCCAGGAGCTGATGGGCTATTTCAGACCCGCTTCTGAAACCAGCAGGGTGCGCGCGATCCCGGGCGAAGGCACGCAGGTACCGATCTGGATCCTTGGCTCGAGCCTTTACGGGGCGCAACTCGCGGCGGCCTTCGGGCTGCCCTATGCCTTTGCCTCCCATTTCGCACCGGACATGCTGGAAGAAGCGCTGGAGATCTACCGGGCAACCTTCCAGCCCTCACCGCAGCTCGCCAGACCGCATGTGATGGTGGCAGCTGGCGTATTTGCTGCCGACACCGACGAAGAGGCAGATTACCTGCGCTCTTCCCAGTTGCTCGCTTTCGCCCGGTTGCGCATGGGCAACCCCGGCAAACTGCCCCTGCCGGTGGAAAATGTCCCCGCCGAAATTCCGCCCGCCGTTCTGGCGCAGGTCGAACACGCCCTGTCCTGCTCGGCAACGGGATCTCCGGCGACGATCCACGACCAATTGTCGGCAATCATCAACCGCTATCAGCCCGACGAACTGATGATCACCGGCATGATCCATGATCACGGCGCCCGCGTGAAATCCTTCCAGCTCGCGGCCGACGTCCTGAAGGATCTCGTGACAGCTTAGTCAACCATCAAAGGCGCTTCGACAAATCTGGGCGGTTTCTTCCAGCCAGTCTTGCCGCTGGGGATAGGAGCTGCCCACAACGGGTCTGAAGACGTGGCGCTCATAATCCAGAGCGCCACAATACGGCAGCACGCACCGGCCCCAGATCAGCTCCAGCGGGTCTCCAAGATCAAGCCGCTCTCGCTCCGCTTCGGTGTCGGACGTGTTGAAGACGACGGCCTTGCGGATCGACAGCAGCCCTTCCGGCAGACCGTCGGCAGTCTGCAGCCGATAGGCAACGCCCGGCACCAGCACGCGGTCCATCCAGCCTGCAAGGATCGCCGGTGGTTTGCCCCACCAGTTCGGATGGACGACCAGCAGACCATCGGCGTTCGAAATACCTTCCCTGTGCCGCGCAACAACGGCATCCTCTGAACGGGACAGCACTTCTTCCAGGGTATCGCCGATCGAGTAGGCTTCCTCTGCTGTCAGACAGGGATCGAACTCTTCGGCGTAAAGATCGTGGTGATCTATCTGGTGCCCCTCGGCCTCCAGAGCATCACGCGCCTGTTTCGACAGTGCATGGCAGAAGCTGTTGTCCCTGGGGTGCGCCAGTAGGGAAAAGATGCGCAACGGCCTGTTTCCTTGATGCAAATTGAAATTACCGGCTCGAAAATGTGCCGGAGCAATTCCTGTTCCCATGACTTCGCAATTCATTTCAGCCGTTTCAACCCTTGCAAGACCATTTGCCTGGTTTGACCTTCTGGACGGCTGTCGAAGGATCGAAATCCGCGCGTAAGCATCTGCTTACGATGCCCGGCGTCAGCAGTCCGTCAATCGACCGAAGCCGAGTTTGCGGCCAATCAGAACGAAGACCGCAACGGTCGCAGAAACCTGATGAAGGACACAATCATGCTGAAGAAATCTCTCGCCGTACTTTGCCTCTGCCTTGCTCCGGTCGCCGCGCAGGCCATGCCCGTCGTTGGAGACATGGTCGGCACCAATCCCGAGGAGGCCACCGCGGCACTGGCCAAGGCCGGTTGCACCGTCAAGGAATTCGAAGCCGAGGACGGCAAGATCGAAGCGAAATGCACCGATGCGCAAAACAAGCTTTGGGAAGTCTACATCGACCCGAAATCCGGCAAGGTCACCAACGTCAAGAACGAAGACTGATCATGGGTGCCTCAAACACCCCGCAATCGAACGAGGGGGCGCAAAGCCCCCCCGAATTGTGGGATCCGCTGGTGCGTATCAGTCACTGGCTGATCGCAGTCGCGGTGATAGCCAACGGTCTCCTCAACAAGCCGGGTGGCACCATTCACATCTGGATTGGCTGGGGGGTTCTCGCCCTGCTTGCGCTCCGTTTTGTCTGGGGATTTCTCGGACCGGCGGAAGCCAGGTTCTCCGCCTTTCCACCTGATCCGCGCGCTGCGGTGTCTCACCTGATCGATCTCGTTCGCGGTAGCCCGCGCCACTACCGCTCCCATAATCCCGCCGGAGCGATCATGGTCTATGCGCTCTGGGCCTGCCTTGTGGTGGTAACCGGAACCGGCCTTTACATGACCGGCGCCAAGAGCCCCATCACGATTGCCGAGGAAAAGGCGGCGGTTGCCGCCGGAGACTGGTCGGTGCTCGTCAAGGACGACGATGATGAAAAGGGCGAAGACAGCAAGGTGCTGGGGGAAGCTGCAAAGGAAGTTCATGAAATCGCAGCCAACCTGATGCTGGTGCTGGCCCTGATCCATGTCGCAGGTGTCGCAGTTGAAAGTCGCGCGACGAGGCGTAATCTGGTCCGACCCATGCTGGTTGGCCGGATCAAGGACAAATGACATTTACAGGGATCAACCTGCGACAGGGGCGGCGGGAGACAACCGCCCTTGCCGCGTTCATGCTGTTGCAGTCCGTTGCCGCGATCTTTTTTGTCGGCGATGCCTTTACCGATCTTGTAACCGACGTCAGCAGCCCGCATTCCATTTTCGAATTCTTTGTCGCCTTCGTCTTGATCGTCGGCATTTTTCTGGCCGGCTGGCAGTTGCGGCTCACCCTGGAACGACTGCGCAATCAGGAGCGCGCCCTTGGAGCCGCCCGTGGCGACCTTGCCCGGATCATTGACGCCCAGTTTGCCGAATGGGGCCTGACGCCTGCCGAAAGCGATGTCGGCCTCCTGGCCCTTAAAGGCCTGGATCTTTCCGAAATCGCTCAGCTGCGGGGCGCGGCACAGGGAACCGTGCGCGCTCAATTGACCAGAATCTACGCAAAGGCCGGTGTTTCAGGCCGTCACCAGTTCGCGGCCTGGTTCGTTGAGGACCTGCTTCAGGACGGCATTGCGGAGAGGGCCACGGTATCCGCTGAGGCCTGAATCTGTTTGGCGACACCAGAACCTGAACAGATCCCGGACAAATCCCGAATACGACCACTCCGTGCATTAAGCGTAAGTACTATCACAGCTTGGCTCATGGCCGTGTTGCGCCTACTCTGCCAGAGGAACTCACCGAGCGTGTTCAAGGGAGACGGGGATCATGTCTTTTCGACATCTGCTTGCAGGCTTGCCCATCGCACTTCTCATGACGTGCACAACGTCCATGGCGCAAGAGTCAAAACCACCAAACATATTGGTCATCTGGGGCGACGATGTCGGTTGGCAGAATGTTTCCGCCTACGGCATGGGCACCATGGGTTACACCACACCCAACATCGACCGCCTGGCGAATGAAGGCCTCCGCTTCACCGATCACTACGCCCAGCCGAGCTGCACCGCAGGCCGTGCGGCCTTCCTGACCGGTCAGTACCCGATCAGGTCCGGCATGACCACCGTGGGTCAACCCGGGTCGTCGCTCGGTCTGAAAGCAGAATCGCCAACGCTTGCGGAAGAGCTGAATCAGATCGGCTACCGCACGGGACATTTCGGCAAGAACCATCTGGGTGACCGGAACGAGCACCTGCCCACCGTCCATGGCTTCGACGAATTCTTCGGAAATCTCTATCATCTCAACACGCAGGAAGAAGCCGAACAGCGCGACTACCAGCGGTTCGGCGAAGCCTTTTCCGGCAGCCTTGAGGAATACGAGAAGCAGTTCGGAACACGGGGCGTCATACACAGCTTTGCATCGGAAACCTTCGACGATACCGAACAGCCCAGGTTTGGTGTTATAGGCAAGCAGACGGTCGAGGACACCGGTCCGCTCACCCAGGAGCGGATGAAGAACTTCGACGAGGGAGAAGTCATCCCTCTGGCCAAGGACTTCATGAAAAACGCCCAGGAAGCAGGCGAACCGTTCTTTGTCTGGCTGAACACCAGCCGCATGCATCTCTATACGCGGCTGAACGACGAGTGGCGCTACGCCGCAGAAGCCTATACGACCGAAGCCGACTACCACGGCTCGGGCATGCTGCAGCACGATCATGATATCGGCCTGGTGCTGGACTGGCTCGACCAACAGGGCCTGACGGAAAACACCATTGTCTGGTATTCGACCGACAACGGCCCGGAGCATGCCTCCTGGCCTCATGGCGCTACCACCCCGTTCCGGGGCGAAAAGATGACCACCTATGAGGGCGGTGTGCGTGTCATTTCCATGGTGCGCTGGCCGAATGTGCTGGAACCCGGCCAGGTCATGAACGGAATTCAGGCGCACCAGGACATGTTCACTACCCTTGCCGCAGCTGCCGGCATTGAAGACGTGAACGCCGAAGTGATGGCCGAGAAGCAGCAGTTCATCGACGGGGTCAATAACTTGGCTTACTGGAAGGGCGAACAGGCCAATTCCAATCGCACTCACATCTTTCACTATTACGAAAGCGTGCTGACGGCGATCAGGATGGGACCCTGGAAATTCCACTTCTCGACCAAGGAAGACTATTACGCCAACCTGGTTCCGCGGACCGTCCCACTGGTGTTCAACATCCGTGCGGATCCATTCGAGAGCTACGATTCAACCGATGGCTACGGGCATCTGATGCAGAAGGTATCGTGGCTTATCCAGCCGATGGGCGTGCTCATGGGTCAGCATCTACAGAGCCTTGCAGACTATCCCCCGGTCCAGGGCGGGGCGTCGTTCAACATGTCGAACATCGTCGAGGACTTCCTGTCGAAGGGGATGCAGTAGCGCCCCGAACTTCATGACCCGACAAAGCGAAACGGCCCCGGAACTTTCCGGGGCCATTGAATTTTCAGCGCTCGCTCAGAGCAACCTGAATAATGGAACCGACTGCGATCAGTAGTCGCCGAGCTTGATGTCCCGGGAGTATTCGACGCCTTCGACTTCCTTTGTCACTGCCTGGCCGCAAATGGTCGCGCCACGCGTTGCGTCGTAGGTAAGCGAAGGAGAACCGGACAGCTGCCAGCCCTTGTTGAGAGCCTGGGTAACCCGGTGGCAGAATTCGCTGTCGTCGATGCCGGTGATGAAGCGGTAGAGTTTCATGAGAGCTCTCTTGTGTGTCAGGTCCGGGCAGCGATGGCGTCGGCGATGGCGATCACCCGCTTGCCCATGTCCGCATGTAGCCTTTCAACCATCTTGCCGTCCACCTGGATTGCGCCCTTGCCCGCATTTTCAGGCTCATCGAACAGAGAATTGATCTTGCGTGCCCAGGCAACTTCCTCTTCCGACGGACTGAAAGCTGCGTGGCAGGGGGCGATCTGTTTCGGGTGGATCAGCGTCTTGCCGTCCATGCCCATGTCGACACCCTGGGCGCATTCGGCGGCGAAACCTTCCTCGTCCTGAAACGCATTGTAGACACCGTCCAGAATGTCGATGCCGCCGGCACGCGCTGCCGCAACGCAGGTCATCAGCCAGGGCATCATGGCAGCCCGGCCGGGTGTGAGGCGTGCCCTTGTTTCCTTGGCCAGATCATTGGTGCCCATCACAAAACAGGACAGCCGCACAGCCGGATCCAGACCGCAGGCGCCGATGGCGGCGGCATTCAGCATGGCGAGCGGCGTTTCCATCATGGCCCAGAGTTTCAGGTCCGCGGACGCCCCCAGAAGCGATAGCTTGTGCGCAACCATCTGCAGGTCGGCCGGGCCGTTGACCTTGGGCACCAGAATGGCATCCGGATTGGCCTTCACCGCTGCCGCCAGATCGTCTTCGCCCCAGGGCGTCTCCAGCCCGTTGATGCGGATCACCACCTCGCGATTGCCATAGGGACGGGCCGAAACGGCCTCGGCGATCTGGGTGCGCGCCATGTCCTTGGCATCGGGAGCGACCGCGTCTTCAAGGTCCAGCAGCAGGCAGTCCACATCCAGCGTTGCCGCCTTTTCCAACGCCCGGGCGTTGGAGCCGGGCATGTAGAGAGCGGAACGGCGGGGTCTTGGCTGTGTTGTCATGGGTCGATCCTGCAAGTCGGGAAAACGGATTTCCGGTTAACCTAGGGTGTGGACTCAAAAATGAAGACGAAATGGCATGAGAAATGGCGAAACCGCGTTAGGAAGGGTGCGCGGAGCGGGCTTTCTGCCCGGTCAAGCACGCTGACGACACGCGGTGAAGCCATTTTCATGTCCTTCGGATTTGACCGGAATGGTCCTCCTCAGCGTTGCGAAAGCTTGAAAATGAACCACATTTCCTGCGCCTCCGCGCCTTCAGGAAGACCAATCCGCCTCAAACCATTTCATCTTCATTTTTGAGTCCACACCCTAGTGGATCGCGGCGGCCAGGGGAATTCGCCGAAGGGGGAACGACCGCGTTCGTGCACCAGGGTACCGCCAAACGCAATCGCCGCCGCCGATCACGGGAGTTCGTCTGCCTGCATGCTCACCGACGCTTTCTGTCGGCGTTTGAAGATCATGTCCTTTGCGGCAATCACCGCCCCCAGCGTAATCGCCACACAGGCGATGCCAACGGCAGGTGTCAGCGCCCCGAAGCCAAAGGCAATCAGCAACAGCGTGGACAGGAGCGGCGCGGAATAGGCCGCTGCGCCCAGCACCTGGATGTCGCCATGCTTGACGCCGACGTCCCAGGTGAAAAATGCAAGTCCCACCGGAAAGGCGGCAAGCGCCAGCACCGATGCCCATTCCAGCGACGATGCAGGCAGGATCGTTTCCTCCAGCGCCAGATGGCAGATACCCGAAAGGATTGCGGTCATCAGACAGAACCCTGCAACGGCTTCGGTCGGCACCGCACCCAGTCTGCGCGACAGCACGGAATAGCTGGACCAGAACAGACACGAGGCCACCGCCGCCCCATAACCGAGCATCGAGCCGGAGGAAAAACCGACACCTTCCCCGCCGGTGATCAGAAGCACTGCACCGGCCAGGCCCAGAACCGTTCCAATGACATGATGCAGACGCAGCCGTTCCCCCGGTAACAGGGCGGAAAACAGCACGATCAGGAGCGGCCAAGTGTAGTTGATCAGATTTGCTTCCACAGGCGGCGCGTTGCGGATGGCAGTGAAATAGAAAAAATGAAAGCCGAACAGGCCGAACGTGCCGAATGCCCAAACGCCAAGCGGCTGCCTGAGCAACCGGGTTCTGCCAGTCGCGATCAGCCAGATCAGCGCCATGATGCCGGAGAAGCCGAAACAGAGCGTGTTCAACAGGAACGGAGGCACATTTCCGGAACCGGCACCAAACAGGCCGAGGGTCGCCCACATCAGCACAGCTGTAAGTCCGATCAGCGTCGCCCTCAACTTTTGCTTGTCCGCCATTTCCTGTTCCCGTCTTTTCCGTGCATCGCTCATGGCACGAAATCGCCGCAAGCGAAAGGCCGCAGACCCCGGACAGGGCCTGCGTAGCCGACCGTCAGCAATGCCGCAGCCATTAATTGATCGAAGTCCTTGATCAGCGAACCCGTTTCGGGACATGGTGGGCCAAAGTCACACTCTTAATCGATTTGCTTTCCGGGGAAATCATGACGACAACGCAAATCAGGGCCCTTCGGCTGGATGATGCTCATAAGCTTGCGCCGCTTATTGCCGAAAATGCTCAGGCGCTGCGGCGCGGTGCACCGCGTCGTCCCGACGCCTATTACGCCGAACGCATTCTGTCGGACAAGACGGCCGAGGTTCTGGGAGCTTTCGAAGGCGACAAGCTGGTCGGCTTCGCAGTTTTCTTCGACCTGCCGGAACTCATTACGGGTCTCAGGATCGGCCAGATGGATGACATCTATGTCCATCCCGATCACCGCAACAAGGGCACCGGCCGCAAGATGATCGAAACCCTGGTCAGCGAAGGCCAGAACCGCGGATGGCTGCATTTGCGCTGGCTCGTACCGGGCAAGAACACCCCGGCGGTTGCGCTCTACGAAAAGATCGCTGAACCCGATCATCGCAAGAGCTACCTGATCCCGATCGACCGCATCGCCGGCGACTGACCGGGCTTCGCCTTCAGGCAGGTTTCAGTCCGCTTACCGCTGTTCAGGGTGCGGACTGAGGCCATCAAGTGATCAGGATCCCGCGGGAAACAACGGCGGGATCTGGCCAAGCGGCAGAAAACCGATGCGAACCACGCCGCGGTCGACCGAGACCGGCAGCGTGATGGTCCGCACACCGTCGACCTCCTTGGCGGCAGGCTCCAGGCTCTTCACCACATTCTGCAGCAGTGAAAAAGTCTGGTCTTCAGGCGGGAACAAGGGCTTCACGCTGTCCAGAAGCGCGTCCGGATTGCCGAGGTTCAACTCCAGTGATCCGCTCAAGGTGCCGTCACCCGAAAGCACAAGATTGCCGCTTGCCGTGGCCTTGCCAGCCCCGAGCAATATCTCGGTAAGCACCAGTTCGACCGGTAATTCTCCGCCCTGCGCCCGCACAAGCGAAACGAGGTCTGCCCCTGCAAGCAGGGCCGTGCCGCCTTCGATACGGGCATGGCTGCGCAGGGAAATCGTCTGCTGAAGTTCCGGCAGAGATTTGAGGCTGAGGTCCTGAACCGTGACGAAACTTTCCAGCGTCGCCGCGCTCTCGGGTTGCTTGCGCAGATGGACTTCAGACTTTTCAGCTGCAAACAGCCCCCGGGCGAGGGCGGTGTCGAACGCTGCTTCCGGTTTTTCGATCACCGCATCGAACGATCCGAGCGCATTGTCGCTGAACTTCACGCTGGCGCGGGCCGTCTGCCACGTCAGACCACCCTCGAGGCCGTTCACCGGCACCGACATGGCCGCAGGCGACTTTGCCTCGAAGATCACGTGCCAGGGATTATAGATCAAGGCGACGGCATTCAGCCCGCCGAGCGATGCGGCTGTTCCCCAGCGGTCGGCCGAACGCATGTCCGCGCAGGAGACCTCATAGCGGAACGGATAGCCGGCAATGGCAAGATCCGCGCAGCTCACATCCAGGCCCTGGTCCGCCATGCGGACAATTTGCCGGTCGAGTTGTTCCCGCAGCACGGACTGCCCATAAAACCAGGCGGCCGACCAGCCAGCAATTACCAGAACGACAGCTCCTGCCAGCAGGATATACCCGCGTCTGGTGGGTTTCGGCGGCTTGGTCTTGATATCGGACACTGGGAGACACTCTCTTCTGGTTCGGGCGATTTCCGGACCGGTCACACTGCCGACAAGGGCCACCTGCAGGACAGGCGGCTGCCGGAGTGCCATTGAAACGACCGGTGCAGCTTGCTATCTCCGCAGCTGCGGTAACACAAGACAGGTCGATATGAGCGATTTTTGGGTCTTTGGCTACGGTTCTTTGATGTGGAACCCAGGATTTGATCACCAGCGCGCCGAACCGGCGCTGCTGCGCGGTGCACATCGCTCGCTTTGCGTCTATTCCTGGGTACATCGGGGCACGCAGCAGAGACCGGGTCTCGTGTTCGGCCTCGACAACGGCGGCGCATGCCGGGGCATCGCCTATCAGGTCTCCGGGGATATCTGGCCGCAGGTGCTGGAATATCTGCGCGCCCGGGAACAGACGACGATGGTCTACAAGGAGCACCATCATCACGTCGAGCTCGACAGCGGCGAGAAGGTGGAAGCGCTGGTCTACATGGTCGATCACGGCCATGCCCAATATGCGGGTTCCTTGCCGCTTGAAGAGCAGCTGGAAATCGTAAGAGGCGCTGTCGGCAAGTCCGGCGCCAATCCGGACTATGTCATCAACACCGCCGCCCACCTCCAGGAAATGGGCATTCCCGATACGGGTCTTGCCTGGCTGGCCGAGCGCCTGAAAACCTGAGCCAGGCTCAGGGACGGCAGTACAGGTCTTGCAGGATGCTAACGCTCAGGGAACACCCCACCAGCGCAGTGTCTGCTCGCAATGATATTTCAAGGCTCGCACCGCAGCGGCCTCGTTCCCGGTTTCCAGCGCCTCGATGACCGCCAGATGCTCGTCCATCGCCGAGGCGATCCGATCGGCAAGAAACGGCCGCGCGTGCTGGATGACGGCGATCCGGATGCGGTTTGCGGCATAGGCAGCCGACAGCAGCGAATTTCCAAGTCCTTCACCAAGGTATGTGTGCAGGGACAGGTCCACCTCGATCGCCTTGGGTGGCAGGCTGGCCGCAGGCCCCGTCCGCACCTCGTCGCGCATGGTCTCGTGACGCCGGCGCAAGGCGTCGAGGCCCTCCAGATTTCCCTGTGATATCCGCCGGCGTGCACCTTCCTGGTCCAGCACCAGACGCACGTCCAGACATTCGCGAATGTTGTCCGGGCTAGCTTCCATCACCTGCAGGCCGCGTTTGGGCACTGTCGTCAGGAACCCCTGCGAGCTGGCGTATTTGACGGCTTCGCGCACGGGCGCGATCGGATAGTCCAGCTGGTCGACAAGCTGGGACATCGACAGGAACTGGCCATTGCGCAGCGAACCGCTGCGCAAAGCTTCGACAAGCGCCTGAAAAGCCTTGTCGTTCAGCAATTCACCCTTGTTTGCGTCCTTCATTGCAGCTCCGTCGATCCGGTCCGGATGATCGCAGGTTGTCGCCACTGGCATTTCCAAGCAAAGCCGAAAGGACCTGCTTGAAATTCCGTATAGTCTGTTACCTAACATGCTTTGTAAAATGTTAGATGCAAGCACAAACTTTTTGCAATGCACAGCCAAGAGCTTCCTGCGTCCGGGAGAACGCAAGAAGACCTGCGAATGTCCGGAAAAACACCGAAGCCGCCGGGGATGCGGCCACATGGAGGAGACTATGGCGAATTTATCTGGCAAATCGGGTCCGCGAGACGGAGGCCTCTACAACGAGGACCTGGCGCCGATCCCGGCTTCGGAGCGCAAGTGGGGCGCCTTCGAAATCTTCAACGTCTGGAACAACGATATCCAGAGCCTGTTCGGCTACACGCTGGCCGCATCGCTGTTCATCACCTATGGCCTCAACGGATGGATGGTTTTCGCGGCAATCGTGCTGGCCGGTTTCTTCGTCATGGTGCTGGTCAATCTCACCGGCCGCCCGTCGGTAAAGCACGGCGTGCCCTATCCGGTGATCGCACGCGCCTCGATGGGCGTCTACGGCGCCCGTTTCCCGGCGCTCGTGCGAGGCATCGTCGCCATCTTCTGGTATGGCGTGCAGACCTACTTCGCCTCCACGGCGGTTGCCTTGCTGTTCAACACGCTGCTCGGCACTGAGGGCGGCGCGGAATTCCTCGGCATGACAACGGTCGGCTGGATTTCCTATCTCATCGTCTGCGTCTTCCAGGTTGCCCTGTTCATGAAAGGCATCGACTGGGTCGGCAAATTCCTGAACTGGGCAGGTCCGTTCGTCTACATCGTCATGATCGCGCTGTGCCTGGTGATCTGGTGGAAGGCCGGCAACGGCATCTTCTCGGCTCTCGGCACCATCTTCGAAGGCAGCGAAGCAACCGACCCGCGCGGTCCTGTTGCGGCCTTTGTCGCGGTGGTCGGCACGATGATCGCCTATTTCGCCGCCGTCGTGATCAACTTCGGCGACTTTTCCCGCTTCGTGTCAGATGAACGCGCCATGAAGCGCGGCAACTTCTGGGGCCTGCCGGTTTCCATGGCCTTCTTCTCCTTCATCGCCCTGTTCGTGACGGCAGGCACCGTTGTGCTGTTCGGAGAAAAACTGGTGAACCCGGCTGATATCGTCGACCGTGTCGACAACGTCCTGCTGACGCTGATCGCTGCCGTCACTTTCTTTGCGGCAACGGTCGGCATCAACCTGGTGGCAAACTTCATTCCGCCGGCCTATGACATTGCCAACCTCAACCCGGAAAAGATCTCGGCCAAGACCGGCGGCATCATCACCGCTGTCATTGCCTTCTTCATCGGCGCGCTGTGGGTGTCGGTCATCTCGAACATCGGCATTGCCGCATTCGTCGATACGCTTGGCGCCTTCCTGGCACCGCTCTACGGCATTCTGGTCGCGGACTACTACCTGGTTCGCAAGCAGAACATCGATGTCGAGGCGCTGTTTTCCTCCGATCCGGACGCCCGCTACCACTACAACAACGGCTGGAACATGAAGGCGATCTTTGCCTTTGCCATCGCCGCACTGTTCTCGGTGGCAACCGTTTGGGTTCCGGCCCTGTCGGAACTCTCCGGCTACGGCTGGGTCATCGGCGCGGTTCTGGGTGGTGTGCTGCATCTGGGCCTGATGCGCCTGCAGACGACCGAAGCCGGCAAGACAGCACAATAAGGCAGCCTGAAGACAGGTCCAGGCGATGATATCGCCTGGACCCGTTCAAACTGAAAGACCGTCTCAACGCATTGGGGCGGTCTTTTTTTTCAGACCGGCTGTGCCTTGCGGCGCGTGTCGACATCTTCGAGCACCGGCGAGGGCTTGCGGGCCGAGCGGGCTTCCTCGATCAGCCGATCGCTGGCCGTCTCGATATCCGTGACCATTCTTTCGTAAAAGGCATTGGGCGCCAGGCCCGGCTCGATCGGCGGCAGAATCTCGACAATCACCGTGCCCGGATAGACCTTCCACGAGGCGCGAGGCCAATAGAGGCCGGCGTTGTGAGCTATCGGGACAACCGGACATTTCAGGTCGCGGTAGAGATGCGCGATACCGAACTTGTATTTCGGCTCTGCCCCGGCCGGCCGGCGGGTGCCTTCCGGAAAGATCAGGATCTGGCGCTTCTCGGCAATCGCCTCCTTGGCGGCCAGCATCATTGCCGCCAGCGCTTCTGACCGCTTGCCCCGGTTGATCGGGATCTGCTTGAACTTGGCTGTGTACCAGCCGAAAATCGGTATCCAGCGCAGCTCGCGCTTCAGGATGAAGGTCGGGCTTCTGAAGAGGGGGATCAGCGCCACTGTCTCCCAGGCGGACTGGTGCTTCATGGCGGCGATGAAACCGCCGTCAGGCAGGTTTTCCCGTCCCCGGACTTCCACCTTGATGCCCGCAAAGACACGCATCAGCAGCTGCAACACCCGTGACCAGGTCGGCACCACCCACCAGCCCCAGCGCCGCGGCAGCAGCATGACTGGCGCGAACAGGATCATCAGCACGAACGTGACGAGATAGAACAGGATCTGGAAAAGGGTAGAGCGCAGAAAAACCATGGCACCATAAAGACTGGTCGTGGGTGAAGCCACCGCTCGGCCGTGGTCCGACAGCTGTCAGCGCACACCCTGCACGGTAATCCGAAGTCGGGCGAGGATATACTTCACATATTCGCGCATGAGAAGCCGCATCGTTGCCGGTTCCCTGTACCAGCTGTCCAGCTTCAAGTCCTTGGAAAAGACCGGATAGGCAATCAGGGCGACATTCGGCAGGGCGCCGGCAAGTTCCACCTTGGCACGCGGCAGGTGGTAGGCACTGGTCACGACCAGGAGGGACGAGAACCCGTTCTTCTTGACCCAGTTGGCTGTTTCCACCGCATTGCCGGCTGTATTGAGCGCGACCCGGTCAAGATCGACGCTGTTTTTTTCCAGCGGCATGCTGGACGCAGTAACGGCGGCAAGCTGTTCACGCGTGGTGCCGGGATGAACGCCCGAAATCAGCAACCGGTTGGCACGGCCTTCTTCCAGGAGACGGATTGCCTCGTTGACGCGGGCATGCCCGCCCGTCAGCACGACAATGGCATCCGCATTTGCGGCAGCCGGCACTCTGGCATTGGCAACCTTCTGCGCGAACATGGCAAACTGCCCGACGGTTCCCGCAACAAGAGCCGTGATGACGGCAACGAAAAGGATCCTGAGACCGAAACGTTTCTTGCGCGCATCGCCGCTTGTGGCGTTCCTGCGCGCTGTGCCCTTGTCCTTCGAAACGGACACACGCCGATCGCCAACGACGGAAGAACCGTCGTCCAGAACGGGGTCTAACACTGTGTCAGCATGGGTCATGGCGCGACTATGATAAGTGATTCGGCCAATTTCACGGCATTGTGCGATAAAATCAATCCACTTTTGCCAAATGGGCCTTGACGGCGAGGCCAGAAGTCAGGGCTGTCAGGATCGCGACGAGGAACACCACACCGAATACACCAAGGTAGCCAGGCAGGCTGACGGAGATGCCGCCGAAGAGAGCCGACATCTGGTCCGACCCCGCCTGGCCGGAGCTCTGCCGGGTCAGCATGTCAACCGTCAGAAAGGCCAGGATGGCCGCAACACCGCCGGAAACACCCCCCTTCAGGCCCAGCATCAGGAAGTGGCGCTGGAATTCACGAGCGATGAAACCGTCCTCCGCTCCAACGAAATGCAGAACGGAGACGACGTCCTTGTTGCCGGCCATGGCTGCCTGGGTCGCAAAGACGACGCTCAAGACCATCGAGCCGAGCACAAGCACCATGATCGCAAAGCCGCCCAGAACCACCGCACCTGCCATGGCCGACAGACGAGATGTCCAGACGGAATGATCGTCGACGCTCGCGCCCGTCACGTTCTGCGAGACCATCGAGCGCAACTGCGACAGGTTCAGAAGTTCCGGATCCCCGACGGTGATCTGAATGAGCCGCGGCACCGGCAGGCCGTCAAGCTGAAGGCCTTCACCCAGCCAGGGCTCCAGCAATGACTTGGTTTCGGCATCGGACAGGGCCCGTACGGAATCGATGCCCGGAAACTCCTGAGCAAGCGCAACGGCCTTGTCGATCTCCCGCAGCATGTCGACGCCTTCGGCCGGGCGGATCTGAATGGTGATCTCACGCACCAGATCGTTCTGCCACGCATCGGCTGCGTCCCACACCACCGACACTGCACCGACCGTCAGACAGGCCAGAAAACTCATGATGGCCACCACCAGCGTGAGAGCCCGCCCGGCGACTGCCTGTGGCGGGACGATCGCCGCGGAGGGCCGCAACTTGGCATCGTCCCCCTGGGGTGCTTCGTTCTTCGGCCTGGGGGCAGCCTTGCGTGCCGGCTTTCGGCCACGCTTCGGTCGTTCGGCTCGCTTGGGCGGGCGAACACTGGCGGCGCTTGCCTGTTTTTTGTCTGTGTCGTCGGACTGAGCCATCATGCCGCCTAATCGAAAATTGAGAGGCGCCCGTCGGCAAGCACCATGCGCCGGGCGTCCACCTGTTCCAGCAGCGCGATATCGTGGGTCGCGATGACGACAGAGGTGCCGAGTTTGTTCAATTCGATGAAAAGGCGCAACAGACGACGTGCAAGTGGCGGATCCACGTTACCGGTCGGCTCGTCCGCGAGCAGCACCTCCGGCCGGGTGATCAGCGCCCGCGCAATGGCCGCACGCTGCTTTTCCCCACCCGACAGCACCGGTGGCAGCACATGCATGCGATCCCCAAGTCCGACCCATTTCAACAGATCTATCACATCGGAGCGGTATTCGGATTCGTCCTTTCCCACCACGCGCAGTGGCAGTGCCACGTTTTCATAGGTTGTCAGATGGTCCAGCAGGCGAAAATCCTGAAACACCACGCCGATCTTGCGCCGGAGCTTCGGCAATTCCTGCTTGTCGATAACGCTCAGGTCGCGGTTGAAAACCTTTATCAGGCCTCGGGTCGGGCGCAGGGACATGAACAGGAGCCGGATCAGGCTGGTCTTGCCTGCCCCCGAGGGACCGGTCAGGAACTGAAACGACTGCGGTTCGATCTGAAAAGTCAGGTCGCGCAGGATTTCCGATCCCATTCCGTATCTCAATCCGACATTTTCGAAGCGGATCACAAAATTACTCCTGTTGATGGCCCGAACGCTATAGCCTGGCCGTTAACGGTGCATTAATCATATAAAGGTCCATTAAGGACCTGAAAGCCCGTCATAGGATTTGCTTGGCCCTTGTCCAATATTTCGTGCCGGATTTCGACCCCCCGGTTCCAAAGTGAACCGCTAGAGCATGCCATGGCGAAAGGTCTTCGCACATGAAGATCAAATGTCCGGACTGCAGTACGTCCTACGAGATTAAGGTAGAGGCGCTTGGCCCGGAAGGGCGTAGCGTCAAATGCGCCAAGTGTGGCAACCGCTGGTTCGTTTCGCCCGACGATGACGAAGAAGGCGATGTTGCGTTCAGCGCAAAGAACGACGTCGACGAAATTGCACCTCCTTCCGTTGAAGAAGATCCCGCACAGGACGAAGCCGATTGGGCAGCCGACGCGGAAGAAGAAACGTTCGACGCGGAAGCGGATGACGAGGACGACGAACCCGAAGCAGCCGTCGCTCCCGAACCCGCAGCGGCCCGTACGGCCAGCGACGAGGCAAAATTCGCTGCGGATCTGAAGGAAGACGCCAGGACCGGTGAGCCTGAAAACAAGGCCGACATCGAATCCATGGCCAAGCGGCCGAAGATCATCGTCAATCCGAACAAGTTCCGGCGGGACCAGATTGGTGCGATCCTCAACTGGATCCTGCGGCGAAATTATCGGCGCATTGGCGGCGTTGCCCTGTTCGGCGTCGCGGTTGCGGCCTGTGTTTTGTTTGTCCTCATGCGAGACTCGCTCGTCAAACAGTCTCCTGACCTGGCAAGCCTGTTCCGGATGATCGGGTTTGAAGTCAATCTGCGCGGACTTGAATTCCGCAACCTGCGCACCTTCACCGAGGTCGAGGACGGCAAGAAGGTTCTCGTGGTCGAGGGGTCAATCCGCAACCTGCTTGATGAACTGAACTCGGTGCCCGCCGTGCGCCTCTCGATCCGCGGTGCGGACATGCAGGAAGTTTATGCCTGGACTGTCGAGCCCAGAACAAAATCGCTAAACGCACTGGACGAAACCCGGTTCAGGACGATATTAGCCGACCCTCCGAAAACCGCGTCCGATATCCAGGTCCGGTTTGTTGAACGCGGCCAACGCCAGGTAGTTCTAGAGTGACCATGACATCAGATATCCATACTCTGTTCGATGAAGACGCCATTGCCCAACGTGTTGGCGCGCTCGCAGAGGAAATCGCCGAAGGCAAACCGCAAAATCTTTTGGTTGTCGCGGTTCTGAAAGGCAGCTTCATTTTTGCGGCCGATCTTGTGCGGGCTATGCACCGGGCAGGGCTGCAGCCGGAAATGGAGTTCATGCACCTGTCCTCTTATGGCGCCGGGACTGAAGGCTCCGACACCATCCGGATTTTGCGCGATGTTGAAAGTGACGTTAACGAGCGCGATATTATTTTAGTGGATGATATCCTGGAATCCGGTCGCACGCTCGCCTTCGCGCGGGAGCGGCTGCTGAACAGGGGCGCGCACTCGGTGAAGATCGCAGCTCTGCTGGATAAACCCGAGCGCCGTAAAGCTGCCATATCTGCCGATTATGTCGGTTTTGCCTGTCCTGATAAGTTTGTCGTCGGATATGGTATGGATATGGGCCACGCTTGGCGGCAGTTGCCCTATATTGGATACGTTGTCGCCCCGGACGACGGAGCGGCTGACGGCAACACAGGAGAGTGAGCATGGCTCGCATTCTTCTTACTGAAGACGATGAAGCTGTCCGCAGCTTCGTAAAGCGTGCCCTGGAGCTTGACGGTCATTCCGTTGAAGCGGCCGAGGATGGCGGCGAAGCCGTCGAGGTTCTGACCCGCGAGAAGGGCAGCTTCGACCTGCTGCTGTCCGACATCAAGATGCCCGTCATGGACGGCATCGCCCTGGCTCTGCATACGGCGCGCGACTATCCACGGCTGCCGATCCTCCTAATGACCGGCTTTGCCGACCAGCGTGAACGGGCCAATGGCCTGGAATCCCTGGTCCATGACGTGGTCACCAAGCCGTTTTCGCTGGCCGATATCCGCAAGGCCGTGCGCAACGCCATCTCCGGCGATCTGCCGAGCGAGACCCGCCGCTACGCGTAAGGCCTGCCGCCGCAATTCCGAAACCCAAGACCCCGCTTCGGCGGGGTTTTTGTTTGGGCTGATCACGCCGGTAGTCACCGTATTCCTTCAGAACACAGAGACTTGAGCAAACGGCCATCCTTCGAGACAGCGCTTCGCGCTTCCTCAGGATGAGGGTGATCTTGCGGCAAAGAGATATCTGAACGTGGCTGGGCTCTCCACGGGGCTACAAAAGGCCTCACCGCAAAAAACAACCTCATCCTGAGGAGCGCAAGTGCGTGCGTCTCGAAGGATGGGCCACAAACACAAACATAACCGCAAAAACAATTGACCCCGCCGAAGCGGGGTCATGAACCTTTGTCAGAAACGGGCCTAGTACCGCTTCAGGAGCCGTTCCAGATAATCGAGCTCCAGCTGCGGCCGGGAAGGATCGGAGAAGCGGCGGCGGAGCTCTTCCAGGATCCGGCGCGCTCGCTGAACATCGATTTCGTCGGGGATGCGCACCCGGTTGTTGAAGTCCGGGCCCTCGGTGCGCCGCGGACGGCCAAGAGGGTCTTCGTCCATCGGCGACGCGCCGTTGGGCGATCCCGGGCCTTCGCCCTGACCCATCATCTGCTCCGTCAGGCCCTGCGCGCCGCGCCGAAGGGCATCCAGGGCGTCGCCCTGCTCGCCGAGCGCCTGCTGACCCTGTCCATCCCCCAGGGACTGCTGAGCCTCGCCCATGGACTCGCCGGCTTCACCCAGCGCCTGGTTCTGACCCATGCCGTTCTGGCTAAGCTGGTCCATAAGCTCCTGCAGCCGCTGTGCCAGGTCACCCTGGCCCTCCTGAAGCTGCTGAAGCATCTGTTCCAGTTGCTCCTGGGTCAGCTGTTGTCCCTGGCCCTGCTGTTGCTGACCGGGTTGCTGCTGTTGACCGCGACGCTGCTGCTGCTGATCCTGGTTGAACTTGTGGGTTTCATCCATCAGCTGCTGTTGCCGCTGGATCATTTCACCCAGCTGGTTGAGCATCTCCATCATTTCGCTGGACATGCTGTTGGGCATCATCTGCGGCCGGCCTGCTTGCAGGTTTTCCAGCATCTGCTGCATCTGTGCCAGTAGCTCGCGCGCGGCATCACGGGAGCCGGTACGCGCCAGTTCCTCGATCCGGTCCAGCATTTCGGTCAGGTCCTGTTCGCTGAGCGTCTGCTGGTTGCCGTCGAAAGGCTGCATGGCCTGCGGGTTCTGGCGCATCTGCTCGGCCAGTGCCTGCATGTATTCGTTCAGGGCTTCTCGCAGTTGCTGGGTCAGCTTGGCGATTTCCTCGTCGCTCGCCCCTTCTTCCAGCGCCTTGCGCAGGGCCTCCTGGGCATCACGCAGCTTGCGTTCGGCTGCGGAAAGGTCACCATCCTCGATCGACAGGGCCAGGTCCCACAAAAGCGGCAACAGGGCCTTCAGGTCTTCATCGGTCCTCGCGTTCACCAGAGAGCCGTAGGCAAAACGCATGCCCAGATAGTTGCGCGGCTTGAAGTCGAACATTTCCGGCGCCAGCATCAGGGCGTCGAACGCGATTATGACCTCGCTCTGGCTTTCGGCATCAAGCGCAAGATTACGGCGCTGTTCGACGACAGCGCGGGCCAGAGGCTTGCCGAAGCGTCTCTGGGGCAGGGTGATGCGGTACGCGGGCGATTGCCCTTCCTGACCGGCCTGGTCACGTGCCAGCAGCGACAGATTGACTTCAGAACCGGCCCAGGGATGCGACGTCAGGTCCCGGATGGTTTCCGCCGTCTTGGCTGTGCCGGCGCGCGGCGGCAGTGAAAGCGGGAACTGGGGTGCCTCCACAAGCGGGCGCGGAGCCCGGTTGTTGTTGTCCGGATTTGGCAGGGGCGCGATGCGAGCCTCGGCGGCAACAACGCCGTAGTCGTCATTCACAAGATAGGAAAACTTGAGCGCACCGCTGAGCTGTTCTTCAGGATCGTCCGTCAACCGGATGTCCGGTGCATCGTCCGGCTTCACCGCGAAGACGTAGCTCAGCATCGGCTCTTCGCCGTTGAGCAGCTCGACGATGCCGGTGGTTTCCAGCTCGAGCCTGCGTTCAACCGGCAAAAGCGTTTTCAGATCCGGATCTTCCGTTTCTGTACCAATTTCAGGTTCGATCACCTGAGGCTCGGTGTCTTCCGCACGGGCGTAGGTCATCTTGAGATCACGTGCGCCTTGCGTGCGGACCACAAGTATCGACCCTTCCGGCACGGAGATCGGCGCACCCGGGTCGCGCAACTGGGCGCTTTCGCCCGTCAGGTAAATCGGTGGCTCGCTGGTATAGAGCGGCGGCGTGACCCAGGCATCGAGACGGCTGGGCGGTTCCACTGTCTTGAACGGGTTCTGAAAGGCCGAAACCAGCCGGCCGAAATGATCGCCACTTGCTGTCGAAAACCCGATCAGAAGCACACTGGCGGCCAGGACGCGAAGCGCCCAGGGATCGCGTCGGAACGCTTGCGGATCCGGCGCTTTCGAACGGATCGCGGCGACTGCTTCGGCTGTGCGGCGCTGATGCAGGGCCCAGATTGCCTGGCTTTCGCGATCGCTCGCACCGACCGACAATTCGTCTTCAAGCGTTGTCAGGGGACGGTGAGTATGGCCTGAAGATTTCTCGACCCGGGAGAGCGCATCCTCGCGCGTCGGCCAGGCAAGGTGGAAGAGATCCCGCGCCGCCCAAACGGTGGCGGCAGCGAATACCAGAAGCCCGAGCGGGCCTGCCCAGGCAGGAAGAACCAGCCACAGACCAAGCCAGGACACCCCGACAAACAGGCCGAGTACCACCAGCACCGGAAGCAAAGCACGCCACAGGCGTTCGATGAACAAGGCACGGCGGCTTTGGCGCACCAGGCTGTCCAGCCGGGATCGGATCAAGGCCCGCCAGCCGTAGGTCTCGGAAGAAATCTGCCGTTCTTGATCGGGATCGCTGTCGCTCGGACTCAATGGCACCTCCGGTTTTGCCCCCCGAACTGCCCGTTTCTCCGGAAACGCAGCCCGCTGGACCTGCCCACCATACAATAAGGTGAGGCATAGCGGGCTGTCCGGCAACCTGTCGGTTCAACTAATTGTCAGCCGATCTGTTCACGAACCCTTGAGCCAGTCCGGAATCCGGTCCAGACCGAGCAGGTCTTCGTAGCTGGTCCGGGGCCGGATAACGGCAAATTGGTCTGCATTTACGAGCACTTCGGGCACCAGAAGTCGCGAATTGTAGGTGCAGGACTGGACTGCGCCATAGGCGCCGGCCGAATAGACCGCCAGCATTTCCCCGGCTTCTACCCTGGGCATATCCCGGTTCTGGGCCAGAAAATCACCGGTTTCGCACACCGGACCGACGATATCGGCCTTGATTCGGTCTGTTTCTTTCCCCGGTTCGCGCACCGGGCGCACCTCATGATAGGCCTCGTAAAGCGTCGGACGGATCAGGTCGTTCATGGCGGCATCGACAATGACGAAATTCTTGTCGGCGCCTTCCTTCACATAGACGACTTCGGTGACCAGGATGCCGGCGTTGCCGGCAATCATGCGGCCCGGCTCGAACATGACCATGCAGTCCAGTTCGCGCACATGCTTCTTGACCACCTGGGCATAAGCGTCCGGATGCGGCGGCGGATTGTTGTCGGTGATATAGGGGATGCCCAGTCCGCCACCGAGATCGACATGGTCGATCGTGTGGCCTTGCGAGCGCAGATCCGTGATCAGCTCGCCCAGCCGCGCAAATGCGTTGTCGAAAGGCTCCAGCTCCGTGATCTGCGATCCGATGTGCATGTCGATGCCGGTGACCTTGATACCGGGCAGAGCCGCTGCCTCGGCATAAACGTCACGTGCACGCTGCCAGGGAATACCAAACTTGTTCTCGGCCTTGCCGGTCGCAATCTTGGCATGGGTCTTGGCATCGACGTCCGGGTTGATGCGCATGGACACCCGTGCGGTCTTGCCCATTGCAGTGGCAACCCGTGACAGGAGGCGCAACTCGGGCTCGGACTCCACGTTGAAGCACAAGATGTCTTCCTGAAGCGCGTAGGCTTGTTCGGCCTCGGTCTTGCCGACCCCGGAAAAGACGATCTTCGACGCGGGAACGCCCGCTGCCCGTGCACGGCGCAATTCGCCTTCCGACACAACGTCCATGCCGGCGCCCAACTGTGCAAGCGTCTTCAGGACCGCCTGGTTGGAGTTTGCCTTCATCGCATAGCAGACCAGCGACGGGATATCGCTGAATGCGGCGGCAAACACCTGGTAGTGACGGGTGAGCGTTGCCGTGGAATAGCAGTAGAACGGCGTGCCGACTTCACGCGCGATCGTCTCGATCGCCACGTCTTCGGCAAACAGCTCGCCATTCTTGTAATCGAAGTGATGCAAGGGACGGCCCTCATGCGGCTGGATCAGGTTCAGGGCCGGTCGGTGTTACCAGACCGTGCGGAAGCTGATCGGCATTGAAACGATGGAGCGTATCGGTTGCCTCGGCAGAGCCGGCTTGCTCCGATGCGCAGCCGGCTCTGCCGCTGCGCGCATGGTTTATCGGATCATGAAATCCAGGAAAAAGGGCTTGTCGCTTTGCGGCGCTTCCGGCTGAACCGGTGCTGCCACAGCGGGATCAACCGCGGCGTCCGCCTGCTGCACAGGCGCTCCCGGGTTTTCCAGTCCGCCCTTGCGGCCACACCCTGCCAGGGTCACGCTCAGGCAAAGACCGACCAGAGCCAGGGTTTTGAACCGCATTGTCATCACCATCATGCCTTTTTGGATCGACTGCCCCGCGTCCGGGCGGACACGGGAGTTCTTACAAAGTCACATACCGGTCCTTCTCCTCGCATGACACGGCGCGTTCGGCAAGACCAGTTCGCGCCGTGTGTTGCGGGGAAAGCCGACCTTCAATGGGCCATCAGGCCTTGGCCAGCTCTTTCAGCCAGCGGCGTGCCTGCTTGCGTACGTTTACCGGCGACGTGCCGCCATAGCTGGTTCGGCTGCGTACGGATTTGTCGACGGAGAGCACCTGGAAGATCTCGTTGGTGATCTTCGGCTCCACCGCCTGCATCTCTTCCAGCGAAACCTTGTGCAGTTCGATGCCCTTCTCGACGGCAATCGCCACGATGCGCCCGGTCACGTGGTGGGCGTCGCGGAACGGCAGACCGAGAACGCGAACCAGCCAGTCGGCGAGGTCCGTTGCAGTCGAATAGCCAGAGCCTGCGGCCTTCTTCAGCGCCTTGGTGACAGGCTCCAGATCGCGGATCATGCCGGTCATGGCCGCAAGAGCCAGGGAAACGCTGGCCAGGCCGTCGAAAGCCTGCTCCTTGTCTTCCTGCATATCCTTGGAATAGGCGAGCGGCAGGCCCTTCATCATCACCAGAAGCGCTTGCAGTGAACCGTAGATGCGGCCCGACTTGGCACGCACCAGTTCCGCCGCATCCGGGTTCTTCTTCTGCGGCATGATCGACGAACCGGTCGAAAACTTGTCCGACAGTTTCACGAAGCCGAACTGCGCCGAGCACCAGATGACGATTTCCTCGGCAAGGCGCGACAGATGCATGGCTGTGAGAGATGCCGTTGCCAGCGCCTCGATGACGAAATCGCGGTCGGAAACGGCATCGAGCGAATTGGCAGACGGACGGTCGAAACCGAGCGCCTTGGCGGTCATGTGCCGGTCGATCGGGAAGGACGTGCCGGCTAGCGCCGCTGCACCAAGCGGGCACTCATTCATGCGCTTGCGCGCATCGCGTACCCGGCCCCTGTCGCGGCCGAACATTTCGACGTAGGCCAGCATGTGGTGTCCGAAGGTCACCGGCTGGGCCGACTGCAAGTGCGTGAACCCGGGCATGACGTCGGCAGCATGGGTTTCCGCCTTTTCCGCCAGGGCCTGCATCAGCTCACCCAGCTGGTCGTCGAGTGTATCGAGCGTGTCGCGCACCCACAGGCGGAAATCGGTCGCCACCTGGTCGTTGCGTGAGCGCGCCGTGTGCAGGCGTCCCGCAGCCGGGCCGATCAGCTCGGCAAGGCGCGCCTCGATGTTCATGTGGATGTCTTCAAGCGCGCGGGAAAACTTGAATTTGCCGCTTTCGATCTCTGACAGGATTGTGTCTAGACCTTGAACGATCTTGTCGGCATCGTCCCGCGTCACAATGTCTTTTTCCGCGAGCATGCGCACATGGGCTTTCGAGCCGTCGATGTCCTGCTTATATAGCTTCCGGTCGAAGTCGATGGAGGCGTTGATCTCCTCCATGATGGCGTCCGGTCCCTCAGCGAACCGGCCTCCCCACATGCGATTGCTCATGTCCTGTCCCTTAGAAGGCGCCCCCTTGCGGGGTGTGAACGAATGACAAAGCCAACCGAACCAGCGAAAACCAACAGACGCGGCATTGTTGCCGCCGGGCTTGCGGGTGCAGTGGCCGCCGTAGCGGCTCTATACGTGATCGCTGGACCGAATGGCAACATCGCCGGTGCGCAAAGCTGTTCGGCTGCGCTCGATTTTGCGGCGGCGGCCAAGCCATTTGCCACTGGAGAAGTGGCCGCCTTCCTTCCGGCAAGCGCGCCACTGGACCTTCAGCACCTGACCTTCCAGGGGCCTGACGACCAGCAGATGGCGTTGTCGGACTTCGGCGGCAAGACAGTGCTCCTCAATCTCTGGGCAACATGGTGCGCCCCGTGCCGCAAGGAAATGCCGGCCCTGGACGAGCTGCAGGCGGAGATGGGAGACGACAATTTCGAGGTGGTTGCGGTCAATCTCGACCGGGGCGGACCGGAAAAGCCGAAAGACTTTTTGAACGAGATCGGCGTCGGCAATCTCACCTTCTATCAGGACAGTTCGAACGATCTTCTGAAGGATCTGCGCAAGGTTGCGCGGGCAACCGGTTTGCCGACAACCATTCTGGTTAGCCCCAAGGGCTGCGAGATCGGCACCATGTACGGCCCCGCCGAATGGGCCTCCGGCGAGGCCAAGGCGCTTATTAAAAACGCAATGGCGGCCCCGGACGCCTGACGTCCGGCTGCCGCCAGAAATATCAAGATCATCAGACCTTTCGAAGCCGGTGGAGGTGACCCTCCGCCGGTTCAGACGCTGATGTCGACCGCGTTGCCCAGACCTGGAATGCGGCGCGACTCGCGCCGGTCTTCTTCCTGGGTTGCCTGGGCCTGCTCCAGCCGCTCGGCAACCTGGCGTTCCTGCTGGTTCTGGTCCTTTACCGCATTGGCAGCAAGTTCGCTGCGAACACTTGCAGCGCTGTAGGCGGCCGAGGAAGAGGAACTGTCGATAGCACTCGGCATGATGGGTTACTCCTTCGCCGTGGTGATGAGGCTTGTCCGCAGCCGTTAGTCACCCTTCATCCTTGCAATCGGGCGCTCCGGCTTTTGTTCGTTCGTCTTATGCTTCCAGTCGGCTTATCCGGAAGATGCGTCACATCAGGCCAGGATGTTGACCTGTAATCCGACACCATCTTCCAGCCGACGCGTTTCCGCGCGATTTTCCAGTTGCTCAGCTTGCCGGCTCAAGAATTCTGCCCGGTTCGTGCTGAAACTCGCCTGGCGTTGCGCAATCACGGCTGCAGCTTCAGAGCGTTTGGTCTTGAACGCTTCGGCTTGTTCTGCAACCTGGCCCGCACGCGTGTTGGCCTGGTTCGGCTGATACGCCTGGGATGCTCCATATCCTATTGCTTCAGGCATGGTCGTTCCAATCCTTGGATACGATTTCAAACTTCATCTTGTATGAAATACCTGAATTCAAAGGTAAATTTCCAAAACAACTCTCAGAGTTGCTGACTCAATTACTGAATTGATCAGAATATTTTTCTTAAAACTTTACGTAATTATGGATAAGTATTTGAAAGACAGGAACTTTCAGAAGCATCTTTCGAGAGGCGCTTTTCAGGCTTCACTCGAAAAAAGACACCCGGCGGAGCAACGAAAACGGCCCGTGCGGGGCAAATCCGCACGGGCCGTTAACAAAACCGCAAAGGAACGGGATCAGGCGCTGACGTCTACCCGTCCGCCGAGACCGGGAGGTGGTGTGGCCTGTTGAGCCTGAAGATTGTCAGCCCCTTGCTGCAGCAGCGCCACCAGATTGGCGTCCTGCTGGGCGGCCATCTTCATCATCTCTGTCTGAAGCGTCTGGGCTGTCTGTGCCTGGGTCTGCGCAACGAATGTCGTGGCAATGCCAACGCTGTCCATCATTAACTCCTGAGGTTGTGGCCACCCTAACCCCCTACCCTTAATCAGGTGTTAACGAATGTCAGTGCCCCTCCCGCAAGACACTGCGCCGGACCTTGCCGGACGGTGTGCGTGGCAACTGTTCCAGCACCTTGTAAACCTTTGGACGCTTGTATTCCGCCAGGTTTTCTGCCGCATGAGCGGCAAGACGGTCGGCATCCAGCTGTCCGGGGAGGGCCGGCACCACGAAGGCCGTTATCAGGCTGACACCTTCGCGCGCAGGCACCGCCGTCACGGCGACTTCCTGCACCTGCGGGTCAGCTGCCAGCACCCGCTCCACTTCTTCCGGAGCGACCCTGTAGCCGAAAGCGTTCATCAGATCGTCAGCACGGCCTTCGTACCAGAAATAGCCGTCTTCATCCGTACGCGCCCTGTCGCCGGTCAGGAACCAGTCGCCCCTGAATGCGGCCGCCGTTTCCTCGGCACGGTTCCAATATCCCAGCATCAGGCCGGGTTCATCCCTGTGAACAGCCAGAAGCCCTGTCTCCGTTCCGGCCACCGGCACCGGCGTGTCATCCAACTCGCTGAGAATGGAAACCTTCCGGCCTTCCTGGGGTTTGCCCGGGGAACCCGGCTTTACCGGAACGCCGGGGCTGCTGGAGAGATAGGTGGAGATCTCGCTCATGCCGAGCGCTTCATAAAGTTCGCGGCCGGTGCGTTCCCTCCACTCCCGATAAAGACTTGCCGGAAGCGCTTCTCCGGCCGTCAGGCCGTGACGAAGATCGGGAAAGGAGGCGGGCGTAACAGCGCCATACTTCAGGATACGCCGGTAGAGACTGGGCACGGCGGCAAACAGCGTCGCCCTTGTGTCTGTCATCAGTTCCGGCCAGAGGTCCGGGTCTCGAGGCCCGTCATAAACAACACTGGTCGCACCATTGGCCCAGGGGTCCATCAAGCCGGCACCCAGCGTATAGGTCCAGTTGAATGCTCCGGCATGAAGCAGCCGGTCGGAAGCGCCGATGCCATACCAGCCGGAATACATGGGCCGGCGCGCACTGGCGGCGCGCTGCGCATGCAGGACGCCCTTCGGCGTGCCGCTGGTTCCGGACGTATAGACAAGAAAAGCCGGGTCGTCAGCGTGGGTCTCCGCAAAGTCTCCCGGCTCTGCCTGCTTCAGTTCGACCAAGGCCTCTGGACCCAGCAACGTCGCGCTGCCCGCGTTCGGCAGCACGGTATGTCCGTCGTGAAGCACCATCCGTGCGCCGCTGTCGGCCAGGATCGCTTCTGCTTCCGACGCAGTAAGTTGGGAAGACGTCGGGATCGGCACGAAACCACCCGCAATCGCCCCGAAGAACGCCAGCGGAAAATCACTGGAGTGACCGATCCTGAGAAGGATACGGTCACCGGGCGAAAGATCCGTGGCGCGCAAACCCGCGGCAACCGAAAGAACGGCCCGCGTCAGCGAGCCATAGCTCCATGTTTCCAGAAGGGCGCCACCGGCCCCCACCAGTTCCAGCGCCGTCTTGCCCGGGTCCGGGGTGGCGCTGGTCAGGCAATAGCGGGCTAGGTTCATCGTTACCGGGGCTTCTGCGGTGGCTGGCGAACCGATTACCGGGTCGGAACCGGGTGCTCGCCGCGATAATCATAGAAACCGCGTTGGGTCTTGCGGCCGAGCCAGCCTGCTTCAACATATTTCACGAGCAGCGGGCACGGACGATACTTGGTGTCCGCCAGACCTTCGTAAAGCACCTGCATGATCGACAGGCAGGTATCGAGACCGATGAAATCCGCAAGCTGCAGCGGCCCCATCGGATGGTTGGCCCCGAGACGCATGGCCTTGTCGATTGAATCAACAGAACCGACGCCTTCATAGAGCGTGTAGATTGCTTCGTTGATCATAGGCAGAAGGATACGGTTGACCATGAAGGCCGGAAAATCCTCTGCGACGGCAATCTGCTTGCCGAGACGGACGCAGAACCCTTTCGAGGCTTCGAAAGTCTCGTCTTCCGTGGCTATGCCGCGCACCAGCTCGACCAGTTCCATGACCGGAACCGGGTTCATGAAGTGGATGCCGATAAAGCGTTCCGGACGATCGGTCGAAGCGGCAAGACGCGTGATCGAGATCGATGAAGTGTTGGTCGCCAGGATCGCTTCGGGCTTCAGGATCGGGCAAAGCTGCGAAAAGATCTTGCGTTTGACCTGCTCGTTCTCGACGGCGGATTCAATCACCAGGTCTGCATCACGCAGAAGATCGAGATCTTCGGCTGCCTTGATGCGATCCAGCGCCGCGTTGCGCTCTTCCTCGGTGATCATGGACTTGGACACCTGGCGCGCCAGGTTGCCGTTGATCGAAGCCAGGCCGGATTCGATCCGTTCCATGGAGAGATCGCTCAATCCCACGTCGAAGCCCGCAAGTGCACACACATGCGCAATGCCGCTGCCCATCTGACCAGCGCCGATTACGCCGACTTTCTTGATTTCGACTGCCATCCTGAAAATCCGATCTTTAGAAAACATCCCGATTGGACGGGTTGCGGCTATTTTTGGCAAGTCTTGCGCCGAACAGCAAGAACCCCGGAGCGAAAACTGTTATTCGCCCCGGGGTCCGTGATCAATTTGCCGCAGGTGTTACTCGACGGCAGCCTTCAATTCCGGCAGCACGTCGAAGAGATCCGCCACGAGGCCATAGTCCGCGACCTGGAAGATCGGTGCTTCCTCGTCCTTGTTGATCGCAACGATCACCTTGGAATCCTTCATGCCGGCAAGGTGCTGGATGGCACCGGAAATGCCGCAGGCAATGTAGAGATCCGGAGCAACCACCTTGCCGGTCTGGCCAACCTGCCAGTCGTTCGGGGCGTAGCCCGCATCGACGGCGGCGCGCGATGCGCCAACCGCCGCGCCGAGAGCATCGGCCACCGGCATGATGACTTCCTGGAACTTCTCGGAAGAACCGAGCGCGCGGCCGCCGGAGATGATGATCTTGGCAGACGTCAGTTCCGGGCGGTCGGACTTGGAAAGCTCCTCGCCGACGAATTCCGAAAGACCCGAACCGTCCGTTCCCGCAACGGTTTCAACAGCGGCAGAACCGCCTGCTTCCGCTGCCGCGAATGTGGAGGTCCGCACGGTGATCACCTTCTTGGGATCGCCGGATTTCACGGTCTGGATCGCGTTGCCCGCGTAGATCGGACGCTCGAAAGTATCCGCGTCGACAACAGCCGTCACGTCTGAGATCTGCATCACGTCCAGAAGGGCTGCGACGCGCGGCAGGGTGTTCTTGCCGTTGGCGGTTGCCGGGGCAACGATCGCGTCATAATCACCTGCGAGGCCGACGATCAGTTCGGCGGTCGGCTCGGCCAGCTGGTGCTCCAGCGCATCGCTTTCGGCAAGCAGAACCTTGGCGACGCCGGAAAGCTTGGACGCCGCATCCGCAACGCCCTGAACGCCCTTGCCGGCGACCAGCACGTGAACGTCGGCACCAAGAGCGACGGCAGCCGTCAGGGCCTTTGCCGTGGCATCGCTCAGTTCGCCACCGGCGTATTCGGCCACAAGAAGTGTTGTCATGTTTTATCCTCCTGCGACGGGTCTTAAAGGACGCCGGCTTCGTTCTTGAGTTTGTCGACCAGCTCGGAAACGGAACCGACCTTGATACCGGCCTGGCGCGATGCCGGCTCGGTGGTGGTGACAACGGTGAGGCGCGGCGTGGTGTCGACACCAAAATCGGCCGGAGACTTTTCGTCGATCGGCTTCTTCTTCGCTTTCATGATGTTCGGCAGGGACGCATAGCGCGGCTCGTTGAGGCGCAGGTCCGTGGTCACGATGGCCGGCAGCTTCAGCTTCACGGTCTGCAGGCCGCCATCCACTTCACGGGTGACATCGACAGTGCCGTCGCCCAGATCGACCTTGGAGGCAAATGTGCCCTGGCTCCAACCGAGGAGGGCTGCCAGCATCTGGCCGGTCTGGTTGCAGTCGTCGTCAATCGCCTGCTTGCCGAGGATCACGAGACCCGGCTCTTCGGCTTCGACGATCGCTTTCAGGATCTTCGCGACTGCCAGCGGCTCGGTGGTATCGTCGGTCTTCACCAGAATGCCGCGGTCGGCGCCCATGGCAAGGCCGGTGCGCAGCGTTTCGGTGGCCTGTTGCGGCCCGACGGACACGACGATCACTTCACTCGCCTTGCCCGCTTCCTTCAGCCGAAGGGCTTCTTCGACGGAGATTTCGTCAAACGGGTTCATGGACATCTTGACGTTGGCAAGATCGACGCCAGAACCATCCGCCTTCACACGGACCTTCACGTTGTAGTCGATGACCCGTTTTACGGGTACGAGGATCTTCATTTGGTCTCAACCTCTTGCTGGGCCGGCTTTCACCGCACCGCATTCTCCGGCTCTCTGCCCTCATGACGCTAGGTTACAAACGGCAGAATTGAGCCAATCGTGGCGCATGGCGGGGGACGGTACTGACCGACACGGCACCTGTCAATTGCGGTAAAAGGTCTAAGGCGGCAATTTGCCGGGCTTGGAAAAACATGCGTCGCAATGATGATAGTTCGGCAACGCAACAATACGTGGAAAACCGGGGCTCACCGCAAAAAAGAAACCGCGCGCACCTATTACGGCAACACGCGGCGACTTCTCTGTTTTCCTGGTCCCGGTCCCCGGTCAGATGCCGGGGGTCTGCGGCGAGAACTTGTCGGACACCGGTTCGGCGAACACGGTCACCCAGGTGCCGTTCTCGTCCCGGCAGGCCGTGCCACGGATGGAAAGGTCCAGCCTGCTGAAGGTAGTCTCGCGAAGGTACTCGCGGCACCAGTGCCCGCTCTTGCTGCGGTAGGTCTTGATCGGCGTCAGGATCTCGCGCCAGTCGCCTTCCTGCCCAACGAACACGGGCTCGCCGCTGACTTTCGTTTCCAGCGCTTCCTGGACGGTCTGTGCCAGGAGCATCCGCTCAGTTTCCATATGTGCTGCAAGAGAAGACACGGCACTGTCCATCCGCGTCTGCATCCAGTAGGTGGTAAAGCCGAATGTGCCGGCAACCATCACAAGTGCCGCGGCGATCTGGATCAGCACGCCTGTCCAGGACGCATGCGCATGACGGGGCGCAGGACCTTCGCGCTTGGCGAATTCCTTTTCGATGAGTGCTTCGAACCGTGCCATTGATTCGTCAGGCACCGGCGCGGCAACCGCTTTTTGCAGAATGGTATTGTCCTTGGACATCTGCTCCAGCAGATCATGTCCGCCACCAGTTGCCTCGATCCGGCGAAGCAGAGCTGCACGCTCCTCTTCCGAACCTTCCTCGTCCAGGATCTTGCCGATATCCTTTGCAAGCAGGATCTGTTCGCGCTTTTCGTCAAATGTCATCACATACCCCCTGGCATGCTGCGCAGCCTGACGCCCTGCGGGGCATCGTTCGTGTCCAGCCACTCGCGCAGTTTCAGTCTTGCGCGGGCAAGCCGGCTGGTTACCGTTCCAATCGGAACGCCGAGTTCATCCGCCACATCCTTGTAGCTTCTGCCCTCAACGGCGATCTTCAGAAGCACCTCGCGGTTGTCTTCTTCCAGCTCGCCAATGAAATCCTGCACTTTCTGGAGTTCCAGGCTGTCGGCGGCGGCTTTCGCGCCGTCGTAGCTTTCCTCGAAATCCAGCATGGCAAGGTCGAAAAGCCTAGCCCGGTTTGCGGTGTCGCGAACCGAATTGAAGTACAGATTCTGCAAAATCCGGAACATCCAGCTGTCGAGCCGGGTCGCCGGATCGAACTGGTCGAGCGATCGGATTGCACGTTCGCATGTCATCTGCACCAGATCGTCTGCCTGATCCGGGTTCCGGCACAGCCTTAAAGCAAAACTCCTCAGCTTCGGGAGCAGACGGATCATCTCCGTCTTTAACGTATCTTCAGGCAAGGAGTTCTCCGCAAAACCGCTCTCAGCGAGACAACACGTAAGGAGACCTTTTGATCCCGACTTTTTTTAGACTATCTTCGGGAAGAACAAAGATTGCCCAGGTGTTATGCGTGCGAAGGTCGTAAAACCGCTCTCGTCGACCGCCAAAAACCCCTTATTACGAATTGAATCGCATCAGATGAAACGCGCCCGCCAGATTACATTGCAAGACCGCCTCTCTGCGATGTTTCGCATACTGCCGGGTGTTGCAGCTGCGGCAATGATGTTCTCTCTTGTCTACTTCAGCCCCTTGTTCGACATGAAGGACAGCATTGCCGCGGCCGCAGATTCGCATGGTGATCGCGGCAGTCGCAGCGAACGCGGTGACCGTGGAGGCCGCAGCGAACGTGGAGACCGCGGCGGCGACAGCGGAAGCAAGAGTTCCGGTGGTGACAGCGGCAGCAAGAGTTCCGGCGGTGACAGCACCGGTGGCAGCAGTTCCGGTGGCGGCGACACAGGTGGCAGCCGTTCGGGCGGCGGCGACTCAACTGGTAACAGTTCGAGCGGAAAAAGCTCCACCGGTAACAGTTCGGCAGGAAACAAATCGGCCGGCAGAAGCTCGGAAAGCAAAGGCAACTCCGGTCGCAGCGGAGGCTCCTCTTCTCCTTCCTCCTCCCGCTCTTCGTCGGGTGGATCGTCATCCGGCGGTTCGTCGTCTGGCGGTTCGTCAGAACGAACTTCTTTTAGCTCTGCCACACAAAAGTCCGGTTCAGGCGGTTTTTTAGATCGCATCTTTGGCGGGCGTCAGTTTAATGGTGACAGCGAGCCTTCTGGTGGGTCCCTCAGCGCGCGGGAAGAACGGGAGGCTATCTCCAACGGCTGGCAATAGATCCAAGAGGCGGGATCGGACTTGATTTTTCGTGGGTTTCACGTTCCGAAAGGGACGTTTTTTCTGTTTTTTTTGGCAAATATCCTCACAGGCTGTTCCGTAGTGTCAGTGCAGGACACGCTTGTCTCCCTGCAGGAACCCGCCGCGGCGGAAACCCGCAAACCGGCTTCAAAACTGCAAGCATCGGACAAATACCGGGCTGAAACCACGCTTCAAGCTGCGCTGGAGAAGTCTGTTTCCGGCAAAGACCGGAGCTGGAGAAACCCCTCGAGTGGGGCGAGCGGCACAATTACGCCCCTGAAAACCTGGAAAAATACGTCCGGCGACTTCTGCCGCTCCTACCGCGAACGGATCAAGCTGGCTGACGGTCGAATGATCAGCCGCCGGGGAGTCGCCTGCCGCACTGCTGATGCTGTCTGGAAAGCAGCCTAGTTTCCTGACCGGTCCGCATTCTTTTTGAAAACTGTGCCTAGGCGATGTTTCGGTCGAACAGGGGCACACCCCTGCGCCGGAAAAACACGATCAGCACGGCACCCGCCGCCATGCCGCCGATATGCGCGATCCAGGCGACATCGCTATCGGACGCAATCACGGCATTGACGATCTGATAAAGGATCCAGCCGCCGAGCAACCATCCGGCGGAGAGGCGCAAGGGTATCCGGCCCAGTGCCAGCACCCACACCTTCACCCGCGGGTGCAGCATCAGATAAGCGGCAACAACGCCTGAAACGGCGCCGGACGCCCCGATCAACGGCACATCCGAATTGACGTCGATGGAGGCGTAGGCCAACCCGCCGGCTATCGCACACAGCAGATAGAAGACCAGGTAACGCAGATGCCCCATGGCATCCTCGACATTATCGCCGAACACCCACAGGAACAGCATGTTGCCGATGAGGTGCATGTAGCCGCCATGGAGGAAGGCATAGGTGACCACTGACATCCAGTCGGGCAGCATCTGCAGCTCCGGCGACAGATCCCGGATATCGAACAGGACAACCGGGATAAGGCCGAAGGAATAGGAGGACGCGGCCACCGCCTGCTGGGAACCTGCACCCTGATACAGAAGAAAGATCAGGATGTTGGCGGCAATCAGGAAAAGGTTCACAAAGGGGCGGGGAACATGGACCAGCCGATTGTGATCGTGAAGGGGAATGAACATTCAGCGCCAGGCCTCCGGCAAGGGGAACTGACCTAACGGTTCTGTCCAGGCACCCAAAGAACGTCCTGCTCACCCTTTTCATTCAGGTACCGCGAGGCAACGAAGAAATAGTCCGACAGGCGGTTCATGTAGCGCACGGCAGCGGGATTGATCTGCTCGCGGGCTGCCAGTTCCACCATCAGACGTTCTGCCCGGCGCGAGACAGTGCGGGCCAGATGGAGGTAGGCAGCGGCAGGACTGCCACCCGGCAGCACGAAGGAACGCAGCGGCTTGAGCTCCGCGTTGAGGACGTCAATCGCCTGTTCGATCGCCGTGACCTGGGCGTCGGTGATCCGAAGCGGCTCGTACCCAAGGTCCTCACCCGTTTCCGGTGTTGCAAGATCGGCCCCCAGGTCGAACAGGTCGTTCTGGATCCTGCCGAGCGTCTGGTCGACCTCCGGCGCAGACTGCCCGGTCTGAAGGCGAATCAGACCAACCACGGAGTTGGTCTCGTCGACGGTCCCGTATGCCTCGATCCTGAGGTCGCTCTTTCGGCGCCGTTCACCGGAACCCAGCGCGGTCGTGCCGTCGTCACCCGTCTTCGTATAGATCTTGTTCAGAACAACCATTGTGCCCCCAGTTCCTCCAGTAGTGTCCGGTTATCTTGTCTTAGTGGCCGGTGCCGAAAAAGTAGAGACCGCCCATCACCAGGACAATCACCAGAAACTGAAGACCGACACGCCAGCGCATCAGGAGCTGCGAGCGGTTGGCCGGCCCGTGACGGAACATGTTCCAGATGCCGAGCAGCAACACGAGTGCAACCGCGGCGAGGCCGACGGGAATGAGAAAGTTGATCAGATCTGCCATTTCGTTTTCCTTGTTTCACCACTGTCCGGCGCAGCCACCTGTCGGCAGGCAGCTATTCCTCGCCGTCGGCAGCCCAGATGCAGAACCGGTCAAGCAGACTGGTCGGCAGCACCCGTTTGGCCACCGCCATGACGGTGGTCGGAATTGTTACATGATAGCGCGCTTTCGGCCGATTTGCTTCCACCGCATGCACCAGCCGTTTGACCACGGCCTCCGGCGGCAGCTTGAACGGCCCGGGCTCTCCCGCCTCCATCCGGATGCGGCGCTTTTCGTAGGTCTTACGATGCCGCGACGCCTGCAGACCATCCTCGCCGATCCAGCGCTGAAAATTCGCCAGTGCGTTTTGCGTGAACCGGGTATCGATAGGACCGGGTTCGATCAGACTGACGTGAATGCCGGTACCTTTCAGTTCCTGGCGAAGCGTGTCCGAATAGGCTTCAAGCGCGAATTTGGAAGCGGTGTAGGCTCCGCGGTACTTGAGTGCCACGAACCCCAGTACGGAGGAACACTGCACGATCCGCCCGGAACCGTTGGCGCGCATTGAAGGCACCAACCGGCGGGTAAGATCATGCCAGCCGATGAAGTTCGCCTCGAAAAGCGACCGCAGGGCTTCCGTCGGCAGGTCTTCCAGCGCACCAGGAACCGCATAGGCGCCATTGTTGAACACCGCGCTCAACGCACCATCGGTCCGCTGCAGAACTTCGCTTGCCGTCGCCTCGATGCTGTCCGGATCCTCATAATCCAGGCGGAAGGCTTCGAAACCAAGATCGCTCAACCCGTCAACATCCGCCTGGCTCCGCGCAGTCGGAAAAACACGCCAGTTGCGCCCGCGCATGATGTGGGCTGCCGAAAGGCCGATGCCGGAGGAACAGCCCGTAATCAGGATCGACCGGTGCGCGGAAAAACTCTCCGGATTGGCAATCATCAAAAGGAAATCCTGCGGAGTGGAAGACGGTCCGATCCAACTCCTATCAGATAGGTTCGCCGGAAAGCAATTTCGGCACCGGCCCCGCAAAACCGGCAGCTTCCTTGATGAACTGCGTTTTCAGGCCCGGCATCCTGTCCACAATACCAAGTCCGAAATCGCGCATGGCGCGCAACACGTCATTGTCATTGGAAAACAGGCGGTTCAGTACGTCGGTGACAACGCCCATCTGGAACGTGTCGAACCGGCGCCAGCGCTGGTAGCGTTCCAGAACGTCGAAACCGCCGAGATCCTGCCCCAGACGACGGGCATCCACCAGCACTTCGGCCAGTGCCGCGACATCCTTGAAGCCCAGATTGAGCCCCTGGCCCGCAATCGGATGAATGCCATGGGCGGCATCGCCGATCAGGGCGAAGCGCGGCTTGACGAAATCACGCGCCAGCTTCAGCCCGAGCGGATAGGCCCGGCGCGGTCCGTCCAGCTCCAGCGTACCGAGGTGATGTCCGAAACGGCGTTCCAGTTCCAGTTCGAAAGTAAAGTCGTCAGACCGCACAAGCCGGTCGGCGTCCGCTGTCTTTTCCGTCCAGACCAGCGACGACCGGTTGCCCGGCAAGGGCAGGATCGCAAATGGCCCGGCAGGCAGGAAATGTTCTTCCGCCCGGCCGTTGTGAGGCCGTTCATGCTTCACTGTTGTGACGATACCGGACTGGCCGTAGTCCCAGTTGACCGTCCGGATACCGGCAAGGTCGCGCAGGCGGGAGCGCACGCCGTCGGCTGCAACGAGCAACCGGCTTTTCAGAAGGGTCCCGTCTTCCAGCGCCAGTTCGACGTGGTCTGGATGAGTGCGAAAGGTTTCCGCGGTTCCCGGTGCGAAAAAGCTCACGCCAAGCGCCTTGGCCGCCTTGTAGAGCGCCGGCATCATCACGCCGTTCGGCATCATGTGGGCAAAGGGTTCACCCTCCGTCGCCTCGCCGCCGAACGTCAGGAAGACTGGCCGAACCGCATCGCGAAGCTTGCTGTCGGTGACGATCATTTCGTTGATCGGCTGGGCCTCGCCCGCAATCTTCTGCCAGATGCCGAGTTGCGACAGCATGCGTGAGGCAGCTGCCGCGATGGCTGAGGCGCGTGGATCCTTGTGGAGGTCTTCCATCGGCTTGGGATCGACCACGGCACAGGTGAGGCCGGCATCGCCCTGCTTCAACGCCACCGCCAGAGACAGGCCGACATAACCGCCGCCTGCGATCACGACATCGAACATGTCCGGGACGCTTTTTTTCCTCGCCATCGTCTTCTTCTCCTTGCCTTCGGTTTCCCTAAAGGCATCTTGACTTTAACGTCAACTGCCGTCCAAGAGTGCGGTGCCGGGGCCAAAGCCTCGAACCAAATCACCTGCCGTCTATCTAACAGGGATCGCGCCGATGAACACGGCCATTGATAATCTTCTCCAGATTCTCGACCTGGAACCACTGGAACGCAACCTGTTCCGTGGTCGCAGCCCGCAGGTCGGCTGGCAACGCGTATTTGGCGGGCAGGTGATCGGCCAGGCGCTGGTTGCCGCCTCGCGCACCGTGGTGGAAGACCGTCACGTCCATTCCCTGCATGGCTACTTCCTGAGGCCCGGCGATCCGTCAGTCCCCATCATCTACGAAGTCGACCGCATCCGCGACGGTGGCAGCTTCACCACCCGGCGCGTTGTCGCGATCCAGCACGGCGAAGCGATCTTTTCCATGTCCGCCTCCTTTCAGGTGCATGAAGAGGGGCTGGAGCACCAGATCGACATGCCGGACGTTCCGACGCCTGAAGATCTGCCCAGCGAACAGGAACTGAAGGAAAAATTCCTGTCGATGGCCCCGGAAAACATCCGCCGCTACTGGGAGCGCGAGCGGCCGATCGAGATGCGCCCGGTCGACATGACCCATTATTTCAGCAAAAAGCCCCTGCCACCGCAGCAGTATGTCTGGGTACGGGCGACAGGCCCACTGCCGGACGACGAACGCATGCACCAGTGTGTCCTCGCCTATGCTTCCGACATGACGTTGCTGGACACCTCGCTGTTTCCCCATGGCACGTCCGTCTTCAGCCCGAAGATCCAGGCCGCCAGCCTGGACCATGCCATGTGGTTTCACCGTCCTTTCCGCGCCGACGACTGGCTGCTTTACGCCACCGACAGCACCTCATCTTCCGGCTCACGCGGGATAAACCGCGGATCTCTGTTCACCAGGGACGGGGTCCTGATCGCCTCGACCGCCCAGGAAGGACTGATCCGCCTGCGCAAGAAGGACTAACTTTCCGAGACGATGGTGCTGTCACCGCTGGCTGCTACTCAAAACCCCAGAGCCTCATCCTGAGGAGGGCCTTAAGGCCCGTCTCGAAGGATGGGCCACTTGTTCCTGTGGGTGCCGCCCATCCTTCGAGACGCCGCTTCGCGGCTCCTCAGGATGAGGGATCCCATTGGAGAGCGCCGGGGTATTGCAGACCTGCCGCCTACCTCACCGGACTGGTGAAACCCGACACCGCCAACGGATTGTCCGTCAGGGCCTGGTGATCCGGCGTATCGGGCAGCAAGGCGCCCGAAAAGGCCTCGAACATGCGCCTGACGAACCCTTCCGGCAGGTCCTTGGTGATGAACACCATGCGGGTTCTGTGATCCGCGTCCGGCCAGGCCTCCAGTGTCGCGGGCGGATGGAAGACATGCTGGACACCGTGGATGACCACCGGCCTTTCCGGATCCTCGGCCAGCTGCACAATACCCTTCACCCGAAGCAGTTTCGGTCCGTGCGCCGAACGCAGCAGATCGAGGAACATTTCCAGCGCGGAGGCAGGCACCGGTCGATCAGTCGACAGGGTAAAGGCCCGGATGGCATCGCTATGCCGGTTCACGTCATGAGCATGGGTATGGTCGTGGCCGTGGTGATGCCCGTGTGAATGGCCATGTGCATGTTCGTGGCCGTGACCGTGACCGTGATGGTGGTCATGCTGCTGGTCTTCGTAGGCTTCCGCGTTCAGCCAGGCAGCCACGTCCGGGATCTTGCTCTTCGGATCATAAAGACCGGCGTTGAAGAGATTTTCCACCGTTGCATCATCCGCCTGGGCGTCCAGCCGGCGGGCGCCGGGATTGAGCTGCTGCAAACGCTGCTTGAGGGCGTCGAAGGAGGCCCGCGCCTCTTCGCCTTGAACGAGATCGGTCTTGGTGAAGACCAGCCGGTCGGCAACAGCGGCCTGCTTGCGCGCTTCCTCGTGATTGTCGAGGGTCGACAGACCGTTGACCGCGTCCACAAGCGTGATCACGCTGTCGAGCCGGTAGCGCATCACCAGATAGGGATGCAGCATGACCGTGTGCAGGATGGGCGCCGGATCCGCCAGACCCGTCGTCTCGATGATCACCCGGTTGAGCCTGTCCATGCGGCCGTTATCCAGTCGGCGCAACAGGTTTTCGAGCGTCGTGACAAGATCGCCGCGAATGGTGCAGCACAGGCAACCGGAGGCAAGCTCGACGATGCCGTCGCCGGCCTGATCGACAAACAGATGATCGAGCCCGATCTCGCCGAATTCATTGATGATGACCGCTGTGTCCGCCATCGACGGATCCTTCAGGATCCGATTGAGGAGCGTTGTCTTGCCTGACCCCAGAAACCCGGTCAGGACTGACAGGGGAATGGGGGGCTTCGGACCCTTGGGTTTTTGTCCTTCGGCAACCGATGTCGGCGAGGCCATGGTATCTCTCCAGATGCATTCGCCGGTCCTTGATCGGACCCGGCGGACTTTCCGCAGACACATAGGCAGAAAGGCGGGTCAGCGCAAATGCTGGTCCCGCCACGTCGGCTTGTTCAGTTGGAAAAATGTCCGGCTGACGCCGAATCACCCCGCGTTGAGGATGATGTCGTCTTCTTCGGAGGCCGCTTCGGCGTCCTTCTTGTCGAGGGCGACAATTTTCCTGTCGGCTTCATCCTCGGACAGATCCATCGGGGTCAGATCCTGGACGATGTCCGCTTCAGACGCTTCCAGTTCGGCTTCCACGTCTGTGTCGCTGTCGGCTTCGAACTCGAAGTCGTCGAGTTCCTCTTCCGCCTCGACATCAACCACGAGCCGGACAGCCTCCGCCGCCTTTCGCAAGGTGGCGATCACATGGTCGACCGAAACCCCTTCCTCCAGTTGATTGGCGGAAAGTTCCGCAAGGCTGGCCAGAGCCTTGATGGTGGCGGTGGATCTCGGTTCAATCATCATGCGATCTCTCGACCTGTTGTACCGGCATATTCTGTGCCGCAGTGGCATTTTAAGGTCCGGCAGGGAGCACGCCTTTGCCAGAAAAATGCTTACTGCAGTGTTAAGGAGTAGCGTAAATAAAAGGTTAACTCCGTTAACCGCAACGCTACATCATCGGCACCGTCAAAGATCTGGAAATCGAATTACTTGCGAGGACTTGGGGAAGGAACCGGAACGGTGAAATCCAGACCCTTGCGGAAGATCGATCCGGGTGAAGATTTCGAAAGTTCAACCGCGGCTCCCGGGCGTGACACGGTATCGCCACCCTGCGGAATTGCGCCTGCGGTTTTGGCATTGGCCGTCAGCTGCATCTTCGCCCGGATTTCGTTTTCTGCCCGCCGCACGGGATTGGCGACCGGCAGTGGTACGTCTTCCGCGGCTATATCCTCTCCCGCGATGGCTGCGACCGCTTCGCTGGCGGCACCGGCAGGAACGGTGCCCGGGCTGACGGAAGGCGACCCTTTCGGGTTGCCGAGGCCGACATCCAGCGGACGGTAGGCAATCCGGCGAGGGCCGAGCGTACGGTCAAGGATCTTTGCCCAGTCCGGTTTGCCGTTGGACAGCTTGAAACCGCTGTCGTCTAGCTTGTCCTCATCGGATTTGTTGGCCTTGGCGAAAAACAGGAACCCGCCCTGCTTTTCCTTTTCCATGTCGAACCGGGCCATGTAACCCTTGGGACCCGGGCTCTTGTTGCGCCGGCAATAACCGTCGGCCGGCGGATTGCCGCTGGTGCCCGAAAGGCTCGTGATGCTACGGCCGCCGCGCTTGCGGAACCCTTCGTCAAAAAGCTGGCGTGCAAAGGCGGTGCGCTCCAGACCGGAACCCGCGCCAAGGATAATCGCGATCAAGGTCTTGTTGCCGCGCGTCGCGGAGGCGGCAACATTGTACCCGGAATTGCAGATGTAGCCGGTCTTCATGCCGTTGGCGCCGGGCACGCGCAGCAGGAATTCCCGATTGGCCGACCGCAGGGTCTTCTTGCCGAAGCGGATCCCCGGGTGGTCATAGTAGTTTCGGGATTCCGGAAAGTCCCGGCGCAGCGCCAGGGCCAGAATGGCAAGGTCCCGCGCCGTGGTCACCTGCCGGTTGTCTGGCAGACCATGCGGATTGTAGAACCGGGTATTGGACATTCCCAGGCGCTGAGCTTCCGCATTCATCATGGCGATGAAGCCAGCTTCAGATCCCGCGATCGACTCGCCGAGCGCTACCGCAACATCGTTGGCCGACTTGATCAGAATGATCTTCAGCGCCGTGTCGACAGTGAACCGCGTCCCAACCTTGAACCCCATCTTGCTGGGGGGTTCGGCCGCGGAGTTCTTGGATTGCACGACCGCGCTGTCGAGCGAGGCGCGGCCTTCGCGGATCGCCTTGAAGGTGACATAGGCCGTCATGAGCTTGGTGAGTGAGGCCGGGTACCACTTGCGCGTGGCGTTTTCCTGCTCGATCACAGCGCCGGAACTCGCGTCGATCAGGACATAGGCACCTATATCCGCCCGTGCCTGGCTCATGGCCAGACTCATCACAAGAGCGGTTACGGTCAGACAAACGGAAGTCAGGCGGCCAATCGGGCTCAAAAACACGGTTTCCCTCGCTCGTCATCCAACGGATGACACGTCGCAATTGGGCAATGGCAGTATGAATAGCTGCTGTCTTCTTAAAAAACCGGAACATCGGCGCGAGAGCAACCCCTTCCTCAAATCCACTCCACGCCAATCTTTCTTGCAATTGCCTTATTTTTGAGCAACTTTTGCGAGCAGGCATTGATAAGCTGCGGGAAACAGGGACTTTTTTCGCCGGTGTCGTCTTGCCTTTCCACTTGCCGGCCTTGGCCCGGCTCTTGCTAAGATTGCCGAGGGCATATTGCCCATTGCGGCCCGGCGACGGTCTGGACCAATTTGAACAGATGTGAAAAATAACAATGACTGAATGAGCCCGCAGGGGGGGCGGTCAAGCAATGTATGATGCTGGTCTGGCATCAGAAACGGGCGGGAAAGCCGTAGTTCTTCAGCGCGTGAAAGGCATCGGCAAGGTGCGTTTTTCGGCGCCGGACGGCAAAACCCGTCTGACCGATCTGTATCAGAGCGGGTCGGCCAAGGTTCGCCTGCCGAAGGTCTATGATACCCCTGCCACAGCCGTTCTCATCAACACCGCCGGCGGTCTCACCGGAGGTGACCAGCTCGACTATGAAGTCGGGGCTGACGCCGGTGTACACGTAATTGTGACCAGCCAGACGGCCGAACGTGCCTACCGCAGCCCGGGCGGCACCGCCCAGGTGAGCGGCCATTTCACGGTCGGACCCGGTGCGACCCTGGAATGGCTGCCCCAGGAAACCATCCTTTTCAACGCCTCGCGCCTTCGCCGCACGCTGCAGGCGGACCTGGAAGGTGACGCAAGGCTGATGATGGTCGAATCCTTCGTCCTTGGCCGAAAGGCGATGGGCGAGCAGGTCAAGTCCGTATTCTACCGCGACAGCTGGCGCATCCGCCGGGACGGGAAGCTGGTGTTTGCCGACGACATCCGGCTGGATGGCGACCCGGCCGACGCGCTGACCGGCCCGGCTACGGCCGCCGGCGCCCTGGCCGCGGCAACCTTTGTCGATTGCTCCGCCGATGCCGAAGACCGGCTCGCCAGGGCAAGAGAGCTGATCGAAACATTGCCGGATGGAACCGCCCAGGCGGCCGCCAGCGCCTGGAACGGCTTGCTGATAACCCGGTTTGTGTCCAATGATGGCCGCGGCTTGCGCACGGCCCTGATGTCGTTTCTCACCGGATACCGAATGACGGCGCTGCCGCGCGTCTGGTATTGCTGATTTGGAGGACTTTCTTTCATGAACCTGACGCCCCGCGAAAAGGACAAGTTGCTCATTTCCATGGCCGCGATGGTCGCCCGCCGCCGCCTGGAACGGGGTGTGAAGCTGAACCATCCGGAAGCCGTCGCCCTGATCACCGATTTTGTTGTCGAGGGGGCCCGTGACGGGCGCACCGTTGCCGACCTGATGTCCGCGGGCGCCAAGGTACTGACACGCGACCAGGTGATGGAAGGCGTGTCCGAGATGATTCACGATGTTCAGGTCGAGGCCACCTTTCCTGACGGCACCAAGCTCGTAACCGTGCACGAACCGATCCGCTGACCGCAATTTCCAAGGAGACGCGCATGATCCCCGGAGAACTGTTTCCCGCCGAAGGCGAGATCGAACTGAACACAGGCCTTGAGACCGTGACGGTGGAAGTCGCCAACACGGGTGATCGGCCGATCCAGGTCGGCAGCCACTATCACTTCTTCGAAACCAATGAAGGCCTGTCTTTCGACCGGGAAAAGACCCGCGGCATGCGCCTGGATATTCCCGCAGGCACAGCCGTGCGCTTCGAACCCGGCCAGTCCAGATCCGTGACACTGGTGCCTTATCGCGGCAGCCGCACGGTCTACGGCTTCAACCAGAAGGTCATGGGCGAATTGTGATCAGATCCGCATCATCTCTTTCGTTTTCGCTGATCGGGCTCGGTCTTCTGCTCGCCGGACCTGTCGCCGCGCAGGAAACACCCAACTGCGAAAATGCCATGACGCAGTCGGAGATGACCCAGTGTGCCAACATCGACTGGCTGAAGGCGGATGCGGAGCTGAACGCGGTCTACAGATCCGCAATGGAAAAGATGACCGAAACCGACGCTTATTTGCCGGAAGGGCTGAAAGGGGCGGTCGAAACATTGCGCGAAGCCCAGCGTGCCTGGATCCCCTATCGTGACAAGGCCTGCGACGCCTACGGCTTTCTGGCCCGCGGCGGAACCATGGAACCCATGCTGGTCTACGGCTGCCGCGCAGATCTGACCCGCAACCGCATCGACGAGCTGAGACAACTCAGTGAAGGTCTGGGGAATTGATGCCTGTGCGCGGTGTGACCCTTCCTGCTTTAGCCCTGTTTCTGGCCACCGCCGGCACGGCGGTTGCTGAGGAAGAGAAGGTCAACGACAACATCGACTGCGGCTATCCGCTGACCGAAGCCGAACGCAGCTTTTGTGCCGACAAGGCCTTGGAAGACGCTGACACGCGCATGAAGGAGGCCTTCGACCGGCTGCGTGCACGGCTGGTCGAGATCGATGCGGAATTGCCGGAGCACCTGAAGGGCGCCCCCGCCAGCCTCGATGATGCCCAGGCCGCCTGGAAAACCTACGCCGACAAGGATTGCACCGCCTACAGCTTCCCCTTCAGGGGCGGCACACGCGGCAACGAACTGTACCGGAACTGCCTGATCGTCCTCACCATGAAACGCACAGAGGATCTGGATGCGACGGTTGAGGACTACGCGAATTAAACACACCGATTTCTGATCGCCGATTGGAGACTAGATATGGCCTACAAGATGCCCCGCGCCGCTTATGCGGACATGTTCGGACCGACAACCGGCGACAGGCTGCGCCTTGCGGATACCGATCTCATCATCGAGGTGGAAAAGGATTTCACCACCTATGGCGACGAGGTGAAGTTCGGTGGTGGCAAGGTTATCCGCGACGGCATGGGCCAGTCCCAGGCACCCCGTTCCGCCGGCGCTGTCGACACGGTCATCACCAATGTGCTGATCATCGACCACTGGGGCATCGTCAAGGCCGATGTCGGGCTGAAGGACGGCCGGATCGTCGGCATCGGCAAGGCCGGCAACCCGGATGTTCAGAACGGTGTCGACATCATCGTCGGTCCCGGCACGGAAGCGATCGCCGGGGAGGGCAAGATCCTCACCGCAGGTTCGATCGATGCTCATATCCACTACATCTGCCCGCAGCAGATCGATGAAGCCCTGTGCTCCGGCGTAACCACCATGATCGGCGGTGGCACCGGTCCGGCAACGGGCACCAACGCGACCACCTGTACGCCCGGCCCGTGGCACATCACCCGGATGCTTCAGGCTGCCGACAGCTTCCCGATGAACCTCATCTTCGCCGGCAAGGGCAACGCCTCCTTGCCTGCCGCGCTGGAAGAGCAGGTGATGGCGGGGGCCGCAGCCCTCAAGATCCACGAAGACTGGGGCTCGACACCGGCGACCATCGACAACTGCCTGTCGGTTGCCGATGAATACGACGTCCAGGTGATGATCCACACCGACACCTTGAACGAGTCCGGTTTTGTCGAGAACACCACCGCTGCGTTCAAGAACCGCACCATCCACGCCTTCCACACCGAAGGCGCCGGCGGCGGCCACGCACCGGACATCATCAAGGTGGTTGGCGAACCCAACGTCATTCCGTCGTCCACCAACCCGACACGGCCTTACACGGTCAACACGCTGGAAGAGCATCTCGACATGCTCATGGTCTGTCACCACCTGCACAAGGACATTCCGGAGGACGTTGCTTTTGCCGAAAGCCGCATCCGCAAGGAAACCATTGCGGCGGAAGACATTCTTCATGACATGGGTGCGTTCTCGATCATCTCCTCCGACAGCCAGGCCATGGGCCGCGTCGGCGAAATCATCATCCGCACCATGCAGACCGCGCACAAGATGAAGGTGCAACGCGGCCGCCTTTCGGATGAAACCGGCGAGAACGACAATTTCCGGGTCAAGCGCTACATGGCCAAGACCACCATCAACCCGGCCATCGCTCATGGCCTGGACGAGTACATCGGCTCGGTTGAAGTCGGCAAGCTGGCCGACCTCGTGCTCTGGGACCCGAAATTCTTCGGTATCAAGCCGGCGCTGGTGCTGAAGCTCGGCTCCATCGCGACCGCTCCGATGGGCGATCCGAACGGGTCCATCCCGACACCGCAGCCGGTGCATTACCGGCCGATGTTCGCCTCCTACGGCAAGATGCTGACGCACAGCCGTGTCACCTTCGTGTCCCAGGCGGCCTATGACACCGGCGTTAAGCACAAGGCAGGTCTCGACAGCCTGGTGCTTCCGGTCAAGAACACCCGTGGTGGAATCTCCAAAAAGTCGATGATTCACAACAACATGATGCCAATGATCGAAGTGCATCCGGAAACCTACGAGGTGCGCGCCGACGGCGAACTGCTGACCTGCGAACCTGCCGAAGTGTTGCCGATGGCCCAGCGCTACTTCCTGTTCTAAGCTCCGCAAGAACGCGTTCGGGAGAGGAAAGGCATGTATAAGATCGTCGGATTTCCGCGGACCCGCGCCATGCGGGTGATGTGGCTGCTTGAGGAACTGGGCGAACCCTACGAGGTTGACCCGGCTCTGCCGCAGTCGGATACCGTCAAGGCGCTCAATCCAAGCGGCAAGGTGCCCGTGCTGGTCGACGGTGACGCCGTCATCACCGATTCCGTCGCAATCTGTACCTATCTGGCCGACAAGCACGGCCGGTTTACCTTTCCTGCCGGAACTCTTGATCGCGCCCGTCAGGACAGCATCACCCAGTTCGGTGTCGATGTGCTGGAAGGCGCGCTCTGGACCGCTGCGAAGAACACCTTCATCCATCCCGAAGATGTCCGTGTTCCGGCGGTCAAGGACGTCTGCCGGCTCGAATTCGAGCAAGGCCTGAAAACGCTGGAAACGCTGATCGGTGACGGTCCCTATGCCATGGGCGAAACCTTCACCATTGCCGACATTATCGTCGGGCACTGCTCCGGCTGGGCACTGGCCGCCAAGTTCGACCTGCCCAAAGAAGGTCCGGTCTACGATTATTTCAAACGCCTCAGGGAGCGTCCCGCTTTCCAGGCCATGATGGCAAAGGTGATGGAAGCCGCATGATCCGCGTCGCGAAAATCCACAAGGCCGAAACTTGGACCGGCGATGTCACCGACCGGGTCACGCTTGACCGGGAAGACCGGTATCGGCGCAGGGCAGTCCTGACAGGCGCAGCCGGGTTGACCTTCCTGCTGGATGAACCGATGGCGATCCATTTGCGCCATGGCGACGGGCTGGAACTTGAAGACGGTCGGATTGTCGAAGTTCTCGCAGAACCTGAGGAAGTGGTCGAAATTCACGCCGACGACACCGCCCACCTGGTGAAGATCGCCTGGCACCTGGGCAACAGGCACCTGCCGACGCAGCTGATGGGCAACACCCTGCGGATCCGGCGGGACCACGTGATTGAAGACATGGTGGAAAAGCTCGGTGGCCGGCTGACCAGGCTATCCGCACCCTTCGATCCGGAAGGCGGCGCCTACGGCCATGGTCGCACCCACGGCCACGATCATGGTCACGGGCATTCCCACGACCATCATCATGGGCACAGCCATGACCATGGCCACAATCACGACCACGGGTCCGGACATTCCCATGACTGAGCCCTCCGCTCCGCGACTGCCCCTGTCACCGCAGGCGCTCTACCGGCTGCAGGCCTTTCTCTCACCGGCCTTTCCGATCGGCGCCTTTACTTACAGCCACGGGCTGGAACAGGTGATCGAGCAGGGCGGGGTGGCAAGTGCGGCGGAACTTGGCGTCTGGCTGCGTGAAATCCTCCGCTTCGGCGCTGGACGAAGCGACGCCATCCTGCTGAAGGAAACCTACCGGGCCGCTCTTGCGGGAGAACGAGCGACCGTTGACGAGCTGCGTGACCTGGGGCTGGCCCTGCAACCCTCCAGGGAGCGGCATCTGGAATCCAGTGCCCAGGGCAGCGCCTTTTTCAGAGCCGTGTGCAACAGCTGGATGCCGGAAGCGGGCACCGAGGCCGCACGCCTGTTTCACGAATTCGCGGGCAAGGAAAACACCTCCTGGCCTTACCCGGTAGTGCTGGGACTTGCAGCTGCGGCTCACGGCTTGCCGGTGGATGCAGCGCTTCACTGTTTCCTGCATGCTTTCGCGGCCAATCTGATTTCCGTCGCCGTGCGGGTGGTGCCGCTTGGCCAGAGCGACGGCCAGAAGGTGCTGGCTGGTCTGGAACCGGTGATCTTCGAAATTGCAGAAGAGGCCGAGGCCGCAGGTCTTGACGATCTCGGCACCTCCACCTTCCTTGCAGATATCGCCTCCATGGCACATGAAACCCAGTATTCGAGGTTGTTCCGTTCATGACTTCCCAAAATGGTCCCTTGCGCGTCGGCATCGGCGGTCCCGTCGGTTCCGGCAAGACCACGCTGACCGACAAGCTGTGCAAGGCCATGCGTGACCGCTACTCGCTCGCCGTCATCACCAATGACATCTACACAAGCGAGGACGCCGAAGCCCTGATGCGCTCGCAGGCCTTGACCAGTGACCGCATTCGCGGTGTCGAGACCGGCGGCTGCCCGCATACGGCAATCCGTGAAGACGCCTCCATCAATCTGGCAGCGGTAGCGGACCTGACCAAAAGCATCCCGGATCTCGACCTGATCCTGATCGAATCCGGCGGTGACAACCTGGCCGCAACCTTTTCACCGGAGCTCGCCGACCTGACGATCTACGTGATCGATGTTGCCGCCGGCGAGGAAATTCCGCGCAAGGGCGGGCCGGGCATCACGCGCTCCGATCTCCTGATCATCAACAAGACCGACCTTGCGCCCTATGTCGGCGTCAATCTGGAGGTCATGGACCGGGATGCAAAGAAGATGCGCAAGGAACGACCCTTTGTTTTCGCCAATACAAAGGCGGGAGAGGGTGTCGAATCCGTGGTAGACTTCATCGTCCAAAAGGGTGGGCTGAACGCTTAAATCTTCGATGTTGATGGCCGAATGATCGCTGGCAGACAGGATGCCTGCGCGCATAACAATGCGCTCTGGTGCGATGCGGTCCTGAAAACCGCAGGTGCGAAAACCGAATTTCATGCAGGGTTCTGGTGCGCTAGGGACAAGGCCCTGCCGCTCTATCCGAACATCGTCACCCTGTCGCCGAAGCAGGGAGCGGATTTTTATGCCGCGCTGCCCGATTTGCCGAAGGGGGCCGGGGTAAAGGACAGTTTCGACAGTCTGGATCTGGCACCTTACGGCTTTCAGAGGCTTTTTACCGGCACCTGGCTGTTTCGTCCGCCGCCAAGTGCCAAACGTGCCCCGATCAGCTCCGATTGGCACAAGGTGGCGACATCGGAAAGCCTGAAGAAGTGGCTGGCCGGCTGGAACGAGAACGAAAGCCTCCATGCCGTTTTCCCGTCCAGGCTGCTGGAACGCAAAACCATCGATTTCGCCGCCATCATCAAGAACGGCAAGGTGAAGGCAGGGGCGGTCTTCAACACCGGTCCGAAGCTTGACGGCAAGGATATCCTTGGCCTTTCAAACGTCTTCTGCCGCAAGACCTGGCTCTACAGTGCTCTGCATGATCTTCTGGAACCGTTTCCGAACCGGTCGATTTGCACCTACGAAAATGATGCAAGCGTGCTACCGGTCTATCGGCAACTCGGTTTCGAGCCTTGCGGACAGCTTTCCGTCTGGCTGAAACAGTAGCTCCGGACAGAGCGAAGCCCGCAACTTTACAGCTGCGGGCTCCGATTTTCGTTGATGTCCGGTCGCGCTATTTCACCGTCACGGTCTGCCGCGCAACGATTTCCGCGTCACCTGCGGACAGCACGAAGCGCAGCTCGTAAGTGCCCGGTTCTTCCGGTGTCCGCACCTCCACAACGCCGTTGGAGATGTTGTCTGCAATCTCCCAGGCGCCCGGTGCCGTACTCCAGGCATCCTGAGACGGTTCGGCAAAACCGATGAAATTGCTGCTGTTGGCCGGGCCGCTCGCCTTTACGCTGACATAGCTGGCAGCCGGAACTTCGGACGGGCCCTCCAGCGTCACCTTCGGATCCGTGATCTTCAAAGGTTGGCTGGCCAGGATCTTCGATCCGTCGGACGTCGAGAGAATGTAACGCAGCTCGTAATCGCCCCGAGCCAATGGCGCGATGATCGAGACGCTGTCTCCATCCGGACGTTCGTAGGTCACATAGGCAGAAGGGTCGGAGCCGACCGGCGCGATGCCGATCCAGTCGTCGGGCGCCTTCGGGCCGCTCCAGGTCACGTTCAGTCTGCCGGCCGCCTCAACCGTGCTGTCGGCCTGAAGCGTTGCTGCGCTTTCGCCAACGGTTAGCGGTTGGCGCGTCAGGATCGTCTGGTCGATGCCGGTGACATAGATGACATCATAAGTGCCGGCTTCGCTCGGTGCCTGAAGGGTGACGGGAGACCCGTCGGCAGTGCCTTTCCAGCGGCCCTGGTAATCGTCAACCGTGCCGTCCTTCGGAACGATCCCGATCCAGTCCTCCGGCCCGTTCGGACCTTCAAAGGCAATCTCCAACGGCTGACCGGCGGCAACTTCGGGGGCGTAGGTCAGGATTGCCTGAACTTCGGTCACCTTGATCGGTGCCTTGGCCAGAACACGTTCACCGCTATCGGCCCAGACATAGACGATTTCATAGTCGCCCGGCTGGGTTGGCAGGGCCAGTTTGGCGGGATTACCGTCGCGCACATACACCCAGAGATCTCGTTCGAGCCTGTTTCCGTCCGGGGTGACGACACGCAGGAAATCACCATCCTGGCCCGGGCCTTCAAAGGCAACTTCCAGCAGCGAGGTTGCGGGCGCTTCAGGGGAGGCGGGCGTGACACTTGCCTCGGGAAGATTGCCGTCGAGAAGAACAGTCTGCTGTCCGCCCTTGTCAGACACCTCAAGCGATGCACCGCCTGCCTTTTCACCAAGTTCTGCACTGACGACGTAGGATCCCGGCTCGAGCTCGACCTCGACGCTGCCACCTGTCATGCCGGACGCCACCACGGTCTCGTCGTCGACGGTGGCCACTGTCCATTGCACAGGGCCTGAAACAGGCTGGCCGCTTTCCTTGTCCGCCGCCGTCAGGACTGTCACAGGCAGCGGCGCTTTTTCCTCAACCGCGGCGACGCTTTCCTTTAGCGCTTCGGTCAGGCCATCGGCGTCCTTGGCGTTCCAGTAAGTGCCGCCTGTCAGATGCGCAATACAGGCAATCTTGGCCTGATCCGCCTTGGAAGCGATGTCGAAACCGATGACATGAGCCTTGAAATCGACAACGGACTTGGCAAGTGCCTCGGCGAGGGCGCAAGGATCCCCGCCGCAGGTCTCGATACCATCGGAGATCAGGATCAGCCGTCCCGGGCGGTCATTCTGCGCCAGAAGTTCCGCGGCCTGCCGAAGTGTTTCGGTAATCGGCGTCTTGCCGCGCGGCGTGAGCGCCTTGACGCTTTGCACCAGTTTGGAGCGGTCCAGCTCACTCACCGGCACCAGCGTTTCCACGTCGCCGCAATCGGCCTTGCGACGGTGACCATAGGCCATCACACCAGCCCTGGTTCCATCCGGAAGACCGGCAACAAAACCTTCGAAGGCAGACCGGGCAATTTCCGCTTTTGCGGTACCGTCGATCTGGCCCCACATGGAATTGGAAGAATCCAGGACGAATAAAAGATCAGAAGGTGTGTCCGTCTGTGCCCCTGCGGGGGACATGAACATCGTGCCGCCGATGAGGGCGGCTCCCATAAGTCGAAACACAGGTCGCTTTGAAAAGAGCATGAAACCTTGGGCTCCTGTAATGAATTTTCGAAAAAGCCTTATCCGGAAAGGAGATAGGCGAGACGGGCCGAATTTAGAGACACTTGCAATCCCGAAGTGTGATAAAAGTCGCAAGTAGACAGAATTGCCAAGGAAAAAATGACGTTGGGAGACCTGCAATGATGTTCGACGGTATCAACCTGATTGCAGTTGCTGCGGCCGCCATTGTGTCTTTCCTGTTCGGCGCGCTCTGGTACGGCATCCTCGGCAAGGCCTGGATGAACGCCGCCGGTCTGACCAAGGAGCAGACGAGGCCAAACCCGGTTGTCTTTGCAACGGCCTTTTTCTGCCAGATCATCATGGCATTCGTCTTCGCGGGCGTGATCTATCACACCGGTGGAACCGATATCAGGAACGGCATCATCTCCGCGCTGATGATCTGGGTTGGCATCGTCATGACCACGCAGATCGTCAACCACCGCTTTCAAGGGCTGTCCTGGAACCTGACGCTGATCGACGGCGGTCACTGGCTCGGGGTACTGCTTGTCCAGGGTATCGTGATCGGATGGCTGAGCTGACGTGATCGCCGGGAAATACGCGTAAATCCGTACGAGATTGAAGGTCTTAGGCCTTGCCATAGACCAAAGACTCGCCGACTAAAGTACCAAGTCTAGGTTCTGGACGCTTTGAGGGGCCATACGCATAATGGCCCCGGCAAAACAAGGCCGCGGAAGGGAGAACTCGCTTACCGCAGGTCCAATTGTGGTTTCTGGGAGGTTTCACATGACTGAGTCCGTATTTCCCGTTCCCGCGGAGGTTGCCGCGCGGGCGCATGTCGACAATGCCAAATATCAGGAAATGTATCAGCGTTCCGTGGAAGACCCCGACGGCTTCTGGGGTGAGCACGGCAAACGGGTGGACTGGATCAAGCCTTTCACCAAGGTGAAGAACACTTCCTACGACTATCACAACGTTTCGATCAAATGGTTCGAGGACGGCACGCTCAACGTTTCGGCCAACTGCGTTGACCGCCACCTGGAAAAGCGCGGCGACCAGCCCGCGATCATCTGGGAAGGCGACGACCCCAACGAGCACAAGGTCATCACCTACAAGGAACTGCACCGCGAGGTGAACAAGTTCGCCAACGTGCTGCACGGCCAGGGTGTCAAGAAGGGCGACCGCGTAACCATCTATCTGCCGATGATTCCGGAAGCAGCTTATGCAATGCTCGCCTGCGCCCGCATCGGTGCTGTGCATTCCATCGTCTTCGGCGGATTTTCACCGGACAGCCTTGCCCAGCGTATCGAGGATTGCGCCTCTGAATGCGTGATCACGGCAGACGAGGGCCTGCGCGGTGGCCGCAAGGTGCCGTTGAAGGCCAATGTCGACAAGGCTGCCGAAAAAGCGCCGGTAAAGAGCGTCATCGTGGTCAAGCGCACCGGCGGCGACATTGCCATGCAGGCCGGCCGAGACGTCTGGTACCACGACGAGGCGGACCGTGTGTCCGACCATTGTGCACCGGCGGAGATGAACGCGGAAGATCCGCTCTTCATCCTCTACACCTCCGGGTCGACCGGCAAGCCCAAGGGTGTGATGCACACCACCGGCGGCTACCTGGTCTACGCCTCCATGACCCATGAATATGTCTTCGATTATCACGAAGGCGACGTCTACTGGTGCACAGCGGATGTGGGCTGGGTCACCGGTCACAGCTACATCGTCTACGGCCCGCTTGCCAACGGCGCCACCACGCTGATGTTCGAAGGTGTTCCGACCTATCCCGGTCCGGGCCGTTTCTGGGAAGTGTGCGACAAGCACAACGTCAACATCTTCTACACGGCACCCACCGCGATCCGCGCCCTGATGGGCGCCGGCGACGAACACGTCACCAAAACCTCGCGCAAGTCCCTGCGTCTTCTGGGGTCCGTTGGCGAGCCGATCAATCCGGAAGCCTGGACCTGGTACTACAATGTGGTTGGCGACAAGCGCTGCCCGATTGTCGACACCTGGTGGCAGACCGAAACCGGCGGGATCCTGATCACGCCGCTGCCGGGCGCAACCGACCTGAAGCCAGGTTCCGCCACACGTCCGTTCTTCGGCGTCCAGCCGGCGATCGTCGACGCGGAAGGCAAGTTCCTGGAGGGGGCAACGGAAGGCAACCTTGTCATCAAGGACAGCTGGCCGGGCCAGATGCGCACGGTCTATGGCGACCATGAGCGCTTCGTCCAGACCTATTTCGCCACCTACAAGGGTCTCTATTTCACTGGTGACGGATGCCGTCGTGACGAGGACGGCTACTACTGGATCACCGGCCGCGTCGATGACGTCATCAACGTTTCCGGTCACCGCATGGGCACGGCGGAAGTCGAGAGCGCACTGGTGGCGCATCCGAAGGTTTCCGAGGCCGCTGTGGTCGGCTATCCGCACGACATCAAGGGACAGGGCATCTATGCCTATGTCACGCTGATGGAAGGCGAAGAGCCGAGCGACGACCTGAAGAAGGAACTGGTCAAGCATGTCCGCTCGGAAATCGGGCCGATTGCCTCTCCGGACCTGATCCAGTTCGCACCCGGCCTGCCGAAGACCCGGTCGGGCAAGATCATGCGCCGTATCCTGCGCAAGATCGCCGAAGACAGCTTCGACAGCCTGGGCGACACCTCGACCCTGGCCGATCCGACCGTCGTCGACGACCTGATCGACAACCGCCAGAACCGCGGCTGACCGGCACACTCCGGACTGTGAAACGCAAAAAGGCTCGCCACCCGGCGAGCCTTTTCAATTTGGTCGATCCGATCCCGAAAAGCTTCGATTACCTCGAAACGTAGATCTGCTGGATCTTCTTGGCGATATTGGCAAAGGCGTTGATCAGCTCGTCCGAACTCGTTGCCTTGTAGAAATTGCCCGTGCTGGCGCAGGACTGCATGTTTCTCGACCCGGCCGAGGTGTTGCTGGTGCCGAAATAGACACCGAAGATCGAAATTCCTTCGTCCTTCATGGCCTGGCAAAGCGCGCGCTGAGCCGTTGAGGAATTGTTGCTGTAGCTCTCGCTTTCGCTGCGTTCCTGCCACTGATTGATCGTAACCGTCTCACACTTGTACTGCCAGCCATGGCGTCTGGAATAAACCCAGTCGCATTCTTCCCGTTCGCCGATGTATTCGTAGTACCGGTTGTTATCCCCGTCGGTCATGATGATCGCGAACTTGAGAACATCCTCGTTGTCATAAGGCTCCGGCTTGCTTGCAAGGGGCCATACGTCCGAATAGTTCGGCGAGATGCTGTTCCAGCCCCAGACCACACCGGTCTGGCCTGCCGTACCGCCGTTATCATCCAGGTCGGCGATCGCATCGAGCAACTCGTCCCGGTCGGATGTCAGCGGGATCATCTTCGACGTGCTGGAACAATTGTTGCTGCCACCGCCGTAAAACACGGCCTTCGGCGGCGGATCGGTCTTGTCGTAGTAATTGTAGGTCTTGTCGGTGTAGCGAACTTCGTAGAGATCTTCGCCGTCGTCGTAATCCTGGCGTTCCGTCACGCATTTGCTGCTGTCGGCATAGCCGAAGAGGCCGCCCTTCACCTTGGAAGCGTAAGCTCCCAGGTTGACCCCCTGGCTGTATGGCACCAGCGAGATACGGACCTTGCTTTCGGATTCTTCGGTTCCATCCGGGATCAGGATGTTCACCAGGCCTTCGGAGGCATCCCGCAGCGTATCCATGTCGTTGCGCATGGACCCGGTAACGTCGACGACGAGGGCCAGTTCGACGTCAAAGCGTGAGTAGGTGACCTGTGAGCTCGTTCCGAAGCTGAATGTTTCCGGGCCGAGGGCACTCTTGCCGTAACCGCCCATGTCGATGAAGTAGTTCTTGAGAGAGGCCGTGGACGTTACCTTGATGGTGCCGTTGTCCGGATCGACGACGAAGTCGAGATTGTCGATTGCCTCGTCCAGGAATTCGACGTCGGCCAGGTTGGCCTTGAAGGAATCCGCCAGAGCCTGCTTGATCTGGTCGTCGCTCATGACGCTGGTCGACAGGTCTGCCGCGACCGAAAGTGCCGCGGCATCAATCGCAAAGGACAGTTTTTCGCGCGCATTCACCGTTCGGGACACGTCGATGGTAATCCCTGCGATCACGACGATCAGGATCACCAGCATACCGAAAATGGGCAAAATGGATGCTTTGCGGTCGCCGGTAAACTCTGCAAGCAGGGATCGGCAAATGAGACGCTTCAAATACTGCATTACTGCCTCGTCATTTTGTGAGACAGTTACTCTAGAAAAGTACCTAATTCCTTAAACGGAATGTAGAAAATAGGGGGTTGTTTCCGTTTGGTAAACCAATCGGAAAGAATCGAGACTGACGCTTTTCGCTGGCCGGTCGTCCGGCGGTTCTTATTTGGACAGGTAGATCGACTGGATCTTCCGCGCGATGTTTGCGAACGCTCCTATGAGTTCATCGGACGATGCAGCCTGATAATAGTTTCCCTGGCTTGCGCAGGACTGCATGTTTTTTGCCCCTGCGGATGTATTGCTGGTTCCGAAGTAAACTCCGAAAACCTGGATGTTGGCAGCCTTCATGGCCGCACAGATGTCTCGTGAGCGGACGGAAGAGGTGTTGTTGTAGCTTTCGCTTTCACCTGTTTCCCGCCAGGCGTTCACGGCAACTGTGCTGCATTGCCAGGTCGACTTGCCGTTTTTCTTGACCCAGCCGCACTGCTCCTCCTGTTCGATAAATTGGTAATACCGGTTGTTGTCGCCGTCAGTCATGATGATCGCGAACTTGAGCGTATCGCCGTCTGAATAGGCCGCAGGCGCGCTGTCCGCAGGCCATACGTTGGCGTAGTTCGGCGACAGGCTGTACCAGCCCCAGGCAACCCCGGTCTGACCCGCCGTACCGCCAGTGTTGTTGAGAGCGGAAATCGCCGGCAGCAACGTGGAGCGGCTCTTGGTCAACGGCACCAGCTTGGACGTGGAGGAGCAACTGCTGCTGCCCCCGCCAAAAAAGGTCTGTGCCGGAGGAGGGCTGGACTTCTTGTAGTAGTTATAGGGATCGTCCGTGAGCATGACCTCATAGGTGGAATAATCCTGACGTTCCGTGACGCAGTTGCCGCTGACGCTGTAGAAATCGCCGCCCTTCACCTTTTTTGCATAGGTGCCGAGGTTGACGCCCTGGCTGTAGGGAACCAGCGAAATGCGCACCTTGGCATCGTCTTCTTCCACGTCCTCGGGCAGCAGGATGTTGACCACCGCCGTCGAGGCATCGCGCAGCGTGTTCATGTCACTTGAGGACATCGAGCCGGTGACGTCCACCACAAGGGCCAGCTCCACATTGAACTTGGAATAGGAGACCTGTGAACTGGTTCCGAAGGCAAAAGTCTCCGGACCCAGGTTCTTCATCATGTAGCCACCGAAATCGATGAAGTAATTCTGCAGGCTGGCCGTCGAGGAGACCTTGATGGTTCCATTTTCCGCATCGACCACAAAGGTCAGGTTCTTTATGGCTTCGGCCAGAAACTCGGCACCGTCCAGGTTGGACTTGAAGGAATCCGTCAGCGCCTGCTTGATCTGTTCATCCGTCATGAGCGATGTCGACAGATCCGCCGCCACGGACAGTGCGGCCGCATCGATCGCATAAGACAGCTTCTCGCGGGCGTTGACCGTGCGCGAAACGTCCACGGCTGCGCCCATGACGACGATCAGAAAAATCACCATCAACGCAAAGATGGGCAACACGGCCCCTTCACGTTGCGTGAGAAATCGACTGTTTATTTTGAAATTCCAGAAAAGAAGAGACATGTATGGCGCCGCCTCAAGGGAGATAAAGACAGCTACTACACACTTTAAGAAAAAACAGTGAATGAACTTTGGGAACGAGGTTAAAGCCTCGTTAAAATCAAATATTCAACGACATAAATACATCCACTGGATGTCAACTGCCAGTTGCCTGCAACGTGGAATAGGCGCTCCGACGCAGAGGCGTTGGCGTCGTCACAAGGGCATTTGATGACCCCGCCTGAAGGCTCGCAATACGAACCGGAGACTACGGTTCCAGCTCGGTATCCCAGTAGAGGAAATCCAGCCAGCTATCGTGCAGATAGTTGGGCGGGAAACCGCGGCCGTTGTTGTGCAGGTCCTGGATGGTCGGCTGGAACGGCATGTGCATCGGCCACATGTTCAGTTGCTGGCACGACTTGTTGGACTTGCGCAGATTGCAGGGGGAGCAGGCGGTGATGACATTGTCCCAGGTCGTCAGACCACCCTTGGAACGCGGCACAAGGTGGTCGAAGGTCAGCTCATCCTTGGAGCCGCAGTACTGACACTGGAATTTGTCGCGGAGAAAGACGTTAAATCGGGTAAAGGCAGGGTATCGGCTGGGTTTCACGAAGGTCTTGAGAGAGACCACACTGGGTAATCGGAACTCGAAGCTCGGACTTCGAACCGCTGCATCGTATTCGGCAACAATGTTCACCCGGTCCAGGAACACAGCCTTGATGGTATCCTGCCAACTCCACAGCGACAGGGGGTAGTAGCTCAAAGGCCGGTAATCCGCATTGAGCACCAACGCCGGATGGGCGCCCGACGAAACCGCTATCGTCACCTTCCGCTCCTCATTCCCAGAGCATGCCGAATCCACACGCGGATGCGTTGCTCTAACGACTTACGTTGGATCAACTTCCAGCAATCAGGTGCCAACTGACAGCGCGTTGACCTGTCGGAATGTCCGTTATCCGGTCAATCGGACAGCGGAACAGTCCTTTTGTGACGGGAGTATTGTAGTGCCGAGGTGACAGTCTTGTGAAGCCCGGGAAAATCATTTCTGAGTGCAGTTGTCGCCAGATCAGACCCGGCAAAGGATTTTTCTTAACTACATGAATTATTTACGCAAAAGCAAAATCCCCTGCGTCATTGTGACTGTTTTACGGGGAGAAGCAAAAAGGGCGCCTTGCGGCGCCCTTTCTCACGAACCGAAATGCGGTCGAATCAATTCGTCGTCCACTCGCGGATATCGACAAAATGGCCGGCGATTGCCGCCGCTGCCGCCATGGCCGGCGAAACCAGATGGGTCCGGCCCTTGTGACCCTGACGGCCTTCGAAGTTGCGGTTGGACGTCGACGCACAGCGCTCGCCCGGTTTCAGCTTGTCCGCATTCATGGCAAGGCACATGGAGCAGCCCGGCTCACGCCATTCAAAGCCTGCTTCCTTGAAGATGACGTCCAGACCTTCTTCCTCGGCCTGTTCCTTCACCAGACCAGAGCCCGGGACAACCATGGCGCTGACGCCCGCTGCCACCTTGTGATTGCCGATGACGGCCGCCGCAGCACGCAGGTCTTCAATGCGGCCGTTGGTGCACGAACCGATGAAGGCACGGTCGATCTTGATGTCGGTGATCTTGGTGCCCGGCTGCAGGCCCATGTATTCCAGGGCGCGCTTCTTGGATTCGCGGCGGTTTTCATCAGCGATTTCAGCCGGATCCGGCACGACACCTTCCACCGAGATGACGTCTTCCGGAGACGAGCCCCAGGAAACGATCGGCGGCAGGTTGGCAGCGTCCAGCTCGATGACCTTGTCGAAATAGGCGTCCGCATCCGAATGCAGGGTCTTCCAGTAGCCGAGAGCCATATCCCAGGCTTCGCCCTTGGGCGCCTTGGGGCGGCCTTCGATGTACTTGTAGGTGATTTCGTCCGGTGCAATCAGGCCTGCACGTGCACCAGCCTCGATGGACATGTTGCAGACCGTCATGCGGCCTTCCATCGACAGGGCACGGATTGCTTCGCCGGCATACTCGATCACGTAGCCGGTGCCGCCTGCGGTACCGATCTTGCCGATGATGGCCAGAACGATGTCTTTCGCGGTGACGCCGGCAGGGATCTTGCCGTCGACCTTCACCAGCATGTTCTTGGCTTTCTTCTGGATCAGCGTCTGGGTGGCCAGAACGTGTTCCACTTCGGACGTGCCGATGCCATGGGCGAGGGAGCCGAAAGCGCCATGGGTGGAGGTGTGGCTGTCGCCGCACACAATGGTCATGCCGGGCAGGGTGAAGCCTTGCTCGGGACCCACGATGTGAACGACGCCCTGACGCATGTCGAGTTCGGAATAATATTCGATGCCGAATTCTGCCGCGTTCTTGGCCAGCGTGTCGACCTGCAGGGCCGATTCCGGATCATCGATGCCGTGACGGCGGTCGGTGGTCGGAACGTTGTGGTCGACCACGGCAAGCGTCTTCTCCGGCTGGCGCACCTGGCGGCCGGCCATGCGCAGGCCTTCGAATGCCTGCGGGCTGGTAACTTCATGCACCAGGTGGCGATCGATGTAGAGCAGACCGGTTCCGTCCGGCTGCATGTCGACCACGTGGTCGTCCCAGATCTTGTCGTAAAGCGTCCGTGCGTTGGCCATGGGTCTCTCCTCGGTCCATCCGAGCAAACGGTCAAACGGTCTAAAGTTTGCGAAATGCCCGGTGATGCCCGTCGCGGCGCGTCCAGCCGCAAGGGTCTATCCTCGTTTATCGTAGCTAGTGAATGACGCAGCGCCGCCTGAAGGTCAAGCGTTCCGAGTTGAGCTGAATTCAACTCAGATTGACCGGCGCAGGAAGAACGGGGCGCAAAACCCCGGATTTGCATCGGGCTGCGCCTGGGTTTGGCGCAAATGCAAAAAAGGCGGCCCGAAGGACCGCCTTTTCGAAACGTTTTGCCGGGCCGGCTTATTCGGCTGCGTTCTCTGCAGCTTCCTTGGCAGCGGCCTTGGCTTCTGCAGCAGCTGCCTTGGCAGCAGCCACTTCCGCACGCACTTCTTCGTTGAGGCGCTTGGAACGAGCATTGGTGTTTTCGACGATACGGGCAGACTTGCCGCGACGGTCGCGCAGGTAGTAGAGCTTCGCGCGACGGACCTTACCGCGGCGAACCACTTCAACGCCTTCCAGCATCGGGGAGTAGACCGGGAAAACGCGCTCGACGCCTTCACCGTAAGAAATCTTGCGAACCGTGAAGCTCTCGTTGATGCCGCCGCCGGAACGGGCGATGCAGACGCCTTCGTAAGCCTGGGTACGGGTACGCGTACCTTCGGTGACCTTCACGTTGACGCGAACGGTATCACCAGGAGAAAATTCCGGCAGCTTGCGCTGCTCTTCGATTTTCGCCATTTCCTCAGCATTGAGCTGCTCGATGATGTTCATGGCATATTTCCCTTTTGAATTACAAAGCGGTCAGAGCGTTTTCCGGTTTTGGCCGGAAACGGGTTCACCGACTTTGGGCCATGTTGCTTGTCGGCTGGGCTTTCCTGATTTTCCGGTCCTTTTGGTCCGGTTCAGGACGCAGGTCTTTCCAAGGAAAAGACACAACTTCACCCAGCTTCGGCGCGCGTATACAGGAAATTTGCGCCACTGTCATGCGGATTCTTCAATCCACGTCGTCTTCATCCGCCATGTAGGCATCCCAGAGATCCGGCCGCCGCTCGCGTGTCAGGCGCTCGGCTTCGGCCATGCGCCACTCGTGGATCTTCCGGTGATTGCCCGAGGTCAGAACCTCGGGAATGGTCAGGCCCTCGAACTCGGCCGGCCGCGTGTATTGCGGGTGTTCCAGCAGGCCACCTTCGAAGCTTTCGGTTTCCGCACTGTCCATGTTGCCCATGACGCCAGGGATGAGCCGGACAACAGCGTCCAGCATTGTCAGCGCGCCGATTTCGCCGCCGGACAGGATGTAGTCGCCGACGGAGACTTCCTCCAGACCGCGCGCGTCGATCACCCGCTGGTCGACCCCTTCGAACCGGCCGCAGACGATGACTGCGCCAGGGCCTTCGGCAAGTTCATGCGCACGGTCCTGGGTAAAGGGCGCCCCGCGCGGGCTCATCAGGAACCGCGGGCGCGGGTCATCAGCTGGGGCCGCCGCATCAATGGCCCTGGCCAGGATATCGGCCCTGAGCACCATACCGGCACCGCCACCGGCCGGCGTATCGTCAACGGAGCGGTGCTTGTCCGTCGCAAAGTCGCGGATCTGGCTGGTTTCCAGCTGCCAAAGCCCCTTGTCCAGCGCCCGGCCCGAAAGGCTGTGGCCCAGGGGCCCTGGAAACATGTCCGGGTAGAGCGTCAGAATGGTTGCCTTGAACGTCATTACGCCTGTCAGTTCTGCTGATTGGCCGGTATGCCCGGGTCCAAAACCGCTCATTGGTTAACGAGCCGTTTACCGCTTTCCTAAAAACCTGTCGAATTCTTCAGGGTAGCCGCCGGAAAGAAAGCTCTGATTAAGGCTCGCAGTATAAAGTGGCAAGAGCGTTTCAATCGGGTTTATTGCCGTGGCAAAATTTCCAGTCCTGCGTTTCAAGCTTCCCCGTTTCATTCAGGTGCATGTCGACCGCCACTATCTCGACATTTCCCTGAGCCGCGTGCTGCCCCTGTTCGCCTTGATGACCTTCGGCGTGCTGGCCGGCCTTGTGTTCAACACCGGCGTCGGCCACCCCTATGACAAGGTCATCCATATCGGCTTTTTCGCACTTCTGACCCTGTCGATCCATGCGCTGTTCTGTTGCCGGCTGCGTATTTCCGCCGTCGTCGCCTTCGGCATGGGCCTGGCGGGTGAAGTGGTGCAAGGCTTCATTCCCCACCACGAAATGTCGTTGCAGGATGCCTTTGCCAACGGGATCGGGGTTGCACTGGTCGTCGCACTGATTGCGCTGAAGCGTTCCGAGGTTCGGCAGGCTGTCCGCCAGGACGTTCCCGCGGAGGAGCGCGAAGAGCTCAACCTACGCAAGATGGGCTTGCAGCCCGTGCCAACGCGTTACCTGTCCGGCTCGTCTTCAGAAGGCTCAGGAGCTCCTTCGGAGAAGTAATCCTCCGGCAGTGAAGCGCTGACCCGGCCGTTCTCCAGGTCGATCTCGGGCACGAATTCCTTCGTGAACGGAACATAGAAGCTGCGGCCGCGTTTTGGCCGGACTTCCAGCAGATCGCCGGCTCCGAAATCCTGCACCGCAATGATCTTCCCGAGTGTCTCGCCAGTCTGGTCGAGCACATCGAGGCCGGTCAGGTCGGAATAGTAGAATTCGTCTTCTTCAGGTTCGGGCAGCTGGTCACGGTCGATAAAGAGATCGACACCGTTCAGCTCTTCCGCCTGGTTGCGGTCCGCGATCCCCTTGAACTTGGTGATCACCACCGTCTTCTGCACCCGCGCCCGTTCCACCTCGAAGGAACGTTTGCCGTCCCGGGTGGTCAGAATGCCGTAGTCGGCAAAGGAAAGCGGGTCATCGCCGTAAGGTTTGACCCGCACTTCCCCGCGAATGCCATGCGCCGCACCGATCTTGGCCATCAGTACCTTCTGATCGTCCTTGGACGTCATCTCAAAAGGCTCCCTGGCCAATGTCTTCCGGTGCGGCTTGGCGCATCTGCTTATTCGGCAGCTGCTTCTTCTGCCGGAGCGGCAGCAGCTTCAGCGGCAGCAGCAGCTGCTTCTTCTTCAGCCTGACGCTTGGCTTCAACGCGTTCCTTCGCCTTTGCGCCCAGCTCGGCTTTCTTCGGGTTGTTGCGCGGCTCACGCTTCAAGAGGCCGGCAGCATCCAGGAAGCGGTGAACGCGGTCGGTCGGCTTCGCGCCGCTGTCCAGCCAATGCTGAATACGCTCGACGTTCAGGGTCACGCGGTTTTCGGAATCCTTCGGCAGCATCGGGTCGTAGGAACCGACCTTTTCGATGAAACGGCCATCGCGCGGGGAGCGGATGTCAGCAACAACGATGCGGTAGTACGGGCGCTTCTTGGAACCGCCACGTGCCAGGCGAATTTTCGTAGCCATTTTTATGTCTCCAGTTTGTTCAGTTGCCGGCTTCAGCGGCAATGGCTTCGTGGTGCCGGATCACTTCCTTGACGATGAAGTTCAGGAATTTCTCGGCAAAGTCAGGATCGAGATTGGCGTCGCCCGCAAGCTGGCGCAGCCGTTCGATCTGAATTTTCTCCCGCGCCGGATCAGCCGGCGGCAGGTCGTTGGTGGCTTTCAGCACACCCACTTTCTGGGTGCACTTGAACCGTTCGGCGAGCATGTGAACAAGAGCCGCATCAATGTTGTCGATGGACGCCCGAAGAGCCTTCAGTTCGCTCAAGGCGGGGCTTTCACCCAGCTTGTTCTCCGCTTCGCTCATCGCTTCTTGCCCTTGCCCATACCCGGAAACCCGGGAAGTTTCGGACCGCCAAGGCCTGGAAGACCCGGCATGCTCATGCCTGGCGGCAGACCGCCGCCCAACCCGCCGGGCAGGCCTTTCGGCATTTCCATGCCACCCGGCAACTGGCCGGACTTGGCCATTTCCTCAAGCTGCTTGGGATCGACATCCGGCATTCCGCCGCCGCCAAGGCCGCCCATCAGCTTGCCCAGCATGCCTTTGCCCTTGCCCATCTTCTTCATCATGTCCGCCATCTGGCGGTGCATTTTCAGAAGCTTGTTGACGTCGGCAACATCCATGCCCGACCCGGCTGCAATACGCTTCTTGCGGCTGGCCTTGAGCAGTTCGGGCTTCTGGCGCTCGGCCGGTGTCATCGATTCGATGATGGCGACCTGACGCTTGAACATCTTGTCGTCGATGTTCGAAGCCTCGATCTGCTTCTTCATCTTGCCGATGCCCGGCAACATTCCCATCATGCCGGACATGCCGCCCAGCTTTTCCATCTGGCGCAGCTGCTCGGCGAGATCTTCCAGGTCGAAGTGACCCTTCTGCATCTTCTTCGCCATTTTCGCGGCCTGTTCCGCGTCGATGGCTTCTGCAGCCTTTTCCACCAGCGAAACGATGTCGCCCATGCCGAGGATACGGTCTGCGATCCGGCGCGGGTGGAAGTCTTCAAGTGCGTCTGATTTTTCGCCGGTACCGATCAGCTTGACCGGCTTACCGGTAACCGCCTGCATGGAGAGCGCCGCACCGCCACGGCCGTCGCCGTCCATACGGGTCAGGGCGATACCGGTGATGCCGACGCGCTCATCGAAACTCTGCGCCAGGTTGACGGCGTCCTGACCGGTCAGGCTATCCGCCACCAGCAGGATTTCATGCGGCTGGGCAGCGGCTTTCACCTCTGCCATTTCAACCATCAGCGGCTCGTCGATGTGAATACGGCCGGCGGTGTCGAGCATGACCACGTCATAACCGCCGAGCTTGGCGGCGGACATGGCCCGCTTGGCAATTTCGACCGGGCCCTGGCCGGCAACGATCGGCAGCGTATCGATGTCGTTCTGCTCACCCAGAACCTTCAGCTGCTCCTGGGCAGCCGGACGGCGAGTGTCGAGCGATGCCATCAGCACCTTGCGCTTGTCGCGCTGGGTCAGGCGGCGGGCAATCTTGGCCGTGGTGGTGGTTTTACCGGAGCCTTGCAGACCGACCATCATGATCGCCACTGGTGCCGGAGCGTTCAGGTCGATCGGATGGGCTTCTTCACCGAGCATCTCGACCAGCTGGTCATGAACGATCTTCACAACCATCTGGCCCGGGGTCACGGACTTGACCACCTCGGCACCGACGGCGCGATTGCGCACCTTGTCGGTGAAGGAACGTACGATCGGCAGCGCAACGTCGGCCTCGATCAGCGCGCGGCGGATTTCGCGCAGCGCCTCGTTGACGTCGTTCTCCGACAGCGCACCGCGGCCGGTGAGCTTGTCGAAAATACCGCTTAATCGATCGGACAGGCTTTCAAACATCAGTAGTCCTTGAATAGTCTCGGTTTCGGGAAGTCTCCCGAACCATATGGGCAACCGCCGGTCATTTCCAACCGGATCAATCCGCGCAAAGCAGTTTGACACCCGAGGGCGCAACGCGCTGTCGGATGTTAACCTCCGGGAACTCTTTACACCTTTGCGGGTCCCGGTCGGCGGATCGAAATTTCAATCACTCATATGGAGTTCGCGGGGATATGCCCGAAACCCGGGCAAGAGTCAAGGAAGCGGCGGAAATTCCCGTTTTCCTTGATCCGGATTTCTGTCTCTACCCCGTCATCCCGTGGCTTGACCATGGGATCCACGCCGTTTCGCCTTATCGGACACCTGGTTTTCGGTTCAGGCCATGAACGCTTGGGTGCTGATCGCAATCGACGTCAGGATGGCGATGGTGAGCAGCACCGCGGCCAGACCCAGCAGCAGACCGAAGATGACGACCAGACCGTCGCGCTCGACAATACCGACGCCGGCGATGAACAGCGCGACCGCCGGAAACCAGCCGCTGAGCGGCACGGGCAAAAACAACGTGAAAGCAATGACGAACAACGCAAGCCCGAGCAAGCGCTCATGTTTTCGTGCAAACAGACCTTCATACCGGTGGGCCAGCACGCGCTCCAGCCGCATTGTGACGGGGCGCAGGCGCACCATCGTTCGCCGCAGCTTGTTGTGATTGAGCGACAGGCGCGCAAGCGGCCTGGGCAGTTTCACATGCGGAAAGCCGAGCACCATCTGGAAAGTGGTGACGAGCACCGGCAGACCGGTGACGAGCGAGGAGCCGGGAGGCAACGGAAGAAGTGTCAGCAGGGAAAACAGCACGATCGCCCAGCCGAACGACGTCTCGCCCAGCGCCAACAGCAAATTGCCGAGCGTCAGTGTGCCGTCCCGGTGCTGGTCGCGCGATGTCCGCAGGATCGGCAGCGACAGCGAAGGTCTTCGGCGTCTTTCGCCCTGCATTCAAGATTTCCGTTACAGCTTCTGAGTCGCGCAGGGTCTAACATTCCATCTGCAATAAATCCAACGCCGAGTAGCACGGGTTGGCGTATTTTGCAGTTCGGCAGAGCGACCGGGTTCCGGACAGTCCGGCGGCATCAATCCCGCTTGGACGTCTCGTATTTGGCCGAAACCTCATAATAGTCGTTGAAGCCGATCCGGTCCCGCAGCTCCTTGAAGTCCATGAGATCCGGCGTGCGGTCCTGGTCGCTCTTCAGCTGCTGCAACGTCGCCACCATTGCCTTCATGGCGCTGGCCATCAAGGTCAACGGATAGGCGGCAATGGCGTAACCGATGTCCCGAAGCTCTTCATGCGAGAGGTCGGGAGTTTCGCCGCCTTCCACGATGTTGGCCATCTTCGGGCCCGTCAGTTCCCGGCAGATTTCCTGCATTTCGGCAACCGTCTTGGGCGCTTCGACAAACAGGATATCAGCGCCGAGTTCCTTGAACTTTGCCGCCCGGGCAATTGCCTCGGCAAGGCCGTGCTCATGACGGGCATCGGTCCGGGCAAGGATCAGGATATCGGCCCCTGCCTCCTTGGCATCCTGCGCCGCCCGGATCCGGTCAAAGGCTTCCTCGCGGGAAACGACCGCCTTGCCCGGTGTGTGACCGCAGCGTTTCGGAGCCACCTGGTCCTCGATCATCACGGCCGCAGCGCCTGCCTTGGCCATGCCGGTCACGGTCCGGCGCACGTTCATGGCATTTCCGTAACCAGTGTCGCCATCCGCCAGCAGCGGAATCCGGACCGCATCGGTGATGTTGCGCGCCTGATCGAGCACTTCGCCATAGGACATCAGCCCCAGATCCGGCTGCCCGATCCGCGATGCGGAGGCGGCAAAGCCGGACATGAAGGTGAGATCGAACCCTGCCTGCTCGATCAGCTTGGCGGACAAGGCATCATAACAGCAAGGCATGACGTGAAGTTTCGGCTGCTCCAGCAGCGCGCGAAGGGTAGCTGCCGGTGACGGCATGACAAAAACCTCAGAACTTGAATGGCAGATAGAGCGCGAGATCGGTCCAGACATACAGGATCGCGACCGAAATCAACATGATCACCAGGAATGGCAGCACGCCACGGGAGACGTCGGACAGCTTCGATCGCGCGACCGACTGGATGACATAGAGATTGAGCCCGACCGGCGGTGTAATCAGGGCGCATTCCACCATGACGACCATATAGACGCCGAACCAGATTGGATCGAAGCCCAATGCCATGGCTGCCGGCAGCAGCACGGGCGTCATGATCAACACCATGGACAGCGCCTCGAACACCAGCCCCATGATCAGAAGCACGATCGAGACCACGATGATGAATGCGAGCGGCGTATCGATGGTCTGGCCGATGAAGACCGAGATATCCTGCGGAATCCGGTAAAGCGTGATCGCCTTGCCGAACACCTTGGCCCCGGCAATGATCAAGACGATGGCAACGGTCGTCACCATGGCATCGAACGCGGCTTCCTTCAGACCCTGCCAGGTAAGCGTACGCAGGATGGGCCCGGTAATCAGAAGCGCCACGGCAAAGCCGATAGCTGCAGCTTCCGTTGGTGTCGCCGCGCCGCTGTAGATGGCGCCGATAACAACAAGCGCCAACAGGATCGAGGGAAATGCCCGCACTGTTGCCCGCATGCGCTCGTCCCAGCTTGACGCCGGCTCCGGCGTGTAGCCGCCGAACCAGCGGGCATAGACCATGGAAAAAACGATGAAGAACACCACAAGCATAAGGCCTGGGCCAACACCCGCCAGGAACAGCGCGATCACCGATTGTTCGGTAACGAAGCCATAGACGATCATCGGGATCGACGGCGGGATCAGAATGCCGAGTGTGCCACCTGCGGCAAGCAGGCCGTAGACGAATTTCCGCTCATAGCCGCGCTGGATCATTTCCGGGATCGCAACTGTCCCGATGGTGGCGGCCGTTGCCACCGACGATCCGGAAATGGCTGCGAAGATGGCGCAGGACAGGATGGTCGCGACGGCCAGTCCACCCGGCCAGTGACCGACCCAGGCATGAACGGCGGCAAAGAGATCCCGCCCGACCCCGCCTTTCAGCAGGATGTTGGACATCAGCAGGAACAGCGGTACCGCTAGAAGAATGAAGCCATCAAGCGTCGACAGGATCGCTTGGGGCGCCATCAGCGGCGAGAAACCACCGAGAATGAGCATTCCAAGGCCGAGACCGCCCAGCGCGAACGCCACCGGCACGCGGATCAGCAACAAGGTGAACAGCGAAGCGAGAATGAGAACTGTCGTCATTCCATCACCACCGCTTCATGATCGCCCGACTTGGGCTTCTGGCCCAGTTCAATAAGGGCCTGCACGAACAGAAGCGCAAACCCGACCGGAACGGACAGTTCGGAGATCCACATGGGAAGGTCCAGCATGGAGCCCGAGGTGCGGCCTCGCTCGAAGGAATCGTAGAAGATCCCGCCGCCTTTCCAGGCGACCAGGATGCTGAACACCGCAACAAAGCCCATGGCAACCACATGGCAGGCGCGGCGCCAGCCCGGGCTTAGCTGGTCTGTCAGCGCATCAACCGCAATGTGCCGACCGGCTTTCAACAGCCATGGCATGGCAAGCATGGTGCCCCAGATCAAGCACAGCTGAGACAACTCCGACGCCCAGATGGTCGGTGCAACGAAAAGATACCGGGCCAGAACTTCATACGTGAGCATGCAGCCCACGGCGACGAACAGCAGCGCGGCGATCCAGGCAAAGGCCTGAAGAAGAAAATAGAAGGCTTTCATGAAACCATCTGTCGATCGAGCAATCGGCAAGGCCGGGAAAAGACGGCCGGTGAAACCCGGCCGCGAAAAGACACCGGAACTCCGGCATCCGTGACTGGAAGCGACCAGCATGGCCGCGGCCGCTTCCGTCGTTCAGGATCCGCGGGCCGTCAGAATTTCTGAGCGGCTTCGAGAACCTGCTTGCCGAGGGGGCCCGCTTTTTCGACGAAGTTGTCGTAGACCGGCTGGCTTACGCTTTTCCAGGCAGTCATTTCTTCTGCGGTCGGCGTGTAGATGGTCATGCCGTTCTGTTCCGAAATCTCGTAAGCTTCGGCTTCGATCTGGGACATCCGATCCCGCACATCGGCTTCCGCCTTGAGGGCAGCAGCCTCGATGATCTTCTTGTGTTCATCCGGCAGGCCGTTCCAGAAATCGGTGTTCACCACGACGATGAACTCGATATCCGCATTGTTGGTCACGGTGATCGTGTCCATGACTTCCCAGAGCTTGCGGGATTTCACACCGGAAACACCGGTCATGCCGATATCCACGGTGCCGCGCTGGTAGGCCAGATACTGTTCGGAACCGGAAATCAGCGTCGGCGCACCGCCGGCAACCGTGACAAAATCGCCAAGCGTCTTGCCGAAGACGCGAACCTTCTTGCCTTTCAGATCTTCCGGGGTTTTCAGCGGTCCGCCATTGGACAGCATGATGGAGCCGCCATAAGCCTGCCACCACAGAACGGTGGAACCGGTTTCCGCGATTGCCTCATCCAGCGGTCCGCGCACGGGAGATCCCTTGGCTACGGCCGCACGAACCTTTTCTTCCGTGTCGAACAGGAACGGCTGATAGAAAACGTCGACGGCAGGAATGTCGCCGACATAACGCGTCAGCGACGCAACGCCCATTTCAATGGAGCCGCTGCCGACGGCTGCCGGAACTTCGTTGTCCTTGTAGAGCTGAGCGGAATCGTAGATCTCCACGGCAATGTCGCCGTTGGAGTTTTTCTCTACTTCTTCCTTGAAGAGCTGCAGATTCTGGCCGAGGTGGCTCGTCAGAGGCAATTGCAGCGAAATGCGCAAGGTTGTGTCTGCTGCTTGTGCCGAACCGGCTGCCAGGCCAAGCGCCATTGCCGCGCCAAGCGCCCAGGAAAGTACTTTCATGTTTTCCTCCCAAATTTATGAAATCACTCTGGCAAAGCCTCCCGGTCCGGTCAACATGAACTGGCGTATAGGTGTGTTTTAGAAGCAGTTTTGCCGATCGCCCGCAGGCCAACCACCCTGCCGGTCATTCCAGGCGATTGGCAGGCCTAAAACCCGACGGCCTTGCTTTTTGCGGTGCACAGGCAGATAACGACAGTCTTTTGACACACACGCCTGCTGTCCTGACAGCCGACCGTTGCGGACGTCCAGTCTATGAATTATCGCGCCATTGCTTTGCCAATCGGACGATTGCTCATCCTGATTTCAGTTCTGATGATCGTTCCGGGTATCGCGGATGTGTTCGCCAGAAACTCGGACTGGCAGGTCTTTCTGGTATCGGCCCTGGTTCTTGGAACCGCAGGCTTGCTCATGACCATGGCTTTCCAGGGAGAACAGCCGCCGAGCCACTTTCGCGAAGCGATCCTGTTCGTCAACGCCGCCTGGTTCACCTTCTCCTTCGCCGGTGCCGTACCCTTCTACTTCAGCGGCCTCGGCATCAGCTTCACAGACGCCTTCTTCGAGACCGCCTCCGGCCTGACCACAACCGGTTCGACAATCCTGACGGGTCTCGACACTCTGCCGCCGGGCATTTTGCTGTGGCGGGCGCTGCTGCAATGGGTTGGCGGCATTGGCGTGGTTGCCATCGGGATCTGGCTTCTGCCGGGCTTGCGCGTTGGTGGCAGCCAGCTATTCGCGCTGGAATCGTCTGAAAATACCAGCAAGCCCTATGGCCATGTCGGCCCATTCGTCTACCGGCTGCTGGCCCTTTATGCCGGACTGTCGATTGCCTGCGCCACGCTCTACCTGCTGTGTGGAATGACCTTTTTCGAAGCCGTGATCCATTCCATGACCACCGTCTCGACAGGAGGCTTCTCCACGTCCGACCAGTCCTTCGGCCAATTCGACGGCCTCGCCGTTTATTGGGTCGCCTCGGTGTTCATGCTGGGATCCGCCGTGCCGTTCCTCTATCTGATCCGGAGTATCGAGCGACGGCATTGGGTAAAAGACGTCCAGATCATGCTGCTGCTTGCCATTGTCGCCGCAGCTTCGATCAGCGTGTTCCTGTTCGAGCGGTTCATCGGACATGACACGCCGTTCCAGATGTTCACATTCGCGGTCTTCAACGTGGTTTCGGTGATCACCACCACCGGCTATGCCGCAAACGACTACCTGCAGTTCGGTCCGCCCGTGATCGCGATTTTCTTCGTGCTGACGTTCTTCGGCGGCTGCAGCGGCTCCACGTCCGGAGGCTTCAAGATGTTCCGGATCGCAATTCTGGGCAGTTACATCCAGGGCCTGTTCCGACGGATGATCCGGCCACACCGGGTGGTCGAGCCGAAATACCAGGGCCGGGCCGTGTCAAATCCGGTTCTGGAAGGTGTGCTTGTCTTCGCCGTTCTTTATGCAGGCGCTTTTGCGGCGTTTTCGCTGGTCTACATGATGCTCGGTCTTGATCTCGAGACGGCGCTCAGCGCCTCCATCACAGCCCTTGCGAATGTCGGTCCCGGCGTTGGCGATACCATTGGTCCGTCCGGTACGTTCCAGTCCCTGCCGGATCTCGCCAAATGGTTCCTAGCGGTTCAGATGATCCTCGGTCGACTGGAAATCCTGGCAGGTATCCTGCTCCTGACGCCGGATTTCTGGCTGGACTGAAGCCTGGCCCGACCGGATTGGCTCAATTGTTCGAGTAAAGTTCGAAAGTCCCCTTCAAAACGGAAAACCACCGCCGGCGTGACCTTACCGACGGTGGTCTTGTTCGGGCAATCTGGCTGCTGACGCAGCCGACGGGGGGTTTGATTGCCCGAAGCCCGGTTACGGCTGGACGGAGGAGAACTCTTCCGGATCCAGAAGGCTGTCCTGATTGCTGTCAGCCGCGTTGAATGCATCTTCGGAAAGGGTCGGGACGGCTGCCGCGATTTCCTCGAAGCTGACATAACCGTCCTGATCGAGATCCACCGCCTCGAACGACATGCCCTGGGCAAGAGCTGCGGAAGACGCGGTAAAGGCACCGATCAGAAGAGCAGCAGTAAGACGTTTGGACATGATATGACCTCCAATGGTTTGGGTCTTGTCAGGTGTCCCGTGTGCCATTCGGCTTTGGGCTCACCTGTCGTTCCGTCCGTTCGCCAGGCCCCTGCGACCCGTCGAACCGGAACGAGACAAACACTGCGGGCCGATCGCGACCGGCAAAGGGCAGCTCTTTGAAACCTTCGCGGCAATGTTGTGTTCCGCCATGGAGATCAGCCACAGGTCGGTCAAACTACCGTCATTTTTAACGATTTTGGGCAGTTCTGGGGCTTCCGCTGGAAAACCAGTCTGAATATCTATTTGATTTTATTTATAAATTCGAAACAAACTGGTTGAAACGGCTATCCATGCTTCGGTTCGCGACCAGTCCTGCAAACCGAAGCAATGCCAATCCCGGTCTGATTGCCGTTCCGTGAAACGGCAGGCTCTGATCAGGTGTAGTCGCGTGAGCCGAAGATGGCGGATCCTACACGCACGTGCGTGGCCCCAAAGCCGACCGCGACCGGATAGTCGGAAGACATGCCCATGGAAAGCTGCTCAAGACCATTGCGGGCGGCGATTTTTTCCAGAAGCGCGAAATGTTCGCCCGGTGCTTCGTCGACCGGCGGAATGCACATCAGGCCGACAATATTGAGCCCGACATCTTCCTTGCACTCTTTCACGAAGGCATCGACATCCTTCGGTGCGATGCCTGCCTTCTGGGGCTCTTCACCCGTATTCACCTGAATGAAACACGGCAGATCCCTGCCCTGCTTTTCCATCTCGGCTTTCAGTGCCCTTGCGATTTTCGGCCGGTCAACCGTATGGACGACATCAAAGGTCGCGACCGCTTCCTTGGCCTTGTTGGATTGCAGCGGGCCGATCAGATGCAATTCGATGCCATCAAAGTCCTCGCGAAGCCCCGGCCACTTGTGCATCGCTTCCTGCACCCTGTTTTCGCCGAAAACCTGCTGACCTGCCTCAAGCACCGGACGGATCTCGTCCGCTTCGAAGGTCTTGGAAACCGCAATCAACGTTACCGACCCCTCCGGCCTGCCGAACTCGGCTTCGGCACTTCTGATATCTGCCTGGACGTTCGCCAGTCGGTCTGCTGCGGAGGTCATCAGTTGGTCCTTCAAATTGTCAGGTGCTCTGCCGGATCGCGCGTTCCTTCTCATAGGCCCGGTCGCCCCTCGATCTCAAGTGGTCTTTGCAAAGACCCAAGCAACCTGACGTGACTGCACAGCCGGTGAATTTTCACGCCAGGTATTCAATCAGGTTCACCTTTTCCTAGAGGTTTGCCGATAGTGTCTCGCAGCTTGCATCAAATGAAGATGGAGGGCCCGGCGTGAGGCAACTCGGTTCATTTATCTGCATACTGATGTTGTTCTGCTTTCTGTACGTTCCTGCATCGCGGAGTGAAACCTTCACGTTCGCGGTTGGCGAATGGCCGCCTTTTATTGGCGCGAAGTCACCGGGCTTCGGAAGCCACACCCAGATCGTCAGGCGGGTAATCGAAAAAGCCGGGCATCAGGCGAAATTCGACTTTCTGCCCTGGCAGCGATCATACCAGATGGTCAGGAACGGGACTTACGCCGCAACCTTTTCCTGGTCCTACACGGATGAACGAAGCGAAGAATTCTATTTTCCCGAACGGCCCGTCGGACTGGCAACCTACGTACATTTTTACAAGAAAGACCGGTTTCCGGACGGCATCGGGCCACTGAGCTTCGATGATCTTCGCAAGGAAGGGCTCTCCGTGGTTGCGGTCAGAAACTACTGGTATGAAGACATGCTGGAGGCTGCGGGTGTCACTGTTGAATATGTGTCGACGGAACAGCTTGCCTGGTCGATGCTTCTGCACGAACGGGCCGATGTCTATATGGAGAGCACGGAAGTCGGCATGATCCGGAAGGCCGTGTTCCTGGGTGACGAAGCAAGCCTGCTCGTTCACTCCCCCACCTTCCTGGAAGTGCCCATGTATCCCATGTTCAGCAGGAAACACCCGGACGGGCGGCGCCTGTTGGAAATCTGGGAAGCTTCAAGCCCGCCTGATCCCGAAACAACGCCGGAAGCGGCCATCCGATAGCTTTACGAATGCGGCGTTGCGAAATAAACAGGCATCTGCAAGATCAATCTCTTCTCACATGTTGACCCCGGACGCGATTTCTGGTGACAGTCCGGCAGTCAATCTTTCAGGAAATCCGCCGGATCCGGCGGCAAGAACAAACGGCACATTTGATGGCAACGGAACGGTACAATGCGCGCGAAGTCGAAGCGCGCTGGCAAAAGGTCTGGAACGACAAGGACGTCTTCGTCACCCACAACGACGATCCCCGCGACAAATACTACGTCCTTGAAATGTTCCCCTATCCGTCCGGCCGCATCCACATGGGCCATGTGCGCAACTACGCCATGGGCGATGTTGTTGCCCGTTACAAGCGCGCCAAGGGCTTCAACGTCCTGCATCCGATGGGCTGGGACGCTTTCGGCATGCCGGCGGAAAACGCGGCCATGCAGAACAAGGTTCATCCCAAGGACTGGACCTACGAAAACATCGCCACCATGCGCGACCAGCTCAAGATCATGGGCCTGTCGCTGGACTGGAGCCGGGAATTCGCGACTTGCGACGTCGCCTATTACACCCAGCAGCAGCGGCTGTTCCTGAAGTTCCTGGAGGCCGGCCTCGTCTACCGCAAGAACGCCAAGGTCAACTGGGACCCGGTCGACATGACGGTTCTGGCCAACGAACAGGTGATTGACGGTCGCGGCTGGCGCTCCGGCGCTCTGGTTGAGCAGCGCGAGTTGACCCAATGGTTCTTCAAGATTTCCGATTACTCGGAAGACCTGCTGGAGGCGATCGACACGCTCGACCGCTGGCCGGACAAGGTGCGCCTGATGCAGAAGAACTGGATCGGCCGCTCCGAAGGCCTGCGTGTGCGCTTCGAGTTCACCGAGGCTGCGCCCACCGGCGACAAGACGCTGGAAATCTTCACCACCCGTCCGGACACACTGTTCGGTGCGTCCTTCATGGGCCTGTCGCCGGATCATCCGATCTCGACCAAGCTGGCGGAAAGCAATCCGGAGCTGAAAGCCTTCATCGAAGAGTGCCGCCGTGTCGGTACATCCGAAGAAGCAATTGAAAAGGCAGAGAAAAAAGGCCTCGATACCGGTCTGCGCGTCAAGCACCCTCTGGATGCCTCCATCGAGCTGCCGGTATATGTCGCCAACTTCATCCTGATGGACTATGGCACCGGCGCCATCTTTGCCTGCCCGGCACATGACCAGCGCGACCTGGACTTCGCCCGCAAATACGGCCTGCCTGTCACGCCCGTCGTGCTGCCGAAGGATGCCGATCCGGCAACCTTTGATGTAGCCGACGAGGCTTTCACCGACGATGGCACCATCTTCAACTCCGACTTCCTCAACGGCCTTTCCATTCCGGACGCCAAGGAAGCAGTGGCGAAGAAGCTGGAAGAGATCACCGTCGACGGCGCATCCCAGGCAGAACGCCAGGTGAATTACCGCCTGCGCGACTGGGGCATTTCGCGTCAGCGCTACTGGGGCTGCCCGATCCCGGTCATTCATTGCGACGATTGCGGTGTGGTACCGGAGAAGGACGAGAACCTGCCGGTCCAGCTGCCGGACGACATCAACTTCGACAAGCCCGGTAATCCGCTCGACCGTCACCCGACCTGGCGCAACACGTCCTGCCCGAAATGCGGCAAGCCTGCCCGCCGCGAATCCGACACCATGGACACCTTCGTGGACAGTTCCTGGTACTTCGCCCGCTTCACGGCGCCGGACTGCGATCAGCCGACCGACCCGGAAGCCGCCAACGGCTGGCTGCCGGTGGACCAGTATATCGGCGGTATCGAGCATGCCATCCTGCACCTGCTCTATTCCCGTTTCTTCACACGGGCGATGCAGAAGGTCGGTGCGCTTGATCTGAAGGAGCCGTTCAAGGGCCTGTTTACACAGGGCATGGTCACCCACGAGACCTATCGCGTCGGCGAAGGTGCGAACGGGCGCTGGATTGCCCCGTCCGAAATCCGTATCGAGGATGCCGACGGCAAGCGCCGCGCGGTTCTTGTCGAAACCGGTGAGGATGTGGCCATCGGCTCCATCGAGAAGATGTCGAAGTCGAAGAAGAACACTGTCGATCCGACCGACATCATCGACACCTACGGCGCCGATACCGCCCGCTGGTTCATGCTGTCCGACAGCCCGCCGGAGCGGGACGTGATCTGGACCGAGGACGGCGTGCAGGGTGCCTGGCGTTTTGTCCAGCGCGTCTGGCGCCTGATCGGCGACATTGCCGAGAAGATCGAACCTCGTGGCGGCAAGGCACCGGAAGTCGACGGCAAGGCGCTTGATCTGCGCCGGGCCAGCCACAAGACCCTTGCGGCCGTTTCCGCCGATCTGGAAGGCCTCGGCTTCAACAGGGCCGTGGCCCGCCTCTATGAGCTGGTCAACACCATCAGCAAGGTCTTCAACGAAGGCGACGCCGATGCCGGCACCGAATATGCCGTACGTGAAGCAGCCGACTACCTCGTGCAGATGATGGCTCCGATGATGCCGCACCTGGCAGAAGAATGCTGGTCCGCACTCGGCCACGACAATCTGATTTCGGAAGCAAGCTGGCCGCAGGCCGACGAGGCCCTCCTGTCCGACGACACCGTCACCTATCCGATCCAGATCAACGGAAAGAAACGCGGTGAACTGACGATTGCAAAAGAGGCTTCCAAAGACGAGGTCGAAGCGGCTACCTTGGCCCTCGACGCAGTCAAGAAGGCTCTTGAAGGCAAGGCGCCGAAGAAGATTATCGTGGTACCGCAAAGGATCGTGAATGTCGTTGTTTAACAACCTCTTCCAGAGCAGCGGCGCGTTGCGGCGCGCTGCCCTTTGCGCCGGACTGGCAGCTGCCATGGCTCTGGGCGGATGTCAGGTCCGCCCGCTTTACGGCAGCAGCACGGGCGACTTCGGTTCCCAGCCCTCTCCCGTAGCGGCGGAACTTGCGGCGATCGACCTGGAATCCATCTCCAGCCAGTACGCCAACGACGATGCATCGCGTGTTCTCTACAATGAACTGACCTACCGGTTCGAACGTGGGGCCGGCTCTGGCGCCAAGAAATATCGTCTCAAGGTATTGATGGACATCGGCAGCTCGGAAGTCGGTGTTGAACAGTTCTCCGACGTGCCTTCCGCCTACACGACCACGATGAACTCGACCTTCGTCCTGAGCGATCTGGCGACCGACGAGACCCTGATGACCGGCCGGGCGTTCAAATCCGCTTCCTACGACTTCTCCAACCAGCGCTTTGCCAACACCCGTGCCTATCGTGATGCGCAGGAACGTGTTGCCAAGGCAGTTGCTGACGATATCGCAGCCCGGATTGCCGGCTATTTCGCCAGCCAGTCGTAACACTGACCCCGGAGGCAAACGGCCGTGACCGTCCTCAAAGCCGCGGAGATTGACCGTTTCGTCGCCAATCCCCCGGAGGCTGGCGGCGTTGTCCTGATCTTCGGTCCGGATACCGGACTCGTATCGGAACGCGCCACCCGCCTCGTCAACAAGGCCTCCGAAGGCGAAAGCGATCCGTTCAATCTGGTCAAGCTTGATGCGTCTGATCTCGGTTCGGATCCGAATCGGCTGATCGACGAAGTTCTGACCGTTCCGCTTTTTGGTGGCCGCAGAATCGTCTGGGTGAAGGATGCTTCCTCCCGCAATCTCAATCCTGCAGTCGAACCCGTTCTGAAGCTGGACGACTGGCAGACGCTGGTGGTCCTTGAGGGCGGCGACATCAAGAAGGGCGTCGGCCTCAGAAAGCTGATCGAACCGCACAAACGCGCCGTTGCGCTGCCCTGTTATGCCGACAATGACCGGGGCATCGACCAGTTGATCGACGAGGAAACCCGCGAGGCCGGTCTTTCGGTTACCCGGGAAGCCCGGGCAGCACTGCACAGCCTGCTGGGCGGTGATCGCATGGCCAGCCGCGGTGAGCTGAAAAAACTCTGCCTCTATGCCCTCAACAAGGGCCGCATCGACAGCGAGGATGTCGAGGCTATCATCGGCGATGCATCCGCCTTCGAAATGTCGGAGCTGATTGATGCTGCAGCATCGGGAGATCTTGCCTTGCTGGACCACGGGCTGGAACGGCTTGCGGAAGCCGGCTCCAAGGCCTCGGTGATCGCCAATCAGACATTGAAGCATTTTCAACATTTGCATCGGATGCGAATCGATATCGAACAGGGCAAAAACGCCCAGGCCGTCGTCGATGGACAGCGACCGCCTATCTTCTTCTCCCGCAAGCCGAAATTCACCCAGCAGCTGCGGATCTGGTCCCTGACGGATCTGGAACGCGCCATGGACATTTTGAGCGAGGCTACACGCATTTCCCGCCTCAACGATGCCCTTGGTGTACCCGTCCTCTCCGAAGCCCTCCTGAAGCTCGGCAGAGCCGCCAGAGCGCGGCAACAGCGGCGCTAACGAGTTACCTGCTCCTCTCCCTGAGATCTCCCTGCATTCTTGGCGTTCGCTCACACGCCTCCCTCATCGTGAGGAAGCGCGCAAACGCTGTCTCGAAGGATGGGCGGCAACCACCGGGACATGTGGGCCATTCTGCAAGACAGGCCTGATGACAGTCCTCAGGATGAGGGATGTTGGGATTACAGGCTGGCAAAATCAAAACAAAAAAGCCGGAGCAATAATCGCTCCGGCTCTAAAATTTAAAATAAATTCAATATCTTAGCGCGTCTCAACGCCCAGCTTCTTGCAGATCTCGTCGAGCTGTTCCAGCGACGTGTACTTGATCTTCAGGTCGCCCGATTCCTTGCCCGGCTTGTGGCCGACGATGACTTTCAGACCGAGCGTGTCGGTGAGGCGCTTTTCCAGAGCCTTGGTGTCGGCGTCCTTCGGGGCCTTCTCGGTCGGGGCCTTCTGGCCCAGCAGTTTGGCGAGAGCATCCGGGTCCTGGGCGATCTTTTCGGTCTCGCGGACGCTGAGGCCTTTTTCGACGATCAGATCGGCAAGTGCACTCGGGTCATCGATGGTGATCAGCGCCCGGGCGTGGCCGGCCGTGAGCAGGCCTTCGTGCAGATAGTCCTTTACCGAATTCGGCAGCTTCAGCAGGCGCATGGTGTTGGCCACGTGACTACGGCTCTTGCCGATCACCTTGGCGAGTTCGCCCTGGCTGTAGCTGAACTCCGCGGTGAGCTGCTCATAGCCCATCGCTTCTTCGATCGGATTGAGATCGGCACGCTGGACGTTCTCGATAATGGCGAGCTCAAGCGCTTCCTGATCGGTCACGTCCCGAATGATGATCGGTGCTTCGTGCAGCCCGGCCCGTTGTGCGGCCCGCCAGCGGCGCTCGCCGGCGATGATCTCGAAACGATTGGCCTTCCCTGCTGCCGGACGTACCAGGATCGGCTGGACGATGCCTTTTGCCTTCAGGGACTCGGAAAGATCCGCCAGGTCTTTCTCGGTGAAGGTCTTGCGCGGGTTGCGCGGGTTGGGCTCCAGATGTTCGATCGGCACCCTGCGGGAGTCGCGAATGATCTTTTCCGGCGGTGCGGCCGCTTCGGGAGCCGAATCCCCGATCAGCGCCGCCAAACCACGGCCCAAACGCTTGTTCTTGACGTCTCTTTCCGCCATACCGCACCTTTTTCTTCTTATATTTCAATAGGATATAGCATGGCGACTGTGCCTCTTCGCCGCCATGCATCAAGGCTCGCCAAAACGGAGCCGAATCGATCGGGCTTTATGCCGCGACGCGTCGCAGTTCGCGCTCACGCTGGATGATTTCAGACGCAAGCCGCAGATAGGCCTGGCTGCCGGCGCATTTCAAATCGTAAAGCAGCGCCGGTTTGCCATAGGACGGAGCTTCCGAAATGCGAACGTTGCGCGGAATGATCGTTTCGTAAACCGCGTCACCCATGGTTTCGCGCACATCGGCGACCACCTGGCTGGAGAGGTTGTTGCGGCTGTCATACATGGTCAGAACGATGCCATGGATGCTGAGTTCAGGATTAAGCGCGTTCTTGACCTGCTCAACCGTGCTGAGCAGCTGGCTGAGACCTTCAAGCGCGAAGAACTCGCATTGCAGCGGCACCAGGATGGAGTGCGACGCGGACAAGGCATTGATCGTCAGCAGGTTCAGTGACGGCGGGCAGTCGACCAGCACGTAGGTAAAGCCGATCTCCTGGAACAGACGCGAATGGGTCAGGTTTTCGATGGCACTGCGCAGGCGGAACGCCCGGTCACCCGTGGAGGCGATTTCCAGTTCGAGGCCCAGCAGATCCATTGTAGACGGCGCCACCCAAAGACGCTGCACCGCCGTTTCGCGAACGGCCTCTGCAAGGGAGCAGTCACCGCTCAGAACTTCATACGTCGACAGACCACGATCACGATGCTCGATACCCAGACCCGTTGAAGCGTTACCCTGCGGGTCGAGGTCAATCACCAGAACTTTTTCGCCAATCGCCGCAAGCGCCGTGCCGAGGTTAATGGCGGTCGTGGTTTTGCCCACCCCACCCTTTTGATTCGCTAGCGCGAGAACGCGCGGCATTTCGGGAAGCATGCTCATTGCTACAACACCTTCCTGGCTACTCCGGCCGGGCTGAAATATTCGAGAAAAGAAGCATCCGGCTCATTGGATCAACAAGACTGTCTTTTTCTATCATGTCGAACTGCCAACGGGCAGTAGCTTCGTTAACTTCTCGCTGAAAATCCTGACCTTTGTGGAAAACAGCCTTTGCGCCGGCTGCCGTAAACGGCTCTGAAAGCTGAAAAAGCAGATCCAGCGACGCCAAAGCGCGGGCAGAAACAGCGTCCACCCGGCCATGCTTCCAATCTTTCGCAACCGATTCGATCCGGCCAGGATGCACTGTCCCCTTGGACCCTGTCTCCCTTAAGGCCGTTCTGAGAAATGCCACCTTGCGCTGGTTGCTCTCGATCATGTGCACATGTGCGTCCGGCTCATCGGCGAGCAGGATTGCGGTCACCACACCGGGAAACCCACCGCCGCTGCCGATATCAACCCAGGTCCTTGCTTCCGGATAACACCACTGGGTTTGCAGGCTATCCGCCACGTGACGGGTCCAGATATCCGGGATGGTCGACGGTGCAATGAGGTTTTGCGCAGGCTGCCATTTCAGAACGAGGTCGACATAGATCTGGAGTCTATCCAACGTTTCACGTGAAACATCCCCAAACTTATGCACAACCTGTCCAGAGGTATTCAACATCACCGGGCGGCCCATCAGGCAGCCCCTTTCTGGCTCTGGCGCTTCAGATGCGACAGGATCAGCGTGAGCGCGGCGGGTGTCATGCCATCCATGCGAGAAGCCTGGCCAAGAGTGGCCGGGCGAATGTCGATCAGTTTCTGGCGCACTTCATTGGAAAGACCAATGATCGCTTCGTAGTCGAAACCATCCGGGATCGACAAGGCTTCGTCGCGTTTCAAGGCTTCGATATCTGCCATCTGACGATCGAGGTAAACGGCATAAAGCGCATCTGTCGCAACCTGCTCCGCGATCGCCGGATCAATATCTTTCAGTTCGGGCCAGATGTCCGTCAGGCCCTCGAAGGTGACATTGGGATAGGACAGCAGATCGAAGGCAGACCGGCGAATGCCGTCCTGGTTTACAGGCAGGCCCTTCTTCTGAGCTTCGGAAGGCGTCACGGTCAGTCTCGTCAGAAGTTCCCGCGCAGTGGCGATCCTGGCCATCTTGTCTTCAAAGGCTTCTCTACGTGTGGTGGACACACACCCAATAGCGATACCCAAAGGGGTCAGGCGCTGGTCCGCATTATCCGCCCGCAGGGACAACCGGTACTCTGCACGCGACGTGAACATCCGATAGGGTTCGGTGATGCCCCTGGTGATCAGGTCATCGATCATGACACCGATATATCCCTCGGACCGGTCAACCACGAACGGCGCCTTGCCGGCAGCCTTCAGAGCGGCGTTGAGCCCGGCCACAAGACCCTGTGCCCCAGCTTCCTCATACCCGGTCGTACCGTTGATCTGGCCGGCCAGGTAAAGACCCGAGCACCGCTTGGCTTCCAGTGTCGGACGCAGCTCGCGCGGGTCGACATGGTCATATTCGATCGCGTAACCCGGCTGCAGCACCACCACATCTTCCAGACCCGGAATGGTCTTCAGAAACGCTATCTGCGCATCTTCCGGCAACGATGTGGAAATGCCGTTCGGATAGACGGTGTGATCGTCCAGTCCTTCCGGCTCCAGGAAAATCTGGTGCCCGTCCCTGTCACCGAAACGAACGATCTTGTCTTCGATGGACGGACAATAGCGTGGCCCCCGCCCCTTGATCTCGCCTGAATACATAGCAGAGCGAGAAAGGTTCTCACGAATGATGCGATGGGTCTCTGGCGTCGTGCGTGTGATGTGGCACGGGATCTGAGGTGTCTCGATCCTGTCCGTCAGAGTAGAAAACGGAATCGGGTCGTCATCGCCCGGCTGCTCTTCCAGCCTGTCCCAGTGGATCGTCCGGCCGTCCAGCCGTGCGGGCGTACCTGTCTTGAGACGCCCAAGATCGAAGCCGATTTCCTCCAGTGATTCAGACAGCCCGAGTGCCGGTGCTTCGCCGGAGCGCCCCGCGGGTATCTTCTTGTCGCCGATATGAATGAGGCCCCGGAGAAACGTACCGCTCGTCAGCACGATGGCGCGACAGTTGATCACCCGGCCATCGGCCAGTTCGATACCCGAGACAGAACGCTTCTCGCTGTCACCCGCAAACCGGATCTTGTGGGCTTCACCTTCAACGACGCTCAGACCTTCGACAGCGGCAATCTCACGCTGCATCGCTTCCCGGTAGAGCTTGCGATCTGCCTGCGCGCGCGGACCACGGACCGCCGGTCCCTTGCGCCGGTTAAGCATGCGGAACTGGATCCCGCCCTTGTCGGCAACACGCCCCATCAATCCATCAAGCGCATCGATCTCGCGAACGAGGTGCCCCTTCCCCAGACCACCGATGGCCGGGTTACAGGACATTACACCGATTGTATCGAAGCGATGGGTGACCAGAGCAGTCGCGGCGCCAGCACGTGCCGATGCCGCCGCAGCTTCACAGCCGGCATGACCGCCACCAATCACCACCACATCGAATGTCAGGTCCAGTTCGTTCATAGTCTCTACCGCTCACGAAACCCGACAGCAGAGCCTCGGGTCCGGGTTTTTCCGGTTCGGTTTTCGGGAACTTTCTCCGGCCTAGGCCAGACTATCACAGGCCGCACAAACCGGCACTTGTTCGCCGAGACTTATACGTGTGACGCAGCTGAAGGTCAAAGCGGAATTCCGGTCATCAGGCAGATCGTCTGGTAGCGTAGGTCATTTTGCACCCAAGGCAGAGAAAATGATTCACGTGAAACATGTTCCGGTAGAGAATCGATCCGCAGTTCACCTGAGATGATTCACGTGAAACAGGTCACTTGCCGATGCAAAAATCCCGGAAGATCACATCGAGCAAATCCTCGACATCGATCCTCCCGGTGATCCGCCCAAGGGCATCCGCAGCCCGGCGAAGGTCTTCCGCGCGCAACTCCGCCGGCAGGTGCACCATATCCACGGCAGCTCTCAGGCCGGACAGACAATCCTTGAGATAGTGACGATGCCGTTCCCGGGTGGCCAGTGGTGCTTCGCCGACAGATATCGTTTCCTCGGCAAAACGGGTAAGCCGGGAAAAAAGCGGGTTCATACCTTCAGCGCTTTTGCTGGAACAAGCAATTTCCTGGATCGTTCCGGAAGAGTCTTGTTCCGGAAGAGTCTCAAGATCAGCCTTCGTTCGAACGGTCCAGACAGGCACGCTACGGCGAAGGTCTTCCGGAAGGCCGGCGATGACATCGTCCTGTTCCACCCCACCAGGCTCCACCGCCCACAGGATGAGATCCGCTCCCCGGCCCCGTTCCTCCGCCCGGCGTATGCCTTCCTTTTCAACCACACCCTCCGTCTTCCGGAGGCCGGCGGTATCGACAAGCGTCACGGGATACCCTGAAAGATCCAGATGAACCTCGATCACGTCCCGGGTCGTTCCGGCTTCTTCCGTGACGATGGCGACCTCCCGTCCCGCGATGGCATTCAGGAGACTGGACTTGCCGGCATTGGGCGCCCCCATCAGCACCACCTGCAAGCCGGACCGTAGACGCTCGCCGCTGCGGGATTTCTCAAGATGCTCTGCAATCTCACCATGGAGCTGGGTTGCTTCCGCCCAGACTTCATCGGCAACGCTGCCAGGAACATCCTCTTCATCGGCGAAATCGAAGTCTGCCTCGATCATTGCGCGCATATGGATGAGACGCTTTCTCCAGTCGTCATAGAGCTTGCCGAGGGCTCCACCCATCTGACGGACTGCCTGCTTGCGCTGGCTCTCGGTCTCTGCAGCGATGAGATCTGCCAGGCCCTCAACTTCCGTAAGGTCCATTCGGCCACGATCAAAAGCGCGGCGCGTGAACTCCCCTGCCTCGGCAGGACGGCAATTGGAAAACCGGGAAAGTACGGACAGAAGGCTTGAGACCACGGCACGTCCACCATGGCATTGGAACTCGGCAACGTCCTCTCCGGTGAAGCTGGAAGGTCCTTCAAAGTAGAGTACCAGGGCCTCGTCGAGAACGTCCTTCGTTTCCGGATCCCGGAGCTTTGCCAGCATCGTCTTCCGCGGCTGTGGCACCTTGCCAGCCACCGTCTCAACGATCTCCCTGGTACCTGGACCAGACACACGGATCACCGCAACGCCCGAAGGCACTGCTCCACTGGAAAGCGCAAAGATCGTGTCAGCCATGGTGTCTTCCGGTTCGTGGTCGGGTCGTGGACCGCCTCTTTATCAACTCTCGTCACCGCGGAAAAGAACAAGCCTCGCCATTCCGCCGCCGAATCGAAGTGACCTGTGAGACGGCAATCTGTTTCACGTGAATCAATTGTCAGAAAAATACCTGTCCTGAACAGGAGCGGCTTTCCTCTCAGGCGCGGTTCTCGTGCCTCACACACATAGCTTCGGCCATAGTGTACCCAGTCTCCTTCATCTCCTGCTCCCCCTTCAAATCGGGTCCAGGACGGAAACACACTGAATGAGGGAATTGCATTTCGTTTGGCGAGACTACGACACAACCTCACAATCTGTTCGAAGCCTGAAGATCGAGGTCTTTCACCCATGTCGTCACACAATGTAAGTGGAGGCGGTTAAGCTCCTGAACACAACAGTAGGCGATGAGTTCGGAGCCGATTCAAAACAGGGGATTCACGTGAAACAAATTCCGACCCCAGCATGAACCTGTTTCTGTTTCACGTGAATCTTTGCTCGGGTTTATCTCCGGCTCGGATAAACCCTTACCCAGTCCGCATCTGCCAATCGTCATACGTCATCCTGTAGAGCAGGTGCCGCTTGAAGGCATGTCCCTCTGGAAGCTTCGGGTGCTGGAAGTCACCCCTCTCATCGTGCGTCATGCCAATTCGTGTCATGACCTTCTGCGAAGGAATGTTGTCAGGCACAGTGAAGGCAACAATCTCTTCGTAGCCAATGGTTTCAAAGCCGAATCGAAGCCAGGCGCGAGCAGCTTCGCTGGCAAACCCCCGGCCCCACGCTGACCGCTTGAGCCTCCAACCGATATCGACACAGGCACCTATGGGCAGCGCCTCTTCATCGTGTACATCAAGTCCGGCAAAGCCGATGAACTCGCCTGACGCCTTCAGTTCAATCGGTGCGTAAAAAACACCGTGCTTTTCAAAACAGTCCCGAAACATACCGATCAGCTTCAAGGTTCGATCACGGGTCAGCACATCGGGAAAGTACCGCATCACCACCGGGTCGGCGCAAAGTTGCACACAGGGGTCAACATGCGCTTCCGCCCAACAGCGCAACACCAACCGTTCGGTTTCAATCTTGAAGGTGTTTCTCATTGTCTGAACTTTAGGCGATGCAGGTCTGTTTCACGTGAATCTGATTGTCGCATCAGGATAAACACCCACTCAGGTCGTCCGGGACATCCAGTCGGACTTCTTAAGGCGATAGAGCACATGCTTTGCGATCGGATGATCAGCCGGAAGACTGGGATGAAGAAAGTCTCCATCCCTGTCACGTGTCATTCCGATCTTTTCCATGACCCTTTGCGACGGCAGATTGTCCGGGATGGTGAAAGCCACGATCTCTTCAAGACCGATGGTTTCAAAACCGAATCGAAGCCACTCCCGCGCAGCCTCGCCTGCATAGCCCTTCCCCCAGGCAGTCCGCTTCAGGCGCCAGCCGATTTCGACACATGGCTCGAATGGCAGGGGCGCCGCATAGGATGGAACGTTCAAACCGACAAAGCCGAGAAATTCTCCCGTCCCCTTGATTTCAATCGGCGCCATGCTGAAACCGTCCTTCACCGTCTTTTCCCGGCACCGTGCAACCAGCAAGTCGGACTTCTCCCGCGTCAGCACCTCAGGGAAAAATCTCATCACCTCGGGGTCGGCACAGAGCCTGGCAAACGGGTCCAGGTCTTCATCCTTCCATGGACGAAGCAGGAGCCGGTCAGTCTCTAACAGGAACGAAGCTTCAGGCATCAGAACGGGTCCGATTCAACAAAAGGCAGGATTCACGTGAAACACGGTGGCGGGGTGCTTAATTCTTAACAAAAAGTAAAGGCGCGAACCCTCGCGGGCCGCGCCTTTGAATAGAACCCGATCCGTTTGGGATCAAGTGTTCATGCTGTCGAAGAAATCGTCGTTCGACTTGGTCTGCTTGAGCTTGTCGAGCAGGAACTCGATCGCATCCACCGTCCCCATCGGGTTGAGGATCCGGCGCAGCACGAAGGTCTTCTTGAGACGTTCGGCCGGTACCAGAAGCTCTTCCTTACGCGTACCGGAGCGCTGGATATCGATGGCCGGGTAAACACGTTTGTCGGAGATCTTGCGGTCCAGGATGATTTCGGAGTTACCCGTACCCTTGAACTCTTCGAAGATGACTTCGTCCATGCGGCTGCCGGTATCGATCAGTGCGGTCGCGATGATCGTCAGCGAGCCACCCTCTTCAATGTTACGGGCCGCACCGAAGAAGCGCTTCGGCCGCTGCAGGGCGTTGGCATCCACACCACCGGTCAGGACCTTGCCTGAAGACGGAACGACGGTGTTGTACGCACGTCCCAGACGCGTGATGGAGTCCAGCAGGATGACGACGTCCCGGCCATGTTCGGTCAAGCGCTTGGCCTTCTCGATCACCATTTCGGCAACCTGCACGTGGCGGGCGGCCGGTTCGTCGAACGTGGAGGAAACCACTTCGCCGTCGACCGTGCGCTGCATGTCGGTCACTTCTTCCGGACGTTCATCGATCAGAAGAACGATCAGATAGCATTCCGGATGATTGGTGGTGATGGACTTCGCGATGTTCTGCAGGAACACCGTTTTACCTGTGCGCGGCGGCGCGGTGATCAGCGCACGCTGGCCTTTGCCGAGGGGCGCTACCAGGTCGATAACGCGGGAGGAGAGATCCTTGATGGTCGGATCTTCGATCTCCATCCGGAAACGTTCATCCGGATAAAGCGGCGTCAGGTTGTCGAAGTGAACCTTGTGCCGGGCCTTTTCCGGATCCTCGAAATTGATGGTGTTGACTTTGAGAAGGGCAAAATACCGTTCGCCCTCTTTGGGGCTGCGGATCTGGCCTTCAACGGTGTCCCCTGTCCGCAGCGAAAAGCGGCGGATCTGCGAGGGCGAGACGTAAATATCGTCCGGGCCCGGCAGATAGTTCGCATCCGGAGACCGGAGAAAGCCGAAGCCGTCCTGAAGGACTTCAACGACGCCTTCGCCGATAATCTCCACATCCTGAGCAGCTAGGTTCTTCAGGATGGCGAACATCAGCTCCTGCTTGCGCATGGTGCTGGCGTTTTCGACTTCAAGCTCCTCAGCAGTCTGGAGCAGCTCTGTCGGTGTTTTTTCTTTTAGGTCTTTGAGTTTCATTTCCCGCATCGAGTTGGGGTCTTTTTTTGTGTTGTTATGGATTTAGGTTTGGAAAGGTCGTTCTGCGCCGGATGGATGGGTCGGCCAGAAGATATCTGAGAGACTTTTAGGCGTGTCCAGATTGTACGGCGACTGCGGAGCGATTGAAAACGAACACTGTGCCGTATGAAGATGCGCGAAAGATACGTTGATTTGCAATAAAGCGCAAGCCCGGAATTCTGCCGGTTTTTTAGGCCACACTTAGAATTCGAAAGGTGAAAATGACGGCCGCATGTCTGCGGCTGTCTCTATTGCCTGTTTCGTGCCGCTTAAAACGGTTTGACGATGACGAAGATGACGATCCCGATCATCAGGACAGTCGGAACTTCGTTGAGTATCCGGTAGTAACGCTGCGACCTTTTGTTCTCGTCGCGGGCGAATTTCTTCACACAGCTGCTGAGATGGCCGTGAACACCGGACATGATCAGGACAAACGTGAACTTGGCGTGGAACCACCCGTCCTGCCAGGCCTGAAGTTCCCAGGCGAGCCACAGGCCAAACCCCCAGGAGGCGATCATGGCCGGATTGATGATGGCCTTGAGCAGCCGCCGTTCCATGATCTTGAAGGTCTCGGACTGTTCCGATCCGATTTCCGTGGCCGCATGGTAGACGAACAGCCGAGGTAGATAGAGCATGCCGGCCATCCACGCGATGATCGAGATGACGTGGAGCGCCTTGATCCAGAGAAAGAGATCCATGCGCTTATCCCTTCCTGACCAGCTCGACCATGCGGGCAACGTTTTCCGGATCCGCGTCCGGCGTCACACCATGCCCCAGGTTGAAAACCAGCGGACCCTTGTCGAAGGTGTTCAGGATATGGGCCACGCCCTCTTCCAGCGCCTTGCCACCAGCCACCAGCCGCATCGGATCGAGATTGCCCTGGATCGGGACCTTCTTCTGAATATCGAGAGCAACCTGGTCCGGAGCCGTCCAGTCGAAACCGACCGCATCCACACCCGTACCTTCCACGAATGCCATCATCCGAGCCGAGGAAGCTTTCGGGAAACCGATGATCTTCGCGTCCGGTCGCACGGCCCGAACACCGTCAACGATCCGGCGGGTCGGTTCGATCGACCAGCGCTTGAAACCGGCTTCATCCAGAACACCCGCCCAGGTATCGAAAATCTGGACCGCATCCGCGCCCGCATCCAGCTGTCGGATGAGATAGCGGATCGAGGCCGTGACGAGCTGATCGACGAAACGCTGCATCAGGTCAGGATCGCGATAGGCGCCCACACGGGCGGCAACCTGGTCCTGGGTGGTATGACCTGCAACGGAATAGCAGGCAACCGTCCACGGAGCGCCACAGAAGCCCAGCAGCGTCGTTTCCTCTGGCAGCTCCGCCCGCAGGCGGGAAACCGTCTCTATGACCGGTTTGAGATGATCCTCGGCACGATCCTGTTCCAGACGATCCAGAAGATCGGAAGACAGCGGTTCCAGAACGGGACCACGTCCTTCTTCAAAACGAACCGGGTACCCGATGGCGTCCGGTACGACGAAGATGTCTGAAAACAGAATGCTTGCATCAAAACCATACCGGCGGATCGGCTGGAGCGTGACCTCTGTTGCAAGGTCCGGCGAATAGCAGAACTCCAGAAAGTTTGCCGCCTTCGAACGCACTTCGCGATATTCGGGAAGATAGCGTCCGGCCTGACGCATCATCCAGATGGGAGGCGGCCAGAGCTTTTCTCCGGAGAGTACCCGCATCACGGACCTGTCTTGGGATTTCATGAGGTCGCCTTTCCCACATTTCAAATCAATAAAGATTCTTATTTTGAATCTGTTTTTTCTATTTGTGCGTGGATTACCGGGATCATTTTCTATCCACAATCCATCAGCCTGATTTTCTCGGCGGGAAAAAATCCGCTACTTGTTAAGCAGATTTCCTCCCCAGGAGTCGATAACAGGATTACGAATTGAATTACAATCACTTGTCCGCTTGTTTACGTTTCGTTAAGGAATTGGGCGGCAGTGGACAATCTGTCGATATGTCACAGCGCCTTTGTGAATCCACATCCATGCACAACCGTTTCGGCATCAGTTTCCGCTCGTTTAAGCATTGTTAATAAATTCGGCTGAGCGGGCATAAACTTCGTGCTAGGCACTGGGTGGCAGACATCTTACCCAAATCATCAACAGGCCTGGGGATGACAACGTGAACAAGTCGAGACACTACTTCCATCTCCATCTCGTGTCCGACTCCACCGGCGAAACGCTGATGACAGTGGCCCGTGCGGCAACGGTCCAGTACGAGAACGTGCAGGAAATCGAGCATGTCTATCCGCTGGTGCGCTCCCAGAAGCAGCTCGACCGGGTAATCACTGAAATCGAAAAGGCACCCGGCATCGTCCTCTATACCCTGGTCGATGTGGAAATCGCCGGCCGGCTGGAACTGAAATGCCGCGAGCTGGGCGTGCCCTTCGTCAATATCCTGGATCCGGTCTTCGCGGTCTTCCAGTCCTATCTCAATGTCACCCAAACCCACAGGGTCGGCGGACAGCATGAACTGGATGCGGAATATTTTCGCCGGATGGAAGCGCTCAACTACACCATGTTGCATGATGACGGTCAGATCTGGGACGATCTGGAATCCGCCGATATCGTGCTGATCGGCATTTCGCGCACATCCAAGACGCCAACCTGCATCTATCTGGCCAACCGGGGCATCAAGGCAGCAAACGTGCCGCTGGTCCCGGGCATTGCCCTGCCCGAACATGTGAAGAAACTCAAGCAGCCGATGATTGTCGGTCTGATCGCTTCTGCCGAACGCATCCAGCAAATCCGCCGCAACCGTGTGCTGTCTTTGAATTCGGAAGGCTATAACGACACGTATGTCGACCGGAAGGAGATCTCCCAGGAGATTAACATGACCCGCAGGCTCTGCACGGAACATGGCTGGCCGTTGATTGACGTTACGCGTCGTTCTGTCGAGGAGACAGCTGCGGAGATCCTGACCCTTTTCAAGGAATTCAAATCAGGGCAGGAAGGCGGAGGAGAAACCGGGCGCGCCGGATAACCAACAAAAGGGATGGAAATGGCACTTGTCTTGGCAAGCGGAAGCAGAATCCGCGCTGATCTTCTGAAAAACGCCGGGCTCGACATCGAGGTTGACCCGGCCGATGTCGACGAGCGTGTTGTCGAAGCCCCGCTCCTGGAAGCAGGCTTTCCTCCGGAAGACCTGGCAAGCGTTCTGGCGGAAGCCAAGGCGAATGACGTCAGTGACCGCCGCGCCGGTGATCTTGTCATCGGTGCCGATCAGATTCTGGCGTTCGAAGGTGAAAGACGCACAAAACCGGAGGACATGGAAGCTGCGCGCCGGCAACTGCTCGCCTTTTCCGGCAAGACCCACGAACTGCATTCCGCCGTCGTGATTTCGAAGGATGGCGAAGCAATCTGGCGCCACGTTTCCACGGCACGCCTGACCATGCGCGAACTGAGCCCGGCCTTCATTGGCCACTATCTGGCTGCGGCCGGTGAGGACGTGCTTTCCAGCGTCGGCGCCTATCAGCTGGAAAGTCTCGGCGTACAGCTTTTTGAAAAGATAGATGGCGACTATTTCACCATTCTTGGCCTGCCGCTTTTGCCTCTTCTGGCAGAACTGCGCAGCCTCAAGGTGATCGAAACATGAGCGGATCCGTGAAAAAAGCGGCCATCACAGGTCATCCGGTCACACATTCCCGCTCTCCGCTGGTACATGGATACTGGTTGAAGAAGCATGGCATCGCCGGAGAATATGGCCGGGTCGATGTTCCGCCGGAAACAGCCGAGGACTTCTACCGGAATTTTGCCGACGCGGGTCTGTCCGGTGCCAATGTCACTGTTCCGAACAAGGAAGTGGCTGCCGCGGCCTGCGACTGGCTGGACGATGCGGCAAGATCCATGGGGGCTGCCAACACGATCTGGCTGGACGACAGCGGCCGGCTGTGCGGGGCCAATACGGATGGACTCGGCTTTCTCGGCAATCTTGATCAGCTCGCCCCCGGGTGGGACGTTTCACGTGAATCTGCCGTGGTCCTGGGGGCAGGTGGAGCCGCACGTGCCGTTGTGTGGGCATTGCTCTCGCGGAAATTCACAAGAGTGCATATCATCAACCGGACATTCGAAAAAGCAAAAGCCATTGCGGATATGTTTGGTTCCGGAACGATTGCTCACGAATGGGACAACCTGGGGACAGTGCTTGAAGAAGCCGATCTTCTGGTGAACACCACTTCGCTCGGCATGGCCGGAAAGGCGCCACTGGAAATCGACCTGTCACCCTTGCCGAAGACGGCAATCGTCACTGACGCAGTCTATGCACCACTGGAAACCGACCTGCTGCGCAGCGCGAAGGCGCGGGGCAATCGGACTGTGGACGGCCTTGGCATGCTGCTGCATCAGGCCGTACCGGCTTTCGAGCGCTGGTTCGGGGTTCGGCCGGAAGTGGACGACACCCTGCGCAACCTCATACTCGCAGACCTTGGAGTAACCGCGTGATCCGGATCGGCCTCACCGGCTCCATCGGCATGGGCAAATCGACAACGGCAAAAATGTTCGCTGCTGAAGGTATTCCCGTGCACGATGCCGATGCCACGGTCCATGCGCTCTATTCGGGCCGGGCCGCGCCGCTGATCGAGGCGGCGTTTCCCGGCACGGTGTCGGACGGCAAGGTCGACCGTACGCTGCTCTCTCCGCATGTGCTCGGCAAGCCCGAGGCCATGAAAAAGCTCGAAGCCATCGTTCATCCCCTGGTGCGTGAGGAAGAGCAGCTCTTTCTGAAGCGTGCCCGTGCGGACCATCGGCGCATCGTCATGCTGGATATCCCGTTGCTGTTCGAAACCGGCGGTGAGGCCCGCGTGGATGTCGTCGTTGTTGTCACCGCCGATGCAGACGTTCAGCGAGACCGTGTCCTCGCCCGGCCGGGCATGAGCGAAGACAGGTTCGAGGCGATCCTCGCCAAGCAGATGCCTGACGCAGAAAAACGCCGCCGCGCGCATTTCCTGGTCGATACCGGCCGGGGCATGGAAGCGGCGAAGCGGCAGGTGAGAGCGATCCTGAAGGCATTGGCCGCGGCAGGTTGACGTCTCTCTGATCTCCTCTTGCACCGAAGGTCTTTACAATTTCGCCCTCATCCTGAGGAGGGCCTGCAAGGCCCGTCTCGAAGGATGGGCAGCATACTCCGAAACCAGTGACCCATCCTTCGAGACACCCGGCAATGCCGGGCTCCTCTGAATGAAGTGTTGGACGGAACAGGCACAGGGGCACTGGGATCAAACGCCAGAACCCCAGAACACCGGGGAAAACCACGCGCAACTCTTGCCACTCACCCTGCAAGCTGCACAGTGAATCCATAGGCAAAAGGCGGAAAAATGCGCGAGATCTCGTTCGATACGGAAACAACAGGCCTGAACCCGCGCGGAGGCGATCGGCTGGTGGAAATCGGCGGTGTGGAGTTGATCAACCACATCGCGACGGGCAATTCCTATCATGTCTACATCAACCCGCTGCGCGACATGCCGGAAGAAGCTTTCCGGGTTCATGGCCTGTCGGCGGAGTTCCTGTCCGACAAGCCCTTGTTCGAGCACGTTGCGGATGAGTTTCTGGAGTTCGTTGGCGATGCCACGCTGGTGATCCACAACGCGGCTTTCGACATGGGCTTCATCAACATGGAGCTGGAACGGGCCGGACGGCGGACAATCCCGAATACCCAGGTGCTCGATACGCTGGATCTCGCCCGCCGCAAGCACCCATCGGGGCCGAATTCGCTGGATGCGCTGTGCTCTCGCTATGGCATCGACAACTCCAAGCGCATCAAGCACGGCGCTCTTCTGGATGCGGAAATCCTGGCTGAAGTCTATCTGGAGCTTATCGGCGGACGTCAGACGGCCCTTGGCCTGATGACGGACGAGGAAGAAACCTCTTCTGCAGGCTCCAGCTTCGAACCTGGCGAACTCGGCACTTTTAACGCCCGCCAGCGTCCCTCGCCGTTGCAGCGCCTGCTGCAGGAAAGCGAACTTGAAGCCCACAAGGCCTTCATCGAAGGCATGGGCGACAGTGCGATCTGGTCAAAATACAACGGCTGAGGCTCGAAAGACCACTTAAACGGATTTGGTGGATCAATTGTCCGCCAGCAACCAGCGCACTGTTTCAAAGTGCCGCTCGGCATAGCTGCTGCTGAATGCCCAGGCCATGGTCTGGCCGATGGTCCAATATCTTGCCCGCTCCCGGTCAAGCTCCAGGTCTTCCGACAGTCGGTCCAGGCGGTAACGCGCTTCGGCTTTCGAATGTCCGAATTCGAAGCTCCTGATGATCGGGCTTAGCGCAAAGGCAGGATCGCCGGCGAGAGGCTTCGGGTCGATGGCAAGCCAGGTATCTCTTTCAGAGGACAGAATGTTGTGTCCGTGCAGGTCCTGGTGGAGCAGGACCTCTTCCGTCTCTTTCTCAAGACAAAGGTCTTGCAAGGCCTTGCGCGAAGCGTCCACGAGATATTGCTCGCAAGGCTTCCCGGCAGCCATCCAGCTATGGTCGAGGCTATCGCGCCACCGAGCGGCTTCATCGTTGAGGCGGGTAAACGGATCACCGACGGGGATTGTCAGGAGACGCAGCAACCCTGCAACAACGCCAATTCGGTCCGTTTCGGTGTCGTCGGCCAGAAACTGTCCCGGCCTGCAGCGCTCCAGCAGCAGTGCGCCCAGTTCCGGCGCATGTTTCAAAAGCCGAACAGCACCCTTGCCGTTCCAGCGCCCCAGTGCCTCTGCTTCGTGGCGGCATTCGTGATCGGGAAACTGCAGTTTGAGGACAACATCCTCACCGTCGTGTTTTGCCGGAACGACGAGAGATACATTACCGCCAGAAAACGGGCTCCCAATTTCTGAAAGCCCGAAGTGTTCGCACGCGGTTTCAAGCAGCACCGGCAGCTTGTCGAGCCAGATACGGCCGGTTTCGGTCGCCCTCAGCCAGTCGAGACTGGCCGGCACGGCAACCGCGCTGCCGATGAAACGATCAGCCAAGACATTAGACTCGCAAACGGGTCAAAGCATCGATGGCAGAACACGATCCGGCGGGCGGTGTCCGTCCATGAAGGTCTTGATGTTGATGATGACCTTCTCGCCCATTTCGATACGGCCCTCGATGGTGGCCGACCCCATGTGCGGCAGCAGCAGAACGCTTTCCAGCTTGGCCAGCTTCGGATTGACCGCGGGTTCGTGCTCGAACACGTCCAGGCCGGCGCCTGCAAGCTCACCGCTCTCGAGCATCCGGATCAGGGCGTTTTCGTCGATCACCTCGCCACGGGCGGTGTTCACGACGTAGGCATCCTTTTTCAGAAGCTTCAGGCGGCGGGCGGACAGAAGGTGGAACGTTCCCGGCGTGTGCGGGCAGTGGATGGAGACGACATCCATGCGCGCCAGCATCTGGTCAAGGCTGTCCCAGTAGGTTGCCTCAAGCTCTTCCTCGACACTTTCGGCAAGGCGGCGGCGGTTGTGATAGTGGATCGACATGCCGAAGGCCTTGGCACGGCGTGCGACGGCCTGGCCAATGCGGCCCATGCCGATGATACCCAGGCGTTTTCCCCAGATCCGGTGGCCAAGCATCCAGGTTGGCGACCAGCCGGCCCAGTCGCCGGCTTCCAGCGCCTTGATGCCTGTGGCAAGTCGACGCGGCACGGCCAGGATCAGCGCCATGGTCATGTCCGCGGTGTCTTCGGTCAGCACGCCCGGCGTGTTGGTGACATTGATTCCCCGGTTGTTGGCACTCACGACATCGATGTTGTCGACACCATTACCGAAGTTTGCGATGAGCTTCAGGTTTTCACCAGCCTGCGAGAGGACGGATGAGTCGATCCGGTCGGTAACGGTCGGCACCAGAACATCGGCGGTTCGCACCGCTTCCACCAGTTCCGCCTGGCTGAAGGGCCTGTCATTATCATTGAGACGCGTCTCGAAAAGCTCACGCATCCGTGTTTCCACCACGTCCGGAAGCTTCCGGGTCACCACAACGACAGGCTTCTTTTTCGCCATACCAATTGCCTTTCGCGCTTCGTTGAGGACTTGTTAACCTCAACGGTACCACTTTGACGCTGCGCGTTGCGCGAGCGGATGAGACCACCCCTTTTCCTTACCAGATGGTCCGGCAGAAACAAGGGATCGGTTTCAATCGCCGCGGATCGCCAACCGGCCAAAACGACCAAGCTGGTTTTCGCGCAAATTTTTCGGTAGAGATTTGCCTCAAATCAAAGATCAATAACAATTGGACAACCGGACAATATGGCTCGCTCGTTCCAGGCTACCCGGATCTTCCTCACTGTGATGACATTGCTGTGCGGTCTGCTCGCAACTTCGGTCGCTTCGCAGGCCCAGGGCACCACGACCGGCGCAAGCGGCCTGCCGGTGCCGAGATTTGTCAGTCTGAAGTCCGACCGGGTCAATGTGCGCATCGGGCCTTCGCGCGAACATGATATCGCGTGGACCTTCGTGCAGTCCGGTTTGCCCGTGGAAATCGTCGGTGAATTCGAGAACTGGCGCCGCATTCGCGATTGGGAAGGCAAGCAGGGCTGGGTGTTCCGCTCGCTGTTGTCCAGCCGCCGCACGGCTCTCGTCACCCCATGGGAAAAAAGCGACCGCACACCGCTGCGCTCCCGCTCCCGCTCCGACGCCGATATCGTTGCCGAACTGGATCCCTTCGTGCTGACGACGGTTTCCGAATGTGCCGGAGGCTGGTGCCGGGTCAACGGCGAGAACTATGACGGCTGGCTGGATCAGACCCGCCTGTTCGGTGTCTATCCGGACGAGCTGATCGGAGACTGACGTCCCCCTCCCTCGATTGCCTGGGTTTCCTGATCCCTCACCCTGAGGAAAAAGGAACGGAAATTCTCGAACAAAAAAGGCGGCCAACGGCCGCCTTTTGCATGTCTGGATTGTTGGACGGGCCTCAGTCGGCCTGAACTTCCTGAACCTTGAGCTCTTCCAGACGCGGCATCGACATGATGTTGTAGCCACTGTCGACAAAGTGCACTTCACCGGTCACGCCACCGGAAAGATCCGACAGGAGATAGAGGCCGGTTCCGCCGATTTCGTCCAGGGAAACGGTCCGGCAGAGCGGAGAATTGCGCTTCTGGAAGTTGAACATCAGGCGGGCATCGGAAACGCCGGATCCTGCAAGGGTCCGAACCGGGCCGGCGGAAATCGCGTTCACGCGGATGTTCTGCTCACCGTAGTCCACCGCCAGGTAACGGACGGAAGATTCCAGAGCAGCCTTGGCAACGCCCATCACGTTGTAGTTCGGCATGACCTTGGTGGAACCACCATAGGTCAGCGTCACCATGGAACCGCCATTGGTCATCAAAGCGGCAGCCCGCTTGGCGATTTCGGTGAAGGAGAAGCAGGAGATCAGCATGGTGCGGGAGAAATTCTCCCGCGTGGTGTCGGCGTATTTCCCGCGCAGTTCCGTCTTGTCGGAAAAGGCGATCGCATGCACCAGGAAGTCGATGCTGCCCCACTCTTCCTTCAGCGTGTCGAACACGCTGTCGACCGATGCAATGTCTTCCACGTCGCACGGCACAAGGATCTTGGAACCGACGGAATCCGCCAGCGGCTTGGTACGGCGGCCGAAAGCCTCTCCCTGATAGGTGAAGGCAAGTTCGGCACCGTGATCGGCGAGCGTCTTGGCAATACCCCAGGCAATGGAGTGGTCGTTGGCAACGCCCATGATCAGGCCGCGTTTGCCCTTCATCAGATCAGACATTCAAAACTCCTCAGCTGTGAAAGCGCGACAGCGCGAGCGACGCGTTGGTGCCGCCAAAGCCGAAGCTGTTGGAAAGAACCGTGTCGAGGCCTGCATTGTCCACGCGCTCGGTCACGATCTCGCCCGGCTTCAGGGCCGGATCCAGCTCGTTGATGTTGGCAGACGCGGTCATGAAGTCGTTCTGCAGCATCAGCAGGCAGTAAATGGCTTCCTGAACGCCGGTCGCACCCAGGCTGTGGCCGGTGAGCGATTTGGTCGAAGACACCGGCGGCTGGTTTTCACCGAACACGCGGCGGATCGCTTCGATTTCGCCGATATCGCCGACGGGTGTCGAAGTGCCGTGGCTGTTGATGTAGTTGACCTTGCGGTCGCCCAGGGTCGAGGTGGCAAGGCGCATGCAGCGCTCGCCGCCTTCACCGGAAGGCGCCACCATGTCGTAGCCGTCGGAGTTGGCTGCGTAGCCGGTAACCTCGGCATAGATTTTCGCGCCGCGCGCCTTGGCGTGTTCCAGTTCTTCCAGAACCACCACACCGCCACCACCGGCAATCACGAAGCCGTCGCGGGTCGCGTCATAGGCCCGCGATGCGGTCTGAGGGGTGTCGTTGTACTTGGAGGACATGGCGCCCATGGCGTCGAACAGGCAGGACAGGGTCCAGTCGAGTTCCTCACCGCCACCGGCAAACATCACGTCCTGCTTGCCGAACTGGATCTGTTCGGTAGCTGCACCGATGCAATGCGCCGAGGTGGAGCAGGCCGACGTGATGGAATAGTTGATGCCCTTGATCTTGAACGGTGTCGCCAGGCAGGCAGAGTTGGTGGAGCTCATGCCGCGGGTCACCATGAACGGGCCCATGCGCTTGGGCGACCCTTTTTCCAGCACGATCTGGTGCGCCTGGAAAAGGTTCTTGGTCGATGGACCACCGGAACCCATGATCAGGCCGGTGCGCGGGTTGGAGATGTCGGATTCTTCCAGACCGCTGTCGGCAATCGCCTGCTGCATGGAGATGTAGTTATAGGCGGCACCGTCGCCCATGAAGCGCAGCTGGCGCTTGTCGATGAGCGAAGCGATATCGACATTCGGCATGCCGTGTACCTGGCTTCTGAAGCCGTGTTCCGCGTAATCCGGAGCGAAGCTGATGCCGGACTTGCCTTCTCGAAGGCTGGACAGCACTTCTTCGGTGTTTGCTCCGATGGACGACACGATACCCATGCCGGTGACGACAACGCGTCTCATTGCGGTCTCCTATTGTCTTGACTGCACCACAGCTCTCAGGGGGTGTGTCGAGAGCCTGCAGGCACATACATAATATGCAAACCGGCGCTCCCAATGAAAAAGAAGCGCCGGTGCCATCAATTGATCCTGCGAACGGGTGTCAGGTCTTTGCCAGGCCGACGCGCAAATCGGTCGCCTTGTAAATCTGTTCACCGTCCGCCTTCAACCAGCCGTCGGCAATGCCGAGAACCAGGCGACCCTTCATGACCCGCTTGAAGTCGACACCGTATTCCACCAGCTTCACGTCCGGCGTAACCATGCCCTTGAACTTCACTTCACCGGTCGACAGGGCCATGCCCTTGCCTTCAAGGCCCAGCCAGCCAAGGAAGAAACCGGTCAGCTGCCACAGGGCGTCGAGACCAAGGCAGCCCGGCATCACCGGATTTCCCTGGAAATGGCACGGGAAGAACCAGAGATCCGGCTTGATGTCGAACTCGGCGCGAGCGAACCCCTTGTCGAATTCACCGCCGGTTTCGGAAAGTTCCGTGATCCGGTCGAACATCAGCATCGGGGGAAGAGGCAGCTGGGCATTGCCCGGGCCAAACAGCTCGCCGCGGCCGCAGGCGAGAAGTGCTTCATAATCGTAGCTGGAGCGGCGATCGGTCATTCGGGATCCGTGTTTTGTCTCCTGCCAGGGAAATTCCCAGGGCAGGTTCGGTTTGTTTTCGGTTCGTTTGAGGCGCCTTCCTAACACAGGGGAACCATGACCGAAAGATGTCACTTGCGCGAAGTTACTCGGTTTTTTCGGGCGTTTCGCCAAGTTTTGTGCGTATTCGACGTAATCTGCGCATCCGGCTCCGGGACACCGGCTTGCGGCTGTTTGGTCAGCGCTTGCACGAACCTTCCGAACGCGCCGCAGTTGCGCCCTGATTTCCGCTCAGGTTGCCCTTTACGTTTAAAACTTGCATCTTGGGTACAAGAAATGGCAGATATAGGCCAATGTTAGTGAAAACGGCCCGGCGCAACGTTTGCGCGGTATATATTTGCGCCGTTTCAAGAAGCGACCCTGGACCTGGATCGGATCGGAATGACAACACTTGTGGTGCATGAAACCGGCGACAAGAAGAATGTGACCGACATGCTGCGGTCTGCAGGCCTTCGGCCGACGCGCCAGCGTGTCTCGCTTGCAGAAATTCTGTACTCCCGGGGCGATCGCCACATCTCGGCCGAGCTGCTTCATGAAGAGGCGGTCGACGCCGATGTGCCGGTCTCTCTCGCCACGGTTTACAACACGCTGCACCAGTTCACCGAAGCCGGTCTGCTGCGCGAAGTCGCGATCGACGGCAACAAGACCTACTTCGACACCAATGTGTCCGACCACCATCACTTCTTCATCGAAGGCGAAAACCGGGTGATCGACATTCCGGGCGAAGGTGTGGGCATCGGCGCTCTGCCGAAAGCACCCGAAGGCATGGAAATCGTTCGTGTAGACGTGGTCGTACGCGTTCGCGAGAAACGCTGATCGTCGCGATTGATTGCGGCGGCCCTCAGGCCAGACCGCTTTCCACATAACGCAATTTCCATTCGTAATAGTTGGAGGTCGTCCCGATCTCCGCCAGATGCCGCTGGCCATCCGGCTCGAAGCCAAGTTTCTTCAGGAGGTTGGCAGAGCGGACGTTTTCCGGATGCGTGATCGCGCACAGCGTGCGCAGCTTCAGTTCCCGGGTAACGAAGTCCAGCACGCTCTGCCCGGCCTCGCGGCCGAACCCCTTTCCGCGGTGGTCTTCCAGGAAGGCAAAACCAAGGTCCGGGTACTTCAGTTCCTTGCGCACCACCAGACCGCACACACCAACCGGTGTCAGCGACGGTTTCAGATCCAGAATCCAAAGCCCGACTCCATGGGCGGCAAAGCGCGCCAGCGTCTTGTTCTTGATGTAATTGGCCGCGTCTTCCTCGGTCTTGATACCGTGGTCGGCGATAAATCGGATGTAATCCGGCTCATTCATGAGCTGGTGGTAAAAAGCGGCATCATTGCTGGAAGGCAAGCGGAAGCGAAGCCTCTCGCTCACGGGAAATGGTCCAAGCGGGAAACTCACGCAACTGTTTCCTTTTCAATAAGGGCTTTGGTGCGCAGGGCAATATCCGGCACCGCATCAAAAAGTTCTTTCTCCGTGCTCCGGCACAGATCGTAAATCACACAGCGCCGGCACTCCGGTTTGCGCGCCTTGCAGATGTACCGGCCATGCAGGATGAGCCAGTGGTGGGCATGGAGCGCAAATTCCACCGGCACGACCCTCTCCATGGCTTTTTCCACGTCGAGAGGCGTCTTGCCGGGGGCAATGCCGATACGGTTGCCCAGGCGAAACAGATGCGTGTCGACGGCAATGGTCGGGTGGCCGAAGAAGATGTTCAGAACCACATTTGCGGTCTTCCGGCCGACACCGGGCAGCGCTTCCAGCGCTTCGCGGTCTTCCGGAACCTCGCCGCCATGGTCGCGGATCAGCTGCTCGGACAACAGGATGACGTTCTTGGCCTTGTTCTTGTAAAGGCCGATCGTCTTTATTTCCTCCCGCACCCGGTCCTCCCCGAGCGCCACCATCTTTTCCGGTGTGTCGGCAATCTGGAACAGGTGTCTTGTTGCCCGGTTCACACCAACGTCGGTTGCCTGGGCCGACAGCACCACGGCAACCAGAAGCGTGAAAGCATTGACATAATCCAGTTCGCCCTTCGGTTCCGGGTTGTCGGCATGGAAGCGCTGGAAGATCGCAAAGGTTTCCGCTTTCGTATAGCGGGACCGTTTCAGCACCTTGCCGGGGTTGTCCACGGAGGGTGCTTTTCTCCGGGTCTGTTTGGACTTTGCGGGCCGGCGTGCTGCCGCAGTCTTGGAAGGGCTCTTTGCTTGCGTCATCTTCTCTCTATAATCATGCCTCATGAGCAAGAACAATCCGAAACCCCTGCAGGATGGCGAATTGCCGGATCAGGACCGGCCTTTTTTCACTGCCGTTCTGACCCCCCACCGGTCTCTGGGGCCAAACGGATTCCTGGTTCTCATGTGCTTCTTCGGCGGTGTAAGTTTCATCGCCGGTATTCTGTTTCTGCGTATCGGCGCCTGGCCGGTTTTCGGGTTCTTCGGACTTGATATCGCGCTGCTCTGGTTTGCCTTTCGGATGAACTACCACTCCGCACGAACTTTCGAGGAAGTGGTTGTCTCGCGGCACGAGATTGCGATCCGCAAGGTTGGTCCGGGCAAGAAATACCAGGAATACCGTTTCAATCCCTTCTGGGTCCGCCTGACGGTCGACCGGATCGAGGACGAAGGGGTCGTCAAGGTGACCCTCCTCAGTCGGGGTGAACAGGTCGATCTCGGCAATTTCCTGAATCCCGATGACAGAACGAGTTTTGCCGGTGCCATGGCCAATGCGTTGTCCGTCGCCAAGTCAGGCGGTGTCTAGGCTCCTTCTTCAATGACTTTGGGTTGAACCTTGAGCGTTGCAAGCAGAACGGCCAGGGCCGCGGTTGCCGAAAGCGCCGCGGTGTAAAGCACGGTCTGAAAGCTGGCCGCACTGGCGATGAAACCCATCGAAATGCTGCCGATCATGCCACCGAGGAACAGGCTGTTCATGTAAACCGCCGTTGCCCGGCCCGGCCGGTCCGGTGCGAAGCTCTGCACGAAGCTGATCGCGACACCGGCAAACAGGCCATAATAAGTCCCTTCCAGTACAGCGATGGCCAGTACCTGCCAGAGTGCGGTCACCTGGGCAAACAGCACCATGCTGACCGCGGCAAGGCACGCTGCCAGCATCAGCACCTGGCGAATGCCGATGCGCTCGGCAAGGCGAACCGAGCCGAAGATGACAAAGACTTCCAGCAGGCATTTGACCGACAGTGCCAGGCCCGGTGTTGCGCCGGGCAGATGTGTTTCCTGCACGAAGAACAGTGGCATCGCCGAGACGAACAGCGAATTGGTGATGACAAAGCCAAGGCAGGTCAGCCCGGCAATCTGAAGACCCCAGTTGATCGGCGCCTTGCCGTTTGTCTTGGAACGCTCTCGTGCTGACCTGAAGTCCGCCGGAACGACAATGTACCAGAGCATCAGGTAGACAATGCCGATTGCAAAGGCGCACAGGAAGGCGGCGGCAAAGCCGAAGGCTGCAACCACCGAAAAAGAGACCGCCGGCCCGATCATCCACGCAAGTGAAACCATCATGCGCAGCCAGGAATTGACCCTGGCAACGTCCATGCCCTCCTGTTCGGCAAAAAGGCGGCCGAAGGTAAAGACGACGCCCGCGCCCATGTTGGATAGGCTCATAAGGGGGGCGATCAGAACGAGCAGCATCACCAGACTGCTGATCTGGGTCAGCAGTGCGGCGAGCGTGATATAGGCGACAACAGAGACGACCAGCAGGCTCTTGACCGGGAAACGGTTGTCCAGCCGTTCGCCTGCCCATCGATTGACGGCCAGCGTCAGCGGCATCACCAGACCGGAGTAAAGACCCACCTGCCAGGGTTCGGCGCCCAGCCCTTCCACAATGAAAAAACTCATCAGCGGCACCAGCGCCGAAACGCCGAGGCTGTTGGTGAATTGAAGAAGCAGAATCAGCAATGCCTGTCGGGGCAGTTGCAGGAGGGACAACATGACGATCGCCGGAAAAGTGAAATAAGCAAGAATTACAACCTAACTGGGTTGTATCGCCTCGTCACCGTTTTTTTGCCGAGCGCGCGTCTTCCGATCGCGCAGCTGGTTTCGGAAAGTTTCGAAAACCAGACAATCCCGAACGCTATCTTCACTCAAATCAGCGGCACAATTCGAACCTGACAACTAGTCGTCCGGGCTCATCCGCAATGTCTTCAGCCGGTACAGCGCTTCCAGCGCTTCGCGCGGGGTCATGTCATCCGGATTGATTGCCTCAAGAGCGACCGAGACGGGATCGGGTTCCGCAAACCCTGCCGGAGCGCTGGGCGCAGGCGCGGTCAGGCTGGCGAAAAGCGGCAGTTCGTCGATCAGGCTCTCAGCCGGCGAGCGGCGGTCCTGCTCTTCCAGCTGGCTGAGCACCTGCTTGGAGCGTTCGACGACGGATACCGGCAGACCCGCCAGCTTGGCCACCTGAATGCCGTAGGACCGGTCGGCTGCACCGGGAACGATCTCGTGCAGGAAGATAACGTCGCCTTTCCATTCCTTCACCGAGACGGTGGCATTTGAAAGCCGGGCCAGCTTGGCGGAAAGGGCAGTCAGTTCGTGGTAGTGGGTCGCAAACAGGGCACGGGACCTGTTGACCTCGTGAAGATGTTCGATCGTCGCCCAGGCAATGGACAGGCCGTCGAACGTCGCAGTGCCACGGCCGATCTCGTCCAGGATCACGAGTGAGCGGTCACCGGCCTGATTGAGGATTGCAGCGGTCTCGACCATCTCCACCATGAAGGTGGAACGGCCGCGTGCAAGATCGTCTGCCGCGCCGACGCGGGAGAACAACCTGTCGACCACGCCGATATGGGCTGCTGCCGCCGGCACATATCCGCCCATCTGGGCCATTACGGCAATCAGTGCGTTCTGGCGCAGGAAAGTCGATTTACCGGCCATGTTCGGACCGGTAATCAGCCAGATATGGCCGATATCCTCGTCCGCTTCCGGACCGAGATTGGCATCATTGGCAACAAAACTGTCGCCGCCGGATTTCTTCAGCGCCTTTTCAACCACCGGATGACGTCCACCCTTGATGTCGAAGGCGCGGCTGTCATCGACCACGGGCCGGACATAGCTTTCTTCCTGGGCAAGTTTCGCAAGCGCCGCCGAAACATCCAGAATGCTGAGGCCGTGGGCGGCGGCCTTGATTGCTTCCCCTGCGTCGATGATCGCCTTGGCAAGCCGGTCGAAGATTTCCAGCTCGATGGCAAGCGAGCGTTCGCCGGCACTGGCGATCTTCGATTCCAGATCCGCAAGCTCCGTGGTGGTGAAGCGCATGGCGCCGGCCATGGTCTGGCGGTGGATGAACCGGCCGGGATCTCCGGTCAGCTTTTCCGTCTGCGCGGAAGGCGCCTCGATGAACCAGCCGAGCACATTGTTGTGCTTGATCTTCAGCGACCTCAGGCCGAGTTCTTCCGAATAGTCTGCCTGAAGCTTCGCGATGACCTTTCGGCTTTCGTCGCGCAGGGAGCGCAGTTCGTCCAGATCGGCGTTGTAACCGGTGGCGATGAAACCGCCGTCGCGTTTCAGAAGTGGCGGCTCTTCTTTCAGTGCCATCGTCAATTCGCTGCCGAGATCGTGCGGGGCCTGTTCCAGACTGGCGCGCGCAGCAGCGATTTCCGCCGGAATCGTTCCCGCCGTCGCACTGGTCTGGTCGAGCACTGCCCGCGCGGCCTCAAGCCCCTGGGCAACCGACAGGATATCGCGCGGCCCGCCGCGGTTGAGCGCAATCCGCGACAGGGCCCGGGCCATGTCCGGGGCGCCTTTCAGTGTCTGGCGCAGGCCTTCGCGCATGATTTCGTTTTCAAGAAAGAAGGCAACGCCGTCGAGCCTGTGCTGGATCGCATCGACATTGACCAGCGGTCCGGCCAGGCGGCTGGCGAGCAGGCGCGAGCCGCCGCCTGTCACTGTCCGGTCGATTGTCGCCAGCAGCGAGCCCTGCTTTTCGCCCGAAAGCGTGCGGGACAGCTCGAGATTGGCCCGGGTTGCCGGATCGATCAGCATGCGCCCGGCGCCGGCCTCGCGCACGGGCGGATCCAGCGGCGGGCGTTCGCCCAGCTGGGTCTTCTCGATGTAGGCAAGAATGCCGGCGGCGGCGGAAAGCTCCGCCCGGCTGAAGGTGCCGAAGCCGTCGAGGGTCTTCACACCAAAGTAATGTGCAAGCCGGTCCGTGGCGGTGGAACTGTCGAAAAAGGCACGCGGCACCGGTGACAGCGCACCACCGGCCTGTTCGGCAGTCAGGCGCAACTCGCTTTCCTGCAGCAGATTGTCCGACAGGATGAGTTCGCGCGGGGAAACCTGGGCAAGGTCGGCGGCGAGGCGCTGATGATCGGTTTCCGACACCTGGAAGGAGCCGGTGGACATGTCGATCCAGGCAAGGCCATAGACCGCGCTGCCGTCCAGCGAGCCGCCCTTCAACCGGGTCAGCGCCATCAGGTAGTTGTTGGCACCCGCATCGAGCAGGCGTTCTTCCGTCAGCGTTCCGGGGGTGACGAGACGCACGACATCGCGCCGGACGACGGATTTGGAGCCGCGTTTCTTGGCCTCGGCCGGATCTTCCGTCTGTTCGCAGACCGATACCCGGTGCCCCTTGGCAATCAGCTTGTTGAGATAGTCGTCGGCTGCATGCACCGGCACGCCGCACATCGGTATGTCGGCACCCTGGTGCTTGCCACGCTTGGTCAGCGTGATGCCGAGCGCGGCGGAGGCAACCTCGGCGTCTTCAAAAAACAGTTCGTAGAAATCGCCCATCCGGTAGAACAGAAGGCTGTCCGGATTGGCAGCCTTGATCTCCAGGAACTGGGCCATCATTGGCGTGACCTTGCTGTCCGCCGGGGTGATTTCTTGCGCGCTCTGTCCACTCATGCCTGATACCTAGCAAACTGAGCGGACCATTCCACCAAGGGCCTATTCCATCTTGGCTTGAGGCTTCATTTTCCAGGGGATAAGGTCGGGCTCCCGCCCCGTAAAGAGAGCGCGCAAGAGGAAACGCCCAAACCATGTCCGCCGACAAGAAACCGACCAAGACCAATGTCAGCTTCACCGACCAGGAAGCGCTGCAATTCCACCAGGAAGGCCGCCCCGGGAAGCTGGAAATTGCGCCCACCAAACCGATGGCGACCCAGCGCGACCTGTCGCTGGCCTATTCGCCCGGCGTGGCGGTGCCGGTGCGGTCGATCGCGGAAGACCCCAGCCGTGCCTACGACTACACCACCAAGGGCAACATGGTTGCGGTGATTTCCAACGGCACGGCCATTCTGGGCCTCGGCAATCTGGGCGCGCTTGCCTCAAAGCCGGTGATGGAAGGCAAGTCTGTCCTGTTCAAGCGCTTTGCCGACGTCGATTCCATCGATCTGGAAGTCGATACCGAAGAGGTTGATGAATTCATCAATGCGGTCCGCTATCTCGGTCCTTCCTTCGGCGGGATCAACCTGGAGGACATCAAGGCGCCGGACTGTTTCATCATCGAACAGCGCCTGCGCGAACTGATGAACATTCCCGTCTTCCATGACGACCAGCATGGCACGGCCATCATCGCGGCGGCGGGTCTCATCAACGCCCTACACCTGACCGGTCGCGACATGAAGGACACCAAGGTGGTCTGCAATGGCGCGGGCGCGGCCGGCATTGCCTGCATCGAACTCGTGAAGGCAATGGGCATTCCGAACGAGAACGTCACTTTGTGCGACACCAAGGGTGTCATCTACAAGGGCCGCGAAGAGGGCATGAACCAATGGAAGTCCGCCCATGCGGTCGAAACCAAGGCGCGTTCGCTCTATGACGCCCTCAAGGGCGCTGACGTTTTCTTCGGCGTTTCTGCGAAGGGCGCGTTGACGCCCGACATGCTGCGGGTCATGGCACCGAACCCGATCATTTTCGCCATGGCCAACCCGGACCCGGAAATCACGCCGGAAGAGGCGGCGGAAGTGCGCGACGATGCAATTGTCGCGACCGGGCGTTCGGACTATCCGAACCAGGTCAACAACGTGCTCGGCTTTCCCTATATTTTCCGCGGCGCGCTTGATGTTCAGGCCACCACGATCAACGACGCCATGAAAGTTGCCTGCGCTCACGCACTGGCGGAACTGGCGCGTGAGGAAGTGCCGGACGAAGTTGCCGCGGCCTATCGGGGCAACCGGCCGAAGTTCGGTCCGGAATACATCATTCCGGTGCCCTTCGATCCGCGCCTGATCCACACCATTCCGCCCGCGGTCGCCCAGGCTGCGATGGAGTCCGGCGTCGCCCGCAAGCCGATTGTCGATATGGAGGCCTACAAGCACCAGCTCTCCGCCCGCCGCGATCCTGTCGCCGGCACCTTGCAGCGGATCTTCTCCAAGGTGCGCCAGCAGCCCAAGCGGGTCGTCTTCGCCGAGGGCGAGGAAGAACCGGTCATCCGCGCAGCGACAAGCTTCGTGTCGCAGGGCCTGGGTGAGGCCATCCTGATCGGCCGCGAAGACGAGATCAAATCCATGGCCGAACGCGCCGGCATCGACATCGACCGGCCGGGCATTTCCATCCAGAACGCGCGGCTTTCCAACCGCAACAGCGACTATGCGCAGTATCTCTACGGCCGCCTGCAGCGCCGGGGCTACCTGCTGCGCGACTGCCAGCGCATGGTCAACAACGACCGCAACTACTGGGGTGCGATCATGGTCGCGCGCGGCGACGCTGATGCCATGGTGACCGGTCTGACCCGGAACTATTCCGTCGCCCTCGATACGGTGAAGGCCACCATCGATCCGAAGCCCGGTCACCGGGTCATCGGCGTGTCGCTGGCACTGGCCCGCGGTCGTACCGTATTGATCGCCGACACGGCGGTGATCGACATGCCGACATCGGAAGAGCTGGCGGACATCGCCGAGGAAGCGGCGCATGTTGCACGCAAGTTCGGCTACGAACCGCGTGTTGCCATGCTGGCCTATTCCACCTTCGGCCATCCAAAGGGCGAACGGTCCGAGAAAGTCATCGAGGCGGTCAAGATCCTCGAACGCCGCCGCGTTGACTTTGAATTCGACGGCGAAATGGCCGCGGACATCGCGCTCAACATGGACCGAATGGCCGCCTATCCGTTCTGCCGCCTGTCGGGTCCGGCCAACGTTCTGGTCATGCCGGCGTTCCACTCGGCATCCATCTCCACCAAGATGTTGCAGGAACTGGGCGGCGCCACGGTCATCGGCCCGCTGCTCGTCGGCTTCGACAAGTCGATCCAGATCGTTCCCCTGGGTGCGAAGGACAGCGACATCGTCAACATGGCCGCCATCGCGGCGTTCAATGTGACGTGAGGTGGTGATTATTCCGCTGAATTAGGGGCGCTCCGATCCCGGATCTCCGCTGCGCTGCGTCCGGGATGACGAAGATAGGTCTGGTAAAACCTTTCAGTCGTCATCCCGGGCAAGCAAAGCGCGACCCGGGATCGGGGAGCCACCCCAAAACCTCTCGAAACCCGGAGTGACCATCGTTTGACAGCCTGGGTCTACATCCTTGCCTCGCGACCGTTCGAAACTCTTTACACGGGCGTGACGACAGACTTGACCCGCCGGGTTTACGAGCACCGCGAAGGTCTGATTGAGGGTTTTTCCAACCAATACGGTACGAAATCCCTGGTCTGGTACGAACAGCACGAAGAGACCGGGGCTGCGATTGCCCGCGAAAAACAGATCAAGCGTTGGCGCCGGCAATGGAAATTCGATCTGATCGAGGAGATGAACCCGGACTGGCAGGATCTGTATCTGGTTCTAAATCAGTAACAACTACCTTGATCTCTCGGTCGTCATCCCGGACGCAGCGTAGCGAAGATCCGGGATCGGGGAGCCCTAAGGCGCTACCGCAACACACATGGAATTCCAAAGTCCGGTGTCTCGTCGTACTCAAACCGCAAGTCACTCGATAGAGTGGGTGATAGGGTGTAATTGCGCCTTTTCGCGTCGCGACAGCTAAACTTTTTTGACAAACCCTGCCCCAACGGCGATACCTCGAAACCATGTCGGATATTAAAGTCAAAATCTGCGGTCTTTCGACCGAGGACACCATGGCGGCGGCGCTGGACGCCGGTGCGGATATGGTCGGGTTGATGTTCTTCCCGAAGAGCCCGCGTCATGTGTCGCTCAGCCAGGCCTGCCGGCTGGCCGATATGGCGCGCGGCCGGGCGGAGATCGTGGCGGTAACCGTCAACATGGATCTCGACGGCCTGTCGCGTATCAACGAGCTGGTGAAACCCGATACATTCCAGTTTCATGGCGAGGAAGCTCCGGAAGCCCTGGCAGCGGCCAAGGTGATGCAGGGCACCAAGGTCATGAAGGCGATTTCGATTTCCGACCGTTCAGATCTGGAGCAGGCGCACTATTATGCTGTTGTGGCAGATCGTCTCCTGTTCGATGCCAAGCCGCCGAAAGGGTCCGAACTGCCCGGCGGCAACGGCGTTTCCTACGACTGGACGATCCTGAAAGACCTTGACCTGAAGAAGCCCTTCATGCTTTCCGGAGGACTTGATCCGGAGAACGTCGCCGAGGCGATCCGTTTGAGCGGCGTCAGCGAGGTGGATGTTTCCTCCGGCGTCGAGCGGGAAAAGGGCGTCAAGGACAGTGGTCTCATTCGCGCATTCTTGGCGGCGGCCAAGGGCGTCAAGGTTCCGGGCTGAAGCCCGGGTGAAGGAGTAAACGCGTGAACGATATGGCTAACAGCATCCGGACCGGTCCGGACGATCGCGGGCATTTCGGTATTTTTGGCGGCCGCTATGTTGCCGAAACGCTGATGCCGCTGATCCTGGACCTGGAACAGCACTACAAGGACGCCAAGAACGATCCGGCTTTCAAGGCCGAGATCGAGACGCTGAACAAGCACTACACCGGCCGTCCGTCGCCGCTTTATTTTGCCGAGCGTCTGACGAAGGAACTCGGCGGTGCCAAGGTCTATTTCAAGCGTGATGAGCTGAACCACACCGGGTCGCACAAGATCAACAACTGCGTCGGTCAGATCCTGCTCGCCAAGCGGATGGGCAAGACCCGTATCATCGCGGAAACCGGCGCCGGTCAGCACGGTGTCGCGACAGCGACAGTCTGTGCCCGCTTCGGCCTGCCCTGCGTTGTCTACATGGGCAAGACCGACGTGGAACGGCAGAAGCCGAACGTCTTCCGCATGAAACTTCTGGGCGCGGAAATCGTGCCGGTGACCGCCGGTGCGGGCACCTTGAAGGACGCCATGAACGAGGCGCTGCGCGACTGGGTGACCAATGTCGAGGACACCTACTACCTGATCGGTACCGCCGCAGGCCCGCATCCCTATCCGGAAATGGTGCGCGACTTCCAGTCGGTGATCGGCAAGGAACTGCGCGAACAGATGATGGAAGCCGAAGGCCGGCTGCCGGACGCGCTGGTTGCCGCCGTTGGTGGTGGTTCCAATGCCATTGGCCTGTTCCACCCGTTCCTGGACGACAAGGACGTCAAGATTTACGGCGTCGAAGCTGGTGGCCGCGGCCTTCAGGGGGAAGAACACTGCGCATCCCTGACCGCAGGCAAGCCGGGCGTTCTGCACGGCAACCGCACCTACCTGTTGCAGGACGACGACGGCCAGATCCTGGAAGGTCACTCGATTTCCGCCGGTCTCGATTATCCGGGCATCGGACCGGAGCATTCCTGGCTGAAGGAAATTGGCCGTGTGGACTATGTACCGGTCATGGACGACGAGGCTCTGGACGCTTTCCAGATGCTGACGCGCGTTGAAGGCATCATCCCGGCGCTGGAGCCGGCCCACGCGCTGGCCCATGTCGTGAAACTGGCCCCGCAGATGGACAAGGACCAGATCATCGTCATGAACCTGTGCGGCCGGGGCGACAAGGACGTCTTTGCCGTCGGACAGATGCTGGGCTTCGATCTCTGACAGCCCGCTTCGAACGGAACCCTGGAAAACCGCGTATCGAAAGGTGCGCGGTTTTTCTTTTTGCCGCTCCGGAGTGTCATCCCCTCCGCCAAGAGAAAGACCTGGCGCCTGCGCGTCATCAATGCGGTTTTTGGATAGGGCCGACGTTCCACTTTGACCGCGATGACAACGCGGCTTGCCACCGGCCCCTAACGCCGGTTAACCAGCCCCGCCAGTTTGGAAATGCTGCAATGCAAACTTATGCGTTGTGAATCCGCCGGGAAAGACTAAATCAGCCGCGAATGAAACAGGGTCGGCGCTATTGCCGGCCGCTTGAGGAAACCCCGAAATGGCTTTCGATCTTCTGACCGGCTTCGTCCGCGACTTTCGCGCTTCCCGCAAGGTTGCCGGCGAAATCGCACGCATGAACCACCTGAACGACGCCCAGCTTGCCGATCTCGGCCTGGAACGCAGCGAAATCACCAGCCGCGCCTTCGCCCGTCATTTCAAACGGCGCTAAGGCTGCAGCCAGTCAGGCGCTGCGTTTGTAAGCAGCGCGCAGTGGCACGGCTATGGGTTTTGCCGTCAACATGGCTTCCAGCAACTGCTGGCGGCCCCGGGCGTCCAGACCGGTCGCCTGTTGTGCCAGCGCCGGGTCTGATTGCGCGGAAGAAACTTCGGCAACACCCTTGCGCTGGGCAAAACCAAGGTGAAAATCCCTCATCCGGCGCCATAGCTTTTCAGTGAAAGGCTGAGGAGCGGGTTCGAACAGGGAATGGGCCATTTTCAGCTCCTTATTTGTTTGGTGGCTCAGTGGTTCGTTTTACAATAGGTGCACGCAGTGCATTTTTCTAGGCGCAATTTGTGCACATTTCGCCTATCAGCCATGCATTTTTCGCGGGTCTGACCTGCGCTTCCACAGCTTGCTGCACTGCAAAAAAGCCATAAGGTGCGGCCCGGTTGCGATTCCGGATCGCGGCATCAATCTTTTTTGGTTTTTGAGATGAGCACCTTGCAGGCCCTCCATATCAGCGCGCCATCGGCAGCGCCCCTCGCCACCGTGTTTCGCGGTGCCGGAAACCCGTTCACGCGCTCCGGCCGGGCGAAGCCCATGGGCAGCGAACATGTCTACCGGGCGGATGCCGCCCTGCGCGCTATCGGCCTGATCGACTATCCAAGCCGCTGACCGGTCTGGGTTCGGAGCCTGTTTCAACGCTCCGAATCTGCATGAGACAATTGACATTGCACGCACTGCCCCCGTACATCGCTGAAACGGAAACGCCCCGGAGGGTCCCGGATGGCGCGAAAAAGGGTAGCAGTGAATGACGGATACGCGTATCGACCGCCGTTTTAAAGCCTGTGCGGATGCCGGCCGGCCGGCCTTGGTCACCTTTATCACCGCAGGCGATCCGGATCTGCAGACCTCGCAAGCCCTCCTGAACGCCCTCCCGGCAGCAGGCGCCGACGTTATCGAACTCGGCATGCCGTTTTCCGACCCGATGGCCGAAGGCATCCCGATTCAGCTTGGCAATCAGCGTGCGCTGGCTGCGGGGCACACCATGGACAAGACCCTGGACATGGTTCGTGAATTCCGCAAGCAGGACCAGGATACGCCGATCATCCTGATGGGGTATTACAATCCGATCTACGTGCGAGACCCGAAGGTTTTCGTGCAAGTAGCCAAGGACGCTGGTGTCGACGGCTTCATCATTGTCGATATTCCGGCAGAAGCAGATGACGAACTCTGCATTCCGGCCCTGGAAGCAGGTCTCAATTTCATTCGCCTGGCAACACCCACCACTGACGACAAGCGTCTGCCTGCCGTTCTGGCCAACACCTCCGGTTTCGTTTATTACGTCTCCGTGACCGGCATTACCGGCGCCAATATCGCCGATACCGGTCGGGTGACCACCGCGGTCAAGCGGATCAAGGGCCACACGGACCTGCCGGTTGCGGTCGGTTTCGGCGTGAAGACCGCAGACCAGGCAGCGGAAATCGGCAAGGATGCCGACGGTGTCGTGGTCGGGTCGGTTCTGGTCAATGCCATCCGTGACAGCCTCGATGAGGCCGGCAAGGCGACTGACAAAACCGTTCAGACCGTCGTTGACCTGGTGTCCGACCTGGCCTCCGGATGCGCCCGGTCAAGAACAGCCTGACTGGTCAGCCATCGGCTGGTCTGAATTGAAGGATTTCGGACGGACCCCATATCTCCGTCCAATGGTAACTCGAGTAGCGGGACGCGTTTGACGTGAACTGGATCAATTCTATCGTACGCCCCAAGATCCGTGATCTTTGGAAAAAGCGCGAAGTTCCGGAAAACCTTTGGATCAAGTGTCCGGAAACCGGTGAAATGGTGTTTCACCGGGATCTGGAAGCCAATCTCTGGGTGATCCCGAATTCCGGTCATCACATGCGCATCCCGGCGCGCAAACGCGTTGAGGCTTTGTTTGACGGCGGCAAATACACCGAGGTCGATACCCCGGAAGTGCATGCCGATCCGCACAAGTTCCGCGACAGCAAGCGCTACACCGACCGCCTGAAGGAAGCCCGCACCAAATCCGGCGAAGACGAAGCTGTGATCGTGGCCCAGGGCCAGGTCAACGGCATGCCGCTGACCATTGCCGTGCAGAACTTCGATTTCATCGCCGGCTCGCTCGGCATGGCCGCGGGTGAAGCGATCCTTGCCGGCATGCTGAAAGCGGTCGAGGACAAGACGCCTTTCGTCATGTTTGCCGCTTCCGGCGGTGCACGCATGCAGGAAGGCATTCTGTCGCTGATGCAGATGCCGCGCACCACGGTCGGTGTGCAGATGCTGCGCGAAGCGGGACTGCCCTATATCGTCGTACTGACCAACCCGACCACTGGCGGCGTCTCGGCCTCCTACGCCATGCTTGGCGACGTGCACATTGCCGAACCGGGTGCCCAGATCGGCTTCGCAGGCCGCCGCGTGATCGAACAGACCGTGCGCGAAAAGTTGCCGGACGATTTCCAGACTGCCGAATATCTTCTCGACCACGGCATGATCGACATGGTGGTGCCGCGCCAGAAGATGAAGGAAACACTGGCACGCATCTGCGGTATCCTGATGAAGCGGGAAGTCGAACTGCCGAAGCTTGAAGCGCCGAAGGATCCGGCACCGGAAGCCGAAGCCAAGCCTGCCGAAACGGCTGCGGAGCCTGCCAAGGGCGCGGAAGCTGCCAGCTAGGTGGCTTCGTTACACGAATACGTCGCGAAAGCGGCCTGACACGACATTTCCGGGCTGTCCGCTTGTCTCGCGGGCGGCCTTCCCGTAAAGGCGTTAGTCAAACGCAACCGGGAAAAAGGGACCCTGCGGAGGGCGCCTTGGATCAAATCACGAAAATTCTGGACCGTTTGCTGGCGCTGCATCCGAAGGAGATAGATCTCTCGCTCGGTCGCATGTACCGCCTGCTGGAAGCGCTCGGGCATCCCGAACAGCGCCTGCCGCCGGTGATTCACGTCGCCGGTACCAACGGCAAGGGCTCGGTTACCGCCACCATGCGGGCGATCCTGGAAGCTTCCGGAAAACGCTGCCACGTCTACACCTCGCCGCACCTGGTTTCCTTCAACGAGCGCATTCGGCTCGGCTCGGATGGCAAATTCGTCTCCGATCCGGTCCTCTATGAGGCCCTGCACCGCTGCGAAGAAGCCAATGGCGGTGAGGAAATCACCTTTTTCGAGATCACCACCGCTGCTGCCCTGCTCCTGTTCGCGGAAAATCCCGCAGATGTGCTGCTGCTTGAAGTCGGTCTCGGAGGCCGTCTAGACGCGACCAACGTGATCGACCGGCCGCTTGCCACGGTGATTACCCAGGTTTCGATGGACCACGAGAAGTTTCTGGGTGACGACCTGTCGGTGATCGCTGCCGAAAAGGCCGGTATCATCAAGCCGGGCGTGCCGGTCATCTGCGCTGCGCAGGAAGACAGCGCCATGGCAACGATTGCGCGTCAGGCAGCGCGCAACAAGGCGCCGATCGAAGTGTTCGGGCAGGATTTCGCAGCCCAGGAAGACCAGGGCCGCATGGCGTTTCAGGACGAGGACGAATTGATCGACCTGCCTGTGCCCGTGCTTGGTGGCCGTCACCAGTTCTCCAATGCGGCTGTCGCCATTGCGGCGTTGAAGGCGGCGGGCATGTTGCCGGATGGCGATACGATTGCCCACGGCCTGAAAACGGTCAACTGGCCTGGACGGCTGCAGCCGATCACCAGCGGACCGTTGCATGACCTGTGCCCGGAAGGGGCGGAAGTCTGGGTCGATGGTGGCCACAATCCCGGCGCGGGCATCTCGATCGCCCAGTTCATGGGCGAACAGGAAGAGCGCTCACCCCGGCCGCTTTACCTCGTGTCCGGCATGCTGACGACAAAGGATCCCGTCGGATTCTTCCGTCCGTTCCACGGACTGGCACGCCATGTCGGCACGGTGCCGATCACCACGACACCCACCGCAAGGGAGCCGGAAGACCTGGCCGATCTTGCCCGCTGTGCGGGACTTGAAGCGACGCCGTTTCAATCACTGGACGCAGCGCTGGCAGATGTGGCAGCTTGTGCGGCAAAAGATGGCGAGCCACCCCGGATTCTGATTTGCGGGTCGCTCTATCTGGCTGGTGAAGTTCTGGCGCGCAGCGGTCTGGCGCCGGTCTGAGGCGTCACCGGCCTCTGCCCGAGGAGGCCCTGAATGTTCGGTTTTGAAACCTGTCGCCCAATGCTTGCAGGCGCTTTCCTGGGCGCTCTGCTCTTGAGCGTGCCTGCAAACGCGCTCACCGAACAATATGAGACGCCACCGGAGCAGGATCCGGCCACACTTCTCGACGGCAAGGAACTCGGCCCCGGCTATGCAGTACTTTCGCCGGTGCGCGGCGACGGTTTCCTGCGGATTTACCAGGTTCAGACCGATCTCGGCGTCGAGCAGATCGAAGGCGACGGCATGCTCAAGCTGCGCCTGCACGAAATCCAGGTGCTGATTGCCCTCGACAGTCTGAAAAACGACGCAAGCTTCGTTGACGGCCTCAAGCAGGCGGCCATGAAGCCGGTCGAGTTTGTCGAAAGCACGGTGACCGACCCTGTGGGAACCGCAAAGAACACCGTTTCCGGTGTCGGCCGCATGTTCGGCCGCCTCACCAAGGGTGTCGAGGCCGCTGTCAGCGGCAAGGGCGGATCTCCGGCGGAACTTGCCAAGTCGATCACCGGCCAGGCCAAGGCCCGGCGAGAACTTGCGGTCGATGTGGGTGTCGACCCCTATACGTTCTACCGGCCGCTATCGGAAAAGCTCGACGAAACCGCCAGCGTGACCACGGCAGGCAACTGGACGGTGAGCGCAATTACCAGCCTCCTGCCCGGCGGTATCATCGTCAACGCCGCACGGCAGGCAGACAATTTCCGCAATCTCATCGTCGACAGCACGCCGACCGAGCTGCAGGAACGCACCTCAAGCGTTCTGCGCGCCGTGGGCGTGCCCGAGGTGACGAACGCCAAGCTCATGGGCAATCCGTTCTACACGGCTTCGGAAAAGGCCGCGATCGCCTATCAGATGCAGGCAATGCCCGGTGTGAAGGACCTTTACCTGATTGCCGAAAAGGCGGCTGATGCCGACAGCCGGGATCTTGCCTATTTTCAGCTTCGTCGTGTCGTTCTCATGGAAACCTACAACAGCACGGTTTCGCCGCTGGGGGACATCAAGCTGGTGTCCGGCATCCCCGTTGCCCTGCGCCGTGACGGCATCGCCGCCATCGTCATGCCTTTCGATCATGTGGCCTGGACCCAGACCGTGGCGCAGACCTTCTCCGCCATGCACGAAGGCCTCGGCACCTTGCCCTTCCCGCCAACGGGCGTCGACTTCCTGATCACGGGCGACGTCACACCCATGGCCGCCGAACGCATCGCCGCATTCGGCTGGGAAATCACCGGCAACTATCCGATGCCGAAGGGGCCGGTGTTTTAGGGTCGGCTAACTTGGCACCGACACAGATTGACGCAAGCACGAGAAAGCTTGCCAGGAAGCTTCGTCTTGATCAGACGAAGGGCGAAAAAGCATTGTGGCGTGTATTACGGGAACTGAAGGCCGACAACATCCACATCCGGCGTCAGGCGCCGATCGGGCCGTATGTGGCAGACTTTGTCATTTTCTCACGCAAGGTCGTGATCGAGATTGATGGCGATATTCACGATCAGCCAGACCAATTGCAACATGATCAACGACGGGCCGCTTGGCTGGGCGCGGAAGGATTTCGGATCCTGCGCTATTCGTCCTTGGAAGTTGATGAAAATCTGGAAGGAGTAGTACTCGACATCCGGAGGTGGTTGGGTCTGGACTGAGAAGTGAGATTACGGCTTCGCCGTTTACCCCCATCCCTAACCCTTCCCCACAAGGGGGAAGGGAACCAGGCGATCATTTGAGGAAGTTCCAAATATTTTCGGCTGGGTCAGTTCGGAAATTGCAACATCGTCAGCGGTATCCCCCTCCCCCTTGTGGGGAAGGGTTAGGGGTGGGGGTCTTGCTTGATGTCATTCGGGTGAATGTGAGGTTCATTGTTCACTGGGAGCAGTAATTTGCCCCCCTCAAACACACTCCAGAACCGGCCCGGACAAGCCGCTTTCCCAGCCTAGGATGGCGCGTTTGCGGGTGAGGCCCCAGTGGTAGCCGCCGAGTTTGCCGCCTTTGGCGAGCACCCTGTGGCAGGGGACGACGAAGGAGAGCGGGTTGCGGCCGACTGCGGTGCCGACAGCGCGGGATGCCTTCGGGTTGCCGAGGCAGGCGGCGATGTCGGAGTAGGTGGTGGCCTTGCCCATCGGGATCTTCAGTAGGGTTTGCCAGACCCTGATTTCAAAATCGGTACCAATCATAACGATGTTGAGCGGCTGGTCCTCTTGCCACTTTTTCGGATCGAAGACGCGCCGGGCAAATTGCGCCGTCGCATCCTGATCCTGGACGAAAACGGCTGCGGGCCAGCGCTCGCACATGTCTTCCAGGGCGGAAGTTTCCTCGCCCGGATCGGCAAATCCCAGGCCGGCCAAACCCTTGTCGGTGGCCATCACCAGAACCTGGCCGAAGGGGGATGGATGAAAGCCGTAGGCAATTGAAAGACCTGCGCCACGATTGCGGTAATCGCCAGGCGTCATGGCTTCATGGGTGACGAAAAGGTCGTGCAGCCGGCCGGATCCGGACAGGCCCACTTCGTAGGTTGCGTCGAGAACACTGGCGGACTCGCGCAGCAGCGCCTTGGCGTGATCCAGCGTGATTGCCTGCAGGAACTGCTTCGGCGTCAGTCCGGCCCAGCGCGAAAACACACGTTGCAGCTGGATGGGTTGAAGACCGGCTTCCCTGGCCAGCTGGTCCAGCGTGGGCTGCTCGCGCCAGTCCTCGGTGATCCGCTTCAAGGTGCGGCGAACGACGTCGTAGTGCTGCGCAGCCTCCTCGCCGATGGAGATCGGGGTTGGTTCGGACGTCAGGCTGGTAAGGTCGAGCGCTTTGGTCATGGCGGTTTCTTCATGCTGAACTTGAAGTCTGCTCCGATCTTAGTCGGCGAACAACAGGGGATCGACCCGATTTGCGATCCGCATCAAGATCCTTGGCGCTTTGGCACCAGTTTTCGCTTCACTCGGCCGGAATGACGGCACAGAAACCGGGACTGGCGTTCCTACCCCAGAACATCCTTGAATTCGCTGGCCGAAACCGCCGGTCCCTTGCGGGTGGTCAGAAGCAGGCTCGTCTCCGTGCCGGTAATACCCTCGATCAGGCGAATGCGATTGAGTGCATCGTCAAAGGCAGCAAGATCGCGCGTGGCGACGTCCAGTACCAGATCCCACTTGCCGTTTGTGGAATGGATCGCGCGAACCTCCGTCATGGCGCTGAGCGAGCGGATCACCGGTTCGGTATTGTGACCGTCTACGACCACCAGCGTCACCGCGCGGATCGGCAGATCGCGCCAGTCGTCGCGCAGGACGGCGGTAAATCCCAGGATTTCTCCCGTGTCGACCAGCTTCTCCATGCGAGAGCGCACGGTGGCGCGCGAGACTTTCAGATCACCTGCCAATTCGGACACTGACCTTCGCCCGTCATGGCGCAGAAGCGAGATCAATCGAAGATCCAGATCGTCCATTTTTCCATTCCGATAAATTGAGCTTATCAAAATGATAAATCTGGCTGCTCTTTTGATCAAGTGTCCGGATTTACTCCGCCGCGGCGTTTCAGCACACTTTTGATAGTTGAATTTTGGGGCGGAGCAGGACGTGAACGTCGTTGAGAAACAGATTGTGCTGGTTGGAGCTCCGGTGGATGAAGGCGCCGGTCAGCGCGGCTGCCTCATGGGTCCGGACGCCTATCGAACCGCCGGCCTGCAGGAGACTCTGCAGGAACTCGGCCATTCGGTCGTCGACCACGGAAATCTGAGCCCGGCGGAAGTTGGCAGCCTCACCCCTCCCAACAGGATACTGCGGAATTACCGCGCCTATGTTGCCTGGACCCGGGCGCTCCACCAGAAGGCGGCGGAACTTGGCGAAGGCCCCGGTTTTCCGATCTATCTTGGCGGCGATCACGCCATGGCGGCGGGCACCGTTTCGGGTCAGGCAAGGGCGGCAGCCGCACTCGGGCGCCCGTTGTTCGTGCTTTGGCTCGATGCGCATTCGGATTTTCACACGCTGGACAGCACCGCCAGCGGCAACCTTCACGGCACGCCGCTCGCGTTTCTGTGCGGCCTGCCCGGATTTGACGATCTGCTCGGCAGCCCGCTGGAACACACCCTGAAGCCGCAGAATGTCGAGATCCTCGGCGTTCGCTCGATCGATGATGCCGAGCGCAACCTGCTGGTCAGCCACGGCGTCGGTGTCAGCGACATGCGCCGGATCGACGAGGAAGGCATCGGCACTCTTCTGAAGCCGTTTCTGGAGCGCGTAAAGGCCGAAAACGGCCTTCTGCATGTCAGCCTGGATGTCGATTTTCTGGATCCGTCAATCGCCCCGGCCGTCGGCACCACCGTTCCGGGCGGCGCGACCTTCCGCGAAGCCCATCTGGTGATGGAGATGCTGCATGACAGTGGTCTCGTCACCTCTCTCGACCTGGTCGAGCTCAATCCCTTCCTGGACGAACGCGGAAAAACCGCGCGTCTGATGGTCGAACTGACCGGCAGCCTGTTTGGTCGCCGGGTCTTCGACCGGCTGACAAGAAGCTTCTAGAGGACCGAACAATGTCAAACAGCCCCATCAATCTCCTGCCGTCGGATCTGGCCTATGTGCCCTTCGTCAGCGTCGACAACATGATGCGCAATGTCCGCGCGATTGGTGTCGAAACCTTCATGCGTGGCATCGCCGAATATATCGAGCAGGATTTCCTGCGATGGGAAAGCTTCGACAAGAAACCGCGTATTCCGGCGCATGCGCCTCAGGGTGTCATCGAGCTGATGCCGACCAGTGACGGCAAGACCTTCGGCTTCAAGTATGTCAACGGTCATCCCGGCAACACCCGTGATGGTCTGCAGACTGTTACCGGCTTCGGTGTTCTGTCGAACCTGACGACCGGCTATCCGGTGCTGTTCACCGAGATGACCATCCTGACGGCCTTGCGCACGGCAGCCAACTCGGCACTTGCCGCCAAATACCTGGCACCCAAGGGGTCCACCACGATGGCGATCATCGGCAATGGCGCACAGTCCGACTTCCAGTGCCTGGCGTTCAAGGACATGCTCGGGATCACCGACATCCGCGCCTACGACATCGACAGCGCCGCCAGCTTGCGCCTTGCCCGCAACCTCGCCAATTCCGGCCTGAACGTGACCATTTGCAAGACGCCGGAAGATGCGATCGAAGGCGCGCAGATCATCACCACCGTAACCGCGGACAAGAAATCGGCGACGATCCTGACCGACAACATGGTCGGCACCGGCGTTCACATCAACGCGGTCGGCGGCGACTGCCCGGGCAAGACCGAGCTGCATCGCGATATCCTGCTGCGGTCCGATATCTTTGTCGAGTTCCCGGACCAGACTCATATCGAGGGTGAATTCCAGCAGCTCGACCGCGATCATCCGGTTACCGAACTCTGGCAGGTCTACGCCGGCAAGGCAGAAGGCCGCAATTCGCAGGACCAGATTACGCTGTTCGACAGCGTCGGCTTTGCCATCGAGGACTTTGCCGCCCTGCGCTACGTCCGCGATCTTCTGCCCAGAACCGGTCACTTCGAGAAGCTCGACCTGCTGGCTGATCCGGACGACCCGCGTGACCTCTACGGCATGGTTCTCCGGTCTGCGGCCAATGGAGACAACCAGGCAGCGTGACCTCAGATCACGTGATTGTAGCAAACTGGACCACCGCTTCGGCGGTGGTTTTTTCTGGCCTTGGTCAACCGGCCGCTACCCCTGCTTTCCAGGGAAAGAAACGGTTCCGGAAAGTACTTGTGTCATCCCGGGAAAGCATAGCGGAACCCGGTTCGCGTGGTTCAGGGGAGGAAGTGGGACCCGACAAGGGTGATGTCAAAAAACGCCTGACATCAGTCACGTATTTTAAGGTTTTCGGTGTTGAGTTGGCGTCATCCTACCTTTTCGGGGACTTTTTGATGACATTCAGAATTTTGACCGGCCTCGGACTCGGCCTGCTTGCCGCTTCCGCTGTTCAGGCCAAGGAACAGTATTTTTCCTACAAGGACTGGAATGTAGAGATTCAGTCGTTTGATACGGGCGAAGACTTTCGTATCAACTGCACCATGTGGACCGGCGGCGACGGCCTGCCCACCGTAGGCTTTGCGACGTCCAACAGCGATGCATTGCCGCCGGACTTCTTCCCCGGTGTCCAGCTGACGGAACGTGCCGTCCGCGGCCATGCGACGGTTCTTCAGAATGACCAGAAGGTCAATTTCGTCTTTGATGACGGCGACAGCGCGCAGGCAACGGTCCAAGCCTATTTCGATGAAGACGGTTTCGCCGTCGCCCAGACCTATTTCCCGATCGAGGACGCTCAGCGCGTCCTGCAGGCGATGCAACGGAACGGGCAGATCGATATCGTCGGACCGAGCGGCCTCATCTATACCGCTTCCCTGAGCGGATTTACCGCGTCATATCGAAAAGTTGCCGAAGGATGCGGCTTTCCGGTTACCGGTGTTATCGACTAGCGGCGGCAGGTTCAGCGCCTCTTCTATTTCGGCAACCACGGCATCGGCCGCCGCACCCGGATCTTCGGCCCGGCTGATCGGGCGGCCGACCACCAGGTAGTCGCTACCAGCCTGAATCGCGTCCGCCGGGGTCATCACCCGGCGCTGGTCTCCGGCATCGCTGCCGGCAGGGCGGATGCCGGGGGTGACGATCACAAGCTCGTCTCCAAGGATGGTGCGCATTTTTGTGGCTTCGGTGGCGGCGCAGACGATGCCGCCCATGCCAGCCACAAGGGCGTCCTTCGCCCGCGCTTCCACCACATCGCCAATCGGGCCGCGATACCCTGCATCGACCAGGTCCTGCTCGTCCATGGAGGTCAGCACCGTCACCCCAAGCAGGCATAGATCGGGATTCCCTTCTTCCCGCAGGCCTTTCACGGCAGCACGCATGGTTTTCGGGTAGCCATGCAGGGTCATGAAGGTCATGCCCATCTTGGCGACATTGCGTACGGCCTTTTCGATGGTGTTGTCGATATCGTGCAGCTTGACGTCCAGAAAGATCTTCTTGCCGTCACGCGCCAGGTCACGGGCGAATTCCAACCCGCCGGCAAACTGGAGTTCCATGCCGATCTTGTAGACACCGACCTTGCCTTCAGTCTGCTTTACCAGCTTCTCGGCCTCGGCAACCGTCGGCACGTCGACAGGCAGCATCAGGCGGTCCAGAGCGGTTTTCGGGGAGAAAGGGCTGGTCGGCATGGGCAGATCCTCGGATTTTGGGGCAGGTGCCAGTGCATAGCACCAAGGATCGCCCAGCGCCAGAACTACCCAGAACTACGCCTTGCCTGTTCGCTCGAATTCCGCAAAGGCATCCTTGTAGTCGTCATGCCAGCGCGACAGCGGCGGCCGGTTTTCAATGATATCGCCGATGGCCCATTCTGCCCGGCGATTGTCCCTGGTGCTGTCGACATCATTATCCGGGCACAGGATGTAGAAATCGCCTGCTGACATCCGTTCGATGAAATGATCGACGGTCTGCTCGCTGGTCCAGGCCGCGTCCGGCTTCTCCGGAAAATGGCTTGCGGTCATGCCCGTGTAGGTGAACCCCGGAACGAACAAATGCACCGAAATGGGCGCTCCGGCCTGCCGCAGTTCATGGGCAAGCTGTTCGCTGAGCACTTTCACGGCTGCCTTGGTGGTGTTGTAGCCGGGGTTTCCCGGAGGTGTCGTGATGCCCTGCTTCGATCCGGTGTTGACGATGACCGCCGGGCGGGCAGCCTCGATCAGGCGCGGCGTGAAGGCATGGACACCGCGCAGGACGCCGTAGAAATTGATGTCCATAAGGCGGACCCAGTTGTCGAAGTCCTCCCAGGCAGAGGTCGGCAGGCTGATGCCGGCGTTGTTCATCAGGACCGCGACGGGCCCGGTCTGAAAAGCCTTCTCGGCCAGGGCTTCCACCTGCGCCATGTCACCGACATCGGTCGGAACCGCGAAAATATCGACACCGACCGTACCGGCGGCACGCACCTTTTCCGTTGCCTCTTCAAGGGCCGGACCAGGCAGATCGGCAAGAATGACGCCCAGTCCTGCCTGGGCGAAGCGGGTGGCAGCGGCCAGTCCGACGCCGCTGGCAGCACCGGTAACGACGGCAATCCCGCCTTCTGAAATGGCTTTTTTGTACATGATGGATTTCCCCCAAAATGGATTTCAGGAACGCGGCGACAGACGAATGCCGATTTGCCTGTCTGCAAGATAGTCCGGCCACAGAACCCTTTCACTATGAAACCGCTATTTTCTTAGACGGTTCAGGCTGCTACAACACCGCGGTTCTTCTTTCCCATTATCCACGGGGCATCAGCACATGCGCACAGCGAGTGTATCGCGCGATACCAAGGAAACCCGCATCTCGGTCGAGATCAACCTGGACGGGACGGGCGCATACGACGTCCAGACCGGCGTCGGGTTCTTCGACCATATGCTGGAGCAATTGTCGCGACATTCGCTGATCGACATCAAGGCCCGTGCCGATGGCGACACTCATATCGACTTTCACCACACGGTCGAGGATACCGGCATTGCGCTGGGCCAGGCAATTTCCGAAGCGCTGGGCGACATGGCGGGCATCACCCGTTATGCCGATACCCATCTTGCCATGGATGAAGCGCTGACCCGCTGCGCGCTGGATGTGTCCGGCCGTCCCTTCCTGGTCTGGGACGTCACCTTCGACCGGGACAAGATCGGTGAATTCGACACGGAGCTGTTCGAGGAGTTTTTCCGGGCATTCGCGATGAATTCCGGGATTACCCTTCATATTGCCAACCTTTACGGCTCCAATTGCCATCACATCGCTGAAACCTGCTTCAAGGCGGTTGCGCGCTCCTTGCGCAAGGCGGTGGAGATCGATCCGCGGCAGGCAGACCGCATTCCGACCACCAAGGGCCAGCTCGGCAGCTAGGGCAGGAAACGGCGCATGAGCACATATGTTGTGATGGCTCCGCCAGAATTCGAAGACGTGGCTGGCGATCCTCGCCAGACCGACAGGCTCGCCTTCGTTCCGGACGGCTTCTCGACACTTGCGTTCCTGTTTGCCGTCATCTGGCTGCTGGTCAACCGCATGTGGCTGGTGCTGCTTGGCTATCTCGCCGCGACGCTGGTGATCGAGTTGCTGGCGCTGTCCGTCAGTCAGGAAGCCATGGCCGTCGTTGCCCTCTTCACCTCCATCCTGTTCGGCCTCGAGGCCCAGGCGCTGCGCCGCTGGTCGCTGGAGCGCAAGGGTTGGCGCGTTGTCGGCATCGTCGACGCGCACAACAAGAGCGAAGCCGAACTCCGATTTCTCCACAAGGCGGCTGACCGAGTGTCGCCGCCCAGACCTCAAATCGACCGGCAACAGCGCCCCGCCTCCCAACCGATCATCCCGAGGATTGGTAGCGAGCAGGTGGTGGGCCTGACCCTCGGTCCGGAGACCCGTCAATGACAATTGCGATTATCGACTACGGCTCGGGCAACCTGCGCTCGGCCGAAAAGGCGTTTGAGCGCGCGGCCCGTGCCCACGCCCACACGCCCGACGTTATCGTGACGTCCGACCCCGAAAGGGTACTGAAGGCCGACCGTGTCGTGCTGCCGGGTGTCGGCGCCTTTGCCGACTGCAAGCGCGGCCTGTGGGCTGTCGAAGGCATGCCCGAGGCGCTGGAACAGGTCGTATGCAAGGACGGCAAGCCGTTCTTCGGCATCTGCGTCGGCATGCAGCTGATGGCAAGCCGCGGCCTGGAATTCGAGACCGTTGAAGGTCTTGGCTGGGTCGAAGGCGACGTTACAGCCATGGAACCGGCAGACAAGACGCTGAAAATCCCCCACATGGGCTGGAACACCATTGAGGTCCGCCCGGAAAGCCACCCGGTTTTCAAGGGGCTGGAAACGGGACCGGATGGCCTGCACGCCTATTTCGTGCACTCGTTCCACTTTGCCTGCGCCAGGGCGGAAGACCGCCTGGCAACGTTCGACTATGCCGGCACCTTCACCGCCATGGTGGCGAAGGACAACATGATCGGCACCCAGTTCCACCCGGAAAAAAGCCAACGGCTCGGTCTGGAGCTGATCGCCAATTTCCTGGACTGGACCCCTTAATCTTAAAGCGCCTGGGAGGCCAACATGAGCAAAGGTTACTGGATCGCCCGTGTCGACGTGCATGACGCCGACGGATATCCGGCATACGTGGAAACGGCAAAGCCCGCTTTCGAGCGGTTCGGCGCCAATTTCCTTGCCCGCGGCGGCAAGACCGATGCCATCGAAGGCCCGGGCCGGGCGCGCAACGTCATCATCGAATTTCCGAGCTTCCAGCACGCGGTTGATTGCTATAATTCGCCGGAATATCAGGAAGCGGTGAAAATCCGCCAGAAGGTAGCCGATGGCGAAATCGTCATCGTTGAAGGAATTTAAAGCGACATGATCCTCTTTCCCGCCATCGATCTGAAGGATGGCCAGTGCGTTCGCCTGAAACTGGGCGACATGGACCAGGCAACCGTGTTCAACGACAACCCGGGCGCGCAAGCCCGGGCGTTCGAGGATCAGGGCTTCGAATGGCTCCATGTGGTCGATCTCAACGGCGCGTTCGCCGGCGAGAGCGTCAACGGCGCGGCTGTCGATGCCATTCTGGGGGCAACGAAGAACCCGGTGCAGCTGGGTGGCGGGATCAGGACGCTGGACCATATCGAAACCTGGCTGGACAAGGGCATCAGCCGCGTCATCCTGGGCACTGTTGCCGTGCGCGATCCGAACCTGGTGAAGGAAGCCTGCCGCAAGTTCCCGGGCAAGGTTGCCGTCGGCATTGATGCCAAGGGCGGCTATGTCGCGGTCGAGGGCTGGGCGGAAACGTCCGAACTTACCGCAGTCGATCTTGCCCGGCAATTCGAGGATGCAGGCGTTGCGGCGATCATCTACACCGATATCGATCGTGACGGCGTCCTGAAGGGTCTCAATATTCCCTCGACGCTGGACCTTGCCCGCGCCGTCTCCATTCCGGTCATCGCCTCGGGCGGCCTTGCGTCGATCGACGACATTCACCGCCTGCTGGAGCCGGACTGCGCTATCCTGGAAGGGGCGATCTCGGGCCGTGCGCTCTACGACGGCCGTCTCGATCCGAAAGAAGCCATGGAATTGATCCTGGCCGCGCGGAGCAAAGCATCATGACCTTGAAAGCCCGTGTCATTCCCTGTCTCGACGTCAAGGACGGCCGTGTCGTCAAGGGCGTCAACTTCGTGGATCTGGTCGATGCCGGTGATCCGGTGGAAGCCGCCAAGGCCTATGACGCGGCCGGGGCGGACGAGCTCTGCTTTCTCGACATCACCGCCAGTCACGAGGGCCGGGACACGATCTACGACGTTGTCCGGCGCACGGCCGAGGCCTGTTTCATGCCGGTTACCGTCGGTGGCGGCGTGCGCACGGTGGAAGACATCCGCAAGCTGCTGATTGCCGGAGCCGACAAGGTGTCGATCAACACGGCGGCCGTTACCAATCCGGATTTCGTGCGCGAAGCAGCGGAAAAATTCGGCGCGCAATGCATCGTCGTTTCCATCGATGCGAAGCAGGTCAACGCTCCGGGCGAACCGGAAAAATTCGAGATCTTCACCCATGGCGGCCGCAATGCCACCGGCATCGATGCTGTTGAGTTCGCCAGGAAGGTTGTCGAACTGGGCGCCGGTGAACTGCTGGTCACGTCCATGGACCGGGATGGCACCAAGTCCGGCTACAATATCGCCCTCACCCGGGCGATTGCCGATGCGGTGCCGGTGCCGGTGATCGCCTCGGGCGGTGTCGGCAACCTGGACCACATGGTGGAAGGCATCCGTGATGGCCATGCCACTGCGGTGCTGGCCGCCTCGATCTTCCACTTTGGCGAATACACCATTCAGGAAGCCAAGCACTACATGAACGACGCCGGCGTACCGATGCGCCTCGACGCCTGAAACGGCCTCAAGGGAACTAGCCGAATGACCGACTTCACTTTGGAAGATCTGGACGCCATTATTGCTGCACGTGCGAATAGCGCGGACGACAAGTCCTATACGCGCAAGCTCGTCAACAAGGGCGTTGCCAAATGCGCCCAGAAGCTGGGGGAAGAAGCGGTTGAGGCGGCGATTGCCGCCGTTCAGAAGGACCGGCAGGAATTGACGGCCGAGGCCGCCGATGTGCTTTATCACTTGTTGGTGGTTCTCAATGTCTCCAATGTCCCCCTCGGGGATGTTATGAAGGAGCTTGCGAGCCGTACGGGACAGACCGGACTGGAAGAAAAGGCGTCCCGGCCTCAGGAATAATCCAGGGCCTGCAGGCTCTGTACCGGATCCGGCGTTCAGCCGCGCAGCAGGAACTGCGAAGTAATGGATCAGAAAGTCGCCACGGCCCTGGACATGGATCTGTCCCCCTACCAGGTGTTCACCGAGCGCGAGTGGGCAAGACTGCGTGCGGACACGCCCATGACGCTGGATGCGCATGAGGTGGCCCAGTTGCAGGGCCTCAATGCGCCGGTCTCGATCGAGCAGGTCGAGACAATCTACCTGCCGCTCTCCCGTCTGCTTGCCTTCTATGCCGAAGCAACCATCAGCATCTTTCAGGCAACGCAGAACTTCCTCGGCACCCGTGACGGCAAGACGCCGTTCATCATCGGTGTTGCCGGGTCGGTGTCGGTCGGCAAGTCGACCACCTCGCGCGTGCTGCGTGAGCTTCTGGCCCGCTGGCCGGCCAGCCCCAAGGTCGACCTGATCACCACCGACGGGTTCCTGTATCCAAACGCGGTGCTGGAAGCCGAAGGGCTGATGTCCAAGAAGGGCTTTCCGGAAAGTTTCGACAGGCCACGTCTGTTGAAATTCCTGTCGGACATCAAGGCAGGCAAGCGGTTCGTCCGGGCACCGGTTTATTCGCACTTCTACTACGATGTCATGCCCGGCCACACGGTGACGGTCGACCGGCCCGATATTCTGATTGTCGAAGGTCTCAACGTGCTGCAGACGCGCGAATTGCCCAAGGACGGGCGCGCGGTGCCGTTCGTTTCGGATTTCTTCGACTTCTCGGTCTATATCGACGCCGATGAAACCCTGCTGCTGAACTGGTATGTCGACCGCTTCATGCGCCTGCGCGAGACAGCCTTCCGCGATCCGGGATCCTATTTCCATAAGTATTCGCGGATCACGGATCAGGAAGCCGTCACGACCGCCAATCGCATCTGGAACGACATCAACCTGGTCAACCTGCGCGAAAACATCCTGCCGACGCGGCCTCGCGCCGACCTGATCCTGACCAAGGATTCCAGTCACAAGATTGCCAAGGTCGCCCTGCGCAAGATCTGAGCTGCAGCTGACGCCTGTCCCTCAGAGGAAGGCACCCAGCTTGGCCAGAACAAGATCCGGCACCTCGAGTTGCGGCAGGTGGCCGGCGTTCGGCAGCGCTTCGAATGTCGACTGCGGAATGGCGGCGTGCAGAGCCCGGCCCCGGTCGATCGGGATCCACGGATCGTCCTCTCCCCAAAGGATCTTCACCGGGCACCGGATGTCGCCGTAAAGCGGTTCGATCTCGTTGGTATAGGCTTCGTCTGCCTGGGCGAACTGGCGATAGAAGCTGCCGCGGCCTTCTTCGCTCAGCCAGGGGTCAGCCAGTGCCGCGCGGGCCTCGGCCCCGATTTCGTTGACAAGGGCGCCGCCGATATAGGCATCGACAACCGCGCGGTGGATATGCGGCGGGAGCCCGACAAAGGCTTCCACATGGCGGCCGACGTGATCGAAGAACTCCGACCCCCAGGGGCTGAGGGCAACGACGTTCATCAAGACGTATTTCTCGAAATCGCAGCCGTGCAGAAGATGCGCCCGCAACGTTGTTGACCCGCCAAAGTCATGGGCTACGACCGATGGCCGTTCGAGTTGCCAATGATCGAGCATTTCGGCAAAGACCTTGCCCTGAATGTCGAGGGATGTGCGTTGCTCAGCTGACTTTGCCGACTGGCCGTATCCAGGCATGTCGTACCAGTGGACGCGGAACTTCCTGGAGAGTTCCGGAATGAGCCGATGCCAGGACCAGGACGACCACGGCCAGCCGTGTGCGAGCACCAGCGACGGCCCTTCACCCGCCCGGCCTGCCATCACGACACCGGCAGACGTCCGGATTTCTTCGGAAAGGTGCCAATTCGTGGTGTCGTTCATAACCTGGTCTCCATTGAGCATGCATCGGCTGACATGCGCTGGAGAAGGTCAGGCGCCCGTCTCCCAGCGCCTTCCGCACGTGGTGTGCCACATTGCTGCTTGCAACCGTTGAAGGGCTGGTTTCGGTCCGGCCTGCCTTCAGGCTCGATGAACCCGGAAGGCAGGTCTGCCGAAAAAGTGTCAGGTGGCGTCGGGGATACGGGCGATGACCTTGATTTCAAAATCGAAACCGGCCAGCCAGTTGACGCCGACAGCCGTCCAGTTCGGATAAGGCGCTTCTTCGAAAACCTCGTCCTTCACCTTCATCAGGCTCTCGAACTGGTTTTCCGGGTCCGTGTGGAAGGTCGTGACGTCGATGATGTCGTCCAGTCCGCAGCCAGCTGCTTTGAGCACGGCTTGCAGGTTTTCAAAGGCCAGGCGCACCTGATCTTCGTAGTTTGGTTCAGGCGTGCCATCTGCGCGGCTGCCGACCTGACCGGATACAAAAAGAAGATCGCCGGAGCGAAGAGCGGCCGAATATTTATGCGTGTCATAAAGGGCGTGACGACCCTCCGGGAAAACGGGTTGGCTCTTGGTCATGTTCAGTTCTTTCAAGGTTGGAGTTTCGGTGTGAAACCGGGCTTAACGGGGAGCGCTTATTGAGATACGCTGCGTATGTGAATAACTCACATACGCAGCGTATGTCAACTGGCATACGCGGCGTATGCGAATTTGCGAGGTAAGGATGGCGCCGGGAAAACGAGCCGAAATGATGGAGGAAACGCGGGCGAAGCTGATAGCGGCAGGGCGAAAAGCCTTTGCCGAACAGGGCTACGCGGCTGCGTCCATGGATGAACTGACCGCTTCTGTCGGCCTGACGCGCGGCGCGCTTTATCACAATTTCGGAGACAAGAAGGGCCTTCTGCAGGCGGTGGTCAATCAGCTCGATGGCGAAATAGCAGCCGAAGCCAAGGAAGCCGCCAGCCGGCTTGGCGGGAGCGAATGGGAGTCGCTCATGGCAGAAGGCATCGCCTATATCGAGATGGCTCTGAAGCCGGAAGTGCAGCGTATCGTGCTGCTGGACGGACCATCCGTACTTGGCGATCCGTCACAATGGCCGAGCCAGAATGTTTGCCTGCAGACAACGACAAGTGCGCTTGAACGTCTGATCGCCGAAGGCCTGGTAAAACCCGTTGACGCGGAAGCCGCTGCGCGGCTTCTGAACGGCGCTGCCTTCAATGCCGCGCTCTGGATTGCGGCAAGCGATGACCCGCAAGCGGACCTGAAGAAGGCGATCGACGCTTTCAAGGTTCTTGGAGAAGGCCTTCTGACGACCCCGCCGGGCTGACATACCACTTGGAAGCAGACACGAAAAAGCCCGCAGCCTTTGAGGGACTGCGGGCTTTTTGAGTCTGGTGTCCGGACCTTAGGCCACGGAGCGCTTGCGGACTTCCTGCAGGAAGGTACCGACCTGATTGCGCAGCATCGAAGCATTTTCCTTCAGCTGCTGGGCCGAGCTATCGACCTTTTCCGCGGTATCGCGGGTGTTTTCGGCAGCCGCTGCAACGGTCTCGATGTTCGTGGTCACTTCAACCGTGCTACGCGAAGCTTCGGTCGCGTTGCTGGCGATTTCCTGCGTCGCAACGCCCTGCTCTTCCACGGAAGAGGCGATGGACGAGGCGATTTCGTTCATGTTGTTGATGATCTCGGTAACCGAGGAAATGGCGCTGGCCGCATGACCGGTCTCATCCTGGATCGCCGTGATCTGGCTCGAGATTTCCTCGGTTGCCTTGGAGGTCTGGGTGGCCAGCTCCTTGACTTCCGCCGCAACGACCGCAAATCCCCTGCCGGCTTCGCCTGCGCGTGCCGCCTCGATGGTCGCGTTAAGCGCCAGGAGGTTGGTCTGTTCGGCGATCGCCTGGATCAGGTTCACGACCTCGCCGATGCGGCTGGCGCTTTCGGAAAGGCCATGCATGCGCTGGTTGGTTGCCTGGGCTTCTCCGGCAGCGCGGGCCGCAATCTCGCTGGAAGACTGCACCTGACGGCGGATTTCGTTGACCGAGGCCGACAGTTCTTCCGCCGCCGCCGCAACGGTTTCAACGTTGTGGGCTGCCTGGGAGGAGGCGTTGGAAACGCGGCCGCTCTGTTCCGTGGTCTGTGCCGCGACGCCGGTCATGTCGGCGGAAGCAGCCTGCAGGTTCTGCACGGAGCTGTCGATGATGTTGAGCATTTCCATGATCTGACGGTCGAAATCACCACTGAGCTGCTGGATCTCCGCTCCCTTGCGGGCAGCGTCTTCCTGGCTGGAATTCTGCTGCTCTTCAAGCTCGCGCCGTGCAGCTTCGTTCCGGACGAAAACTTCCATGGCGCTTGCCATCTGGCCGATCTCGTCGCCGCGGTCGGTACCGTCGATCGTGATGCTGGTGTTGCCTTCGGCCAGGAGGCTCATGTTGCCGGTCAGAGCCCGCAGCGGGCGGACCGTGTTGCGAACAGCAACGACAGCGATACCGATGGCGATCAGAGCGCCGACCAGAGCCAGGGCGATGATCGCGGTGGCAGCGCTCCAGTAGGCTTCGTCGAGATCGTCAACATAAACCCCCGTGCCGACCATCCAGCCCCACGGCTCGAAGCCGGATCCCCAGCCGTATTTTTCAACCGGAACCTCGCCGTTCGCGCGCGGCCAGTAGTAAAGCAGCGATCCGCCGCCGGCCTTGGCATCCTTGATCAGTTCGGCAACGATCTTGACACCCGTCTTGTCGGAAAAGCCAAGCATGTTGGTGCCGACGAGCTTTGCGTTCGGATGAACCAGGTTCATGCCCTGGTAGTCATAGGCGAAGACATAGTTGTCACCTTCGAACCGGATGGCACCGATGGCGGCGCGGGCTGCGGTCTGCGCTTCCTCGCGGCTCATCTGCCCGCTTTTTTCCAGGCCGTGGTAATAGGCGGCGATTGAAACCGCGCTATCTGAAATTTCCTCGATCTTCTTGAGACGTTCGGCGAACATCGCCGAATAGAGGCTGTTGAGGCTCACCACGCAGATCGCGGCTGTGAACAGCAGGATGGTTGCGATCGGGAGGCTGATCTTCCAGGTAATGGGCCAACGGGCGAAGGACATGGTTAAGTGATTCCTATCGAACTCTGTCCGACAAGATTTCCTCTCAATAATTGACCAAATGCTTAAGAAGACAGCAGATTTATGCCCTTAAAACGATTAGGGCACCGAAAACTGTCAGACAGTCCGGATTTCTACCAAGTATAAAACCTGTCGTTTTTTACAGGCGTGTCTGAAATCTATCTGCGGGCGCAGAACACGTCCCGCAATCCGGGACGGGACCAGGTGGCATTCTGAACCTGGCCCTTCAGCACATGCCCCTGGGATTCGTAATAGAACGTGTTGGCGCTGCCCTGTCTCTGCAGGGTGACGGCGCCATAGCCCATTTCGGCAACGGTTGCGGACTGCATGTCCGGCGAAAACACGACATTCAGGTCAATGCCGGCGGTGCACAGGTAATCGGCCACATTGGCGCGAGCTGTCTGCTGTTGCTGTTGCTGGAAATTCGGCTGGTTTGAGCCTTCGATGGATCCCGGGGGGACGGGGCCGGACGGGAAATCGTTGCCGGGCTGACCGTCGAAGCCGCCACCGTTGGGTGCTCCCCAGGTGCCGCCATTGTTGTCGAAGCCGTTGTTGCCGAATCCGTTGTTACCAAAGCCGTTGTTACCGGGGGCACCGAAGTTCGCCGGTCCGTTGATCACGACCTCCCTGTACGGGGTCTTGGTGACATAAATACCCCGGCATTCGCCACTGGAGCCGCGCACGGTCCAGGCGTGGGAAACATAGGTCTGCTGTTCCAGGATTTGCCCCGGTTCCAGGCGCGCGTAGGGCCGCTCGCCACCGCGGTAATCCACCCAGCTCACTTCGATGGGCTGACGGCTGGCGTTGCGGAACACGATCTGACCAGGCCGGACGGCTTCGACCGACCGCACCCGGCCGGCCTCGGAGCAGGAAAGATCCGAGTTCGCTTCTTCTGCACCGCTGCCGTAGGCATCGTCTGAAACGATCTGCTGAGGCTGGGCGCAGGTGGCAACGAACAGGCGCACCGGGTTGGCGCTGCCTTTCAGGGAAACTTCGTGTGCAGGCAGACCTTCGACCGCGATCGACAGGGCAGACTGCTTGATCATGGCCTCCCACAGCGGGTCGGTCATTTCAATATTGACTTCGGGCAGCGATATGCCGGCTTCATTGGCGCTGGAGGAGCCGAAAGCATTGTAGACGCTGTCGAATTCGCCTGCGGAAATGCGCACTGCCTGCGGCATGCCTTCCAGAAGTCCGGCGGGAGCCTGCTGGAACGTGATCTTGGCAAACCCGGACTGAGTGGTGCAATCGGCCCGGAAATCCCGGTCGTCGGTTTGCGCAACGGCGTGCTGCAGCAGCGATGGTGTTCCGGGCTGCGTACCCGGTTCGGCCAGCCACTCGCGCGCCTCGTTCGGGCTCACCAGAACCGGTTCGGAATTGGCGGCACCCGGATAACCGTCACCGGTTACCGTGTCGATGTCATCAGGCAAAGAGGCCGTTTCGGTGCCAGGTGTGGAAATGGGAGTATCGACCTGGTCGAGCGGCTTCAATCCGCCCTCTTCGGCAGGCGGATTGATTTCCTCAACGGATGGGGTCGATGATCCGTTGGAGTTGGAAGCGGTCTGCTGTCCTTCGGCAGGTCGATCCTGCTGGGAAGACTGTGTTGCCGCCGGGGCATTGGAAACCGGACCGGCGGCCGTTCCGGAAGTTGTGCCGACGATGCGGGCGACCGCGCCCGGCTTGCCGTCGTTCGAGACGTCGACCACAAGCGTGCCGCCGGAGCAGAAGCTGGCATCCCGATGCAGGACGCGGCTGTTTTCCAGAGTGACTTCAAGCTTGACGTCACAGGGCGGCAACTTGTTGTCGCTGCCCATCGTGTCGATGACCACACCCTTGTCGTCGCGGCTGATGATCGGCCGGTATTTCTTGTTCACGGTGATGGACCGGATGCCGGGTTGCGGCGGTTCCACGTTGATGCGCACGGTTTCGGGAACCGATTGAGCCTGTGCAGGCAAAGCCGACATCATAAGAACCACACTGCACGCGGCCAGCAGGCCGGATTTCAGCGCGGGGGTAACAAGAACATGGGCAGCATCAAGCCGCATAAGCGATCTCCGTGGGAGCGCAGGTTGGCACCGTTTGGGAATACTTAGGCAAAGTGGCAGTCTAAGGGCAAGCCCGCAATGGCGGGAAGCCCCGGCTTTCTCAGCGCGGCGCGCGCTTTGCCAGGATCCTTTGCAGGGTTCGGCGGTGCATGTTCAGCCGGCGTGCGGTCTCCGAAACGTTGCGGTCGCAAAGCTCGTACACCCGCTGGATATGCTCCCAGCGGACCCGGTCGGCCGACATCGGATTTTCCGGCGGTTGCGCCTTGTCTTCGGGCTTGCGCGCAAGCGCTGCAACGATATCGTCCGGATCGGCGGGCTTTGCGAGATAGTCGATGGCCCCCAGTTTGACCGCCGTGACCGCAGTGGCAATGTTGCCGTATCCGGTCAGCACGATGGCGCGGGCATCCGGACGGCGCTGGCGAAGCTGTTCGATGACATCAAGACCGTTGCCGTCTTCAAGCCGCATGTCGACAATGGCGAAGGCCGGGGCATTCTGGGCAATCTTGCCGGCTGCGTCCTGAACACTGTCGGCTGTTTCCGTCGTAAAGCCGCGTTTTTCCATGGCGCGTGCGAGGCGCTGCTGAAACGGCTTGTCGTCGTCAACGATCAGGAGGGTCATGTCCTCCGAACTGTTCAGGGCAGGTGTCTGGTCCGTCATTTGGCTCTACCGGTCTTATTCTTGCGTCTTCTCCTGCACCCCGGATGGATTCACGGGCACAGCATGCATTGTTTGCGCTTTATTGCCGTTATGGGGTGAAAAAGCCGTTTCGTCCACTCTGCCGTCCTGTTCAAACACCTTGCGCGGCCAGCTTACGCGGATGTGAGCCCCTGTCTGGGGTGGGGCCGAATTTTCCAGATGCAGCTTGGCACCCGTGCGTTCCAGCAGGGTTTTGGCAATGAAGATGCCAAGACCAAGCCCTCCGCCGGTGCCGCGTTGCGGCGACTTTCCGCCGCGCACGGAAACGTAGGGGTCGCCGATCTTGCCCAGAATTTCGACTGAAAAACCGGGGCCGTCGTCCTTGATGGAAATCGAGAGTGTCGTTTCGTCCCAGCTGGCGGACACATCGACGCGGGTCTTGGCGAAGTCGACGGCATTTTCCAGCAGGTTGCCAAGTCCGTAACGGATTGCCGCGTTTCGTGTACCCACCGGCTCGGCGCCGGTACCGGACCCGGTGGAGTGGATCGCAACGCCCGTGCCCCGGTGCGGGTCGACAACATCTTCCAGCAGTTGCGACACCGGCATGCGCTGGTAGGTCCGGTCTTCCTCGCTCGACAGGCTCGTGAGCTGACGCAGGATCGACCGGCAGCGCTCGGCCTGTGAGCGGATCAGGTCCACGTCCTCGGCCCTGGGGTCGCTCGCCTCGAATTCGTCCGTCAGTTCCTTGGCCACCAGATAGATGGTGGCAAGCGGCGTGCCGAGCTCATGCGCGGCCGCGGTTGCCAGCCCGTCAAGCGCGTTGAGATGCTGCTCACGGGCAAGCACGAGTTCGGTTGCCGCAAGCGCGTCCGCCATCTGGCGGGCCTCTTCGGCCACCCGGAACGCATAGATCGCCATGAAGCCGAGCGTGGAGACGAGCGCGGTCCAGATGCCGACGGAATAGACGATCGGAAGCGAGAAGTCGTCACCCACCGGCCATGGCAGAGGCAGGTGGAAAACCGCAACCAGGCTGGCGCAAACCGTGGCCAGAATGCCGAGGATCACTGTGTAACGGGCCGAAAGGCCCGTCGCGGACACCATCACCGGCGCCATCAGCAGGAACGCGAATGGATTGCCCAGACCGCCGGTCAGGAACAGAAGCCCGCTCATCTGCAGGATGTCATAGGCAAGCTGCAGGGCTGCGGCGCGTTCCGACAGGCGCATGGCCGAGGGCCAGCGGATCTTCAGGAAGATGTTGAGCCAGGCGGACAGGGCCACCATGGCAAAGGCAGGTCCGGCCGGCGTCGGATAGCCCAGACCGACATGCACGACCAGGAGCGCTGCGGACTGGCCGCCCACGGCAAGCCAGCGCAGGCGCACCAGCGTGTCGAGTTTCAGGCGCCGGTGCGGCAGGGTGATATTGGATGTCGGTTGTTCGTGCATCTGGACTTCTTGGAGAACGGCAACTTCCCTCTTTTGAAGCGGATTCCGGCGGCTGGCAAGGCCGGGGCTCTTGTGCCGACAAGGCGTAAGTGGTAGCCACCCGCTAACACGGCTGTCCGGATCACGCGGGCCGGCGGCCAGCCGGAGGGATTTAATAGCTCTTCATTTCAGATCAGCACCGCGCAACGGAATGAGATGATGACCGACACCAATGACGGCGGCGCTCAGCCGCAGGCGGAAAGCGCAGCAGCGCCGGGCATGCACATCCTTGGCCAGTACATCAAGGACCTGTCTTTCGAAAACCCGAATGCGCCGCGTTCCCTGGGACCGGGCGATCAGCCGAAGCTCGACATCAACGTCAACGTCGGTGCCCAGCAGGTTAACGACGACCAGTTTGAAGTCGTCCTGACCCTGAATGCCAAGGCCGAGCGCCCGGACATGGTGATGTTCAACGTCGAGCTGGTCTATGCAGGCCTGTTCAAGATCACCGGCGTGCCGAAAGAGCACATGCATCCGTTCGTGATGATCGAGTGCCCGCGCATGATCTTCCCGTTCGCCCGCAACATCCTTTCCGAAGCGACCCGTAACGGCGGCTTCCCGCCGCTGATGCTCGACCCGATCGATTTCGCTCAGCTCTACCGCCAGAACATGGCCCAGCAGGCCGCTGCCCAGCAGGCAACCGAGCAGAAGCCGAACTAAGGCCAGTCAGACCATAGTTTTACAGAACCCGTCCCGGGCAACCGGGGCGGGTTTTTGTTTGCCCGAAAGACTATCCGGTCAGACTTGAGGGAAGCGGTCAACAGCAGGTTTCTCACTCCCTGCGGGAGGGCGATCTCGTGTCACGCCTCCTCCAGCAGCTCCGCCCATGTTTTCGGAGTGTCGCCGTTGAGGGGGTTCTTCGCGGAACGCTTGTAGCGAATGGTTTCCATGCGCACGGTTCTGGCGTCGAAGAGGATCATCCGGCCAACCAGTCCTTCGCCCGTTCCGGTCAGCTCCTTCAGAACTTCCATGGCCTGCATGGCGCCAATGATACCCGTCAGCGCACCCAGAATGCCGGCCTGGGCACAGGTCGGCAGCAGGCCGTCGCGCGGCTTTTGCGGGAACAGGCACCGATAGGTCGGGTTGGCTGTGCCGTCCGGGCCGGTTTCATGGGGCTTCAAGGTGGTCAACGAGCCGTCGAACTGGCCGACGGCGGCCGTGACCAGCGGTTTCTGCGCAAAGAAACAGGCATCGGACACCAGGTAGCGGGTGTCGAAATTGTCCGATCCATCCACCACGAGGTCATATCGGGAAACGAGCTGCATGGCATTGTGGCCGGCAAGGCGGGTGGGGTGCGGCTCGACCTTCACATTGGGGTTCAGTCGCGCAATCGCTTCTGCCGCACTGGCAACCTTGGGCTCACCCAGCTGGTCGGTATCGTGGATCACCTGCCGCTGCAGGTTGGAAAGAGACACCGTGTCGTCGTCGGCAACGCCCAGCGTGCCAACACCGGCAGCTGCCAGATATTGCAGCACCGGCGCGCCGAGGCCGCCGGCACCGATCACCAGCACGCGTGCATTTTTCAGCTTCTGCTGGCCGGCGCCGCCGATCTCCTGCAGCACGATGTGGCGGGCGTAGCGTTCCAGTTCGGCGGGCGAAAGCATGTCAGGTCCTGTCTGGCTGGTCTCGGGTACACATGGGGGTGGTGGCGGCGGCAGGTCAAGCCCGTGCCCGCTCGGGAAATCCGGTCTCCGGCAGGTTTATCCGAGTATCCGGCTCACCAGCCGGGCGGTGTAGTCGACCATCGGGATCACCCTTGCATAATTCAGCCGGGTCGGTCCGATCACGCCGAGAACACCGACGATGCGCTGGTTGCTGTCCCTGTAGGGCGACACCACCAGGGAGGATCCGGACAGCGAGAACAGGTTGTTCTCCGAGCCGATGAAAATGCGCACCCCGTCGCCCTGTTCGGCAAGACCCAGCAACTGGATAAGATCCTTCTTGCTTTCAAGATCGTCGAACAGCAGGCGAATGCGCTCCAGATCCTCAACGGCGTCCAGATCGGTCAGGAGATTGGACCGGCCCCGCACGATCAGCGTGCCCGGATCGGTGGCGCTTTCCCCGCCCCAGACCGCAAGACCCGCATCAATGACCTTCTGGCTCAAGAGATCCAGTTCGGCCTGGTCCGCATCGCGGACCTTTTCCAGTTCGGAGCGGATTTCCGACAGGGTCCTGCCCTTGATCTGGGCATTCAGGTAGTTGCTGGCCTCCACCAGAGCCGAGGACGGCAGGTCGCCCGGCAGATCGACAACGCGGTTCTCGACGGACCCGTCTTCGCTGACGAGGATCGCCAGGGCCTTCAGCGGTTCGATGCGCACGAATTCGATGTGTTTCAACCGCATGTCCGACTTGTGGGTCAAGACAACGCCGGCGCCCATGGACAGGCCGGACAGCATCTGACTGGCTTCCGTCAGCACCTGCTCGGCCGAATTCGCCTTTTGCGACGCCCGCACCTGGGCATCGATCGCCCGGCGCTCGTCCTGGGTCAGGTCGCCCACTTCCAGAAGGGCATCAACGAAGAACCGAAGCCCGATTTCGGTCGGCAGCCGGCCTGCGCTGGTATGCGGCGAATGCAGCAGGCCCATATGCTCCAGATCAGACATCACGTTGCGGATCGAGGCAGGGGACAGCGAAATGCCGAGCTTGCGCGAAACGTTCCGGGACCCGACGGGTTCGCCGGTCTCCAGATAGGTTTCCACGATCGAACGGAAGATTTCACGGGATCTCTTGTCGAGGTCGCTGAGGCTCAAGGCTTGTTCTCCGAATGTGACCACTCACCGGGGTCGACCGGGCTTTCATCAAAAAGATATAGGCGCAAAAGGGGGCTTGCGTGAAGTATCACAACGCAAGGCCTTTACGGCGAAGGAAGTTGGGGTCTACAAGGCCCCAACGAATACGCTGGAGAAACGGCGGTTTTTCCGGAATGAAAGTCGAAAGGGATATGCATGCGTCCGTCCAAACGCGCAGCCGATGAACTCCGTGCGGTCACACTGGAGCGCGGGGTCTCCAAACATGCCGAGGGGTCCTGCCTCGTCAAGTTCGGCGACACCCACGTTTTGTGCACCGCCAGCCTGGAAGAGCGGGTTCCGCCCTGGTTGCGCGGACAGAACCGCGGCTGGGTGACGGCTGAATACGGCATGCTGCCGCGCGCCACGGGCGACCGCATGCGCCGCGAAGCCAGTGCCGGCAAGCAATCCGGCCGGACGCAGGAAATCCAGCGTCTCATCGGCCGGTCGCTGCGCGCCGTCGTCAATCTGGAAGCCCTCGGCGAAAACCAGATCACTGTGGACTGTGACGTCATCCAGGCCGATGGCGGCACCCGCACGGCGTCCATCACCGGTGCCTGGGTTGCCCTGCGCGACTGCATCGAGTGGATGAAGGCCCGTGACATGGTCTCTGGCGAGGTCCTGAAGGATCACATTGCCGCCATTTCCTGCGGCATCTACGAAGGTGCTCCGGTGCTCGACCTCGACTACGCCGAGGACAGCACCGCCGAGACCGACGCCAACTTCGTTCTGACCGGGTCCGGCGGCATCGTCGAAATCCAGGGAACGGCCGAGGGTGCACCGTTCTCCGAAGAGGAATTCGGCAAGCTCATGGGCCTGGCCAAGCTGGGCATCGGCAAGCTGGTCGACCTTCAGAAAATGGCCATTCTCTAAGGGCGCAAACCATGAGCCATCGCAAGCTGGAACCGGGCAAACTGGTTGTCGCAAGCCACAACAAGGGCAAGATCCGCGAGATCAACGAACTGCTTCAGCCTTATGGTTTCGAAGTGATCTCCGCCGGAGAGCTGGACCTGCCGGAACCGGACGAGACAGGTGTCACGTTCGAGGAAAACGCAGCCATCAAGGCCCATGCGGCGGCCAAGGCTTCCCGTTTGCCGGCCCTGGCTGATGACAGCGGCTTCTGCGTTGCGGCACTGAACGGCGATCCGGGCATCTATTCCGCGCGCTGGGCAGGTCCGGACAAGGACTTCGCGATGGCCATGCGCACGATCGAGGAAAAGCTTCAGACCCTGGGCGCAACGACGGACGACAAGCGCCGGGGATCTTTTGTTGCCGTGTTGTGCCTGGCCTGGCCGGACGGCAGCGAAGAGTTCTTCCGCGGCGAGGTCGAGGGACAGATCGTCTGGCCGCCGCGCGGTACGCAGGGCTTCGGCTACGACCCGGTTTTCCAGCCGGATGGCCATGAGCGGACCTTCGGCGAAATGACCTCGGAAGAAAAACACGGCTGGTCGAAGGACGGATCCGCCCTTTCACACAGGGCGCGGGCATTCCAGCTCTTTTCTGCCGGCTGCCTGGAAGGATAAAAAGACGTGACAGGTGTGGGGGCAGCCGAAGGAGGCTTCGGCATTTATATTCATTGGCCGTTCTGCGCAGCCAAATGCCCTTATTGCGACTTCAACTCCCATGTCCGTCACCAGCCGGTCGACCAGGCCCGTTTCGCGGCCGCTTTCGAACGGGAACTCTCTCATTTCGCCGATTTGACGAAGGGCAGAACGGTTCAATCCGTGTTCCTGGGCGGCGGCACGCCTTCGCTCATGGAACCGGCGACGGTGGACCGTATCCTGAAGGCGGTTTCCGATCGTTGGTCGATGGATGAGAACGTCGAAATCTCGCTGGAGGCCAATCCTTCGTCGGTCGAGGCCGAGCGCTTTCGCGGTTACCGGGCAGCAGGTGTCAACCGGGTCTCGCTGGGCGTGCAGTCGCTCATCGATACGGATCTGAGACTGCTTGGCCGCCTGCATGATGCGCACACGGCCCGCACCGCCATCGAAACCGCGCGGGCGACCTTCCCGCGCCTGTCGTTCGACCTTATCTATGCCCGGCCGGGTCAGACACTGGCCGGTTGGGAACAGGAACTGAACGAGGCCATTGCGCTCGCGGCCGATCACCTGTCGCTCTACCAGCTCACGATCGAGGAAGGCACGCCCTTCCATACGCTGTTTCACGCCGGCAAGCTGAAGATGCCGGATCAGGATCTCGGCGCCGAATTCTATGAACTGACGCAGGATGTGACCGCCGCTGCCGGTCTGCCCGCCTATGAAGTCTCCAACCACGCCCGTCCGGGCGCCGAATGCCGGCATAACCTCGTCTACTGGCGCTACGGCGATTATGTCGGCGTCGGGCCCGGTGCCCATGGGCGCATCACGGTGGGTGTCAGCAAGCTTGCAACCGCGACCGAGCGCCATCCGGAAACCTGGCTGGAAAATGTCGAAAGCCACGGTCATGCATTGACCGAAAACGCCGGTCTTTCCGAAGAGGAGCAAGGTGACGAATTCCTGCTCATGGGACTACGGTTGACCGAGGGGATCGACCTGAAACGCTACGAGCGTTATGCGAGCCGCTCCATCGATCCGCTTCGTCTGGCAGCCTTGATCGAGCATGGCATGGTGGAAGAAATCGGGGAAAACCGCATTCGCGCAACCCGTGAAGGTTTTTTCGTGCTCGATGCGGTGGTCGCAGATCTGGCCGCCTGAGCCGTTCTGGAACGCCGTTAATATAATGCTACCAAATTGATTTAAATGTTCTATTGGGTCTTTTGCATTGCACAGTGATTTGGTGCGAAAATGTCTTTCGCCGCGATCCTGAGCACTTAGGCGCGTATTCACATACCAATTAGAAGTATTGCGGGCTGCAACAGGCATAGCTATCCTGTTGCAATGCAATAGATGGTGTAAGAAGAGACGGGCCGAAAAAAATGTTTACGAACAATGCCAATGGGGCCGGCACCAATTGGTTCAGCAAAGGAGAGACGTCTTTGCCGTTTTACCACCTTTACGAACTGAACCACGCCGCGATGGCGCCCTTCAGAGCTTTGGCCGACATGACCCGGCTCTACTTCCAGAACCCGCTGAATCCGCTGACTCATACCAGCTATGGCCGTTCGATCGCTGCCGGCTGCGAGGTGCTTGAACGCACGACGCGCCGCTACGGCAAGCCGGAGTTCGGTCTCAAGGAAACCACCGTAAGCGGTGTGCGTGTTCCTGTACGTGAAGTCAGCGTCTGGAGCCGTCCGTTCTGCGACCTGATCCACTTCGAACGCGGGGTCACGACGCACCGCAACGATCCGAAGATCCTGATCGTCGCGCCGATGTCCGGCCACTACGCCACGCTGCTGCGCGGCACGGTGGAAGCGCTGATGCCGAATGCGGATGTCTACATCACCGACTGGATCGATGCCCGCATGGTTCCCGTGCAGGAAGGCAAGTTCGATCTTGATGATTATATCGATTATATCATCTCGATGCTGCACTTCCTCGGGCCGGACACGCACATTCTGGGCGTGTGTCAGCCGTCCGTGCCGGTGCTGGCAGCCGTCGCTGTCATGGAAGACCGCGAAGACCCCTATGTACCCTCCACGATGACGCTGATGGGCGGACCGATCGACACCCGCGTGGCGCCGACGGCGGTCAACGACCTGGCGGTTTCCAAGGGCATAGACTGGTTCAAGAACAACGTCGTCATGAAGGTTCCCTTCCCGCATCCGGGTTTCATGCGGGACGTCTATCCGGGCTTCCTGCAGCTTTCCGGGTTCATGAGCATGAACCTCGACCGTCACGTGACCGCGCATCGGGACTTCTTCCAGCATCTGGTGGAAGGCGACGGCGATAACGCCGAAAAACACCGCGACTTCTATGACGAATATCTCGCCGTCATGGACCTGACGGCCGAATTCTATCTGCAGACCGTCGAAACGGTGTTTATCGAGCACGCGCTGCCGAACGGCACCATGATGCACAATGGCCGTCTGGTCGATTGCGGCAAGATTACCCGCACGGCCCTTCTGACCGTTGAAGGCGAGAAGGACGACATCACCGGCCGGGGCCAGACCAAGGCGGCGCATAAGCTCTGCACCAGTCTGGACGACGACATGAAAGCGCATTACGAGCAGCCGAATGTCGGCCACTACGGCGTTTTCAACGGATCGCGCTGGCGGTCCGAGATCGCGCCGCGGGTCATGGATTTCATCCGCTCTAACCGTACGGACCTGCGCAAGCCTGCCGCCAAGGCACCGGTCGCCAAGGCCGCTGCCCCGGCTCCTGCGCCTGCCGCCGCACCGGCTGCGAATGCAGCGGCCGAACCGGCCGTGAAAGCAGCGCCTGCGCCCGCCAAGGCCAAACCGGCTGCAAAGAGCAGCGGCAATTCGCTGGAGAGCATCCTGCTGACCAAGCCGGACGGTGCCGCGGATGATCTGAAATCGATCAGCGGTGTCGGCCCGAAACTGGAATCGGCTCTCAACGAAGCCGGTATCTTCCACTTCTGGCAAATCGCCGGCCTGACGGAAGAGCAGATCGAGGCCCTGGACACCAAGCTGGATTTCCGTGGCCGTATCGCCCGGGACAACTGGATCGAACAGGCCCGCCAGCTTTCCGAAACGGTGAGCTGAAACAAGCATCGGTGAAGGCACCCGCCATGGGTGCCTTTGGCCACGTGCCTTTAACTTGTCCCAAAAAGTCCGGTTTCTGGCGGCAGCCTGCCTGCTGCTATTGATTCTGGCCTTTCGGCCCAATACAAGTGCCGGTCAGACAGCGAGGCCGGAGGTTTCAGTAGTGCTCAATATTTTTATTGGTTTCGATCCGCGTGAAGCGATTGCCTATCATGTTTGCGCCAACAGCCTGACCCGGCTTTCGAGCGACGTGCTGGCGATTACGCCGCTGTCGCTGCACAATTTGAAGACCTACAACGAGACCCATACCGACGGGTCCAATCACTTCATCTACACCCGCTTCCTGATCCCGAGCCTGATGAACTACAACGGCTGGGCGCTGTTCATGGACGGCGACATGATCGTGCGGGACGACATTGCCAAGCTGTTCGCCATGCGCGACGAGAGCAAGGCGGTCATGTGTGTCCACCACGACTATCAGACCCGGCAGACCACCAAGTATCTCGGCTCGAAGAACGAGAACTACCCGCGCAAGAACTGGTCCAGCGTGGTGTTGTGGAACTGCGGTCACCCGGCCAACAAGGTGGTAACGCCCGACTTCGTGATGAATGCCACCGGTGCGCAGCTGCACCGGTTCACTTGGCTGGACGACGAGCTCATCGGCGAGCTGCCGAAGGAATGGAACTGGCTGCCGGATGAATTCGGCCCCAACCCCGACGCGAAACTTCTTCACTTCACGCTCGGCACGCCCTGCTTCCACGAATACGCCAACGCGCCGATGGCGGCTGAATGGCACCGCGAGAAGCTCCTGGCGAACTATTCGGCGCAACATGTGATCGACGGCCCATTCGACTGATCCGTTTCGCATTTTACATATAAATCAATGAAGTAGGCCCGGTCCGCAACTTTGCAGACCGGGTTTTTCGTTGCGGGAATTCTGTGATCCCTGTCACGAATCCTTGAAGGAGCCTGCAATCGTCCCCACTTGGAAAGTCGTGGATGTCTGAAATGGATAGGACGATGACAACAGCCAAAAGTTGCATGATCAAACCTGCCTGGACGCCGGTAACTATCGGCCTGATGGTGCTGGGTTTCGTAGCATTCTGGCCGCTTGGCCTTGCCATGCTTGCCTACATTTTGTGGGGCGACCGCTTTGAAGGCATGCTCCGCGATGCGAAAGATCAGTGGCGGGGCAGCCCGCTGAAGGGAGCCTTCGAGCAGATGAATACGACTGCCTATGCCCGCACGGGCAACGTCGCATTTGACGACTATCGCGAGCGCGAACTGAAGCGACTGGAAGAAGAGCGTGCCAAGCTCGACACCATGCGCGCCGAGTTCGATGATTTCCTCCGTGAATTGCGCCGCGCGCGCGATCAGGAAGAATTCGACCGCTTCATGGCCAATCGGGGCCGCAGCACTGGCGACGAAGCCACACCGCTGTAAAGTCTCCTCCTCCCGGACCCGTTCCCCGACGGCCAGACCAAGAGCGGCGCCTGAAAAGGCGCCGCTCTTGTCCGTTTCAGAACAGCCAGAATTGCAGCCGGCCTTCAGAAAGCCGAAATCGCCATCAATTTCCCCCCTTTAGAATTGCCGCGAAATCGCTCGCAAATTCGCTAAAATCGGAACAACTGATTCGATGGACCTTCGCCCTTGATGTTTCTCCGCGCCGGCAAGAAAACGCTGCCCGACCATATCGAGATCCAGACCGGTGCCAGTGCCGTGCGCATCCGCCTCAAGGCCAATCCGCGCGCGCAGCGGTATCTTCTGCGTTTGCCGGCCGACAGGTCCGGTCCGGTGCTGACCGTCCCCAAGGGCGGCGATCTTGCCCGTGCCGAGCGGTTCGCGCGCCAGCACATCGACTGGCTGATAGAGCGTCTGCAGGACAGGGCGGACCACGTCACGTTTCTGCCCGGGGAAATCGTGCCCCTGCGCGGCGAGGATCACGTCATCGTGCCAACCGGCAAGCTGCGCGGGTTGATTACCCTTGGCCGGAACGACGCCGGTTTGCCGGCGCTGTTCGTGCCGGGGGCTGAAGACCACATCCCGCGCAAGGTCACCACCTGGCTGAAGGAACAAGCCCGGGCGGACCTCTCCGCCCGCACCACACTCCACGCCGCAACCATCGGCAAGAAGGTCGCGGCCATCAGCATTCGCGACACCACCAGCCGCTGGGGGTCCTGCGCCTCCAACGGACGACTTTCCTTTTCCTGGCGGCTCATTCTGGCACCAACGGAAATCCTCGATTATGTCGCGGCCCACGAGGTGGCGCACCTGAAGGAAATGAACCATTCGGCGCGCTTCTGGCGCCTGTGCGAACAGCTTGCCCCGCAAACACCGAAGGCTCGCGTCTGGCTGAAGCAGAACGGGGTTCGCCTGCACGGATACGGCTGAAATTGCCTTCCTAGCCGCCCGTCCGACGCAGGCGCGCTGCAGACGGCCAACCGAACAGGTTGACGCAAAGACCCGACACCACCAGCGCTGCCGCGCCCAGTTTCCACGGCTCCAGGGGTTCGCCCAGAACAAGGGCGGCTGAGAGCATGCCTACGATCGGTACCAGCAGGGTGAAGGGCGCCACGGTCGCCGCCGGATATCTTGCCAGAAGGCCGCTCCACACCGAAAAGCCCAGCAAGGTGGTCGGGTAGACGATGTAGAACAGAGCAAACAGCCCCCGCCACGAAACGGTTTCATAGACCTGCCGGTAGACGTCAAGACCTTCGACGAAGGCCGATAGCAGCAACAGCGGCAGCGGAGCCACAAGGCTGCCCCAGGCAACCAGCGACAGCAGATCAACGGTGCCGATGCGCTTGGTAACGAGATTGGCGATGGCCCAGGAACAGGCGGCCAGAACGACCAGACCAAGCCCGGTCAGTGTTGTGCTGCCCGTCAGGTTGAATGCCACCAGGCCAAGGCCTGCGGTCGCCAGCGTGGCTCCGGCAATCTGCGCCGGACTGGCCGTTTCACCCAGAAAGGCAACGGCCAGTGCTATCGTGATGAACACATGAACCTGCAGCACAAGCGAGGCCAGTCCTGCCGGTATTCCAAGGTGCATGCCGGCAAACAGAAGTCCGAACTGCAGCGCGAACATGAACAGGCCGAACAGGACGACCAGCTTCATCGACGTGCGCGGCCGCTTCAGGAAAAGGACGGCCGGAAAAGCTGCCAGGGCAAAGCGCAATGCGGCAAACAGGATTGGCGGCAGTTCCTGCAGACCGATCTTGATCACCACGAAATTGAACCCCCAGACCGACACCACAACAAGCGCGAGCAAAATGTCTCGTCCCTTCAAGGCCGGGTCTCCGTCCGGCTTTCCGCCGCTGCTTGGCGCTTGTGCGCTTCGGTAATGATCGTCTTGTTGAGGATACGCACCTCGCCGACCATCAACAGGCGCATGTCGCGCACAATGTAGTCTGCAAGTTCGTCGTCCGAGATGGTCTCTCCGGGAATGTCGAGCCGGAAGCCCTGCCCCTGAATGCCGCCACCGTTCGAGAAATCGATCTCGAAATCGAAGCAGACCCGTTTTTCGTCATTTGTCTGGATGTGTGTCATGGCTTGTCTCCTCAAATGGACATAGCCAGCCATTGGTCCTATTGTGAAATTAATTGTTCTGGTCTTATTGAAAAGAAAAATTACTCAATGGATGAGCATGTCCTGCGTACCTTCGTCGCCGTCTGTGACCGGCAGAGTTTCCGTGCCGCCGGCGAGGATGTCGGACGCACCCAGTCTGCCGTCAGCCAGCAGATAAAAGGCCTGGAAGCCGAACTCGGTGTTCAATTGTTCAACCGCTCCACCCGTTCGGTCGAGATGACGCCGGCAGGACAGACCTTCTACAGCCATGCCTGCAGCCTGCTGGCCCGGCACCGCGAGGCGGTATCCGCCGCGCGCGGGGCTTCGGTGCTGCCGTACCTGCGCATTGGCGCAACGGACGACATCGCCGCTTATGGTCTCGTACCAGTCTTGAGAGCGCTGGAAGACGGCCCGGAGCCCTGCTCTCTCGATCTGGAAACTCACTCCTCGCAGATGCTTCTGGCAAGTCTCGGCTCCCGGTACGATCTTGTCATCGTGGTGTCGCCCCAGCGGGGCCGGACCGGTGACCTTGTTGCCAGCGTGCCGCTCGTCTGGCTCGGCAGCGCGCCGCTGGCAACATCACAAAATGCCCTGCCGCTTGCGGTCTATGCTGACAGATGCGCCATGCGCGATGCCGCCATTGCCGCGCTGGACACGAGCGCCGTGAAATGGACGACCAAGGCCACCGTGTCCGGCCTTGTCGTCATCGAGGCGGCTGTCCGTGCCGGCATCGCCGTGGCTCCAGCCCTCACCGGGTTCCATGCCGCCGACCTGCCCACAGTCACCTCGCTGCCTGTCCTGCCGCACCTGGAGCTTCGCATCGTCGCCGGAACGCCGGTGGGGGAAACATACCTGCCTTATGTGCGCGAAGGCCTGCAGGGGCTTCTGGAGGCAAAAGGGTAAGCGGCGGCCGGGCAAAACCAGTTGCAAACACGGGAAAATCTGCTTCGATTCCCCTGGGGAAGCTGGGAGATGCAACATGAAAAGCTTGAGATATCCGATCAAAGTCGTGGCGCTGGCCTTGCTGGGCCTTGCCCTGCCGGGACTGACATTCTCCGGTCAGGCCATGGCCGATAGCTGCTGGAACCACAATGGCTCGCTCATGCGGCTTCAGGCGCAGGGCAATCAGCGATGGCTGTCCTATGAAGTTCCAAAACCCGTCCTGCGCAACGCCGGCGTCCAGCGCGGCACGTTGCTCTTCAGCGGTGCCAAGAACGGCAACTGGTATTCCGGCACCGCCCGGGTGTTCTCCAAATACTGTCCGAGTTCACCGCTGGAATATTTCGTCGAAGGCCCGGTGCGCGGCGACCAGCTTCAGGTTACGGTCACCGGCACCCGTGAAGTCTTCAACCAGTGCCGCCCCACCGGCCGCTACACCACCGACACGCTGGTGTTCACCTACAGCCATCAGTGCTGAGGTGGAATTAACGGATATGTGTCGCAGGTATTTCTGAGAAATGGAGCAAGTGGCCCATCCTTCGAGACAGGCCTCTGGCCTTCCTCAGGATGAGGAAGATGTGTGTTGAAGGCCAGGGAAGATCAACATAGTGAACCTCATCCTGAGGAAGGCTGAAAGCCTGTCTCGAAGGATGGGCTGCACACACACGGTCGGAACGCGCAGTTCCACCAGCTGAAGCCTCAAACGCGGCCTTGTGAGCCGTGAACAGCAGTGCCCGGATCAGCCGCCACCAAACAGATTGCGCAGCAGGTTCAGCGGGCCGCGGCGTTCGCCGTTGCCTTCGCCGCCGCCTCCAATGGGGGCTGGCGGTATTGGTTCGCTGCCGGATCCGACGGTTTCCACCGGGCCGGGCTTGCGCGGGGCGGAGACGGTTGCCGGTACATCCGGCACGCCGGGCAGGTCTGCCACCGGCAGGCCCTCGTGGGAGGCATCCATCACCTCTTTCCAGACAGTGGCGGGCAACCCGCCGCCGGACGCCTTGCGCGTCGGTGAGTTGTCGTCATTGCCGAACCAGACGGCTGTGGTCAGATTGCCCGTATAGCCGATGAACCAGGCGTCGCGGAAATCCTGGCTGGTGCCGGTCTTGCCCCCGGCGGGACGCCCGCTTTCCAGCCGTGCCTTGCGGCCCGTGCCGGTTACCAGGGTTTCCGACATCATCATGTTCATTTCGCCGACCAGACGGCGGTCGATGACGCGGCCGCGGCCATCGCCGGAGCGGGAATAGAGCGTCTTGCCGTCCACGGTCTTGATCCGCCGGATCACATGGGGGAGCACGCCATAGCCGCCGTTGGAGAACGGCACATACGCACCGGCGATTTCCAGCGGCGTAACTTCGGAGGTGCCGAGCGCGATCGACAGGTTGTTCTTCATTTCCGAGGTGACGCCCAGCCGTTTGGCCGTGTCGGCAACGGTTCCCGCGCCAACCTCGTAGGTCAGCTGCGCGGCCACCGTGTTCAGCGACAGGCTGAGCGCCCGTGTGAGCGTCACCGGGCCGTAGTAGTCCTTGGAATAGTTCTGGGGTGACCAGTTGCCGAACCGGACCGGCTGGTCCTGGCGGATAGTCTGGGGCGAAAGGCCGTTTTCAAGCGCGGCCAGATAGACGAACGGCTTGAAGGACGAACCCGGCTGCCGCTTGGCATAGGCTGCCCGGTTGAACTGACTCTTGGAATAATCGGCCCCGCCAACCAGCGCCTTCACGGCGCCCGCGGTGTCCAGCGTCACGACAGCTCCCTGGGAGACACCGTATTTCTCGCGGTTTTCCTTCAAGGCGTTGCGCAGCGCCTGTTCGGCAGCCCGCTGCATCTTCGGGTCGATGGTGGTGTCGACCACGATGTCGGTTTCGATCGAGCCGATGAAATGCGGCAGCACGTCCATCACCCAGTCGGCGGCATAGTTCTCGCTGGCGGTGGTGTAGCGGCGCACCACCTTGGCGGGCACGGCCAGGGCGTTCTTGGCTTCATCGCCCGTGATGTAGCCTTCCTCGTTCATGGCAGCGAGCACAAGCTGGGCGCGGTCTTCTGCAAGGTCCGGGTTGCGGGCGGGCGAATAGCGCGATGGCGCCTTGAGCAGGCCTGCGATGGTGGCAGCTTCCGGAATGGTCAGAAGCCGTGCCGATTTGCCGAAGTACCTGCGGGCAGCTGCATCCACGCCATAGGCGCCGGAGCCGAGATAGACCCGGTTCAGGTACATTTCCAGGATCTCGTCCTTGGAATATTCGGCCTCCAGCCAGAAGGCGAGCACCAGTTCCTGGATCTTGCGCTTGATCGTCCGGTCCTGTTCCAGGAACAGGTTCTTGGCAAGCTGCTGGGTCAGCGTCGAGCCGCCCTGCTGCAGGCGGCCGGAGGTGAAGTTGGTGTAGACGGCGCGGGCAAGACCGACCGGGTCGACACCGAAATGGGAGCGGAAGCGCCGGTCCTCGATGGCGATGACGGCATTGGGCAGATAGGGCGGCAATTGCTCCAGGCGCACGGCCTCGCCGCCGGTGTCTCCGCGGTTTGCCAGCAATTCGCCATTGGCGGCGACAATCTTGACGTTTGGCGGTCGCGCCGGAACCTGCCATTCGGAGGTCGGCGGCAGAAAGGCGGCGTAATAGCCGACCAGGCAGACAACGGCGATGGTGCCCCAGATGCCAAGCACCATGCTCCAGTAGAAGCCGCGCTTGAGAAGGCGACCGAAGGCAGTGGGTGCCTGGAACCTGTTCTTGCGTTTGGCCTTGCGCCGCTTGGCGCCGGACCGGCCACCGCCCCTTCCGTTGCCTCGGCCATTGCCGTTGCCGTTCTTGGCCGTCTTGCGGGTGGAGGAAGCGGGTTTTTTCTTGGCCGGCGCCTTGCGGGTCTTGCCCTTGCCGGACGACTTGGAAGAAGGCGCAGCTGGACGGTCCTGCGGGCTCAAGCGCAGGTCGAGCAGGCTGCTGCCTGAATTTCCGAATGTCGGTTCAACACGCGGCTGGCGTTTCGCCCGAGGCGCCATTGATCCTTCGTCCCCTAACTCCGTACCAACCAGGGTTGGCGTTATCCGGCAAACGCCGGTTTCCCCGGAGATGAGCTTAAATTGCGGCGATTTAAGGGGGCGTTAAGGCTACGGGCTTTTGCACGGGCAAGACGACGGGATGTTCAGCTACAGGCGCCGCGCACTAGCTCGATAACCGTCCCGCACAAAAGGCAGCAAACCCGCAGCACCGGGAACCGATAGCCGCTCAAACGCAGAAAAAATGCAAAGGCTTGTGCCTCCGCGATCCCGGCTAATGGTCAAGCCTGGCCGGGAGGACGAAGGAAAGCTTGGCAGCAATCGCCGGAGCTAGCTGGAATAGCGGCTTGCGTCGGCGCCGTAATAATTGACGTAGCGCGTGTTCAGTTCGGACACCGGCATGATGATCAGCACATCCGTCGTGCCGAACTGGTGATCGATCACCGCACCGTCGCCAATGAACGCGCCGAGGCGCAGATAGCCCTTCACAAGCGGTGGCAGGGCCCGCAGCGCTTCCTTGGAATTGAGTTCCTCGGCCGGCATGCGGTTCATTTCGACGTATCTGTCTTCCACCGCACGCACGCGCCATTCTTCCGGGGCACGGGCATTGTGATGCAGGAAGGCGAGTTGGCCGGCGATGGCATCCGGATTGGTGCCTTCGATCGAGGCACAGCCGAGCATGACATCGATGTTGTGGCGCAGAACATAGGACCAGATGCCATGCCACAGGAGCTCGACGGTCTTCTTGTTGCGGTACGGCTTCAGAACGCAGGACCGGCCGAGTTCCATGAAGCGCTTGCCCGGGTTTGCGTCGATCAGCGACTGGATGTCGTATTCGGCGGCGGTATAGAAACCGGCATGCTGATCGGCGATTTCCTGGCGCAGGATCCGGTAGGTGCCGACGATTTCAGGCTTCAGGCGGCCCAGCTTGTTGCGCTTCTGCAAGTCGTGGTCGACCACGAGAAGGTGATCGCAATAGGCGTCGAAGGGGTCGGCATCACGGCGGGTTGCCAGCGTATGCGCATCGGCAATGGCCGACATTTCCTCGTAGAAAACGTCATAGCGCAGGCGCTGTGCCTTTTTCACTTCCTTGAAGTTACGGGCCATCCGTACTTCCAGAGATCCGATCCGGCCGAGCGTTTCGCCGGTCTTGACCGGGGTCTGCAGCGCTGGCCCGATGCGCTGCGCGTTGGGGAGGTTGGCGTCCGGACGCATTGCCGGTGTGAATTTCCTGACCAGTTTCCTGGGAGAAAAAAGCCCTTGGCGCATTATGGACATTCCACCCTCGTGTATTCCTTATGGCGCACTGACAGGTTTCACAGGTTCTCGTCTGTTTCACTTGCCGAATTACCTTCGCCGGAACATTACGTCCGAACCCGGTCAGTGTGCTTCAAGCCTGCCGTAGAACATACTATTCCGACAGCTGGATGACACTCGGTTTTTTGCGCCGTGTTTTCCACGAGCAAGCTTAGCCCACTCTTGCGGCTTTGTGAATTTCTACGAGCGCCGGTGGAAGCGTTTCCACTTCCGGCTGTCGCGACAGGGAAAGTTCGCTGCGTCAGGCGCGGCTGATTTCGGCCAATGCGTCGGAAATCGCTTCCACGGAAAGCGGTTTCGTCAGATAGCCGGCAGCGCCCACTTCTGCCGCCTTGTCCCTTGCATCCTTCATGACATCGGCGGTCACGATCAGCACCGGTACATTGGCCCGGCCGGCGGCCTGTTCGTCGGACCGGATCTGGCGAATGGCCTGGAACCCGTCGAGGCCTGGCATGTGCAGGTCCATCAGGATTGCGTCATAAGCGCCGCTGGCGGCTTCCTCGACGGCCTTTTCGCCGTCGATCACCATCACCGGCACATGGCCGAGCTTGCGCAGCATGGCTTCGCTCAAAAGGCGGTTGATGTCGTTGTCTTCCGCCACGAGCAGGCGCAGCGGCCGGGCCGGAACCTTGTAGCGGTTCGGCAGGAAGCCGTTGCTGACGGGCTCCGCGCTTGCGTCCCAGGCGTGTTCCATGCCGTCGTCGTCCAGCAGGCCGGAAAAGATCTGGACCAGGGTCTCGATCCGCACCGGGCGGATCAGATAGGCGGCATAGCCGGCTTCGCGCAGATGTTCCAGGCGCTCGCGCTCCGGCGGGGCGATCATAACGACGGCAGGAGCCTTGCATCCGGTCAGGCGGGCAGAGGCCAGCCAGCCGCCGCTGTCGGACAGGGCACCGTTGTCGACAACAAGTAGATCGGCCTCGGCCAGCGCGGCATCAAGATCCGAACTGCCCGGTGCATGCACGGACACATTGGCTGCGTGATATTGCAGCCGTCTGGCCAGCAACGGGCATTCGATCTGGCTGGTGCTGACGAACACGATCCTGCGGCCCTCAAGCTTGGCCAGGCGTGGATCCGTGTCGGCAACAAGGGATTCGGGGATCGGCAAGGACACGCGGAACTGCGCGCCGCCGTCTTCGGAGGGCTGCGCGGCAATTTCGCCACCCATCAGGCCAGCAAGCCGCTGGGCGATGGCCAGACCGAGGCCGGTGCCGCCGAACTTGCGCGCCGGGCCATGGTCGACCTGCTCGAATTCCTGAAACAGCCGCTCGGCCTCCTGTTCGTCAAAGCCGATGCCACTGTCGCGCACGTCGATATCCAGAAAACCGCCACCGTCCGGATTGGGGCGCCCTGTCAGTTCGACGGCAACGCCACCCTCATCGGTGAACTTGATGCCGTTGCCGATGAGATTGTAGAGGATCTGGCGGACACGGGTGGCGTCCAGCGTCACCTCTTCCGGCAGGTTCGGGTCAAGCATGGAGCCGATTTCAAGCGACTTGGCGTGGGCTTTCGGAGCAAGCAGTTCAACGACGCTTTCCACCAGGGCGCCAACCCGAACCGGGGCAGCCTGAATGTCGAGCTTGCCGGCCTCCACCTTGGAAAAGTCGAGCACTTCATCGATCAGGAGCAGCAATGTTTCGCCCGAGGTTTCCAGCGCCTCGATGTAGGCGCTCTGTTCCTTGGTCAGGCGGGTGTCGCGCAGGAGCGCGGCCATGCCGAGCACCCCGTTGAGCGGCGTGCGGATCTCGTGGCTGACAGTCGCGAGAAAACGGGATTTCGCCTCGTTGGAGCTTTCGGCGGAATGACGGGCAGCCAGCAGTTCTTCCTCGATCAGGCGCCGCTCGGTCACGTCGCGCAGAACGGTCTGCACCAACTGGCGGTCCGTCGTGGTGTCGCGCACCGGAATGTCGATACGTGAGAACCAGCGCGGGCCCTGTGCGGTGTCGATGTGGAGATCCTGAAAGCCCATGCCCGGGGTCGTCTTGTCCAGGGCCTGCGTGACGGCGCTTTCAAAGCCCACTTCCTCAAGCAGCGGCAGATGCAGGGTTGCACCCGGCTGCAAGGCATGTCCGAGCCCGAACACATCGTCTGCAGCAGAGTTCACATAGGTGATGGTGCCGTCCTGGTCGCGCCGGACGACGACATCGCCAAGCGTTGCCAGGATGCTGGCGTGACGTTCGTCGGATTCGCCAAGTTCCCAGGCGCGGTCTTCCAGTTCCTCGCAGCGTGCCATCAGGCGGCGGATCTTTTCATCCTTCACCTGTAACGCCTGCACCGAGCGCTGCATGTCGTCGGCAAACAGCCGCCAGACAGCCAGCCCACCGGCAAAGAAAGTCAGACCAAGACCGAGAAACCGGTTCAGGCTGTCGCTGGAAACCATGATGAAACCGGCGGCAAGGCCGATGATCATGCCCGCCAGGGCAAGATGCTGCAGCGATTTGGCAGGCGCGGAGACGGGCGCGTCGGTGGCCCGGCGACCTGGGCCGACTTCGGGACCGACGTCCTCCTCGTCGAGGGGTTTCGTGACGCTGGAAGAATATTCGTCTGTAGTTACGGTGTCCGCAGAGGAAAGCTTTTGCTCTTCGGCAAAGAATTTGTCCTGCGTGTCATCGGCTTCTGGCGCGGCATTGACGGCGCGTTCGCTGTTTTGACTGACCAAGATAACTACTCTCTACAAGATCCTGTTGCCTTGAGAGTGCGTTGTAAACTTTGAGAAACCGTTTCATTGCCTGACAAAAAAAGTAAATCGGGAATTTCGCGCCGCGTTCATATCCAGTCTTTCAGCACCGGATGGGTCTCGACATTGGCAATTCCATCAAGGGCAGCAATACGATTGCGAAGCTCGGCGAGGCTCTCCAGCGTCCGGGCGCGCACCAGCAGAACCATGTCCCTGTCACCGGAAATCGAGCGGCACTGGAGAACCTCCTCGAATTTCGAAACCACCGGCGCAATCGCCGCACAGGTCGCCGAGCCTGTCCGGATCCACAGATAGGCTTCGATTTCGGCCGGCTCCGGATCGCTGATCCGGATCGTGTAGGCGCGAATGACGCCGGTTTCTTCCAGCTTCCGGACCCGGGCCTGAACGCTCGACCGGGCCAGGCCGACATGGGCAGCCAGCGTTTTCACAGGTGTCCGGCTGTCGGCTTCCAGCAGTTGCAGCAAGGTCCGGTCGATTGAATCCATGGGTCTTCTGTCATTGTCCTGTGTGTCGAACTGCCTGCGTTCACCGGCAATTGACCGGCCGAACCGGTCAAAATGCCGGAAGAAACGAGAGCCTGTCCGCGATAGCACCCTTGAGTGATTTTGCAGCGGGAGAGTTTCATGGATTTCCATCTCGATACAAGCAGCTTTACGGCGGAAAGAGCCTGGGGGTCACGTCTGATCGGTGAACTGGACGGCATCACGGTCCGCCTGCACTGGACGGACAAGCCCTACAAATGGCACGTCAACGACGGTCCGGAAGTCTTCGTGGTTCTGTCGGGCACTGTCGACATGCACTACCGCGAGGCCGGAACCGAGAAGGTTCAACGCATGACCGAAGGACAGATCTTCTTCGCCAACGACGGCGATGCCCATGTGGCTCACCCGGTCGGAGAGGCAAGAGTGCTCGTTGTCGAGCGCAAGGATAGCGTTTGACAGTGTAGATCACGGGGCAACCCGGGGAGTGGATCCAGTGGCAATGTACAAACCGGCTGGTGAGCCCCGTCGGCCGGATGAAAGTCCCAGCCTCTCACCCCACCCCGTCATTGCAGGGCTCGACCCTGCAATCCATCCCCTGACCTTCGCCCACCGCAAAGCTTTGCCGATTTGGGGCGTATCGGCATGGATCCCACGGTCGAGCCTTGAGATGACGACCTGCAAGGGTATGAGGCGAACCTCCGCTTTTTTCCGGGCAAGGCGCAACGGTGTAAGGTGGAACGTTGCGGATTGCGGTTACCCAAACAAAAAACCCGGCAGAAACCTGCCGGGCTTTCAGGATCAGGTTGTTGTCGCGTCGGTTTACCGGACGTCGAGGAAACCGATGATCTTGCGAACGTCCTTCAGCACCGGTTCGGCGATGGCGGAGGCCTTTTCGGCGCCTTCCTTCAGGATGGCGTCAATCTGTGCCTTGTCGTCCATCAGGCGGCGCATTTCATCGGTCATCGGCGAGAGTTTCGCCACTGCCAGGTCGGACAGGGCCGGCTTGAAAGCCGAGAACTGCTGACCGCCGTATTCCTTCAGGACGTCGGCCTTGGTCGCGCCGCTCAGGGCGGCATAGATGCCGACAAGGTTGTCTGCTTCCGGGCGGCCTTCCAGGCCGCCGGTTTCGCTCGGCAGGGCGTCCGGATCGGTCTTGGCTTTCTTGATCTTCTTGGAGATCGAGTCCGCGTCGTCCGTCAGGTTGATGCGCGACAGGTCCGACGGATCGGACTTCGACATCTTCTTGGTGCCGTCGCGCAGCGACATGATCCGGGTAGCCGGGCCGGCGATCATCGGCTCGGTCATCGGGAAATAGAGATATTCCGGCAGTTCCGGAGACGGCGTCGGGTTCTCGATGCCGATATCCAGTTCCTTGATCCGGTCCGCAAAGTCGTTGTTGAACTTGGCGGCGATGTCGCGGGTCAGTTCCAGGTGCTGCTTCTGGTCGTCGCCGACCGGAACATGGGTCGCACGGTAAGCCAGAATGTCGGCAGCCATCAGGTTCGGATAGGCGAACAGGCCAACGGAAGCGTTTTCCTTGTTCTTGCCGGCCTTTTCCTTGAACTGGGTCATGCGATTGAGCCAGCCCATGCGCGCCACGCAGTTGAAGATCCAGGCAAGTTCGGTGTGTTCGCGAACCTGGCTCTGGTTGAAGATGATCGATTTCTTCGGATCGATGCCGGCCGCCATATAGGCAGCGGTCACTTCACGGGTTGCCTGGGCAAGCTCGTGCGGATCCGGAAACCCTGCCGTGATGGCATGGCTGTCGACGACGCAGAAGATCGTCGGCATCTGATCCTGCAACGGAACCCAGCGCGAAACGGCGCCCAGGTAGTTGCCAAGATGCAGGTTGCCTGTCGGCTGGACGCCGGAAAAGACACGGGGCTGGAACTCCGCCATTTCAAATCCCTTTGATGGTGCGGCCGGTTGGAAGGGCGCTATGAATGTTTGGGCGGGCCGGGTTTAAGCCCGGTCCGTTATGCATGCAAGCTGGAAACGGCGTACGCTGGCGTTTCGCGGTCAGGTGTTGCGCCGTCTCAACGCTTTCAGCATGCCGACAAGGTCGGATCCGCCGCTGAGTTGGGTGAAGACGGCAAAGGTGACCATGCCGACGAGCACGAGCAGAACGAGACTGCCCGCACGCACCGCCAGCCACGGCGCCGATAGCCAGGAGGCCATGTAGATGGCAGCAAAATGCACCGCGACCCCCATCAGCAGGCTGGCGAGCACCACCAGCGACAGCCGTCGGAGCAGCTTGAAATCGGGCTGGAAATGGCCCCGTCGCCACAGAACGATGATCAGGAGGCCGGTGTTCACCCAGCCAGCCAGCGTTGTGGCCAGCGCGATGCCCACATGCTGGAGCATGGGAAACAGCGCGATCGAGAGGCCGACGTTCACGACCATGCCGACAACGGCAAAGATCATCGGCGTCTTGGTGTCTTCCCGCGCGAAATAACCGGGCGAAAACACCTTGTTGAGTACAAAGGCGGGCAGGCCAAAGGCAAATGCCGTCAGGGCTGCAGCCGTGCCTTCCACGGCGGCGGCATCGAAGCGCACCCGCTGGAACAGCACCGAGACGATTTCCTGCGGTATGACAGCCAGCGCAACAGCGGCCGGCAGGGTCAGCACCAGTGAGAACTCCAGTGCTCGGTTGAGGCTGTGCTGGTAAGCGCCCATCTGTCCGGCGCGCAGTTGCCGCGTCAGGCTGGGTAAGAGCACCACGCCGATGGCGATGCCGATCACCCCGAGCGGCAACTGGTAGAGCCGGTCGGCGAAATAGAGCAGCGCATTGGCGCCTTCCTGCATGGAGGCGATGATCTGGCCGACGGCAATGTTGATCTGGGTGACACCGCCGGCAACGACGCCCGGAATGCCAAGCATCAGCAGGCGTTTGGCCGATTTGGTATAGCGCGGGCGGAAGACGGGGATCTTGAAGCCGAGGCGCTTCAGGTCGATGAGGACGACGATCAACTGCACGATCCCGCCAACAGTGACGCCGATGGCCAGAATGACCCCGAGCGCCGTGTCGTCCTTGATACCGAGATAAAGCACGGCACCCAGAACGGCGCTCATCACCACGTTCAGCATTACCGGTGCGAAGGCAGCGGCGGCAAAGCGCTGATAGGTGTTGAGAATACCGCCGATGAAGGCAAGCATCGACATGAAGATCAGATAGGGAAACGCGATCCGCGACATCAGAACTGTCAGGTCGTACTTGGTGGGGTCTTCCACGAAACCCGGTGCCAGTGCCCACACCACCAGCGGCATGAAGATTTGTGCAAAAGCAGTCAGCACCAGCAGGCAGAACAGCAGCGCTGCGCCAATTTCCCCGGCGAACCGCTTGGCGCCCGCATCGCCCTCTTCCTCGACCGTTCGCCCGAACAGCGGGATGAAGGCGGAGTTGAAGGCCCCTTCCGCGAACAGTCGGCGGAACAGGTTGGGCAGACGGAAGGCCACCACAAAGGCATCGGCAACCGGACCGGCCCCGACGACGGCGGCCAGAAGCACGTCGCGAACGAAGCCGAGCAGGCGGCTCAGCAGGGTCGCGCTGCCGACGGTTGCGAAATTGCGGACGAGACTCATGCCGGAAGGACTCCGAAGAGGAAGGTATGCACTTATGAAGCCTGCCGCTGAACCTTGCGGGTTGCCGGAGCTGCCGGATCGAGTTCCACATGGCCGTCGACCGCATTGGCAAGGCGCTCACGGATGATTTCCTGACGCCCGATGTTGGCAATTTTCTGTCCGGTGAGATCGGTGACGTAGAAAACGTCGACCACTTTCTCACCGAAGGTCGAGATGTGGGCCGAGCCGATGTTCAGATTGAGCGTCGCGATGGAGCGCGTCAGGTCGTAGAGCAGGCCCGGCCGGTCGAGGCCGGAAATCTCCAGCACCGTGTAATCGTCAGACAGTGCGTTGTTGACCAGCACTTCGCTCGCCACCTTGAAGGCCTTCATGCGGCCCTTGACGCCGGTCTTCTTGGAAACGGGCTCCGGAAGCCGCTCTTCGCCGCGCAGCGTGGTCTCGATCAGCTTGGCAATCCGCTCGCCGCGGCGCTTTTCGTCTTCATCGTCCGGCAGTTCCCGGCCGATGAAGATCGTGTCCAGAGCATAGCCGTCTGTGGTGGTGTCGATCTGTGCGTCAACGATATTGGCACCGGTCGTGTAGCAGGCCCCGGCAATGATCGACAGAAGGCGCGGATGGTCCGGCGCCATGATCGTCAGCTCGGTCACACCCTCGAAGGCGCGCGGGATGACCTGGAAGGCAAGCTGCCTCTTGTCCTTGTCGGCCTTGTGCAGAAGCTCGGCATGGGACACCAACCGCTCCGGCTCCGTACGCAGCCAGTAGGCCGGATAATGCCGGTTCAGATAGGCATTGCGGTCCTTGGCGGACCAGTGCTCCAGCTTGCTGCCGAGCTCTTCCTTGGCCTTGTCGATGGTCTGGCGATGCGACATCTTCGTGTGGCCGCCGGACAGATGGGGTTCGGTGGCATAGTAGAGCGTGCGCAGCAGCTGGCCTTTCCAGCCGTTGAAGACGCCGGGCCCGACGGCGCGAATGTCGGCCACGGTCAGGATCAGGAGCAGTTTCAGCCTTTCGAGCGACTGCACCGTGTTGGCGAAATCCGTGATCGTCTTGCGGTCAGACAGGTCGCGAGACTGGGCAATGGTGCTCATGTCCAGGTGATGCTCGATCAGCCAGGCAACCGTCTCGGTTTCCGCGTCGTTCAGTCCGAAACGCGGGCACAGCTTGCGCGCGACCCGGGCGCCGGCGATCGAATGATCTTCCGGCCTGCCCTTGGCGATGTCGTGCAGGAACATGGCGACAAACAGCACCTTGCGGTTCTGCAACGTCAGGATCAGGTCGGTTGCCAGCGGATGGTCGTCGCCGGAGTTGCCGCGCTCGATATCGGCCAGCACGCCGATAGAGCGGATCAGGTGCTCGTCGACCGTGTAGTGGTGATACATGTTGAACTGCATCATGGCCACGACCTTGCCGAACTCGGGTACGAAGCGGCCGAGCACGCCGGTTTCGTTCATCTTGCGCAAGGTCTTTTCCGGCGCGTGCCGGGAGGTCAGGATCGACAGGAAAAGCCGGTTCGCTTCAGGGTCGGCGCGCAGGCTTCCATCGACCAGCTTAAGCGAATGACGCATCAGGCGGGTCAGCTGCGGATGCATGTTGTAGTCATGCTTGTCCGCGATCTGGAACACCCGCAACAGGTTGGTCGGATCGGTTTCGAACACGGTGTCGGATACCGCATTCAGGCGGTTGTTCTCCACCACGAAGCCGGTCGCCCCTTCAACGGGCTTGGCCGTTGCCGAAACACGGCCTGCGCGCAGGCGGCGCATCATGCCGGTCAGGCCCTTGCCGCGCGGTTCCTTGACGTGCTCTTCTTCCAGCGCGGCGCAGATGATGCGGGTCAGATCGCCGACATCCTTGGCCACCAGGAAATAGTGCTTCATGAAACGCTCGACATCCTTCATGCCCGGGTGCTGGGTGTAGCCAAGCCGGATCGCGATCTCGCGCTGGACATCGAAGGACAGGCGCTCTTCCGGCCGTCCCGTCAGGAAATGCAGATGGCAGCGGACCGCCCACAGGAAGTCGTCCGACTTCTTGAACCGCGCGTATTCCGAGCGGGTCAGAACGCCTTTCTTGACCAGTTCCGACTGTCTGTTGACCCGGTAATGGTACTTGGCGATCCAGAACAGGGTATTGAGATCGCGCAGACCGCCCTTGCCTTCCTTGATGTTCGGCTCGACCAGATAGCGCGAAGCGCCCTGGCGCTTGTGGCGGTCATCGCGTTCGAGCAGCTTGGCGGCGATGAACTCCGAGCTGGTGCCTTCGACCACTTCCTTGTCGAAGCGCTGGACGAGTTCCTCGAAAAGGGCCTCGTCGCCCCAGATGTAGCGGGCTTCCAGAATGGCGGTGCGGATGGTCATGTCCGCCTTGGACAGGCGGATGCATTCATCGATATTGCGGGTCGCGTGGCCTACCTTGAAGCCCAGGTCCCAGAGCATGTAGAGGATATATTCCACCACCTGCTCGCCCCATGGGGTCTGCTTGTACGGCAGCACGAACAGAAGATCGATGTCGGACCCCGGCGCCAGTGTGCCGCGGCCGTAACCGCCAACGGCGGCAATGGCCATGCGCTCCGCGGCGGACGGGTTCTTGATCCGGTAGACGTGGTGCAGGGCGAAATCGTAGATCACGCGGATCAGCTCGTCCTGAATGTAGGACAGCCGCCCGGCGCACAGCAGCCCGCCGCCATCCTCGTCCAGCATCGCCTGGGCCTTGCCGCGAGCGTCTTTCACCACCTGCTTCAGCATCGCAAGAACAGCCGAGCGGGTCTTCATGTCCGAACCGTCGCCGTCATTGCCGGCGGTCAGCGCGGTCAGGCGATTTCTCAGGTCATCGGCATCGATCAGTCCGGCAAGGTCTTCCTGGGAGAGTTTCATACTGGTCCAGTGTTCCGTTCAGCAGGCGCAGGTTTGCTGGAGGTTATATAGAGGATGGGGTTGAAGGACACGTAAATCCTGAACTGACCTGAAAGAGGCTGCGTTCCAAGCGGTACAGAAACAGCAATGCACCGCCATGCCATGGTTTGAACCTGGCGATGGCATGCGTCGTCACACACCGTCCTTCACGGCGGCAACCCGGAGCTGGTGCAGGAGGGCTGCAAGAGACTCTTCGGAAAGGCCTCCTATCTTCAGCGCAAGCTGGTTGGCAAGTTCGGTGGCCTTCGGGTCCATGCCGGCCGTGTCGATGGTGACGCGCGGGTCGGACAGTTCGGCCAGGCGCTGGATTTCTTCCGCTTCATCCCAGATGACGTTGAAATAGGTGATGATTCGCTGCACCAGAAACCAGGTTGGCTTGCCGCGCTTGCCATGTTCCAGCGCGGACAGATAGGCACTGGAAACCGACAAGGCCGCTGCCATTTCCTTCAGCGACACATCCCGTTTTATCCTGAGTTCCCGGATTTTTGCGCCAAGTGGGGTCACGGCCCTACCTTCTTTTTCGAATGCGAACGTACAGTGCGCCGCCGCCGCCGTGGTTCGCGTGGGCTTCCTCGTAGCCAAGTACCACGGATCGCAAGTCGGGCATCGACAGCCACTGGGGCACCATTCTGCGCAAAACGCCGCGCTCGTCCATATAGGCGCGTGCGTCACCGCTGCCCTTGCCCGTGATTACCAGCACAACCTTATGACTTCTCGCCTGCGCCTGATAGAGAAAGCCGCGCAGCCGGTCATGCGCCTGATGCTGGGTCAGGCCGTGCAGGTCTATCCGCGCATCGATGGCCTTCACGCCGCGCACCAGCTTGCGGCGGTAGCGGTGTTCCAGCTGATGCAGCGGCAGCGGTGTTGGCGGCGCCTTGGCCGCAGCGGGAGCCTGGATCGCGGTCGCGGTTTTCAGCGCCTTTGTGGGTGCCGCCGGTTCGGTTTCGGTGATTTTCTCAAGCTCGGCCTTGAGGTCCTGAGCCCTGTCCGGATGCAGCGGCGTCAGGGTTTTGGCAACCTTGCCCCACAGTTCCCTGTCTTCCGGCGACAGTGTCCCTTTTTTGCCCCGTCTTGCCATCTCTCAGTCCGCCGCCACACCAGCGGGACCAAGACGGATGTTCGGCACCAGGATCGTGAAGTCGGCCTTGTGGCGGATTTCTCCGGCAATTGCGCCTGCCGTCTGCCCCGATCCGACGAAGATATCGCCCCGCGCCGGGCCCTTGATTGCCGATCCGGTGTCATCTGCCACCATCAGCCGCTGGAAAACGCCTTCGTCGCTGTCGTGATCCTTCAGCGCGGAGGCGACGAAAACCAGGGACCCATAGGGAATGAAACTCGGATCGACCGCAAGGCTGCGGCCTGCCACAAGGGGAAGGCCCGCGGCCCCGACGGGCCCGTCGTTCACGCCGATTTCGTCGACCTCCCGGAAGAAGATGAAAGACCGGTTTTGCCGGAACAGCTGATCGCGCTCTTCCGGATGCGCTTCCAGCCAGGCACGAAGTCCGGCAGCCGTGAAGTCCTCCGGCGTGCCTTCTCCGCGCGTCACCAGCAACCGGGCAATGCCGGTGTAGGGGTGGCCTGTCTTGCCCGCATAACCGACCCGCATCGCGCTACCGTCCGCAAGACGCAGCCTTGCCGAACCCTGAACATGTACGAAATAGGCGTCGATCGGATCGGCAAGCCAGACGAGTTCGAGATTTTCCGGATCGAGCTTGCCATCCATGATGGCGCTCCGATCCGGCATTTCGGTGACGCGTCCATCAACCCGCCGTCCATGGCTGAGCGTTTCGGGCCAGTCCTGTGGCCGGTTTTCCGGCGTGATCGCCTCCAGGCCTTCCGGCTTTTTGAGCAAGGGATACCGGAATATCTCGGTTCTGACCCGCGAGGCGGCCAGTTCCGGCTCGAAATAGCCCGTCACAAATCCGCTCTGGGCAATTCGGTGCGGCGTGAACCGGCTTTCGAAAAAGTCTCGCGGTGCTTCATCACCGGACTTTGCCGCCTTTTCGGCGTCATTACAGAGCTTTTGCAGGTCTGCTGTGGCGATGGAGGGAAAAACGGTGTCCTGGCTCAGGATTTCCGGTTTGCGGCACAGGCGCAGAAAACCGGCAAGGGCGGCGGCATGATCGTCGTTCTGCCAGCCCGGCAGACTGGAGAAGGAGATTGCCTCGAACCGGTCCGGGATCCGTTGGCCTGGTACCATGGCTGAGGCAGCTCCTGAAAAGAAAAGCGGCGCGGCCAGAACCGCGCCCTTTAGCAGTGGGACAAGCCGGAAGCCCGGCCGGGGCCGCGTGTTCCGCTTGCCCTGCATCGTGATTACTCTGCGGATTCGGTCGCGACCAGCTTCCAGTTCGGATCGCGGGACGTGGTGTCCCGGGCGAAGGTCCAGATGTCGATCACTTCGCTTACCTTGGCCGGATCGCCGTCGACCACTTCACCGGCCTTGTCGCGCGTGGCGGAAATCAGCTGGCTGTGGATCTTCACGGTTACCTGGGCGGTCGAATTCTTCAGTGCAGCTTCGACGATTTCTGCCTTGTCGATGCCGACAAAGGTCGATTCGATGGTCTCGCCACGCTTTTCGCGATCGTCGATTGCCGTGACGAAGCCTTCATAGACTTCGCGGGACAGAAGGTTCTTCAGTGCTTTCTTGTCGCCGTCCGCAAAAGCCATCACGATCATCTCGTAGGCCGCGCGTGCGCCTTCCAGGAAGGGTTCCGGCTCGAAGCTGCGGTCAACGGACAGAATCTGTTTCAGGGCACTGTTCAATGCGGAGCCCGCCGGGGCAACCTTGTCGATCACGACGTCGCCACCACGACCGCTTTCCTCGACCGGCTCGGCCTCCAGCGTGGTCTGGTTCGGCATCGGGATGACATTGTCCTGATCGTTGCCGTTTTTGCGTTCACGCGGCTGATCGGGCTTGGAATAGGGGTCGAATGGCGGGCGCTCATTGCCGGTGCGTTTGCCCAGCACCGATCGCAGTCTGAACAGAATGAAAACCGCAAGTCCCATCAGGAGGAGGTTCAACGGGTCAAAAATCTCGTTCATCGTAACTTCCGGTTACCCTTTTTGAGGCCCTAGAGCCGCCTGCTCTAACTGCCAGGTGAGCGCAGCCTCGTACGCAAGGCCTGTCTGCTTCCTATTTAGGGGGTCCTTGAACCAGCATCCAGACCCAAGAGCAAGACTGAATCTTTGCATTCATAGCCATTTCGTGACTGCCTGCTCGCATTTTTGCGAGTGAATGTCTACCTTAGGTCCGAATAGCTTATCAGACGATGGAGCTCCCGTGGGACTTTATATCATTGCCGCAATTCTTCTTCTGCCCCTGATCGAGATTGCGATGTTCATCTGGGTGGGAGGCTTGATCGGTGTGTTCCCGACAATCCTGCTGACGGTGATCACCGCGTTGGCCGGGACAGTGATGCTGCGCCAGCAGGGCCTGTCACTGCTGATGCGCATGCAAACGGAGCTGGATGCCGGCCGCACACCCGGAAACGAGGTGATGCAGGGTGCAATGATCGTTCTTGCCAGCATTCTGCTGCTGATCCCGGGTTTCGTCACGGATGCCATCGGCCTGCTCCTGTTCATACCGCCGGTGCGCGAAGCGCTGGCGCGGTTTATCATTGCCCGATCGAACGTCGTTATCGTCGATGGCGGCGGTGGTATGCGCCGGCCGGATGACGGCGTCGTGGATCTGGACGAAGGCGACTGGAGCGAAAAAAACAGCGGCACGGGTGGTGGCTCCGGCCAGCCGAAGCTCAGCCCCTGGCAGGATGGCTCGGATAACGCGAAGCCCTGATTTCCCAAACGCTCACTAAAACGTGACTGCTGTGTATGCGTATAATTTACCAGTCAAGGTTATGTCTGCCCTGAATTGGACCAGAAACCGGACTGAAGCGGAGCAGGCAGCGGTAGAATGAGCGCCAGCCGTGTAGATTGGGTGGATACCGCCAAGGGCATCTGCATCATCTTCGTCGTGATGATGCATTCGGTGCTCGGCGTGGAAGCCGCCGCTGGCCAGACAGGCTGGATGCATGTGGTCGTCGCCTTTGCAGCCCCCTTCCGCATGCCGGATTTTTTCCTGATCTCCGGCCTGTTCCTGTCGAACGTCATTACCCGCGACTGGAAACTCTATCTTGATCGCAAGGTCGTCCACTTTGCCTACTTTTATGTGCTGTGGATGACGATCCAGTTTCTGGTGAAGGCGCCCGTCTTCATCGAGGAAACCAGCGTTCGCGCAACGGTGGAACTCTATTTCCTGAGTTTCATCGAGCCCTTCGGTACCTTGTGGTTCATCTACATGCTGCCGGTCTTCTTCGTCGTGTCGAAGGTCGCCCACGACAAGGGTGTGCCGTGGCAACTGGTTCTGGCCGTCGGCGCACTTCTGCAGATCGCGCCGATCCACACCGGCTGGCTGCTGGTCGATGAATTCGCGGCCCGTTTCGTTTTCTTCTATGCCGGCTTCGTTTTTGCTCCGCAGATCTTCGCCCTGGCCGACTGGGCGCGCGAGCGGATCGGGATCAGTCTCGCGTGTCTTCTGGTCTGGGGCCTGGTGAACGGCACGCTGGTCTATGCCGGCTGGGCGCATCTGCCGGTCATTGCCCTTGTTCTTGGCGCGGCCGGTGCAGGTGCCATCATCCTCACCAGCGCGTTGATCGTGAAATGGGGCCGGCTCGGTTTCCTTCAGCATTTCGGCGAAAACTCGATCGTCATCTATCTCGCCTTCTTCTTCCCCATGGGCGTGACGCGGGTGATTCTGCTGAAGCTGGGCATCCTTGATATCGGCACAACGTCGTTGATCGTGACGCTGGTGGCGTCGGTCAGTCCGATGATCCTGTTCTGGCTGATCCGCCGCACGAACATCGGCTGGTTCCTGTTCCGCAGGCCCGCCTGGGCCTATCTCAGCGGAACCTTTGGCGGGAAACGTCAGGCACAGGCAGCTGAGTGATCGGCAAGCTTGGAATTTTTAACTTTAGGACTTTTCTCCAGAACAGGCTGCGGGCATGATCCGCGCCATGTCGACGCAAAGCACCTCCTCCGCCCTCACCGCCGATGACCATCTCATCCTGGTCGACGGGTCCACGTTCATTTTTCGCGCCTATCACGCGCTGCCACCGCTGACGCGCAAGCCGGACGGGCTTCCTGTCGGGGCGGTTTCTGGCTTCTGCAACATGCTGTGGAAGCTGCTGCAGGAAGGCCTGACACCGGAGGAAGGCGACGAGCCCACCCATTTCGCGGTGATTTTCGACCATTCCGCGCAGACGTTCCGGAACGAGATTTATCCGGAATACAAGGCCCACCGGCCGGACCCGCCGGAAGATCTGGTGCCGCAGTTCGGCCTTATCCGCGAAGCGACACGCGCCTTTTCGGTTCACTGCATCGAGCAGGAAGGCTTCGAGGCGGACGACCTGATCGCGACCTATGCCCGTGAGGCTGCCGAACAGGGTGCGCGCGTCACCATCGTTTCAGGCGACAAGGACCTGATGCAGCTGATCGGCCCGAAGGTGGGCATGATCGACACCATGAAGAACAAGACCTTCGGCGAAGCCGAGGTGTTCGAGAAATTCGGCGTCGGTCCCGACAAGGTCATCGAGGTGCAATCGCTGGCGGGCGACAGCGTCGATAACGTGCCCGGCGTGCCGGGTATCGGCCTGAAGACCGCGGCCCTCTTGATCAACGAATTTGGCGATCTGGAAACGCTGCTCGCCAAGGCCGACACGATCAAACAGAACAAGCGCCGGGAAAACCTGATCGAATTTGCCGATCAGGCGCGAATTTCCAGGCAGCTCGTCACTCTCAAGCAGGATGTGCCGGTCAAGGTGCCGGTGGGCGAATTGTCGGTTACCGATGTTGACGGACCCAAGGCGCTCGGCTTCCTGAAGGCGATGGGGTTCACCACCCTCACCCGGCGCGTTGCGGATGTGACCGGTGCCGATCTGGATACGGTCGATGCATCGGACCTCAAGGTTCCGGGATGGGATGTTCCGGACGACAAGGGCCGGATGATGGAGCGCGCAGCCGGCAGTGACAGCGCAGGTTCGGAAGCTGCAAAAACCCCGGGCGACGCCGATCCGGACAATTCCGGCCTTCTGGTACCGCAGACGGTTGCCGATGCACGCGCCCAGACGATCCGGGCGATCCCGGTCGACAGCAGCGCCTATGAAACCGTCACCAGCCTCGACCGCTTGAAGGAATGGTGCGACGCAGCCTTTGAAAAGGGCTACGTCGCCTTCGACACCGAAACGACATCGCTGGACGCCATGCAGGCAGAGCTTGTCGGTGTTTCGCTGTCCACCGAGCCCGGCAAGGCCTGTTATGTGCCGCTTGGCCACGTCGACGGCGAGGGTGATCTTCTTGGCGGTGGCGGTCTTGTCGAAGGCCAGATCCCGCTGCAAGATGCGCTGGAAGTGCTGAAGCCGATGCTGGAGGACCGTTCGGTTCTCAAGATCGCGCAGAACCTCAAGTACGACTGGCTGGTGATGACACGGTACGGTGTCGACATCACGCCTTACGACGACACGATGCTGCTGTCCTACACGGTCGATGCCGGCAAGGGCGGCAACGGCATGGACGAACTGTCCGAGCGCTGGCTCGATCACAAGCCGATCCCGTTCAAGGAAATCTGCGGCTCCGGCAAGTCGATGATCACCTTCGACAAGGTCGCCATCGACAAGGCAACCGCCTATGCGGCGGAAGACGCCGATGTGACGCTTCGTCTCTGGCTGATCCTGAAGCCGAGGCTCGCTTCCGAGCATATGGCAACCGCCTACGAGACGCTGGAGCGGCCGATGGTGCCGGTGCTTGCGCGCATGGAAAAGCGGGGCATCTCCGTTGACCGGCAGATGCTGTCGCGTCTTTCGGGTGAATTCGCGCAAGGCATGGCGGGCAAGGAGGCCGAGATTTACGAGCTGGCCGGTGAAAGCTTCAACATCGGTTCGCCCAAGCAGCTTGGTGATATCCTGTTCGGCAAGATGGGTCTTCCCGGCGGCAAGAAGACAAAGACCGGCGCCTGGTCGACCTCGGCGCAGGTTCTGGAAGATCTGGCCGCGGAAGGGCACGAACTGCCGTCGCGGATCGTCTCCTGGCGCCAGCTCTCCAAGCTGAAATCCACCTACACCGACGCCCTGCCCGGTTACATCAATCCGGAAACGGGGCGTGTGCACACATCCTACGCGCTGGCGGCAACCACCACCGGGCGCCTGTCCTCGTCGGAACCGAACCTGCAGAACATTCCGGTCCGGACCGAGGAAGGCCGCAAGATCCGCAAGGCCTTCATCGCCGAAAAGGGTCACAAGCTGATCTCGGCCGACTACAGCCAGATCGAGCTGCGCGTCCTGGCGCATATGGCCGATATCCCTCAGTTGAAGAAGGCGTTCGATGACGGGCTGGACATTCACGCCATGACGGCAAGCGAAATGTTCGGCACGCCGATAGAAGGCATGGATCCGATGGTCCGCCGCCGGGCGAAGGCGATCAACTTCGGCATCATCTACGGCATTTCGGCATTCGGCCTCGCCAACCAGCTCGGCATCTCGCGCGGCGAAGCGGGCGACTATATCAAGACCTATTTCGAGCGTTTCCCGGGCATCAAGGACTACATGGAAGCGACCAAGAAGCAGGTTCATGCGAACGGCTACGTGACCACGATCTTCGGCCGCAAGGCGCACTATCCGGAAGTGAACACCAAGAACCCGAACATGCGTGCCTTCTATGAACGCGCCGCCATCAACGCCCCGATCCAGGGGTCTGCCGCGGATATCCTGCGCCGGGCGATGGTGCGTATGGAAAACCGGCTGGAAGGCTCAAAGCTGGATGCGCAGATGCTGCTGCAGGTGCATGACGAACTGATCTTCGAAGTGCCGGACGCGCAGGTGGAAGCAACCATTCCGGTGATCAGGGACGTGATGGAAAACGCCTGCGATCCGGCGCTGAAACTTTCCGTGCCGCTTCAGGTCGACGCCCGCGCCGCCGATAATTGGGACGAAGCGCATTAGAGCGCATTGTGTTTAAGCTGAAAAAATCCTGCATCGCTTTTTGCGTTGAAATCTCTGATTTCAGACTGCAAAAAGCGATGCCGACAAAACGCGATTTACTCTGGGTGGTTCAGTCCCGACAAGAGAGCAGGCCTCAGGCCTGCTGAGCACGGCGCCGGAACAGCGGCTGGATCAGCCGGCGATAGGCAAGCGCAAAGCCTGTGTAGAAGAGAAACACCGACGCCAGCGAGGCAAGCCCCGCGAGCGTTTGGCCGATGAAGCCATAGACCTCGCCGGTGTGCAGAAATCTCAGGAAGACCCTGGCGCGCCGGCCTGCCGGCTGGTCTTCAGCGCCACTGACGCCCAGCACCTCACCAGAAACCCTGGAGACCGTATAGGTCGTCTGGCGGGAAAGCTGGGTGCCGTTGCCTGTATCGACGGTCATCACCACGCGTGCAGCCTGTCCGTTGGGCAATTTGACCGAAAGTGTCTGCCAGTCCGGTTGGGCTTGTTTCAGCGTGTCGGCAATGGCCTGCAGGCTGACGGCTTCACCCTGAGCGCGGTTCTGACCCTGGCGTTCTTCACCGGCAGCCTGGCCGGTTGCTGCGGGCGAAACCGGCCCGAAGACGGCGGCCACCATGTTGCTGGCCCAAGGATAGGAAATGACGACGCCGGAGACCACCACCGCAAATAGCGGTACGAGCGACCAGATACCGAACACATGGTGCCAGTTGTAGTCGCGGGCCTTCGCGGTCGGCAGGTTTCTGCGGAAGAGAAGGTTCAGCTTGACGATCCGCCAGGTCCATTTCTTCGGCCACCAGAGATAAATTCCGGACACCAGAATGAACAGGAAGCCGAGATTGGCAGCACCGGTCACGGCCCGCCCAAGGCTGCGGCTTTCACCTGTAAGGGCAAACCAGCGGTGCAGCGCGGTCACCGTGCCAAAGAAGGATTTTGTGACCTCCGCGGCATTGTCGATCCGCTCTCCGGTATAAGGGTTGAGCAAATGGTTCTCGCGGCGGCTGACCGAAAGTGTGGCCGGGGCGCCGTCCTGCCTCGGCAGGACCAGCGAATTGCCGGGTTGGCCGCCGTTGGCCAGAACGGCAGTTGCCAGTTCATCGACAGAGAGGAGCTGCGCATCGGCCGGTTTTTCGACTGCGCGGCTTTCCATGTAGGAGATGATCTGGCGCTCGTAGGTCAGGACCACGCCGGTGGCTGACATCAGAAGGATAACGAGACCAAAGGCGACCCCGACGACGAGATGTGCCCAGAAAATGATGCGTTTGAAAGACATGGTGCTGCTGCCCGTTTCAGACCGGATTTGACGGTTGCCGGGTCCTCCTCCACCGGCTTCAACAGGCCTAAGCCGAAGATCTCGCTGCGTCAAAGGCAACAGCAGGGTGTTTGGCCGAGAATTTGTAACCAGTTGTCGCCACCGCGAAGAACCGGGCGCCAAGTGATTTCCGTCAGCAGCTCAAAAGCCCAGGGTTTCCGGGGGTCCACATCAGGTCCCGGTGCCAAAACCCTCAGGAGTGTCCCAAGCCGCATACAATTTGCCGCACCACCGGCTGGACGGAAAAGGCCGCGATAGTGACGGGAGCGGGTGACAGGGAGGTTTTGAGGACGCGGTGCGAATTCACCCGATGACGAAATCCGGCGCGCGAGCAAGAAGCGCTGCCGCCTCTCGAACAGTGGTCTCGACAATCCTTGCCGCCGGTTGAACGGTTTTCACAAGATCGAGGGATTCTCCGGCAATCAGGGCGCGAACGGAATAGTCGTCCGGATCAGCAGCCTCATAGATTTTCTGGATCTTGTGAGCCGCGCCGGACAAACCTGCAGGGTCTTCCAGCCAGGGGCGGGAAAACGCATTTTGGACAACCCGCCCTGTGAATTGCGACGGCCAGTCAAGTCCGCGAGCAACATCGAACACACTGGACCGGGCCGTGTCGTCCCCGTGCGCCTTGGTCAGGGCAACCTTGGCCTTCTCCGATCCGTTCGCCTCGACGCTTGCCCAGAAACGGGTTCCCATCATGACACCGTCCGCGCCCAGCATGAGGGCTGCTGCCAGTCCGCGCCCGTCCGCAAGCCCGCCGGCCGCCAACACGATTGACTCCTTGCCGGCGGCATCGCGAACCGCAGGAAGAAGGGCGGACAGGCCGCGGTCCATGCCGTGACCGCCGCCTTCCTGGCCTTGGGCGACGAGGACGTCCGTTCTGGCCTTCAGGGCCTGTTCGGCCTGGTCCAGTCGTTGCACCTGCCAGATTGTGGGAATACCGCGCTCCCTGGCGGCCTTTACGATCGGTTCCGCGTCACCGAAGGAAACGAACAGGGCCGCCGGATTGCGGTCGAGGATCCGATCCACGAGGGCCGGTTTTTTCAGAAGGCTCCAGGTGATGACACCAAGACCGACCCGCTGGTCGCCGGCCGCATCGAAGGCAGCGTCGATCCAGTCCAGGTCGCCGTAACCGGCGCCGATAATACCGAAGCCACCGGCGCGGCTGACTTCAGCGGCCAGACGACCGTCCGAAATCCGGTCCATCGGCGCCAGCACGACCGGATGGGAAACGGCAAAGCGGCGGGTAAAGGGCGTGTCGAGCAGCTGTTTCATGCAGACACGCTGCCATGAAAATCATTTCAGGAAAAATGATTGAAGAAGGAATTTGATATCATTAATTTGGATAGTATGGACATCGTGCTTTTGAAAACACTGATGGCAGTCGCCGAGACAGGCTCCTTTTCGGGGGCTGCCCAGGCCTTGAATTGCGTGCAGTCGAACGTCACCTCCCGAATTCGGCGTCTTGAGGAACAATTCGGCCAGAAGGTCTTCCAGCGCAGCAAGGCCGGGGCCCGGCTGACGGAATTCGGTGAACAGGTTCATGCGCGCGCGATCGTGCTTCTGCAACAATTTGCGGCGGCCGAGCGCGATCTTCTGGAAGCTGCCGGGGCAGGTGCGCCGCTCAGGCTCGGCTCCATGGAAACAACGGCAGCCGTTCGCCTGCCCGCTCTTCTCAAACGTCTGAGAGACAAAAGCACAGCACCGCTTTCCCTGACGACCGGCCCGACCGCAGACCTGCTGTCAAAGGTGTGGGATCAGAAGATCGATGCCGCCTTTGTCGCCGGGCCTGTCGACAACGCCAGGTTTCAGGCGGTTCGCGCCTTCAGTGAACAGCTTGTCTGCACCAGTGGTCCCGCCACTTCGGAGCAGGGCCCGCTGTTGGCCTTTCGCCATGGCTGCAGCTACAGGGCGGCGGCGCAGGCGTGGCTCGGCAGTATCGGCAAGAGCGACAGGGAAGTAACGGAAATGGGCACGCTGGAAGGAATTCTGGGCTGTGTGGAGGCCGGTCTCGGGTTCACGGTTGCTCCGGAAAGCGCCGTCCTGGGCTTTCGCAATGCCGACCAGTTGACGACGACCCCGCTCCCGCCGCCTTTTGGCGAAACCGTCACCTATTTTGTCTGGCGCGTCGACCGCAAACCGGTCGACGCGCACAGGAAGCTGCTGGAAATCCTGGCAGAACGGGCCTGAGTCTTCAGGCCGTCAGACCACCCGCAAATCCGGCTGTATCTTGCCCGCCAGCGCCGAGCGCGGCGCGATGGCGTTCTGCAGGAGGTCGTTGAGATGCTCTTCCAGGTAGTCGACGATGGGCGATTGCGTTGTCGACTGGGTGTAGATCGCGAGCTGTGTTGCCGGAAGCTTCGGAAAGCCATCTTGCTCCTTCAGGATCTTGAAGCCTTCCAGAATGGCTCCCGACGGCAGGCAGCAAAGGCCTGCACCCGACAGAACGGCTACCTGGGCGGCGGCGACGCTGGTGGTGGTGATGCGCTCGTACCACTGCCGTCCGGCGCGGGCGAGCGAACCGAAGGAGATTTCCCGGAAAGGGCAGGGTTCGGGAAACATGATCAATGGCAGCGGATCGGTTAGCGGGCAGTTGTCGCCAACCGCCCAGTGCAGCGGTTCCTCGAAAATCTCGACCGGCATCTGCTTGGTAGACGAGACAAGGGCTATTGCGAGGTTGATTTCGTTGTTGGACAGCATTTCGTGCAGTGTGGCGCTGTCGGCGACCGTCATCTCAAGTTTCACGTTGGGGTGAATGCGCACGAAATTGCAGAAGATCGATTGCAGCTGGCCGGTCGCATACCATTCTGGCAGGCCGACATGCACCGTGCCGGTCAGTTCCGGCGCAGACAGGCGCAACCTGGCTTCCTCGTGTGAGCGCAGGATTTCCGTGGCGTGTTGATAAAGGATACGCCCGGCGGGCGTGAGGTTCATTGTGCGCGCGCTGCGCTCGATCAGCGGTTTGCCGACCCGTTCCTCCAGACGCCGCAGCTGAGTGCTGACGCAGGGTTGTGTGCGGTTCAACCGAGATCCCGCATGTGTGACGTTGCCTGCTTCTGCAACAGCCACAAAGGCTTCCAGCAACTCGATATTAAAACGGCCTATGGTCATGTCCCTGCCTCCGTTTTAGCGCAAGACGACCTATGCGGTTTTCCGCCGGTCCAGCGCCACACAAGCATAACGTTCCATTATGGGGCGCTTCAATTATAAATTTAAGGGTCGGTAAAAAATCCCGTAATCCGAGAGTCTCTTTTGTCAAAACAGGTATCCGCCATGACTTTAGCGCTTTCCTATGGCCAGCCGGAGCATGGGCCAGATCACCAGACGACCGGCCCCCTTTCGCTGCAACAAAGAGTTCACAGGGCAATTGCCTGCCACACGGAATTCAGTCTCGATACGATCCTGACCCAGGACAACCGGGTGAAATACACAAACGAAGGCAGTTCGGAGACCGCAACCGGGCCTCTGGACGAGGTGTTTCAGCTGATGCGCCAGCTGAACGAGACCGGTATCGCATCGGACACGCTTGGCCGAATTCATGAAGACGGCACGTCTTTTCGTGCGGCGCTGGAAGAAAGCTGCGGGCGGATTGCAACCGAGCTTGCAGGCAAGCGGCTGGTGTATGTCGAACTGGGGCCGGAGCCGGTCAAGACCGGGTTCATTCTCAAGACACTGCAAGGCCTGGGCGTCATCATAGATCGTTATATCGCCGTCGACATCAACCCGATGTCGGCTGCGCCGATGCGGGCAGCCCTCGCGGCGATCCTGCCGGACACGCCACTTGAGTTTGTCACCGCACCTTTCGAGGCCTGCCGCCTGGAAGACATGATCGAAGACGGTGCGCCGCCCGCCCTCGTGACAATGCTCGGTTTTCAGGAAGGCAATGACGATCCGGCAGTGGTCAACGGCTGGCTGCGGGACATCACCCGGCCAGGAGACCTGCTGCTGTCCGAAAGCCAGCTCTACACCATCGAACAGACCGACAAGATCTCCGGTTTTTACGCCCACCCGGCCATGCAGCGGTTTTCGCGCATCGCGTTCGAACGGGCGGTGGACCGCAGTTTGCCGACGCTGAATCGCTTCTTTTTGCTGCCTGTCGTGTTCGAAGATGGTCAGAGTGCGCAAGTGGCCATTCTGGCCGAAGAATTCGCGCATTCAATCAGCGGAAGAAACTTGCATGTTTCCAACTTCTGCCTGAAACTCACGCGCGATCAGTATCGCTCGTACCGGCAGGAGGGTGGCCATTTCGAAATATTCGGCGAGAGCTACACGGATGACCAGACACTTCACTTCCAGCTCTCCCGCCGGGTTTGAGATGACCTTGGCACAGACCCGCGGTCTTACTGCCGCGGGCCTGGCCATCGTCGCTGTCACCTACGGACTGGCACGCTATTGTTTTGGCCTGTTCCTGCCGGAAATCCGTCAGGAATTCGCGCTGTCGCCGGAAACGGTCGGCCTGATCGCCGGTCTGTCCTATCTGGGCTATCTGGCGGCGACTTTCGTCGGTTCCTGGCTGTCGACGGTGTTCGAACCGCGCTTGCCGATCCTGCTCGGCGGCCTCGCCGCCACCGCAGGCATGGCTATGATCGCCTTGGCACAGACGCCGTTCATACTGGCGCTTGGCGTCTTCGTTGCAGGAGCAAGCCCGGGCCTTTCCTATCCGCCCTTTTCCGATGTCATCGTGCGTCATACGGAACTCAGCCGGCAGAACAGCGTCTATGCCTGGATCAACTCCGGCACCGGTTTCGGCGTTGCCTTTGCCGGGCCGCTGGCTCTCTTCGCCGGTGGTGACTGGCGGCTCGCCTGGCTGGTTTTCGCGGTTATCGCCTTCAGTGTAACGATCTGGAACGCAGCCACCTTGCCCCGGCGCAGCGTGCATCTGGAACATGCCCGTCCCAGGGTGTCCGTCTGGATCCTTATGGATCGGACAGCGCGCGGACTGTTTGTCGCGGCATTTCTTTTCGGCATCGTCACCGCCGTCTACTGGACCTATGCCGTCGAACTCCTGACCATGCTGACGGGCAATCCACGAGACGCAATCCTGTTCTGGATCGTGTTGGGCATTTCGGGCGTTACCGGCTGCTTCGCCGGTGGTCTTGTCGATCGCTGGGGTTTGCAGGCTGCCTATCGTGTCCTGGCGGTTCTGGTCGGGACCGCAATCGGCACTCTGCCGCTGCTGGTGGAAACAAGGCTCGGGATCTACGTGTCAGCGGCTTGTTTCGGCGTCGGTTTCATCGTGATGACCGCCCTTTTCGGCATGTGGAGCATGAGGCTGTTCCGGCAGGCACCGTCCATCGGGTTCGGCTTTACCTTCTTCCTGATTTCCCTGGGGCAGGGGGTCGGACCCGTGCTGAGCGGCTTTCTCATTCCGGTTGTCGGCCATTCGGCACTTTTCTTCGCAGCCGGGCTTCTGTGCTGCGGCCTGGCGGGCTTTGCGGCCGGAAAGCAGACCGAAGGGGTCAGACCATAACAGCGGGTTATGGTGGCCAACGCCCACATAACCGCTATGTGCTGGCCTTTCCCGGAAATTGCAAGCATGTTGGCAGCACGCTATGATTGATGAACAGAATGCGATTGGATCGATGATACTCACCGCTGCCAACACCGCCGGGGCCAAGCTCGACATGGAGCTATGTCGGGCCCTCTATGAAAAAGACCCGGACCGGCTCCTTGAACTTGTGTCCGACTGGCTGGAAACCAACGGTTTGCAGCCGAGTGAAGACTTTAAGGTGCCCGCTTATCTCGATGCAGTTCTGACCCGTGCCAACTTCACTGTTGCCAGCGGAAGCAAGCTGCGCGTGCTGGTCTCCTGACCGGACTGACCCCGTCTGTTCCATATTTGTTCTTGCGTCTTTTATCGACATATGCTTCGTTGACCTGCATCTGTAAGTAGAGGTGAATATGGTCAGCCGGATCACGACGGTCGCGTTTCGGGGCATCGAGGCAGTTCCGGTAGACGTGCAGGTGCATGTCGGGCCGGGCATGGTTGCCTTCACCATCGTCGGCCTGCCGGACAAGGCCGTTGCAGAAAGTCGGGAACGAGTTCGTGCGGCGCTTGCCGCTTCAGGCCTGGCCCTGCCGGCCAAACGCGTCACAGTCAATCTCGCCCCTGCCGACCTGCCCAAGGAAGGCTCGCATTACGATCTGCCGATTGCGCTGGGCGTTATGGCCGCCATCGGCGCCATACCGGCTGAATTTCTGGAAAGATACGTTGTTCTGGGCGAGCTTGGTCTCGACGGCACGCTTGCGCCTGTTGCCGGTGTCCTGCCGGCCGCCATGGGCGCCAACGGCATCGGCAAGGGCCTCATCTGCCCGGAAGCCAGCGGCGGCGAGGCTGCCTGGGCCGACGCAGACATGGACATTCTCGCGCCTCGCTCGCTGATCCAGCTCGCCAATCACTTCAAGGGAACACAGGTGCTCTCCCGGCCGGTGGCCCGGCTGCGCGGCAATGCCGGTGTGCTGCCGGACCTTGCGGAGGTCAAGGGACAGGAAAGCGCCAGACGGGCGCTGGAGATCGCCGCTGCCGGCGGGCACAACCTTCTGATGACCGGTCCTCCCGGCTCCGGCAAATCCATGCTGGCGCAGCGCCTGCCGTCCATCCTGCCGGCCCTGACCCCGCGCGAGCTTCTGGAAGTGTCCATGATCGCCTCGCTCGCGGGCGAGCTTGCCGAAGGCAAATTGACTGATCGACGTCCCTTCCGCGCGCCGCATCACTCCGCTTCCATGGCCGCCCTTGTCGGTGGCGGGATGCGCGCCCGGCCCGGTGAGGTCTCGCTCGCCCATAACGGAGTGTTATTCCTCGACGAGCTTCCCGAGTTCAATCCGCAGGTTCTCGACAGTCTGCGCCAGCCGCTGGAATCGGGCGAAGCGGTAATTGCCCGCGCAAACCACCGGGTCACCTATCCGGCCCGCATCCAGCTTGTGGCGGCCATGAACCCCTGCCGCTGCGGCCATGCGGGCGAGCCGGGTCACCAGTGCCGCCGGGGCGAGCGCTGCGTCACCGACTATCAGGCCCGGGTGTCCGGACCGCTGCTTGACCGGATCGACGTCAGGATCGAGGTTCCGGCCGTTACGGCGGCAGACCTGATCGGCCCTGCAGCCAGTGAACCGTCCGCCGTCGTGGCTGCTCGGGTTGCTGAAGCGCGCAGCATCCAGGCAGCGCGCTTCCTGGAACTTGGCCTTGCCTGCCGCACAAATGCCCAGGCACCTGCATCGATTGTCGAAACCATGACACGGCCAGATGACAAGGGGCTCGCTTTCCTGCGCGATGTTGCCGAGCGTCTTGCCCTGAGCGCACGCGGATATCACCGCGTCCTCAAACTCGCCCGCACGCTGGCCGATCTGGACGGTGCGGATCAGGTTGGCCGCATTCACCTGGCGGAGGCCTTGAGTTACCGCGGCGAAGACATGTCCCGCAAGGCGGCGTGAAAGCGTTGATCGTGAGACCGCGAGGGATTGTCTGACGCAATGACAGCAGACGTCATCATCATCGGCGGCGGTGTTGCCGGGCTGAGCGCGGCCTGTTTTCTGTCCGAGTTTGCGCAAGTGACGCTTCTGGAGCGCGAGCCGGGGCTGGCAACGCAGTCTTCAGCCCGCACGGCAGGGCAATTCACGGCCGGCATTTCCGCCAACACCATGCGCGCACTGGCCGCGGCAAGTCGTTCGTGCTTTCAGGCGCCGCCGCCGGGATTTTGCGAGCAGACGCTTGTCGTGCCCCGCGGCTGCCTGACGGTTGGGCGTGAGGAGCATCGGCCTGTTCTGGAGAAGCTGATGGCAAGGCTGCAGGAGGCCGGGTCGGACTGCCGGTTTGTCGACAGACAAGAGGCTTTGGCCCTGTTTCCGGCCCTCCGGCCGGAACGGGTTCATGCGGGTGTTTTCGAAGCAGATGCGATGGATATCGATGTCGATCTGCTGCTTCAATCCTATCGCAAGGCGGCGGCTGCCAATGGCGCTCGCTTCGTCTGCAAGGCGGAAGTCACTTCCATCCGGCGGATTGCCGACACATGGCAGGTGACGGCCGGAGACCGGACGGTGTCGGCGCCCGTTCTGGTCAATGCGGCCGGGGCCTGGGCGGACCGGGTTGCGGATCTTGCCGGTGTCCCGGCGCTTGGCCTCAAGGCCTTTCGCCGTTCGGCCTTCACGTTTCCGCTTCACCGTCAGGACGCCGGTGTCTGGCCACATGTCACGACGGCCGATTACACCTGGTACGTCCATCCGCAGCCGCACGGCTTCACGGCTTCACCGGCAGAGGCTGATCCAGTTTCTCCGGGAGAGGTTTATGCAGATGACCTTCGCCTTGCAGAGGCGATCCATCATATCGGCATCGACACCGAGCTGGCCGTGCCGCGTCCATCCGCAAGCTGGGCAGGACTGCGCACGTTTGCGCCTGACCGAAACCCGGTCTGCGGCGGATTTCCCGATCATCCGGCTTATTTTGTCAGCGCAGGCCAGGGCGGATGCGGGGTTCTGACATCCCCGGCGATGGGCAGGTCACTGGCGGCCCTTGTTGCCGGCCGGGACCTGCCGGGTGATCTGTCCGCCTGCGGTATCACACTGGACCAGCTTGCACCCGGACGGTTCCTGCAGGCCTGAGCTTCTTCATTTGACAAAGACGGCAATTTCCAGGAAAAAATTCCTCAAGCCAGTCGGGGTTCGGCAAGCCAGATAACCTGTAATGCCGGAGATACCCCTTGCGTTTTCTGTCCAGCCTTTGTTTTTGCGCAGCCCTGTTGCCAACCTTGTTGCCCGGCGCCTTGTCCGCTGCCGAGATTACCCATGCCATGGGCACCACCGAGGTGCCGGACACTCCGCAGAAGATTGTCGTTCTCACCAACGAAGGCACCGAGGCAATGCTCATGCTGGGCAAGACGCCTGTTGGGGCTGCGTCATCCTGGTATGGCGATCCCTGGTACCCGCATCTGGGCGACCGGATGGCCGGAGTTGAAGTTGTGGGGACGGAGCTTGCGGTCAACCTGGAACGGCTGGCCATGCTCGAGCCGGATCTGATCCTCGGCAGCAAGAAGCGGCACGAGGAAATCTATCCTCAGCTCTCCGCCATTGCGCCCACGGTGTTTGTGGTCAATGCCACGGATTTCAAGGACAACATGAAGCTCTATGCCAGCTCGGTCGGCATGGAAGCGCAAGGCGAAGCGCTTGTCAGTGCCTATGAGGCCGACGTTGCCCGGTTGCGCGCCGCCCTCGGCGAGAATGCCGGGGACACGGTTTCCGTCGTCCGTTTCGTGCCCGGCCAGCTTTACGTTTATCGCCATGACAGTTTCTCCGGTGTTGTGCTGAACGACATCGGTTTCAAGCGGCCCGAGGTACAGGCGCAGGACGGTCTGGCTCTTGCCGTCGGCAAGGAAAGCATCCCGAACATGGAAGCCGACCGGATGTTCTACCTGACATATGACACCGGCAATGGAGAGGGCACGGCCCTGGAGGGCGAGACGCTGAAAGACCCTCTCTGGGCCAATCTGGAAGTCGTCAAGGCGGGAAACGCCCACAAGGTCGATGACGGTGTCTGGGCAACGTCGCAGGGTATTCTTGCAGCCCGCGCAATGCTTCAGGACATCGCCCGGATCTACGGGACGGATGTCGACCTCAGTTCCAACTGAACTCCTTTGAGGCAACAGGGCCCGGATCAAATGTTTTGACCCGGGCCACCTTGTCATCCCGAGCGTCTGGCACGGAGCAGAAATGATTGCCGGAACGAAGAAATACAACCCGGTGACCAAATCAGGTTGTATTTCAAAAGGATGCCGTCACACCACCGTGACGGACAACGGCCGGAAACCTTCCCTTCCCTGAAAATAAAAGCTAGCCTTACGTAAGGTAATTAAACGCATCGGCAGTTGAAGAGCCGGACCATGCGTTTGACCCACCAACGCGAGAGGGCGGGCTGAATGGCCTCGAGAGAACCGGCACGGTCGGGCAAATCGGAAACCGGTGGAGACGCGGGGCTGATCGACAGCATCGCCCGTACCAATGCCGAGGCCATTTGCACGGTTCCCGGTCTGGCGCGACGCCCACAGCACCCGAAACATCACGGCTGTGTCCGCGCCCGCTTCAGTATCGGCGAAGTGCCGGAGGACTTGCGTCACGGTCTCTTCGCCTTGCCGGGCACATATGACGCCCTTGTCCGGTTTTCCAACGGCCGCCAACTGGATGACCGGAAGCGGGATGCCCACGGCATGGCCATCAAGGTGCTGGGCATCGACAGGGAGTGGCTGTCGGCTGAAAACCCGGACGGCAGGGTGCAGGACTTCATTCTCGTCGACCATGAAACCTTTTTCACCGGTGACCTGGGCGACTACGACGACATCAACACCCTGGTGCTGAAACGCGGTCTTGCCCGCCTGAAGCCCCTGTCCCGGCTTCTGTTCACCGGCTTCTATCTCTTTGGCAGGATCCGGGCCTTTGTCTCTCATCGCCCGGTGTCTCCGCTTGCAAGCCGATACTTCAGCACCACGCCTTATCGGCTTGGCGATCTTCTGGTGAAATATACCGCAACGCCAAGGCCGGTGCCGGTGGATCCGCCTGAGGTCCGGTCCGCACGCGATCAACTGGCCGTCGCGCTGAGGGAAACCCTGATCCGTTGCCCGGTCACTTTTGAATTCGGCGTCGATGTGCAGATAGATCCGGCCACGCAGCCGGTTGATGACCTGTCGATTGCCTGGTCGAGGGCGCCGGGCGCGCGTCACGAAAAGCTGGCGACGCTGGAAATCTTTCAGCAGGACGTCGATCAACACGCCCCACTGGCGGAGAACATCGCCTTTTCACCCTGGAACAGCCTGCCGGCGCACGAGCCCGTCGGCGCCATCAACCTTGCCCGGCGACAAGCCTACGAGAGTGCCGCTTGCAAGCGGCATGAAGTCAATGGCGTTGTTCCACCCGTCTTTGCCGGCATTCCGGAAAGCTACAAGATGCAACAACCCTCCGTATCGCCCAGAAACGACGGCATGCCGCTTTGGTTGGCGATTGTCGCGGCGCTGCTGCTGATCGCCTGCCTGGTCCTGGAAGGCAAGCGCCTCACAATCAAGCCGGGTCCGCCACAAACCTTTGACAATCCGGTCGCCGAATTCAAATACGGTTCCATCGGCGCCGAATGGGACGGTTTCCCTTATATGGTCTGGCGCGAACTGCCGGCAATTTTCAAGGACGAGCTGCCCGAAGGCTGGCGCACATTCGGCTTCATCGAGGAACCGGGACAGGAGCTTCCGATCGGCTTCAGCATCCGGCGCGTCGGTGTGCCGAGGGTCGGTTTCAATTGCGCCACCTGCCACAGCGCGGAAGTCACCGCAGGCGGCAACACCATGTTGTTGCTGGGTGCACCTGCGGAAAAGCTCGATATCCAGTCCTACATCCTGTTCCTTGGCTACGTTGCCGCCAGTGACAAGCTGACGGCGGATGCGGTGATTGAAAGCGCCGCGCAGGCCGGCAGACCTCTGGGCCCAATCGACCGTCTTCTGGTGCGCACCATTCTGGTGCCTGGCATCAAGGACCAGGCCGATGGACTGGCGACCGCTTTCAGCTGGATGAAGGTGAAACCGCAGCATGGCCCCGGGCGCACGGACGCGGGCAACAACTGGCGCGCGCGCTGGGGCTATGGCCCGGAAAAGGACGAGGCTGTCGGAACGGTCGACTTTCCCTCGGTCTGGAACCAGGGCATCCGCGAGGGCGGCTGGTTCCACTGGGACGGCAACAACAATTCGCTGATCGAGCGCAACTATTCCGCCGCCCTTGCCGGCGGCGCCAAGGAATGGCTGCTGCAACGCGGGCTGATCGATGCCCAGGCGGAATGGCTGCGGGACCTGCCGCCGCCGGCCTACCCCTTGCCAGTCAATGCTGACATGGCAGCAGACGGCGCCGCGATATACGAAAGGGAAGGCTGCGGCACCTGTCATGACCCAGGAGGCAAGAGCTTCGGGCAGGTCACGCCGCTTTCGGACCTTCAGACAGACCCGGCACGATCTGACCTCTTCGACGAAGCCTTCGTCAGCCGCTTCGGCGATGTCGGCAAGGGGTACACCTGGCGGTTCTCGCACTACCGGGCAACGGACGGCTATGCAAACACGCCGCTGGACGCCATCTGGGCACGCGGGCCCTATCTCCACAATGGTTCCGTGCCGACGCTTCGGGCGCTTTTGTCACCGCCGGAAGACCGTCCGGCGACCTTCTATCGCGGCTGCACGGATTTCGATCCGGTGGACGTCGGCTTTGCCTGCGAAAGTGGCTTCCTGTTCGACACGCAGCTGACCGGCAACGGCAACGGTGGACATCTTTACGGCACCGGTCTTCCGGACGGCGAGAAATCCGCACTGATCGAATATCTCAAATCCAAGCAATATGCGGGGCGGTCATGAGGCTTAGCGCATCCTTCAAGGGAACGTTTCTCGACATCATCTGCCTGCTCGTTGGGACGATCATGGCCTATCGCGGCGTCGAGGAATTCTTCCGCTACGATTTCGATCCGATACATATGGTCCTCGGGCTGGCGCTGGGGGCCGGCGCCTATGCCAACTGGCTTATGTTCCGGCGACTGCGCATCGGTTACTGGATCTTCATCGGCGGCAATGTGGTCGTCGCCTTTGTGTTCATATTCGTGCTGCAGGATGTCTGGCACCACCACGTCTGGCCGCATATCCTCTATGCCCTGGTGTTCGTGCCGTTTCTGGATCAGCTCGGCGTCCGCTCTGAACGGGACGTCCTGCGGGACCCGCCGCTCCACAAGCGGATCCTCGGTTTCATTGGCGGCCAGGCACTGAAACTGGCCGAGGCCTTTCCCGCCCTCGTCCGGCTGGTCAAGCGTTGCGGTCCGCTCAGCCGGGTGATCAACCGTCTTGTCATCAACGGCATCTCGAACGCGCCACCCGGTCGTCCGCTCCCGCTCTCCCTCTGGACGCCGCATGACCCGGAAACGCATCTGGAAATGGTTGCGGGCCCAAAGGATCCGGAAAAGACCACCAGCACCTTCGCCAGCTGGCCGGGTCTGGTTGACCGCCGCTACACCGGCCGGCACCTGCCACCCGTCGATCAGGATTTTGTCGATGCCCTGCCGGAAGTGCCGAGGGTGGCGGAACTTTACCGGCGCAAGGCGATGGTCGAGAGCGACACCAGCACGCTGTTCTGCTTCTTTGCCCAGTGGTTCACCGACAGTTTCCTGCGCACTCATCCGCTGAACAAACGGCTGAACACCTCGAACCACGAAATCGATCTTTGCCAGATCTATGGTCTTGGCGAGGAAACCACCTCGTTTTTACGGGACGGCGCTTTTCTGAAGTCCCGGCAGACGTCCGTCGGCGAGCTGCCGCCGCTGCTCGCGGGCCCGGATCTGGCAGTCAAAGCCGAGTTTGCCGGCATTCATTTCATGCCCATGTGGGCAACGACCTTCCTGGGGGCCGATCCGGAATGGGGCGCGGCGAAAAAACTTCGGGAACTCCTGGCTGGTATCGGGGATTGGGCCGTCACGCCGGAGCGCTGGAAATGCCACTATGCGGCCGGCCTGGAACGGGCCAATTCCACGATCCTCTACAGCGCGCTCAACACGATCTTCCTGCGCGAGCACAATCGTCTCGCGCGCGAGATCGGCAAACGGAACCCGCACTTCGGTCCGGACCGCGTCTTCGAAACGGCCCGCAACATCAACATCGTCAAGCTGCTCAAGGTCATTATCGAGGACTATATCAACCACCTTGCCAATTCGCCGTTCAAGATCTTCGTGGAGCCTGGCGATGCGGACAAGCGCCTGTGGTACCGCACCAACCGGATCTCGCTGGAATTCGACTTGCTTTACCGCTGGCATGCCATGGTTCCGGATCGGCTCCTGTTCCAGGGCGAGGTACTGGAAAACGAGAATTTCCGCTTCAACAACACGATCATCGAAAAACACGGGGTCGAGGCGGTCATCGATGCGGCGGCGAGCCAGCGGGCAGGCAAGCTGACCCTTCACAACACCCCGTTCTTCCTGCAAGGCGCGGAAGAGCGCACGCTGGCATTTGCCCGCAGGTTCCGGCTCGCCCCCTTCAACGCCTACCGCGCCTCCTGGAAGCTGCGTCCGTACGACAGTTTCCTGGAACTGACCGGAGGCGACGCCGGTCTGGCGGGAGAGCTGGAGGCGCTTTATCCCGACTGGAACGGCGTGCGCGGCATCGATCGGGTCGATCTTCCCATCGGACTGCTGGCAGAAGACCAGATGCGGGCGCGCCCCCTGCCGCCCCTGCTTCTGGCCATGGTCGGGTCCGACGCCTTCTCCCAGGCACTCACCAACCCGCTTCTGGCAAAGAATATCTTCGGTCCGGAGGTCTTCACCGAGTATGGCATGACGGAAATCGAGGCGACCTCCACCTTCCAGAACATTGTCGATCTCAACGTTGCCGCCAACGCCAGAAGGCCGAACGCGAATTTCACCATCAACAAGGACACGCTTCTGACCTGGCCAGGCTGATATTCCTGGCCGGGCTTCCCCGCTGCACAAGCTTTACGAACGCAGAATTGCGCCGGCAAAATTTGCAAAGCCTGCCCGAAAGGCTATCGTGAAGTGCTGTGTCAAGGGAGGATGACATGCGCGACCTTGAACATGTGAGTGAAATCGACCGCGTATTGAAGGGGTACGAGACCGGCAGGGATGGGCTGGTGTCGGAAAGCTGGCGGCGCTGTGTCCAGACGTACGGCATGGATCCGGCGCGTCCGGAACCGGCACATATCGTCACCGAGCAGCAACTGCGCGAACATCAGGAGCAGTCCGAGCGGTTGATCGCGACGGCTCGTTCCGGCCTGCGCACCCTGTTCAAGCAGGTGGCCGGGCACAACTACGTGCTGCTGCTGGCCGATGCCAAGGGTGTGTGCGTCGACTTCTTCGGCGATCCGCGGTTCGAGGATGATCTCCGGCAGGCGGGGCTTTATCTCGGGTCCGACTGGTCCGAGGATCTTGCGGGAACCTGCGGTGTCGGCTCCTGCATCGTGACGGGGGAAGCTGTCACGATCCACCAGAGCGATCACTTCGGGCTGTCGCATACACCGCTGTCCTGCACGGCGGCCCCCATCTACGATACCTGCGGCAAGCTGGCGGCGGTTCTGGATATTTCCCTCCTGCGCTCCCCAAGCCCGAAATCGAGCCAGAACCTCGCGATGAACCTGGTGAAGGCTTCCACTCGCCGGGTCGAGATGGCCAATCTGATGGCGACCACGCGCAAGGAATGGGTCTTGCGCTTCTCGACATCGCCGGAGTTTCTGGAAGTCGATCCGGAAGCCGCCATCGCCCTGGACGACAGCGGACGGATAACGGGAATGACACACGGCGCGCTCGCGTGTCTGGCCCCGACCGGCTCCACAGACCTCATAGGAAGCCGGATCGACATGTACCTGGACCTGGATGTCGACGATCTGCCGTCCCTGATGCGAGGCCGCCCGGCGGAAGATCGGGTTCTGCGCCGGCGCGACGGTGGTGGGTTATACGGTCATGCCATCGCTCCGCAAGCCGCTCGCATGGCACGCAGCCCCGTTTCCGGGACCTTGCCCACGCCGCTGCGCGGCATCTGCGGGCAGGATGCGACGCTGTCGCAGGTGGTGTCGAAAGTTGCCCGGCTTGCACCAACGCAGGTTCCCATCCTGCTGTCTGGTGAAACCGGAACGGGCAAGGAATATCTGGCAAGAGCCATCCATGTTCTGGGTCCGGCCGACCGGTCGTTCCATACGCTCTGCTGTTCCGCCCTGAAACCGGAAAAGGTCGGCGCCTTGTCTGACGCTGCAGCCGGAACGCTGTTGCTGCGCGGGATCGAAGATCTGGACAAGGCGGGCCAGGCTGCCTTGCTTGCCTTGCTGGAACATCGAAGTGACCTTCGCGTGGTCGCCACCACGCGGCAGGATCCGGCAGGTTCCACAAGCATCCGCGCACTGCGGCCGGAACTTTATTTCAGGCTTGCCGGGTCTCTCATCCGGATCCCGCCGCTCCGGCATCGCCAGGATTTCGACTGGCTGGTCGATCGCCTGTTGCGACGCTCTCCGCGGGACCTGCGCCTGTCACCTTCGGCACGCGCCGAACTCAGCGGCCGGCATTGGCCGGGCAACATCCGTGAACTCGCGACCTTGCTGGATGTCGCGACAGCGCTTGCAGAAACCGATGTGATCGACCTTACCGATCTGCCGCAGGCGTCTCTGTCCAGACGCGTCGAAACCGACCCGAAACAGGATCTGGAAGCACTTCTGGACGCCTGTGGCTGGAACATGTCCCATGTCGCCCGAAGGCTTGGCGTCAATCGGTCGACGGTGCTCCGGCGGATGCGCTCTCTCGGCCTGGAGCCACACCCCAAGCCGCGTGCATGACTATCTGTTGCGTCCTGTTGCGTGCGCAACAGCAAACGGAGTTTCTGCCCCTTAACGTCATCATTTGACGGGCGTTCCATGGAAAAATGCAGGGGCGCTCTGCATTGTTTCCTCCATAAACAGGGAGGAACTGGAATGCTCGACAAACCATTGGTTCACGAGACCGAGACTTTTCTCAACACTTTCGGCAAGGCGCTGGAAGACGGCAAGATCGACGCTGCAACGGACATGTTCCTGGACGATTGCTACTGGCGGGACCTGATTGCCTTTACCTGGAACATCAAGACCGTCGAGGGCAAGGATCAGGTCCGCGACATGCTGGAAAAGCAGCTGGCCTCCACCGGGCCGAGCAACTGGCGCATCGCGGAAGGTGAAATACCGACGAAAGAGGGCGATGTCGTCACGGCCTGGATTCAGTTCGATACCGAACGGGCCCGCTGCTTCGGCCTGATCCGGCTGAAGGGCGGCAAGATCTGGACCCTGCTGACAACCATGGCCGAGCTGAAGGGCCATGAGGAGCCGAAGGGCTTCAACCGGCCGCTGGGGGCCAAGCACGGCGCCAGCAAGCACCGCACCAACTGGAAGGAGGAGCGCGAGCGTGAACTGGCGGACCTCGGTTACAAGACCCAGCCCTATTGCCTGATCATCGGTGGCGGCCAGGGCGGCATCGCACTCGGCGCGCGCCTGAGGCAGCTCGGTGTGCCCACCATCATCGTGGAAAAGAATGACCGGCCCGGCGACAGCTGGCGCAACCGCTACAAGTCCCTCTGCCTGCACGATCCCGTCTGGTACGACCACCTGCCCTACATCAAGTTTCCGGAAAACTGGCCCATCTTCAGCCCCAAGGACAAGATTGGCGACTGGCTGGAAATGTACACCAAGGTCATGGAACTGAACTACTGGACCCGGACCGTTGCCAAATCCGCAACTTACGACGAAGCAAAGAAGGAATGGACAGTCGTCGTGGATCGTGACGGCGAGGAAGTGGTTCTGAAACCGAAACAACTGGTCATGGCAACCGGCATGTCGGGCAAGGCAAACGTTCCGAAATTCCCCGGCATGGACACCTTCAAGGGCGACCAGCATCATTCTTCCAGACATCCGGGACCGGATCAGTATCGCGGCAAGAAGGCGGTCGTGGTCGGCTCCAACAATTCGGCGCACGATATCTGCGCGGCGCTTTGGGAAAATGATGTCGATGTGACCATGGTGCAGCGGTCCTCCACCCATATCGTGCGCTCCGACACCCTGATGGACGTAGGCCTCGGCGCGCTTTACTCGGAAGAGGCGGTCCGGTCCGGCGTGACGACGGAAAAGGCGGACCTGATCTTCGCCTCACTGCCCTACCGGATCCTGCACGAGTTCCAGATCCCCGCCTATGCCGAGATGAAGAAGCGGGACGCGGACTTCTACGAAGGGCTGGAGAAAGCCGGGTTCTGGCTGGACTGGGGCGACGACGAAAGCGGCCTTTTCCTGAAATACCTGCGCAGGGGCTCCGGCTACTACATTGATATCGGCGCCAGCCAGCTCATCATCGACGGCGAGATCAAGCTGAAGCGTGGCCAGGTCACCGAGATCGTGGAAGACGGTGTCATTCTGGACGATGGCACGAAACTGGAAGCGGACGTGATCGTCTATGCCACCGGCTACGGTTCGATGAACGGCTGGGTTGCCGACCTGATGGGCCAGGACATGGCCGACAGGGTTGGCAAGGTCTGGGGCCTTGGTTCCGACACCACCAAGGACCCGGGCCCCTGGGAAGGCGAACAGCGGAACATGTGGAAACCGACCCAGCAGGAAGCGCTCTGGTTCCACGGTGGCAATCTGCACCAGTCGCGCCATTACTCCCAGTATCTGGCGCTACAGCTGAAGGCGCGGATGGAAGGCCTGCCGACCCCGGTCTACGGCCTGCAGCAGGTGCATCACCTGTCCTGACCGGAAACGCGGACAGGACCTGACCAAATGGAAGAGCCGGGGGAAATGTCCGCCGGCTCTTTCCTTTTTCACGACACCTTCACCCACACCCTCACCATCGTCATCCCGGACGTAGCGCAGCGAAGATCCGGGACCGGGGAACCACCAACGCGTGGCTGCAACAGGTTAGCGTCCATATCGAAACGTTCGTGCCTCCCCGATCCCGGCTCGCGCTTCGCTTGGCCGGGAAGACGACGTGAGGTTGGTGACAGAATTGCTTGGAAAGCGGCCTACCATTTCACGAGTGCGGAGAGGCCCTGGAACAGCGTCTCCCTACCCCACCGAAGGCTTGAACCTTTCCCGCCCCGAGACGAACCGGTCTCAGCGCGTATAAGAGCTTCGGCAACGCCGGAAAAGAACAACGTCAAAATCACTTTTACCGCACCGGTTTGGCGCCTATTGTGCGAAAAAAACCACAGCAATTCCCGTCAGGATACGGTCCATGAGCAGGTTCTGGAGCCCCATAGTCAGCAAGCTGGTGCCTTATACGCCGGGTGAGCAGCCAAAGGACCGCAGCTTCATCAAGCTGAACACGAACGAGCATCCCTATGGCCCGTCGCCCATCGCGCTCGGGGCAATCCGCGCAGCTACCGAAGACAGCCTGAGGCTCTATCCCGATCCGTCAGCCGGTGCGTTGCGGGCAACGATCGGGGCAAGCTTCGGTCTGGGTGTGGATCACGTCTTTGCGGGCAACGGCTCGGACGAAATCCTGGCCCATGCCTTTCACGGCTTTTTCAGTGGCAAGGACAAGCTGCTGTTCCCGGATATCACCTACAACTTCTACAAGACTTATTGCGAGCTTTACGGCATTTCGCACCGTTCTGTGCCACTCGATGATGATTTCCGGATTGATCCGGCCAGCCTGGGTGGGCCGTGTGGTGGCATCGTGCTTGCCAATCCGAACGCCCCGACCGGCATTGCACTTGATCTTGCGGCGGTGCGAAGCGTTCTTGAGCAAAACCCGGATGTGGTGGTGCTGGTCGACGAAGCCTATGTCGATTTCGGCGCGGAGAGCGCCGCTCGTCTGGTTCCCGAGTTCGACAATCTTCTGGTGGTACAGACCTTTTCCAAGTCGCGCGGCCTGGCGGGCCTGCGTGTCGGATTTGCTCTTGGTCAGCCGCACCTGACCGAGGGGCTGCAGCGGATCAAGGACAGTTTTAATTCCTACCCACTCGATCGCCTGGCGCTCGCGGGAGCAGAAGCCTCCTGGCAGGACACCGCCTGGTTCGAGGAGACCCGGCGCCTTGTGATCACGGAACGGCATCGGATGGCGGAAGGCCTGCGCTCTCTCGGGTTCAACGTGCTGCCGTCGGCAGCCAATTTCCTGTTCGTCTCGCATGAAACGAGGGCAGCACGGGATCTTCTGACAGGCCTCAGGGATGAAGGCATTCTGGTGCGCCACTTCAACAAGGATCGCATCGACAACTGGCTGCGCATTTCCATTGGAACGGAAGAGGAAGGCGAGGCCTTGCTGAAGGTGATGGCAGGACTTGTCGCCGGCTAACCTCTTCCATTTTCGCCGTTTCTTGCAAAACCACGAGGACGAACCCATGTCTCGAACATCGGTTCAAAAGGGAGACAATGCATGCTGGTCACCACCACCAACACCATTCAGGGCAAGGATCTGGACTACAAGGGTCTGGTGACGGGCGAGGCGATCCTTGGCGCGAATATTTTCAAGGATTTCTTTGCCGGCATCCGTGACATTGTCGGCGGCCGCTCCGGTGCTTACGAGGAAGAGCTTGGCAAGGCGCGCAAGATCGCCATCGACGAAATGTGCCAGCAGGCCCAGGCAATGGGCGCCAATGCGGTGATCGGCGTCGACCTCGATTACGAAACCGTAGGCCAGAACGGCTCCATGCTGATGGTCAGCGCCACAGGGACCGCGGTCTTCATCCGCTGATCCTGCCATGTCATCCGACATTTTCATTTCTCCCGGCTTCCCGGAAGACCAGCGGCCGGTTGCCGCCAGCCTGTTCTGGCAGGCCTTTTCCGGCAAGCTCGGCAAGGTACTGGCCCCGGAAGAAAAAGCGCTTCGACTTGTCGAGCGCATCCTCAACCCGGATTTTGCCATCAGCGCTCTCGACCGGGAGGGACGGCTGCTAGGCCTTGCCGGTTACAAGACCCGGGACGGAGCTCTTGTCGGCGGCAGCCTCGCCGACATGACGGCGGTTTACGGCGCGTTCGGCGGCCTCTGGCGCGGACTTCTTCTGGAAGTTCTGGAACGCAGGATCGAGCCGGACTGCCTGCTGATGGACGGCATCTTTGTGGCCGAAAGCGCCCGCGGCCGCGGCATCGGCGGCACCTTGCTGAAAGCCATTGGCGAAGAAGCACGCCAGCGCTCGCTCACCCGTGTGCGGCTGGATGTGATCGACACGAACCCAAGGGCAAAAGCTCTTTACGAGCGCTCAGGGTTCAAGGCCGTGGGGGAAGAAAAGACCGGGTTTCTCGAGCTTCTGTTCGGCTTTTCCTCCGCGACACGTATGGAAAAGCAGGTTTAGGGAGTTCAGCCAGGTTCAGAGCCAGTAGTTTTTTGGTTGCCTCAACCCCGCCCTTTCCCCCCTTCCGCAATGATGCTCTAGTTGGCCCGTCCCCAACAGGAGCCTTTGAATGTCCTCACACGGTTATGAAAGCGGGCGGTTGAACCTGCCCTTTGTCGGCATCTGCACCTTCGGCAAGTTTCCCTATCAGCCGGATTGGGATGCCATCGATGCGGATGTTGCCGTCATGGGGGCTCCGTTCGACTTCGGCACCCAGTGGCGTTCGGGCGCGCGTATGGGGCCGCGCGCGATCCGGGAGGCCTCGACGCTGTTTTCCTTCGGCCATGCGGGTGCTTATGATTTCGAGGACGACATCACCTACCTGCCGGCGGAAACGACCCGCATTGTCGATCTGGGAGACGCCGATATCGTCCATACGGACACGATTGAAAGCCACAGACGCATCGAATTCGGCGTACGCAAGATCCTTAAGGCCGGTGCCTTGCCGGTGGTGCTGGGCGGCGATCATTCGGTCAACATTCCCTGCATCAACGCCTTTGACGGCGAAGACCCGATCCACGTCGTCCAGATCGATGCGCATCTGGATTTCGTCGACGAACGACACGGCGTCCGCTACGGCCATGGCAACCCAATGCGCCGCGCGGCGGAAAAGCCTTATGTCACCGGCCTGACGCAGATCGGCATTCGCAACGTCTCCTCCACCTCGCGCGATGGCTACGAGGATGCCCGCAGGATGGGCTCCGACATCCTGTCCGTGCGGCAGGCCCGCAAGCTCGGCACCGAGGCGCTTCTGGCCCGGATACCGGCCGGCAAGCGCTATTACCTGACGCTCGATATCGATGCTTTCGATCCGTCCATCGCACCGGGCACGGGCACGCCGAGCCACGGCGGATTTCTTTATTATGAAGTGCTGGAGCTGCTCGACGGTCTGGCAAGACAGGGCGACATCGTCGGCATCGATCTGGTGGAAGTTGCGCCGGACTATGACCCGACCGGTTCCACAAGCACCCTTGCGGCACAGGTTCTCATGAACACCATCGGCAGGGTTCTGCATCACCGCAAGACATGAAAAACCCCGCCGGCCGGAGTGAACCGGCCGACGGGGTGAAATTTCGCGACTGGATGCTCAGAGGCCGTCGAACAGCGCCGTGGAAAGATACCGTTCTGCGAAGGACGGAATAATCACCACGATGTTCTTGCCTTCCATGCCTTCACGCTGACCGACGCGGATGGCAGCGGTGAGCGCGGCGCCGGAAGAAATGCCCACCGGCAGGCCTTCGGTCTTTGCCACTTCCCGGGCCATGGCGAAGGCATCTTCGTTGGCGACGGTCTGGACTTCATCGTAGACGGAGGTGTCGAGCACGCCCGGCACGAAACCGGCACCAATGCCCTGGATCTTGTGCGGACCGGGCTGGCCGCCGGAAAGCACGGGGCTGTCGGCCGGTTCGACGGCAACGACATGAAGGCCTGGCTTGCGACCCTTCAGCACCTGGGAAACGCCGGTGATGGTGCCGCCGGTGCCGATGCCGGAGACGAAGACGTCAACGCCGCCTTCGGTATCGTTCCAGATCTCTTCCGCGGTGGTGTTGCGGTGGACTTCAGGGTTGGCGGCGTTTTCGAACTGCTGCGGCATCACCGCACCGTCGATTTCGCTGATCAGTTCCTCGGCGCGGGCGATTGCGCCCTTCATGCCTTTTGGCCCTTCGGTCAATTCCAGCTCGGCGCCCAGGATCTTGAACATCTTGCGGCGTTCTACCGACATGGTCTCCGGCATTACCAGGATAAGCCGGTAGCCCTTGGCGGCAGCGACAAATGCCAGCGCGATGCCTGTGTTACCGGAGGTCGGCTCGACGAGCGTGGTCTTGCCCGGAACGATCTGGCCGGCCTGCTCCATCGCCTCGATCATCGCAACGCCGATCCGGTCCTTGACGCTGGAAATCGGGTTGAAGAACTCAAGCTTCGCCAGGAGGTTGCCCTTGACACCGTGCGCCTTGGCCAGCCGGTCCAGCCGGACGATCGGTGTATCGCCGATGGTCTCGGTGATGGAGGAATAGATTTTTCCGCGACCACTGGTCTTGATCGTCATGGCAGGTCTCCCAAGTTGGCCGGATCTTCTTCCGCCGGCATCGTTCGACTATCGGAGCGATAAGATAGTACGGGTTTCGGCAAGTTATAAGGGGCCGAAAGCACCTTTGCGATCCTGCGGGTAAAACCTTTTTCCAGAAAAGCTTCAGGTCTTGGAAAAGAGCAGGTCCGGCAGATCCGCCATTGCCTCGAACAGGACGGCCCCGGCCCCCTGCATGGCCTCGCGGTCGCAGGCGGGATCCTCGACAAAGGCATAGACGCCCATGCCCGCTGCCCGGGCTGCCAGAACGCCGGGCAGGCTGTCCTCGATTACGGTACAGTTTTCCGGGGCGTGGCCCATGGTGCGTGCTGCCAGCAGGAACACATCCGGCGCGGGCTTGCCGCGCTCGCAGTCCTGTGCGGAAAACAGCCGGCCTTCCAGCCGGGGCAGCAGACCGGAACTGCCGAGCGTTGTGCGCATCTTTTCATATTTGCCGGAAGACCCGACGCAATAGGCGACGTCGCGCCGGTCGAGTTCGTCCAGCACGCCGGCCACGCCTTCGATCGCCGGAACACCCGCCTTGAAGCTCTCCAGATCGCGCAGCCGAACCTGGTCCGGCCAGTCGGCAGGCAACACCTGACCTGTCAGCTCTTCGATCATGGACTGGACGTCTTCCAGTGTCCGTCCCATGAACCTGCGCTGACAATCCGGCCCGGTCATCGGAACGCCAAGCTCGCTGATGATCGCGGCCATGTTGGCGTTGGCCATGCGTTCCGTATCGACCAGAACGCCGTCGCAATCGAATATGATCAGCTCGGACATCACGCGCGGCCAGTCGAACCGAAACCGCCGGACCCGCGCTCGGTCTCCGAGAGAACCTCGACTTCGACAATGTCCGCCTGCAGAACAGGTGCAATCACCATCTGGGCGATCCGGTCTCCCCGTGAAATCTCGAAGGGGTCGTCACCGAGATTGATCAGGATCACCTTCACCTCGCCGCGGTAGTCGGCATCAATGGTGCCCGGCGTGTTCAAGACGGTGACGCCATGTTTGGCGGCAAGGCCTGACCGGGGGCGAACCTGAGCCTCGAAACCCGCGGGCAGAGCCATGGCAAGACCAGTTGGCACCAGGGCACGGGCACCAGGTGCAAGGGTTATCTTGCCGTCAACGGCTGCCAGAAGGTCAAGTCCGGCGGCCAGCACCGACTGATAGGCGGGCAGTGGCAGATCGCGACCGTGCTCCAGTCGCTTCAGTTCCAGGGTAACAGGCATTGAAAGTGTCCGGCAGTGAGCGTTGCTGGCGAGTGACGATATTCGCCGGTCCGTGTCAAGGCTGGCGGACATTCACGAAACTTCGCATAAAAATCAGATATCTACTTGAAGTCGTAATCTTCACCTGAAACACTCTGACGCATCGTAACGTGCCAGCGATTGGGAGATTGGCAACATGAGACGATTGATTTTTGCATTTACCACCGGGTTGATGCTGGTCGCCGCACCGGCTGCCTTCGCCCAGACCGTCGGCTATGCCGACGCCATCAAGATCCTGGCCGCCAGCTGTGGCAAGGACATCGAATCCTATTGCAAGTCCGCGACACTGGCCAACAACGGCATCACTCAGTGTCTTGAACAGAATCAGTCCAAGGTTTCGGAAAAGTGTAACGCCGACCGTCTGGTCGTGACTTCACTCATTCAGGCACGGCTGGCGGCCCAGGCGGAAGCGCCCAAACTGTGCCAGCGCGATGCCGCGCAATATTGCAAGGGCGTCAAGGCCGGTGCGGGCCATCTTCTGCGCTGCCTGCTGAAGGCCCAGCCTTCCGTCAGCGAAAAATGCAACACGGCCATTGACCTGGCCGGCTACCGCTAACTCGGCACCGGGAGATTTTTCATGAACAAGATACTTCTGGCCGGTTTGTCGGCCGCCTTTCTCGCCGTGTCCGCTTCGGGCCTTGTCGCCCAGACCAAGCTGAGCCGCAACGAGATCATCAACTCCCTGCAGGGGGCCCAGCAGAAGGTCGATCTTACGGCCGATGAACTGCAGAAGGCAGCGCTGGAAAATATCCAGAAATATCCGGGTGCAAATGCTCCCAACACCTTGCCGCTTGCCGACAAGCTGGCCTCTCTGCGCCAGTTCAACGTGGAAATCACGTTCGATTTCGACAGCGCGCGCATTCGCCCGGAATCCTATGAAACCGTTGGCCTTATCGCGGATGCCCTGCACACGCCTTATCTGCAGGGGCAGACTTTCTTCATCGTCGGTCACACGGATGCAAAGGGTGCACGCGAATATAACCTGGAACTTTCGCTGAAACGGGCGCAGGCGGTGCGTGAAGCACTGGTGACCACATTCCGTGTACCGGGCGACTATCTCTTCGCTGTGGGCCTGGGTGAGGAACAGCTGCGCGATCCGTCCAAGCCGGATGCCGCCATCAACCGGCGCGTTCAGCTGATCAACCTGGGTTACAGGTAAGGGCTGCTCGGGCGGGTTTGGGCCAGGCGTTCTGAAGCCCGCCTGATACCGGCACGCAAGGACACATACCGCTCCCGTAAGCGGAAGCGGTATGACTGAACAGTGGAAATCGAAGGCCGGGATTGTTCACATGTGTCGAACGAGCCTTCTTCCCTTTCTGGTCTAATCCTTCCGGCCGAATAGCTTATCTTCTCGGGTAGAAACAATTCTCCCGAGGAGTGGTCCCATGACGGCTACACCAAACCGTATTTCGCCCGTCTTTTTTGCTCACGGTGCGCCAACCCTGGCACTTGAAGACACCGCTGCCAGCCGGTTCCTGAAGAGTTTTGCCGCAAGCCAGCCACGCCCCAAGGCAATCCTGATCCTGTCCGCGCATTGGGAAACAGACGGTTTGAAGCTGTCGGCGCCGGGACCGCTGCGGACCTATCATGACTTCCGCGGTTTCCCGCGCCCGCTCTACGAGATCTCCTATCCCGCAAAGGCCGATGTGGATCACGTCGACGAAGCGGCACGCCTCCTGGAAGCTGCCGGCCACGATGTGGAACTCGACAGTCACTGGGGGCTTGATCACGGGGCCTGGGTGCCGCTGTCGCTTGCCTATCCGGATGCCGACATTCCGGTCGTGGCGATGTCGCTGCCGCACGGCAGCACGCCCGCATCCGTCTATGCGCTCGGCCAGGCGCTGGCACCGCTCAAGGACAAGGGCGTGTTGCTGGCAGGGTCCGGCAGCACCACGCACAACCTGCGTGAATTCGGGCCGCAAGGCTCGCCAACGCCTGTGTGGGCGTCTGATTTCGACCGCTGGCTGGACGATGGCCTCAAGTCCGGATCGATCGGATATTTCGACGATATCCAGAGCGCTCCGAACTTTCGCCGCAACCACCCGACGGACGAGCACCTTCTGCCGCTGTTCTTCGCCTTTGGCGCAGGCGGAACGGATGCAAAGGCCCAGCTTCTCCATAGAAGCTACGAGTACGGCTCCATCAGCATGAGCTACTTCCGCTTCGCAGCCTGACCAGCCCCATCGACCGCCCCTGCTCCGGCAGGGGCGCAGGCCTGCAGAACGGTTTCGGTGAAACAAGGCAGAAAGCTGCCGGTCAGAAACGCCAGTCCTTCATCGCGTACGTTTGTGAAACTGTTTGGCTCGGCTCAGTCCGAGCCGAGCGCCTCGGCTGCGCGGGCGATGATCCTGCGGGCAACCTCACCTTTGTCCATTTCCGGCCAGTCTTCGACGCCGTCACGGCTGACGACGCGAATGGTGTTGGCGTCGCCGCCCATGATGCCTGTCTGCGGACTGACGTCGTTCGCGATGATCCAGTCGGCCTTCTTGCGTTCCAGCTTGCCACGGGCATTGTCGATCAGGTTTTGCGTCTCGGCGGCAAAGCCGATCAGCAACTTTGGCCTCAGGTCCGGATGATGACCGACAGTCGCCAGAATGTCCGGGTTTTCCGTCAGCTCCAGCGCGGGCGGTTTGCCGGTGCCATCCTTCTTGATCTTCTGGGCCCCCTCGCTCGCGACACGCCAGTCGGCGACGGCGGCGGCCATGATGGCGATATCCGCCGGCAGATTGCCTTCCACCGCCTTCAACATCGCGGAAGCGGACTCCACGTGGATGACATGGATATTGGCCGGATCCGGCAGTGTTACCGGGCCGGATACCAGCGTTACCCGAGCGCCCGCTTCATAGGCGGCGCGGGCCAGCGCATGGCCCTGCTTGCCGGAAGACCGGTTGGCAATGTAGCGGACGGGGTCGATCGGCTCATGGGTCGGGCCTGAGGTAATCAGAACATGTTTTCCGGCAAGCGGCAGGCTGTCCGCCTTGATCGCCTCATCCCGCAGCACCGCCTCGGCAGCTGCCACGATCTCCAGCGGCTCGCTCATCCGGCCGGTGCCGGCTTCGCCCCTTTCCGCCATTTCGCCGGATGCTGGGCCGCAAAAGGCAATGCCACGCGCCTTGAGTATCGTCCGGTTACGCTTGGTCGCTTCATGCTGCCACATCTTCGGGTTCATGGCAGGGGCAACCAGAACAGGCTTGTCGGTTGCCAACAGAACCGCTGTCGCCAGATCGTCGGCAATCCCGTGGGCCATCTTGGCCATCAGATCGGCGGTGGCAGGCGCTATCAGGATCAGGTCATGGTCGCGGGCCAGGCGGATGTGGCCGACGTCGTGCTCGGCCTGCCGGTCGAACAGGTCGGTGAAGACGGTTTCCGCGGCCAGAGCCCCGGCAGCCAGAGGCGTGATGAATTCTTGCGCGCCTTTCGTCATCACCGGGATCACCCGGGCGCCGCGTTCCTTCAGCCTGCGGATCAGGTCAAGGGACTTGTAGGCAGCGATACCGCCGCTGATGATCAGGACGATCTGTTTGCCGCTCAGCATCTTAACTCAGCACTCCTAGGGTGTCGGCGGATAAGATCAGAATCCGGTGCGGAAATCCCGTGGTGCCGGAGAAATCACCTGTGTGCCCTGCCCGGTGATCTGGTAGACGGCAAGGCCCCGCTGGTTGAGGCCATTGGATTGGAAGCGGAACAATCCGTCAATGCCGATGAAGCCATCGCGGTTGGTGATGATGTTCTGCTGGAAGCGCTGCTGTCCGGCGGAGCGGATCAGGCCTGCGGCCAGCGTGACACCATCATAGACCAGGCTGGCATTGCGCGGCGGCGCGGAGCCATAGATGCTCTGGTAGCGTTGGGCAAAGGCCAGGAAACCCTTGTCCTCCGGCCCGGCGAACCAGGCACCGGCAAGCACCGGGTTGTTCTTGACCTGGGGAGAGTCCCACTGTCCGGTCCCGAGCAATTTCACATTGCCCAGATTGGCGCCCTGGCTGACCAGGGTCTGCACGACAACCGCCGGCACACCGCCGCCGGCCGGTACGAACAGGGCGTCTGCATTGTTCAGAACCGATTTCAGCGCCGTGGTCTTGGCGACGAGATCGGATGTGTCCGATCCGTTCATGGAATAGCGCTGGATCGATGCGATCCTGCCTGCTCCGCGGCCGACTTCCTGGCGGAACGCCGCCTCGACGATGGCACCATAGGAGCCTTCGGGGATCAGGGCGGTATAGGAATGTCTTTTCTGGCTGTTGGCATAGCCAACGACCCGTTTCACGTCGCTTTCCGGCAGGAAGCTGAGCAGATAGACGCCCCGGGATGCGACGGAGGTGTCGGTGGAGAAGGCAATGACCGGAACGCCGGTTGCCCGCGCAGCCTGCGCAGCGCCGGATACCGCAGGTGAGAACACCGGGCCAAGGATCAGTTCCGCGCCTTCCGAAATGGCAGCCTGCGCTGCCGCGCGTCCGCCTTCGGACGTGCCGCCGGTATCTTTCACCAGCAACTGCACATCCGCGCTCGGGAAGTTCTGCAGCGCCAGAGAGGCGGCGTTCTTGAATACCGTACCGATGGAGGCATTGCCGTCGGAGCTTGCCAATGGCAACAGCAATCCGATGCGCACCCCGCCCGTTCCGATGATTTCACCAGTCGGTTGCGGCTGGGCACTAGGCTGGATCTGGTCACCCGGCAGAGAGCCGAGCGTGGACCCCATGCAGCCACCCAGCAACATCGTGCTGGCTCCAGCCAGCGCCGTTTTCAAGAAAACACGTCTGTGCTGTTGCACGATGTCGCCCCGTCTTGCACTTGCCATATTTGTTGGTTCACCCTTTGGGAAAGACTTACGTATTCGCTACAGGCCTGTAAAGATTTAGTGGCCTTTCAATGGCATATCGGCCCGATCAACGGTGGATTTGCCTTGCATCGGTTGTATTGAAAGGCTAGCGCAAGGGCGCAAACGGGGCCGATGCTGCAATTCGCGGCGGACAAGAGGAAAGGCAACATGGTCAAGGAAACAGCCGGGCCGGCTGCGGACAAGAACCGCTACAGCCTCTCCGAACATGTCTTCACTGCACCCAATCTGGAACCCGCGCTCTACATCGTGTCCACGCCGATCGGCAACCTCGGCGATATCACCGTCAGGGCCCTGGAAACGCTTGCTTCAGCAAGCGTAATCGCTTGCGAGGATACGCGGGTCACGGCAACGCTCACCCAGCGGTTTTCGCTGAAGACGCCGCTTCTCCCCTATCACGAACACAATGCCGACAAGCAGCGGCCAAAGATCCTGGAAGCTCTGGCGGAAGGCCGCGCCGTGGCGCTGGTGTCCGATGCTGGCACGCCTCTTGTTTCCGACCCGGGCTACCGGCTGGTGCGTGATGTGGTCGCAGAAGGGCATAAAGTCATCCCGATCCCCGGTGCGTCGGCGCCGCTGGCTGGCCTTGTCGCCGCGGGTCTGCCGAGCGACACGGTGCTTTTCGCCGGCTTCCTGCCTCAAAAGGGAGGCCCGAAGTCCCGGCGGCTGGAAGAGCTGGCCAAGGTGCCTTCGACGCTGATTTTCTTTGAATCGCCCCACCGCACCGCCGCGACCCTGGCGCTGATGGCGGAACTGCTCGGCCCTGGCCGCGAAGCCGTCGTCGCGCGTGAGCTGACCAAGCGGTTCGAAACCTTCGAGCGTGGCACTCTGGAAGACCTGAGCACCCGGTTCGAGGGCCGGCAGGTCAAGGGTGAAATCGTCATTCTTGTCGGTCCGCCGGAAGACAAGCCGGAAGCCGAGGTGGACGATCTGGATGCCTTGCTGAGTGAGGCGCTCACCGAAATGCCGGTCAGTGCCGCGGCCAAGAAAATCTCGAAAGCGACGGGGCTTGACCGCAACGAGGTCTATAAGCGCGCGCTGGAACTGAAGGCGGACGACGCCTGATGGCACGTCGTCCCGGCGGAGCGGAAAGGCAACCGGCAGAAACCGATCGCCGCCGCCGGGCACATGCCCTGGGCCTTTCTGCCGAAACCCTTGCCGCCTGGTACCTGCGCCTCACCGGCTGGCGCATTCTTAAGCGCCGCTACAAGACAAAGGCTGGCGAGATCGATCTCATCGCCAAACGGCGCAAGACAGTCGCCTTCATTGAGGTCAAGGCCCGCAAATCGCGACAGGCGGCGCTGGAAGCCGTCACGCCCGCCAGCCAGAAGCGCATCTCGCGTGCCGCGAAGATCTTCGTCACGGAACACCCGAAGGCCGGGTTTTTCACCCTGCGCTTCGATATTATCGTCGTCCGGCCCCGCGCCTTGCCCGAGCGGATCGTGAATGCGTTTCAGGCCTGGGAGTAGTTCGGGACGCAATTTTTTGGCTGCCGAGAAAATTCACCTTCGGCGTCGCGCCGGACAAACGCAGCGCAGATCCGGGGCTTGCTCGCTGACCTGCTTGCTCACAGTGGTCTCAATGTCCCGAATGTTTGCGTCACCTTGGGAGCGCTCTTGAAACGAGCAGGCCCCCGGGTCTCCCGTCGGTCGCCGGGGTGACGCTGACTATGGCCGAGAGACTTCACCTCATTTGCCGGTGCCCGGAGCCACAGGAACCGAACTCGGATCCTTCTGACCTCCCCCTCTGGACAAAGCCGACTGCGCACCGCATATCTGGACCAATCGTTCTGAAAATCCCAAAGGCGCTCAAGCGGCGCCGCCCGCCGGGAGTTGCCTCATGGCTTTGAAAGTTGCGGTCCAGATGGACCATGTTTCGTCCATCAACATTGCCGGCGACAGCGCCTTCGCAATGATGCTGGAAGCACAGTCTCGCGGACACGAACTTTATCACTACACGCCGGACCGTCTGGCGATGCGCGGTGACGAAGTGTTCTGCGCACTGGAGCCGATCGAAGTGCGCGATGTGAAGGGTGACCACTTCACATTGGGTGAAAAGAGCCGGTTCAACATGCGCGAGATGGACGTGGTGCTGATGCGCCAGGATCCGCCGTTTGACCTCTCCTACATCGCCGCGACCCATATTCTGGAAAAGATCCATCCGGACACTCTGGTGGTCAACGATCCTGCAGCCGTTCGCAACGCGCCGGAAAAGCTGTTCGTGACCGAATTCGCCGACCTGATGCCGCCGACCCTGATCACCAAGGACAAGTCGGAAATCGATCTGTTCCGGAAGGAATACGGCGACATCGTCATGAAACCGCTGTTCGGCCATGGTGGCGCGGCCGTCTTCCGCATCACCCAGGACGACCTCAACTACGGCTCGCTCTACGACTTCTTTGCCGCGACCTTCCGCGAGCCCTGGGTCATCCAGCAGTTTCTGCCCAATGTGAAGCACGGCGACAAGCGCATCCTGCTGGTTGATGGCCAGTTCGCCGGTGCGGTCAACCGCGTTCCGGCCGCGGGCGACCTGCGCTCCAACATGGTGCGGGGCGGTGCGCCGACCGACAGTGAGCTGACCGAGCGCGAACGCGAGATCTGTGCGCGCCTCGGGCCTTCGCTGAAGGAGAAGGGCCTGATCCTGGTGGGGATCGATGTCATCGACGGCAACCTGACAGAAATCAACGTCACCGCCCCCACAGGCATCCGCGCCATCCGCAATCTCGGCGGACCGGATGTGGCTGGCATGGTCTGGGACGTGCTGGAAGCGAAGGTGAAGGGCTGAGCAGCCCTTCCCGCCAGCCTATTCGAATATCCGCTTGACCTCAATTTAAGTTGAGGTTGTAGAGCTTTCTCTCCTTTCAAATCCCAAGGAGAAAAGGCATGAAATCGGACACGGAATCCCGGCCTATCTACCGCGTCGACCGCTTTGAAGTGCCGCTTGAGGCGCGAGACGTTCTGCTGGAACGGCTCAATGTCATTCGCGGCCTGCTTCAGAACATCGAAGGGTGCCGCCAGAACCTTGTGCTTGAGCAGCCTTCCGGCGAGGGGATGGCAAAATTCGTCACCTTTGTCGAATGGCAGAACGAAGAGGTCTTTCTGGAGGCAAAGGCCCGGATTGCAGATGAATACCGCAAGGTTGCATTCGACCCGCAGGCCTTCCTGAAGCAAATCGGTGCAAAGGCGGTCATGGCGAACATGAACGCTGTCTGATGTCTGTCGGTTCGAACGGGAATACCCGCATGCGGAGGTCGCGCGCACAGCCCGCGCCAAGGCAAAAAAAACCTCCGCATGGGGGTGCGGAGGTATAAAGAGTTTGTGCTTAGACAATGCAACAGAGGGCCTACTCGGCAGCCTCTGTATGTAAAACCCGTTCCACATGGAATCGTTCCTTGGAAAAACGTGATTCACGTGAAATTTTTCAAGCTTCTACTTCAGGCTGTCGTTATCGTATTGAAAATACGGGATTAATCCGGCCAAGGACGCTCAAGATTTTTTTCCATTGATACCCGCTGAAACCCCGGATCGCGCTGTCAGCGAGGCGCAACACCCGGAAATGGCGTGACTTTTCGTGTTCCCCTGGGGCATGTCGCTTGGCAGGGCGGCCACTCCCTCGGGCCGTGCAAACAAGATCAAGTCCTGAGCCGGGTCCGGGCTTTGCTGCATTGGAAAAAGAATAATCTGGCCCGCAGGGCAAAACAAAGGCCGCTTTCCCGAAGGACAGCGGCCTTTCAGAAGCAACCTGCAAGTGGGATTATTCGGCTGCTTCAGTCTTGATGACGCCGCGGCGGATCTGGTCTTCCTCGATCGATTCGAACAGGGCGCGGAAATTGCCTTCGCCAAATCCTTCGTCACCCTTGCGCTGGATGAACTCGAAGAAGATCGGGCCGATCACGGTCTTGGAGAAGATCTGCAGCAGGATCTTGGTCATGCCGCCGTCGATCACACCCTCACCATCGATCAGGATGCCGTGGCGCTTCATCCGCTCGATCGGCTCGTCATGGCCGTTCACCCGGGCATGGGACATCTCGTAATAGGTTTCCGGCGGGCCGGGCATGAATTTCAGGCCGTTGTCCGCCAGAAGGTCCGTGCTCTGGTAGATGTTGTCCGTGCCGACAGCAATGTGCTGGATGCCTTCGCCGTTGTACTTCTTCAGGTATTCCTCGATCTGGCTGGTATCGTCCTTGGATTCGTTCAGCGGAATACGGATCTTGCCGCAAGGGCTGGTGATCGCACGGCTGACGAGACCGGTGATCCGCCCGTCGATGTCGAAGAAATGGATCTGTTTGAAGTTGAACAGGTCGCGGTAGAAGTCCCACCACTTGTCCATGTTGCCGCGATAGACGTTGTGGGTGAGGTGGTCGAGATAGTAGAAGCCGACGCCCTGCGGCTTGGGGTCGAACTCGCCCAGCCAGTTGAATTCCCTGGAATAGGCCGAGCCTTTGGCGCCGTAGGTATCCACGAAATAAAGCAGCGAGCCGCCGATGCCGACAATTGCCGGAACGTCCAGGGTCTTGTCGTCGCCTTCATATGGCGTCGCGCCTTTGGCAACTGCATGCTCGAACGCCTTTTGCGCATCGACGACGCGCCAGGCCATGGCAGGCGCGCACGGGCCGTGCGTGTCCACGAACTTCATGCCGAAGCTGCCCGGTTCGGCATTCAGCACGTATGTGACGTCACCCTGGCGATAGAGCGTGATGTTCTTGCTCTTGTGCTTTGCAACGGGGAGGTAGCCCATCTTGCGGAACAGTTCGTCCAGCTTTTCCGGTTCCGGATGGGCGAATTCGACAAATTCGAAGCCATCGGTCCCTGCCGGATTTTCAGACGTGATCTGTGCCGGCGGCGCGTCGTGCGGGAACGGTCCCATGAAAGTCCTCCTCGGTAAAACGGGTCATTGCAGCCAGAATGCCGTGAGGGGCGCGCAGTGTGTGTGCAATCCACGTGTTTTCGCGTAAGATGATGCACGAAACATGCAGGATATTACGGAGTAACGCATGACGATTGCGCTGGATGGCTTTGATGTGAAGCTGCTCGCCGCCTTGCAGAACAATGCCGCCCTCACCAACGCCGAGTTGGGTGACGTGATCGGCCTGTCCGCAAGCCAGGTTTCCAGGCGGCGGCAGAAACTGGAAGAAGCGGGTATCATCCGCCGGTACCGGGCGGCACTGGATCCGGAAGCCCTGGGGCTGATGGTGACGGCCTATGTCGGCGTGACACTTGGCGCGCATTCCAGGGAAAACGCCCGCAAGTTCCGCAACATGGTGACCGCCATGCCGGAAGTGCAGGAGGCCCACACGCTGACCGGCGATGTCGATTACATGCTGAAGATCGTGGTGCCGGACCTGAAGGCGCTCAGCCACATCATCAACGACGAGCTACTGCCCCAGGAGGCGGTCCATCATGTGCGTTCGTCCATTGCCATGGAAACCTTGAAGGACGACAATCTGCTGCCGCTGAAATGACCGTTCAAAGCCCCAGCCAGCCCATGAGATCGGTCCAGAAATCCTTGCGCAGGCCTTTGAGATCCGGTGCCGGATTGCCGTATGGATCCGCCAGGCAGACATCTGAAAACCCGGTCTTGCCGGAGAGAAGACATCGCTCCGGTTCACAGGTGATCGTGTCGGAGAGATAGATCCGTTTTCCCGCAAAGGTCTTGAATGCGAGTTCCGGTTTGTCCTGCCTTGTTCCCGAGGTGAAGACATAGGTCGGAAACTCGCTGCCGCGCGGCTGGCCGCGGTCCTGGATCGCATGGATGTACAACAGGCTTCCAGGCGCGTCTTCACGCGAGCAGCCCTTGATGTTGAAGGCATAAAGATTGCCGGTCGTGCTTTCGCCTGCATCGGCAAGCGTGCGCGAATAGGCGCTCAGCAGATCCTCCTGCCAGATCTTGCGGTAGGTATCGGCCTCGTCGTTCAGCGACAGGGCATGCGCACTCCCGCTCCCCAAAGTCCCGGCGATGAGGCAGCATCGTAGGGAAAGACTGCGGACTGAGGCGAGGAAGTTCAAGATTGTTCTCGTTGTTGCCTGGAAGACAAGCATTGTGGATTGGAGAAGTGTGACCGAGTGTAACGCAAACTTGCGTCCCTTGCAGAAAATCCCATTTGATAGTGCAACCGTGATTTAAGCCGCTTCACGCGGCAATTTTAAGGAGCCGAATATGTTCGACGCAAAATCCTTGCTGGATCAGTTTCTGGGGACCCAGGGCGGTGGTCAATCCGGCCAGCGCGGGACTGCCCGCAAGGGTGGATCCGGTGATCTCCTGTCCCAGGGCAAGGATTTTCTGTCGTCCCAGGGTGGCGGTCTGGCACTCGGCAGCCTGGCCGGTCTCATGCTTGGCAGCAAGAGCGGACGCAAGCTCGGCAAGAAGGCAGTCACCTACGGCGGCCTCGCACTGGTTGCCGGCCTTGCCTACAAGGCCTACCAGGGCCACAAGGCCAACCAGCAGAACGCACCGCGCCCACAGTATCCGGCCGATGATCCGATCCCGCTGGAAGCACCGCGCGGCACCGCCTTCGATCCGTGCGAGCATCCGGGCGGCGAACATCAGGCCGCAATCGCTTTGCTGACGGCAATGATCTCCGCCGCAAAGGCCGACGGTCATATTGATCGCGACGAACAGGACCGGATTTTCGACAAGATCGACGAGGCCGGACTGGACAGCGAGGCGAAGGCGTTCCTGATGGACGAATTGCGCTCGCCGCTTGATCTGGACAAGGTCGTGGCCAGTGCAACCTGTGAGGAGACTGCGGCCGAAATCTACGCCGCGTCGCGTCTTGCCATCGATCCGGATCACCCGGCGGAAAAGGCTTACCTGCAGATGCTCGCTGCCCGGCTTGGTCTGGAGGACGGCCTCGTTCAGGAGATCGAATACGCCGTTCGCGAAGCGCAGATGGCGGGATGACCGGCAAAACGGCGTGAAGAAAATCGGGCGTCCCGTGACCACAGATCACGGGACGCCCTGAATAACCGGCACATGCCGCGCGGCCGTCGAATAGGCAAGCCGCGAAGCGAGCCTAAAGGCACGCAGCCCTGTGGGGGAGCCGCACACCACCCCTGCCGGCTATTTCCCGGTGTTCTCCTCGATCAGCTCGATGGCGCGATTGTAAAGCCCTGTGCCGTCCATGCCTTTTTCGTCCATTTCGGCCACCCATTTTTCAATCGTCGGTGCCGAGGCTTCCTTCCAGCGGGCAACTTCTTCCGGTGGAAGGACAATCATCGTCGCCCCCTTCTCGATCGCTTCGTCGCGAGGCTTGGCATCGTCCCGCTGCATCTGACCACCTGCGAATCCGGACAGTTCAAGACCGGAATTCTTGTCGATGATCGCCTTCAGGTCGTCGGGCAGTCCGTCATAGGCCGCCCGGTTCATGCCCAGCACGAAGGTTGCCGTGTAAAGAGCATCGTCACCGAAGTCCGTGTGGTTGCTGACGAGTTCGTTGATCTTGAGCGCGCCGGTCACCTCCCACGGCACCACGGTGGCATCGATAACGCCCTTGGACAGGGCTTCCGGAACCGCCGGCACAGGCATGCCGACAGGTGTTGCCCCGAGTGAACTGAACATGTCGTTGGTCACCCGCGTCGGCGCCCGCAGCTTCACGCCGTTCAGGTCGTCGAGCGAGTCGATCGGGTCCTTGGAGTGGATCAGCCCGGGTCCATGCACCCAGAGCCCCAGAACCTTCATGTCCTTGAAGTCCTGGTCCAGCATGGTTTCTTCCGCCAGTTGCCAGAAGGCACGCGACACGGCCTCGGCATTGGTCATGACGAAGGGCAGTTCGAAGACTTCCGTCCTTGGAAAGCGGCCGGGCGTATAGCCAGGCAAGGTCCAGACGATGTCGGCGATGCCGTCGATGGCCTGGTCGACCAGTTCCGGCGGCTTGCCGCCAAGCTGCATGGCGGGGAAATGCTGGAACTCGATCCGCCCGCCCGATTCTTCCTCGATCCTGGCCATCCACGGTTCAAGGATGTTCTTCGGCACACTGGCTTGCGCCGGCAGCATCTGGTGCAGCCGCAGCGTGACCTCCGCTGCCACGGCCTGGCCCGCCGTAAGGCTCAGTGAAAGCGCGGCCATGGCAACCGCTCCCACGGTGAGCGCACCTGCGGCCACCGATCTCATCATCCGGTACTTCGACATGGTTTCCTCCCTTGTTCGAAATCGTTTCCTCACGCCTGCTCGTCCGGCAGATGCACCACCAGTCCGTCGAGCGCACCGGTCAGCCTGATCTGGCAGGACAGGCGGGATGTTTCGCGCAAGTCGGCGGCCGCGCATTCCAGCATGATTTCCTCGCCGTCCGTGCGCGCGCCGGTCCTGTCGCTCCACGCCTCGTCCACGTAGCAATGGCAGGTGGCGCACATCATGGCGCCGCCGCATTCGGCAAAGATGCCATCAACCCCGTGGCTGACAGCCGTTTCCATGACGCTCGCCCCTTCGCTCGCATCTATGGTCTTCCGGCTGCCGTTCGGCTGGACGAAGATGATCTGCACCATGCGGTTTTCCTTTCAGCCGGCTCTAACCCGGCCCGGTTGGTTTCTTTTTGTCAGCTCAGTTTGACGGGCAGGTTCAGGGGGCCACGGAAACCGAAACCGCTCCAGACAACGTCTTCGGGCTTGTCCAGCGTCATGCCGGGGAACCGTTCGAACAGCATCGGCAGCATGATTTCCCCGACAGTCCGCCGCGAGATATGGGCGCCGGCACAATGGTGCGGGCCGCTGCCGAAGGCCTGATGCGGCGCTTTCTTTCGAAAGACGTTGAAGGATTCGCCGTCCTCATAGAGATCCTCGTCGCGATTGGCCGAGGCCTGGATGGTCATCAGCGTCACGCCTTCGGGAATGTCGATGCCGTCGATTTCCAGATCCCGCGTCGCCCGGCGAGACGACGCCTGGATCGGCGCGACCCAGCGGACACCTTCCTCGAATGCATCCGCCCAGGCGTCCTGCCGCTTCACTTCCTCAAGCTGGTCCGGATTGGTCAGCAGGCCATAGATGATGGTTGCCAGCGCATCGCGCGGCTCGTTGATACCGCCGCCGATGGCAATCTTGATGTTGGCGTAGATCTGGCTTCTGGGGATCGGGTCGCGGGCATTCAGCATGACGGAGAACGCGGAGTTGTTGGGCTCTGCCAGATGCCGGGCAATCAGGCTGTCGAACAAGGCATCCATTTCGGCATTGGCCGCATCGGACCGGGCAAACGGTTCATCCGCGAAGCCGAAATTGCCGGCGCCGTCGATCAGCACCTGCGACCAGCGCTGCATGTCGGCGTCGCCGACTTCGTCGAGACCCAGGATGTGCGCGAGGATCCGTGCCGCCACCGGTCCGCACAGGTCAGTGAAAAGGTCGACCGTTTCGCCTCGTGGGAGCCGGTCGAGATACTCCGCGGCAATCTTGCGGTAGAGATCGGCCCAGTCTGTCTTGATGACCTTGGGCGAGAAAGCCGGCTGCATGGCCATGCGCTCGCGTCGGTGTTCCTCTCCGTCCTTGCGCATCAGTGTGTGGGCCAGAAAGGCGCGCCGCATCGGTGTGACAGGATCGTCCGAACTGTAAAGCTCGGGATCGTCCTTCACCATCTTGGTGTGTTTCGCCTTGGTCAGAAAGATACGGTTTGCCGCCGGAACCTGAACGATCGGCGTTTCGGCCCGCATCCGCTTGTAGATCGGATAGGGGTCGCGCGTCAGGTCCGCAAGCGTCAGCGTTTCGTCGACAGGTGCGACCGCCATCTGCCTTCTCCTCCCAAATCCGGCACTGACGGCAGGTTAAGCGGGCAGAATAAAATCAGGCAATACGATTGACTTTATAGTTGTCATCGAATTTTTTGATTTTACAAATCGTGGCGAGTGTTCTTGCCGGATTCGGGAGGAAATTGCCGATGCCGGGCGATCCGTTGGAAGTCGATTTTCGGGCGCTGCAGGTCCTGGTCTGGGTGCACCAACTCCGTTCGTTCACGCGTGCGGCGGAAGAACTCGGCGTCAATCAGTCAGCGGTCAGCTACACGATCAACAAGCTACGGGACGTGTTTCAGGATCCGCTGTTCGTCCGCCAAGCACGTCGGCTCCACCCGACACAACGCTGCGAAGATATCGTCCATCAGGCCAAACGGTTGACGGCCGAGTTCCGGCAACTGGTCGCTCCGCCGGATTTCGATCCGAAGACGGCGGCTCAGACCTTCACCATCGCCTGCAACTTCTATGAACGCGTGCTGATCATTCCGGAAATCGTTCATTTTCTGAAGCGCGAAGCGCCCAACCTGGACCTGGAGATCATCGATGCGTCGGGGATCGGTCACGAGCGCCTGCTGCGCAATGAGGCGGATCTCCTGCTTGGTCCGTTCGAACGGTCGGACCCGCATTTCTACAGGCGCGACCTCTATCAGGATCGCTACGTCTGCCTACTTGATCCGGAGCACCCGAAAGCCGGAGCGGCACTGAGCCTGGACGATTATCTGGATCTCGACCACGTGCTTGTCACCTACGGCGGCCAATGGCGGTCGCGCTACATCATCGAGCTTGAGCGCATGAACAAGGACTTGAAAGTCGCCCTGCGCGTGCCGAGCCCGGCCGGGCTGGAGCGTCTGGTCGCCGGATCGAACCTCGTCGCCACGGTGCCGGAACGACTGTCCAGATCAGTTGCGGATGGACTTCATGTGGTTCCCTGCCCGGTTGAAACGTCGGTGACGATCAGCCTCGTGTGGACCACGCTCAACCACCGCGCACCGCTGCACATGTGGGTGCGCGACATGGTCTACCGGCTGAACACACGAACCCGGAAGGCGGATGATCCGCCTTCCGGGCTGGGTATCTCACGGTAACAGGCTTTCAGCCGGTCTCCGTCATGCGGGGCTCGGCCCGACATAATGCGACGATGGCCGGATCAACTTGCCGGTTTCCTGCTGTTCCAGAACATGGGCGCACCAGCCCGGTGTCCGGCCGACGGCAAACAGCGGCGTGAACAGGGTCCGGTCGATGCCGATCGCGTCCAGCAGGACGGCGGTATAGAACTCCACGTTGGTTTCCAGCGGCCGGTCGGGCTTGGCAGTTTTCAATGCGGCAAGCGCTGCCTGTTCGATCTCCTCCGCCAGGCGCACTTTCGGGTTCTCAGGCCCAAGCAGACGCAGCCCTGCCTTCAGGACGTCCGCGCGCGGATCCCTTGTCCTGTAGATCCGGTGACCGAATCCCATTAGCCGCTCCTTGCGTGCCAAGGCTTCGCCAATCCAGGCAGCTGCGTTTTCCGGACTGCCGATAGCATCGATCATGTCCAGCACAGGGCCTGGCGCGCCGCCATGCAGCGGCCCGCTGAGGGCGCCCATCGCACCAAGAACGGCCTGTTTCAGGTTCGCCTGGGTCGAGCCGATCACGCGCGCCGTGAAGGTGGAAGCGTTCAGCCCGTGATCCAGGATTGTCACCAGATAGCGATTGAGCGCGGCGGCATGGTCGGCAGGTGGCAGCTCGCCGGTCAGCATGCGCAGAAGATCGGTTGCGGTCTCCAGAGTGCTGTCCGGTGCGATCGGCGTCTGTCCCCTGGCAATCCGGTGAGACGCAGCCAGAAAGACGGGCAATGCGCCGCTGATCGCAATCGCGTCGGGCAGGCCGGTGGACATCGGCAAGGCAGCCAGGCCCAGCTGCATGCGTTCATAAACGCCGAGGCTGGAAGGGGCAGCTTCAAGAACCGGCATGACGGCAAAGGCGGCCCGCCGGGCTTCACCGAAAGCCTCACGCAGGGACGAGGCCTCAGGCATCTGGAAATCCTGCCACAGATGCCGGACGGCCTCCTCGAAGCTCAGCTTGCCGGCCAGGTCTTCGATATGGCGGCCATAGAGGATGAGGACACCCTTTTGGCCGTCGACATGGCTGAGCATGGTGGTGGCGGCAACAACGCCCTCCAAACCGGCAATCGGGTCCGGCGTCATCCGGGCGGGGTTCGGCGCTTCGGTCATGGCTATCTCCTTTTCTTTCCCGGTCAGATAGAAAGAGAAGATTGCATTGATCAATGTTGATAATTAAAATCAATGTATGAGCAAGCCGATCTACCTGTCCGCCCGAGAAGCCGCTGCCGAACTTGGTGTTCAGCCGGCGACTCTCTACGCCTACGTCAGCCGGGGGCTGATCAATTCCGTTGCCGGTCCGGGCAAGCAGCGCCGCTACGACGCGGTGGATGTGCGCCGCATGAAAGGCCGCAAGGCTGCCGACGACTACTCCGGTGCTCGGCCCTTGACCGGCGACCCGGTGCTGGAAACCGAACTGACGCTGATTTCGGAAGCCGGTCCGGTCTATCGTGGCCGGCCGGCGGTCGATCTGGCGCAAACTTCCACGCTTGAAACCGTGGCGACCCTGCTCTGGGCGTCGCAGGAAGACCCGTTTGCCGAAAGCGCTCCATTGCCCCCGCCCAACCTGCCGGAAGGACTTGCGCCGCTGGACCGGCTGATGGTCGCGCTTGCCGCCTGGCCGCTGCAGGACAAGGCGGCCTACACCCAGGCACCCAAGCTTCTGCAGGTGAAAGGCGCTGCCCTGCTGCGCTACGCGGTTGCAGCTCTTCTCAACGCAGATCCGGTCGACGTGCCGATCCACACGCAGATTGCCAATGCTTTCGGCGTGTCGTCTTCGGCGAAGAACGTGATCCGGGCGGCGCTGATCCTGTGTGCCGATCACGAGCTCAACACCAGTGCCTTCGCGACGCGCTGCGCTGCCTCCACCCGGGCGCCCCTTCACGCGGCGCTCATTTCCGGTCTGGGGGCCTTTGCCGGTCCGCGCCACGGTGCTGCATCCGACAGGACAACGGCATGGCTGTCCGATGTCGGGCCGGACACCGATATAGAAACCCTGCTTTCGGACCGGTTGAGCCGGGGCGAGCCCCTGCCCGGCTTCGGTCACACAATCTACCGGGGTCCGGATCCGCGCGCCGCTTGCCTGCTCGACGTGCTTTACCGCAGCGAGCCCGCACACCCCTTCGTTCAGCGTCTGCCGGGTTTGATTACGGTCGCGCGTGACCTGTTCGGCGAGGCGCCGAACATCGATCTTGCCCTGGCGGCTACACAAAAGACCTATGACCTGCCGAAGGACGCCGGCAAGATCATCTTCTGCGCTGCCCGCATGACCGGATGGATCGCTCATGCACTGGAGCAATACGCGGCGCCGGAACAGATCCGGCCTCGGGCTGCCTATGTCGGCGAGCGGCCGGAATAAGCCTGGTCACATTTGCGGGATGCTTGTATCGGGGCGTCTTTGCGACTACTTAAAACGGGCACCTTCGAGGTGCGTCCCATGGAGATTGGATGTCAGAGATTGCGTGAGCAGGCTCTCTGAAGATCAGAGAGCCTTGAATACATGAACCGGTGCCTTGGCGGGCGCCTGATGACGTGTGTTTAATTCACGAGACAATCCAATGGTACGGAACTATTCCGACTTCTTTCCCGCACGCCCTAAAAACGATGGGCCGGACAAAAACACTTCACGACTTCTTTCACTTGGCTGGCGGCCCTATTTTGCACAACAGATCAGCTCCGACGAGCTGACGGCATCACCGCCCGTCCGTGTTGTCGAGGTCCATCGAAACGCGTTTCACGTGGTCGGCGAAGGGCTTGACGAAGTGATCCTGCCTGTCAGGAACGCCACGGTAGGCGACTGGTTGCTGCTGAACCGCGCTCATCCGCCGTCAAGCCGGGTGCTGGAGCGACAGAGCCTGCTCAAGCGCCGTGCACCCGGAACCGATCGACAGATCCAGCTGATCGCAGCCAACATCGACACGGTGTTCGTGGTGTCATCCTGCAATCACGACTTCAATATCGCCCGGCTGGAGCGGTACATCGCCCTTGCTTTCGAGGCGGGTATCGATCCGGTGATCGTCCTGACCAAGTCGGATCTGGCGAGCGATCCGGAAAACTATGTCGATCAGGCTCGGACGATTTCGAACTCGGTTCCGGTCGTGACGCTGGACGCGCGCGGCGATGAGCCGGGCCTGAAACTCGCGGCCTGGTGCAAGCCGGGCAAAACAGTTGCCTTCCTTGGCTCTTCGGGCGTCGGCAAGTCGACGCTTACCAACGCGCTTTCCGGCACCGAGGACATAGCCACTCAGGCTATTCGCGAAGACGATGCCAAGGGCCGTCACACGACGACCCACCGGCAACTTCACGTGGTTCCAGGCGGCTGTCTGGTGCTGGATACACCGGGCATGCGTGAACTGCAGCTGACGGATGTGGCAGCCGGTATCGATGATCTGTTCTCGGATCTGAACGAACTGGCATCCCGTTGCCGTTTCAATGACTGCCGGCACGAGACGGAGCCCGGTTGCGCCGTTCAGGCCGCGCTGGAGGAGGGCGCCCTGGAACCTGGCCGGCTGAACAGGTGGCGAAAGCTGAAGGCGGAAGAAGCCTTCAACTCTGCAAGTCTGGCGGAGCGCAGGTCCAAGGACCGGGCATTCGGCAAGATGGTCCGAAGCGTCATGAAGCAGAAGAAGCAGAAAACCTGGGGTCCGGAGTAGCGGGCCTGGAAGGCCAAGGCTTACGTAGCTGCTGACATCCGGGGCCGGGCTCTGCCCGGCCCCGGATCAATGCTTTCCAGCGCACCCGGAGTTGGCAAGCAGCTTGGTCACAGTGTCAGCCGCATGTGGACGATCCGCTTGCCGCCGCGCTGTTCCTCATGGGTTTCCGCGAAGCCCGCACGCTGGTACCAGGCCCGGTTTTCGGTCATGAGCACGTTGGTATAGAGCCGGATTTCGCTCAGCCCGAGGTCCGCTGCCCGCCGCCGCGCCCAGTCGAGCAGCTGCCTGCCACGGCCCTTGCCCTGCTCTTCCGGATCAACGGCAATGCTTTCGATCAGGAGATGGTCCGGATGCCGGATCAGAACGATGCTGGCGGCAAGAGAGGTGCCGGAGCGGAGCACCCAGACATCGTCCCGCCGGATATGCGCTGCATAATCTGCGGTCATTGGCACGGGCACGGCGTTGATGACCGGGATATAATGCGCATAGGCCCGCCGGGCGAGTTCGGTCATTGCGACTGCATCACCCGGGTTCGCCAGGCCAAAGCCTTCGGAAACCTGTGAGGCGTCCATTACGGATCAGGGCCTTGTTTTCATGAAGGATTCGAAATCGGGAATGCCTTCCGGCATGGTTTCGGTCCTGTCGAAACAGCCGAACGTGCCACCGTCTTTCATGTCTTCGGCAGCAGCAATGAAGGCGCGGTAGGCAAGCCGTGCCAGACCTGCCCCGATGGAGACACGCGTAACGCCCATGTCGCCCAGTTCCTTGCGGGTCAGGTGGAAGTTCTTGCGCCCGGCCAGGACGTTCATCGGCGCTTTCACGGCGGCCAGAACGGCGGCAATCTGTTCCTTGTCCTTCAGCTCCGGTGCATAGACGCAATCGGCACCCGCCTCTGCAAAGGCGTTCAGGCGCTTGATGGTCTCGTCAAGTTCATGCTGCGTCTGGACGGGTCCTTCACTGCGGGCAGTCAGAACGAAATCCGGCGCCAGCCGGTTCTTGGCATCCACCGCCGCCTTGATCCGCTCCACCGCCAGCTCCAGATCGTAGTAGGGATGTTTCGGATCGGTTGTGTAATCCTCGATGGAGCAGCCGGCGAGGCCGACCTCGATCGCCCCCTTGACCGTTGCCACCACATCGTCCGGGCTGTCGCCGAACCCGTTCTCCAGGTCACCGTTCACCGGCACGCTGGTCGCGGCAATGATGTCGGCGGCATGTCCGAGCGCATCGTCACGTGTGATCAGCCCTTCGGCATCCTTCACGCCTTGCGTCCAGGCATATCCGGCGCTGGACGTGGCCATCGCGTCAAACCGCAACCCGTCCAGAATGCGGGCTGTGCCGATATCGAAGGGATTCGGCATCAGGAAAGCACGCCCTTTTTCGTGAAGAGCTTTGAAGGCGGCACGGCGTTTGGCTGCGGTCGGCATGGCCGGATCTCCCTTGAGGTGTATTTCGCAAAGATTACCGTTAAAGTTTAAATCGGCAATGCGATCCCTTTATGATGGGTGCGATGTTGCTCAGGTAAGATCCAGTTTAGCCAGAATCGGGGCGCCAGTTTGGAAAAACCGTGATTCCAGCGAAACGCCTTGTCTTTGCGTTCGCAGCGCCGTTTGATGGTGAAAGCGCCAGCAGGCAGATCCAGGGAGGTTGCCATGCCGGAAGATCCCACGACACTTTCAGATTTCAACGACCCGATAACAACGGTTGACCAGCTCGAAGCCCATGCCGGAACCGCGCCTGAAAAGGTGAGGGTAAAGGAGATCAAGGCACTGGACGACCTGTGCAGACAGTTCATTGCACGGTCCCCCTTCTGCCTGATCGCGACGGTTGATCCGGAGGGCGTGATCGATGTGAGCCCCAAGGGGGACCCGGCCGGTTTTGTCACCGTCTTGAGCGACACAGTGCTGGCGATCCCCGACCGCCCCGGAAACCGCCGCCTCGACAGCTACCACAATCTGCTGAAGGACCCGCGCGTCGGACTTATTTTCCTGATCCCGGGCAAGGGCGAGACCTTGAGGGTGTCGGGCAGAGCCCGCATCGTCCGGGATGCCTGGTTGCTGGAGCGGATGCAGGTGGAGGGCAAACAGCCGGCGATGGCGCTGGCAGTGGAGATCACCCGGGCATTCATGCATTGCCCGAAGGCGATGGTCCGCTCGAAGATCTGGCAACCGGAAAGCTGGCGCAACGCTGATGACCTGGGCGACATCGGCGATGCGATGATCCGGCATGGCAAGCTGAAACAGACCCCGGAGGCGCTTCTGGAAGAAGCCACCTCCGAAGGCTTGCTCAGGCTTTATTGATCAGGTCCATGCGGTGCGTGAAACCCTTGCCGCGTAGCAGCCGCGGCGAGCAAAATGCAGGTGAATATAGTCGACTTGCGGATTGTCGAAGAACGTCCGGATGACACCTTCCAGCTCGCGGCCTTCAACGACTTCCGCGTCGATCATCTCGTGGGCCCGGTTGAAGGCTCGTGCCGACAGCAGGCGCTTTGCCACGACTTCCGGGATCGTGTCCGGGTCCGGATGGCTTTCCTTCGCGCCATCGGCGACAAAGATCGCATGCCGGGAGCGGTAGGGTGTTTCGCCAGGTTGATGCTCGAAATTGAGCAGGTAAACCCGGGTTCCCGGGGCTGCATCGGCAAGTGACACACGGCAGGGAAACGCGCCGTCCGAAATGTGCACCTGAATGCCCTTCTGCGCGAGTTCCGTATCACTCAGGCTGCTCAAATGTGCAAACTTGGTGGCGGGAAGAGGCTCGATCTGAAACATGGTGTTGTCTCCTCAATGGTTGTGAGAAGACCCTAGGCGGCTCAAAACGCCCAAACGACCCGATTTGCGAGCGGGAATATATTTTCCCGCTGCCGGTCTGTCAGACCGGTTTTTTGGAACCTGCCCGGCGTGCCATACCCAGGGAAACCGGTGCGGTTTCTTCAAAACCGAACTGGGCATAAAGCGCATTGGCCGGAACATCGGCGATCAGGCTGACATAGGTAGAGGGCGGAAACGCGCTTTCGATATGGGCCGTCAGGGCTGCCATGATGCGCTTGCCAAGGCCCTGTCCCTGGTAGGCGGGCAAAACCGCGATATCCGTTACCTGGACAAAACAGCCGCCGTCACCGATGAGACGCCCCATGCCGATCGCTTCATCACCGTCATAAAGCATCACGCAAAACAGGCTGTTCTTCAGCCCGATTTCCGCCGCGTCCCTGCCGTAGCCGCTCAGCCCGGAATCGACCCGCAGGCGCAAATAGGTATCGACGTCGGGGACCTGGGTCTTCAGCGAGATTGTCATGCAGTGTCCTGGAATCGGCTGCAACAAGGAGGGAACGCGACCCTAGCCGATCGCACCGGCGCTGGCCATCGGAATAGACATGCTCAAGCCGGCCAGGGGCTGTTGATCCCAGGCACGCTACTTTGCATTGCAGGCTCAAGACAAAGGACATCTTGCGTTCCTGCGGTGTTCTAACCGATAACGGCAGGTGGCTGAGAAAATTCGGCCGCGTACCGGAACGAGAAGACTGAGCAGACGTGGATTTTTTTAATCTCCAGCCCGGGGAATGGCAGGCCCTTCTCTTGACCCTCAAGGTCGCTTCTGCCGCCCTCGCTGTCGCGCTGCCGCTTGCCGTTCTGATGGCCTTCGTACTTGCCCGCTACCGGTTCACCGGCCACGGCGCCGTCAATGCTCTTGTGCATCTGCCGCTTGTCTTGCCACCGGTGGTCACGGGCTACGTGCTGCTGCTGACCTTTGGCCGCAAGGGTCCGGTCGGATCGTTTCTGGACAGTGTCTTCGGTGTCACCTTCGCCTTCAATTGGACCGGCGCAGCGCTTGCTGCCGGTGTGATGGCTTTTCCGTTGATGGTCAGGCCGATCCGAATTTCCTTCGAAGCCGTGGACCCGAAACTGGAAGAAGCGGCCAAGTCTCTCGGTGCCCATCGCCTGACCGCCTTTCTGACGGTCACCCTGCCTCTTGCCCTGCCGGGAATTCTCGGTGGCGCGATCCTGGGTTTTGCAAAGGCCATGGGCGAATTCGGTGCGACCATAACCTTCGTCTCCAACATTCCGGGGGAGACAAGAACCCTATCCTTGGCGCTCTATACCGCTACCCAGACCCCGGGTGGAGAACTGGCTGCCTTCCGCCTGACACTGATTGCGGCCTTTGTCGCCTTCGCGGCGCTGATCGCCTCGGAAGCACTGGCGCGCCGATTGCGCGCGCGCATGGGGGGCGGTCATGCTTGATGTCGACATCACCGGCCGTGTCGGTCAGCTCGATCTTGAAGCCCGGTTCAACAGCCGTGGCGGGGTGACATCGCTTTTCGGCCAGTCGGGGGCCGGCAAGACAACGCTCACCAACATGATCGCCGGGCTGATCAAGCCGCTCAGCGGACATATCACCGTCAACGGCACGACCCTTTTCGACGCGAACAAGAGTATCAACCTCTCGGTGCAGGCACGCAGGATCGGTCACGTCTTTCAGGATGCCCGGCTGTTTCCGCATCTCAGCGTTGCCTCGAACCTCACCTATGCGCGCTGGGCGGGCCGCAGGCCTGGAACCCGGGACATGGCCGAAGTGGTCGATCTGTTGGGGTTGGGCGGGCTCCTGGAGCGAAAGCCCGGAACACTTTCTGGCGGCGAGAGGCAACGGGTGGCCATCGGGCGGGCGCTTCTGTCGGACCCGCGGCTCCTGATCATGGACGAGCCGCTGGCCAATCTCGATCAAGCGCGGCGAAACGACATTCTTCCGTATCTGGACCGTCTGTGCGTGGAAGCGGGAATCCCAATCCTCTATGTCAGCCATTCCATCGAGGAAGTGGCGCGCCTGTCCAACACGCTCGTGATCCTGTCGGATGGACGCACGCCCGCCTTTGGACCGGTGGCCGACATGCTCGCGCGGACCGATCTGGGCCGGGCAACCGGCCGTCACGAGGCCAGCGCGCTGCTGGAAGGTACCGTCACCAGATGTGACCCGGACTGGGGCCTGACCGATGTCGATATCGGCGGAGCCACACTGCAGATACCGGATATGGCAGCCGTGCCGGGCGATGCGGTGCGCCTGCGCATCCGGGCCAGGGACGTTGCCCTGGCGGTCAAACCGCCGGAGGGCCTGTCCATCCGCAATGCCTTCGCCGTGACAATCCGCAGTATTTCGAGTGAAAGCGGCCCCTATGCGGAAATTCTTTGCTCCGTCAGCGGACAGGTGCTGCGTGCCCGCATCACCCGCGCGTCCGTTGCGGATCTCGATCTCCACACAGGCAAGGACGTCACGGTTCTGATCAAGAGCGTTGCCATTGACCGGCGCCAGCGTGCACCAGCCCTGTCGGAAACGGCTACCGGGGAGGATTTCGCTGGATAAGGCTCCCGCTTCACGCGGCGCTCGGCTTGTTTATACTGACGCGATGTTGCGCAAGACCAAGCGCCGGACCTGGCGCAGGCTGAAGATCGGTATCGGAGCGGCGGCGATCCTGTCGACGGTCGCACTGATGTGGCTGACCGGGCTTGCCAGCTTGCGGATCACGCTTGCGGAGGTGGAAACCGGTGCGCGGGCCAATCTTGCGGTTCAGACAGCCGTTCTCGAAAGACTTCTCGACAAGTTCCGCCTGCTGTCGCCGCTGTTGGCACGTGGTCCGGATATCGGTCAGTTGCTGATGAGCACGGGCAGGTCTGGAGACCCCGGCATCGCCGCGATCGCTGCCGGCATGTCGGGCGCGGAAGAGATCTGGCTGATGGACAGGCAAGGCAATGTCGTGGTCTCCAGCCAGGACGGTGTGCCGACGGGCTCCTTCGGCGGGGCGGAACGCATCGGACATGCCTTCGAACAGGCCCTTCAGGGCCAGCTCGGCCGGCAGCTCATTCCCGGTACGCCAGAGGCCGCATCGAACTATGTCTTCGCCTCGCCGTTGCGCCGGGGTAGCTCCATCGTCGGCGTGATTGCCGTCCGGGTCAGTCTGGAAGACGTCGAGCAGGCCTGGGCACTCAGCAAGGAACCGCTGGTCGCGCTGGATGGCAGTGGCCGGATTGTGGTCACCAATGTGCCCGCATGGCGCGGCAAGCGGATGGACGAGCTTTCTGTCGGCCGGGATATCGCCGACATGTCGGTGGCGGAACGCATCGAGGTCCTGCTGCCGGCAACGCCGTCTCCCTACTATTACCTGCAATTGACGGAGAACTTGGCCGTTCTCGGTTGGCAGGTCAGAACGCTTGTGACGATCGAGGATGCCCGCCAGCGATCCGGCTGGGCCATGCTGGTCGCGCTTCTGGTCTGTGTGATCGCCGCCGGAGGTATCGCCATCCTGATCGTCAGGCGGGAAGAATTCGTGCGCCAGGAACGGCGCAACCGGGCGAGCGCACTGCGCCTGGAGCGCCGTGTGCAATCACGGACAGCGGATCTTCGCCGCACCAACGTCCTTCTGGAACAGGAAGTGCGCGAGCGCGAACAGGCTGAAGCCGATTTGCGTCTGGCCCAGGCCGAACTCGTGCAGGCAGCCAAGCTGGCAACGCTCGGCAGGATGTCTGCGGCTCTCAGTCACGAGTACAACCAGCCACTGGCAGCTATCCGTTCCGATGCCGAAGTGGCAGGCATGCTGATCGAGCGGGGGCGTGCGGACGAGGCCCTCGGCAATCTCTCGCGGATCGAAGGCATGGTCAGCCGCATGGCCGAAATCGCCAAGACGCTGAAAGGCTTCACGCGCAAGTCGGGCACCGACATCAAGCCGGTGTCCCTGCGCCAGGTGATCGACGAGGCAACGTTGCTGCTGCAGCCACATATCAAGCAGAGCAAGGTGCGTCTCGATCTGGCGCTGCCGACAGAAGATATCATCGTCAAGGGCGGGCGCATCCGCCTGGAGCAGGTGGTCATCAATCTCCTGTCCAACGCACTGGATGCCGTCAGCGGCAATGCCGCATCGCTTGCCATGCCTGAAGTGCGGCTGGAACTGAGGCAGGAAGGCAGCGAAGCGGTGCTGACAGTCAGTGACAACGGCACAGGCATCGATGCCGATGTGCTGCCGCAGATCTTCGACCCGTTTTTCACCACCAAGGATGTCGGCGCCGGGCTCGGGCTGGGCTTGTCGATTGCCTACAAGATCGTTCATGACTTTTCCGGATCGCTGAAGGCGGCGAATCGCGACGGTGGCGGTGCGGTGTTCACCATGCGCCTGCCGGTGGCCGATGAGCATGTCCTTGCAGCGGAATGAAATGAGATAGGCGTTAATGGATCAGGCGACCGTCCTACTGATTGACGATGAAGCGGACCTGCGTGGCTCCTTGAGCCAGGGGCTGGAGTTGTCCGGCCAGGCGGTGTTTGCGACCGGCGAACCGGAAGAAGCCCTGGAGCGGGTCAACCGCGGGTTCTACGGCGTGCTTGTTACAGATATTCGCATGCCCGGGACGGATGGGTTCCAGGTCATGAAGCGGGCCTTCGAGATCGATCCCGCCCTGCCCGTGGTGCTGATCACCGGCCATGGCGATGTGCCACTGGCGGTCGAGGCCATGCGCGCCGGTGCCTATGATTTCATGGAAAAGCCCTTTTCCGTTTCGCGCCTTGCCTCAGTGGTGGAACGCGCGCTCGACAAGCGCCGGCTGGTGCTGGAAAACCGAAAGCTGCGCGAGGAGCTGGCAGACCGAACGGGCCTGGAAAGCCGTCTCGTGGGGCGCACCGCCGCCATGGAACTGCTTCGCCGCAATGTCACGGCCCTGGCGGCAACCGATGCCGATGTGCTGATCCTGGGGGAGACCGGCTCCGGCAAGGAGGTGGTCGCCCGGGCACTGCATGACGAAGGTCCCCGCAAGGAAAAGCCTTTCGTCGCCCTCAATTGCGGGGCGCTTCCTGCCGAAATCATCGAATCTGAACTCTTCGGCCACGAGAAGGGCGCCTTTACCGGTGCCAGCGGACAGCGCATCGGCAAGCTGGAACATGCCCATGGGGGCACCGTGTTTCTGGACGAAATCGAATCCATGCCGCTGGAACTGCAGGTCAAGCTGTTGCGCGTGATCGAGACCCGGACAATCGAACGGCTCGGCTCCAACAAGGCGATCGAACTGGATGTGCGCTTCATCGCGGCCACCAAGGAAGACCTCGAGGCCGCCGGCAAGGAAGGCCGGTTCCGGCTGGACCTGTTCTACCGGCTCAATGTCGTAAACGTTGCCATACCACCGTTGCGCGACCGGCTGGAGGATATCCCCCTCCTGTTCCGGCATCTGGCGGTGGAAGCCCGGGCACGCTACCGGCGCGAGATCCCAGACATCAACGAGGAATATCTCGCCGAGCTGATGGCGCGGGACTGGCCGGGCAACGTCCGCGAGTTGCGCAATGTCGCCGACCGTTTCGTGCTCGGTGTCGAGCTGGTCAACGCGCCCAGCAGCGGTGCCGGATCCACCTTGTTCGAACAGGTTGCGACATATGAACGGGCGTTGATCGTCGCCGAACTCAAGCGCAACGACGGTGCCATCAAGCCCACTTACGAGAACCTTGGGCTCTCGCGAAAGGCGCTTTACGAGAAAATGCGCAAATACGGTCTCGGCAAGGACGAAGCGCTTTCCGTCTGACAATGACCTGATTTCCTTGCCGTCCCGGCTTGCTGGGCGGGTCGGCAAAACGAATGGCCGAAAAAAGTTTCGGGCCGGTGTCACAAATCGCTGCCCCCGGTCGTCAACCCTGTGTCACACCCTGAAACCTGAATGGAAGACACGCCAATGACGACCTCTAATGCCATCAATCACTACGAAAATGTCCCCGATATCGTGAAGCGTTTCGTTGCTGCCAGCGGTGAGATCGGCAAGGCAGGGCTGGAGCCGAAACTGCGGCATCTCATCGATCTGCGTGCCTCGCAGATCAACCAGTGTGCCTATTGCGTGAAGATGCACACCCAGGAAGCGCTCGACGCGGGCGAGACCCAGGAGCGTTTGCAGCGCCTGACGGTCTGGCGGCACGTTGATGACTACACGCCGGCGGAGAAGGCGGCCTTTGCCTGGACGGAAGCCTTGACCAGTCTTCAGGTCGATACGAACTATGAGGCGTTGCGCGGTGAATTGCGCCGCCACTTCGATGACGCCGAGATCAGTGCGATCACCGCCGCGGTCGCGATGATCAATCTGTGGAACCGGGTACAGGTATCGAACCACTGACATGAGTGACGCTCCAGGCATCGATGTTTTCGAGACGGTACGCCCGAAGCTGATGGGGCTGGCCTATCGCATGCTCAGCTCCATGGCGGATGCCGAGGATGCGGTGCAGGACACATACCTGAAGTGGCAATCCACGGACCGTGCCGGCATCCTGAATCCGGAAGCATTCCTCACCACGGTCTGCACCAATTGCTGCCTGGACACTCTCAAGGCCGCTCACAGGAAACGGGTCGACTATGTCGGCCCGTGGATCCCCGAACCGCTTCAGTTCGAAAGTGGCTCGGACCCGGAGACCGATCTGGACAGGGCACAATCCCTGACGACGGCGTTCCTCCTGCTGCTGGAGCGCCTCAGCCCGAAGGAGCGCGCCGCCTACCTGCTGCGCGAGATCTTCGCAAAGCCCTATGACGAAGTTGCCGAAACTCTGGGGGTTACCGAACAGGCCTGCCGCCAGTTGGTATCCCGGGCAAGCAGACATGTGCAGGGTCCGACCTCCCGTTTTGTTCCTCCGGCCGATCATCAGGATCGGATCCTGTCTGCCTTTCTCACCGCGATTGAAACAGGATCCACGGACCACCTGACGGGCCTTCTCGCCGAAACAGTACAACTCCAGTCCGATGGTGGCGGCAAGGCAACGGCCATGAGCCGGATCCTGGAAGGCGCGGACGAGGTCGCTCGCTACGCGGTTCTTATTCTTGGCCGCCTCTGGGAGCCCTGCCAGATCAAGATACTGGATCTGAACGGAACGCGTGGCCTCGTCATGTTCTACGGCGACGAGATCGTGACAGCCGTGATGTTCGCCTATGACGCCGATGGGCGGCTGGAGCGTATCTACAACATGCGCAATCCGGACAAGCTGGCACGCCTGAAGGTCAAGCTGCGCCACGACCGGTCTTCAGGCGCTATCTGGCACTGATAATTCGGCGCTTTACGGCTTAAAATATGATGTAGCAGGCCTGAAATGTGTCGGTTTCGACACATCCGGTTTGATGCCATGTGTCTGACTCGACCCATAAACGAAAGTCTCTCCCGACCAGGTTCATTTGAAACTTTTTGTTAACCTGCAGAAATCGACGCTTTTTGTTGCTCTTCCGGCACTTGGCACGGACTTTGCCAATAGGGTGCCGACCAGCCACCACGCTGTCCGGCCCGAATGGCCGTCATACTGAAATGTCTGGGAGGACATCCGATGAAAAAATTCGCTCTCGCCGCAGCTACCGCGGCGTCTCTGGCCCTGTCTGCAAACGCTTATGCGGCTGACGATTGCAATGACGGTGAAATCGTCATCAAGTTCAGCCACGTGGTTGCCGCAACCGGCCACCCGAAAGGCGACGCTGCCACGCTGCTGGCGGAACGCGTCAACGACGAGATGAACGGCAAGGCCTGCATGCAGGTGTTCCCGAACTCTCAGCTGTTCGACGACGACAAGGTAATGGAAGCTCTTCTGCTGGGCGATGTTCAGCTTGCTGCGCCGTCGCTTTCCAAGTTCGAAGCCTACACGCTGAAGTTCCGCCTGTTCGACCTGCCGTTCCTGTTCCAGGATCTGGACGCCGTCGAGCGCTTCACCACCGGTGAAAACGGCAAGGAACTCCTGAACTCCATGACCGACTACGGTTTCCAGGGCCTCGGCTACTGGAGCTCCGGCCTGAAGCAGTTCTCCGCCAACAAGCCGCTGCTGGTTCCGGACGACGCAAAAGGCCTGAAGTTCCGCGTGCAGACCTCTGACGTGGCTGTTGCCATGATCGAAGCCATGGGCGCCAACGCTCAGAAGCTGGCCTTCAAGGAAGTCTACGGTGCACTGCAGACCGGTGTTGTGGACGGTCAGGAAAACTCCTGGTCCAACATCTACACCCAGAAGTTCTTCGAAGTGCAGGACGGCATCACCGAAACCAACCACCAGCTGCTTGCTTACCTGCTCGTCACTTCCGACGAGTGGCTGGACAGCCTGGACCCGGAAGTTCGTGACCAGTTCCTGACTATCGTGGAAGAAGTCACAGCAACCGCAAACGGTAACGTAGCAGCTGCTGAAGCCCAGAACCGCCAGAACGTTCTGGATGCCGGTTCCACCATTCGTGAACTGACCCCGGAGCAGCGCAAGGCATGGGTTGGCGCCATGAAGCCGGTTTGGGACAAGTTTGAAGGCGATATCGGTAAGGACCTGATCGACTCCGCCGTCGCTTCCAACAACGCCAGCTAAGGCTGACCTGAAACAACTCCTGGAAGGGCCGGATCGTCCGGCCCTTCTGCCAAGGTCCCGCGGCCGCCCGCGCAACCATGCCGGCGGACACGCTGATAACCAAGAGGCCAATTCGGGGGAAACGCATGCAACGCGTCGACAATTGGGTCACGCGCTTCGAGGAAGGTGTACTCGCCTTTCTCCTGGCCGCCATGACCATCGTATCCTTCACCCAGGTGGTGGCGCGATACGGCTTTAATTCCGGCTGGACCGGTGCCCTGGAATTCACACGTATCCTGTTCGCCTGGCTGATCCTGTTCGGCATGAGCTATGGCGTCAAAATCGGCTCGCATCTGGGCGTCGATGCGGTCATCCGCCTGTTTCCCAAGCCGGTGTTCCGGGCTGTTGCCGTGTTCGGTGCGCTCTGCGGCGTTGTCTATGCGCTGACGCTGCTCTGGTCGGAATGGCTGCACATCTTCGGTCTCGATACCAGAGGCGGCGCGATCGACTACTGGTCCAAGATGTACAAGATCGGCATCGGTCTCGACGACCTGCGCTATCCCGACGCGATCATTGAAACCTTCGGCACGAAAGAGCGTGTTCAACGCTGGATCGCCTATCTGATCCTGCCCATCGGCCTGTTCCTGTTCATGTTCCGCTGCATCCAGGCGGCCTGGCAGATCATTACCGGCGAGCGCGAGATGATGATCGCCGCGCATGAGGCGGAAGACCTCGTCGCTGAAAACAAAGACGTCTTGAAGGACTGAGGCCGGGGCAATGGAAGCAGCAATTCTCTTCATTCTCGTCCTCGGCTTCTTGTTCCTGGGCGTTCCGATCTCCATTTCGCTCGGCTTGTCCAGCGTTCTGGCGATTGCCATCTTCTCCAACGATTCCATCTCGTCGGTGGCGCTGCAGCTGTTCACGGCGTCGCAGAACTACACACTCCTGGCGATTCCCTTCTTCATTCTGGCATCGGCCTTCATGTCGACGGGCGGTGTTGCCAAGCGCATCATCCGCTTCTCGATCGCGTCCGTCGGTGCGATCCGGGGCGGTCTGGCGATCGCCGGCGTCTTCGCCTGCATGCTGTTTGCAGCTCTGTCAGGCTCTTCGCCCGCAACCGTGGTCGCGATCGGTACGATCGCCATCGCCGGCATGCGGCAGGCAGGCTACACGAAGGAGTTTGCCGCGGGCGTCATTGCCAATGCCGGTACGCTCGGCATCCTGATCCCGCCTTCCATCGTCATGGTGGTCTATGCGGCTGCAACCAACGTTTCCGTTGGCCGCATGTTCCTTGCCGGTGTGGTTCCAGGGCTGATCGCCGGTCTGATGCTGATGATCGCCATCTATGTCATGGCACGCGTCAAGAACCTGCCGGCCCAGCCGTGGCCGGGCTTCAAGGAAATCTGGCATGCCATGATGGAAGCGGCCGTCGGCCTGTTCCTGATGGTCATTATCCTGGGCGGCATTTATGGCGGTATCTTCACCCCGACCGAAGCTGCGGCAGTGGCGGCCGTTTACGCCTGTCTGGTGGCTCTCTTCGTCTATCGCGACATGGGCCCGCTCAGTGGCATTCGCTGGGTGCAGGAACAGGACGGCCCTCTGGGGCTGGCCGGTTTCAAGACCATCACCTACGGGTTTGCTGCAATGTTCGCCTGGTCGAGCATCGCCGGCATGGTCACGGACAGACAGGGTTTCTACGGCATCGACAGTGCCATTGTCCTGCTGGCTGCGCTGATTGGCTATCCGCTTCTGCGCGGCCGTGTCAGCCCTGCCGAGCTGCCGTCGATCTATGGTATCGGCGCAAAGATCTGGGGTCGGAATATCGGACTGATCGTCTGGAAGTTTCTTCCGGCCATGTTCCACAAGGACACCAAGAAGGTGATGGTGGATGCGGCGAAGACGACCATCATGCTGATGTTCATCATCGTCAACGCCCTGCTGTTTGCCCACGTGCTGACATCGGAGCGGATTCCGCAGGCAATCACCGACTGGATGGTCGGAGCCGGTTTCAACTGGTTCACCTTCCTGATCGCGGTCAACCTGCTGCTGCTGCTTGGTGGTCAGTTCATGGAACCGTCGGGCCTGCTTCTGATCGTGGCGCCGGTGGTCTTCCCGATCGGCATGGAACTCGGCGTCGATCCGGTTCACCTCGGCATCATCATGGTCGTGAACATGGAAATCGGCATGATCACACCGCCAATCGGGCTCAATCTGTTCGTCACATCGGGGATAACAGGGATGAGTCTGGTGCAGGTGGTCAAGGCGGCAGCGCCGTTCGTGCTCATCCTGCTCCTGTTCCTCATCCTGGTGACCTACGTCCCGGCCCTGTCCACCTGGCTGCCCTACAGCCTGATGGGACCGGAAATCATCACAAACCGGTAACGACCCGGATCATCCAGAAACTCGAACGGCGGGCCTTGCCCGCCGTTTTTTTGTTTGCCGATTAGATGACCAGTCCACATGTCCCTGACCCGCCCTCCTCCTCACCACCTCATCCTGAGGAAGGCCAAAGGCCTGTCTCGAAGGATGGGCGGCACACTCCGAAACAAGCGGCCCATCCTTCGAGACGCCCGGCTGTACCGGGCTCCTCAGGATGAGGCTGATGCGAATGGGGGAGGTGGGAGTGGGATCGTGGAACAAAAAAAGCCGGCCCTGTTGGGACCGGCTTGAAAAGGTCTGCTGTAAAGGCTTGCTTAGACGATGCTGCCGAGTTTCATGGCAACGCTCATGTCACCTTCCACCTGCATCTTGCCGCCCATGAAGGCAGCCGTCGGATTCAGATCACCCGAGAGAAGGTCACCGAGGTCTTCGGCGGACATCTTGATGGTGCAGTCTGCCTCGTCATCTTCGTTGGAAACGCTGGAGCCTTGCAGGAAGATGATACCCGTTTCCCCAAGATCGAACTTGACGGATTCTTCAATGCCGCCATCGGCAACCTTCGCGCGGACACCTTCGGTAAGCTGTTCCAAGGACATGTCGTTTTCTCCCGTTTGAATTGGGCCGGAGCCCGTCTTTGCCCTCTTGAAGCATGACGTTTACGTAATCGTCAAGTGGAAATCTGTGTCGAAAGAGATGCGCCACCGGGAGCGTTTCGCCACACCCTCCGTCATCCCATGGCTTGACCATGGGATCCATGTCGTTTCACCCGCAGCGCGGCCGCCGTGATCATCGCATGGATTGCCGGATCAAGTCCGGCAATGACGGAGAATTTCAACATTTCGCGGTGCCAGAGGCAATCCAACTGACAGGATCGTAAGATCAATGGTTGTCCCGTGGCAGCCCCTTGGTATGCGCGACGTCCTGGTATTTAACCGCCGGCTCCAGAACCATGCCCTTGTCGAACTGCCCGATCATGGCGCGCTGGATCTCCTGCCAGGGTGTCTGGCTCTCCGCAATCTTGAAGCCGCCCGCCGCTTCCAGATCCGTGCGTCGTTGCGCAAGTTCCTCATCGGAAATCAGGATGTCGGCAGTGCCTTTTCTCAGATCGATGCGCACACGGTCCCCGCTTTTTAAAAGCGCGAGTCCACCCATGGCGGCAGCTTCCGGTGATGCGTTCAGGATCGACGGCGAACCGGATGTGCCCGACTGACGGCCGTCGCCGATGCAGGGCAGGGATGTAATCCCGCGTTTGATCAGGGCTGCGGGTGGCTGCATGTTGACCACCTCGGCACCACCCGGATAACCGATCGGGCCGGTGCCGCGAATGAACAGCATACAGTGCTCATCGATCTCAAGGTCCGGATTGTCGATGTTGTCGTGGTAATCCTCCGGCCCTTCGAACACAACGGCACGACCCTCAAACGCTTCCGGATCGTCCGGATTGGAGAGATAGCGGTCGCGGAACTCTTCCGAGATGACGCTGGTCTTCATGATGGCGCTGTCGAACAGGTTGCCCTTCAGGTTGATGAAACCGGCCTTGTCTTTCATCGGATTGTTGAACGGCTTGATGACGTCCGGCAGGTCTGTGACGACACCGTCGCAATTGTCGCCGATGCCCTTGCCGTTGACGGTAAGCGCGCCCGGATGCGGCAGCTTGCCATTTCGCATCAGCTCCGCGACGACAGCAGGCACGCCGCCTGCGTGGAAGTAATCCTCGCCGAGATATTCTCCGGCCGGCTGCAGATTGACCAGCAGCGGCACGTCATGGCCGATCTCCTGCCAGTCGTCGTTGTCCAGTTCAACACCCAGATGGCGGGCAATGCCGTTCAGGTGGATCGGTGCATTGGTCGAACCGCCGATGGCCGAGTTGACGACAATGGCGTTTTCAAACGCTTCGCGGGTCATGATGTCGGAGGGTTTCAGGTCCTCGCGCACCATGTCGACAATGCGTTTGCCGGTCTCGTAGGAAATTGCACCGCGCTCACGGTAAGGCGCCGGAATGGCGGCCGCCCCCGGAAGCTGCATGCCCAGGGCTTCGGCTAGGGAGTTCATGGTCGTTGCCGTGCCCATGGTGTTGCAGAAGCCGACGGACGGCGCGGAGGAGGCGACGAGGTCCATGAAGCCCTTGTAGTCGATCTCGCCAGCAGCAAGCATCTGGCGGGCTTTCCAGACGATGGTGCCGGAGCCCGTGCGCTCGCCCTTGTACCAGCCGTTCAGCATCGGACCGACAGACAGCGCGATGGCCGGAATATTCACAGTTGCGGCGGCCATCAGGCAGGCAGGTGTGGTCTTGTCACAGCCGATTGTCAGCACCACGCCGTCGATGGGGTAGCCATACAGCAGTTCGACGAGACCAAGATAGGCCAGGTTCCGGTCCAGTGTCGCGGTCGGGCGCTTGCCGGTCTCCTGGATCGGGTGAACCGGAAATTCGAAGGCAATACCACCGGCGTCGCGAATACCTTCGCGCACGCGCTTGGCCAGCTCCAGATGGTGGCGGTTGCAGGGTGAAAGGTCAGAGCCGGTCTGGGCGATGCCGATAATCGGTTTGCCCGACTGCAGCTCTTCACGTGTGATGCCGAAATTCAGGTAACGCTCGATATAGAGCGCGGTCATGCCCGGATTGTCGGGATTGTCGAACCAGGCGGCGGACCGCAGTTTCGGTGTTTTGGTGTCGCTCATGTCGCCTCATCCCTCAATGCACTCACAAAGTGTCAAAAGCCGATAAACACCAGCTCCATGAGGCTGTAAAGGCGCTGAAACCCGATTTCGGTTCCACAATCTGAGAATACGCCCGTCATGAATTCCGGTGCAGCGTATCTGCAATGGAAAACCGGGCAAATGTCCAAAGGACGGCAAGACAGACAGCAAAAAGAACGGGTGCGGCCGACAGCGGAAGGAGGGTCAAGGCACCGCACAGGCCGGCGAAAAGCCAGAGACCTGACAGCAGCCGGCGGGCGTGCACTGCCAGCAGATTGCGGCGCATGGCCAGCGCCTTCAGGGCAGGGAAGGCTCCAATGTCGTCGGTGTCGCTGACAGCAAGGGGGGAATGCCTTGCATCCGTCCCGTCCTTTCCGGGCGTGGCGCCTTCGCGCAGTTCCAGCGCCATACGGTCCTGCGACAGGGTCAGGACAAGGGGAGGCATGTCCGGAAAGCAGCGTGAGGCGGCCTCGGGCGCGGTTTCTCCTGGCTTCGGATCATCGGTCAGCTCTAGGCCAAGCATGCCCGCCAGCGCGCTGCGTGTGTTGGGGCTGTCACCACTGAACAACCACGGCACGAGGCCCTCTTTGCGCAGGGCCATCCCCGCAACGCCGGCGTCCTGACGCAATGTGCCTTCCAGACCTAAAACACCCACGACGCGTCCCCCGACAGCGACGCGCAGCACCGTCTTGCCGTCTGCTTCCAGCGACCGGGCAATGGCGTCGGCGGTAAAACTGTCGATTTTGAGGCGCTTCAGGAGGTCCGTCGTGCCGATCACCACGGTCTGTCCGCCGAGCAGCGCAACAACACCCAGACCAGGTGTCGGTTCGAACCGGTCCGGCATCTTGAGGGCGACCTGCCACTGGCTGGCCAGTTCGCGCAGGGCCTGGGCGACTGGATGGGATGATCCGGCTTCCGCGGAGGCGGCAACGGCCAGGAGCGTTTTCGGCTCGTTGTTGAAGGCCATGACATTGGTGACCATCAGGTTGGGTCCAGACATCACGGCAGCCTTGTCGATGAGGATATCGCGGGCATGAGCGACCTTGGTGAAGGCGCCGGGGGCAATGTCACGGGCGCCTGCCGCCAGCGCTGCCTTGTGAAAGACCTTGTCCGCGAATGCGTTGATTCCGTCGATCAGTTGCGGCCAGGAAAGAAGCAGAGCGGCGGCAAGAGCTGCCGGGGCCTCGGTCCTGTCGAAGACCCACCACCAGGTACCGGCAGCCAGCAGCGCCAACAGGACAGACCATGCCGCTTGTGGCACTCCGCTGAGGTCACCCCTTGGTGGCAGCAGAACCACACCGAACGCCCGCAGCACCATCAGGAAAGCTGCGGCAAGGGCGGGTGCATTGGTCTGGGGCGATGTCAGACCGGACAGGTGGAGGCCGGTCGAAACGGCAAGCAATCCGGTGCTGACCACCGCCGTGAAAAGCGTCAAGGGCCGGCCGACAGAGGTGTTGAGCGAAAAAGAGAGGCCGAGAAGCGAAAAAATCGCGGAAAACATGCTGAAAATTAAGGCGCTGTAGGAACCGAAAACCAAAAGTGACGTAGCGGCGTCAGAAGGTTCTCCGCCTGCTGCCGCCAGAGCCAGAACAAGGCACACTACGGCAATGACAAGAAAAAATGCCCAAAGAACTGAAATCAATGATGTTTTCGGCATGGCCGGTCGGCTCTCGTATCTGGAATTCTTCTGCTGGAACCGGGTCGTGGGCCAACTGGAGATACAAACGGCACGCCCTGGGGACCGTCTGAAAATGCGGGAGCGGCCGGAGACAGGCAATGCCGCAGAGTCAGTTCGGTAAGCATGTTGCCTGTCACAGTCGCAGTGCATCGGAATGGGTGCTGACCATTTGTGCAGCGTGGAACTTGAGCGAAACTGAATTGCGGGTAGTATAAACGGGTAATTTTTTAAACGGCCTGCAAGTATTGAGGGCCTGTATTTAATAGTCCTCTGGACGAAGATTATTTCGGGGTGTGGTATATTAATGGGAGAGCCGAAAGGCTCTCCCTTTTACGTTTGGGCACGCCGGAAAAACATGGTTAACATCTGTTAACAATCGGGTCCGGACTAAAAATCAGAATGAATCTATTTGGGTGCAGATCGTAGTGGCGCCCTGGGCGGCAAAAACTGCCCGGTTCGGACTGGATTGTGACTAACGTTTTGCGGTCACCGGAGAATCGGGGTGGGGTTTGGAGTCAAGTCAGCGACTCGGCCGAATCCGAAAAAAGACTCATCTTCAAAGACTTGGGAAGGCCGGCGACAACGCCGCCGGTTCCTTCAGGCCGTTGCGAGGTTTGCCCGCGACAGCAACTCCAGTGACGGCATCAGGTTCAGGAGTTCGCGTGTATAGGGGTGTTGCGGCGCTTCGAAGAGCTGGTCGCAGTCTGCCACCTCGCACAACTCGCCATGGCGCATGACGCCGATGCGGTTGCACATCTGCCGGATCACGGCCAGATCGTGGCTGATGAACAGCATGGTCAGCCCAAGTTCTTCCTGAAGATCCTTCAAAAGGTTCAGGATCTGTGCCTGGATCGACACGTCGAGTGCCGAGGTGGGCTCGTCGCAGATCAGGAACCTGGGCCGCGTCGCGAGCGCCCGTGCGATGGAGATGCGCTGGCGCTGACCGCCGGAAAACTCGTGCGGAAATTTCCTGCCGGCCGCCGCGCCCAGACCGACATGATCGAGCAGGTCATCGACGATCTGGCGCACTTCCGCATTGCTTGACGCCAGACGGTGGAACTTGATCGGTTCCGCGATGATGTCGCTGACGCGCATGCGGGCGTTCAGCGAGGAATAGGGATCCTGAAAGATCATCTGCATCTGGCGACGCATCGCCAGAACGTCCTTGCGATTCTTGAGCGACGTCAGCTCGGTCTTGCCGAACAGGATCGACCCTCCGGTCGGCTGGTAGAGGCCGGTGATCAGGCGCGCGATGGTCGATTTGCCCGACCCGCTCTCGCCGACGAGGCCGAAGGTCTCGCCCTCGTTGATGTCGAAACTGACCTTCTTGACCGCCTGGAAGTATTTGCGCTTGGACGGGAAGATCGAGCCACGGGTCTCGAACCGCATGTCGAGGTCCGTTGCCTTGACCAGCGGACCGGACACTTTTTCATAGTCGCGTGCCTTGCCGAGCCAGTGTGTGGCGATGTCGATCTGCTTCTGTGGCGTGCCGGCCTTTTCGATGTAGTTGACCACCGGAAACCGCTCGACCTTGATATCAGGGCGTGGCACGGCGGAAATCAGACTCTGGGTGTAGGGGTGTTCCGGAGCGCCCAGCACCTGGGTCGTCTCGCCGTATTCCACCAGTTCACCGTGGTACATCACCGCCACATGGTCCGTGATGTCGGCAATTACGCCCATGTCATGGGTGATCACCAGCATGGCGACGTTACGCTCCCGGCACAGCTTCCTCATCAGTTCAAGGATCTGCGCCTGGATGGAAACGTCGAGCGCGGTTGTCGGCTCGTCCGCGATCACCAGTTCAGGTTCCGCACACAGCGCAAGCGCGATGACCACCCTTTGGCGCATGCCGCCGGAAAACTGATGCGGATACTGCTTGATGCGTTCGGGCGCATCTGGAATGCCCACGGCCTCGATCAGTTCGATCGCGCGCTGGCGGGCCTGCGATCCGGAGAGCGGCAAATGGGTGCGGATCGTCTCCACAAGCTGGCTTTCCACCGTCTGCAGCGGATCGAGAGACGTCAGTGGATCCTGGAAAATCATGCCGATCTTTCGGCCGCGCAAACGACGCTTTTCCTTGTAAGGCAATTGGTCGATGCGCTTGCCGTGAAGATAGACCTCACCGCCGGCTATGTGTCCGGGTTCCTGCAGCAGCCCGATCACCGCGTTGCCGACTGTCGACTTGCCTGCACCCGATTCTCCGACGACGCCGAGAACCTTGCCGGCATCGACGCTCAAGGTAACGTCATCGACGGCGACGAAGACAGATTTTCGGCCCGGAAACTCGACCCTCAGGTCCTTGATATCGAGAACGCTCATACCGGCCTCACCTGAGTTTCGGGTTGAGGGCGTCGCGCAGCCAGTCGCCCAGAAGGTTGACGTTCAACACCAGCAGGGCCAGTGCAAGGCCCGGGAAGATCGCGATCCACCACTCCCCCGAATAGAGGAAATCGTTGCCGATGGCGATCAATGTGCCGAGGGACGGCTGGGTAGGCGGCATGCCGACACCCAGGAACGAGAGCGTCGCTTCGGTCACGATGGCAAGTGCCAGGTTGATGGTCGCGATCACCAGCACCGGTCCGGTGACGTTCGGCAGGATATGGCGCACCATGATGATGACCGAGGGAATGCCGATCACACGGGCGGCCTGAACATATTCCTTGTTCTTCTCCACCATGGTGGAACCGCGAACCGTGCGCGCATATTGCACCCAGAAGGACAGCGCCAGCGACACGATCAGAATGTAGAAGGCGAAGACCTCCCGGTCGATCGCGCCGAAGATGCCATGCGCGACACCGTCGATCAGAAGGGCGATCAGAATGGCCGGAAACGTCAGCTGAACGTCGGCAATCCGCATGATGATCGCATCTACCCGCCCACCCATGTAGCCCGCGACCAGCCCCAGCGAGATGCCGATGAAGGCGGCGACGACAACAGAGCAGAAGCCAACGATCAGCGAGATCCGCATGCCGTAGAAGATACCGGAGAGCATATCGCGGCCCTGATCGTCCGTTCCCAGGAGGAAGCGGGGATCGGCATATTCCATCCAGACCGGTGGAACGCGGGCGTCCATGATGGAAATCGATGCCAGGTCGAACGGATCATGTGGAGCAATCCACGGCGCCAGGAACGCAAGGAGGAACAGGATTGCCGTGCCGGTGGCAGCGACTACGGTGACCTTCGATTTCAGGAACGAATGAAAGAGGTCGCTGTCGAGAGCGCGGGCCATTCGCCCCGGTTCCTTGACCGGTGCCGCCCTGTCCTGAACGCTGGATTTTGCTTCTTCGTTGGTGACGAAAGGCATGGCGTCGGTCTCCCTTATGGCCGACCGACCCGCAGACGCGGATCGATGAAGAAGTAAAGGATGTCGACGATGAAATTGATCGTCACGAACAGGAAGGCAGTCAGCAGCAGATAGGCGGACATGATCGGAATATCGACGTTCTGCACGGCCTGCAGGAACATCAGGCCCATGCCGGGCCACTGGAAAACGGTCTCGGTGATGGTCGCGAAAGCGATGATCGCGCCAAGCTGCAGACCGGTGATGGTGATGACCGGAACGAGCGTGTTCTTGAGGGCATGCCGGAAATTCACCAGCCGGTCCGGCAGACCGCGTGCCCGGGCGAACTTGATGTAATCGGTCCGGATGACTTCCAGCATCTCGGCTCGGATCAACCGCATGATCAGGGTCATCTGGTAGAGGCCGAGCGTGATGGAGGGCAGGATCAGCGCCTTCAGGCCGGAGATGGTCAGAAAGCCGGTCGTCCACCAGGATCCGATCTGCACGGTCTCGCCGCGTCCGAAGCTCGGCAGCCACTGCAGGGTGACGGAAAACAGGAAGATCAGCAGGATCCCGATGAAGAACGTCGGCAGCGAAATGCCGATCAGCGAAACTGACAGAAACAGCTTGGAAACGGGCGATTCCCGATTGAGCCCGGCGTAGATGCCCATGGGAATGCCGACAACGAGCGCAAACACCGCAGACGCGAAGCTGAGTTCGAGCGTGGCTGGGATGCGCTTGGCGAAAAGTTCGGAAACCGGCTGACGGAACTGGTAGGACGTGCCGAAATCGAATTGCGCGGCCTTGGTGACGAAACGGAAGAACTGGACCGGAACCGGGTCGTTCAAACCCAGGCGCTCGCGCAGGGCCTCCCGTTCTTCGATCGAGGTTTCGATGCCGACCATCTGGTTGATGGGATCGCCGACAAAGCGGAACATGGTGAACGCGAGAAGGGCGACCACCAGCATGACAATCATCGCCTGCACGATGCGGCGCGTTGCAAATCCAATCATTTCGGCTCTTTGAATGCTTTAGTCATGAAAATACGCCCCCGGCGGAGTTGCCGGGAGCGTCATTTGCTGTGCTTCAGGATCAGTTCTTGGTCACGAAGCGGAACTGGAACTGGTTGTCGGCACGCTGGACAAGGTCCAGCTTGTCGGAAACGCCCCATGCCAGGCTCTGCTGGTGCAGCGGGAGGTAGTAGGCGTTCTCGTGGCTGATGCGGAAGGCTTCAGCAATCATGGCGTCACGCTTTTCCGGATCGATCTCGACCAGGATTTCGTCGGTCAGCTGGTCGATCTTCTCGTCGCAGAAGCCACCGTTGTTGAACGGCGAACCTTTGCCGGATTCGTCGCGGCAGTTCATCAGGTTGTCCAGAACGTTCCAGCTGTCGAAGGATCCGGGGGTCCAGCCAAGCAGGTAGAACGACGTGTCGTAACCACCGGAAGCAAGGATCTTGGCGAAGTATTTCGCCTTTGGCTGGGCGTTGAGGTTCACCTTCACGCCGATACGGGCCAGCATGGCGGCAACCGCCTGGCAGATCGCCTCGTCGTTGACGTACCGGTCATTCGGGCAGTCCATGCCGATGGAAAAGCCGTCTGCATAGCCGGCTTCGGCCAGCAGTGCCTTGGCGGCTTCCGGGTCATAGGGATAACGCTCGAAATCGGCCGACTTGGAGAACAGCAGCGGCGAAACCATCAGGGCAGACGGGTTGGACAGGTCCCGCATGACCTTCTTCTTGATCCCCTCGATGTCGATCGCCTGGTAGAAGGCCTTGCGCACCCGGGCATCCTTGAGCGGGTTCTTGCCCTTGACGTCGGAATAGAGCAGCTCGTCGCGCATCTGGTCCATGCCAAGGAAGATCGTGCGCAGTTCCGGTCCGGTCAGCGCCTTGGTTCCCGCATTGTCGTTGATGCGTTTGATGTCCTGCACCGGGATCGGGTAGACCATGTCCATCTCGCCGGACAGCAGCGCGGCAACGCGCGTTGCATCGGAACCGATCGGCGTGAATTCCACCGTGTCGATATTGTGCTTGGCTTCGTCCCACCAGCCGTCGTATTTTTCATAGACGGTCTTCACGCCGGCTTCATGGCTGACGATCTTGAACGGGCCGGTACCATTTGCATTGAGTGCCGCATGGTTCGCAGAAGTGTCGGACGCCGAGGTGACTTTCACCGCGTCGTTCTCCGTCGTCCACTCCTTGTCCATGATGTAGAACGTGTCCCACTCGTAATGCAGGATCGGGTTCGGACCGGTGAGAACGAAATCGACCGTGTAGTCGTCAACAATCTCGACCTTGGCATCAGCCGGGACGCGGGTGGTCAGGTCAGACCCTTCCGAGCGCACGCGGTCGACGGAAAAGGCAACGTCTTCGGCAGTGAAATCGCTGCCGTTGTGAAACTTTACGCCCTTGCGCAGGTGGAAACGCCAGCGGTTCGGATCGACGATTTCCCAGCTCTCGGCCAGGGCCGGTTCAATGGCCAGGTCCGGACCACGGCGCGTCAGGCCTTCATAGGTATTGCCGAGCGACGACAGGGTGAAGGTCTCGTTGAGACTGTAGGGATCAAGCGCGTTCAGTGCACCCTGAAAGGCAAATTTCAGCGTTTCAGCATGAACAGCAGTCCCCGTTCCCGCCGCAAACAGCGCTGCGGCGATGACAATTTTTCTTTTGTTCATAGTCCCCTCGTTTTCCGGTTTCGGCTTTGCTCCACGGCCGCACCCCCCTGCCAGGACCATGCGGCCATGTTGTCAAAAACGACTATGACATCGTAAATCTCTGTGTTCAAACCCGTTTAGCTGTCAAATTGCGACATTCTGTCAATCAGCTTGTCGAGGAAGGCAGCGCAGCGGTCGAGTTCGGAAAGCTCGATAAATTCGTCGGGCTGATGGGCCTGATCGATGGATCCGGGACCGCAAACCACGGTCGAAAGTCCGTGATCCTGGAAGATCCCGCCTTCGGTGGCATAGACCACGACGTTGCGGCTGTTGTCGCCGGTCAGACGCCTGGCGGTCGTTTCCGCCAACCCTTCCTGTTCCTCTCCCAGCCCGGGCACATAGGCAAGTTCTCTCACCTCGATGGCGCAGTCCGGCGAGATCGCTTTCATTCTCGGCAGAACCTCATTTTCGATGAAGGCCCGGTAGGCTGCGACCCAGTCCTTCGCGTGTTCACCCGGCAGCAGCCGGATATCAGTCACGAATTCGCAGTGCTGGGCCGTGATGTTGTGTGCCTGGCCGCCGGAAATGGTGCCGCAATGCAAGGTGGTGTAGGGCGGTTCGAACGGGCAGTCCGGATCGGCCTTGGCCCGGTTCTCCGCGGTTCTGGCATCCAGCCATCCGATCAGCCTGGCCGCCACCGAAATCGCCGAAACACCCCGGTGCAACTGGCTGGAATGGACCGGATGCCCCTGGATGCGCGTCTTCAGTACCGTAATGCCCTTGTGGCCCGTAACGACCTTCATGCTGGTCGGTTCGCCCACAATCACCACCGAAGGGCGCGGGCCGTTTGCCAGCATTTCAGGGATCAGCACCCTGGCCCCGTCGCAGCCGGTTTCCTCGTCATAGGACAGCGCGATATGGATGGGCCGTCTGAGCGGTGCATTCAGAAAATCCGGAACCTTGGCAAGCACAGTTGCCGCGAAGCCTTTCATGTCCGCAGCGCCACGGCCGTAGAGGCGGCCGTTTTCCTCCCAGGCGGAAAAAGGATCGTGAGACCAGTTCTGGCCCGCCACCGGAACGACATCGGTGTGGGCGGACAGGACCGTTCCACCGTCTATATCCGGACCGATGCGGGCATAAAGAGCGGCTTTTTGGCCCGTTTCATCCAGCGCCCGCCCTGAAGCGACACCCCATTGGCTGAGATAGTCTTCGACGAAGGTGATCAGATCGAGGTTGCTTCGATCCGAAACGGTGTTGAAGGAGATCAGTTTCTCCAGCATTTCCCGAGGCGTGTAGATCCGGCTCACGTGGTCTCCAGAGGTTTTGTGACAGGGAGGATGGGTCTCAGGCGGGAACGGCGTCAGCGAGATGGAGACCATCTAAGCTTTTCACCGCAAGGATTTGCAAGGGGATTTCCTTGCCGCGCACCTTGATCTCGGCCTCTTCGGCACCGTCGATCCGCGCGCCTGCCGCATCGACAACAGCCTTGGAAACAACCATGAAGCTGCCGTGGTTCTTGTTCTCCGTTTCCAGCCGGCTGGCGGTGTTGACCACGTCGCCAAGCGCAGTCAGCCCGCCGCGTTTGCCTGCCGTTCCGGCGGCGCCGATGCGACCGAGAATGGCCGGCCCCAGATGCAGGCCAATGCCGAGCCGGATCGGATCGCGAAACTGCGGACCCTTCTCCTTGTCGAGCGATTTCATGACCTTCTCGATACGGCGGCAGGCGGCAAGAGCTTGCCGGGCGCCGGTTTCCGCGTTGCTGTCCATGCCGAAGATGGCCATGATGCCGTCACCAATGAACTTGTCGACATAGCCGCCCTCCTCCCGGATCGCGGCTGAGGCCTGGTCCAGGTAGCTGTTGAGCAGATAAACCACGTCATAGGCGAGCTGGCTTTCGGTGATGCCGGTGAAATTGCGCAGGTCCACGAACATGACCACCACATCCTGCTCGACGCCCCAGTAATAAGCGTCCTTCAGGTGTTCGCCGATAATTGCACTGGCCTTGACCGGTACAAGGGGCTGCACTTCCACGTTGCTTTCCGGGCGCGCCTGGCAGGCCAGCCGAATGTCGCTTCCCGCGCCGATCCGTGTCAGCACCGCAGCTTCGGCAACACTCGGTTTCGGCAAGGTTTCGCCGCCCTCCAGAATTTTCACCCGGCAGGTGGAGCATCTGGCCCGCCCGCCGCACACCGATGCGATCGGTATGTCGTTCATACGGCTGATTTCCAGCAGCGTTGCGCCCGGTTGCGCCTTCACCGTCAGTCCGCCTGGGTAGACCACGGTCAGGCTGCGCGCTTTCAGGCTGAGAAGGTAACGGATCAGGATGGCCAACAGGCTGACGGCAATCAGGCCGAACACGACTGCCCGGAACTGAACGACGACCTCGCTGGCCCACAATTGCTGGTCCGGAGTGATTCGGAGGGTTACGTCACGGCTGAGGGCCAGCCGGCGGGCGCCTTCAATCCAGCCCCAGATGGCAAGAACCGGCATCGCAAAGGCAAACCCGGCCGCCAGTGGCTTCAGCTTCTGGTAAGCCGGATAAAGGCGCAGGAAGAAGTGCAGGCCGATCATGGCGTGGGTCCACACCATGAGCAGCAGAATAGACTGATTGACCGCCGCATTCGGCCACAGCAGCGTCAGCATCTGCTCGTAGAGCGGCAGGAAGCCGAACTCCTTGGCAACGCCCATGGTCGTGGTGACATGCGGTATCAGGAGCCAGGGAATGTAAAGACCGAGGGCGAGTTGCAAAAGCTCCCAACGGGACATCTTCAACGTTCGCCGTTTGCTTGTCCGCCACAAGGCGAGCAGCACATGGGTCAGCGCGGCGAGGATGAGGACAGTTTCCCCAAGTGGGCTTCTCCAGACCCAGTAGTGCCAGACCGAGGCCTGGTCCATGGCCTGGAAGGAAATGATGCCGAGGGCGTGATTTGAAAAATGGCTGAGGCAGAAAGTGAACAGGATCAGGCCGCTCCACAGCCGGAGCCGCTGACGCCAGTTCCCTCCGGCGACCATGACACTGTCGGACTTCTTGCCCGGTCTTGCAGCCGAAGCGGACTTTTCAGAAGATTTGGCGGCCGTCGCGGGTCTGTTTGGCCGGCTTGTGCCGGGGGCCTCTTCCTGCATATATTTTCAGTCTCCGGTCTGGCCGTTCCGGCCTTCTGCCGGTCTGCGCTGTCAATTGCCACTTGAAGCGCGGGGGGCAGCCGAGGTCAAGAAGGCAAAAGGGAAATGCGGTGAACTGCCCGTGAAGGCACGCGCAACGTGGAAAACTCCTCGGCATGCGGGCACTGTCAGGTCAAATTTCGCAAAATTTCGGGTTTTCTTCGGCTATGACCTTGCATCCCGGGCGTCAGTCGGCACATTCCGGGCCGGACATCCAACAATCGGGAAGAGGCGATGAAGGTCTACGGCATCAAGAACTGCGACACCGTCAAGAAGGCGCGGAAGTTTCTGGAAGAGGCCGGCGTGCCTTATGAGTTCCACGACTACAAGAAGGATGGCGTCGATGCCGATCGACTGGCCGGCTTTGTCGGTGAATTCGGATGGGAGTCTATCCTGAACAAGCGCGGCACCACCTGGCGGCGCCTGGACGAAGCAACGCAGGACAGCGTTGTCGACGCCAAGAGCGCGCTCGACGTGATGATCGAGAACCCGTCCGTTATCAAAAGGCCGATCGTGGCAGGCGAAACCAAGAATTTCGTCGGCTTTGACCCTGTCGCATGGGAAATGGCACTGGAACTGGGCGAACTGAAGTAGCGTTTGCCGTCACTGGCCAATCAGGCCCGGTACATACCGGGCCGGGCTATTGCCTGCCAGGCGGCTACCAGGTCCGGCGCGGGCCGGTGTCAATGTGGTAGTGGCCGGAAGAATAGTGCTTGTATCCGCCAACTTCCGGCTGTGATTTCAAGAAGGCAATGACGGACGACGGGTTGCCACGGACCGAAAAATCGACCGCCCGGCAGTTGAGGTGATAAGAGTCCTTGGCGCCACCCTTCCACCAGTTCTCAAGCCACCAGCGCTTGGTCGAGCTGACAGTCACTTTGCCATAGCGGGATGCAACCCGGTTTAGAACCTTCTTCAGCTTGCGCGGCACGCACCAGGAACTGTCGTTATAGTCGATGGAATTGTGGGATGCGGTCATCCAGCCCATGCCGGTAACACCGGCGACGGTTCCGCAGCCGGCAAGTGTGACAGTCAATCCTAGGAATACGATCCAGGCGGTGAGGCGCTGACGCATGACGGGCGGCCTTCGGTTACTGATTACAATCTCGTCCCCCGCGCGCAGGCTGATTGAATTTTATTAAAATTCTAATGAAAAACGTGGTTAACGCGCCTTCGAAACAAATGTTTCAGGAGCTAACGTTTTCTGATACAAATGCGTCAACCCAATGCGGGCTGTCCCGTCAGTTGTCGGATGCGTTTGCCATGTCTCATGTTTTTCCCCGCCACACCAAAGCCGATCTCCCCGTCGCAGTAACAGGGGATGGTTGCTACATTCTCGATCGGTCCGGAAAGAAATATTTCGATGGATCCGGCGGCGCCGCGGTCTCCTGTCTCGGGCACAGCGATCCGGATGTGATCGCTGCCATCAAGGCCCAGGTGGACCGGATCGCCTTCGCCCATACAGGCTTTTTCACCAGCGAACCTGCAGAGGAACTGGCGGACCTCCTGATCGGAAAAGCACCAGGCAATCTGGACCGCGTCTATTTCGTCTCCGGTGGATCGGAAGCCATGGAGGCGGCGCTGAAGCTGGCGCGTCAGTATTTCCTGGAGAAGGGTGAAGCGTCGCGGCACCGGGTAATTGCCCGTAGGCAGAGCTACCACGGCAATACGCTTGGTGCGCTGGCAACCGGCGGCAACCAGTGGCGGCGGGAGCCTTTTGCACCGTTGATGATCGATACCACCCATATTGCCCCCTGTTACGAGTATCGGGATCGCCGCGAGGGGGAAACCGCCTTCGACTACGGTCAGCGGATCGCCAACGAACTGGAAGCGGAAATCCTTCGGCTCGGGCCGGAAAACGTCATGGCTTTCGTTGCAGAACCGGTTGTCGGTGCGACGGCGGGTGCCCTGCCGCCGGTCGAAGGTTATTTCAAGCGGATCCGGGAGATCTGCGATAATTACGGCGTGCTTCTGATCCTGGACGAGGTCATGTGCGGCATGGGCCGCACGGGCACCCTGTTTGCCTGTGAGCAGGATGGTGTCGCACCGGATATTCTATGCATCGCGAAAGGGCTAGGAGCCGGCTATCAGCCGGTCGGTGCCATGCTGTGCACCGCTGCCATTTACGAAGCCATCGAGACCGGATCGGGCTTTTTCCAGCATGGCCACACATACATCGGCCATCCGACCGCCTGCGCCGCCGCGCTCGCCGTGTTCAGGAAACTGACCGGCGGCGTTGCCGACCGGGTGATGCCGATGGGCGAGAAACTGACGACGGCGCTTAACGATGCTTTCGGTCAGCACCCGCATGTTGGTGATATTCGCGGCCGCGGACTTTTCCGGGGCATCGAAATCGTCGAGGACCGGGCCAGCAAGGCGCCGTTTGATCCGAAGAGGGGCATCAACAAGGCGCTCAAGAAGGCAGCATTCGAGGCCGGTCTAATCTGCTACCCGATGGGCGGGACGATCGATGGGGTGCGGGGCGACCATATCCTGCTGGCGCCGCCTTTCATTCTTCAGGACAGCCATGTCGGAGAGATCACCGACAAGCTCAACCAGGCGTTCAAGGCGGTCTTCTGAACATGAGTGCGCTTTTTGTTCCGCCGCCTTTATCATTGATCATGGTGGCTCCCAACGGTGCCCGCCGGACCAAGGCGGATCATTCCGCCCTGCCGATGACCATCGCCGAAACGGTGGTGGCGGCAAAGGCGTGTCTTGAGGCTGGAGCCGGTGCGCTTCATGCCCACGTACGCGACCTTACCGGTGCCCATGTGCTTGACGCCGGGCTTTATCGTGAGCTCTTGTCGGAAATGCGTGTTGCGGTGCCGCAAATGCAGGTTCAAATCACCACGGAAGCTGTTGGAAAATACACTCCGGAAGAGCAACGCGAACTGGTCTACAAGGTCAAGCCGGATGCGGTCTCCGTCGCGATCCGGGAGATGGTTCCGGAAGGCGGGGAAGACCAGGCAAAAGCCTTTTACCACTGGGCATTCGACCATGAATGTGCGGTCCAGCATATCGTCTACAGCGCGGATGATCTGGACCGGTTTTTCGACCTGGCGGCAGCCGGTACCCTGGCAGGGGAAAGCCATCAGCTGCTGTTCGTTCTGGGGCGCTATGCGGCAGACCAGGAAAGCGCACCGGAAGATCTGGTGCCGTTTCTGGAAAAGCTCGCGGAACGCGGCAAGGGGCAGTCGCTGGACTGGGCGGTCTGCGCTTTCGGACACCGCGAGACGGAGTGTCTGGTGGAGGCGGTCCGGCGGGGCGGCAAGACCAGGATCGGTTTTGAAAACGGCCTGTGGAACAGGACCGGAGAACGCGCGATAGACAATGCCGACCGGGTCAGCGATCTGGTATCGGCCCTGAAGGAACACAGTCTGATGCCTGCCTGATCGTTCGGGCCGGCATCCGGCACGAAGCAAAATCAGCGGGCTGCGGCCCTCAAGGTTGGAGACTGGAAAATCATGGCGGATAGCCTTTACGTTCTGACGCTGTCCTGCGCGGACAAGCCTGGCATTGTGGCGGCAGTCACGACGGAACTGGCGGATTTTGGCGCCAATATTGCCGAAAGTGACCAGTTCTGGGACCGGGTAACCAACCAGTTCTTCCTGCGTATTGCCATTCTGGCTCCGGAAGGCGTGACCCTGGAAAGCGTTCAGAGGGCGCTTGACCCGGTCATCAGCCGATTCGACATGAAGGCCAAACTGGTCGACACGGCCAAACGGCCGAAGGTCATCGTCATGGTGTCCAAATTCGACCATGCCATGTTGCACCTTCTCTACCAGATCCGCGTCGGCTGGATGGATGCCGAAGTGGTCGCGATCGTTTCCAACCACACCGACAGCCAACGCACGGCCGAGCACGAAGGCATTCCGTACCACCACTGGCCGGTGAACAAGGAAAACAAGGCCGAGCAGGAAGAGAAACTGCTGAAGCTGGTCAAGGAAACCGGAGCCGATCTGGTGGTTCTCGCCCGCTACATGCAGGTGCTTTCCGACAGCCTTTCCAAGCGTCTGTTCGGCAAGATCATCAACATCCACCACTCCTTCCTGCCGAGCTTCAAGGGCGCAAAGCCCTATCACCAGGCGCATGCTCGCGGCGTCAAGATGATCGGGGCCACCGCTCACTATGTGACGCCGGATCTCGATGAAGGCCCGATCATCGAGCAGGACGCCGAACGGGTAAGCCATGCGCTCTCCGCGGACGATTTCGTCGCCCGTGGCCGCGACATCGAATCCCGCGTGCTGGCCCGTGCCGTCAAATACCACCTGGAAAATCGGGTGATGATCGTCGGCAACAAGACCATCGTGTTCACGCCGTAAGGCAGGCCTTGGTGCTCGAAAAGCAATTGGCCCCGGTCGTCCGATGGATGGCCGGGGCTTTTTCATGATCCGGAAGCTTGGGTTGGGGGCCGGGTGTCCTCAGGCTACCACTGCCATCGGCGCGGTGACGGGCATGCCGTCGCGCTTCAGTTCCGCATGAACCCAGTCGCGGAACAGGCGGACCTTGCGGCTGGTGCGTAAGGCTGGCGGGTAACTCATGTACCAGCTTTCGTCATCGGCATGGCAGGTCAGCTTGAACGGCTGGATCAACTGGCCGTTTTCAAGGGCGGTCTTGCAGAAATAGGGGGTCAGGATCGCGACGCCCTGTCCTGCGATCGCCCGGTTGGCCTCGAGCGCCTGTGACCCCATGCGCGAGCTAGGGTGACCGCTCAGGTCGACATTCGGCAGTCCCGCTGCCTCGAACCACATCTGCCACCAGGGGTCCTGCGGATCGACCAGCGGCAATTTCAGAATGTCCTCGGGCTTTTTGACGCCGCCGATCGTGTCCGCAAGCTTCGGGCTCAGCATCGGCGTAAAGTCCGCTCGCACGATTTCATGGGCGAGCCAGTTTTTCGGAGGGGCCTTGCAGGCGGAAATCACGACGTCGGATTCGTTGAACTCCGGTTCAGCATGCGGGCCATAGGGAACGATGCGCACGCCCACGTCCGGGTTCTGCATCTGGAACTCGAACAGACGGTTTGACAGCCAGTTGACCGCAAACGTGGTGTTGCTGGAGACGACAAGCTGGCCGGCATTCTTTTCGGAAATATCCTCGAAGGCACTGCGAAGCGAGGAGAACGCATCCACCACCCGCGCCGCCAGTTGCCCGCCATTGTCGGTCAGCTCGATCTTGCGGGCCTTGCGGGTGAACAGCTGAAAGCCGAGACGATCTTCCAGGATCTTGATCTGGTAGCTGACAGCCGCCTGGGTCATGCCCAACTCGTCGCCGGCCTTGGTAAAACTCAGGTGCCGACTTGCAGCTTCAAAGGCCCGGATTGCGGAAAGTGGTGGCAAATTCACTGACATGCATAAGTCTCCCTTATGCATGTCTATCGAATTTTCGTTGGTAAGACAACCGGAACCCGCCGATATGTAACTCACAAGAAACAGGAGTTATAGACGTGTTCAGGCTCTCCCAGACGAAATCGGGCTGCGCGACCCATCAGCAAGACTTGGGCTTTTCATTAAGGTCGCTTATCGGTTCTCTGTTCGCAAGGATGGCAACCCGAGGCCGCAAGCGTGTGAACGTGGCTCATCTGCCGGACGAGCTGCGCCGGGATATCGGGCTTGGCCCCAACCCGCATGAAACGTCGTTCGAGGCGCGTTGGCAAAAGGAACTGAAGGACCTGCAGCGGTAGAGTTTACCCGTTGCCTGACCTTCACCCGGCCGCGGTCTCCCCTGTGGCCGGTCGGGCAGATCCGGCAGGCGCATGCTGCCGGATCTGTCTCGCTTCACGCAGTGCCTCCGGTCAGGTCAGTTTCTTGAGCGCCGGCAGAATGGTCTCATAATCCAGCGTCCCGCCGGTGAAATGGCGCATCAGCAAGGTGCCCATCAAAAGGCACAGCACGCTGTCGGCCGCCTCGCTCCCCGCAAGGCTTTGAACGTGCCCGCGCAGCTGGTCATTGGCGAGCTTCATTGCCGGGTCACTGGCGATTTCTTCCCCCGTCTTGCCGCGCAGGTAGTCGAACAGCAGCGAGATTTCGGCTGCAAATCCAGGCTCCAGGCTCCGGGCAAAGTCAACCAGTGCTGACGCGGGCACCTGTGAAGCATCATTCGCGCCGGCCTCTGACGTCATCTGCGCCATGACTGTTTCGGTGCAGGCCAGGAACAGGCTCTTCTTGTTTGGAAAGTAGTGATAGAGCGCGCTTTTCGACAATCCCAGGGCTTCCGCAACGCGGCGCATGCCAAGGCCGGAGTAGCCGAGTTCGGAAAAAAGGGGCGCAGCCTTGCGCGCAAGTTCCAGCCGGTAGGCCTCGTGATCGATCTGTTTCGGCATTATTTCGTCCAGTTGGTCGATAAATATATTGACCACCTGAAGGTGCGTCGTCTAGATCTCTTTTTAGTCCAGTTGGACGAAAATAAATTGACGGTCCACAAACTCCAAAAATCGAGCTGTCGGATCGAAGGAGTATTCATGGCGCAATCCGGAGGCGTGAGTCGCCAGCACGAAAGGTCCCTGCTGCAAAAATGTGTCTTCGCAGCACTTCACCTCATCTGTGTGCTCTTAAGCATCTGGCTTCTTCTGGGCGGTGGATGGGTACGGGTCGGTGCCTGGTTCGGGCTGGAACTCACCCTCGCCGATCCGCAGCGTGGTCTGCTCCTGCTTGCCTGCACTCTGCTCTATTTCGCCCGCCATCTGTTGACCCTGTTCTACCTGCTTGCCCGGAAGGTGGCTTTTCCGGAGGTCTTTGGACTGGGGGCATTCATCGCCTTCTTCGAAATTGGCTTTTTGTTGCTCGGCAGCGGTGCCTTTCGACAGGCCGCCGTACCCTTCTCTGTTCTTGATGGTGTGGCGCTTGCAATGGTGGTCGGCGGTTCGTTTCTCAACAGCTGGTCGGAACTGCAGCGCAAGTGGTGGAAACGGGATCCCGCCCATCACGGTCAATGCTACACCGGGGGCCTCTTCGCCTCATCGATGCATATCAACTATTTCGGCGACACGGTGCTGTTCACGGGCTGGGCTCTGCTCACCCACAATCTTGCGGCGCTTGCCGTTCCGGCATTCATGGCAGTTTCCTTTATGGTCTTTCATATCCCGGCGCTTGATGCCTATCTCTCGCGGAGATATGGCCCGCAATTCGACGCCTACGCAGCCCGCACGAGCAAGTTCATCCCGTTTGTTTATTGACTGACATGCAGCCTCAGATCAGCAATGCCCAAACAGTCGCCGCCAACATGGCGATTGCCATGGTCACCGTAACGGCTCGCATGAGCGGGCCTTCGCCGATCAGGGCGAGGATCGACACGCCAACCAGGGCCCAAAGGGAATGAAACACCATCCCGCCAAGGGTAAAGCCCGCCACCAGGATCATCGCGTTTTCGTGGATTCCGAGCCCGTTGCCGGCCAGGAAGGTTGAAAAGGCAACCAGGTTCATGGCCCAGGTTTTCGGGCTGAGCGGGTGTATCAGCAACCCTTCCCAGAAACTGGGCAGCGCAACCTCGCCCTTCGGCTTGACGCTGAGGCCAACGATCCGCCAGGCAAGATAGGTCATATAGGCCATGCTCAGCACCTTGAAGACAGTCACCACCGTTCCGCCTCCGGCCATCACATGGCCAAGGCCATAGGCAACGCTGAGCTTGAGCGGCAAAGATCCGATCTGCGAGGCGACAATCACGGGAAAGGCGGTGCGGTACCCTGCGGATGCGCCGATGGCCAGAAAGGTCAGGTTGCCCGGACCGGGTGTCCCGGTCATGACGATGACGAACACCGCGAAGGCGAGAAACGTGGCGTAATCCATGGGTATCTCCAGACACAGCATCGAGTGTTTCGATACAATCGATACAAAATAGCGGAGATACTAATTGTCTTGAGGTATTGTATCAGTCAATGATAACATTGTTCTCATGACAATGTGGATCCCGAACATCGAAGCGGCCGGTGGCCCGATCTATCTGGCGATCGCGGACGCGTTGGAAGCCGACATCAAGACCGGGGCGCTTGCCCAGGGCGACAGGCTGCCGCCACAGCGCGAACTTGCCTATCAGCTTGGCGTGACGCTCGGCACCATCACCCGTGCCTACGGCGAAGCCGAGCGACGCAGGCTGGTGAAGGGAGAAACCGGACGGGGCACCTATATTGCCTCTGAAACCCAGAAGGTTTCGCCCCTTGCCCCGAAGGAAGACGAGCCGGAAACCTGCGATCTGGCGCGAAACTTTGCCTATCCGCATCTCAACCCGAGCCTGTCCGACGGGCTGACGCGGATGGCGCGCACGGTGGGGATCGACCGGTTGAACGGGTTCGTACCGTCTGAAGGGCTCAAGGCGCATCGCGAAACCGGGGCTCTCGTCTTCAAGGACTACGGTCTGGAAGCCGACCCGGACCGGGTCGCGGTTACCTGTGGCGCGCAGCACGGAATTCAGGTCACCTGCCAGGCCCTGTTCCGCCCGGGCGATGCGGTTGCCGTCGACCGGTTCACCTACCCGTCGATCTTCAGTTCCTTTGCCAGCATCGGCCTGAAGCCGGTGCCTTTGCCCGCATTGATACGGGCCGATGGCGGCTTCGGCGCCATGGATCCGGCAGCGCTTGCCCAGGCCGCGAAGACGCATGGTGTCAAGGGCGTGTTCCTGATGCCGAACATGCAGAACCCGACCACCCACACAATGTCTGTCGAAGAACGGCAGGATCTGGTTGCGGTTGCCCGGCAATTCGACCTGAAGATCGTCGAGGACGATCCCTATACGCCTTTTCTGCCGGACGCCCTGCCCGCCTTCGGTGCGCTGGCGCCGGAGCGCACGGCCTCAATCGCCAGTATCTCAAAGGTCTGTTCACCCGGAAGCCGGATTGGCTTCGTCCATGTGCCCGGGCCTTTCGGTGACAGCATTCGCAACAAGATCGGTGAAAGCACCTGGATGGCCTCCCCGATCACGGCAGAACTGATTGCCGGCTGGGTGCGTGAGGGACATCTGTTCAAGACGCTGCGCCTGAAGCGCAAGGCAAACCGCACGAGGTTCCTGGCGGCGCGTGACCTGCTCGCGCCGCATTTCCTGCAGAGCGACGTCAACAAGGTGTTCGGCTGGCTGCGCCTGCCGGAAACCGTCGATCCCGACGCGCTTCAGAACGCGCTCGGACACCAGGGCATTTCGGTCTTGTCATCCCGGTATTTTCAGGCGAAGGACCACCAGCCGGCGCCCTATCTGCGCCTGACCTTCGGATCCGAACAGTCCGACGACCGTTTCCGCTGGGCGCTCCAGCGCATCAGATCCACCATCGGCCAATTGGCCGAATTGCCCGATCTCACCCGCCCGGTAGGGTAAGGCCTTGCGGTAATGTGTGATTTTGCCAGGTACCTGTCAGTCTTTGACAAGCCGGCAGATCCGACCGATAAGCTGCGCGCAAAACAGGACCGGCCCTTGCAAGGAGTGCCGTCCGCGACGAGGTGACATGGCATTCTGGCCCAAAAGCAGGAAACTCAAGGACAGGCCCAGTGTCTGTAATCCCGACGCCAGTCCCTACGCGGTCTTCGATCGGGTTGGCCTGAGTGTCGGCAAAGAGCATATCCTGCAGGAACTCACCTTGCAGCTTGCCGAAGACCGGATCGGCATTATCGGCCTGAACGGGTCCGGCAAGAGTTCTCTTGTACGCCTGTTGAACGGGTTGCGTACGCCGACGAGCGGCGACCTCACGCTTTTTGGAGCCCCCTCCGGTGAAGCGGAACTGGAGTTGCCGCGTCATGTCGGCTTCGTGTTCCAGAATCCGGATCATCAGGCCATTTTTCCCACGGTGGAAGAAGAGATCGCCTTTGGCCTCACCCAACTCGGGGCCGGCAAGGAAGAAAGCCGCAGCCGCGCGCGCGCGTTCCTCGCCCTGCATGGCTGTGAGGGGCTGGCCGGCAAACCGATCACGGAACTTTCCGGCGGTCAGAAACAGCTCGTCTGCATCCTGGCGGTTCTGGTCATGGAGCCGCGCCTATTGGTGCTGGACGAGCCGATGGCCAGCCTTGATGCACTGACGACAGTGCGGATCCGCCAGAAAATCCTGTCACTGCCGCAGAAGATCGTTCTCGTCAGTCACGATCTCAGCCAGTTCGACGGTTTCGACAGACTGCTCTGGCTGGAGGACGGACGTTTGCGCATGGATGGCGCGCCGGATGCGGTTCGGGCGGCCTTTCAGGAAGACGTCGTCTCGCGGCAGGGCATGAATGTGGAGGTTGCCCAGTTATGATGTCGGTCTATCTCCAGGGCAACAGCTGGGCCCACCGGATGCCCGCGGGCCTGAAACTTCTGGCTGTTGCCGTCGCCAGCCTGCTGCTGCTGCGATACACATCATTTTGGGTTCTGCTGCCGGCTCTTGCAGGTGTTCTCCTGTGTTATGCCTCCCTCGGGCGCGAGGGACTGGCGCAACTGAAGCTCCTGCGGGCAATGTCGTTTCTGCTTGCCGTGCTGCTGGCGCTTCACTGGGTGTCCGGAAGTCTTCTGGAAGGGGTTACGATCATCCTGCGGCTTGCGATCATGATCCTGGCTGCAAATTTCGTATCGGTGACCACCCGCATGGACGATATGCTGAATGCCGTCCAGCCGCTGTTCAGGCCGCTCGAGTTCCTCGGTTTCTCTCCTCGCAAACCGGCGCTGGGCGTTGCACTGGTGCTTCGCTTCGCGCCCTACATGCTCGTCGTTTTCGGTCAGTTGCGCGAAGCCTGGCAGGCGCGAACAGGCACGCGAAATTCGTGGCGTCTGCTGGCGCCTTTCGCCATTCAGTCCCTGAGCATGTCGGATCACGTTGCCGAGGCATTGAAGGCGCGCGGCGGCTCGGAAGGCTTGTCAAGATGACCGAAAAGAAGCTCCATATGGCTGGCATTCGGCCAAAAACTGGGATATCCCGCCCACAGATGACGTTGCCTGACCCTCATGTGGTAAGATCCGCGCGAGGTTGAACGGCAGCACCCTTGTTAACGAGAAGAAGGTCGATTTCATCATGGCTGACAGGTCTCTTGTGCACGTTGCTTTCTATGCCGCGCTGATTGCCGCCCTGGGGCTGGTTCCGCCGGTGGCGATCGCCTTTCTCGGCGGTGTACCGATCACGGCGCAGACCCTCGGTGTCATGCTGGCTGGTGTCATGCTCGGCCCCATCCGCGGTGCGCTTGCCGTGCTGCTATTCCTGTTTCTCGTCGCGCTGGGCTTGCCGTTCCTGTCCGGCGGCCGCGGTGGTCTTGGCGTCTTCATGGGTCCTTCTGTCGGTTTTCTGATCGGCTGGCCGGTCGGAGCTCTCGTGGCCGGCTTGATCATGCAGTCGACCCGCGAGCTGAACATTCTGGTGTCTTCGGCAATAGCGGCTGCGGTCGGCGGCATTCTGGTGGTCTACGCTTTCGGCATCCCGGGTGTTGCCATCATGGCCGGACTTTCCCTTCCGAAAGCCGCGCTTGGCAGCGCAATCTATATTCCCGGTGACCTGGTCAAGGTCGCACTTACGGCGCTCATCGTTCAGACCGTCGCACGCGGTCTGCCGGGTGCCGTGTTGTCCCGGTCTTAATTCCGAAGATCCAGCAAGGCCACGTCATGGCCTTCGTCGGCGACAGTCTCGACCGGTTTGCCAGTGAGAAAGCCACTGGGGCCGCACTCACATGCGGTCCGAATTCTCTCTCCTGGCAGGAGCTTGCAGTCCGGATCAACCGGATCGAGGCAGTGCTTTGTGATCGGACCGACCATGCAAGCTATGTGGTTCTGCGTCTTCGGGACCCTGCGGACCTGGTCGTCTGCTTCTTTGCCTGCGCCCGCACCGGGCGTGTCGCCACGGTCATGGACCCGGACTGGCCTTCAGCCCAGGCATCAGCAGTTCTGGAAGCGGTCGGGCCAGACCTCGTCATCGATGACCAGTCCCTGCCGGTGTTGTTGACGGCTGGTACCGGTTCCACTGAAACACGAAGGTCACCGGAAACTTCACCTGAGATCCTGCCGGACGAAGACGACCTCTTTTATGCAGGCTTCACCTCCGGATCGAGCGGTGTTCCCAAGGGCTATGTGCGCTCTCACAGATCGTGGCTCGAAAGCTTCAAGCTGTCGGCACAGGCCTTCGGTATTTCGAAAGGTAGCCGCGTCGTCCTGCCCGGGCAGCTCACGCATTCACTTCACCTTTATGGCGCTGTCTGCGGCCTCGCCTGCGGCCAGCAGGTGGTGCTCACGCCGCGGTTCGACCCGCGCGTCGTCCTGAGGGAACTTGGCAGCGCCCCTGAAGGCTCTGTCCTTTATGCAACGCCGACCCAGCTGCACTTTCTGGCCGAGGCTGCCCGGCGCAGCGGTCCCATCGCTGCGGTGAAACAGGTTCTCGCGAGCGGGGCCAAATGGCGTGAAGCCGATCGGCAGGCCTTGAAGTCGGTTTTCCCCGAGGCACGCCTTTTCGAATTCTACGGGGCTTCGGAAACCAGCTTCATCACGCTGTCCTCACCTGAGGACAATGTCCCCGCAGGCTCGGTCGGGTGTGCCGCGCAAGGGGTCGATATCGTGATCGGTGACCCTTCGGGCCCCGCTGCCCCTGGCCGGGCCGGGCCGGTCTGGGTGCGGAGCGGACTGCTGTTTTCGCACTATATAAGCGGCACATCGCCGGACACGCTCTGGCGGGACGGTTGGCTCACCGTCGGCGATCACGGTTTTCTCGATGAGCGAGGCTTCCTGTTTCTGACAGGACGGGAAAACCGCATGGTCATCACTTCCGGGCTGAATGTTTATCCGGAAGAGGTTGAGGCCGTATTGGCCGAACATCCCTCCGTTGCCCTTGCAGTCGTCGCAGGGTTACCGGATCGGGTGCGCGGTCACCGGCTGGAGGCGGTGGTTGAGCTGGGTGCGCCATTGGCGGGTGCAGAGCAGATCTTGCTGCGCCATTGCCGCGAACGTCTCGCACCCGGCAAGGTGCCGAGGCATATTCACATCAGGGCAAAGATGCCGCTGACGCCAGGGGGCAAGCCGGATATTCGGAAAGTCGTGGCCGATTTGGCGAAAACCGGAGGCAGCGGGTGACGCAGACACGCAAGGCAGTGATCGCAGCAGCACGGCGGACGGCGGTTTGCCCGCGCGGTGGCGCACTTGCCTCGTTTCAGGCCGACGAGCTTGCCGCATCCGTTCTTGCACAGCTTGTCGTTGACGCCGGAATAAAGCCGGAAGAGGTCGACTGCGTCTTTCTGGGCAATGCTCTTTACGGTGGCGGCAATCCGGCCCGCCTTGCCGCGCTTCGCGCCGGGTTGCCTCAAACGGTTCCCGCTCTCACCATCGATACGCAGTGCTGCTCGGGACTTGATGCGATCGTCATGGGTGCAAGATTGATCGAGGCAGGTGCGGCGGACATTGTACTGGCAGGAGGAGCGGAAAGCTTCAGCCGGTCGCCGATCCGGATGACCAGACCTGTCGATCCGGCAGTACCGCCCGTTGCTTACGACCGTCCTGCTTTTGCGCCCGCGCCATTCGGCGACCCGGATCTTGCAGATGCAGCCGCAAGGCTCGCCGCTGAAACGGGAACATCGCGAGAAGACCAGGCGGTCTTTGCTGTCACCTCACACGACAAGGCGAGGTCGGCAAGGGACTATCTTCGCGGACGTCTGGTCAATGCCGGAGGGAAACTTCCGGAAGAGGACGGGTTCACGAGACAGCTGTCGCTCAAGACAGCCCTCAGGGCACCGCTTCTGAACGGCGATCACGAAACCGGTCTTAGTGCAGCAACGATCGCCTGCGAAGCAGACGGAGCTGCCGCGGTATTGCTGATGTCCGAGGAAGCCTTTCAAGAACGCTTTCATCTGAATTCAAATGAGAGCCGGATGACAGGCCTGAAAATACTTGCGAGCCGAAGTGCCGGCGGTAACCCCGCCGAACCGGCTCTGGTTCCGATAGAGGTGGCGAAGGCCATGTTCGCAGAACTGGGTATGGATGCGACGGAGCTGGCTGCTACAGAACTCATGGAAGCCTATGCGGTTCAGGCAATGGTGACAGCAGCGCACCTGGGTCTTGAATCTGAAGGTCTGAACCGGATGGGCGGCGCACTTGCAAGGGGGCATCCGATCGGCGCATCAGGCGCAATTCTGGCTGTGCACCTGTTTGATGTGCTGACACGCAAGGAGACCCCTGCGGAAGGTGCCCGGAACGTGGGCATGGCGCTCATTGCGGCAGCTGGTGGACTGGGCTCGGGGATAGTGGTTTCGCCTGCTGTGCGCAAAGAAGGATAACTATTAAGTATCTGAAATATTACGTCTTTTCGTGATCAATGAAAGTTTTTTCGCTTTTTTTGATTTTTTTCGAAAACCGGTGTTGACGGGTTGGGTTGGTCTGCGTATAACCCGGTTCATCGACGGCGGCAACGTCGCTGGCGACAGGGTTTTGTGACCTTAATTCCAGAAAATTGGTCCTAGTGGCCGGGCTTGATGGTTCGGCGAGTGGCTTGTTTTTGTTGAGTTCTGGTTACGGCTTGAGAGGTTTTGATGCCTCTGTTCTTTGACAATTTGATTATTGAAGGAAGGGAAGCGTAGGCGGCGTTGGCCTTGCGATCATTGGATGTTTTTGGATGTCTGATGGTTTTAAGGAGTTACGCAGGTACGCTGATCTTTCAAACAAGG
>NZ_JBRKQA010000004.1:0-411208 GCF_053005225.1 Roseibium sp. RP-7
GGTGATCGGACGCTCGACGAAGGAGTCCGGGTCATTCTTGTCCTGGACCGTAAGCGTGTAGTCGATCGTCAGAACATCGCCTTCGGCAAGGAAGTCGATAGCCTTGTCCTGGACCTTGTAGGAATAGTTTACCCGGCCCTGGTCGTCGAACAGGTCGAATGTCCAGATGAGGAAATTCGTGTCCTTGGCTGTCAGCGCGGCGTAGATATCGCCCGGCATCTCCAGAATTTCGCCAACACCGGAGGCCAGGGACAGGTTCGGTTCGCTGATCTGGACTTCAAAATTGTCCGGATTGACGACCGTATCGGGATCGTTGATCTCGAAGACACCGCCGCGGGTATGGACGTAACCTTCGTCTTCCGCACCCGGCCATTCAACGATGGGCAGGAAGTTCAACGAGAGATCGCCGCCGATCGTCGGAGCATCGTTGCTACCGGTAACAGTGACCTTGAATTCGGCCTTGTCGCCACCGACAACCTGATAAACGAAGGTATCGACACCCACCTGGCCATCGGCGAGGCGGTTTGCTTCTTCGGAATAGACGTAGCTGGCTTCGCCAGTTTCGACGTTCAGCAACAAGGTGCCGTATTTGCCTTCGACCTCCAGCATGCCATCTGAATCAGCGACGGCATCAACGTTGACAATCGAGCCACCAGCCGTTTTGAAAGCCAGCTGGGTGATGACCTGGCCACCGGTTTCGCCGATTTCGTCGTCGTTGCCGAGAACGTTGAATGTCGCTGCAACTTCCGCTTCGTCGTCGCCGGTGGTTTCGGTGACGTCGATCGCATCGTTATGAGCGACGAGTGCGCCATCCGTGACACTGAAGAGATGGATGTTACCGACTTCACTGCCTTCGCCGAACTGAACCAGTTCGATGTTGTAAAGGGTGGTCGTGCCGGTGCCGTTGGTGATGCTGACGGAACCGTCTTCGTTGGTCTTGATGTCGTAATCTTCAGCCTTGCCCGCAAACTGGGCAACGTCCTTGGAGCCGCCACGGCCGTCAATGATATCGCTGCCGCCGTTGCCGAAGAAGATGTTGTTCAGGCCGTTGCCGAGCATGACATCGTCATTGACCGTGCCGATGGCATTTTCGATGGACGACAGCAGATCGATATCGCCGCCCTTGCTCACGGCGATACCGCTGCGAAGGTCGATGAAGATGCCGTTTTCTGTGCTGTTCAGGTAAGAATAATCAATTGTATCAACGTCGTCGCTGCCGAGCAGAATGTCGATGCTGCCGTAACCGACAAGCATGTCGTTTCCGCTTCTGGCAAGCACGAGATCAAGACCAGATGTTCCTTCGAGCGGCACATCGGCACCGGTCGTCCCATTCACGAAATTGATGCTGGAGACGTCCGGGGTCGGATCGCTGCCGTCTTCTTCGATGTAAGTACCGACAACGTCAACGTCGCTGATCGTGGAAGTGCTGTTCTTGATGTCCGCCAGAGTGGCGCGGATGGAGTCGAAAAATTCCGACAGATTGATGTTATTAGGCATTAATCCATTCCTGACTAGCTCCACCGGCTGCCCGAGAGGGACAACCGGTGATTAAAGAATGGGTGTAAAAATCACCCTTGCTGAAATGCACGAGCAGACTTGGCAGACTGTTTCAATTTGAGCCATTCCCCAAATGGGGGCTGCGTTATCCAAGAAGTTTGTTAACCTTGCCTTCAGACGACGCCGCAGAAAATACGCAGCGTAAACAACACTTCGGAGAAAGCTTTAGAGTTTCAATGCGTTGAGGGGTGTTAAAATGACGTATGGTCAACATTTGCACCCTAATTAACCATTTGTTAATTTTTTCGGCACGCGAGAAAAATAATTCCTCGCGGAATACGTTATTGCCTCCTCTTAGAGTTGTGTATACGATTGCATAGTTTTTGTCGTGCCATTCTTCATATTTTTTTACTGTCAGAATGTTGTGTTTTAGCAATGCCCGAGCAACTCGAGAAGCTTATCGCAGAGTTATATGAGAGCGTAGAAACGGAGAGGTTGTTTTCAGAAACTCTTTCAAAAATAGTTACTTACCTTGGCGCGGCTCAGTCTCATTTATGTCTTCTTGGGAAGGATAACTCTTCGATTGGACTTAATTTCACCGCCAATATGGATCCGAGTTTTCTCGATGAATACCACCAGCACTATGTCAACATCGATTACCGCTTAAAACTCATAACGAAATCACCTGTAGGGGCTGTCATGACGGACGATCAGTTCAATACACAAGAAGGTTTACGCTCCAGTCCGATCCATCACGATCTGTTTCCGCGATATGATGTGAACAGGATCATGGGCAGTAACATCACCGTTGAAGGTCGACTTGGCTGGTTCGGTGTTACAAGCGTGCGCAAAGACGGGACCTTCTCCAAAGAGGTAATGGAGGATTTTTCGAGGCTCGTTGTCCATGCCAGGAAGGCGCTTCAACTTCGGCAGCTGCGCATGGAAACCGGTGAACGGGAACTCGTTCACAGGTCGTCCAACGATGCACAAACCCATGGCGTCATCATGCTTGCCAATGGTGAGACTGAATACGTCAACCAAATCGCGCAGGATATCCTCGACCTGGGTTTCGTGAGAATTCAAAATGGCAGACTGGTCTGCCGCAATCCAAGAGAACAAAAGAAGCTGGACGCGGTTCATCGGCGCGTTCGAAACGGGGAAGCGCCACTGGTGCGTCTTCTCGATAGCAAAACCAACACGACCTACGCCGTGCAGGTGTTCAACCCGCTCCCCCGTTTCGTTGACGGACGACTGGAACCGGCACGCTGGGTGACCTACAAGATCGTGGTGCTCAATCCGCAGGACATTCTCTCTCCGCGTACGCTCGACCGTATCAGCCAGTTTTTTGGACTGAGTGGAAGCGAGAGCGCCGCCATTGCCGCTGTCATAGCGCTGCAGCCGCTTTCAGACTACTCCCGGGTCAAGGGTGTTCAGCAGGATACCGTTCGAAAACAGCTGAAGTCTGCGATGACAAAGATGGCCGTCAATTCACAAAAACAGCTGTTCCAGGTCTACGAGCGGTTCAAGGTCTTCGAATGACAGCCCGGGCTTCCAGGGCACAGGTGAAGATCAACCCTCCACCTGCTCCCTGGCAGTGCACTCTCGTACAAGCAAAAGAGCATTGCCGTCAGAGTAGTGCAGGCTTGGATGCGGTACGATGGCGCGACGATCCATCTCGCGAAAGCCCAGTGACGCATAGAGACGAAGTGCCGGCACATTCCTGTCGAAGCATATGAGTGAAACCCGCGTGAGACCTTGCGCGGCTGCAAGACGGTCGGCAAGGATCATCAGCTTTCGCGCGTACCCGCGACGGCGAAATTCCGGACGGACAGCCACGCCGGAAACATACAACGAGCCTGAATCTTCCAACTCGGAGTAGGGCCTGAGGACTGGATCGGCCTCGGGTGTCTCGTCACTCTCCATCTTGAAGGCATGCAGCATGGCCACCACCAGGCCGCCAATCTCAACCATGTGGCAATTCTGATAGGAAAACGCCGTGTTTTCCCGCGAATACCGCGATGCCCCAACCTCCAGGAGGTCCGCGCCGGGAACCCCGACGCGAGACCAGATGTAAGAAGCAAGTCCATCTGAGGACATCAGGAAAAGCGAGGCGATTTCATGTGCGTCTGCCTTCGTGGCCGGACGGATCTGTTCGCTCCGTGTTTCGCCTTTCGATTGGACCGACATTTTCACTTCACTTCTCCCGCGTTGACCTCATTGCACATGCCATCCCCCTTCGCCGCATCCAGCACGACAGCTGGAGCGGGCCTCAGGTGATGCAGCGCCCGGGTGTCACCGTTACGGATCACATGGCGCACGCTGTCACGGTTCAATCCGATGTCGCGCAGTTCATGGTCCGACATTCTCTCCAGTGTCTGGATCAGGATGCGGTTCTTCCTGGCTCTGCGCCAACGTTCCAGAATCCCGATCGCGTTCCTGCGACAGGCAATCCTGCCAACCATGGTCGAAACGGTCATTGTGATACTCCCCGTTCCTTACGCCCTGAGGGGCTGGTGGAGGCAGGTCTGCCCAATTGCGTCGACATGCCGGTGGTCGGTACCACAGCAGCCACCGAAGACCCGCAGGTTCGGCAGGACCGACAGGAGGTTGGCATAGTCCCTGCCAAGTTCCTGCGGATTGCCGTCATCCAGCTCTTCAGCTTCATCCAGCTCGGCGTGGCTCAATCTCGAAGCATTCGCGCGCAAACCCCGAATTCGCCTTGTCCAGTCCGCTCCTTCTTCCAGGACGTGCCGGAAGTGATCCGGGTGGGCGCAATTGATCATGTAGTAGGCGGGCGGGCAGTCGGCATCGAGCTCGACGATCGCGTCCTTGAGCGGTTGGCCTGTCGGCAGGTGCCCATCGGTCTCAACGGTGAAGGCAAGAGCCAACGGCACGTCCCGTTTCGCACAGGCCCGCGCTATGCCCATGGCTTCGCCGGCATGGGTCATGGTGATCGCGCTGATCATATCGACCCCTGCCGCATCCAGTGTGGCGACCTGAATAGCGTGATAGTCCTCGGACTCGGCAGAGGACATCATGGTTTCGGGTGCGTAGCCATCTCCCCGAGGACCCATATTGCCGCTGATGACAAAAGGATGTTCACCTTCGAACTCGGCACGCAGTTCAAAAAGCATTGCAACCGCGTCCTGGTTTGCATGCTTCAATTCTTCGGCCGAATAGCCAAGACGGTCACCCCAGTCACGGCTGGCGCGCCATGTCGCGCTGTCGAGAATGAAGCCCGAGCCCTGCGCATTCGCAATATGGGCGTAGCGTTCGTAGTAGCGGCGAAGGGCAGCGCGGCCTTCTGTTTCTTTCAAGGCATGAAAGGAAGCAAACAGTGGCAGGTCGATGCCATCATGAAAAATCAGAGTTGTTTCGAGGCCACCATCGGTGAGCAGGCAGGCGTCACCAATCTGCGGCAGTTTATTACGGTACTTGTAAAGTTCCATCTTCGGTATTCTCTTGGCTCAAATGATTTGCGTACTGCGTTGCGTTTTTCCTTCCGCCGCAGAGCAACATTTATTTTGTTGATTTCAGTAATTTTGCCGCGCGATGCTTGGCTACCCAATCAAACGACGACCTGACCTTAGATAGCTGGCCAAGGAACTTTCACGTATGACGGCCGTCACACCGAATGAGGTGGACGTTCATCTTCGAGAAACTGACCATTTGCGAAGGGGAATTGCCGCGAGGGGACAATGGCCAAGAGAAGGCATTGAACCGATCAACGCATCTAACACGTGACTTTCGGGGTATCGGCCAAAGACACAAGCAACCGGCAAGGGGGGTGCTGGCCGGAACTTGCGGAGGCTGAATAACGAGCCGGCGCTATTTCCAAAAGGCGCAGCCGGCTTGACCTTGTCCGCAGTCAGGCGGGTTTGACTGACTGCGGCGTTGATTATCGAACGGAACGGAGCCCGTTAGAGGGCCCGGTTCATGACAGGGCAGCCGGGCCGGGCAAATGCGGCGTCGTGCGCAGCTCAATATCAAGCTCCGAGGCAAGGTCGAAGAAACGCCGGCGCACGCCCGAAGCGTAGGGGTTCAGCCCCTCGATCGCATCGAAAAGCTCCGGCGGATCGTGGCGAACCATTTCGATAGCCTCGTTGAGAAGGTCGAAGCTTCGGGTGGTGGTCATCCGGGGAAGCGGCCCCATCTTCACCAGCACCTTGGCAATCAAGTGGGTAAGGCCCTGGGACAGCGCGGCATCGCGATCATGCGCATCCGGTGTTGTTTCGAACACATCCAACCCAAGAGCCACCTTGAGAAAGGCGGCAACACGTTTGTAGCTTCGGCCTTTCAGAGGGCACAGCGCGATTTTCAGTCCCTGCAATCCGTTGCGAGCGCTTTGCGGTCCGAAAAGCGGATGGGTCGCAAGGATTTCGACATGTGGTGGCAGCAACTCCAGCATCAGACGAGCGGGCTCGACCTTTACCGAACCGACATCCAGCACCAGCGTATTCGGCCTCAGATGCGGCGCTATTGCACGCAGTGTTTCTTCCATGCAGGCTACCGGAACAGCGACCACCACGATCCGGCAGGCGGTGACCTCGGCAAGGTCCGCACTGCCATCATAACGCGGATCATGGATCAGCAATTCGACATGAGAAGAAAGATGCTCGGCGATCAATCGCCCGAACGCCCCGTAACCGATAAGGCCCAGGGTGAGAAAGCGATGTGGTTTACATATTGCAGCTTGGAAAACAGTCATGACTTAACTCGGTGAATTGGCTGCAAGGCCAAGAGCTGTATACCGAGTCACAACCGCTGGCGATGCAGCGGTAAACAGACAGCAAAGTCCCTCCGCTAACTTGGCGGATAATAATAGTTTGCAGTGTTGTGCAGGACGTTGCTCATGCTCTTGAGCTAGCAAGCCCGGTGGGACAAGTCAATGCGGCGCGATCATCTCAAAATGGCAACTTGTGTTGACCGTACAGGTAAGTGGCCGATAACACGGCAATTCAAACAACCGTTTCCAGCGCGCCACCCAACGCAGCCGGCCCAGCGAAGATGAATTCAGCGACCCTTAGTCGAAGTAGTTTACCCAACCGATAACCTTGCCGCTGCCGTCCTTGATTTCGTCATTGAAACGTATGCCATGAAGGGATCCAACGTTTGGCGACACGGATCGAGGAAACCTGTTCTCAACGACATTTTTCACCTGGGCGCCAAACGAATGCCAGGCCAAGTCACCAAAATTTTTCGGTTTTGCCATCTTGGCACCACTCGCCCCACCTACGACCGATTGCATAAGCTCGTACGTTTGTTTGGCTTCTTCAGCCAGAGCCCTTTTCGCAGCACTGCGCGCCAGCGAGAGGCACACGCCGTTCTTTAATGTTTTTTCGAATATGATGACGTTCAGGCCGAAATTCATCAACGCAATACCTTTAACGCCGGCGTCGTTCCCTAGGTATGTGATCCAATTGACCTCAAGCTTGTGGTCTTGCCTGATCGTATTGTAATCGAGCGGCTGTTCGGTCCAGTAGTGGATCGAACCGTTTTCGGACACATTGTGGAATTTACAGTGGCTCCTCGGATCATTTGTCTTCCAGACGATAAAAAGCCGTGCCCGGTCACCATCCATCTTGTTACTGACAAAAGCCGCCACTTCACGTTTGTGTTTCGGTGGTCGTGACGCCCAGGCCTTGATGTCGGAACTAATGAAACCGATGCCATCGATGTTCGATTTTTCGTAAGGTCGCCACGAAGTCCTGTCGGAGTTGTCACCGGGTTTCGGGGCGACGGGACCATATTCCCTGGCAAACAGGTCATAATAGCTCAGCCATTCCTTTGACAGTTCATCGTAGTTGTTCATGCCTTTCCTGATCCCCGAACCGCGCAACTCGGGATGGTGCCAGTAGAAAACCAGGTCAGCGAGATTGGAAGGATCTTTGATCCCTTTTGAAATCGCTTGTAAGATGGTGGCAATTATCGCGCTGGGAAAGTCGAATATATTCATTGTCTTTCCTGTTCAATTATCTCTTTATTTATACCATTTAGAACTTTTCTATACTTGCATTTATGAAAATGTAGATCTTTTATACTTATTCATATGAAGCATAGTTGAGCTAATAGTTCTTACGACGGCCCACGCGCTGCGTTGTAGCCATCGATCAGCGCCTTCCTCAGTCCCACGCCTTCATTTGCCGGGCGGGAGTTCGCGATCGCTGCCGCGACAAAGCCATTTGGAAAGACAACCACCTCAGCGGTCGCCTGTCCGCCCCAACGGCTTCCGTTGTGGGATACGGCCCGCCCATCGTTGGTTCTTGGACGGCTTGCAAAAACGAGCCGGTCATCATCTGCGGAAAACATCAGCTCGTGATTGTCGTTGACAACTTCGCGCGTCGAAACGATGCGATGAACGACCTTCGAGAGGGCTCTCGTTGACAGAAACCAGCCTCCGATAGCACACGGCTTGCCGACTTCGGTGCGATCCGTACCGGCCTCATCCATCGGTCCGTTGTAATAGAGAGCGCCTCGCGCCGGATCGGAGAAAGTATTGCAGCCGCCCGTCACACCAACCGGCTCGAACAGGGTCTTTTCAACGATACCCCGGTACCGATTGTACGCATGAACCTGGAGATAACTGTCATATGTTATCTCGCCGGGGGCAAACCCGTCCTCGATCTGCGCCCATTTCGTCGGCACAAGGGAAGCGGCGCTGACATTCCAAAGCGCAAAGGACGTGTTCGCGTAACACCGTTTCGTCACGGGTTCAGGCACGCAGGCATTCGCGCCTGTTGCGATGTTCTGCGCTCTGACGATGTAGGTTTCAGCGCCAAGCTGATAGCGTTCCTGCAACGTGAACGCATGATCCCAGATTGTTTTTCCAGACTTGGCGAACCCAGCGCGATGCTGCAGGAGATTCCGAAGCGTAACGGGTTGCAGGGAGGTGTCTAGCTCGCCCTGCCAGCGTCTGGGAAGGTAATCCTGAAACCGGTCGTCAAGCGAGACGCTTTGGAGTGTCTCGGCTCGGTTAATAACCGTTGCCGCCGTCAGAACTTTCGAGACAGAGCCAATCGCGGCCTCGGTGCGGCCGTTGAAGTTCTGCTCGCCACCACTCTCGCAAGGAGTGCGGGCGTAGCCGTGGTTGACCTGGGCAATGATGCGACCGTTTTCGCCGCGCAACGTGACCGCGTACCCCATGTACCGGTCTCCAATCGCTTGAGCGACCAACGCTGCGAACGTTGCGGTATCAAAGTCCGGTTTTTCCTGAACATCAATGAAAGAGGGTCTCTCCGCCGGAAGATCACAAGCACTGGCGGCAACCGGCAGGCCCATCGCGATAAAGGATACTAAAATAGGTTTGAACATGACACGAAATCCGTTTCCTGAGACGCGTTAGCTCACGGAAACAGTAAGGCCTATGGCCAAACGGATCATGGGTGGGTGCACCTAATTTTCGTGCGAAGAATACTCAATTTCCACGTCGGTCTCGTCTTCCGCCACAACGATCCAGGGTTCGCTCTGTGAACGCAAAAGGACCTCCACCCTGTCCTTTGCCTGCAGCTTGGAGAGGATCGACGAAACATGGTTTTCAATGGTTCTGCGAGACCGGCTCAGCGTTTCGGCAATTGCCGCATTGCTGTTTCCCTCGACAAGAAGTCGGAGCACTGTCTGCTCCTTTGCGGTGAGACCGTAAGGGTGGTTGCGCGAACTCTTGTAAGGCCCGCGTTGCAGCGGCGGAAGGCCGGATACCCCTTCACGAGAGCGCAACCAGCGACGGGCCGCCATCGACCCCATGGACCGGAACAATTCATCGGCCTCCTGAAGCCGTTCAGCTTTTCCGGTGGCGGCAAACGACCAGGCTGCCAGATAATCCGAACTTTCCATCTGAAACGCCAATCCGGCTTCTTCGGCCTTCCCTTCGAGAAACAGGCGAACAGACTCTGGAAGGCCAGGGGCGGAAGTGGACTTCAGCGGCAATTCCGCAATCCGGGCCCAGAACATCGCTTCGCCCAGCTTTCTCGGGCTCAGGAGCCTGGGATCGAGGCTGCAGAGCCAGTCCCAGGCCTGCGCTGCGGTTTCTGAAGTCCCAGCCAGCACGGACTGCTCGATTTCCGCGATCTTCAGAACCGTCAGGTACTGGGGTTCGCCGATCTTTTCCGCTGAAACGAGTGCCTGCTGCAAAGCCTCTCCGGCGGCCGCATCACCGAGGCGCAGAAGGGAGCGGGCGAGGACGATCTGCGCGGGCATCCGCATGAGCAGGGTCTGGTTTTCCTGTCCCAGGACCCCGCGTGCAATCGTGACTGCCTCGTCAAAACGTCCCTGTTCCAGCCGAAGCTGTGCCTTTCGACCAATCAGGTAATAGGTCCAGGCGTCAAGATCGTGAGCACTGTCAAAACGGATCCCGGCATCGATCAGATCTTCAGCCCGGTCGAGGGCACGCATTTCTATGAGGCATTCGGAGAGATTTGTATAAACCCGCGCTGCCTGCTCATCGAACCCGTTTTCCAGCGAGATCCGCAGGCTCTCACGTAACAGCGTCTCCCCTTCCGGATCCCCTCGGAACAGCATGGCTGAACCGACCGTGTTAAGCGCATGCGTGCAGGTTTCAACGTCTTCGACAGCCTGCGCAAAGGTCAAGGCCCGACGCCCCCACGTCACCGCCTCACTCATCTCGTCTTGAAGCATATGATACTGGGCGCGAAGGGCGTATGCCTTCGCCTTCGCCCATTCGGTGGCCGAGGCGTTGTTTTCCAGGACTTCGATTGCTTCCTCGATGTACCTCTTGGCTTCCTCGGCTTCTCCCCTGTACCAGTGGAGCCGGGACAACCATCTCAGGTTTTCTCCCACCCGGTTTTCATTTCCGGCCTTGCGCCAGAGCTCCACCGCCTTGCGGCGGCTGGAAATGACGTCTGCGTCGATGCCAAGCGACAGCCCTGCCTCATAGGCCCAACGTTCGCAGATTTCGGCGGCCTGCTCGAGGTCCAGGCTGTCCGCCAGCGGCAAGACATGTTCAAGAAAGCGGGCGGCCTCGCGATGGGCTCCGAGACTTGCCGCATTGTCTGCGGCAAGCGGTGCATAACGCAGCAATAGCTGCTCATGTTCGGCTCCGCGGGCGTGATGCACGATCATGTCGAGAGGCTGCACTCCGTCTTCCCGATTGCAAAGATGATCCAGGAAGCACCTGTGCGCTTCGACCCGCCTTGGATGACTGAGCCGATCGTAGATGGCAATCCGCGCAATCTCATGACGAAAGGAGAGCCTTCCGCCGCTTTCAATCAGCAGACCTTTCTCGATAGCCTGCGTCAGGGTGCCGTAGCCATCGGGCAATGGCAAAGCCAGGAGAATGCCTGACGGAATTGCACCAGGCCAGCAAGACACATATTCCAGTAGCCGCACGACGTCCTGCGGCAATCCTGCAAGACGCGCATCGACCGCATCCCCGATGGTCTGGGGAACCTTGCTGCCGTCTGCAGACTGAGCCAACAACTCGGTCAGGAAGAAGGGATTACCGCCCGTGATATCCAGGAGACGGTCTGGAGCCAGGCGGGTTGACCCAACAAGCATCTGCACCGCGTCCAGAGACAAAGGAGCGAGATTTATCTGCTTCTTTCGGGCCGGAACAATCTCGCCCATGGCTGAGCGAAGCGGATGGTAACCCGCCAACTGGTCATCACGATAACTGCAAACCAGCAGCAACGGCAGCATCGCGATCCTGCGGCCAATGAACTTCAACCAGTCCAGTGTGCGATCGTCCGCCCAGTGCAGGTCCTCGATCACCAATACCACCGGTTCTCGCAAAGACGCCAAATGCTCCACCAGGCCGCCAAAAAGCATGGCTTCTTCATCGCGGATCTGCGTCGATCCGGAAAGACCTGCTGCAATATCTCTTATCGGCCCGAGCGGGCGCGGCGTGATCAAAGGATCGCAAAGACCGATGACCTTCCTGGTTTCGGGCCCGAGGCTGCTCAGGAAATCCGCAATCAGAGACGACTTTCCTATCCCGGCTTCCCCGGCAACGAATACGATCCGTCCACCCGACCTGGAAATGGAAAGGCGAACCTCATCCAATATTTGCAATTGCTCTTCGCGTTCAAGTAGCAACAAACCAACCAAAAAAAGACGGTTTCGGACCTGGAAACAAATCTATGGAAGAGTGGACGCTACGGCAATTCTCAATAACTGGTTGTGACGTTCTTTCTTGATTTACCGATCGAAACGCACTCGAAAGGGGCGATTTGCACAGCGTTTCACCAATGCGGCCTTCGCAGGAAAATGCTCTCCATCGGAAGAGGCCAGGAATGATCTCGGGCCTGCCTCGCTGCCCGGAGAGAAGACCAGATGTACCTTGTCAGATCCACCTGCTGACCTCGCTGCTGAGCTTCCGTTCGGCTAGCTTCTTTTCTGCTTCCACATTCCATATCTCACGTGTGGAGATCAACCGGACGGCACGTGTCGTGGCCGGCCACGTTCTGTCGCGCAGGCTATCCAGATCCAGTCCGACGCGGCATGCTTCAAATTCCTGAAGGCGATCCTGCAATTCGAGGCCCGGGAGTGTTCTCAGGTTCTTGCAGTTGAACAAGCTCAGCCATTCCAGACCGACATGTCTCAGGTCCACTTCAACCAGTTTGAGTTGATCATGAACCTGCAAGGCTGACAGCGCGGGAAACCTTCCAAGGTCACCCAGTGTGCCTAGTCCGGATACTCTTAAAATCCGCAGTTTCTCTAGCGTCTGGTGTGAAAAGTCGCCCAGGTTGGCCCGGCTGCCCAGGACCAGGGTGAACTTTTTGAGGGTTGCAATGGAGGAAACGAAGTCGAGGCGATGTTTCCCGGCAAACGAACTCAATGACAAGGTTGCCAGATTGGGCAGATGGCTGATGACCTCAATGCCTTTCCAGTGACCTTGAACGAACAGGTCCTGCAGGTTCACCGCGTCGGCAAGCGGGGCAAGATCGAGGTCTCTTTTCCGGTTGGCGGCGACAGTCAAACTTCGGAGTTGCCGCAGGTTCAAGGTTTCCAGGAACTGAGGCTGGTCAAAGTCCAACACTCCGAAATGCAATCGCTCCAACTTCGGTAACTGGCTGATTGCTTCAACGTGCGAGATGCGATCCAGGCAATCGAGAGCCAGGTTTGCGACATCCGGCAAATGGTTCAGGCAGCGCGCGTCAAAGCCTTCATCGTCGTGCTGGTAAAACCGGACGGTCAACCGGTCACCTGCCAGACGGCAGGCCTCGTTCAATGCCTGAAGCGTCGCAACCTTGCAGGCCTCCGGATTGCTGAACTGGACCACAAGCCGGTCAGTCCCTTCGACGGCCCGAACGAGGTCGGCCGCAACAAGCACGTCGGGGTCGGTTATCCGGCCGCCATCAACCTGAAACATTCTGAAGCCCTGTGGAATTCTGTCCGGTTTTCGAACAGATTCTGATGGTTGCGATTACTAACCGAAGAGACAGCCAAGTTGTAGCCACCGGCCGTGGTTTTGCGTTTCAGACGTCATCGATCAGAAAAGCGACACGGACAGCCCTCCACATATCCTGCCGATGGCCCTCCCATCGTCACCTGCGCACAAAACGCGCAGCTCGCAACGAGCGTTTTCCCTCTGAAATGCATTCGTATGCAAATTTGCTTGCAATGGATGCTTGGCGGCAGTATTGCAAACGTATGCAGTTGGGAGGAGGGCGCGCACCGGCACCGTTGTTCGATTCACGATCGACAAGAGGAAATCCACGGTCACGATGCGCCGCCTCTCATTACCGAGACGCGCTCGCAGCGCTCTACCGGACCGGCTGCCGGGAAACACCGATCACGCTCCCGATCCGGATGTTTCCTGTGATGTTTCAGCTTTCGGCCACGATCTGCGTGGTGTGGCCGGCCTATTGCGCCGCAGGGACCTGAGAGAGACAAATGACGAGACTACCCATCCCGGACACCATCCGTTTTGTGAAATCCCCGGCACGCGATGCGGTTGCCGACAATGCCAGCGTCGAAACACTGGTTGCAGAAGTGCTCAAGCGGGTTGCCGCAGAAGGTGATGCTGCCGTTCGTGACTATTCTGAGAAATTCGACAAGGTGGCGCTCGACCGGTTCGAGGTCACTGCTGAAGAACGTGAGGCAGCAGTCGAAAGGCTGGACCCGCAGACACGCAAAGACACCGAGTTCGCAATCTCCAACGTGCGCATGTTCGCCAGGGCCCAGTTCGGAACCTTGCAGGATCTGGAAGTCGAGATCCGGCCAGGTGTTCACCTCGGGCACCGCAACATTCCGCTCGACCGGGTCGGTTGCTACGTCCCTGGTGGCCGCTACCCGCTCTTGTCCGCGCCGATCATGTCGATCGTCCCGGCGAAGGTGGCCGGCGTCGGCGAAATCATCGCCTGCCTTCCGCCGAACGCCCATGAAGCGATGATTGCGGGCTGCCACCTTTCCGGCGCCGACCGGATTTTTCGGATCGGTGGGGCGCAGGCAATCGCTGCGATGGCGCTCGGCACGCAGTCGGTTCCACCTGTCGACAAGATCGTCGGCCCAGGCAACGCCTTCGTCAATGAAGCAAAGCGTCAGGTTTTCGGCCCTGTCGGGATCGACCAGCTCGCCGGTCCATCGGAAATCTTCGTACTCGCCGATCACACCGGCGACGCTGAGATGATCGCCACCGATCTTCTGGCACAGGCCGAGCATGACACCAGAACCCGGGTGGGCCTCATGACGACAAACGCGGACCTTGCGGAAGCGGTCCTGAGAGAAGTGGACGTTCAGCTGAAGAGCCTGTCGACGGCAGCCACCGCCGGCCAGGCCTGGAGAGACTACGGCGAGATTTCCGTCTGCCCGGACGAGGCGACAATGATCGCCTATTCGGACATCGTCGCCGCCGAACACCTGCAGGTGCACACCGAGGATGCCAAGACCTTCGCCAGGAAGCTGAAGCACTACGGTTCGCTCTTCATCGGTCCGAACGCCAGCGTCGTCTATTCCGACAAGTGCTGCGGCACCAACCACACGCTGCCGACCATGGGCGCCGGACGTTACACCGGCGGGCTTTGGGTAGGGTCGTACATCAAGACCGTAACCCATCAGTGGATGGACGAGGACGGCATCCGCGAGGTCGCGCCGCCGGCAGTCCGCCAATCCGCCTCAGAAGGGCTTGAAGGCCACCGCCGCGCGGCTCAGCTGCGCCTCGACCGACTTCAGGGATAATCCAGCGATACCGGCTCGGCCCCGATCGCGGGCCGGGCCGAATGGTTGCTGGATTGTTCGAGCTGGTAAGCGAGCCGGCAGAGCAACGCTTCCTGACCGAACCCGCCGACAAGCTGGCAGCCGAGCGGCAAGCCGCTCGCGCCGAACCCGCAGGGAAGCGAAATCGCCGGATGCCCTGACATGTTGAACGGCATGGTGCGCATTGCCGTCCAGACCGCACCGTCGGCAAAGGCAGTGAACTTCGGTGCGGTGCCGAGCGTGGTCGGTATGAGAAGTGCGCTGTGCTGCGCCAGCAATACGTCAACCTCCTGCCTGAAACGATGCGCAACACCACGGGCATGCACGACGTCCTGTGCGTCCAGAACAGCTCCTGTCAGAAGGTTCCGGCGCGCGTCCTTTCCATAGGCATCGAACCGGTTGCGCAGACCCACCAAATGGTTCTGAAGCGCCTCCGCCTGCAGGATGACAGTGGCCGCGTCCTCGAGCCTTTGATAGGGCGGCAGCGTCACCAGCTCTATTCTGGCACCGAGCAAGGAAAGGAGCGCGGCGGTGTCGTCCATGGCTCGGACAAGGTCAGGATCCGCCGCAGGATCATCAACGAACCAGTCCCGGGCGTAGGCGATGCGAAGTCCCGTAAGCTCCTGTCCGATGTCAGCTGCAGCACGGCTCGCAGGGGCGAGCGCCTCCAGAATGACGGCAGCGTCATCGACGCAAGCGGCAAGGGGGCCAACGACATCAAGGCTCTGCGACAACGGAAAACACCCGGATGCTGAAACCAGGCCCGTGGTCGGCTTCAACCCAACCACACCGCAATAGGCCGCAGGCGCACGGATCGACCCGCCGGTGTCCGTCCCGAGTGCAACACGCATAAGCCCGGCCGAAACGGCCGCGGCGGAGCCCGACGAGGATCCGCCGGTGATCGCGCTGGTGTCCCAGGGATTGCAGGCCGGCGGGTTCGGCTGGTCGAAGGCGGGGCCAGTCAGCGCATATTCATAGGTTGCGAGCTTGGCCAGCGGCACCATGCCGGCCTGCCTGAGCGCCGCGACGCTGGCAGCATCAATGTGCCCGGCCTGACCGGGAGCGTGCGGATGGGCATGCGACCCGCAGCGGGTCGGCTGGCCATGCACATCAATGATGTCCTTCACACCGAAGCAAAGCCCGGCCAACGGCGGCCGGTCGTTCGGCAGAACATTGTCCCAGCTAGACGCCTCGGCAACAGCATCCGGCGACAGATGCACAACTGAACGAATGGCACCGTCCCGCCGTTCGATGCGGGCAACCAGAGCCGACCCGATCTCGCACGCCGACACCTGGCCAGTTGCGATCAGCTCCTGTTGACGGCGCAAGGGGCTGTCCAGAACATCATCCATGGTCGCGGTCATCCTTCAGGGCACGTGCCTGTTCGGCCAGGCGCTGCGCCTGTGCAACGGATGCTTTCAGATCCGCCTCGGGAACAGCCAGCCCCAGATCCGCGAGGCGCTTCTTGTATTCGGCCAGGGTCATCGGCCGCTCTCCTGTCGTCGTCTTCCGGTCGTTCCGGTGCGGCAAGCGCACGTCCTCCGGGAGTGATTTTCAACCGTGATAATTTCATTTTGCATAGGTATGCAGATTTTTATTGATCGGACTGAACATGTTTGGCAATATCAAAATGCAAGCGTATGCAAAATTCTGCAAGATGCGCGAAACAGCTTCGCTAAAAGGTACGATGAAATGGGAACGCAGGAAGTCTCCACCCCAAAGGCAAAGGACGTGAAATCCGCTCCACGTGTGAACGACGCGCCGCACAACGGCAATGTCATGCAAGTCGAGCGCGCCGATTTCACCGACCTGGTCCCGGAGGGGCGCGCCCCGGTTCAGGGCATGGAGGGTTTCGACCCCTGTTATTCCGATATCGTCGACTATATTGTCCGCTGCACGCACAAGATCTGGGATGAGCGCGACGTAGGCCTCATCTATTCGCACTACACGCATAACATCGTCCTCTACCTGCCGATGGGCACGATCTACAATCGTGAGGACGTGGTGCGCGACACCATCCAGAGGCTCGTCTCCCTGCCCGAGCGCCGCGGCATGGCAACCCATGTCATCTGGAACGGCGACGACAAGGACGGCTATTACACTTCTCATCTGGTAACCGGCTCTGGGCGCTATACGCAGAACGGCCATTACGGTCCGGCCAACGGCCGCTCCTTCGTGTCCCGCACGGTCGCCGACTGCATGATCCATCGCAACAAGATCTACCGCGAATGGGTAGTTTCCGACCAGATGGCGGTCGTTCGCCAACTCGGCCTCGACGTCGACGCTTATGCAGGCAAGATCGCTGAAACGAAACTGAGCCAAGGCCTCACGCAGCTCGACATCGGCGAGGTCGGCCTACTTCAAGGCCAGTATCCGCCGGCGGAAAAGGCCGACCTGGACATCGCCAACACAGATCTGGAACGCGAAACGCTTCAGTTCCTGCATGACATCTTCAATCGCAAGATGTTCGGCCGCATCCGCGAAGTTTATGCACCGACCGCCATGTACCATGGGCCGCTGATGAAAGAGCTCTACGGCACCGCGTCGGTCTCTCATCAGTCGCTCGGCATCGTGGGCAGCATGCCGGATGCGGTCTACGCTCCGCAGCACATCTGTTCCACGCCCTGCGTCGAAGGCGGCACGAAAGTCGCCGTTCGCTGGATACTCGAGGGTCATCACCTCGGCTACGGCATTCTGGAAAGTCTTGGTGCGCCCACCGGCAAGCATCTGCGTCTGATGGGCATGTCGCACTATCACTACAAGGACGGCAAGATCGTCGACGAATGGACGGTCTATGACGAACTGTCCCTGCTGGTTCAGATCAAGCTGGCGCAGCTTGCTGACAAGGCATCCGCGGTGGAGGCCGCCGAAGCCTGAAAGAACGTCAAGAACAAAGAGAAATAGCCCGGGGCAATCGGGCATTCTTCCAATGGAGAATGAGATGAGCAAATTGAAGCTAGCCGTGAGTGCGCTTGCACTCGTTCTCGGGGCCGGCGCGGCACACGCCGGGTGCGGCATCGAGGGTGGCAACGTCAAGATCCTTGCAAACGACTTCGATGCCCTCGGAACCGTTATCAAGGAAGCAGAAGCCTGCGCGGGAGACGGCGTCACCGTGGAAGCCAACATGACGACCGAGCACAAGGCACTTCAGGTGCCCGCGCTCACGGTCAACCCGGCGCAGTACACGGTCGCGATGGTTGCCAACAATTCCATCGTTCCGCTCATGAACGACGACCTCATCCGCCCGCTGGACGAGCTGGTCGAGAAACACGGCCAGCAGCTTCAGCCGACGCAGCTCATCAAGGTCGACGGAAAGGTCATGGCAATCGCCTTCATGGCCAACGGCCAGAACCTCTACATTCGCGGCGACATCCTGAAGGAAGCCGGCCTCGAACAGCCGACGTCGCTTGAAGAGGTCATCGAGGCTGCCAAGGTGATCCGCGAGAAGGGCATTCTGGAATACCCGCTGGCCGCGGCAGACCAGGCCGGATGGTATCTCGGCAACGAGTTCGTCAACACCTACCTGGGCCTCGGTGGCACCTTCTTCGAGCCGGGCAGCGCAGAGCCGGCCATAAGCGGCGAGGAGGGTCTGAAGACCCTGGCGCTGATGAAGGAACTTTCCGAATACATGGAACCCGAGTTCCTGACCTTCACGTCCGATGAAATCAAGGCGATGTACCTTTCGGGTGAAGTCGCGATCATCAACCAGTGGGCCTCCATGGTGAACGGTCACATCGACCCCAACGGCCCGGCACCGGAAATCGGGGAAGCCACCATTCTCGCGCCCGCACCGACCGTCGGTGGCGGCACCACGCCGGCCGCTGCGCTCTGGTGGGACGGCTTCACCATCGCCAAGAACATCTCCGACGAAGATGCAGCAGCCTCCTTCCAGGCGATGATGCACGGTATCCGGCCGCAGGTTGCCCAGGACAATCCGTCCGCAGCTGCCTGGCTGATTGCGGATTTCTCTCCTCCCGCCTCGGCAAAAGCGATCCTCGAAAACGCGAAGCTCGGAGCGAAAGCCTACCCGATGTCACCCTACATGGGGCTTCTGCATACGGCACTCGGAGCGGAACTTTCAGATTTCCTTCAGGGGCGCGAAAGTGCCGAACAGGCGTTGAGCGACGTGGAAGCAGCCTACCGCGCCGCGGCCAAGGAAGCCGGCTTCCTCAACTGATACTGCCCTTTGCCACACCCCTGTCATGTCGATGACAGGGGTGTATCCTTTTCGGGGGAGACTTTATGCGCCACCGTGATTTTGCAGCGTTCATATGGCCATCGGCACTCGCCATGCTCTTGTTCATTGCGTTGCCGATCGTGTCCGTTTTCGTGCAGTCCATGTTCGTCGAGCATGAACAGGTTCTCGTGACCGTGGAAAACTGCGGCCCGTTCGGCTGCACCGACGAAACCAAGGTCGACACAGAGGCAACCCGGGTCCTGCGCGAAGAAGAGCCACTCGGGCGCTTCAACGCCTTTGGCACCTATCTCAATCGGTCCCACCTGGCGGTTGAAGAGATCGCCGAGATCCTGGAAAGCAGCAACGGTTTTGTCGATGTCGTTACCAGGATCTACAATCTGCCCTTTTACAAGGCGCTGTCCTTCACCCTGGTCTACACCTTCCTGGTGACACCGTTTGCCATGATTGCCGGCTTTGCCGTCGCTCTCGGCGTCAACAGTGTGCCCAGGCTGTTTCGCGGGCCGATCATCTTCCTTTCGCTGCTGCCCTACATCGTGACGCCCCTTCTGGGCTCCCTCATCCTGTTCTGGATGATCAACTCCGACGGCATCATCGGAGCGACACTCCAGTGGCTGTTCAACGATCCGGAACTGTCGCTGAAGGCCAGCCCCGTGCTGTCGTGGCTCACGCTCATCACCTACGGAACGTGGCATATGGCGCCCTTCGCCTTCGTGGTCTTCTATGCCGGTCTGCAGACCCTGCCGATGGACACGCTGGAATCCGCCATGATCGACGGCGCCAACCGCTGGGAACGCATCCGATACGTGGTGATGCCTCACCTGACGCCGCTGGCGACCTTCGTCGGTCTTGTTCTGCTGATGGATAATTTCCGCGTCTTCGAACCGATCATCGGTTTCTCGTCGGAGGCCAACGCAACCTCGCTCTCCTGGCTGATCTACAACGACCTGACGGGACAGGTGAACCAGCTTTTCGGCTCGGCCGCAGCCACCTCGATCCTGACCATGATCGGCGTGATCATCCTGCTCAGCCCGGTGCTCGTGCGGACCTGGCGCGACTTCAAGAGAAAGGCCCGGTGATGACCAGATCCATCGGCTATTCCCGCCCGCTCGCCATCTTCACCGGGGTCATCCTGGTTGTGTGGCTGATCGTTGCGGCTTTCCCCTTCATCTGGACCGTGTGGGGCTCGTTCAAGGTCCAGGCTGACTTCTTCAGCCGGGTCTCCTTCTGGAACGCCATAACTGGGCCTGCGACCGTGCGCCAGACAGGCGAGGCGCTGACACTCGACGGCTATCGTGGCGCCTGGATCGAGCGAGAGTTCTACCACTCGGTCTGGAACACCACGATCGTCACCATCTGCGTAACCTCCATCTCGCTCTTGTTCGGAACACTCGGCGGATATGCGCTTTCCCGCTCGAGCCGCAACTACACCTTCTGGATCCTGATCGCCGCGCTGGTCTTCCGGGCCATGCCGCACATCACGCTGGTTTCCGGCTTCCTGCTGCCGTTCTTCCAGCTCAACATCTGGGGCTATCTGCCGACAGCGATCATCGTCCTGGTGGCCATCAACCAGCCCTTCACGATCTGGATGCTGCACAGCTTCTTCAAGTCGATCCCGAAAGATCTGGATGAAAGCGCCATGGTTGACGGTTGCACCCGCTTCCAGGCGTTCCGGCTGGCGATCATGCCGGTGATGTGGCCGGGCGTAATCACCACCGGCCTGTTCAGTTTCCTTCTGGCCTACAACGATTTCTCGGTTACCGCACTGCTGCTGTCCCAGGAAAACCAGACCATGGTTCCGAAGATCAATTCGTTCCTTGGAACCATCCAGACCGAAGGCACCATCATGTATGCGGTTGCCGCGACCGTGAGCGCCACCGTACCGCTATTCATCCTCGTGATGTTCTTCCAACGCCAGATTGTCAGCGGTCTGACCGCAGGCGCCGTCAAGGGATAGTCCATGGCCGAGATCCAACTGAAAAATGTCACCAAACGCTGGGGCAATGTCTACGGCGTCAACAACTTCAACCTGCACATCGCCGACCGCGAGTTCCTGGTTCTGCTGGGGCCGTCCGGCTGCGGCAAGTCCACCACCATGCGCATGATCGCCGGTCTGGAAGACATCTCCGAAGGCGAGATCATCATCGGCGACCGGGTCGTGAACACTCTGGAACCCAAGGATCGCGACATCGCCATGGTGTTCCAGAGCTACGGCCTTTATCCCAACCTGACGGTCTACGAGAACATCCGCTTCCCGCTGAAAGTTCGCAAGGTGCCAAAGGACCAGCATGATGCCCGAGTAATGAAGGCGGCGGAAATGGTCGATCTGACCGACCTGCTCGACCGACGACCCGCAGAGCTATCCGGTGGCCAGAGGCAGCGCGTCGCTCTGGCACGTGCAATCGTCCGCGAGCCGACGGTGTTTCTCATGGACGAACCCCTGTCCAACCTGGACGCGAAGCTGCGCGTGTCGACCCGCGCCGAAATCAAGAACCTCCAGCACCGGCTGAAGACGACCACGATCTACGTTACCCACGACCAGATCGAGGCGATGACCCTTGCCGACCGGGTGGTGGTGATGAGCGGTGGCGTCATTCAGCAGGTAGCGACACCGACGGAGATCTATGACAACCCGGCCAACACTTTCGTGGCTTCCTTCATCGGCTCTCCGGCGATGAACCTGGTCAAGGGAGAGATTTCCGCCGGCGTATTTACGGCTCAGAACATCCGCGTAGAAGGTCTGCGCGGTGATATCTCCGGGCCGGTGACCCTGGGTTTCCGGGCCGAGGATGTGACCCTTGTCGACGGGGGAGGCGAGCTGTCGTCGACCGTTTTCGCCCTGGAACTTCTCGGCGACGCCTCCATGGTGGCCGTCGAGGCGGGTGGGGAACTGGTCAACCTGAAGGCCGCCAAGGACTTCCGCTCCGAAATCGGTGCGCCGATCAGCGCGCGGATCCCGATCGAATGCTGTCATCTGTTTGATGCGCAGGACGGCCGGCGGCTCACCGTGAAGGGGTGACAAGTTCGCGAAGCACGAGTACTCAGAACATGATAAAATCACGGAGGCCCGCTTGAACAGCAAACCGGTTACATCTGTAGACGTTGCGCGCAAGGCCGGCGTTAGCCAGTCCGCAGTCTCCAGATATTTTACCCCGGGCGCCTCCGTTTCCAAGAAGATGGCCGAGAAGATCCGCATCGCCGCGGACGAACTCGATTACCGGCCGAATGTTCTGGCAAGGGCGATGATCACCGGGAAAAGCCGGATCATCGGCCTGATCGTCTACTACTTCGAGAACCAGTTCTATCCCGAAGCGGTTGAAAAGCTTTCGATCGCGCTTCAGGAAAACGGCTACCATGTCCTCCTGTTCATGGCATCGAACACCATCAATGATGTCGAGCCCGTCATCCAGGAAATCATGGGTTACAGGGTCGACGGCATCATCATGGTATCTGTGTCCGTTTCCTCGACGCTGGCGGAGCGGTGCCGGGACCTCGACATCCCGGTGCTTCTGTTCAACCGCGATCAGCCGAAGGACAATCTGCGCGCGGTGACCAGCGACAATCGCCTTGGCGGCGAGCTGGCGGCAAAAGCGCTTCTGCGTGGACAGCCGAAACGCGTTGCCCTGCTTGCCGGCTTCTCCGGAGCCTCGACGCAGATTGATCGCGAAGCCGGGTTCATGGCTGTGCTGCAGGAAGCAGGCGTTGAACTGCACTCCCGAGCGGACGGAAACTATCACTACACGGATGCCGCCGATGCAGCCCGCCAGCTTTTCGACGTGCCCGATCAGCCCGATGCTGTCTTTGTCGCCGACGACCACATGGCGCTTGCAGCCCTGGACGTAATCCGCTTCGAGTTCAAACTGAAAGTTCCCGAGGACGTAGCCATGGTCGGCTTTGACGACATCCCGCAAGCCGCCTGGCCTTCGTTCAACCTCACCACGATCCGGCAGCCCATCAACCAGATGGTCTCGGCGGCAGTCGCCATGCTGGTCGATGCGATAGAGGAGGGGAATACGGACGTCCGCAAGGTCCGAATTCCGCCTGTCGAGGTCATCCGCGGCACGACCCGAAGCTAGTATTCCCGAACAGAACGCTTACCAGCTGCGACCGCTGTGCGGCCGACGCCTGTTCGCCAAGGCCTTGGCGTGTCACTTGTCGGAAAACTCCGCTTGCAAGCGTTTTCACAAATTTTGCAAAAATATTTTTTTGCCTGCCTCAAATCGCGAATTTTTCGATCGTTTTCCAACAATTTAGAACGTATTTTGTGGGGTTTTTTCGCCCCTAAAATTTTGGGAACGTTTGCAAAATCTCTTGCGAACTGACTCAATTCGGCGTAGGAACCGGGTCAAGGGCCGGGTCGCAGGCATACGGAGGTGCCGCGATCGTGTTCCGGGGAGGAGCCGGTGGGACTGCAGCTTGCAAGCGTTCCCAAATGCCGGTTCTCCCGTTTTCAATTTCGCTTCTCGGGAGGGAACAGAATGAAAGTCGCCGTTTGGGCTGCAACAGCCGCACTTGCATTTGTCACACAGGCAGCAGCCGATACGACCATCCGCATCGGCCATGCCACGCCTGAGGTCTCGCCTGTCCACCAGGCTCTGAGCTACTTCGAGGAAGAACTCGAAAAGCGCTCCAATGGCACCATCCAGGTAGAGATCTTTCCGGGTGGCCAGCTCGGCAGCGTCAAGGAAATGACCGACCTGGTCCAGTCCGGCAACATCACCATGACCACGGGTGCGTCGGTTCATCTGAGCTCGACTGTCGATCAGTTGGCCGTGCTCGACCAGTTCCTTCTCTTCAAGGACGAAGAGACCGCGCGCAGCCTTCTGGACGGCGACGCCGGCAAGACCATCTCTGCAGCCATGGAAGACCGTGGGCTCAAGAACATGGGCTTCATGGAACTCGGGTTCCGCAGCTTCACCAACTCCCGTGCACCGCTCGACAGCTACGAAGCCTTCGAAGGCCTGCGCATGCGCTCGGCAGACAACCCGATCGCCATCAAGGCCTGGCGGTCGGTTGGCGCCGTTCCGGTGCCGCTGGCGTGGGGAGAGATCTATTCCTCATTGCAGCAGGGTCTGATCGATGGCCAGGAAAGCGCCCTGAGCTCGATGATCATCGAGCGTTTCTTCGAGGTGCAGAAATACGTTTCCCTGACCGGTCACATCTATTGGCCGGAACTCTGGATGGCCAATCTTGACTGGTACAACGACCTGGACGAAGCCGACCGCACGCTCATCGACGAAGTTGCAGTGGAAACCGTCAAGAAGCAGCGCGAGCTGACCGCGGCCGCCAATGCCGAAACCCTGGCCAAACTCAAGGAAGCCGGGCTCGAAGTGAACGAGCTGCCGGAGGCCGACAAGAAGCGCCTCGGCGAAACAATGAACGCCGCCATCGAAGGCGACATTCGCGCCAAGGTCGGCGACTCCTTCTACGACACCTTCATGCAGGCCGTCGCGCAGTAAGCGAACCAGGGGAGGAGAAGGCAAAATGCGGTTTCTCGAAAAATGGTTCGAGCCGGCGGTGATCGTCTCGATGCTGGGCATGATCATCATTCTGGTCTTCGCGGACGTGATTGCGCGGCTTGCCTTCTCCACCTCGATAGCTGTGGCGAACGAACTCGCCCGGTTTTCCTTCGTCTACATGATCTACTTCGGCGTGAGTTACGCAATCCGCGAGCGCCGGCACATGCGTGTCACGGTTCTGATCGATGTCATGCCGAAGGCACTGCGCCACTGGATGTTCGTGCTCTCCGAGGTGATCTTCCTGATCTATTCCGTCGTCGTTTGCTGGCTCGGTGTCGTGATCACGCAGCAATCCATCGACCGCGGCAAGATCCTGAGCTCCACCGAGTGGCCTCAAGCCGTGCTTTACGCGGCGATCATCTTTTCCGGTGCCCTGAGCAGCCTGCGTCTTTTGCAATCCATCAAGGCTGCCGTCGTTGATGGCGACACGCGCCTCGGCCCCCAGACGGATATCTGAGCCATGACGACAGCCATTCTCTTCGGAAGCTTCCTGTTGCTGTTGCTCATCGGTGTACCGATCGGCATTGCGCTCGGTGCCGCGAGCATGCTCGCAATCCTCTATATTCCGTTCCTCAGCCTCGACATGTATGCCCTCGGGCTGGTCTCGGCCATCGACAGCTTCACGCTCATCGCGGTGGTGCTGTTCACCCTGGCCGGCAGCCTGATGGCCGAGGGAGGCATTTCCAAACGCCTGATCGCCGTTGCGGACCATGCCTTCGGCGGCATGCCCGGCGATCTGGGCACCGTGACGATCATGTCCTGCCTGTTCTTTGCGGCCATCTCCGGAACAGGATCCGCGACGGTGGCGGCCATCGGCCTCGCCATGATCCCGGCTCTGGTCGATCGCGGCTACGACCGGGCCTATGCAGGCGCCATGGTGGCCTCCGCAGGCGGGCTTGGCGTCATGATCCCGCCGTCGGTGGTGATGATCGTCTATGCGGTCTCTTCCGGCGTCTCGGTGACGGCTCTCTTCATGGCCGGCATCGTTCCGGGCTTCGTGATCGCGCTGACCCTGATCGGCTACAACGTGATACAGCGTCGCTCCGGAAACCAGGGTGCGGGCAACCCGGTACCGCCAACCCGCACCGGCAGTCTCTGGGCCGCCCTTTGGGATGCGAAGCTCGCCCTCGCCATGCCGCCTGTTGTTCTCGGCAGCATCTATTCCGGCATGGTGACACCGACCGAAAGTTCCGCCGTCGCCGTCGTCTATGCCCTGATCGTGAGCTGCTTCGTCTATCGGGAGCTTCCGCTGTCCGCCGTTCCGAAGATGATGCTGGAAGCAGCGTTGCTGGTCTCCGCCGTGCTCGTCATCATCGGTGCGTCCTACGCCTTCGGCCGCATCATTGCTCTGGAGCGTATCCCGTCCGATCTCGCCCAGCTCGTGCTGTCGCTGACCCAGAGCAAGGTGGTGGTGATGCTGGCCGCGATCGTCCTGCTTCTGATCGTCGGCACCTTCCTGGAAACACTGGCGGCAATCGTCATCCTGACACCTGTCCTTCTGCCGATCATGCTGAAACTCGGCGTGGATCCGGTTCACTTCGGCATCGTCATGGTCGTGGCGCTTGCCATCGGCTTCGTGACACCGCCGCTCGGAGCGAACCTGTTCATGGCCGCCGCTGTCGGCAAGATCCGGTTCGAGGACATCGCCCGCAGGATCTTTCCCTGGGTGGTGACGATGATCTTCGCGCTCCTGCTGATCGCTTTCATTCCCGTCCTGTCCCTTGGACTGCCAGAACTGTTCCTGGGCTACGGGCGCTAAACCTTCGGCGGGCAACCCGCTGAACCACACAACAGCGGCATTTCGGCCGCATTCGAAAGATGACGACGGACGATGCGGTTTCGCCGCGCAGAAAGTCGCCGGGAAAACTGAGGAACCTGAAATGACTGTCGAGTATCTGAAGAAAGGGAAGCCCGAAGCGGACCGTGTCGAGGACGACGCCAAGGTGCGCGCCGTTGTCGAGGCAACCCTGAAGGATATCGAGGAACGCGGCGATGCTGCCGTGCGCGACCTCAGCGAAAAATTCGACAAGTATTCCCCGGCATCCTACCGCCTGTCGCAAGAGGAGATCGACGGCCTGATCGCCCAGCTGACCGAGCAGGAACTGTCCGATATCAAATTCGCCCAGGCGCAAGTGGTCAATTTCGCAAAGGCCCAACGCGACAGCATGCTGGATATCGAGGTCGAGACGCTGCCGGGCGTCATTCTCGGCCACCGCAACCTGCCGGTTCAGTCCGTCGGCTGCTACGTGCCGGGCGGCAAGTTTCCGATGGTGGCCTCCGCACATATGTCCGTCGCAACAGCGAAGGTCGCCGGCGTTCCGCGCATCGTTGCCTGCACTCCGCCGTTCGACGGCAAACCAAATCCCGCCGTGATCGCGGCCATGCACCTTGGCGGCGCGGACGAAATCTACGTGCTGGGCGGCATTCAGGCCGTCGGCGCGATGGCCATCGGCACGGAAACCATCGAGCCGGTGCACATGCTGGTTGGTCCGGGCAACGCCTTTGTTGCGGAAGCCAAGCGTCAGCTCTTCGGCCGCGTCGGCATCGATCTTTTTGCCGGACCGACGGAAACCATGGTGATCGCCGATGAAAGCGCAGCAGACGCGGAACTCTGCGCGACGGATCTGCTCGGCCAGGCCGAACACGGCTACAACAGCCCCTGCGTGCTGCTGACCAACAGCCGCAGGCTGGCGGAAGAAACCATGGCCGAAGTCGAACGGCTTCTCGCCATTCTGCCGACAGCGGGCACCGCCCGCGTGAGCTGGGAAGAATACGGCGAGGTGATCGTCTGCGACACCTACGAGGAAATGCTGAAGGTCGCCGACGACATTGCTTCCGAACATGTTCAGGTCATGACCGACCGCGACGACTGGTTCCTAGAAAACATGACCTGTTATGGCGCGTTGTTCCTCGGGCCGCGGACAAATGTCTCCAACGGTGACAAGGTCATCGGCACCAACCACACGCTGCCAACCAAGAAGGCCGGCCGCTACACCGGCGGACTTTGGGTCGGCAAGTTCCTGAAAACCCACAGCTATCAGAAGGTCATGACCGACGAAGCAGCGGCCAGTATCGGTGCTTATGGCTCGCGCCTGTGCATGCTGGAAGGTTTTGTCGGCCACGCCGAGCAGTGCAACGTCCGCGTTCGCCGCTATGGCGGTGTCAACGTCCCCTATGGTGAGGCCGCACCGGTTCTGGAGAAGGCCGAATGAGCCTTCCGCGCACCCCGTCCTTTCGTCTTGATGGCCGGCGCGCCCTCGTAACAGGTGCGTCCTCCGGCATCGGCAGGGCGTGCGCTGTCGCGCTTGCGGAAGCCGGGGCGGCAGTAACACTGGCAGCCCGGCGGGCCGCGCCGCTTCAGGTCCTTCAGGCAGAAATGCAGGCCGAAGGCATGCAGGCGGACGTTTTGGTCCTCGACATGGCAGATCGTGAAGCGCTTGAAAAAGCCCTCGCCGACCTGCCGGCCTTTGACGTTGTCGTGAACTCCGCCGGCATGGCGCGCCATGGTCCTGCGCTGGAAACCCGGCCCGAAGACTTCGATGCAGTGATCGACCTGAATTTCCGGGCAGCCTATTTTCTCGCAGCCCTGGCCGCAGGCCGGCTGGCAGCCGAAGGCAAGCCGGGTTCGATCATCAACATCTCGTCCCAGATGGGCCATGTTGGCGGCATCGACCGCGCCGTCTATTCAGCTTCCAAGCACGCAATCGAAGGCATGACCAAATCGATGGCGATCGAGTGGGGGCCGAAGGGGATCCGCATCAATTCCATCTGCCCGACCTTCATTCGCACCCCGCTGACCGAGAAGACCTTCGAGAACCCCGAACGGCGCAAGTGGATCGAGGAGAAGATCAAGCTTGGCAGGGTAGGCGAAGTCGAGGATATCATGGGCGCGGTCGTCTACCTCGCCTCGGACGCATCCTCCCTGGTGACCGGAACGGCATTGCTGGTCGATGGAGGTTGGACGGCGGACTGATGAGCAAGGAAAAGGTCACACTCAGCGAAGTCGCAAAGCTGGCAGGGGTTTCCCAGTCGGCAGTCAGCCGTGCATTCACGCCGGGCTCCAGCGTCTCGCAGAAGACCCGCGACCGCATCGAGGCGGCAGCCGAGGAACTCGGATACCGACCGAACCCGATCGCGCGGGCGATGATTACCGGCAGAAGCCGCATCATCGGCCTCGTCGTGGCCTACCTTGAAAACCAGTTCTATCCGCTCGCAATCGAGCGTCTCAGCCGGGCCTTGCAGGCCAGGGGCTATCACATCCTGATCTTTCTGGCGGAGAACCAGGAGGACGATGTTACTCGCGTGGTCGACGAATTGCTCGATTACCGCGTCGACGGCATCATCACGGCCTCTGTTGCGATCACCAACGACCTGACCACACGCTGCGAGGACGCCGGCATCCCGATCGTCATGTTCAATCGCGGTCAGGACGACAACCGCCTGTCGTCGGTAACCTCCGACAACCTTGCAGGCGGCCGGACCGTCGCCAACTTCCTGGTCGCCTGCGGACATGAACGGATCGCCCATATCGCCGGTTGGCAGGGATCTTCGACCGGGCGCGACCGCGCACGCGGCTTCACTGAGGCGCTTACCGAACACGGCCGCGAACCCTGCGCCGTGCTCGACGGCAAATACAGCACTGAGGTGGCGCGTCAGCTTGCGCGTGAGCTCTTCGGTTCAGCGGACAGACCGGACGCGGTATTCGTCGGCAACGACCATATGGCACTTCCCGTGATGGACGTTCTGCGTTTCGAACTGGGGCTTTCCGTACCGGGCGACGTCGCTGTGGTCGGCTACGATGATGTGCCCGTCGCAGGCTGGCCGACCTATGACCTGACGACAGTTCGCCAGTCGGTGAACCGGATGGTCGAGGCAACAGTCGAGACATTGCTTGGCCGCGTCGAGGGACATACAGAGCCCACGCGCATCCTGATCCCGGGCGATTTGATCCAGCGCGGCTCCACGCGCAAGCTGGACCCGTTCGGCACATGAGGACACCCCTTCAGGCCGAGGAACGGCATCACACCTATCTGCAGAGCTTGAGATCACGGCGGCTGAACAACCACCCGCCGAACCGGCTGCTGGCCGCCCTACACTGACCAGATTTCTCAAGGATATTCGACATGAGTTCGATCAACGATCGCATCGTTCGCTACGGTGAACTGAAGCCGTGCAAGACTGCCTTCATCGACGCCCATACGCCTGGCTCGAACCAGAAGGAAAACTTCACCATCATCGGCGGCGGGGTTTCGGAAAGTCCCGACCAGCACGTCCACATCACCGACAAGGTCGGCTTCAATATCGGTGCCGCGGGACAGCCGCCGCATTGCCGCAACTCGCTTCACAACCACACCACAGCCGAAGTCTTCTTCGTGCTGAAGGGACGCTGGCGCTTCTTCTGGGGCCGCTATGGCACGGCCGGCGAATTCGTTGCCGAGGAAGGCGACATCTTCAACATTCCGACCGGGATTTTTCGCGGGTTCGAGAACATCGGCACCGACTACGGAATGATCATGGCGATCCTTGGCGGCGATGATGCCGGCGGCGGCGTGACATGGGCACCTCAGGTGATCGAGGACGCGCGGGAACACGGTCTCATCCTTGGGGAGAACGGAGTCCTCTACGACAGCAAGAAGGGCCAGACCCTGCCGCACAACGTGTCGCCGATGCCGCTTCTGACCGACGAAGAGCTGAAGGCTTTCCCGGAAACGCCGGTGGAGGACGTGGTCCGCGACTATGTTGCCCGCTACTGGGACCTGATGGCGCTGGCAGCGAAAAAGCCGGCCAAGGTGATCGGCGAGAACGCTCTCCTGAAAGACAAGCCCGGTTTCGAGGTCGAGTTCCTGACGCGCGGCTCACTCTCCAGCGACACCATCACACCGGAGAAGCCGACAGTGCTGATGCCGATGCGTGGCCACTGGGCGCTAAGCTGGAGCGGCGGTCAAACCGTGCTCAACCCAGGCGACACCGCCCTGATGCTCGCCGGAGAGACTTACTCGCTTGAGCCGTCGATGACCGGTGAGGCATCGCTCTACCGGGTTGTCGCCACAGATGATCCCGCTGGCCTGACCTGGACCGGGAACTGACACCTGGCAGCCGGCGAGGCTCTCCGGTCTCGCCGGCTGCCTTCTTGAAAAGGAAGTGGCCATGACGCGTCTCCCGCTCGTCCTGATCCCCGGCATGATGTGCGATGCCCGGCTCTACGAGCCGCAGATCGCTGCCTTTTCCGGGTCGCGTGCACTGCATCTTGCTCCGATCTGCAACGAGGACAATGTCGAGGCCCTGGCGGCGGCGATCCTTTCCGGTGCACCGCAACGCTTTGCGCTCGCGGGCCTTTCCATGGGCGGGATCGTCGCCATGGAGGTCGTGAGGCAGGCGCCCGAACGTGTGGAGCGTCTGGCACTACTCGACACCAATCCGCGTGCCGAACCGGACACGGTGAAGGAAAAGCGGGCGCCACAAATGGCGGCGGTCCGCGCAGGTGGGCTCTCGGACGTCATGCGCCTCGAGGTCATTCCAAATTTCGCACATGACAGGTCGACCGCCGCCGACCTCGAGAGCCTTGCGCTTGACATGGCCGAAAGCCTCGGACCCGAGGTCTTCCTGCGCCAGTCGAAAGCGCTGATTGACCGCCCGTCACAGACCGAAACGCTGCGCGCCTACAAGGGCAAGGCTCTGGTCCTGACCGGCGAGAGCGACAGGCTCTGCCCCCTTGATCGGCATACACAGATGGCCGAACTGCTTCAGAACTCGGTTCTGGAAATCATCGAACAAGCCGGTCACCTGACGACACTGGAACAGCCTGCGGCAACGAACGCCGCACTCGGACGATGGCTTGAGGACTAGGATTAGAATGGATCAGGAACTTCTGGAACTGCTGAAACGCGTGGATACGCCGACGGTCTGCAATGCCATCGAGGTTGTCGAGGGCAAGCGCGGCTTCAATGGCTTCACACGAGGCACCATGCTGTGCAGCGCACCGGAGGGTGGCGCCATGGTGGGCTATGCCTCAACGGCCAAGATCGCCGCACTCGAACCACCCACAGAGCCTGCGGACGTCATCCGCGCCCGCCGCATGGAATACTACCGGCGCATGGCCGAGGCTCCCAAACCCTCGATAGCCGTCATCGAGGACGTGGATTTCCCGCATTGCATCGGGGCCTACTGGGGCGAGGTGAATACTTCGATCCACAAGGCTTTCGGCATGTCCGGTGCGCTCACCAACGGGGTCATGCGCGACCTCGGCGATATGGCAGAAGGATTTCCGGTGGTCGCGGGTTCCATCGGCCCCAGCCACGGGTTCGTGCATGTTCGCGAGTTGGGCACGCCTGTCAGCATCTTTGGGTTGACTGTCCAGGATGGTGACCTGGTCCACGCCGACCGTCATGGCGCCGTGGTCATTCCAGTGGAGGTCATACCCGGCCTTAAAGAAGGTATTGCGAAGCTCTTTGCCTCGGAAAAGATCGTTCTGGAAGCCACTGCAAAAGGAGCGATGGACTTTGCCGCCTTCGAGAAGGTCTGGAAGGCTTTCGAAGCTGCCCGCGTCTAAGGACACGGGCACAGCAAAGAGGACACGAAACAGGCTAATTGCTTTAGCTTGAAGTTCATTCTTTGCCTGTTGCCCGGTGGCCCCGGACTGGCTCAGACCGCGCTCGTATTAGCCGTCGAGATCGCGTTCGGACAGAATGCGATCGACCGGTCCAACGCCATCATCAAGGCATGGCCTGATCGTCAGAAACGTTCAGTTGCCGCTGATCGGCTGTAGCTGAAACCGCACGACACTTTCCAGAAACGGCAGTGGCTCATTGCTCAGCCGGAAATAGATCTCTTCGCGTGGCTGCCTTGCCAAGTTCCCGTGCCATATTGACGAAAGCCCGGAAGGCAGCCGAAGGGTTTTTACGCCCGGGATAATAGAGACACAGCGGCGACGTTGGCGGGGTCCAATCCTGCAGGACCCGTTCAAGTCGCCCGGCAGCGATGTCGTCGCGCACGTTGGCTTCCATGAAAAACCCGATCCCGATCCCGTCGAGAACGGCCATTCGTGCAAGCGAAGCTTCATCAAGTGTAATCGGACCCTCCACGTCGATCAGGAGGGCATTGCCATCCTTCTCGAAATGCCAGCGATAAAGCGCACCGTTTGGCAGCCGGACACGGATGCATTGGTGAGCCAGAAGATCGGGTGGTGCGGCCGGCCTCCCATGTTTTTCTAGGTAGGCGGGGGTGGCGACCACGGCAAAGCTGCGAGGCGCCCCCAGCGGCACAGCGATCATGTCACTTGGCACCAGGTCGGCGGTTCGGATTCCCAAATCGAACCCTTCGGCGACGATATCGACGATCCGGCCTTCGGTGACGAGATCGATGTGAACCTGTGGGTAGCGCTGCACGAACGCCAGAACAAGTGGCGCAAACACTTCCCGGGCAGCTGTTGCGAAAGCATTGATGCGCAATGTCCCCGAAGGCGTGTCCTGTTGCGAGCGCACGGCAGCCATTGCGTCCTGGATGTCACGCAGTGCGGGGGACACCTGTTCGACGAAGGTTCGACCGGCATCCGTCAACGAGACACTTCGCGTGGTGCGATTGAACAGGCGAACGCCGAGTTGCCGCTCTATCTTGCCAATAAGATTGCTGAGCGCCGTCGTCGACAGCCCGAGTTCGAGCGCCGCTGCACGGAAAGACCCTCGATTGGCGATGGCCAGAACCGCTTCAAGTTCTCCCAGGATCTGACGTGACATTGTTCCGATTTTCGTGATGTTACATCCATCTTTATCCCAATTATCGCGATTAAGGTCCAGCCATATATTTCGACCATCGACGCCGGAACACACCGCTGTTCCGGCTGGACCATCACCAGAAACGGAGATGTCAGATGGATATCCGGTTACCAGGACCGATTGAGGCCTATTTCGAAGCTGACGGAAACAGGAATGCCGATGCCGTCGCTGATTGTTTCAGCGAAGACGCGGTCGTCAAGGACGAGAAAAACGTGCATGCGGGACGCACCGCGATCCGCCGATGGAAGGCGGAAGCTTCAACAAAGTACTCCTACACGGTCGAGCCTTTCGCAATCGAGGTGGAAGGAAATCGCAAGGTGGTGACGGGCCACGTTGCCGGGAACTTTCCCGGCAGCCCGGTCGACCTGAGGTATTTTTTCCGCCTGACGGGCGAAAAGATTGCTGAACTGGAGATTCTGCCGTGAGCAAGTTCCTCAGTCTTGAAGGCAAACGGGCGCTTGTCACGTCCGGAACGCGAGGCGCAGGAGCTGCGACGGTCAGACTATTCCGGGAACTCGGGGCCGAAGTGCTGACAAGCGCCCGGACCAGACCGGACAGGCTTGAAGATGGCGTCCAGTTCGTCGCGGCAGACCTGACCACGACCGAAGGCTGCGATGACCTTGCCGCCGCTGTCCGGGAAAGGCTGGGAGGCGTGGACATCATTGTTCATATGCTCGGCGGTTCCTCTGCTCCGGGAGGCGGGTATGTCGCCCTGACGGACGCCGAGTGGCATAACGAGCTCTATCTCAATCTCTTTCCTGCCGTTCGTCTGGACCGGCAACTCGTGCCGGACATGGTTGAACGGGGAAGTGGTGTCGTCATCCACGTTTCGTCGATCCAGAGGGAACTGCCGTTGCCTGAATCAACAACCGCCTATGCATCGGCAAAGGCAGCGCTGTCCACCTACAGCAAGGCCCTGTCGAAAGAAGTCTCGCCAAGGGGCGTGCGTGTGCTGCGTGTATCGCCCGGGTGGATTGAGACGGAAGCGTCGGTACGCCTTGCCGACCGTCTCGCCAAGCAGGCAGGCACCGATTACGAGGGCGGCAAGAAGATGATCATGGAGGCGCTTGGCGGAATACCGATCGGTCGCCCGACAAAACCGGAAGAGGTCGCGAACCTGATTGCGTTCGTGGCGTCCGACCGCGCGGCCACGATCACCGGCACCGAATACGTCATTGACGGGGGCACCATACCGACAACGTAGACATGACGAACGTGCGGATCAGGCGGGAGTGCCCCACCCGCCGATCTGAGAATAGATCGTGTCGCGAAGATTTCGGATGTTCTTGTTGAGACTCGCGAGGTCTTCGGGGCTTTGCATCGAAGCCGTCAGCAGAGCCTCGCCAAGGCATCCTGCCCTGGACTGAAGCGCACGGCCCTTGTCGGTCAAGGCCACGACAACCTGTCGCTCGTTGTTTGGATTTCGGGTTCTTTGCAGCAGTCCCGCCGTTTCGAGACGCTTGAGAAGCGGCGTGAGTGTACTGGATTCCAACGCCAGGGTCTCGGCGATTGCCCCGACTGTCTTCTGGTCGTCGCGCCAGAGAACATTGAGAACGAGATACTGCGGATAGGTCACCCCGAGCTCGTCAAGAAGGGGTTTGTAGACGCGCTGAATGGCAATCCCTGCCGAATAGATCGCGTAGCAGAGTTGATCGTCCAAAGGCGGTGGACTGTTCTTCCGGTCATTCGTCATGCACTGCTCCTTTGCCCCCGTATATCAAACCACATCACGAGAAACAATATCGCGATAACATTTCTCTTGACCTGAAAATTCGATCCCTATAATCACTCTTATCGCGATAACTGTTATCGCTATTTGTTTGGAGAAGAGCTATGAAGACCAAGACGAAAATGTTTGTTCTGGCGGCTGCCGCCGCTGCCGTCATCGGACTGAAGTCCGCGAATGCGTCAGACACCATTCCGACGGATCAGACTGTCAGGAATGTTGTGCTTGTTCACGGCGCTTTTGCGGATGGCTCCGGCTGGCGCGGCGTCTATGACGAACTGACAACACGTGGATACCGGGTCACCATCGTCCAGAACCCGCTGACATCTCTGGAAGACGATGTTGCGGCCACCAAACGCGCATTGGACCGGCAGGACGGCCCGGCCATACTTGTCGGGCATTCCTGGGGCGGCACGGTCATTACCGAAGCGGGGGTCGACCAGAAGGTTGCCGGGTTGGTCTATGTCTCGGCGCTTTCACCGGATGCCGGCGAAACGACAGCTCAACAATATGATGGATTTCCAGCGGCTTCCGAGTTCGTCATCGACACTTCGGAAGACGATTTCGCCTATGTCGACCGGGAAAAATTCAAATCCGGCTTTGCCCATGACGTCAGCGACGCGGACGCCGCTTTCATGCGGGATTCTCAAGTTCCCCTCAACTTGGCAGCGTTTGGCACGAAGCTGAAGAATGCCGCGTGGCGCTCCAAGCCGAGTTGGGCGGTGATTGCAACCGAAGACAAGGCATTCGACCAGGCCATGCTGATCCACATGGCGGAACGTATCGGCGCAAAGATCACGAAGGTCTCTGCCAGCCACGCTCTCTTCATGACCCGGCCGAAGGTCGTCGCCGACACGATCGACGAAGCCGCACAAACGGTCTCGAGCCAGCATTAAACAACACAAGCATCGATAGAGGTCGAACACATGGACAAGACCATGCAGCTCGAAAAGACAAATGCCGAATTCGATTTCATCGTATGCGGTGCAGGTTCCAGCGGGTCGGTTGTCGCAGCCAGATTGGCCGAAGACGGCAATGCCAGGGTTCTGCTCCTTGAGGCTGGAGGCGACGATCTCGCCGAAAGTGTCATGGAACCGGCTCAATGGCCGTTGAACCTTGGCAGTGACCGTGATTGGGGCTTCGTTGGTGAACCAACACCTGGACTCGCCGGCCGCCGTCTTCCCTTAAGCATGGGCAAGGGGCTTGGTGGTGGTTCAAGCATCAATGTCATGGTGTGGGCCCGGGGCCACAAGGAAGACTGGAACCATTTCGCCGCAGAATCCGGCGACGAAGCCTGGGGATACCAGTCCGTGCTCGGATACTACCGCCGTATTGAAGACTGGCGCGGAACACCGGATCCTTTGCGAAGGGGATCCGGCGGCCCCGTCCACGTCGCGCAACCTGACAGTCCAAAGCCGGTTGCCAGGGCACTTCTCGACGCGGCGGAGCTGATTGGTGTTCCCGTCTTCGACACGCCCAACGGCGAGATGATGGAAAGTGCCGGCGGTGCATCGATCGCGGAACTGAGGATCCGCAACGGCAAGCGGGAGTCGGTCTTCCGGTCCTACACCCACAAGATGATGGTGCAACCAAACCTGACTGTGTTGACCAATGCGTTGGTCACGCGGCTCCTATTTGAGGGAAAGAAGGTGATCGGCGTCGAAGCTTTGGTCGACGGCGAAGTTCGGCAGTTCCGCGCGCGATATGAAACAGTGCTGTCACTCGGCGCTGTTAACACACCCAAGGTTCTGATGCAGTCGGGCATCGGTCCCGAGGATGAACTGCGGGTTCACGGGATCCCCGTTGTCCAGCATCTTCCCGGCGTTGGCCGCAATCATCAGGATCACATCGCGTTTGGGTGTACCTGGGCGTACCGCAAACCTGAGGAGGTCGGCGGTGGCGGCTGTGAAGCGACCCTCTACTGGAAGAGCAATTCCGGTCTTCAGCAACCCGATATCCTTCAGTGCCAGCTTGAGTTTGCCGTGCCCAGCCCTGTTGAAACGGACCTGGAAACACCTGAGCACGGCTGGACGATGTTTGCCGGGCTTGCACAGCCGAAAAGCCGGGGACGGCTGCGTCTATCCGGGCCGGATGCCCTCGACCCTATGCTCATAGAACCCAACTCCTTGAGTGAGCCGGAAGATCTGACGGCTGCATTGGCGGCAGTGGAACTATGCCGTGAGGCGGGAAACAGTGAAGCCTTCACACCGCTGGTCAAAACCGAGACGGCACCGCGGTCCCGAAACAAGTCAGGCATGATCGACTTCATCCGGAAATCCGCTGTCACCTACTGGCATCAATCCTGTACGGCCAAGATGGGGCGGGACAGCATGGCGGTGGTTGATAATCAGCTCAAGGTGTATGGCATCGAGGGACTTCGGCTGGCCGACGCCTCGATCATGCCGCGTATCACGACCGGCAATACGATGGCTCCATGTGTCGTCATCGGAGAGCGGGCGGCGGATATGATCCGGCTCCAGCACGGGTTGTCTGATGCGGCCGACACCGACCATCGACACGTCCAAGGGACTTTTAATCTCTGATTGAAACATGGTCTGGACGCGGCGGCGGCCTCCGCTGCGTCCACCTTTATTGATCACTCGCCAAACTGAGCCGATCTTCATCTCGGGTAGGGCATGAAGGGACAGGTGTTTCCGAATGTGGATGCAGAAATCCGAACAGGAGAGACCAAACAGTCTTGCAGACGTTCGCTCACAACGGAAACCCCGCCCTCTGACATAGACAGGGGCGGGAGTAGGGGACGACGGTGTTGAAAAATGCGAGCTTCGCTATCGCAACCGACGAAGTGCGCTGCAAGGATGTCAGGCAGCCACCAGCTGCAAGTCGTCAACCACCTCATTGGCTGCCTTCTTGGCTGCGGCGATGGCCTCTTCCTGGAAAGAGGCACCGAAGGCAAGTTTCTCGGCGCGAATGAAAGTGACGTCCGTGATGCCGATGAAGCCGAGCAAGGTGCGCAGGTGAGGTTCCTGGGCATCCATCAGCTGCGCCGGTCCTTCGCTGTAGAGGCCGCCTCGTGTCAAGACGACGATAGCACGCTTGCCTTTCAGGAGCCCTTCCGGACCTGCGTCGCTATAGGAAAAGGTTACTCCGGCGCGCAGCACGTAGTCGAACCAGGCTTTCAGCGTCGACGGAATGCCGAAGTTGTACATGGGCGCACCGATGACCAGCAGGTCGGCCGCTTTCAACTCGGCAATGAGTTCGTCGGAGAGGGCCTGCGCGTTTGCCTGCACTTCGTTTTCAGCTTCGGGAACACGCAAGGCAACCGTGGAATCCTGCGTCAGGTGCGGCACGGGATTGCTTCCCAGATCGCGGGCAATGACCTTGCTTTTGCCGTTCTTGAGACGCAACTGGTTTACGATGTGGGTGGTAAGCTGGTTGGATACGGAGGCATCGCCCAGAACACTGCTTGTCAGTACGAGAACTTTAGACATTGATTGTACGTCCTGCTTTTCATGTAAGAAATTCAGTCGTCAACTTGGTTCCCGGATGCCTTTTCCGGAACCGTCATTTTCCGAACCAGATTGTTGCTCTGAGAGGAACGCATGATTGATCTGGACGATATGCGATGCTTCATCGAAGTCGTGGAATGCGGCAGCCTGAGCGCGGCTGCGACGCGACTCGGCATCTCGAAATCCATCGTCAGCCGCAGAATTGCGAGGATTGAAGACCTGCTCGGCACCCGTCTACTGGATCGGACGACCCGCGGCATTGCCCCCACGGAGGCTGGCCAGGAATTCAAATCCAGAAGCGAGGATCTTCTGGCCAACTATGAAGACACGCTAGAAGCAATCTCCGAGCACTCGAACGAAATCGTCGGAGAATTGCGACTGTCCGTCCCTCTTGCCTTCGGGACAAGACATCTTGGCCCGATCCTCGGATCTCTGGCCTGTCGTCACCCGCGGTTGAAAGTGGATGCCTCGTTTTCTGACCGGGTTGTCGATCTGATCGGCGAGCGGTTCGATGCTGCGATCCGAATTGGGAAGTTGCGCGATTCCAGCTACGTCGCTCGCAAGATCGCACCGATCAACTCGATCGTCGTCGCCAGCCCGACCTATCTGAAGCAATATGGTACACCGCAAACGCCTGAAGACCTGACGGCCCACGAATGCCTCATTTACACAGCTGCGCTTTCACCGGACTGGATCTTCCACAGTGGCAACGGGAACATCTCTGTACGCCCCTCGGGACGTCTGCGCACTGACAACGGAGACATAACCGTAGCCTGGGCGGTTGCGGGGCTTGGAATTGCTCACGCGCCCCTGTTTCTCGTCAACGATGCGGTTGAGCGTGGTGACCTTGTTCCCTTGCTGCTTGACTATCCAACACCTGAAGTCGGTCTTTACGTACTCCGCCCCCCTGGCGCGAATACACCCCGGAAGGTCAGAGTCCTGATTGACGCGCTCGTCGAAACCTTTTCCGGCAAGCTGGAATGGAAAGGCTGGACCAGTCCGTCTGCATAAAACGACATGGGCCAGAGCCCCTCAAAAGGCAAAGTTGAATTGGTAGCGGCGGCATTGCCGGGAAGCGCTTGCCGCCGCGGCTTTTGTTATTGCGGAGGACGTGACGCCTGAAGTTCAAGAAGCTTGTTCGCGCAACTCGGCGACATGTTTGCCGCATTGGCCTGAAGGCACTGCAGAAGCCTGCCGCCGCCCGGCTGTATGCCGGAGCACAAGCTGCGCACGTCTGCTTCGCAGGCGGTCCTGATTTCCCGCATCTGCTGACGGGTCAGCTCCTGGGCATGAGCCCCGGAGACGCCCAGAAGCAAAAGAGCCGAAATCAAAAATCTCATGAAAATCATCCTGTGTCTTGAGGGGGACGACGGGCGCGTAGAACATTGGCGGCCACGCGCCCGTCTTTGCCGGTGCGGCGGGAGCACCGGCAATTCTGTCGTATTGAGATGCGGGTTATCTGAGGGTAAGGCGAGGAAACCGGGAGGCCTCAAGCTGTTCTTCCGTTAGCGCTGCGCGCAGGTTCTCGACTGCGGTTTTCAACGCTGCACCCTTTTCGCCATAGACGGAGAGGACGTCCGCCAGAGCTTCAATCCGGCCGAAGGCTTCCGGACCTGCCGGATCTTCGTCAGGCGCTCCTGCAAGGGCGCGCACCGTGCCGGCATCCGGGACCAGAGCGAGCATTGCAGCGGTATAGGCTCGCCATTCGTCCTGTTGGCCGGCCCGGATGCCTATTGCCGTTTCCTGCGAACTCAACGCGCCGGCCAGCCTGAACCTGGCGGCTTTCCCGGTATAGAAATGCCGAAGATGATCGAGGCGTTCCGCAACGTCGTAGATGTCGTGAACGCCCCCGAAGACGACAGGCAATTCGGGTGGATAGGCAGGGCCTTTGATGGCGAAGGGATTGTCCTGCGACACCGCGGCAAAAGGCATGACGGCGGCAAGCGTGACGCCGGCCACAAGTGACAAGGGGATCAGCTTCTTCACGGTACTCTCCAACTCGTTGTCGATGGAGAGATCCTGCAAATTCTGCATATCCGCCGGTTTTCCGGCTGATGGGAAATTGTAGCTTTTTGTTTCCCGCCCGGTGGTCAGCCTGACTTGAAGAGGGGCAACGTCACTTTCACCCGGCCACCCCGTGGGGTGTTTTCCAGACTGATGGCCCCGTCATGGGCTTCGGTCAGTGACCGGGCTACCGAAAGACCGAGGCCTGCACCGCCAGTTCCCCGGGACCTTGATGGTTCCGCGCGCACAAAGGGCTCGAGCAACAGCGATCTGGCTTCTTCCGAAAAGCCGGGGCCATCATCATCAATCAGGATCGTTATCCGCTCTCCGTCCTGGTCGAAGGTTGCCCGCGCGCGGGTGCCATATTTGATGGCGTTGTCGACCACGTTCAAAATGATGCGCCTGAGCGCGACACGATCGCCGACGATCCATGCCTGCTTCCGCGCGAAATCCTCACTCGCTTCGGCAGGCAGTCCTGCTTCCCTGAACTCGGCAAACTCCGCGCTGACAAGTTCGCAGAGATCAAGCAACTCCTCGTCGAGCACGCCGACGCCGGCCCGGGAAATCAGAAGGGCATTGTCGAGCAGGGAAATCATGTCCGTGATATCGGACGTTGCCCGCTCTCGCTCCGAGGCGTCCGGCAGATTTTCCAGACGCAATCTGAGGCGGGTGGCGAAGCTGCGCACGTCGTGCTGGAGCCCGCCGATCAGTGCCATTCGCGAGCGGGTCATGGTGTGAAGCCGCTTTTGCAGCCTGTCGAACGCCCGGACGAGGGCTGAAATTTCCGGCGTACCGGCGCGGGTATCCGGCAAGGGAACAGGTTCGGTGGACGGATCGATGCGGTCCACCGCCGCCGCCAGCCTTGCAAGCGGCCGGATCTCACGGTGGAACAGAAGCAGCGCGATAAACGCGAATACCGTACCGAGCAGACCCGCCCCCAGGCCGACAGGCAAGCCCAGAGGCGTGACCGGGAACGGCAGATGAACCCCGATTGCCAGAGCCTTGCCGTCTCCCGCCGCGATCCAGAACTTGAGCGGGCGCATGGGGCCGAAACGCCAGCGGCTGCCGTCCAGTCCGTTCAGCTTGCGAGACTGTGCGGCAAGCAGGCGCTCTCCCAGAATTGCCCGGTAGGGTTCAAGCACACCGCTGTCACGCAGTTGGCTGTCGGTTTCGGGAACCTCGGAAACGGCTACCAGTTGAACATCAATCCCCGGCGAGCGGACAGCTTTCAGAACCGTGTCCTGCTGCGCGAGAGGAGTACCAGCAAAAAGCTCTGCAATCGCGGCAAGCTGCGCAGGTTCGGGGTTGGATGTTGCGCGCGAAAGACTGCCTTCGCGATAGGCGACGCCCAGCACCAGCAGCCACAAGACCAGCAGCAGGCTCGCGCCGATGGCAACAAGTCTTGCGACCAGGCCGAAGCGCATCTCACGCCACCTGCCGGACCGAGGCCGTCAGAAGATAGCCGCCATTACGAACGGTGTTTATCAAGCTGCTGCCGGGGCTGTAACTTTCCAGTTTCTTGCGGATGCGCGAAACCAGGATATCGACTGTACGGTCGAAAGGACCGGCACTGCGACCACGGGTCCAGTCCAGGATCTGATCGCGGGAGAGAACCCTGCGCGGGCGGAGAACAAAACACGACAGAAGATCGAATTCGGCACTGGTGACGGACACCAGATCTCCATCGTCGGTCTCGACCTGGCGCGCGTCCAGATCGACAATGAACCGGTCAAAGGCAAACCGTCTCGACATGGGTTGCGAGGGGTTGGAGGCGGCCCTGCGCAACATCGCCCTGACCCGTGCCAGCAGCTCTCGCGGGCCAAAGGGCTTGACGACATAATCATCGGCGCCGAGTTCCAGCCCGACCACACGGTCGGTTTCATCCCCTTTTGCCGTCAGCATGAGAATGGGCGTATTGCCCTGAGTACGCAGCCTGCGGCAGATGGACAGTCCATCTTCGCCCGGCAACATGAGGTCGAGAATGAAAAGGTCCGGCTGGACGCGTTCAAGCGCCGAATCCATGTCCCGGCCGTCCTGTGCAGAGACGACTTCGAAGCCTTCCCGGCTCAGAAACTCGCCCACAAGGCGGCGGATTTCATGATCGTCGTCGACGATCAATATTGTCTTTGCATCCGGTTCCATGAGTTCAATTGCACATGAGGACCCTGCGAAATCAAACGAAAACAGGGAGCGATTACAAAATCATACAAACCGGAAATCTAACGAAATGCCTTGGCTGCCAGAGCGCCGCACGGTGCAGAACCACCGCGGCCACGGCATTTGTCTTCCTGTACGCGCCAGCAGGACCAACGCCGACCGAACGGTCATGTTTTACAAATTGAAACATAACGCAACGCGCCGGAAAGACCCGGTGCAAGCGACGGGTCGAGGGTCTCCAGAGGCCGCTGCCAAGGCGGCGACGCATATGGAGAACACCATGATGAAACGACTGTACCTCGCGCTGGCGATCCTGATCGGCGCACCATCGCTTGCGGCGGCGGCAACGGTTGCCGTCTCCACCGGAAACGTGAACCTGAGAGCTGGCCCTTCGACCGGCTATCCCGTCGTCACTGTTGTTCCCGCCGGAACACGGATCACGACTTACGGCTGCGTTTCCGGCTATTCCTGGTGCGACGTGAGCTTCGGCGCGTATCGCGGCTGGGTGTCGGCCAGCTACATTCAGGTCGTTTACCGCGGCAACCCGGTCATCGTCACGCCAGTGGTCGCACCCGCAGTCGGCCTCACCGTCGTTGCCTATAACCGCGCTTATTGGGACACCTATTACGCCGCCTATCCCTGGTATGGCCGCTGGGGTCATTATTACCGCCCAGGTTATCCGGTCGCACCGGCGGCACGCGTTACTTCGCGTGACAGGGCAGTTACCTGCACAGGAGACAGCTGCACGGCCACGCGGACGACGACGGGTATCTATGGCGGTTCGGCCAGCCAGTCCCGCACCTGTGCCAATGGTGAATGCAATGCCACCCGAAACGTGGTTGGCCCTTACGGCGGCACCGCGTCGCGCAGTCGCAACTGCAGCACCAACAGTCAGTCCTGCACCGTCAGCCGGACAGGACCTGCCGGCGGCACCAGAACGCGGGTTTTCCAGCGTTGAAACGATTACCGGTCTGCGGACGGTTCGCTCCTTGCGAACCGTCGCCCGGCACCCTACAGCGCCAGCTTGACCTTGCCGCCCTTCACAGACCGCGAGCAGCAGGACATCATGCGCCTGTTTTCCGCGCGTTCGGTGCGCGTCAGTACCACGTCGCGATGATCGATTTCTCCCTCAAGAACTTCAACCTCGCAACTGCCGCACAAACCTTCCCGGCAATCGCAGGCAATGTCGATACCTGACGCAAGCAGTGCGTCGAGCAACGTTACATCTGCTGCGACTTCAAGCGTCAGGCCGGAATCTTTCAGTTCGACCTGAAAGGCGTTTTCCTTCGATGGATCGAGAGCGGTCTCCTGCGCGGAAAAATGCTCGAAATGCAAGGTGCCGGCCGGGTGACTTGCAGTAAGGTCTTCCAGCTGGGAAATCATCCGCTGCGGACCGCAAGCATAGATCTGCCCGCCGTCGCGCAAGCCGGCGACAATGGCGGCCAGATCCGCGCGTGCGCCTTCATCCCCGGCATAGATCGCAAGCCTTCCGGGGTGGTCGGCTTGCAACCGGTCCAGAAAGGCCATGCTTTCGCGGGATCGACCGCAATAGTGGATCGTGTAGTCTTGCCCCAATGCCTTGAGACGGTCTGCCATGGCGAGGATTGGCGTGATGCCGATCCCTCCGGCAATCAGGACGTATGAGCTGGCCTGTTCGTCGAGCCGGAAGAGGTTGCTGGGTCCGCGAAGGCGCAGTTCAAGCCCCTCTGCGGCGACCTCGTGAATTCGGTGGGAACCGCCCCGCCCATCTTCTTCAAGAAGCACGGCGATATCGTAGTCCCTGCTATCCGCTCTGCCGCACAGCGAATATTTGCGATCGAAGCCCTCAAGGCACACTTCGATATGTGCCCCGGCACTCCAGCCCGGCAGGGACCGGCCCTTGGCATCCTCGATCGTCAGCCCAAGAATGCCGTCTGCTTCCCTGCGGACATTCTTGACGCGGATCTTGCGCGCGATATCACGGCGCGCAGGCGCTCCAACCGGGAAATGATGGCTCCCGTTTGCAATCGACGGCGTGGCCCGCTCGGGGTTCTTCACCGGATCCCACTCGACCCAGACATGATCCGGACCTCTGAAGGAGGTATTGGCGAGGTAGGTGAATTCCTGTTCGGCCAACTGTAGATGCGGCAACCGGCGGGTCATTTCTTCCAGGAAGATCCGCATTTCCATACGGGCAATGTTCTTGCCCATGCACTGGTGGCTGCCGTAGCCGAACGTGAGGTGATCGACGGCGTTGTCGCGGTAGATGTCAAACTTGTCGCCATCTTCGAAATGCCGCTCATCCTGGTTACCGGACGCCTGCACGATAAGCAGCTTCGCACCTTCCGGGATCTCGACGCCACCGATGCTGGTCGCCGCCATGGCCTGCCGCCGCCACGCAACGATGGAACCGGAATAGCGCAGGCATTCTTCCACCGCGTTGGGGATCAGGCTCGGATCCTCGCAGATGTCCTGCCAGGCCAGCCTGTGGGTGAGCAGCGTCTTGAACATTCCTGCCGAGGCAAGCGACGTCGTTTCGTGGGCGGCAACGATGATCGCCATCATCATCGAATGCACGTAGCTGTCCGGCACGACATCCGGCATTTCCGCGTTCTTGCGGATCGTCTCATGCATCCAGCCGGTTCCGTCCGGCTCCTTGCGCATCTTTTCGATGATCTTGCCCGCGTAGTTCCAGAACTGCCCGACGTCATGCGCAATGGCGACCTGTTGCTCGTCGGTGGGCTTGCCCCAGGTATTGACCGAGTGGGCGACCGAGAAGTTCTTGAGGACCGCAATGTCGTCTTCCGGAACGCCCAGAAAATGCAGGGCAACGTTCAGTGGCACTTCGTAAAGCATGGCATCGACCAGATCGACCCGGCCGCTGTCGATGAAGGCGTCGATCTTTTCGCGCGTCAGCCGGCGCACCATCTCCTGCCTGGCTTCCAGATTATCCGGAAGAAAGTGGTCCATCAGAGCGCGCCGCCGTTCCATGTGTACGGGCTCGTCCTCGTTCACCATGGTCCGGTTCATTGCGTAGCCGTAGCCCTTCAGAACCTCCATTGCTTCCGGCGTTGCCGGTGTGATTTTTTCCAGGGCGTTCCGGGGCGAGAAGAGGATGTTGTCACGAAAGACCGCCTTGATGTCATCGTAACGACTGACCACCCAGTAGCCGAGCTTGGGACTGTAGAAGACGGGCAACTGCTCCCGTGACCAGCGCAGTGCTTCTGCGGGGTCCGCCTGATAGGGTCCGGCGAACGCATCGAATTCGGCAGCCTTCTTGGAAAACGGACACTGGGCTTCGGCAGCGGCCGGGTTGTCCGGTCTGCCCCTTGAAGACTTACCGCCCGCCATCGCGTCTGCAGGGCTCGCAGTGCGTTCCATTTTCTCCTCCTCCCAGAAAAGTAGTCGGACCGCATCCCCCTTTGAAAAGGTACGTCTGCGGTCTGTGTCGGCTCCGATGCCAGAGGCTTGCCGTCAGATGCCAGACCAAATCTGATCCTACATCTGGTTTGGCAGCAAGAGCACTAGTCCCGGCAGTGTCAGCAAGATGATCAGACGAATGATATCGACCATCCAGAACGGCGTGACACCCTTGAAGATCGTGGCCGTCGGCACGTCGCCGACGACCGCCCGCAACACGAAGACATTCAGGCCGACGGGAGGCGTAATCAGGCTGATTTCGGTTACCACCACGACGATGATGCCAAACCAGATCGGATCATAGCCAAGCCCTGTGACGACCGGAAAGAAAATCGGCACGGTCAACAGCAGCATCGACAGGCTTTCGAACACGCAGCCGAGCGCAATGTAGATCAGCAGGATCAGCCCCATGACCATCCACGGCGGCAGATTGTAGGCGGTCACCATGTCGCTAAGTGCGGTCGGCAGGCCTGCGATATTGACGAAGTTGGAGAAGATCCAGGCGCCGATCAGAACTGCAAACAGGCTGGCTGCGGTCATGGCCGTTTCACGCAGGGCTTCCAGGGCATCTGCGAGCGACAGGCGTCGGCGGGCGAGCGCAATCAGAAAAGCCCCCATGGCGCCCATGCCGGCGGCTTCCGTCGGCGAGAAGCTCAGGTTGATCGGCGGCACATCGAAGACACCATAGAGCCCGCCGATCACCAGAAAGAACAGCAGCAGGACAGCCCAGACATCCTTCAGGGCGGACAGTCTTCCGCTGAGGTTGATGCGTTCCCCTGCCGGACCGGCTTCCGGATCGCGCCAGACCGTGAACTGGACAGCAACCAGATAGAGTACGACACCCAGAAGGCCGGGAATGATGCCGGCGACAAAAAGCTTGCCGATCGAGGTTTCGGTCAGCAGGCCGTAAATGACGAGGATCACCGAAGGCGGTATGAGGATGCCGAGCGTCCCGCCGGCGGCAATCGAAGCCGTCGACAGTTTGTCGGCATAGCCGAACCGACGCATTTCCGGCATGGCCACCTTCGACATGGTGGCGGCGGTTGCAAGGGACGATCCGGATATGGCGGCAAAACCGCCGCAGGCAACGATGGTTGCCATCGCGAGGCCACCGCGGAAATGGCCGAGGAACGCGTTGGAAGCGGCATAGAGCTCCCGGCTGATCCCGGCCTTGTTGACAAACAACCCCATGAGGATGAACAGCGGAACGACCGAGAGGCCGTAATCCTGACTGGTATCGATGATCAGACGGGCCGTCATGGAAATCGAGGCGCGGTAGCCCGATTCAATCATGAAGCCGATCATTCCGACAAAGCCCATGGCGAAGGCGATGGGCACTCGCAGCAGGACCAGTACGAGAACCGCTGCAAATCCGAGAAGTCCTTCAAGCATGCCGGGGGCTCATCAATTTCGGTGCGAAAATATGGCCGAGCCCGCGAACAATGAGGACTGCGGCGGTAATTGCCGTGACGATGGAAATGAACCAACCGACATAGTGCAGGGGCAGGCGCAGATATTCCATGACGTCGCCGTAGGAGCGGCTTCGTTCGGCCAGATCAAATACGCGCATGGCCGGGAGGACCAGCATCAGGCCACAAAAGAGATCTGTGAATGCATTACGCCAGCGGGTCAGTCCGGAGCGCTTGAACATGCCATCCGTCAGGTCGACGCAGATGTGGCCATCCTTTGCGGAGACGACCGGCAGAACGGAGAAAACCATGATTGCCATGAGCAGACGCGTCATGTCGGCGGCAACTTCGATCGGCGCATTGAACACCGACCGGAGCACCACGTCGCAGAACGTCATGACCATGAGGACGAACAAGGCAAACGAGGCAAGCAGCGCCGGCAGACTGGCCGCAAACTTGAGTAGACGGGACACGTCCAGATCCTTCAGCTGCGGGCGGTCCGGACGAACCGGACCGCCCGGACTCGTTTAGTTTCCGGCCATTTCCTGCTTGACCATTTCGTAGGCGGCTTTCGCGTCCACCCCGGCTTCCTGCAATTCCGCCAGAACCTTGTCCGTGACTTCCTTGCTGATTTCCTCGAACTTGGCGATGTCATCATCGCTCGCAGGCGTGATCTTCGTGCCTTCTGCGTTTTTGGTCGCTTCATAGGCAATCGTGTCGGACTCGTCCCAGGATGCACCTGCCATCCGGCTCGCGGGCTCACCAAACACTTGCTCGTCCAGGGCTTTCTGGACATCTTCCGGCAGGCTGTCGAATTTTTCCTGGCTCATGATCACGGCAAAGGAGCCGCGATAGAGACCGCCCGGCATGTCATAAAGATACTTGGCCACTTCGTTCAGCTTGAAGCCGACACGCTCGCCGACATTCATCGCAACGGCGTCGGCCGCACCGGATTCCAGCGTTTCATAAACCTTCGGAGCCGGAACGTTGATGCCGATCAGACCGAGCGCGGACCCCACATCGCCGGCAACACCGCCGCCGATGCGCGTCTTCAGGCCGTTCATGTCGGCAAGACTGCTGACTTCCTTGCTGGAATGGATCTGACCGGGGCCATGGGTGTTGAGCGAAATGACCTTGACGCCGCGATGCTCGTTCAGGGCAGCGATGTATTTTTCATAAACGCGCCAATAGGCGACGGATGCGTCTTCTGCGTTGCCTTCATAACCCGGCAGTTCAATCAGCTTCGTTCCGACGAAACGGCCCGGTTGATACCCGTGGAAGATGATAGCCATGTCTGCGGCACCATCGAGAACCAGATCCATCTGGGCTGGCGGCGGGGCGAGGCCAAAGACCAGCTCACCCGAGACTTCGCCGCCTGTAGCTTCTTCCATCATGGTGATCAGATTGGCAAAAATGCCGGTATTCACGCTATGGGTTGGCGGCAGCCAGCTGGAAATCTTGAGAACGGTTTCCGCCGAAAGCGCCGAAACGCTAAGGCTCAGTGAAACTGCGGCAGCGCCAACAATCTTGAATAGCGACTTCATCTTCCTCTCCCTTGAATGATGCGTCTGTCTGGCTGGGCTCCTCCGCAGGCCCGAGACCGTTTTTGAATACTTCCATTGATGAGCATGCCTTGTCAATAAATATGAAACTGCATGTATTTTTTGCAATCGACAATAGAAAACACCGCCGCTCCGCAATCATTTTCACGGTGGATCAACGCTTCACTAAACTCCGAATATTCTTCTTGATTTCAGATATTTATCCAGATTTCTCAGCGCACAGCCCGCGTTACGCAGGCAAGGAGTTTACATCCTGGCGAACAATCCACGTGTTGAAGCCCCTCTGCGATATGTGCAAAATCAAATAAATAAAATTGGGCCACCTTTCCATGGTGAGCCAGCCAGTGGCAGGGAGAAACGCATCTTGGACGTTCCATTCAAAACCACCCGCATGCTCAACTTCGGTGATTGCGACATCTCCGGCACAGCCTATTTTCCATCCTATCTGAACATCCTCAACGGTGTGAACGAGGAATTCTGGCTGAAGCTCGGCTATCCATGGCACAAGATTATCTGGGAGGAACGTTGGGGCACTCCGACTGTCCATCTTTCCAGCGACTTCTCAAGCCCTTCCTTTTTCGGGGAAGAGCTGGAGTTCGAAGTAACCGTGAAGCGGGTCGGCCGGTCGTCGGTGACCATGCATCACGAGATCAGTTGCAAGGGAGAGAAGCGCTGGTCGAGCACCCAGGTGCTGGCCGCCAGCGATCTCGACAAGCATTGCTCCATTCCCTGGCCGGATGACGTGAAGGCAGCCCTGCTGGCCTGCATGCCGCAAGATCAAGAAGACAGCTGACGGCTCAGACGCTTCAGAACAAATCGCGTTGGTTTCCCGTCAAACGCGGCTCCCGCTAGTCACCCGAATCTGAAGTTCGTCTCAATTTCCGGCATGCTCCGAACGAACTTCAGATTCAAAAGGGTGACTAGCAAATATAGGTTTCTAGTGTGGTTTTCGAGTTTGAAATACGCTCTGGCGGTTGCAGCACCAATGAGGCGTATTTCAAATTCACCACACTAGATCGTCAGCGTTCCGACGCTCGCGCCGCCGCAGACATAAAGCGTCTGTCCGGTCACGAAGCTGTTTTCCGGATCGCAGAAGAACAGGAAGGCATTGGTCACGTCCCGGACGTTGCCAATGCGCCCGACCGGGATGCGTTTTGCGAGGGCTTCCTGTTGCGGGCTGTCCTTTTCGACGATGCCCCAGAAGTTGTCGGTCAGGATCGGGCCGGGGGCGACCACGTTGACGGTGATGCCATGTGGGGCAAGCTCCAGGGCCCAGGTGCGCGCCATACCGATCATGCCGGCCTTGCTGGCACTGTAGGCGGTTCGGGTCGGTGCGCCGAGCGCCGCTCGTGAGGCGTTGAACATGACACGGCCGAACTGGCGCGCCTTCATGTTTGGCAAGGCCGCCTGCAGGAGTGTTAATGCCGATCCCAGGTGCAACTGCGCAAGGCCGGTGATGTCTTCGGGCTTGGCATCCTCGACAAGGTTGGGCCAGATGAGCCCTGCATTATGGATCAGATGAGTGACGTCGAACTCCGCCGCGATCGCGCCGGCGGCAGCGGCCACGGCTTGTGCATCGAGAAGGTCGGCTTCCACAGAGTGCAGGTTCGGGTGAGACTTTTCCGGTGCAGTTCGTGCCACCGACACCACCGTGTAACCCTGACCGAGAAGCCTTTCGACCAGATCGGCACCAATCCCCTTGTTGCCGCCGGTAACGACTGCCGTAAATTCACTCATTCCGTCACCATCGCCAGAACCCGAAGCGGGCTGCCGGTTCCATTCTTGATTTTCAGGGGAGCCGCAATCAGCACGGCACCTGTCGCGGGCAGCTGATCGAGATTGGCCAGGCATTGCAGGCCGTATTTTCCCGCGCCATGCAGAAAGTAGTGAGCGGGGTAGGGCGGCACGTAGTGCGCCCCCTGGCCTGCATCCGTTCCGACGGTCTCGGTACCGAAGCCGCGGATGTTCCGCTCCTCGATCAGAAACCGGATCGCCTCCGGCGTCGGCCCGGGCGAATGCGGTCCGTCTGCGCGCATGTTCAGATAGTCGGCGCCTCTGCGCTTGGACCAGTCGGTGCGCATCAGCACCCAGGCATCTTCCGGGATGCGGCCATACTCGCTTTCCCAGTTTGCGATCACCTCGGGCGTCAGTTCGAAGTCGTCGTTCTCCGAAGCGCCTTTTGAGCAATCGATTACCACCACAGGCCCGACAAAAGCCTCGACCGGGATCTCATCGACCGAGCCATTCGGCACGTCTTTTCCGGAAATCCAGTGCGAGGGCGCATCGAAATGGGTGCCGGTGTGTTCGCTCATGGAAATGTTGTGCCATTTCCATGCCGGACCACGGTGATCGTAGGCGCTGATTTCCTCCATCCGGAAACGCGCGCACTGACCGAACTCGGGCGGCAGCACAATCACCGGAAAGTCCGGATCGAGCGTGTGGGTCAGATCCACAATCCTGACGGCTCCGGTGGCGAGGCCGGAGACCAGCTGGTTCAGACCGCTCATGCGCCTTCTCCCCCTTGCGTGAGTTCACGTTCCAGGACTTTCGGGTCCCGCCGCCAGCGTTCGCGTATCTCCATGGCAACGTCACCGCACCACACGTCTTCAAGCCCCTGCTGCAGCCCCGTGACCACAGACCTTGCCAGAGCCTTTGCATTGACCTTGGGAGGCGGCACCGGCTGGGTCCAGTCGTCTTCGTCCGGTCCGGTGAAGACGGTCATCACACGCAGCCCGGACGCACGGAATTCTGCGCGCAGGGACTGCGACAGCGAATAGGCAGCAGCGTTGGAGGCAGAAAAGCAGCCGAAGTCCGGTGTGTTGGACAGGGCGAAGACTGACAGGATATTCACCCAGGCAACCGCCGAGTTGACGCCATCGTTGGTGCGAGCGCACATGCCCGGTCCGAAGGCCTGCGCAAGACGCATCAGACCAAGATAATTGGTCTCCATTTCCTCACGCGCGAAGGCAGTATCGCCTCTTGCCAGAACACCGCCCGGCCGCAGAAACCGGGCATTGTTGACCAGAATATCCGTCTTGCCGACAATTTCCCCGGCAAGCCGCTCTACCGATGCGGTGTCCGTGACGTCAAGCGGCAGCACGCTGACCTTTTCAAGCCCGGACAAGAGATCGCGGTTGGCGTGCGGACGCCAGCTTTCGGCCTCGCCGACAAAGATGGTCGAAGCCCCTGCCTCCAGCAGCGAGTTCACCAGAGCCGGCGTATTCGGGTTTCGCAGGTCCGTGATCAGGATGCGCCTGTGTTTCGGGTCGGCTGAAAGGGCACGCATTTGCGGATCGTCTTCCATATTGCTTGTCCTGTCCTTGGGCACTGCCAGCAAAACGCCCTGGCCGGACGCGTCCAGGCGGTTCAACAGTGTAACTTCCCCGCCGCGCTCGCAGTCGCCATGCACATGGCACAGGACCACGGGACCGGCATCCAGTTGCACCGAGCCCATGCGCCACGGCGTTCTCTCCCGGAAGTAGAGATTGATCGACGTGCGGATCCGGGTTTCTGCCAGCAGTGTGCCCGCCGGCGAGATGTCCTGCCATTCCAGCCCCGCCGACAGGCAGCTTCCGCAAACATCCCGGGGCGGATATTGCACCGTGCCGCAGTCGTCACAGACCTGAAGAGCGAAACGGCCTTCCGCCGCAGCCGCGGTCAGGCCGAGAGCCGCGCGGGACCGGGCCTCCGGGGGACGTAGCGGAGACTGCGTGCGCTTTTGCGGATCTTTCTTGAGGGGAGGGGAAAGCGGTGTGCTCATGCCGGGCTCCCTGTTTTCACAATGGCCGCACTCGTGCAGACGCCGCGGTCGTAATTGATCATGCCGAAGCCTGAAACCATCGCGGTCGTCGCATCTGCCACCTGCGTGCCTCCGGCGGTACCCAGTACCTGGCGCAGTGCTTCCACGAGGCCGATGAAACCACCCGCTGCCCCGGCCTGACCGGCAGACAGTTGTCCGCCGGAGGTGTTGTGCGGAAAGTCTCCGGAAACTGTCAGGTCGCGGTTCCTGACGAAATCGGGGGCGGCGCCCTTGTCGCAGAAACCGAGATCCTCGATCTGCATCATCGAAATGACGGGATAATCGTCATAGGTCTGCAGGAGATCGATGTCGTCCGGCGAGCACTCCGCCATGGCGTAGAGTTCTTCGACATCGAGCGTCCAGCCGCCACGCAGTTGCACGGGATCCTCGGCGTGGGCGTTGTGGCGCTCGATTGTTCCGCCGATCACGGCATAGGGCAGGTTCCGCCGCTCTGCCTCTTCAATGGGCATGACGAGAAAACACTCGGACCCGGCGCAAGGCATGACACAATCGAACAGGGCAATCGGATCTGCGATCGGGCGGGCGTCGAGATATTGCTCGAGCGTCAGCGGCTTCTTCATCAGCGCGTTCGGATTGCGCAGGGCATTGGCACGCTGCGCAACGCAGATCCTGCCGAAATCCTCGCGTGTCGCGCCATATTCCTGCATGTACCGGTCGGTCAGAAGCGCGAAATTGGCATTCGGCCCCCCAAATCCGTAAGGGTAGGAGGCATCCTGGGCAAAGCGGGAAAAACTCGACAGCAGGTTTCTGAAGCTGTCGATGTGGTTGGTGTCGCCGGCAACGCAGGCCACGATGTCCGCATCGCCCGCCTGAACTGCACGTGCGGCCCTCCGCAGGGCAACCACACCACTGGCACCACCCATCGGAATATTGTCCAGCCACCTGGGGCACAGGCCCAGATGCTGCGTCAGCCCGACAGCCGTATCCGGAAACAGGGTGAAGCTTGCAACCGAAAACCCGTCAATATCCGCAGGCCTCAAACCAGCGGCCTGAAGGGATCCGCGCAATGCGCTTGCGATCCACCAATGGGCCGTTTCGATGGAGTAACGCTGATAGGGAATTGAAACCGGTGCAGTGACCGCAACGCCCTCATAGCTCTGTCGTTTCCCCATCAACTGGCCTGCCGCTTTTTCATGTGACCGGTGGCGATTGTATCGGGATCGTCCAGAAGCTGCAGGGCCAATTTCTTCAAGGCGGCCCGCTGGATCTTCTGGGTCGGCGTCAACGGCAGCTTGTCGACAAAGGCGATGTAGCCCGGCGCCTTGTAATAGGCCATCTGCTCCAGGCACCAGCGTGTGATCGCCTCGGCCTTGTCTCGGCTCGGGTTCTTCACTTTCAGGCAAGCAAACACCTCGTCGCCGCGCACCGGGTCGGGCACAGGGGCAATACCAGCCGCCTCGATATCGGGATGGCGCATCAGGATCGATTCCACCTCCACGGCGGCGATGTTCTCGCCCGACCGCCGGATGACGTTTTTCTTGCGGTCGACAAAAAACAGGTTGCCGTCTTTGCCCTGGCGGACGATGTCGCCGGTATGGAACCAGCCGTCTTTCCAGGCCTCGTCCGTCGCGGCAGCGTCCTTGTAGTATTCCGAGAAGAAGCCGTAGCGCGGATCCGGCCCCGCGTGGCGTACCAGCAATTCACCCTGAACCGCCTCTCTGCCGCTATCGTCGACAAGCCGGCATTCGACGCCCGTGCCTGGCTTGCCGATGCTTGCCTGCGCCACCAGCCGGTCTTCACCCGAGGCGGCAATCACCGCCCCGGCACCGGTTTCCGTCATCGCCCAGGCTTCAACCAGCGGAAAGCCGAAACGGTCCTCGAAGGCAATCTGCAGCTTCGGGTCGACGCCTGCGCCAAAGCCGAAGCGAACCTGATGCGCACGTTCTTCAGGGGAAGGGTCGAACCCCATCAGCATGGACGGCATCACGCCCAGGTAATGCAGACAGGTTGCCCGGGACGCGGCAACATCCTGCCACCACGCACGCGGGTGAAAGCGATCCAGAACGGTAAGACACCCGCCAACCATGACCATCGCCATGAAGGAATAGGCCATTGCGTTCATATGGAAGACGGGCAGGGGCGTGATCATGCGCTCGCCGTCCTCCGTCAGCGTTGCCAGTCCACCGACACCGGCATACCAGCGGCCCGCAAGCAGGAAATAGGTGTTGGGAAGGACGCAGCCCTTCGGTTTGCCGGTCGTCCCCGAGGTGTAGAGGATAGCCGCCTCGCGGGCTTCGCCTTCCAGCGGCCGGGCGGTGACCGCCTGGTCGCGCGGCCCGGGAACCGGGTCGCCGGGGGCAATCACGGCCGCCTTGATGCCGGCAGCGGCAACGGCGGCCTCAAGTTCCTTGTGGCGGTCTTCGATCGATATGATCAGCGCCGGTTCGGAATGGCCGATGAGATATTCAAGCTCCGCTGCTCTCAGGTCCGGATTGACCGGCACAACGGAGCCGCCGATCCGGTTTAGCGCGAGCCAATGCAGGAAGAACGTGGGCCGGTTTTCCAGAAGCAGGGCAACACGCATGCCTGCACCATAGCCAGCCTGCATCAAGTCCCGCGCAAGTGCGTCGACTTCCTGGCGCGCGGTGCCATATGTCAGCTCGCCGGGCGGTATGCCGTAGACATCTGCAGTGCCGGACAGAACGTTCAGAAACGGCCGGTCCGGATATTTCTCCGCCGTTGCAGCGAAGGCCTCATAAACTGTTTCAACTGTCATGGCCGTCATGGCAGCAACTGAATATTGCCGAAGGCGGCGTCGCAATTGAGGATGTCGACACGCTTGTTGGCGATCCTGATCTCGCCATCGACCACTTTCAGTTCGTGCGTTGCCGTCAGCGCCAGCAGAAACTGCTCGTCCAGGCGCGTTTCGACATAATGAATGGATGTGTTGGTGACGATCCGGTCCCCGTCCATCTCGTCGATGAAGGGCCGCTGGATGACATGGTGACAACGGCTCTTGGGCTTCTGGCTGAAGGTTCTGGCCCCGTTCAGCCGTTCCACGCGCAAGCGCAGCATGAACATGTCCTCGTAGAGCAGGGACGTCACCAGATGTGGATCGGTCTGCTTGTAGTCGAGCGGCATCCAGTAGTGGCCGTCTTCCAGCCACAACGACAGCCATTCACTGTAGCGGCCCTCGTCCAGCATTCTTGCTTCGTCATAGATGAAGTCGATGACCTCTTCCCTGGAAACCGCCATCACGCATTCTCCATCGTAGCTGTCATGAATTTCACCCAGGCATCGAACTGGTTGCGCATCTGCCGTTCCGTGGTGCCGTTTTCCACGGCCTCCTCGCTAAAGTCTTCCTCTTCCGTTCTGAGGCGCTGAACGTTGACCCATTCCATGCCGTTGGACATGAGGCCTTCCTGCGCGCGCTCGTACATTTCCAGATCGTCGTGGCCGACCATCGATGTCGGAGCGTTGATCATCCGGTTGTACATGGCGGTGCGCGCCAGAAGTTCGTCCGGCGCCCCGACCAGACGGTAGATGTAGCTTTCGACCAGTGTCTTGTCGGGCCCCAGCGGAATGAAATTGCGCAGCTGCTGGATCGGGCCCTTGATCATGATATTCGGGAAATAGACGGTGTTATGCCGGTTCTCGCCGAGAATTTCCTTCGCGCGCTCCTCGCCGTGGGTTTCGCTCAAGGCCTCGAAATAGCCAGGTATCGCGGAATAGTCGGAATGGATCGAGTGATGCACGCCGGTATGCCCGTGCCCGTTCGGCCAGGTACGAATGCCCATGTTCTCGAAGAACTCGTAGGGCGACATGAAGGGCGCGATGATCTCCATCGCGGGCGGACGCGGTTCCGGGTTGCCCATCTCCTTCCAGATGTTCACTGCCGTTCCGGCGGAGCTTTCGTGGGCGACCATCGGGTGGCAGGTATCGGTCTGGTTTTCGACCAGCATCTTCCAATTGCACTTGTGCATGTAGCGCAGAGGCGGACCGGCGATCTCAAGCCGTCCTTCCGGCGAGCGGTCGACCATGTTGTCGATGGAACTCAGGCTGTCGCCGAAGTAGTCCTCGAAGCTGATGCCTTCCGCAGCCAGGCGGGCAAAGACGAAGCCGCGATAGTTCTTGACCGCACCAACGGCTGTCATGCCCTTGGCATTCTCGGTGTTTTCAAAGCCGGTGTTCTCGTAACCCTTCTTCAGCGGGATCGCGAGCAGGCAGCCGTCCGTCTTGAACGACCAGGCGTGATAGGGGCACCGGAAGAACTTGCCCGTGTTGCCTTCCCGGTCGATCGCGATCTTGGTGCCCTTGTGCGGGCAGCGATTATAAAGAACGTGAATTTCGCCATCGGAGTGACGCACCTGGATGACAGGCTGGTCGCCGATCTGCGTGGTGAAATAGTCACCCTTGTTCGGGGTCTGGCTGTCATGGCCGACAAACACCCAGGTGTTTGCGAACAGGTGCTGCATTTCCAGCTTGTAGATTTCCGGGCTCGTGTAGACGTCCCGATGCACCTGCGGCCCCGTGAACAGAGCGGCGATTTGGCTGGCCGTTTGCATGCTGGCTCCTCCCTGGAATGCGAAACCCTAAAGATCGAGGACAAGTCGCGCGGATTTCGCGCGGCTGACACAAATCTGCATGACCTTTCCCGATGCCTTCTCGGCATCCGACAGCACGACGTCGCGGTGATCGGGCGTACCGCTGATCACATCCGTCTGGCAGATGCCGCAGTCACCGCGCTGACAGTCATACATGACGTCGAGGCCGGCATCTTCCAGTGCCTGGATGATGGTCTGGTCCGGGGCGACGGTCACAACCTGTCCCGTGCTGTGTACCTCCACCTCGAATGCCGCATCGCCGGACTGCGCCTGGGGGGCGGTGAAGAGTTCAACATGAATGGCCTCTTCCGCCAGTCCGGCTGCGATCGCGGCAGCGCGTGCGGCATCGATCATTCCCTTCGGGCCGCAGATATAAAGATGCGTTCCGGAGGGCTGGGCTTTCATCAGTGCGGCCAGATCGAGCGGGTCCGTGTCGTCAAGGTAAAAACGGGCGCTGTCACCGAAGGCGTTCTTCAGCTTGTCGGCAAAACCCATCCGCACAGCCGAACGTGCAGAATAATGCAGCTCGAAAGACCGGTCCTGCGATTTCAGCCGGGTCGCCATCGAAATGAGCGGCGTGATGCCGATGCCGCCGGCCAGAAGCAGGACGTGCGGAACATCTTCGGCAAGGGGGAAGTCGTTCTTCGGTTCGCTGACGGAGATTGTTTGGCCTGCGCTCAGGGCATGCATGGCCTTGGAGCCCCCCTGGCCGCTCTCCTCCCGCTGAACCGCGACCGTATAGAGGTCATCAGTCTCCGGCCAGTCGATCAGGGAGTACTCCCGTTCGCCCAAAGGACCGAGATCGAATTTGACATGCGCACCGGGCTCATAGCCCGGCAATGACCCGCCGGCTTCCGCCCGAAACCTGAAAACACGAATCTGATCGGTTTCCGGTTCTACACCTTCAAGAACAAGTTTCACCGCAATGCCTCCTCCTGTAAAAAATATGAAATTTCATATAAAATGAGTCAAGCCTCTTTTTTTCCCGATCCGTCCGGGATAAATGACACTTTGAAAACAGGTGCATAGTTGGAGGGGGTGTTGACCCTGACGCCGGAAAAATTCGTTTCTTCTTACCTGCTGTACCTGCTGGCAGCATCAAGCGAAGCGGCAAGCCACCAGTTTCACCTCCGCGTGCGCGAATTGGGCCTGCGCGTTCCGGAATGGCGGGTTCTTGCCTGCCTTTTCGATCAGGACGGACTGATGATCACGCAGTTGGCGAAATACTCCCTTCTGGAGCAATCCAGAATGACGCGCATTGTCGATCAGATGGAAAAGCGTGGTCTGGTCGTGCGCAAGAGCGACAAGGGCGACGGCCGCCGCGTCCGTGTTCACCTGACCGACGCCGGGCAGAAGCTGAGCTCCGAAGTGGTCGAAGAGGCAAGGGAACACGAAAGAACCCTGCTGTCTGCCTTGAACCAATCGGATGCGGACCGGATCAAGCCGTCCCTGGAACGGCTCCTGGCATCCCTCAACAGCTGGAACAGCGCCAACGAATAGGCGTCTGGCGCTGGTTGTTCTTGTCGCGACGAACGACGGCAAAGCACATCAGGATCGCCGATAGCCCTGCCGTATGTCTCCTTCAGCCTCGCCGGCGCCTTGACGCCAACGGCCGCTAAAGCCGTCTTGCCCGGCTGTCATTCTCCCCATTACCCACTTAACCCACCGCAATCGCCTGGCTCTGCGTGCACTGCAGTTCCGGTTGCCGTTTGCTGCTGCGGCACACCCAGCTCGCTGCAGCTTCTTTGCTGTTGGCTCATTGCCTGCGGGGCCTGCGCTAGTGCCTTCGAGCCATGCACCGGGAAGAACAGAGCTCTTGCTTCTAAAAATCATATGTGAATATAGTATTCACATAAGAAATTGGGAGGAGCCATGGAAACGTCATTCGCACCGACGGTCGGGATCGACAGCACGCTGCCGAAGGATATGCCGGCGGCGCATGCGGCCATCCCGGTCTGGAATTCGGAGAACTGGTTTTACGAAGACTGGCAGCCGGGGCATTGCATACGCTCCCTGCGTCGGACGATAGCCGAAGGTGAAAGCCACCTCTTCAACACACTGGTCGTCGACATTCACCCTTATGTGCAGGACCAGATGTTCGCAGAAACGGAAGGGGTCTTTGGCAAGAGACTGGTTGCCGGAGCGTTCGTCTTCTCCGCAGGCCTCGGCCTTGTCGCGACCAACTGCGTCAACGCGTTTTCCTATGGCTACGACAAGCTGCGCTTCATCAAGCCGGTCTTCATTGGCGACACGATCTATACGGTCCGGACAAACCTCGACAAGAAGCCGAAATACGAAGAGATGGGCCTCATTCGGGCGTCCTACGAAGTCTTCAAGGGGGCAGGTGAACTCGTCCTCTACTGCGAGCATCTGCAAACCGTGAAATACCGCAATCCGGCCGCTCACGCGGACCGAACAGAACCTGAAAACCGGGCCTGAACCGACATGAACTCCACTTCAGAACTACCGCTCGCCGGGATCACCGTGCTCGACATGAGCCAGTTTCTCTCCGGTCCCTATGCCACCTTGCGCCTGCAGGATCTTGGCGCGCGCGTTATCAAGATCGAACGGCCGGGCTCCGGAGACCTTTCGCGCAGCCTCTATCTGAGCGACACGGAAATCGGCGGGGATTCGACCATCTTTCACGCCATCAACCGCGGCAAGGAAAGCCTCGCCGTCGACTTGAAGAAGCCGGAGGACATAGACCGTCTCAAGCGCCTGATCGCCAAGGCCGACGTGCTGGTCCAGAATTTCCGGCCGGGCGTGATCGAACGGCTGGGCCTCGACTACGAGACCGTACGTAAGATCAATCCGGGTCTGGTCTACGGCTCGATCAGCGGTTACGGGGAAGACGGCCCATGGGTTGCCCGCCCAGGGCAGGATCTGCTTGCCCAGGCACGTTCGGGCCTCATGTGGCTCAGCGGCAACGATGGTGACGGCCCGGTACCGATGGGACTTGCCGTCGGCGACATGTTCGCAGGGGCAGCCCTGGCACAAGGCCTTCTTGCTGCCCTCGTCCGGCGCGGTGTTACCGGCAAGGGCAGCCATGTCCAGACCAGCCTTCTCGAAGCTCTGGTCGACTTCCAGTTCGAAGTTCTGACCACTTATCTCAACGACGGAAGGCGCATGCCGAAACGGTCCGGTTTCCGCAACGCACATGCCTATCTCTCCGCGCCTTACGGCGTGTATGAGGCAAAGGACGGGTACATTGCGGTTGCCATGACGCCGATCCCGAAACTGCGTGACCTGATGGAGCTGGAAGCTCTCGAGCCTTATTGCGGCGATCCGGCGGTCTGGTTTTCCGAACGCGAGACGATCAAGAAGCTGATCGCAGGTGCGATTGCCGAACGAACGGTCGACGACTGGATGTCCGTTTTCGAACCCGCCGACATCTGGTGTGCGCCGGTGCTCGACTGGGACAGCCTGCTGGAAAGCGAAGGGTTCAACGGGCTGGACCTGCTGCAGCGCGTCGAGCGTGAAGACAATGTCTCGATCCTGACAACCCGCTCCCCGTTGAGAGTGAACGGCGCCCGTCCGAAAATCGCCCGGGCTGCACCGCGCGTCGGCGAACACACGGCCGCGATCGAGAAGGAGTTCGGCCTATGAGCACCGTTCGCCTGAAAGGCATGACCTGGAGCCACCCGCGCGGCTACGAGCCCATGGTAGCCTGCTCGAAGCTCTGGGAAGAGCAGACGGGTGTCGGGATCGACTGGGACAAGCGCTCGCTTCAGGACTTCGAATCCTACCCGGTCGAAGATCTCGCGCGTCAGTATGACCTGATCGTCATCGACCATCCGCACGTTGGTGAAATCACCACGCAGAATTGTCTTGCTCCACTCGACAGACACGGGGATCCGCAAAACCGGCAGGCCGTCGCCAATGGCAGTGTCGGCGGTTCTTATGAAAGCTATTTCTGGGAGGGCCACCAGTGGGCCTATCCGATCGACGCCGCCGCGCAGATCCAGGCCTATCGGGCAGACCTCATCGGCGCGGCACCCACACGCTTCGATGAAGTCCTTGAACTGGCGGAAGCGGGCAAGGTGCTGATCCCGATGCGCCCGCCCCATTCGCTGATGACCTTCTTCACCCTGTCGGCAAACCTTGGAACACCCTGCGCGACGACAGGACCGGGCGAGCTTATTTCGATTGAGAACGGCGCACCGGTCTATGAGCTGATTTCGCGCCTGATGCGACACGTTCCTGACCGGTGCTATGGCATGGATCCGATCGCGGTCTTTGAGGAGATGTGCAAGACGGACAGCCCGATTGCCTGTGTTCCCCTGATCTACGGGTACGTCAACTACGGTATCGAAGGCTTCCGGCCGAAACGCCTCTCCTTTGCCGATATCCCTGCTGCCGGTGACAACGGCCCCACGGGCTCCGCACTTGGCGGCACCGGCATTGCCGTCTCCGCGTTTTCGAACCATGTCTCGAAGGCTGCTGACTTCGCTCTCTGGATCGCAAGCGGATCAGTGCAGCGCGGGCCTTTTGCAGCTGCCGGTGGCCAGCCTGGTCATGCGGACGGCTGGTCTGACGAGACCGTCAATGATGTGACAAACGACTTTTACCGCGACACCCGCCGGACCCTGGACAACGCCTGGGTCCGTCCGCGCCACAAGGGCTACATGGCCTTTCAGGCAGCAGCTTCAGAACGGCTGAACCTGGGCCTGCAAGGTGGTGAGACAGCGCAATCCGTCATCGGCGACATCAATGCGCTTTTCGCCGGGAGTTTTGAGTAAGCCCTTCCAAGACAATGCGTCTGCGGACAACCGTCCAAACGCGCCTCCAATCACATTGGGGGCGCGGTTCAGTTGGTCAAAGCTGCCAGATACGTTTTGCGTTTCCGGACAGCAGCTTTGTACGCTCATCCTCGCTGACGCCTTCCAGCAGAGCGTGGGTCGCAGCAACCCATGCCAGCAAGCCGCCACCAAGCGTGCAGACTGGCCAGTCACTGCCCCAGACAACACGGTCCCAGCCGAATGCCTGAATGGTGTGCTCGGCCCAGGGGCGCAGGGTCTCGGCAATCCAGCTTTCAGGATCGGCATAGGCTACGATCCCGGAGATCTTGGCGCAGACATTGGGGCGTTTTGCGAGTTCCGTAACCCGCTCCTGCCAGGGCTGGCGTTCATCGGCGGCGATATCCGGTACACCGCAATGGTCCAGTATGAAGGTGACGTCGGGAGCCAGATCGACAAGCTCCATTGCCCGCTCAAGCTGGCGGGGCAGGACGCAGAGGTCGAAGGTGAAGCGCGTGCCGCCAAGGCGCTTCAGGTTTTCCCGGAATAAAGGCTGATCGGACAACTCGTCCGGCATGACGTGCAACACACGCCGGAAACCCTTCACAAGCTCATTTGCCTGCTGCCGCTCCAGATAGGCAGCAAAGCTTTCCTCCTCGGGACGGCAAGACGCAATTGCCCCCTTGATGAGGCTGTCCGGCCGGTTTGCCAGAGTGCCGACATATCCTGTCTCAGCTTCGATGAGGGGTTCAGCGACATCGACCTCCATGTGAAGCGTGGTCGAAATGCCTGCGCGCCGCGCATCACGGGCATAGGTCTCATATGTCCAGTCCCGATTGAGCGGTTCGACACCCGCCAGCCACGGATAGTCCAGAGCCGACCGGTCTATGACATGAAGATGGGTGTCGACGATCATGCTGCTCCTCCTCGCAAATAGCCGGGCAATCCTTCCACAGGAAAATAGATTATTCAAATAAGAATTTATTCGGCCGATTTGCCGTCCGTTCCGGTCAGTTCCGACAACTGTCGCGCGGTCCTGGTCAGAAGTTCCAACGTCCCGGTGATGTCGGGGGCCTGCGGGGTGTTCACCAGCGTGATGAAAGGAACAGTCAGCGCCGCGATGGCCCGTCCGTCCGGGCTGAGGATCGGAGCGGACAGGTTGTAGACACCGGCAGTCTGGAGGCTCGGCATCATTTCGTAGCCGCGTTCCGAAATCTGGTCGAGCCGGTCGAAGAACTCCTTCTCGACGGTCGGATGTTCGGTGCTGCGGGAATATTCGTTGATCATCATCAGACGTTCCTCTTGTGGCCTGAAGGCCAGAAGAACGTGACCGGATCCGGTGTCGTAGAGCGAAATATTCGAGCCGACGCGGATTGAGATCCCCCAGTAGCTCGGCGCCTCCTGCTGCGCGACGACGACGACCGATCCACGGTCGAAGACGGAGAGCTGGTTTGCCTGGAGCGTCTTTTCCGCTAGGTCGCGCATGAAGGGCGTTGCAAAGGAAACGAGACGGCGGACCGGCGCATGGGACTGCGCCAGACCGAAGAGCTTGAGGGTCAGCGAGTAGCGGTCACCGTCGATCCTTGTGACGTAACCCCGACGCACCAACCGGTCCAGCATGCGGTAGAATTCGTTGGGGCTGCGGCCGAGATGCTTGGCGATCTCTGCCTGGGTCAATCCGCCGTCAATGCCTGCAAGAAGTTCAAGAATATCGAGCCCCTTGTCGAGGGCGGGTGCCCGGTATCGATCCTCTTCCTGTTCCATACTTTTCTCCGTGAAGTGCAATATTCATATACGCACACCCTTCTCGAAAAACAAACAAGAATGCGCCCGAGCAGCTTGACCATAAATGAAGAGCATGTTTGTATATAAATGAACCGCTCATTAGTGAGTTGTTTGGGCGGGCACCCGCCTTCTTTGAAAGTCTCGGGAGGAGGCTCATGAAAAATCTACTGGCCGGCGCGTCCGCCGGCGTTATCGCTCTTTTTGCCGTTGGCTCTGCGCTCGCGCAGGATCTGCCGGGCAAGTTTGACGGGGTCACGATCGATGCCAAGCTGATCGGTGGCCAGCAGTACGAAAAGCTCTATGCGCGCATCGGCGAATGGGAGGCGGCGACGGGGGCCAAGGTCAACGTCATCTCCAAGAAGAACCACTTCGACCTCGACAAGGAGATCAAGTCGGACATCGCCGTGGGTGCGTTGAACTGGTGTGTGGGTTCGAACCACTCATCCTTCGCGCCCCAGTATCCGGGCATCTACACCGACCTTGCAGCACTGCTGCCGAAGGACGAAATCGACGCCTTCGTCGATGCCAACATCTCCGCCTCGACGCTTGACGGCAAGCTGGTGATGCTGCCGCGTGCCCAGTTTGACGTGTCCGCGCTCTACTACCAGAAGAGCCTTTATGCGGACGAAGACAACAAGGCGAAGTTCAAGGAAAAATACGGCTATGACCTGACGCCGCCGGACACCTGGCAGCAGGTGACCGATCAGGCCGAGTTCTTCGCCAATCCGCCGGACTTTTACGGCACGCAATTTGCCGGCAAGGAAGAGGCCATCAACGGCCGTTTCTATGAAATGCTGCGCGCGGAAGGCGGCGAATACCTGGATGCCGACGGCAAGCCTGCGTTCAATTCGGAAGCCGGTGTGCGTGCGCTCAACTGGTTCGTGGATCTCTACAAAGCGAAAGCCGTTCCCGCCGGTACAACCAACTACCTCTGGGACGACCTGGGCCAGGGCTTTGCCTCCGGCACGGTTGCCATCAACCTGGACTGGCCGGGCTGGGCCGGCTTCTTCAACGACCCGGGTGCTTCCAAGGTGGCCGGCGATGTTGGAGTCGTTGCACCGCCCAAGGGGTCCTCGGGTGCCCGGACCGGATGGTCGGGACATCACGGGTTCTCCGTCACCGAAAACTGCGAGAACAAGGAAGCCGCAGCTTCCCTCGTCTGGTTCCTGACCAACGAGGACAGCCAGAAGCAGGAAGCAGCCGGCGGACCGTTGCCGACGCGCGACGCCGTCTGGGACTGGGTGATCGCGGAAGCCTCCGACGACCCCTTCCGCAAGGAAGTTCTGCAGGCCTTCCAGGAAGCCGCCAAAGGCGCTTACCCGGTTCCTCAGTCTCCGTCCTGGATCGAGATCTCCAACGCGGTCTACCCGCAGCTGCAGGCTGCCATTCTCGGCGACAAGACGCCCCAGCAGGCACTTGATGATGCAGCCGCCGAGGCCACCGAAATCCTGCAGGATGCCGGAGAGCTCTAAGCTCGCTCAAGGACAGGCGCGGCCCTGCCGCGCCTGATCCCGCCGGGTTTCCCGCGCGCGACATCCGCGGGTCGGCTAGCTCCTTTCGTAAAACGATATGAGGATAGAATGAGAGGCTGGAAGCCCGCGCCGCATGTGCTTCTGCTGCTGCCGGCGTTTATCGTCCTGGCGGCAGTGGTGGTCGTGCCACTCCTGTTGTCACTGTATTCAAGTTTCACGCCGTTCCGCCTGACCCGGCCGGACACGATCTATACGTTCATCGGCTTCCGCAACTACGTGCGGCTTCTGACGGACATGGATTTCTGGGTCGCCTTCGGCCGCACGGTTCTGCTGCTGACCTTCGCGCTCAACCTGGAAATGCTGCTCGGTCTGGGCCTGGCGCTGCTTGTTGAAAAGGCCACACGCGGACAGCGGATCCTGCGCACCATCATGATGTTTCCCATGATGTTCTCGCCGGTTCTGGTCGGCTTCCAGTTCAAGTTCATGTTCAACGACAACATCGGTGTCGTAAACAACGCCCTGCAATCGCTCGGGCTCACGGATATCGCCATTCCCTGGCTGATCGACGGACAGCTTGCCTTCATTTCCATCCTGATTGCGGAAATCTGGTCGTCCACCGCGGTCTTCGCGATCTTCATTCTGGCGGGCCTGATGGCCATGCCGCGCGAGCCGCTGGAAGCGGCCAAGGTGGACGGTTGCACCTCGTGGCAGAGCTTCCGCTATGTGACCTGGCCGTTCATCATGCCCTTTGCCTATATCGCCATGACAATCCGCTCGCTCGACATCGCGCGCGCCTATGACATCGTCAAGATCATGACCGATGGCGGTCCTGCCGGGCGCACCGAGATCCTCTGGACGATGATTGCCCGCACCGCCTATTCCGACGCGCGCATGGGGCTGGCCAACGCCATGGCCTACATCGCCATTCTTCTTTCAATCCTGTTCACGGCGCTGTTCTTCCGGCAACTCGCGAAGGCCCGCCAGCAGATCGGCGCGGAGTGGTGATCATGGACGAGAATACCGCACATCGCCTCAAGGGCCGTTTCCTGAAGGCCGGCCACCTGATCGGACTGTTCCTCGCCATGACGATCATCTGTCTGCCGGGGGTCTGGATCGTTCTTTCCTCGCTCCGCCCGACAGTCGAGATCATGGCCAAACCGCCGGTGTGGATCCCGCGCGAGCTGTCGTTCGACGCCTATGTGGCAATGTTCTCCGGCGTTGGCCAGGGCGGCATTCCGGTGCTGGAATACTTCCGCAATTCACTGATCATCTCGGTCACCTCGACCGTGATCGCCCTGGCGGTCGGCATGGCTGGTGGTTACGCGTTTGCGCGTTACCGGTTCCGCGGCAAGTCGGCGATTTTCCTCGGCTTCATGCTCACACGAACCGTGCCAGGCATCGCGCTGTCACTGCCGCTGTTCTTCGTCTATGCCAAGATCGGCATCATCGACACCCACTTCGGACTGATCCTTGCCTATGTGGCACTCAACGTGCCCTTCACGGTCTGGCTGATCGATGGTTTCTTCCGACAGGTCCCCCGGGATCTTGCGGAAGCGGCCCAGATCGACGGCTGCACCCGGTGGCAAGCCTTCTGGCAGGTTGAATTTCCGCTGGCGCGTTCAGGCATCGCCTCCGCCGGTATCTTCGCCTTCCTGATTTCCTGGAACGAATTTGCGCTGGCATCCCAGCTCACCCGGTCGACCAATTCCAAGACGCTGCCGGTCGGTCTGCTGGATTACACCGCCGAATTCACCATCGACTGGCGGGGCATGTGCGCGCTGGCCGTGGTCATGATCATTCCGGCACTCACCCTGACATTCATCGTACAAAAACACCTCGTCTCCGGCCTCACCTCCGGCGCAGTGAAGGGATAGACATGGCTACCGTCTCTTTGAAAAACCTGGTCAAGAAATACGGGCAACTGGAGGTGGTTCATTCCATCAACCTTGAGGTCAAGGACCGGGAGTTCATCGCGCTGGTCGGCCCGTCCGGCTGTGGCAAGTCGACCTCGCTCCGCATGATCGCGGGGCTGGAGGACATCTCGGGTGGCGAAATCCACATCGGCGACCGGGTGGTCAACGACCTGCCGCCTCGCCAACGCAACATCTCCATGGTCTTCCAGTCCTATGCGCTCTACCCGCATATGACGGTTGCAGAGAACATGGGATTTTCGCTCAAGATCGCCGGAAAATCCCAGGCGGAGATCGATGCGGCGGTCGCGGAAGCGGCGCGCACGCTCAGCCTCGAGGCCCTTCTGGAACGACGGCCGTCCCAACTTTCCGGCGGCCAGCGCCAGCGTGTTGCCATGGGCCGCGCCATCGTGCGCAATCCGGATGTGTTCCTGTTCGACGAACCGCTTTCCAACCTTGATGCCAAGCTGCGCATGCAGATGCGCACGGAGATCAAGAAACTGCATTCCAAGGTCCAGTCGACGGTCATCTACGTGACCCACGACCAGGTGGAAGCCATGACCCTGTCCGACCGGATCGTGATCATGCGCGACGGCCATATCGAACAGGTCGGCACGCCGGAGGAAGTCTTCCAGCGCCCAAGGACCCGCTTTGTCGCCGGGTTCATCGGTTCGCCGACCATGAACCTGCGCGAAGCGGTCATCGACGATGGCAAGCTCGCCTTCGCAAATGGCGCCAGCCTTCCGCTGCCGATGCAATTCCGGAACGCGGTCAGCGTCGGCCAGAAGGTCGTGTTCGGACTGAGACCGGACGATTTGTATCCGGCGGGACATGGCCTGCATTCCGGCGAGGCCCATGACGTGCACACGACGCAGGTGCCTGTCTCGATCACCGAACCGCTCGGCAACGAGACCCTGGTCTTTGCGGAGTTCGCTGGTGAGGACTGGATTGCGCGCATGCTCAACCCGAAGGCGCTGCACACCGGTGACAAGATCGATCTCAGTTTCGACCTCAGCCAGGCACATCTCTTCGATGCCGCCACCGAACAGACCTTGAGGAGCTGAACGCATGGCACGGATTGAAAAAGTCGAACTGCGCATGGTCGACCTGGTTCCGAAGGTCAAGCGAACCGATGCGATCCAGAGTTTCGTCAGCCAGGAAACACCGATCGTCACAATCACTGATGCGGACGGTGCGACGGGCACAGGCTACAGCTATACGATCGGCACCGGTGGATCGTCGGTCATGCGGCTTCTTGCGGACCATCTCGCCCCGGTTCTGATCGGCCGTGACGCAGACATGATCGAGGGCATCTGGCACGAACTGGAGTTCTTCACCCACGCCACCACGATCGGCGCCATTTCCTCCATTGCGCTTGCCGCCATCGACACGGCCCTCTGGGACCTGCGTGCGCGCAAGATGGGGCTGCCGCTCTGGAAGCTGGCAGGTGGAGCCAAGGACCGTTGCCCGCTGTATACGACCGAAGGCGGCTGGCTGCACATCGAAACCGAAGCCCTGGTCGAGGATGCTCTTGCGGCCAAGGCAAAGGGCTTTACCGGATCGAAGGTCAAGATCGGCCGCCCGCATGTCTCCGAGGACTACGAGCGGCTTGCCGCCGTGCGTGCCGCCGTCGGTGACGGCTATGAGATCATGACCGACTGCAATCAGGGCTTCACCGTTGATGAAGCCATCCGGCGCGCCGACCGCCTGCGGGACCTGGACCTTGCCTGGTTCGAGGAACCGCTACCCGCCGACGACATCGGTGGCCATGTGCGCCTGTCGCAGAGAACTTCGACGCCGGTCGCTGTCGGCGAGTCGCTCTATTCGATCCGGCATTTCCGGGAATACATGCAGGCCGGAGCGTGCTCTGTGGTGCAGGTCGATGCCGGACGGATCGGCGGCATCACCCCCTGGCTGAAGGTTGCCCATGCTGCGGAAGCCTTCGACATGCCGATCTGTCCGCACTTTCTGATGGAGCTGCACGTCAGCCTGACCTGTGCCGTGCAGAACGGCAAATACGTCGAGTACATTCCGCAGCTCGACGAACTGACCAATAGCCGCATGACAATTGAAAACGGCCATGCGCTCGCACCCGTCGAACCGGGCATCGGCATCGATTGGGATTGGGACGCGGTGCGCGGAAAGAGCATTCCCGAGTTCACCAGCACAATTACCCGGCAGGAGGCGTAGGTCATGCAGCGCATGGGCATGGTGATCGGTCTCGAGCCGGAGAAAGTCGCCGAATACAAGCGGCTGCACGCTTCGGTCTGGCCGGAGATCCTCGACATGATCTCCAAATGCAACATCCGGAATTATTCCATCTTCCTGAAGGAGCCGGAAAATCTGCTCTTCGGCTACTGGGAATATCATGGCACGGACTTTGAGGCCGACGCGGCGAAGATGGCCGCCGATTCGAAAACGCAGGAATGGTGGGGCGTCTGCATGCCTTGCCAGAAGCCGCTCGACACCCGAAAGGACGGCGAGTGGTGGGCGATGATGGAAGAGGTCTTCCATCATGACTGAAGCTTTCGATCCGGCCAGCCTTTCCCAGGACTGGCCAAGGCCCGCCAATCCACGCCCCATCGTGACTTTCGGCGCAGGCTCCATCGTCGGTGATGGCCATTTCCCCGCTTACAGGAAAGGCGGCTTTCCGATTGCGGGACTTTATGACCCGGATGCCGGCAAAGCGCAGGCTCTGGCGGATCAATGGGGCATCAAGGCCTTTGCCAGCGCAGAGGAAGCAGCCAGTGTGCCGGGCGCGGTCTTCGACCTTGCCACCCCGCCCCATGTGCATGCCGATGTCCTCGGCCTGCTACCGGAAGGGGCCCCGGTGCTGATCCAGAAGCCCATGGGCAGCGACCTGCGCCAGGCAACGGATATTCTCAGGATCTGCCGCGAGCGCAAACTGACCGCCGCCGTCAACTTCCAGCTCCGCTTCGCACCGATGATGCTCGCCCTCAAGGGCGCCATCGCCAAGGGATGGCTTGGAGAAGTTGTCGATTTCGATGCCTGGCTGGCTCTCGCCACGCCCTGGGAGCTCTGGGCCTTCTTGAATGGACTGCCCCGGATCGAGATCACCATGCATTCGATCCATTATCTCGACCTGATCCGGCAGGTGCTTGGGGACCCGAAAGGCGTGCACGCGAAATCGCTCGGCCATCCGTCCCATGAAATGGCCCAGACCCGCACCAGCGCCATCCTCGACTACGGCGACAAGGTGCGTTGTGCGCTCTCCATCAATCACGATCACAAGTTCGGCCGCCGGCACCAGGCTTGCGAGTTCCGAGTGTGTGGCACGGAAGGCGCTGCCTATCTGCAGCTCGGTGTCAATCTCGACTATCCGCACGGCGAACCGGACATCCTGGAGATCCGCCCCAAGGGTGGAGACGAGTGGATCCCCGTCCCCTTGAAAGGGGCCTGGTTCCCGGACGCTTTCGTCGGCCGCATGGCAAATCTCCAGCGCTTTGCGTCCGGCGAGGACGCCGAGCTGGTGAGTTCGGTCGAAGACGCCTGGAACACGATGGCTCTGGTGGAAGCGGCCTATGCCTCCTCCGCGTCCCCTGCAACTCCACTCGCACAAAGACCATAAGTCATGGAACAAACGACCTATTTCGAAGACTATGAGCTCGGCCATGAGCGCATCACCTATGGCCGCACGATTACCGAAACCGACTTCGTGGTCCACGCAGGCCATACCGGAGACTTCTTTCCGCATCACATGGACGCGGAGTTTATGAAGACCCAGCCCTTCGGCCAGCGGATTGCCCACGGCACCATGGTGTTCGCCATCGGCGTCGGCCTGACCGCCAGCGTCATAAACCCGGTTGCCTTCTCCTATGGCTACGACCGGATGCGCTTCGTGAAGCCGGTTTTCATCGGAGACACCATCCGTTCGCGCGTGACCATCGTTGCCAAGGACGATGACCCGAAACGCCCGGCATTCGGCCGCGTGGTCGAACGGACGGAAGTTCTCAATCAAAGCGACGAAGTGGTTCTCGTCGCCGATCACATCCACATCGTTGAACGAAAGAACAAGCCCGCCTAAGGGGCAGATGGAGCCGACATGACAGACTGGGTGAAGGACAAGACCGTTCTGGTGACAGCCGCGGGACAGGGGATCGGACGCGCGACGGCGCTCGCCTTTGCCGCCAGGGGCGCGAAGGTTGTGGCAACGGACATCAACGAAACGGCCCTTTCCGAACTCGAAGGATCAGCAGGGATCGAAACCCGTCGCCTCGACGTTTTGAAGGATACGAATGTGCAGACCGTCGTTGCCGAGACCGGCCCGGTGGACGTCCTCTTCAACGGGGCGGGTTTCGTTCATGCAGGCTCGATCCTTGACATGAAAGACGAGGACTTCGACTTTGCGGTCGACCTCAACGTGCGCTCCATGATCCGGACCATTCGGGCGGTGCTGCCGGCAATGCTGGAACGGGGAGGCGGCGCCATCATCAACATGGCATCCGTCGCAAGTTCCATGAAAGGCGTGCCGAACCGCTTCGTCTACACCACCACGAAAGCGGCCGTGATCGGCCTGACCAAGGCGGTTGCCGCCGATTTTGTGGCGCAGAAAATCCGTTGCAACGCGATCTGCCCGGGCACGGTGGAAAGCCCTTCGCTGCAGGACCGCCTGCGCGCCCAGGGCGACTATGAAGCCGCCCGAGCCGCCTTCATCGCGCGCCAGCCGATCGGCAGGATCGGTACGCCGGATGAGATCGCTGATCTCGCGGTTCATCTTGCCAACGCGACCTATACCACCGGGCAGGCCTATGCCATCGACGGCGGCTGGACCATCTGACTTTTCATTGAGGACGTGAACCCGTGACGACAATCACCGGTCTGAAGACATACGATCTCCGCTTTCCGACGTCCGAAACCCTGGACGGTTCGGACGCCATGAACCCCGATCCGGACTATTCCGCGGCCTATGTCGTTCTTCAAACCGACGAGGACGGCCTTGAAGGCCATGGCCTGACCTTCACCATCGGGCGCGGGAATGACATCTGTGTTGCCGCAATCGAGGCCATGCGCCACCTGGTGACCGGGCTTGATCTTGCCTGGATCTCCGAAAACCCCGGCCGCTTCTGGCGTCATGTGACCTCGGACAGCCAGTTGCGCTGGATCGGACCGGACAAGGGCGCCATGCATCTCGCCACCGGCGCCGTCGTCAATGCCGTTTGGGACCTTTTGGCCAAACAGGCCGGCAAACCGGTCTGGCGTCTTGTCGCGGACATGAGCCCGGAAGAGATCGTTTCCATCATTGATTTCCGCTACCTGACCGATGCGATCACGCCGGAAGAGGCACTTGCCATCCTGAAAGCGGCGGAACCGGGCAAGGCGGAACGGGTCGCGCAGCTCGAAGCACATGGCTATCCCTGTTATACCACCTCGGCGGGCTGGCTCGGCTATCCCGACGACAAGCTGCGTCGGCTGTGCCGGGAAGCGGTCGAGGCTGGGTATACCCACGTAAAACTCAAGGTCGGGCGCGATCTCGCCGATGACATCCGCCGGCTGAGGATCGCCCGGGAGGAGCTCGGGCCCGACCGGTTCCTCATGATCGATGCCAACCAGGTGTGGGACGTCGGACAGGCCATCGACTGGGTACAGCAACTCGCGTTCGCCAAACCCTACTTCATCGAAGAACCAACCAGCCCGGATGACATCGCCGGCCATCGCGCGATCCGCGAAGCGGTGGCGCCGGTGAAGGTGGCAACCGGTGAAATGTGCCAGAACCGGATCGTCTTCAAGCAGATGATTGCAGGCGGTGCCATCGACATCGTGCAGATCGACGCCTGCCGGATGGGCGGTCTCAACGAGGTTCTCAGCGTTCTGCTGATGGCAGCCAAATTCGGCACTCCCGTCTGGCCGCATGCCGGCGGCGTCGGCCTTTGCGAGTATGTGCAGCATCTGTCGATGATCGACTTCGTTGCGGTTTCCGGAACCAGGGAAGGACGCGTGATCGAATATGTCGATCATCTCCACGAACATTTCGTCGACCCCTGCACCATCCGCAATGCCGCCTATATGCCGCCGCAGATGCCGGGCTTTTCCGTGGAGATGAAACCGGCCTCCATCGAACATCACATCTTTCGAGACGGTGGCGCAGACGCTGCCTGATGTCACAAGCCACACATCAAAACCAAGGATAACCCCATGAAACTTCTCCGCATTGGAGACGCCGGACGGGAAAAGCCCGCCATTCTGGACAGTGATAACCGGCCGCGGGATCTCTCCGCTCTCGTTTCCGACATTGCCGGCGACACGCTGACGCCGGACGGGCTGGCGAAAATCGCATCGGTCGATCCGGCCACCCTGCCGTTGCTCGAGGAAGGCCGTATCGGTCCCTGCGTGGGTCATGTCGGCAAGTTCATCTGCATCGGCCTCAACTATTCCGACCATGCCGCCGAAACCGGTGCGGAAGTGCCCAAAGAACCGGTGATCTTCCTGAAGGCGACAAGCGCGATCTGCGGCCCCAATGACGACGTGAAGATCCCGCGCGGATCGGTCAAGACCGACTGGGAAGTCGAACTTGGTGTCGTGATCGGCAAGGGTGGCAGCTACATCGAGGAAGCAGAAGCCCTTGACCACGTCGCGGGATATTGCGTCATCAACGATGTTTCCGAACGCGAATTCCAGATCGAACGCGGTGGCACCTGGGACAAGGGCAAGGGTTGCGACACCTTCGGCCCGACGGGACCCTGGCTGGTGACCCGGGACGAGGTTTCCGATCCGCAGAACCTGAAGATGTGGCTGGACGTCGACGGCAAGCGCTATCAGGACGGGTCGACGGAGACCATGGTCTTCGGTGTCGCCCACCTGGTCAGCTATGTCAGCCGGTTCATGAGCCTGCAGCCGGGCGACATCATTTCCACCGGCACGCCTCCGGGCGTCGGCATGGGACAGAAACCACCAATCTATCTGAAGGGCGGAGAGGTGATCGAGCTGGGCATTGAAGGACTTGGCGTCCAGCGGCAAAACGTGGGCAAGGCTTAACGTAGCTTTTGCCGTGATGGCGACACTCTCCAACAAAGGGTGTCGCCTGACAGTCCAGATGCCCGCATCTGATAAGGAAATCATGATGCGAAACGATACCTACCGCCGGCACGTCATCCTGTCCGGATGTTCGGGTGGCGGAAAGTCAACGCTTTTGGCGGAACTGGAACGACGGGGTTTCGAAACCGTGCCGGAACCCGGCAGGAGGATCGTCGCCGAAGAGCAACAAGCTGAGGGGAGGGCGCTTCCCTGGATCAATCTCGAAGCCTTCGCCAGAAGAGCGATCGACATGTCATTCCGTGACAGGGAGCGATTGAACAGCGCTGAAGGATGGGTCTTCTTCGACCGGGGCCTGATCGACGCAGCAGTTGCGCTGGAATTCGCGACCGGCGTAGCCGTGTCAGACACCCTCGGCAAAACGAACCGATTTCATTTTCAGGTCTTTCTGACACCGCCCTGGCCGGAGATTTACGCCATAGACGCCGACCGGCAGCACGGCCTGGATGAAGCTATCGGAGAATACCAGCGATTGCTCGATGCCTACGGCCAACTTGGCTACGAGAAAATCATCTTGCCGAAGACGGATGTCGGGAAGCGAGCGGATTTCATCCTGGATTGTCTTTCCAGGCACCAGGAGACGCAGCACTAGATCGACATCGCCAATCGTACTGCGTATCTATTCTTCGCTCGGCTGCTCTCTCTTGCCGGCCAGGATCTCGCGCTTCCCGACGTGGTTGGGCGCACCGACAAGGCCTTCGTTTTCCATTTTCTCGACCAGGGTAGCCGCACGGTTGTACCCGATGCCGAGGCGGCGCTGGATATACGAGGTTGAGCAGCGCTTGTCGCGCAGGACGATCTTCACCGCCTTGTCGTAGAGGTCATCACCGTCTTCGGACGCTATGGCACCCTTGTCGAAGACAGCTTCCTCTTCTTCCAGCTCTTCCTCTTCTTCCGCGGTCACGGTTTCAAGGTACGCGGGCCGCCCCTGGCTTTTCAGGTGGGCGACAACCTGTTCGACTTCCTCGTCCGAGACGAAGGCGCCATGGACACGGTTGATACGTCCGCCACCCGACATATGCAGCATGTCGCCCATGCCGAGCAGCTGTTCCGCACCCTGCTCGCCGAGGATCGTGCGACTGTCGATCTTCGAGGTGACCTGGAAGGAAATCCGGGTCGGGAAGTTTGCCTTGATCGTGCCGGTGATCACGTCGACCGAGGGACGCTGTGTCGCCATGATGAGATGAATGCCTGCGGCGCGGGCCATCTGCGCCAGACGCTGGATAGCGCCTTCGATCTCCTTGCCGGCGACCATCATCAGATCCGCCATCTCGTCAACGATGATGACGATGTACGGCATCGGAGCGAGGTCCATTTCCTGCTGCTCGTAGACCGGTTCCCCCGTATCGCGGTCGAACCCGGTTTGCACGGACACGATAACCGGTTCACCCTTCTGACTTGCAGCGGCGGCACGCTGGTTGAAACCGTTGATGTTGCGCACGCCAAGCCGTGCCATCTTCCTGTACCGATCCTCCATTTCGCGCACAGCCCATTTGAGAGCTGTCACGGCCTTTTTCGGATCGGTGACGACAGGCGTCAGCAGGTGCGGAATGTCGTCGTAGATGGACAGTTCCAGCATCTTCGGATCTACCATGATCAAGCGGCACTCTTCCGGCTTCAGGCGGTAGAGCAGCGACAGGATCATCGTGTTGATTGCAACCGACTTGCCCGAGCCGGTCGTTCCGGCGACCAGCAGATGCGGCATCTTCGCAAGATCGGCAACAACCGGCTCCCCGCCAATCGTCTTGCCGAGGCTAAGCGCAAGCTTGCAGCTGGTCGCGCGGAAGTTGGTCGAATCGATCAATTCGCGGAAGTAGACGGTTTCACGCTCCGTATTCGGCAGCTCGATCCCGATGACGTTCCGGCCCGGAACGACCGCAACACGAGCGGAGATGGCCGACATGGAACGGGCAATGTCATCGGCGAGGTTGACGATGCGTGAGGACTTGATGCCCGGGGCCGGTTCGAACTCGTAAAGGGTGACCACAGGCCCGGGGCGCACGTGGATGATCTCGCCGCGCACCTTGAAGTCTTCCAGAACGCTTTCCAGAAGCCCCGCATTCCGTTCCAGTTGCTCCTGCGTCATCTGGAAGCCCGGACCATCCTGCGGCAGTTGCAGCAGATCGCCGGACGGAAACTCGTAGCTGCCGAACAGCGACTGTTGACCTGATCCCGCACCGATCGGCGGCAGAGCATGCGTGCTGGAGGACAAGGACCGGGGTGTGGGGCTTGGCATCGAAATCGACACTCGTGACCGACCGGTAGCGTCCTGATTGCCTTCCGGGTTTTGCTGTGCTGCCGGCCTTTGGCCGGCCGGCTGCGGAGACGGGTTTGCTGGCCTTGCGGCAATCGGTCTGGAAGAGGAAGGTGCAGGCGTGGGGGATGCAGAACCGTTGCATTCCACGACCTTGTACAGCGACACGATTCCCTCCGGTGGCCGCGCCACCTGTCCCGCGACAGGCACCTCCTCGTAAACCGTCCTCACGGCTCGTACCGGCTCCACGACCCTCTGCGCAGGCACTTCTGCAGCCGGCTGCGGAGTGATGGTGTCGTCGGACATGAATTCAAAGAAGGCGTGATCGGACAGGAAACCAAGGTGCGCCGTGGAAGAATGCGCGTCATTGGCAGGCGCCTGCACATTCACAGTTCCACTATCGGCGGGCTGACCAATCACCTGTGCAACTGGCATGGTTGCGGGCATAACAGGGGAGGGGTTTGGCGTGACCAGAGGTTGCTGCGCAACGGGCTCTACCTCGACCGGGGATACAGTTTCACTGGCGCTGACTTCGCTCGCGTTTTCTACCGGTGCAGATCGCTGCTTTGAACCGCGGTCTGGCGTCCGGGTGAAGCGAACGTTGGGTGCAAGGTAGAAATAGCTCTGGCAGGATTCGTCCGAAGGGGTTTCCACCTCCTGGTTTCCATCTCCTGTCTGCTGCTGCGGATTGCCTGCAACATGTGGCAACCGGCGCGCCTCAGCCACCCGTTCACCATCTGTGGCGGCGGGTTGCCCGAGCGGGTTTTCGCCCTGCGCTTTCCGACTGGAATCATCGGTTGAAGCTGGCTGGCCGGCATCGTTCGAATTCGAAAGTGAGAAATTCTTCCGGGAAATACGCATGGACAAAGAAGACTAGTGTTTCGGGTTGAACGCCTTTGGGAGAGATGTAGGAAAATAAGGTTAACAGTCTCTATCCAATCCCTGTCATTCTCGACCTTTGAGCCACCTCCGATAGACCGTCAGACATTCAAAATTCGGCGAAAATGCGCTGAAAACAACACCTTGATGGCAGTTCAACGATGTCGTGTTTATGTGATGAGCCTTTTTGTCGGGCTCACCCTCCTAGCCGATGCAAAAACGGAAGCTGGCGGCGATGATCTTGCGGTCCATGTCGCTCAGATCGATCGCCCCGCGCACCTCGCCACCGGACGACATTCCAAGAAACAGGCTGAACTCGATCCGCTCGGTAACCGACAGCAGTTCAACAACCTTGTCGTTGATTTCGACCTCGACGCTGCTGTCACCGACAACCCGAAGGATATCCTTGGTGGCTGTCGCCGTGATGCCACGTCCTTTTGAGAACATATTTATGCTTGTCGTCGGCAGGTTATCAGGGTTCAGAATACCACCATCGGTCGTGATCAGGACGTAGGGTTTGTTCTTGCGGCAATAGCTGGAAAACTGGCTCGCGAGATCATAAAGGCGCGTGGCGCTCTTGCGCTTGCTTGCTGCCACCAGACCCTGCTTGTAGGGCTCCAGAAAGAACGCCCCGAACCCTTCCGGCGTGACAAGGGCAAATTCCTCAAGCTGCGCCGCGTCGGGAACGAACATGTCGTCCGGCTTCGCACCCGTGCCGAGAACGAAGATGCGAGCATCGATTCCCATTTCCAGAAGGTAACGTACAATCCGGCTGGACAATTCCTGCGCGGACATCAGTGCTTGGTCCACCTGGCTGGACGGCACCTGGCCAGCCCTCTCTCCGGACAGGTAGAACTGGTGGAAGCCCAGACGGTTGCCGTCTGGAATACGTCTGACTTCACCCCCCAGGAACGCGTAGGAACACGCGCTCATGCAGTAGCCGCCGTCCACCGTGTCCCCGAATGTGCCCTCGGACTTCCAGATGCCGATTTCCGTCTCCATTCCCCTGGCACGGATCAGCTCTCCCAGTTCCAGGCCGGCAATCAGACTACCGCCGGGGCTGTGCAGCAGAACCTTGTTTCCGTCTGAATGCTCATTCTTGAGGTAGCTGGAAAAGAGCGCGGGCGTTTCCGCGGTAATCTGCCCTTCGGCTCGCACATAACAGGATGCCGCGTTGTTGCCCTTGCAGACGTTTTCGAACGTCATGCTTTCTGCCCGGGCTGCACCTGGAGACAATGCAATAAAGGCAACAACCGCGAACGCCGCCACCCGCCAACCATGTGCGGCAAAAATCCGCCCCAAAGACTTTTTCATTTCGTTTCCCTGAACCGGTAAGACCTGAACGTCGGTCAAACGAGAAAACAACAAAGCCATTAAAGAGAGCCTGAAAAATCAGGACAAGAGAACGATCGCTCTGGTCCCAGTCTTATCAAGCCCGATGTCCTTGTTGCCTTTTGAACCGGCATCAGAGGAAAACGGAATTGCGTATTTCACCAACCCCTATTTGGGGAAGGCGGAAGGGTACTGGAAGGGTATTGGCAGCAGCCCGAGGCAGGTGTCATGGGCTGCTGCCGTTTGTCCGAAATCTTACTTCGGCATCATTCCGCCGATGGCATACATGCCGTCGTCGCCTTTCACCAGCATCAGGATCACGCTGTCACCTGGGGTGAGATCATCCGACATCTCTGCGCCTTCCAGAAGGGGCAGATCCATCGTCATGGCCGGCCAGCCGATTTCCGGAATCGGATCGTGGCTGACGTTTGCAGTCCCGTCGCCGATGGAGTTGACGACGGCATTGGCGTGGACCGCGCCGTCCATCTGTTCGGCGGTCATGGGCATGTTGGAATGATCCATGCCGCTATGCGACGACTGGGCAAGGACAGCCGGGGTGGCCGCCATGGACAGGAATGCTGCGAGGATGAGGGTCTTCATTTCAGTTGCCTTTCTTGGGGTTTGTTTGTGAGTTGCAAAATCATTCGGCCGGCTGCACCGCACCTTTGATGTCCGGGGCGGCTATGCTCAGCTCACGGTTGACCCGTGAGAGAGCAAGCCGCTTCCAGATCGTGAAAATGGCGGGAATGACGAAGAGGGTCAGAAGGGTGGCGGTTGCCATGCCACCGACCATGGGGGCTGCGATCCGCTGCATGATTTCCGAGCCCGTGCCGTCGCCGTACATGATCGGGATCAGCCCGGCAAAGATCGTCGCAACGGTCATCACCTTCGGCCGCACGCGCAAAAGCGCACCTTCGAAAACCACTTCCTCCACGTCGACAACCGTCAGGGAGCGGACCTCGGCGGCCGCAAGCTTCTTGCGTTTTTCCCAGGCCAGGTTGAGGTAGAGCAGCATCACGATGGCTGTCTCGACCGCAACGCCGGCAAGGGCGATGAAGCCGACGATCACCGCGACCGACATGTCGAAATCCAGGTACCAGAGGAACCAGACACCTCCGGCCAGCGCAACGGGAAGCGCAGCAAGGATGATGCCGACTTCAATGACCCGGTTGAACGCCATGAACAGCATGAGCGTGATGATCAGCAAGGTCGCCGGAGCCACCAGCTTCAGGCGTTCCTGCATGCGTTCGATGTACTCATACTGGCCCGACCAGGCGATCGAATAGCCGGGAGGCAATTGCACCTTCTCCGCAACCGTCCTGCGCGCCTCATCAACGTAGCCGCCCAGATCCCGGCCGGTGATGTCGATGAAGACGAACCCGGTGCGCCGGGCGTTTTCAGACCGGATCATGCCCGGTCCGTCGACAACGCTGACTTCTGCCAGGGCACCAAGCGGAATATGGGCACCGGACGGCGTGACCACCGGAAGTTCCCGCAAGCGCTCGGGGCTGTTGCGCCAGTCCTGCGGATAGCGGAGGTTGATGGGAAAGCGCTCCAGACCTTCGACGGACTCCGACACCTGCATGCCGCCAATCGCGGTCTGCACGACGTCCTGGATGTCCCGCACGCTCATCATGAAGCGGGCAGCCGCCTCCCGGTCGACGTCGATCTCGATGAAGCGTCCCCCGACGGGCCGCTCGGCGTAGGCCGATGCCGTGCCATCAATTCCTGCGACCGCGTTTTCGACTTCAATGCCGATCTTCTCGATGACGCCAAGATCGGCCCCGGTGATCTTGACCCCGACAGGGGTCTTGATGCCGGTTGCCAGCATGTCGATGCGGTTCTTGATCGGCTGGATCCACACGTTGGTGACGCCCGGTATCTGGACGGCCTGATCCAGCTCATCCCGGATCCGGTCCATCGTCATGCCCTCCCGCCACTCGGCGCGCGGCTTCAGCTGGATGGTCGTCTCGATCATCGTCAGCGGGGCAGGGTCTGTCGCCGTATCGGCACGGCCCAGCTTGCCGTGGACCGTCTTTACTTCCGGTACGGTGGCGATAAGGCGGTCGGACTGCTGAAGAACCTCACGCGCCTTGCCGATGGAAACGCCGGGATAAAGTGTCGGCATGTAAAGGAAGTCACCTTCGTTGAGCGCTGGCATGAATTCCGTGCCGATCCTCTGAAGGGGCCACCACATGGAGGTGACCAGGACACCCGCCAGAATGGTCGTTGCCCAGGGCCAGGCAACGGCTGCATCCAGAAAGGGGCGGTAGAGCCAGATGACAATCCGGTTGAGCGGGTTCTTGTTCTCCGCAAGAATTCGCCCGCGGACAAAGTACCCCATCAGCACCGGAACCAGCGTGATGGAGAGTATGGCCGCGGCCGCCATGGCGTAGGTCTTGGTGAAGGCCAGCGGCTTGAAGAGCCTGCCTTCCTGGCTTTCCAGAACGAACACCGGCAGGAAGCTGACGGTGATGATCGCCAGGGAGAAGAAGAGGGCAGGGCCCACTTCCGAGGCACATTCGCCCACGATCCGCCAGCGATTCGCCACGGTCAGTTTTTCATGCTCCAGCCGACGGTGCATCGCCTCGATCATGACGATCGCCGCATCCACCATCGCGCCGATGGCGATGGCGATGCCGCCAAGCGACATGATGTTCGCATTCACGCCCTGCAGCTTCATGATGATGAAGGCAGCCGCAATGCCGAGAGGCAGGGAAAACAGGATGACGAGCGACGAGCGCAAGTGCAGAAGGAACGCCGCGCAGACCAGAACGACAACGATGAATTCTTCGGTCAGCTTTGTCTGAAGATTGTCGATCGCACGTTCGATAACGCCGGAGCGGTCGTAGGTCGTGACGATCTCCACTCCTTCGGGCAGGCTGCTGCGCAGTTCGCCGATCCGTGCTTCGACTGCCTTGATGGCTGCCAGCGCGTTGCCGCCCCAGCGCAGGATCACAACCCCGCCGACGGCATCGCCTTCGCCGCCGAATTCACCGACACCACGGCGCATTTCCGGCCCGAGGCGAATGTCGGCAACGTCTCCGAGGGTCAGCGGTGCACCGCGGTCGTTGACCATCAACGGTGCCTTGGCAAGATCGGCAAGCTCATCGACGTAACCGGTCGAGCGCACCATGAATTCGGCTTCGCCCATCTCGATCACGCTGCCGCCGGTCTCCCGGTTCGCGGCTTGAATGGCGCCTCGGATCTGCGCCAGCGTTATGTCGTAGGCCCTGAGTTTGTTGGGGTCCACGACCACCTGGTATTGCTTCACCATGCCGCCGATCGTGGCGACTTCCGACACGCCGTCGACGGTCTGAAGTTCGTATTTCAGGAACCAGTCCTGAAGGGCGCGCAGTTGGGCAAGGTCATGGTTGCCGGTGCGGTCTATCAGGGCGTACTGGTAAATCCAGCCGACACCCGTCGCATCCGGGCCAAGCTGTGGTGAAACATCTTCAGGCAGGTTTGCAGCGATCTGACCGAGGTATTCCAGAACACGGGTTCTGGCCCAGTAAAGATCGGTGCCGTCCTCGAAAACGATGTAGACGTAGCTGTCGCCAAAGAAGGAAAAACCGCGCACATCACTGGCACCTGGCACGGCAAGCATTGCCGTGGCGATGGGGAATGTGACCTGGTCCTCCACCACCTGAGGCGCCTGGCCGGCGTAGGGCGTGCGCACGATGACCTGAACGTCCGAAAGATCCGGGATTGCATCGACGGGCGTTTCGCGGATTGCCCAGATACCGGCGACGGCGATCATGGCGGCGATTGCCAGCATGATCACGCGGTTGGCGATGGAGGCACGAATGATTGCGGCAATCATCACAAACCCTCCTCACGCCGGACGCCGACCAATGTCATGGAGAAATCCGGATTGCGCTGGAGCAAGAGTGTTACCTCCTGATCCAGTGGCAAATCACCAACGGCAACGGCCTGATCAACGGCAAAATCCATGGTCATGCCCGGCATGCCGATCTCAGCCATCGGTCCGTGAGTGATGTTGGCCGTGCCTGCATCCCGATCAAGGGCATTGATGGTGCCCCGGACTTCCATCGGCGGGGTGACCGGCTCTGCCTTTGCCAGGACCATCGTCATTCCGTCCGGCCTTGAAAAGGTGAGCGTGGTTTCCGTGCCGACTGGCAGGGCATCCAGATCCAGGGTCTCGTCCACCGCGAATGCCATGGTCATGCCAGGCATGCCGATTTCGGCAATGGGGCCATGGGTGATTGTAGCCTTCGCGTTTTCGGTATCGATCGAGTTGATCGTTCCCGACACCACGATGGGTGCGGATTCGGCTTGCGCGTCGTCGGCAACTTCCTCGGCCTGCTTTGCCGCTGGATCCTCGGCAACGCCCGGCTGCCTTACTGCCACGATCGAGAAGAGACCGCCGTCGCCCTTGGCGAGGTCGAATTCGACCGGAACATTCACCGGAACCGACTGCGGATCGAAGCCCGAGACATCCAGGTCCATTTGCATGGCGGGCCAGCCGAGATCCGGGATCGGACCATGTTCCATCGTCAGCTTGCCGTCGCTTGTAACAGCAAGAACGGTTCCCGACCCCGTGGCTGCAATGCCGTCGTCTGACCCGAGCTCGATCAACCCCAGCAGGCCATCAGCGCCGCGCGCTGCCTTAAAGGAAACCTGCTGGCCTTCGCTCAACCGGTCGAGAGGGATGGACGCCGCAACAGGAAAACGTGTTGTCATCGCGGGCCAGTCGAGACTTTCCAGACTGTCGTGGCGGATGGTTGCAAGCCGGGCTTCGCGGTCGAGCGCGACCAGTTCACCGGTTCCGCGCGCAGGAACCTCGTTCGTCGGCGCCATGCGCATCAAGCCCGCATTGAGCGCGCTTTCGCTGTCGATCAGGAACTGGGCCGAAGCAACAACCTCTTCACCGGGCTCAAGCCCCTGAACAACCTCCGTGCGCCCGTTTTCTCCAAAATTGTCACGCAATCCGGTGGTGATCAGCCTTGGCTTGAAAGTGCCTTCGCCGACCTTGATGACAACACGCTCCGCTGTCCCCGTCCGGATAACGGCTTCGGAGGGAATGGTGACGGCAGTGCGGGTCTCGTTGGGAAACAGCCTGACGTTGCCGAACATGTTCGGCCGCAACAGACCTTCGGCGTTGTCGAACAGGAGCCTGACAGGCAGGGTTCGCGTTTTTGGATCGAGTTCAGGGTAAATGTAATCGATCTGGCCTTCGAATGTCCGTCCCGGCAGATGTTCGAAGCGGGCGACCGCACGCATGTCTTCCGTCAAACGCGCGATATCGCGCTCGAAGACATCCACAATAAGCCAAACCTTGTTGAGATCCGTGATGGACATGGCCTGAGCGCCGGGCTGCAGGAACATGCCGTCAGCGGCAGCAAGGGCAATAACGACCCCGTCGCGCGGCGCGACCACCTTGATCCTGCGGGCGACCTTGCCGTCTGCCTCGATCTCGGCAATCTGCTCCTCGGAAGCCCCATGACTGCGCAGCTTGTTGCGGGCAGCCTCCAGGGACAGACCGTTGCCGTTCGAAAGCGAGCGCAGGAAATCGAAGCTGGCAATGCCGAATTCGGGCGAAAACAGCTCGAACAGCACTTCGCCCTTTTTCACCCGGTCGCCAACGGCACGAATGTTCAGCGTCTCGATCCAGCCGTCCACCCGGGTGTGAACATGACTGGTCAGATGTTCGTCGTATCCGACGAAGCCGACGGTTTCGATTTGCCGGGAAATTTCACCGACACGGGCCAAAGCGGTACGTACACCGATGGCGTTGACCTCGGCCGCCGACAGGTTGACTTCAGCCGGATCAGCGGAAGGTTCCTGTCCGGCATAAACCGGTATCAGATCCATTCCCATCGGCGACTTGCCGGGCCCGGGCTGGCGGAAGTTCGGGTCCATAGGGGCGACCCAATAGAGAATTTCTGGTCCCCCCGACGCATTGCCGTCGCCCGGGTTCAGATAAAGGCGCTCAAGAAACATCCCGCCTGCCACACCTGCGGCAAGGGCGATGATGCTGAGCGCGGTATAACGTCCACGCATAGTAACCTCTGAGTTGCCAGCGGCTGTTTGCCGAAGGCATGTCCATCACTTCTGGCTCCGCGAAAATCTGCGGAGGAACGATGTTTTCAGAGGAGGCGGGGAGGTCGTTCGGGAAGGGTGATGTCCGAGACGTGCAGAGCATCAGGCGGCAACTGCGTGAAGGCGAGGGCCTGGGCAAAACCCAGTGCCATTTCCTGGCTATCGCGAACCGTATCGGCAGCGCATAACGCACCGCCGCAGCACAGGTCGAATTTCACCTGTCCGTCGTCCGGCATTTCATCGCCCATCATTGCCGAGGCATGACCCATCATCGTTTCACACGGCATGCCGGCGTTGGCCGCGACATGTTCTCCAGGAGCCATCATCGCCTGGTGCGCCGGCGCAAACCCGGCAAACAGCAGGGCAATCGCGAACAGGATCGTCGCGGCCAGTCTGCTGATGTGATGCACGGGTCGGGTCATGTTGCGCGATATAATCCAGTCCAGCACAAATACAAGTGCCTGATAGGTGCTGTTGAGCAAGCCTTCGAAGGGCGGTTAATAAATTTCCGTTCTTGATCTGGAACCGTGAAACGTCCGGTTCTGCGATAGTTCATCCGATCACAAGTCAACCTGAGACCTAAATACGCCTGGCGGGGCCGAAGCAGAAGCGAATATGAGCGCCGACCCTTCAATTTTTCGTTTGCGTCTGGGAGATTAAAGCAGATCTGAACAGGGTCGCGTCTATTCAAGCAATTGGATACCGGCGAAAAGGATAATGAGAATTCCGGAAGTCGCATCGAGCGCTCGGGAAACCACGCTGAGGGTCGCGCCGTTCCTGAGAGCGACATCGAGAAACAGGCGTTGGCCGAAAACCGCCAATCCTGCCACTGCACAAAGCGTAAAGGCAATGCCGACAAGCATTGATGCCGCGAACATCAGACCCGCCCCCGGTTCGCCTTGCGACAGGGCTGCCACCACGACAAACAATGTCAAAGGACACGGTACGAGACCGGCTGTAAGGGCCACCCAGAAGCCTTCGGCTCGCTTCCTGCCCGGCCTTGAGCGGATTGCCCGGACAAAAAGCCATGCGCCGATACCGATCAGCGTGAGGCGGCTGATCAACTCGAGGGCCGGGGCCCGGCCGCCACCAACAAAGGATCTTTCCACAAGCTGGGAGGCAAAGAAGGCGATCAGAACGGCTGTGAGCACATGTGTTGCCGCCAGAAGTGTCGAGACCGAAAATGCACGGGCGAAGCTGCTTCTGGCTCCGGCGACATAGCTAGCCAGGATCGTCTTTCCGTGCCCGGGCGTCAAAGCGTGAATGGCGCCGAACAGCACCCCTGTCCCGATCATGCTCACAAGAAGCCAGAAATCCCCCGACTGGCTGAATTCCAGCAACGAAGCCCGCACATCGCCATAGATCCAGCGTTGCCAGGAGATGAGAAGATCCATCATGGCTGGCGATCCGGCCAGGTGTGGTGAAGACTGTCGATCACGAACGCATGTGCGTGTCGTTTTCCATGCGCTTTGGCAAGATGTGGGTGGTTTGCCGGCAGGTCGGGGTGCGCATGGTCGAGAATACTGTGATCGTCTGCAGGCCAGGACTTGCCGGCCACAACCCAGCCAAGCACAGCCAAACCGGCGAGAACGACCATTGTCACAGACATCGAGGAATTTGCTCCAAGCCAGCCGGCAAGCGGATAGGCAATCAGCCAGCAACCGTGCGAAAGAGCAAATTGCGCAGCGAAAACCAATGGACGGTCCTGGGGATGGGCGGAATTTTTGAGAAGCCGTCCAGAGGGCACGAGCACCGCCGACATGCCTGCCCCCATGGCAAACCAGACCAGCAGCAGGGCTGGCCAAACGAAAGGCTCCGGCAGGACCGCCAACAGGCCCGCGAATATCAGCAATGAAACGGGAAGCAATGCTCCGCCGGCGAGCATGACGAACCGTTCGGAACGGCTTGCAAGAAGCTTTGGCAGCGTCAACGCGACAACCATGGAGCCTCCGCCATAGGCCGCCATCGACAAGGCCAGGTCGGTGTCATCGAGACCAAGGTACGATTTCACGATGACGACACCGTTGACGATCACCATGGCCCCCGAAGCGGCAACCGCGAGATTGAGGGCCAGCAATCCTCTCAGGCGTGGTGTCTTCAGATAGATCTGCAGGCCCTTGACGGTTCTTCGGAACGCGGGCTCTTCCGCGTCGGCCTGCGGCGAGACGAGCCGAATGGTCAGGATCAACCCGGCAGAGAACAGGAAGCCGGCAACGGTACCACCGAACAACCAGTGGAAGCCGACAAGGCCAACCAGGACGGCTGCAATCATCGGGCTGAGAAGGTTTTCAAGATCATACGCCATGCGCGATAGCGACAAGGCACTCGTGTAGTCCTTTTCATCCGGAAGGATATCGGGAATGCTGGCCTGGAAGGCAGGGGTGAAGGCCGCGGACGCGGTTTGCAACAGGGCGATCAGAACGTAGATCTGCCAAATCTCGTCAACGAAGGGCAGGGCCACCGCGGTCAGAGCCCGGACGATATCCAACGTGACGAGAAACATCCGACGCGGAAACCGGCTCGCATAAGCGGCAGCAATCGGGCTGATGCCGACGTAGACAATCATCTTGATCGCAAGGGCTGTTCCCAGAACGGCGCCAGCCTCATCGCCTGCAAGATCGAAGGCCAGCAGCGCCAGGCCAACCGTCATCAGACCTGTGCCGAACAACGCGATGACCTGCGCGAAAAAAAGATGGCGGTAGGTTTGATTGGCAAGTACCGAAATCACTTAACTCTCCAGCCGTCCAGCTTCACCGCGCCTTGCGATCGAACCTGTGCCGCAACCGCAATGCTTCATAGCCGTATGGCGAAAACGCACGGCCTTCAAGACGATGGGGCTCCTCCTTGCGCATTGATGAGGTCATGCCTTTCACGAATTTCCTGCGGCCACTGTGCCTTGATCCAGGACAGGACGGCGATGATTTCGGTATCTGTCAGCACTCCTTCGAACACCGGCATGTTCGAATTGAAATTCTCAAGGCCAACTGCCTTCGCGGTGCCAAGCTTCGTGATACGGAACAGCAGGTCGTCCTGATGATGCCAGGTGTGCCCGGTTTCGTCGTGCGGCGGGGCCTTCAGGGAACCGTCCGGATTGGCGTCCATCCAGTCGCGCTCTCCTTTCAGGTCGTCTCCGTGGCATGCTGCGCAATTCTGCGCGTAAATGTCTGCTCCCAAACGCACAAGCTTGAGGTCGCCCGGCTTCAGCCGGACGACACTTTCGTCAACATCGGGGGGTGCCAGGAAGAAAATGGCACTGGCGACGACAATCACCACTGCCGCAGAAAGTGCGCCGAGCAAGATGCGGCTTCTCATGGTTTCTCTCCTTCACACGGTCAGCCGTCCCTCTCCAGGAGAAAGGTTGCGATTGCTTCCCTGTCCTCTTCGGACAGGAAAGCTGTGCCGTCGCGCACGACCTCGCCCATGGAGCCGCCAAAGACATCCCCATCGGGCATGATCCCGGTTTTGAGCGCATACTGCAGAGAACTTAACGTCCAGCCCTGCCTCTTCAGCTCGGCACTCGTGATGGGTGGAGACTTGCCGCCGTCAGGCAGTTCGCTGGCGCCATGCAGAGCCAATTCCGCCTGACGTGCACCAGCGGCATTTCTAGGGGTGTGGCAAGCGCCGCAATGAGCCGGTCCCTCAACAATGAACTTGCCCCTGTTCCACAGATCAGAGCGCGCAGGATCCGGGTCGAATGTCTCCGGCGTGTAAAACAGTCCGCGCCAGAGTTTCAGACCCATTCTGAGATTGAATGGCGGCAACATGTCATGTGGTGTCGATGCTTCAGCAACGGGGGGAACCGTCTTGAAGGCTGCCCACAGGTCCGCGATATCCTGGTCGCTCAAGGAACCGTAAAACGGATAGGGAAACGACGGATAGTAGGGCTCTCCTTCCGGCGAAATACCCTGTCGCACCGCCGCTGCAAAATCCTGCAAGTTCCAGTTTCCAATGCCGTGATCCGGATCCGTCGTCAGGTTGGGCGAATAGAACGTGCCGAAGTCCGTCGGCAGCCTGACACCGCCAGCCAGAGGTTTCCCGCCACCTTCCGTATTGGTATGGCAGGCGATACATCCCGACATCCTGGCAAGATAGGCGCCGCGGCCCGGATCGCCGGCAAGGACTTCGATCCGTTCGGGCTTGTCGACAGGCCAGAGGTAAAGCACGGCGAACGCCGCTCCCGCCAACGCGGGAGCAACGATCGCAACAATGAGCCAGAGGCGCATCGATCAGTTTTTCTCGACCCTGAATTTTGAGTGACAGGCCGAACAGGTCTGCGCGACCATGTTGAAAAGCCCGTCCGCAGGCATCTGGGCCAGCATTTCGGGATCGGCCATGTGACCGGCGTTCCCCATCATGCCACCCGACCCCATCATTCCTCCGGAGCCCATCATACCACCCTGGGACATCATGGAATTTCCACCCATCATGGTGTCTTGCCCCATCATGCCCGACTGACCCGTCATACCTGCACCGCCCTTGCCGTGTGCCAGGCCGTTTTCGGCCGCTGCGCCAAGTCCTGCTGCAAAAACGTCCAGCTGTTTTGCGAGCTCAGAGAATTGTTCCCAATCGGTCCAGATTTCCGGTTTCGCCTCCGATGGGCCTTCGATGCTGTGTTCCGGGAACAGCTTGGTCAGGGCCTCGCCGGAATGGGACTGGATAACCGCAGCGCCCTCACGCACTGCGTCCGCATCATAGTCCTTTTCTCCACGCATGATGGCAGTCAGCGACTTCATCACGTCGCCCATCTCATCCATCGCGTCCATGCGTTCCTTGACGATTCCGGACGCCCCACCATGTGCAAAGGCGCCGGCAACGCCTGCAAGCAACAGCGCGCCAGTCACTGATATAACCGTAAGTTTCATTGATCTTGTCCTGTATCCAGATTGCGTGGCGGATATTCCGCCTCAAGCGATTTCAAACGGATAAAGGAGCCGGTCGCGGGGGAGGCGGATCAATCTTCCACACCCGGGACACATTGGACACCACGGTGTCACGGACGCTGTCTTCGATGAGGTCAGGGATGCTCAGATGCTCGTCATCCGTCAACGCCAGCAAATAGGCCCCACAATGCACAGTTTCATGATCTGCCACATTGTGATCGGAATGGTTTGAAGCATGATCGTGGGGAATATCGCCGCCGGAGGCGGCAGCGGTTTCATGTGAGTGTTCGTGGGCAGTTCCGGCAAGCGAATGACTGAACGATCCTCCGGCAGCAACGAAGGCCGCCACGAGGAGCATTTTCAAAGTCGTCCAAAAGCAAGACTGCAACCGCATCAACAATGACCTACTGGATCCTGTTTGCCAGCAACGAACCCGAACCTCTGTCACAATCCGGTGAACCTGCGCCCCGGTCAACCCTTCTCTGGCCGGCATATTGCCGATCCGTACCATTAAAGCTTGATCGAGGCCGTCTTGTGGGCACTCAGGCCGATGTCCTCAAAGCAGCGTATGATCTTGGTCGGTAGCCCGGACTGGCACGAAAGTTCTCCAATGTTCAAGTCACCCCCTCCTATTCAGCAGGCGCGGCTTCGGCACTTGGCGTGAAAGCGACCCTGGACCTTGCTTCATCCATCACTGGCGCGATCCGGCGAAGTCGCAAGGCATTGGTGAGGACGAACACCGACGACAACGCCATGGCGCCTGCTGCAAGAACGGGTGACAGCAACAGGCCGAAGGCTGGATAAAGCACCCCGGCGGCCACCGGGATCAGGGCCGTGTTGTAGGCAAATGCCCAGAACAGGTTTTCCTTGATGTTGCGCATGGTGCGGCGCGACACTTCGTAAGCGTTCACGACGCCTCTCAGATCGCCCGACATCAGCACGACATCGGCGGATTCAATCGCCACATCGGTACCTGTGCCGATCGCGATACCGACATCGGCATGGGCGAGGGCAGGGGCATCGTTGATGCCATCTCCAACGAAGGCAATACGGCCCTCGTCGCCCTTGAGTTCGGTCAGGGCGTCAACCTTGCCGTCGGGCAGAACACCCGCGATGACGATGTCGATCCCGGTTTCCGCGGCAATTGCCTCGGCGGTTTCCCGTTTGTCGCCGGTGATCATCGCGACCTTCAACCCCAGCCCATGAAGCGCTGCAATTGCGGCACGGCTCGATGGTTTGACCGGGTCGGCAACTCCGACAACAGCTGCAATTCTGCCGTCAATGGCTGCATAGAGAGCTGTGCGCCCACGGGTCGCCAGCCTGACCTCCTCGTCCACCAGCGCATCGGTCGCAATACCTTCGCGCTTCATCAGCCGGTCAGCGCCGACGAGCACCCGTTGACCGTTCACAATAGCGGAAACACCATGACCGGTGATGGAGTTGAACTCACTGACCGCGAACCTCTCCACGCTCTCCTTGCCCGCTGCCCGCACGATGGCCTCGGCAACAGGATGTTCAGAGCGAGCCTCAACCGCGGCAATGCGCGACAGAACGAAAGAGCGTTCAAAACCGTCCGCCAGGACGAGGTCGGTCAGTTCCGGCCGGCCCTCCGTTACGGTGCCAGTCTTGTCCAGCGCAACAATGTCCACGTCGGCAAGCTGCTGCAGAGCGTCCCCCTTGCGGAACAGGACGCCCATCTCGGCTGCCCTGCCGGTGCCCACCATGATCGATGTCGGCGTTGCAAGGCCCATGGCACACGGACACGCGATGATGAGCACCGACACACCGGCCACAAGGGCCAGCGTCAATGCCGGGTCCGGACCGAATGTCAGCCACACCAGGACCGTGGCCACGGCAACGGCCATGACAGCGGGAACGAACCACAGCGTGATGCGGTCCACCAGCCCCTGAATCGGCAGCTTGGCGCCCTGGGCTTCCTCGACCATGCGGATGATCTGCGAAAGGGTCGTATCGGCACCGACACGGGTTGCCTTGAACTGAAGTCCTCCGGTGCCATTCACCGTGCCCCCAGTCACCGCGCTGCCTGCCGATTTCGCGACAGGCACGGGCTCGCCGGTGATCATGCTTTCATCGACGTGGGAGAACCCTTCGACCACTTCACCGTCAACCGCGAGACGCTCTCCTGGGCGCACCACGACGATGTCGCCAATAGCCAGCGTTTCGATAGGCACTTCCACCATCTCTTCGTCCCGCAGCACCCGGGCCGACTTGACCTGAAGGCCGAGGAGGCTCTGGATGGCCGCGCCGGTGCGCCCCTTTGCCCTGGCCTCCAGGAAACGGCCCAGCAGGATCAGAACGACAATCACGGCGGCTGCCTCGAAATAAACGGCGCGAACCTCGGCGGGCACCAGATCCGGCAGGAAGGTGGCAACCACCGAATAGAGATAGGCGGCTCCGGTTCCCACGGCCACCAGGCTGTTCATGTCCGGCGCCCCCTTCAAGAGCGCCGGAAACCCCTTCAGATAGAAAGATCGGCCCGGACCGAAAAGTACCACGCTCGTCAGCACGAATTGCAGGATCCAGCTCATTTGCTGGCCAATGGTCACCGCGATCAGGTGGTGAAATGCGGGGATCAGATGCCCGCCCATTTCGATCAGGAACACGGGCAGGGCAAAGGCTGCGGCAATCGCCATCTTGCGCGCCAGCTCACGGGCTTCTTCCGCCTTGCGTTCACTGCGATCCTGAGACGTTCCTGCGTCTGCCAGACTTGCGGGATAGCCGGCATCCGTGCTTGCCTTCACCAGCTCCTGAACGGTTGTGGCACCTTCTGCAAAGACGATCGTTGCCGTTTCGGCCGCAAGATTGACGCTGGCACTGAGGACCCCGGGCACCGCCTGCAACGCCTTGTCGACACGTCCGACACAAGAGGCACAGGACATGGACTGAATAGTCAGCGTGACCGTCTGCGTTCGCGCCGGATAGCCGAGATCATCCAGTTTGGCGACCGCGGCGGTGATCTTGTCAGCAGTGGCCGTAAACTGCGCGCTTTCAGTTGCCAGGTTTACACCGACATCTTCAAGCCCTTCGACAGCCGCCAGGCCGCGCTCGACGCGTCCAACACACGATGCGCATGACATTCCCTGAACCGACAAGGAGAATTTCTGTTGCCCAGACATGGGTCCAACTCCGGCATGGATTGTTCGATTTCCCTCAAATGAGGCTTCCAGTCACTGGAAGGTCAAGAATCGTTCAAGATATTTTTCAAACTTTTTTCTTCTTGACCCTCCAGCCGCTGGAACCGGGAAAAACAGAAAATCGATCAACTACGGAGCCAATCATGAAGTTTAGCGTTCCAGATATGAGCTGTGGTCACTGCAAGGCAACCATCGGCAAGTCCATCGAGCAGGCGGACGGATCTGCCCAGGTCGAATTCGACATGGCGAACAGGACCGTGACTGTGACGAGCGCCCGGTCCGCACAGGAAATTGCAGGCGTTCTCAAGGAGGCCGGCTACAGTTCCGAACTGTTGCAGCAAACCTCGTAAGGGAGCGAACGTCATTCCGGATCGCTTGACCGGAGCGTTCGGCAACCTGTTTTGACGGAGATCGGTATGTCATCCGACTACAAGAAAAACAGCCTGACACTCTTCGATGCGATCGCCATGGGGACCGGCGTCATGATCGGTGCGGGCATTCTCGCCCTCACCGGTCAGATTGCCGAACTGGCCGGTCCTCTTTTCCCTTTCGTCTTCATATCCGGCGCCGTCGTTACCGCCTTCAGCGCCTACACCTACATCAAGATGTCCAATGCCTATCCGTCTGCGGGTGGCATCGGCATGATCCTGCAAAAAGCCTATGGCCCGACCGCAATAACCGCAGGGGCTGCGCTTTTGATGGCTCTTTCCATGGTCATCAATGAAAGTCTGGTCGCGCGTACCTTCGCAAGCTACCTCCTGCGCGGCCTCGACCTGCCGCCTTCCGGCTGGCTTCTTCCCGCCATCAGCGTCGGCGTCATCCTGTTCGCCTTTCTCATCAATATTTCTGGCAACAGGTCGATAGGGCTCTTTTCAACCATCATGGCTGCGTTGAAGGTCGGTGGTATCGCGCTGTTCGGTTTCGCCGCACTTTGGGCTGGCGGATTTTCGTTTGAAGCGACCGGGGAGGGGACAGATCTCGGAGGATTGTCGGGGTTCATTGCCTCGACCGCGCTGGCAATACTTGCCTTCAAGGGCTTCACGACGATTACCAACAGCGGTGCAGAAATCACGGATCCGCATCACAATGTGGGCAGGGCAATCGTGGCGGCAATCAGCATCTGTATCCTTGTCTACCTGCTGGTGGCCTTCGCGGTCGGTTCAAGTCTGCCGCTGGAGAAAATCATCGAGGCAAAGGACTACGCGCTGGCAGAAGCTGCCAAGCCCACCCTGGGATCGGTCGGCTTCTACCTGACGGTAGCCCTGGCACTCGTGGCAACCAGTTCCGGCCTGATCGCCAGCATGTTTGCAGTGTCCCGGATGCTTGCCATGCTGACCGAAATGAAACTGATCCCCCATAGCCATTTCGGCATGCCGGGCGTGATCCGGGATCATACGCTGGTCTACACCGTGTTTGTCGCCGCCTTGCTCGCCGTCTTCTTCGATCTCAGCCAGATCGCATCACTGGGTGCGTTCTTCTATCTCGTCATGGACATCATCATCCATTGGGGAGTCTTCAGGCATTTGCGTTCAGATGTTGATGCCCGAGGCTGGATTCTACTGATCGCAATCGGTCTGGATGCCGTCGTCCTCGCCGCTTTCGCGATGCTGAAGTTGCAGCACGACCCGGCGATTGTCGCCTATGCCGTCGCCGGCATTATCGTTGTGTTCCTGTTCGTGAAGGCATTTCTGCATTTCAACCCGCCGGACGCCGAGGAAGAGCATTCGCACTAACCGGATTGTCTCTCATACCAACACCGGCACCCATTTTCAGGATATCGCGCGATGTTTTCATCCATTGTTCTGCTGGGCGGCACTGGCGACGTAGGTAGCCGGGTGGTCAACCTCTTAACCGAAAACACGGATTGCCGGATTTATCTGGTCTCAAGGAAAGGCGGCACGGATACCGAGCGGGTCCGGCACCTGAAGATGGACCTCGGTGCGAACGAGGCAGAGGACAGGCTCCCGAAAGGCGCCGCGGTCGTGAACCTCACGGAAACGACCTCTCCCGCTCTTGCTGCCGCGGTTGTCCGGAAAGGCGGCCTTTTCCTCGATACATCCGCGTCTCCCGAATATGTTTCGGCTCTTGAAAAGACAATATCGGCGGCGGGAGGTCCCGGCACAGGAATTCTGTGCGTCGGAACAGCACCGGGCCTCAGCACGCTCCTGGCGGCTGATCTGGCAACAAGAACAGGTGCGGCCTCGGTTGATATCGGAATTGAATTGGGCATGGGCCGCCACTACGGCCGTGCTGCAACCGAATGGTTCTTCCAGACGCTCGGGACACCTTATCGCGTCACCAGGGCCGACCACACCAACACTCAACTACCCGGACGCATCCGGCGAACATTCCAGTTCGGAACATCCCGCAAGCAGCAACTTGCGATCCGAATTGGTTTCCCCGACCAGGGGATCCCGGTGTCCGGCGCCACAATAGATGTTCGAACCTTTCTTGCCGTCGATCCGCCGATTGTGACGCGGCTGGTCGCCTGGCTGCTGCGATTGGGTCTTGGGCCCTCTCTCGCCCGCCAGGCAAGCACATGGACCAGGATTACCCTGGCCATGCCTGCCCTGGGTGGCTCAAGATCCCGGATTGCCGTTGAAGGGTTTTCACCGGACGGCAGCAGTATCGGTATGATCCGCATGACTGGAGGCGACCAGGCCGACCTGACGGCCGCGACGGTTGTCGCAACCTTGCTGCAAGTCAGGTTCAGTGACGCTCGCCACAAGGGCGTGACCACCATTTCCGACCACATGTCAATTGAAACTGCGCTGGCAAGTTTACGCAAGCTGCTGCCGGACATGACCATCGACACTCAAACCCAAATCACGACCGGGGTCAGTGATGGGGCGATTGGCCGGACGCCAGTGCGAGATGGTGTTCCTGATGATGCGCTCCCAGTGTCATCACGCCGATAAACCCGAGCCCCGAGAGCTTCTGCAGGTCTGAGGGCTTACTGACGTAAACCGACAGAATTGCGCCGCCGGGCACTTCCGCCACTTCATAGCGGAAACCACGGGTTCCGTTCATGGTGGCGGCATGGGCCGTCAACATCCGCCTGATCGAGTTGGTGACATCGCCGTCTCCCGTAACGGTGAACCGGTAACCATCCTCGACCGGCAAGGTTTTTACATCTGCCCGCAAGGTGACGTTGTCCATGTCGGCAAGATGGTTCCGCAGTGCTTCGATATCGACCCTGGACCAGTCTGTTTCAGGATCTGCTTCAAGGATCGCCACGATTTCCTGAATTGCCGCGAAAGCGGACTGTCCCGGTTCACGCGGAACCGCCTTAGCGGATGATGGTTTGGTGCCATGTGCCGCATGCTGCGCGGCAGAATGGTCATGATGCTGGGTTGTCTGGGTCTCGGTCTGGGCCAGGACCGGAGCGCTGCACACGATGATGGCGGCGGTCAGGGCAAGAATGTACCGGCTCATGATTTCTCCTTTGCTTTGCGTCCCATCTTGCCTGAGGAACTAAAATCAGAACATGATAGCTATCATGTCGATGGGTATTCCCGCCTTCTTTGCAACGTCTGGAACCTTTGAGCGCCGGGTGCCGGCGGGAGCGTATCTGTTCCATCAGAACAGCATGGTGGAGAACCTGTTTCTGGTGACCGCTGGTGAAATACAGCTTGTCCGCCACCAGACAGGGGGAGCCGCACTGGTTCTACAACGCGCTTTTCCAGGTGCAGTCGTGGCTGAAGCCTCTGCTTTTGCCGAAACTTATCACTGCGACGCGATCGTCCGATCAGATGCCTGCGTACGTGGGATCTCGAGGCGGCGCTTCCTCGACCTGTTTCGCACTGACCCGAAACTTTCAGAAGCCTGGGCGGCACGGCTTGCCCGCGAGGTGCAGACAACTCGCCTGAGGAGCGAAATTCTGGCCCTCAGAACAGTTACGGAACGTCTGGATGCCTGGCTCGCCTGGCACGGCACATTGCCGCCAAAAGGTGAATGGCACCAGATTGCCCGACAGATTGCTGTCAGTCCGGAAGCCCTCTATCGCGAAATCGCGCGACGCCGAAGAGCCAAGGGCCTCTCGTTCGAATGAAATCCCAATTGGTTCGACGGAAAAAGCCCGCTTTTGTTTGAAAAAAGCGCAGATCGCGGGCGCCGATGTCGTCACGCCTTGCTCTTTTTGTGATTGCGCAAACCGGCTTCCGGATCACATTTGGATCATCAAATCGTCCTGAAATTAATGTGTTCAATGACCGCTCTTTTGAGCAGATCCCCTTTCAGGGCGTCCGCGTACTGGTGTGGCTGGCGCAAAGCCAGCTTCAGAACGTGACAAGGAGGATCAGATGAAATTCGCCAAGTATCTTGCAATCGGCATCGTTGCTTCCGTGGTGTCTCTTCCGGCGAAAGCCGCCGATATTGTCGACACGGCTGTCGGCGCAGGCTCGTTCGGCACGCTCGTTGCCGCCGTTCAGGCCGCAGGCCTTGTTGAAACCCTGAAAGGGGACGGTCCCTTCACCGTTTTTGCGCCCACCGACGAAGCCTTTGCCGCATTGCCGGCCGGTACCGTTGACGACCTTCTGAAGCCCGAAAACAAGGACAAGCTTGTCGCCATCCTGACTTACCATGTGGTTCCAGGCAAAGTTCTCTCGACAGATCTTTCGGATGGAATGATGGCGAAGACCGTGGAAGGCAGCGAAATCACGGTAGACCTCGACAATGGCGTGATGATCAACGACGCCAATGTCGTGACAGCAGATGTGGCAGCCGACAACGGCGTCATTCACGTGATCGACAAGGTCATCATGCCGCCGATGTAATCCGGTCGTGGAACGCAGGGTTTGCAGGTGCACAACCAAGCTCCGGCAAACCCTGCTTCCGAAAGCCAAACAAACTCGAACAGCGAAAACTTACTTCGAACCGCTGTTGCGGGCCGCAAGGCTTATCCAGGCCTGTCCGAGAACCAGCGGCAGAAAACTCATCGCGCCAGCGACCAGAAGTCCCGTCAGTCCTGGCCATGGCAATGCCAGAAGCGCTGACAGATCCCTATTCAGCAGTGCCATTGCGACAAGTGAGAGGCACAACGAGATAGCGCCCCAGACATAACCATTGCGAAGGACATCGCTTTTCCAGAACGGGCCTGTTGCGGCACGCATGTTGAAGACGTTCCAGAGCTGTGACAGTGCCAGCGTCAGAAAGGTAACCGTGATGGCTCTTTCCGTTTCCAGACCAAGCAGAAACAAAGCGATGACAAATGCAGCAAGCGTCGAAAACGTAATCGCGCAACCAAGATAGCCGATCAACATCCAGCGGGCCCCGTCGACGATAGGCTCAACGGGGTCCCGCGGTGGGCGCTGCATTACCCCGTCTTCCCCCTTTCCGAGCCCCAGGGCAAAGGCGGGGAAGACATCGGTCACCAGGTTGAGGAACAGGATCTGAAGTGGCAGGAGCGGGACAGGCAGGCCGACACCAACCGCAATGCCCACAATCAACACCTCGCTGACGTTGCAGGACATCAGATAAACGACGAATTTGCGGATATTCTCGAAAATGATCCTGCCCTGGCGCATTGCGGCGATGATCGTCGCGAAGTCGTCGTCCTTCAGGACAATGTCGGACGCTTCACGGGCAACCTGTGTGCCGCGCTTGCCCATGGCAATTCCGATATCCGCTTTCTTGAGCGCCGGAGCGTCGTTGACGCCGTCGCCCGTCATGGCGACCACATGGCCGCCATCCTGAAAGAGTGAAACCAGGTTCAGCTTGGTGTCGGGTGCCACCCTTGCAAAGACATCGGTCGCCATGAGCTGTTTGCGCTGCTCTGCCGTCGCCTGTGCCAAGTCGATCCCGTTTAACTCATGGCCGGACAACACTTTCAGGCCGGATGTTCCAATGCCTGCGTCCTGTGCGATCTTCGCCGCGGTCTCGGCATGGTCACCGGTCATCATCACAACTCTGACACCCGCCTGCTGACTGGCCCTGATCGCTCCTGGAACGTCTTCCCGTATCGGATCAAGAAAGCAGACCAGTGCGACCAGCGTCAGACCCTCATAGGGATCTTCGGACGGTGTTGCTGCCGTCTTGAAGGCAAGGGCGAGGAGACGCTGGCCGCATCGGGCTGCCTCTTCCTGACGGCCGCGCCACGCGGCACGGTCCGCATCCGTGAAGGCGCGGGTACCTTCGTTTCCTAGAACCTCTGATGCCGCGTTCAGGACGGCTTCCGGAGCGCCCTTGACGGCATAAAGAAAGTGCCCGTCACCATGATGGACCGTCGCCATCATCTTGCGCTGCGGAGTGAAGGCAAACTTTTCTGCTGGCTTCATTGTCTGCAGCAGGCGAGATCTTGCAAGACCCGCGGCAGATGCAGTGGCCAGCAACGATATCTCCATCGGATCACCGATCCGTACTTCATCCGGACCATCTGAATATTCCGCCGAATTGCACAGCGCACCAATCCTGAGAGCGACGGAAAGGCCCTCCGTGGAAGCTGGTTCGATGTCCTGGCCTTCTGAACAAAAGCGAATGCCGTTGCCTTCATGCAGAATGTCGATATCCACGCTGTCGAGAAGATAACGGACGGCCGTCATCCGGTTTTCCGTCAAGGTTCCGGTCTTGTCGGTCAGGATCAGTGTCGTCGCCCCCAGCGTCTCTACAGCCGAAAGTTCGGTGACGAGCGCGTTGCGGGCCGCCATGCGCCACATGCCTCTGGCCAGGCACAACGTCGCCACGATTGGCAGACCTTCCGGAATGGCGGCAACCGCAAGCGCAATTCCGGTTTTAAGCATCTCTGACAGAGGATGACCCCAGAGAATGCCTGCCATGATCGTGAGCGCGGCAAGCACCAGCGTCAGCCAGACCAACTTCTGCCCCAGCCTGTCCAGTCTCCTTTCGAGGGGAGAGATTTCGGCGTCGGCCTGCTGCGCAAGGGCGCTAATCCGCCCAAGTTCCGTCGACATGCCGGTGGCAACAACGATGCCTTCGCCAAGCCCCTGGGTGACCGCCGTTCCGCTGAAAGCCATGTTGAAGCGTTCGGCAAGCACCGTGTCTTCGGCCATCCTGGAAGTCTGCTTTTCAACCGGGACGCTTTCCCCGGTCAGCAGGGACTCATCGCAATGAAGATCGGAAGCGGCCGTGAGGCGAAGGTCAGCCGTGACGACGTCTCCTGCCTCAAGGATCACGATGTCTCCAGGGACCAGCGCCGTTGCCTCGATCTCGAGCACCTTGCCGCCTCGGCGCACACGGGAGTGCGTCGTGGTGATCCGCAACAGGGCTTCCATCGACCGGGCCGCGCGCAACTCGGTGAAGAACCCGATGGCAGCGTTCAGAACCAGGACGATGGATATCGCGACCGCGTCGGCGAAATCGCCCAGAAGCAGAGACATGAAAACGGCGGCTGCAAGAAGCCAGACGATGATGCTCGCAAATTGATGGGCAAGGATTGCGATTGCACTCTTGGTTTTCAGCTCGCGAAACCTGTTGGTGCCGTAACGCCGTCGACGCCTGACAACTTCATCGTCCCCGAGCCCCGCCATGGGGTGAACCGAAAGCTCCTGAGCAACCACTTCAGGGTCGATTGCGAAGGGAGTGTCGATGCTGGTTTGGTGCAAACGGTTCAGGGCTGATGGATCCGTCGAGGCAGCGGCTACTTGGCCGTTCAGGATAAGATGAGAATGCTGAATACACTTGTATCACGGACGAATTCTCGCGGGTGGAACGCGGTACGCCAAGTCGGGACCAATGCTTAGTCCACCCGGAACACCCTGCCGACTGGCTACGTAGTCACCACCAGTTTGCCTCTCAATCGTTTTCCCGGACAATGCAGATGAAGCCCTGTACGGCGCGCGCCCACGCACGCGAACAGGGGAGGGAGCCGGTACGATGACCTACAAGACCATACTCGCAATCACGGAACTTGATGTCTCCACGGAAACCGTCAGCAAGGCTGTCACGGTAGCGAGGGCTTTTGATGCTCATCTCACGGTGTTACCGATCGGTGAAGTCCCGCAACTGCCGTTCTACGGATCTGGCGGGCACGGATACATCGAAATCTGGGCGAAGGAATTCGACCAGCGAAAGATCGAGCTGACATCCCTTGCTTCCCGAATAGAAGCACAGCTTGCAAGGGAAGGTATCTCGTTCGACGTCCGGCCAAGCCTGTCTTCTACCGCTCGCCAAGACAATCTTGTTGCCCGCCATGCCATCTATTGTGATCTGGCTGTTGTCCTGCGCTCCGTGGAGCAAGAGCTCAATTCCGTCGAAAGGAATGCGATCGATGGAGCGCTGTTCGATTCCGGCCGGCCCGTGCTCTATGTTCCCAATGCCTTCAAGGCCGACCACATTGGAACAAAAGTGGCCATCGCCTGGAATTCACGGCGGGAAGCCGCCCGTGCCGTTTCAGAGTCGCTGCCGTTTCTGAAGTCAGCCGAGGACATCACGCTGCTGCTGGTTGACCCGGTCGTCGGCGACAATGATCACGGGGAAGACCCTGGCAGCGATATCGCAACGGTCCTTGCCCGCCACGGACTCGGCATTTCCGTTCAAAGTGTGGCGTCCGCCGACAGGCCCGTGTCCGAAGCCTTGCTGGACAGCGTACGCGAACTGGGAGCCGACCTTCTGGTAATGGGTGCCTACGGACATTCACGCCTGCGGGAGAACATTCTGGGAGGAACGACACGGGAAATGCTGGAGCAAACCGTCATCCCCCTATTGCTGTCGCGCTGAACGACGCAGCTTCTGGCCCCTGGATTTGTCAGGGGCCAGAGGCCCGCGAAAGGCTCAATGCTGACCTTTACCGCGCACGCCGTTACGTTCGCCACGAATACACCGTTGGATTTTCGGCTTGTTCCTCGCTGAGTTCTGCACTCTGCTCCTTAGCTCTGATCCATGTATTCATCCTCGTCATCAATGTGACGATTGGCAAAATCGAACCAGTTCATGCCGTTTTGCCGTTGGGTCATTACCGGTTGTGCGCCGGGGAAGCTGGGGCTGGGCGTAATGGGGGGAGGCATGTCGATCGGATCTACCTCGTCCATTTTCGAATCCAGTGGGTCCGCAATGCGCCAGAACATTTGGTCATCGACGGAGCTGTGGGTGTTGTCGATCTGGTAGCGTTTGAGCAGCGAGTTCGTGTCGTTCAAGGTCAGGTCTACCTGGAATCCCGAGGGGCAAAGCCCGCGGGTGTGCGACAGAGAACCATTGTAATAAAGATGCACGGTCATCTTCACCAGACTGTCGTGCGCTTCTTGCTGCTGCGCGATCTCATGAACCTCGACTTCCATTCGCCGCCATTCGCCGTTCCGTTGGAATTGCGACCATTGCGGACAGATATTGGCTGGGACATCGGGGCCACCCAACTCCAGAGCAATGATGTGTCCCTTGTCCATGTCGACCTTGCCGCTATTGCGTGGGCTGATCAGTTTGGCCTTCTTGGGAATGCGCTTGGTCGCGCCAATCCGAAAGCCCGAAAACGGTTCCGGCGCCGATTTACGGCCCGACGTGGTGTCAAGAGGATAGACATATCCATAGACCGAGGTCTGCCGCTCGTACTGATGATGGGTTCCAGGGGCAATGATTTCAGTTAATACAGTCACCTCACCATATTCGTCGGGACGTTTTTCTTTTCGATCGTACAAAGTGTTGAAGGTGTAGACAGGCATCCGGCAGACCCTTTGATAGCTGATCAAGTGAATGGTTGTGAAAATATTTCAATAAACGCGAATGTTGCAGACAGAGAAGATCCGTTCAAGTAACGGATGCAGTTTGATCGTTTTTAGAAGGATTGAACATCTCGTCTGCATTCTTTGGAACGCAGGTTACTCCGGGCCAGGAGACCGACGGCGGAAAGGTCCAGCCCCCGCTATGAGGAACGGCGCTTAGAGCTTCGCCGCTGAACATGGCATCAAGAGCCACAGTCGGTGTCATTTCCAGATAAATCGTCGATCAGTGTCGTCCAGGGATCATCACAATTCGGCAAAGTGACACTTTCGCCTGGCACCAGCGTTCAATCTTGCGGCGCTCATCCAGGATCAGATGACTGTATTTTGATACCATGACACTATCATCTTGTCTGATAACTTATTGGTTTCAAACAGAAGTCGCACTTGGGAATAGCGCACAACCACCCACAAGCGAGAATCGCGTAATTTGGATTATGGAATATTTTTAGCGCGGGCGACATTTCGGAATGCAGCCCGCGCTTTTCTGGTCGTGATGTCAGTTTGCAGGCGTAACGTTTCTATCCGCTTCGGAATCAATCAGCTCCTCAGGAGCTTTCTCGACCGGCGCATTGTTCAGATCCTGAGCGGTTGCCGGCCTGGTTTCATTCACGCTTTCATCAGCTGGAACGGGCCGATATGCAGCTTCCTCGAAAGGCTCCAGCGCATCCAGCTTTTCTGCGGTCGTTTCAACCACCAGCACCTCGCTATCATTGCGATCTTCGAACTTCACAAGGCCGTACTCGATCGCGACGTTTTTCTCGCCCAGGCCAAGAAAGCCTCCGACTCCGATCACGATTGCCTGAATCTGACCGTCAGGACCCACAGTGAAGTCGTTGACGTCGCCAATTGCTTCAGACTCTTCGCTCGTACCATTGTAGACCGTTCTGCCAAGGAGATCCGTGGCCAGATGTCCTTCTGCCTTTTTCACCATTTGAACGGGCTCAGGGGTGGCAGGAGTTGCCGGCACGGTAGTCGTAGGTACTTCAGTCGAGCTTTGCGCATACGCACCGCCGACCATGAACAGTCCGATTGCGGACGCAGTGACAAGTTCACGTAGCATTGTAACTCTCCCAGATTGAAGTCGCCGGTATCTGACAGGGATGAGGCGACGATATGGAAGTAACGCTCCGGAAATCACCGAGTTCCGGTGCATTTCAAGATTGAAACAGAATGTGAATGTACTGCTCTCATTTGCAGCCATAAATTGAAACTGAGATCGGGAGTACTGAGCTTCCCAAGAACGCGTAGCTGTACCTGCAGGGCATTCTCTGTGAGCCGATCTTCAGTTTCCGAAGATCTTCAGCGCCGTGAACGTCTTTGAAGATCGACGTAATTCCGTTGGGAAAGGTGCTCGCTAACTTGCCGACAGGCCTGGGTTTGCAGACCAACCGAATGCCTGAAGCCGGATCCACAAAAGATAGCCACGTTGCAAGTCCGCGAAACGCGGTTCTTATCAACCCGGCAGTTATGAAATCAGTGTATTTCCACAGCAAAAGTGGAACTCATTCCATACGTATTTCCATGTTCGCATGATCAGCGGAAGAGATATTAATTCAATCAACTCTGATACTTAGAGATATATATTTCGAAATCTAGGTAACTTTCGCAAGGTATCATTGGGTACTGTTGCATTAACCTTTTCGGAATCAAGTTCACTCAGTTTCATCACATCAGACCGACAGCAAGCGACCTCAAGCTCTCGATAATAGAACATGCGCACACCGAGTTACCTACTGGCAGTTTCCGTAATCAAGGGCATAATCACAGGCACTGCGGCAGCGGCCTCCGCAACAGTCACGCCTGTTCACGCTGAGAATATCAAACCTTACGTCTGGTCTTTTTCAAAGCCATCTGAAAGTTCCTACAACATGACGGTAGGCGCTCAGCTTCCTGTTCCGGGCCGGCCTGCATTCGGATCGGATATCAACATGCCAGCAGCATTGCCCAGGCATGTGCTCAATGCGCCACGCAGCTACGTACCGAGTGGAACGCTATGGACACGACTGCGTTTCGAAGACGACTACAAATTGGCAGGAATGGACGAGACGGACCTGACCTTGCGCTTTGACCCGGACAGCGACCTTGCATCAACCAGATTCACTGCAGGAAAGAAAATCAAACTCACAAGGCACGCCAACCTGATCTTGCGAGATTCCTATTCTTTCCGGACGCCCGGTTTCGAGACGAATGATATTGACTGGAATACCACCAAGAGCGTGGAAGTCTCTCTGGGCCCGACCGCGACAGTCCTGGCAGCGGAATTCAACAACTCAAAAGACGACGCCGTGTGGCACTCGAGCGTTTCGTTGCAACAACCCTTGACCAAAGCCTTCACACTTCGGGCAAGCATCAGGGAAATACAGACACAAAATCCCAGTTCGGTTTTCAAGGCTCGGTATTCCCGTACCTGGTAACTGTGCCCTTTGCGACACCGGGGATTTATTCCAATTCCAGGTGCTCCGCTATCAATTGCCCGAGCCAGGTTTCACTCAGGACATCATCGCCGCCTTTCAGAAAAGCGCGCGCCTCAACCGGATCATGGCCCTCGACCTTGACATCGAACGTCAAGCGCCAACGATCCGTACCGACGACAGGTTGAACGAAAAGATTTATTGGCTCGCCCTTGGAAAGCTCCACAACGGCCTCAACCTCGTCCTTCTTCTTCATCCCGTTCAAGGATTTGCCTTGGAATTCGACCACGACTTTCATCTGGTCCTTCGGTCGAGGTTGTCCTGGAATTCCTCCCTGGCCGATACGGGTTGCAAAAACCCGAGCACCTGACTGAGGCAGCGGATGCTGATCACGCCAGGTCATCTGGTAGGAAAACGTACGTTCGTCACCCGCTTTCGGCAGTTCGTCCGGCAAAAAATAAGCGACTATGTTGTCATAGATCTCGTCGTCCGTGGGGATCTCCACCAGTTGAACCACGCCCTTTCCAAACGGTTCGTCAGGTTCGATCCAGACGGACGGTCGACGATCATAAAACACTCCGTCATCCTGAAAGTTCTCAAACTCCCGGTCTCGTTGTGCGAGGCCAAATCCTCTCACATTGTCCGCCCGAAAGGTGGACGTGCGAACCTCGGACGGGTTGTTGAGCGGCCGCCATATCATCTCTCCCGACTGGCTAATCATCGCAAGACCATCGGTATCGTGTACTTCCGGGCGCCAATCCCGGCCTTTCAGGCGATTGGACTCGGAGTACCAGTACATGCTTGTGAGTGGCGCTACTCCCAGTCTTTCCACAGACTTTCGGAAGAATAGGTGGCTTGTCACATCCATGACCTGCCCACTGCCCTCCTCATTTTTCATGTGAATTCGATAGGCGCCGGCGACAGATGGGCTATCAAGAAGTGCATAGACAACCAAACCGTCATCTGTCGATGCGGACGGTTCGAACCAGAATTCCGTAAATCTGGGAAATTCCTCCGGCATCGAAAGTCCGGTGTTAAGGGCAAGTCCGCGCGCCGACTGCCCATACTGGCGAGACTGGCCATCTGTCCTGAAATAGGATGCGCCCAGGAAGGAAACCCAGTCGGTTTTCAAATCCTCCCGCATGACGCGGAACCCGGCAAATCCGAGATTTTCGGGCAACTTTCGCGCCGGACTGTCGTGCGGCATGTCGAAATAGTCAGGTGAATAGAGAATTTCTCGGGAAACGCCATCAGCGACTTCGTTCAGCTTGACCGGTTGCTTGAAGAAGCGGCCCAGGTGAAAAAACTGAATTGGGACGCCTGGTACCAGCTCCAGGGTAGCCGACTTGCGAAAGCTGATCTTCCAATGCGCGTCGTAGTCAATTTCCTCCAGAAGATCTTCCGATCGCACTTTTTGCGCTTCATACGGTCTTGTCCCGAGTTCCCGAGCCTTCGCGATCACCGTCGCAAAACTGAATTCTTCAGGGTCTCCCCGGTGGTTCTTCAGGTCACTGGATTTCGCATAAGCGCTTTGGACAAATGCCATGAAAAAAAGTGCAATGAAAACAGATCTGCTCATGAAGTTTCCAGTCGGTCTTGCTTCGTTGTCGTTGAAAGACGAACGAACGGACAAATTAGTTCATGGTGCAAAACACCGGGCTTCCAGGTTGGGAACAGGATCGCAGGAATGAGGCGTCGTTTTGACAAAAGTCGGCCATGCGTAAGGCAAGTTTATGAAGGCTCGAATCCAGCGCCACCGACGTGCCCTGTTGCGATTATCCGAGTTCGTGCAGGATCAGCACTCCCGGGAAGACCGCAAACTTTCAAGATCCCTTCATTTTGGCGCCCCCTGCCCGGAAGCACTACCCGCACAAGAGGATCCCGCTCCCCGCGGCGCCCGATCAGCGCGCAGCGAGGCCGAACAGGGATTTTGCCAGCGCAAGTTTGCCTTCGGTCGCCCGTTCACAACATGCCCGGAAGTAACCGCCCGGCGAGCTGATTTTTTCCGGATCCCGCAAGGCCTTTTCGGCCACCATCGCAAGAATCGCCGCCGCAACATGCCGCCCCAGCCTTCCGCAGGCTTCGGTAAAGCCTTTTTCACTTAATCCGATACCGATCCTCAGCACGTCGGTTGCGGCAATGAGGTCCGGCCAGCTTTTGAGAGATAGCCCAAAATCGCCCTGGATCGACGTACATGCGTTTTCCAGCAAAGAGATCGAAACAGCGTCCAGGGTTTCCGATCGGACAAAATCCGCCTTACCGGAGCCTTTCTGCAGTGTATATCCCCTGTTGGAGCCCCCACCCCGCTCCGCATGCTCCCTTTCAGGAGCTATTTCGGCGCCGTAGGCGACGTCAGTTTTGTTTTTGATTTCATCTGCGTGAGCAGATGTCCGTTTATTTGAACAAGAGTCTGGTGAGTTTGTATTAGATATAGGGGTGACATTGATGTCATCTTCGCATGACGATTCCTCATTTTTATGTGCTGTTGACTGTGTATTGGAGGCCTCCTTCAGAGCTTCCATCACCAGATCGTAAAGGTCCAGCAACGCCTGAGCTTTCGCCTGAACATCAGTCTCCGCGTCCAGAATGCCTGCCATCTGATCCAGGAAGTCTGTCAGGTCGACGTCTTTCGTTGCATCGACGATGTCGACAATCGCCCTGGAGATCCTCATGACCGTCCGTTTGGCTTCCCGGACGGCATTGAGATGAGCCTGCCATTCGTCGGCCAGGCGCTTGATTTCGCGGTATCGCACTCTTGCCGGCGTGAAATCGAGACCATAGGCAAAGGTAATGTCGCCACTGTCGTTGCGGTGCACCCACCTGCGGCCGGTAGAACTGTCCCTGTAGGCAAGAATACGGGCCTCGACCAGCTGCTTGATGGCGCGAATGACCGTTCGTTCACTCTTGCCGACATATGAGGCAAGCTTCTCGTTGGAGATGGCAACGACGGGCCTGTTGTCCCCTTTCCAGTCGTCCGGCTTTGACAGGCCAAGCAGGATGTCCAGGACATGGTAGGCAGTCGACGTGAGACCGATCGGCTGGGCCGCACGTTTCAAGGCAATAGCGACTTCGGATTTTCCAATATCGGGAATGTCGTTCGACATTGCCAGACGCTGGGACGCAAGTATCCCCGGCGTCACCTTCCGGAAGGAAGAGACGTTCGAAACAGCAGGCATGACAACCTCCGTTCACCGACACGAGCCAACGTGCGGCGTTATGCGTTTCAGGAGGTTCAACTTCAGGAAATCGGCAGAAATCCACCGTTCACACAAGATGGATCTTGCGCGTGATTCGGAATTCGCCTAAAACAGGGAAGTGTTGAGGTTCCTGTTTGGACGTTCCAAGTTGAACCGTGATTAAAGAGACTGAACGGTTGCCGCCGTTTCGGTCTCTTTTCATTTGGTCTCTATTTCTCTCGCACCGTCTCCTTCTTCACGGGGCCTGGCCGAAATCCGGCCTCTTGCCGATATGGCCCGGGACGACACCTGAACACCTGCCCCGGATCATTGTGCGCCTGGCATACCCTTTCGAGGTATGCCGCGACCATCTTCAGCCCTTCGTACGTCCCGTTTCCTGCCGTTGCCGCAGATAGTCGCGATAGACGTCCGGAAGGTTCTCCTCCAGCCAGTGACTGAATTCAGCTTCGGATTTCGGTATCGAGAACACGGTTGCCGCCGATGTTCTCTTCAGTTTTGCCAGTACCGTTCCGTTCGATGTGATTTCTGCTGCAGCCTGAGTTGCCGGTGCAGCCTTCTTTTGTTTGCCTCTTGCTGCCTGCGTTACCATGGACATTCTGTCCTGCGCAGCAGCCAGCCTGAAATCCTCACCATCTATGACGGATCGAACGCGCTGTTCGGCGGCAGGGTCTTCAAACAGCTTCGCCAGTTCCATCCACGCCGGCCGGCCAACATTCCTGGCACGGCCAATCGCGCGAATGATGTCGTGCGGGATGCTGTCGGCGATCTTCCGCATATTGGAAATGACCGTTTGAACCTGGCCGAGCACCGGCTGCATCTCGCGCTGCTTGAGCCCTGCTTCGCGCAGCTGCACAGCCCACAGGACCATCTCTGCGAAGGTCAGGTTTTCGCGGACGCCGTTTTCAAGCGACTGTTCCTTGATCAGCTCGGCGTCGCTCAGCTTGCGAACGTACGCCTTGACCTTGAACGTCTCCGGTTTGCCGGCTTCCGCCATCAATGTCTGAATGGCAAACAGCCTGCGGTGTCCATACGCCAGCTGATAGCGGTCTCGTTCCGTGGGGTGCGGGCGCACCAGAACGGGGATCCTCTGCCCCTCATCCTGGATCGAAAGCTTGAGTTCCTCCAGGGCCTCCTGCGCTTCGAGGTCTGTTTCGAAGCGATCGGAAAACGGGCTTGGGTCGATTTTCGACGGATCAAGGGCAACGATGCTGTCCTCGCGCATATGCGACAAGGCGCGCCCCATGGAATTCACGACGGGCGCGGTTACCTTCTGGCCTGCAACCGGCTTGGGCGGCTCCTTCTTGTCGGCAGCTGCAGCCGCCGCGTCGGACATCATTTTGACGATCGACTTTTTCATCGTCAAACCTCCCTGCCCCATACACTCTTGATCAGATCGAGAATTTCGGCGTTGACGCGGTCTGCGCTTTCCAGCGCCCGCTTCAGGGTTTCCCGGCCGACTTCACCGGATTCGATCTCGTAGAGACTTTTCTTGGCAACGCCGGCAGATGCGATGGCGGTCGATTCAATCGCCTCGGCCACAAGGACGTCGGTCCCGAACAAGTCCCGCATGGTGCCGGACATGATCTTCTGCGGCCCGTCATTGGGGTTGACCCTGGTCAGCAGAAACTTCGTGAAGTCGTGTTCGAAAACCGCACCGCCTTCGGACAACGTATGGGTCACATCCGAAATCATCTTCAGGAACTGGGAGCAAGACGAGACGTCGAGCATGGCCGGGTGTACGGTGATGATCAGGCCCGTTGCCGCATAAAGGGCCGCCATCGTCGTGTAGCCGAGCGAAGGTGGTGTATCGAGGACAACGACGTCATAGTGCTCTTCAACCGACTGGATCACGGCATCAAGGCGCTGGAAGAACAGGCCAAGCTCGTCGGTCGTCCTTTCGGCAAGCGCGGTCGGCGTATCGTATTCGAAATCCATCAGGCGCAGGTTGCCGCAGGCAAGGTGAATGCCCGGGAAGTAGGTCTCGCGTATGACCTCGGAAAACGGCACGCGGTAATTGTCATAGCGCAAAGCGTCGTAGGTCGTGTCGGTCCGTTCGTCATCGTCTTCGCCGGACCGAAGATCACGGTCCGGCTGAATGCCGAATGTCGTGGTCATGGAAGCCTGGGGATCCAGGTCGACACACAGCACCCGGTAGCCCTGGATAGCCAGGTAATGGGCCAGGTGAACGGAGGTGGTCGTCTTAGAGCTGCCACCCTTGAAGTTCGCAGCAGCAACGACCTGCAGTTTTTCTCCCGGTCGGCGATGAGGCACGAGGCGATGCGCATCGTCAGGCCTGAGTTCCGCGAGGAATGCCCTCAGTTCCCAAACCTGATCGACCGTGTAGATCCGGCGGTTGTTTTCGGCTCGATGCGGCTGCGGGCCCTTGCCTTCCAGCGTCAGGGTGCGCAGCGTGCTTTCCGGCACGCCCAGCAGACGAACCAGATCCGTCGTGGAAAACGTCCGGCCGAAAACCTTGCGGGCTTCCGGCGGGTAGGTCATTTCGCGCATCGTCTGCAAACGGTCCGAAAGCTTCTGCGTGAAACTTTCGATTTTTGCGGTCGTATCGCGTCCACCGGAAAATTGTTCGGTAACGGCCATTAATGCCCTCTGACGGTTTTGTGCCCGATATGAGCGGTAACTCCGTCATGGATGCAGGATTCCAGCAGATGGTGCAAGGAAATTTAAGTTAACGAAACCCTAACCCGGCCTGGTTGAACCGGCATTCCAGATGCCTCTACGAAACTTTCCGACCCGACGGGTGTGCCAATCTTTGCCAGTTCCAGAGCATCATTCCAGCCGATCCTATTTTTTCCTTATTTATTTCAATTACTTAATTTGCCCTCGAATACTACCGCGAGGTCTCCGGCGATGGACCGGCTACATTTTCAGAACACTGGCTGAAGTTAAACCCACGCAAAATCTTCCTTGAAACTTTTCCGGGTGTTTTGCCGGTTAAAGGCAGATTTTCTGATGTTTCAACAGAATCGGTACGGTCGGAACAGGCGACCAGAGCTCGTTCGAGACTGGCGCAAGGTTCACCACAGAACTGGCAATCCGGCAAAATGAGAGCAGCTCACCAGAGGCACCTCCTACTTTTTCAACTCTCCATAGAGCCCAAGCAGAGCGCCAGGAAGCCTGGAAAGGTCCGCGAGCTTTCTGACATTCTTGCTGCCAAAAATCCTGCCGGAATAATCGTTGCGGTTGTCGCCGAGCGAGAAACAGAAAACATCGATGCCGGCCATCGCCAATTCGCGCGAGGCGAAACGGGCGTCTTCGAGGAGATAATCCGGATCATCGACATCAATATCGGACGGCTCGCCGTCAGTCACCACCAGCAATACTTTTCGATATGCCGTCCTTTCGGCAAGCTCGCGCCCACCGTGACGCATAACCGGGCCCAGCCTGGTCGAGAAAGCACTTTCCAGACCGGCCAAGCGTTCATACACGCCTTGGTCGACCGATTGGCCGAAGTCCTTGATCCGCGCATATCGGACCGTCTCCCGAGTGTCCGAGCAAAACCCTGCAAGTGCGCAATTGTCGCCGGTCGTCTCCATCGCCCCGGCCATTATCGCGGCAGACAGGCGTTCAAGATCGAGAACGCTGGCGCCCCCTTCGCCTGCCGGCTCGCCGGTGGAGTGTGACTGGTCGATCAGCAACAGGATGTCCAGGTCCCGTCCCTTGCAACTCTTCCGGCCGAAGATCCTCGGATCGGGGATCTCCCGGTTGCGGCGACTTGCCTGGGCATCGATGCATGCATCCAGATCGAGAAAGTCACCGGTTTCCAGCCGGCGCTCCCGCTGGAACGCATTCACATTGGCACCGGAGATCAGAGAGGTGAGAGAACTTTGTATCCTGGTTTCTTGCGTGAGGCTCCGCAACAGACCGTTTGCCGCCTTTCGCGGTGCCTCAGTGACATGAACAGTGCACCAGTCCGGGCGCATGCGGCGGCTAACATGATCGTATTCGGGATAGGTGATCAGCCGGGTTACCGCGTCCTCATCTCGAAGCCGTAGCTTTTCCGCTGCCGCGGCCTCTTCCTCGCGCTTTTCGTCCTCTTCGGGCTCCCGCCGGTCGGCCTCGTCGCGTTCTTGTTGCTCCAGGCGCACACCTTCCGTTTCAACCGCAACATCCATCTCGATCAGGTCCGGTTCCTCATCGAAGGTCCAGATACCGAGGTTGTCGTCCCTGTAGGCCGGCTGCACCACATAGGTGCGGGCGTCGAACTGCAGCCGCATCTGACCCAGATCGTTGGCAAGCAGTCCGCCAATTCTCCGGCAGAAGGTCTGGTCGTCGGGGGTTGCGGCAAAGGCTTCCTCGAACAGGCGTTTTCCTTTCTCCACCCAACCGTTGGTATCGCTGTATTCCGGATCTATCAGCGTGCGCGACAACCGAGCCATCAAGGTTGTCGCCAGGTCCGCGGAGCGTGCATCCATGGTGTGGAAGCTGCTCCAGAGAGTCCTCAGTCCCGGCATCTTTTGCAGAGCGAGCCGTTCGACCCGCGCGTCTTCAAGCAAGGAGATAACTGCGACTTGCAAGGGTTTCAGGGACTTTCGCTCAAACACCTGCCGGGTGAAGGCAATGTGAGCGCCGACATGGGCAAGAGCCGCATGATAAAGCTTCAGGCTGTCCGCGCGGTCGAAACCCGGAAACCCCGACGGCAGACGAATGCCATCCCGCCCGAACCCGGCCCTGCGACGCATTTGCTCCGGAGCTGTGGCCGGGGTTTCGACAATGGGCGGAAGCTGACCCCACAAGGCGGCATGAAACGTCTTCAACCGAAGCTCTTCGTCGTCAAATCGCAAGACTGACGACTGCCGGTCAAGAAAGTGCCGCGCTTCCGGGTCTTCGCCAGCGAGAAACAACCGCGCCTTTTCGCGGTTCGTCAGTCTGAGTGCCAACCCCATGCCGACGAATGTCCCGAAGCCGGACAAGCCGATTTCTGCCAGGGACCTGTCAGACGTCTCAAGCAGTGCCTCAACGGCTTCCGGCAAGTCGCGTCCGGTCCGCTCCAAAAGAGCGCACCACTCCGAAAAAGCAGGAAATGTCTTCAAGTACTGCGCTGCGCGAGCCGCTGTATGCGGCACCCTTGCCGATGCGCGCCGGCCGGAACGAATGGCAATCCAGGAAACCAGGCGTCCGAGATCGGCTGCGGCTTCTTCCGAAACTGCCTCCGCAACCATCGGGCCACAAGTACGATAGGCTTGCGTTACGGTTTCGCCGTAACCGGCCTGGGCAATCCGGGACAGGGCTTTAGTCCAGACGGCAGACATCTGCCGTTCATATTCGCGCGTCTCAAAGGTGTTCGTCTTTGCCGTGCCAGCCTCGGCCATCGTCGCCGCCATGTCTTACAGGCAGGCAGAAACAGCGGAGGACATCGCAGCGCGGATCTCCGGCTCATCCACGAGCGGCAGCACGATGGCAATCTGGCAGGCCTCTTCCAGCGGCACGCCTTGCGCTGTCAGCTGACCGGCTGCAATCAACATGCGCGTCGATGCACCTTCGCGCAGTCCGTGACCCTTGAGGTTCCGGGATCTTTCCGCAACCCGGACAAGAACCCTTGCTGTTTCAGGCTCGACACCGGCTTCACGCGCCACGATTTCCGCTTCGATTGCCGCATCAGGATAGTCGAAGGAAATCGCGCAGAACCGCTGCCGGGTGGATTCCTTCAGATCTTTAAGCACACTCTGATAGCCGGGGTTGTAGGAGATCACGAGCTGGAAGTCCGGATGCGCCTGGACCAGTTCATTCTTCTTTTCCAGCGGCAAATGGCGGCGATGATCGGCCAGGGAATGGATGACGACGGTCGTGTCCTGCCGCGCTTCCACCACTTCATCGAGATAACAGATCGCACCGTGCCGGACGGCCGCCGTCAGCGGGCCGTCGTGCCAGACGGTACCGTCGGCATCCAGCAGAAACCGTCCGACCAGATCCGACGCCGTCATGTCCTCATGACAGGACACCGTGACGAGAGGACGCTTCAGCCGCCAGGCCATGTGCTCGACAAACCGCGTTTTTCCGCATCCCGTCGGCCCCTTCAGAAGGATCGGCAACCGTGCGGCATAGGCGGCTTCATAATGGCCGACCTCCTGTGCAAAGGGGCGATAAAAGGGTTCGCTGACAATGCGATAGGCGTCAATCGGGTCCTCAACCGGACCAGCTATCGGTGCATTCATTCCTGGACTTCCTGTTGAAGACGCTGCAGCGGGGGAAATCGCTGCAGCGCCAGGAGGATGCGGCGCTGCGAACCGCATCGCTCGGGAGGATCGCTGGATCAGCGCGTGCCGCCAGGTTGCTGGCCTGCGGCAAGAGCTGATCGATTTCGAACCGGGCGAGAGACTTCCCGCCCGGATTGGACCTGAGCCCTAGCGGTGGGTGCTTGCGCCGTTCGGGATGCCTTCCATCGGACATTCTTCGGTGCCGACCGTCGTGCGGGTCATGGCCTCGACCATCTCCCGCGTTCCTTCCGGATCGTTCACCCAGTTGGCGTAGAAATTATAGGGGCAGGCTGCCTGGCCCTTGTCACCGTCGCCGGAGTTGATCGTGCCGGTGTAGCCACGGTGCAGCAGTTTGAAGAGGTGGTTCTGCGACTGCATGTTCTTGCGGGCATCGCGGATCCCCGACACCGACATCTGGGCATATTGAATGCCGTTTTCTTCGGTGCCGCATTCCCCCAGCGTCCGGCCGTCGAAACCGATCAGGGCCGAATGGCCGAAATAGGAATAGACGCCATCGAAGCCGGCGGCGTTTGCAACCGCCACATAGCAGTTGTTCGCCCAGGCCATGGATTTGGAAATCTGGATCTGCTGCTCCTTGGCCGGATACATGTAGCCCTGGCAGCGGATGATGAGTTCCGCCCCGCGCATGGCGCAGTCACGCCAGATTTCCGGATAGTTGCCGTCGTCACAGATGATCAGGCTGATCTTCATCCCCTTCGGGCCTTCCGAGACGTAGGTGCAATCGCCCGGATACCAGCCTTCGATCGGCACCCAGGGCATGATCTTGCGGTATTTCTGGACGATCTCGCCCTTGTTGTTCATCAGGATGAGCGTGTTGTAAGGCGCCTTGTTTGGGTGATCCTCGTGTCGCTCGCCTGTCAGAGAGAACACGCCCCAGACGTTCGCCTTCTTGCAGGCTTCTGCGAAGATGGCCGTTTCCTCTCCAGGCACCTGGGAAGCGGTTTCGTACATCTCCTTGGGGTCATACATGATCCCGTGGGTGGAATATTCCGGGAAGATCACCAGGTCCATGCCCGGAAGGCCGACCTTCATTCCCGCGATCATGTCCGCGATGTTGCGGGCATTGGCCAGCACTTCCTCGCGGGTATGCAGACGCGGCATCTTGTAGTTGACCACCGCCACGCCGACGGTGTCGTTGCTGCTGGAAATATCACCGTGATACATCAATTCCTCCTTCTAGGAACGGGTTGCCGCGCCTCAGACCACGAGGTGTTCGTGGACAAGGTCGTCGGACAGTTGGGCAATGCCGGAAGTGACCGCGACGGTGCCGCGGTCGAGGATCGCGAACCGGTTCGAGGCCCGGCGTGCGAAAGTGAGGTTCTGCTCCACCAGAACGATGGTGAGGCCCCTGGTTCGGTTCAGGTCGATCAGGACATCCTCGATCTGCTCGACGATGTTCGGCTGGATGCCTTCCGTCGGCTCATCGAGCAGAAGCACCTTGGGCTGGGAAAGAAGCGCCCGACCGATTGCAAGCTGCTGCTGCTGGCCTCCGGAAAGGTTGCCGCCCCGCCTGTTCAGGAACTCCTTCAGGATCGGAAACAGCTCCAGCACCCAGTCGGCGATCTCACCCTGGCCCGACTGGGCGGCGAAGGTGCCGATCATCAGGTTCTCGCGCACGGTGAAGGCCGGCAGGATGCCGCGGCCTTGCGGGACATAGCCGATGCCGGCGAGCGCTCTTGCGTGCGTCGGCAGGCTGTTCAATTCCATTCCGTCCAGCTTGACCGAACCGGACGTCCGGCTCATCAACCCGAGGACACTGCGAAGAAGCGTCGTCTTGCCCACGCCATTGCGGCCGAGAACGGAGAAAAAATCACCCTCGTCAATGTCCATGGAAACGGACTGGAGCGCACGGCTTCGGCCGTAGAAACCATCGAGACCGTTCAGCTCAAGCATGGCCGGCCTCCTTCGTTCCAAGGTATGCTTCCTTCACCCGCGGATCGCTGGAGACTTCCTCCAGCGAACCTTCGGCAAGCAGCTTGCCCTGGTGCATGACTGAAATGGTTTCAGCGATGTCGCGCACGAATCCCATGTCGTGCTCGACGACAATCAGCGTGTGCTCGCCCCGCAGCCTGTTGAACAGCTCGGCCGTCTTGCCGGTTTCCTGCGCGGTCATGCCTGCTGTCGGCTCGTCCATCAGGATGAGTGTCGGGTTCTGGGCCAGGATCAGCGCGATCTCCAGCCATTGCGTCTGACCGTGAGACAGATGTCCGGCAGCAAGATCGAGATCGTCCTGAAGGCCGACCAGAACCGCAAGACGTTCGATTTCCTCGTCGTCGTGACTTGCACCGAAACGCACGAGGTTGGCCAGAACGCCGGTGTTTCGTGATTGACCGATATTCAGGTTTTCCCGAACGGTCAGTTCGCGGAAGACACTCGGCACCTGGAACTTGCGCCCGATACCGACGCGGGCGATCTGATATTCCTTCAGGGTATGGATCGCCTCGCCCTTGAAGCGGATCTCGCCGGAGGTCACACGGGTCTTGCCGCAGATCAGGTCGAGCGCCGTGGTCTTGCCAGCACCGTTCGGTCCGATCAGGCAACGCAGTTCGCCGCTGTTCACATCCAGCGACAGTCCTGAGATCGCCTGGAAACCGCCGAAGGACACACTGACGTCCCGAAGGCTGAGGTGGTCGGTTGCCGTCTTCATGACGCCGCCTCCGTGGTTTTCATGACATTGCTCGCGGATTTCCTGGCGCTGCCGGCGAAAAAGGGCAGCCGGTCGACGGCCATCGAGACGGCACCTGCAATGCCTTTCGGCAGAAACAGGACAGCGAGTACGAACAGCCCCCCCATGATCAGCATCCAGCTTTCCAGGAAGACTTCGGATTCCGACAGGGCACCCTGGACGCCCGTCACGATCAGGGCTCCGATGGCAGCCCCCAGAAGGCTCTGCCGGCCGCCCACGGCGACCCAGATCACCACGGAAAGACTGAGCGGCACGCTAAGGAATGTCGGCGAGGCGAATTCCATCACGATCGTGTAGAGCATGCCTGCCAGACCGGCGATGCCGGCCGACAGCGAGAAGACGAAGATCTGATAGAGCGCGACGTCGTAGCCGAAGAAGCGGACCCGGTTTTCCTGATCGCGGATCGCTTGCAGGATCATGCCGGTCTTGCTGCGGGTAACCGCGAGCGACAGGAGCAGCACGGCACACAGGCACAGCGCGACCAGGTAATAGGTTGTCGCGGAATAGGCGTCGAAGAAGAAACCGGCCACCTCGAACTGGGCGAGATCCGTGATGCCGTTGAAGCCGCCGGTGTAGCGCTGCTGATCGATGATCAGGAGGTTGACCACCACCAGAACGGCCAGCGTGATGATAGACGCATAGACACCGGTGATGCGCCCGCGAAACATGAACCAGCCGAGCAGCGCAGCAAAGGCGGCAGGGATCAGGAGCCCCGCCAGAATGGCGAAGGTCATGGAGTGAAACGGCGCCCAGAACCAGGGCAGTTCGGTGACATTGTTCCAGACCATGAAGTCCGGAAGCCCTTCGCTGCCGGTATGTACCGGCACGGTGCGCAGCTTGAGGCCCATGGCCATGGCATAGGACCCCAGGCCAAAGGTGGCTGCCTGGCCGAGATTGAGAATTCCGGCGTAGCCCCAGGAGAGACTGAGCGAGACTGCCAGGATGGCGAAGACCAGGTAGCGGGAATATTTGTTCAGGAGAAACGCATCGTCCAGCACGGACGGCACGAGCAAGATGGCTGCACAGAACGCCAGATAGAGCACCAGCCGTGCTGTTGATTTTCCAGTCAGGTTCATTGAATTGCGATCCTTTTTCCGGCCGTGATCACGAGCGCACACGGGTCGAGAACAGGCCTTCGGGCCGAAAGCGGATGAGGATGACGATCGCCAGCAGGACCAGCGCCTTGGCTAGGGTGTCGTTGCTGTGGAAGGCCAGGAAACCCGAAAGTTCACCCAGGATCCCGGAGCTTGCGACAGTGCCGAGCAGGCTCTGGGCACCACCAAGGACAACCACCATGAAGGCGTCGACAACGTAGGTCGTCCCCATTTCCGGAGAGACGCTCTTCAGCGGCGACACGAGCGCACCGGCGAGACCGGCGATGCCGGCGCCATAGGCGAAGGTCGACCGGTAGATGCGGGCGGAATTGATGCCGAAACTGGAGGCAATCTCCCGGTTCTGGGTAATCGCGCGCAGTTTCAGCCCGAAGCTGGTGCGCCGGTAGATGACCCAGGTGAGCCCGAAGAGGACAAGCGCAAGACCCAGGATGAACAGCCGGTAGGCGGACTCGCTTGCACCGAACAGGGACACGCTGCCACTGAGGAACGCCGGGATCTCGACATAACGCAGCTCACCACCGGCAATCAGCCGGATCGCCTGCTGCGCCATCACGCCAATGCCCCAGGTCGCCAGGATGGTGTCGAGCGGCCGGTCGTAGAGATGGCGGATGACCAGGGCTTCCGCAGCCCAACCGAACACCGCAAGAATGAAAAAGATCGGGATCAGGCTTTCCAGCAATCCCATGCCAAGCTGGGACTGCAGAAACCAGGCGCAATAGGCGCCCAGCATGACGAATTCGCCATGCGCGAGATTGATGACCCCGGTCACGCCGTAAATGACGGCGAGGCCAAGGGCGACCAGCATCAGGATCGAAGCGATACTGAGACCGGTCAGGAGTTGGGAGACGACAAGTTCCATCTGCAAGCCTTCAAGGTCTGGAAAACATCAGGTCACGGAAAAGCCGGGCGGCGTGACGACACGCCACCCGTTTGCGCGCGTCAGCTGCTCTTCAGACCGTCAGCGGTGCAGACCTGGCCGTCGTAGGCCTTGTAGGGAATGGGCTCGAGCCAGTCGGCGGACTGTTGCAGGATCTCGAACTGGCCATCCGACTTGCACTGGCCGATCTTCGGTCTCAGCCAGGTATGAAGGTTCTCGCCCTCGATCTTGACCAGTCCCTGCGGCGCGTTGAACTGGTCGCCCTTGACGGCCTCGCGGATGGTGGTGGGATCGATATCGTCCGGCGACAGTTTCTCGACGGCCTGCTTGAACAGATGCACCTGGAAATAGGACGGCTCGGAGACGAAATGCGTGACCTTGTCGCCGCCCCAGCGGGACTTGTAGGCCTCGACGAATTTCTGGTTTTCCGGTGAATCCCAGACCATGAAATATGGTGCGGACGTGAAATGCCCCGCGGCAGCGGCACCGCCCATCGCCGCCACTTCGTTTTCCGAGGTGGTCAGGCTGGCCATCGGCATCTTTTCCGGGTCGAGACCGGCGGCATGATACTGCCGGTGCAGGGCGACAACGGAATCACCGACCACCGTCGAGAAGATCACGTCCGGCTTTTCCGCCTTCAGCTTGTTGATGACGGATGAGAATTCCGAATGGCCGAGCGGCACATATTCCTCGTGAACGACTTCGGCTCCAAGTTCGGCCAGCAACTTCTTGCAGTAGTTGTTCTCTTCCTTCGGATAGATGTAATTCGACCCGATCAGGTACCAGCGCTTGCCGAAATTCTTCACCAGCCAGGGCACGAACTCGTCCTGCTGCTGATTGGGAACAGCACCTGTGTAAATGACATTCTTCGAGCACTCGCGGCCCTCGTACAGGGTCGGATACCAATAGAGATTGTCCCGCTTTTCGAACACGGGCAGCACGGCCTTCCGGCTGGCCGAGGTATAGGAGCCGAAGACCGAAACGCATTTGTCCTGGAGGACAAGCTTGCGCGCCTTTTCCGCAAAAGTCGCCGGATCAGAAGCCGGGTCCTCGACCACCGGAACGATCTCCATGCCGTTGACACCGCCGGCGGCGTTGATTTCCTCGATCGCCATGATCGTCGCCTTGTTGAGCGACTCTTCGATAATCGCAGTCGTCCCGGTCAGGGAGAACAGAACCCCCACCTTGATCTGGCCGCCGGCGGCGCGCGCCAGTCCGCTGTTCTTGCTCCAGATATGCGGGAAGGTGCCGAGACCGGCTGCCCCGAAAGCGGCCGACCCGAGAAGAAAATTGCGCCTGTTGGTTTTCACGTTGCTGCTCCATAAACAAAAAAAGCCCCGTCCGCCCTGCCTTGCGGCAGCTCGTTCGGGGCATCGTCGCCTCTGATTTTTGTGAACGCGGCTATGGTGCCGCTGAGGGAAATGTCTGAATTTCAGACAACAAAAAACCCCACGTTCCGCCAAGACGAAAACCGTGGGGCTCTTTTACCCGGATGTACGTGGCGCTGTTGCCACGAATAACTCTGAAAGATTAGCTAAGAAGTTCGTGTGAGTCAATTATCGCATTTGCAACTGCACCGATAGTTACACGCCGTTCCATCGCCTGTCGACGCAAATAGTTGTAAGCTTCCTCTTCGCTTACATTCTTGACGCGAACCAACAGAGACTTTGCACGCTCAACAAGGCGCATTGTTCTGAGATTTTCATCAAGTTTATCGATCCGGTTTCTTAGTCGACGCTCGTAAAGAAAGTGCTCGCGCGCCAGAGCGACACAAGTCTGGACCGCGCGCTGGACGACCGGATAGTGCAGCACGCCATGGGCGGCGCAATTATGGATCAGCTTGAGATCCAGATTGCTGACACCCCGATCCACCAACACCAGACCGGCTTCCGGCTCTCCCGGCAACCAGGGGATACGTTTGGGCATGTCCTCGACCAGCGTGCAGAACACAAGATCGCAATCGACAGGCAACTGAGGCGGGATCGGCCAGATATGGCGCACCTCGCAACGCAGGCGCTGCAACTCCCGGATCAGGCGTTCGCCATCCGCATCGGGTTCGACGATTACTACGATCCTGAGGTTCTGATGCGGAGTTGTCGCGGTGGCGTTCTTGCGCATGGCAGCCGCTGCCGACGTTCGTTGCGAAAGCGGACGCTTGGTCTTGGCCGCCGCGGTTGTGTCCATTTCCAGTGTCTCCCCGGTTGTCTGCTTGTTTGTCCAGGTTCTTTGGGAGGTTTGTGTCAGCTGTATTCGAGGCATCGGCCGTACCCAATCAAGTAAGGATCCGCCTTCACGCTGGAGGGCGATTCAAAAACGATATCGAACTGGCCGCTGCGGTTCGCGCGGCCGATGCGGGTCCACAGGTCGGCATGGCCCCACACGGGGTTGATGGAAACTTCGCCCTGCGGGGCATCGAATTCCGATCCCATGACCGACTGGCGGATCATCGAGGTGTCCATGGAGTTGGTCTCGGCAAGGGTCTTGGCGAAGACATTCACCTGGAAATAAGACGCCTCCAGACACATGTTGGTCGGCTCGTCCTCGCCGTAGCGCTTCTTGTAACGGTCGATGAAGGTCGCATTGCGGTCGTTACCGACACCCTGGAAATAGGAAGCGGCGGTCAGATGGCCGTCGCCGACATCATATCCCATCGCCCGGATCTCGGCCTCAGTGGTCGTCAGGCTGGCGATCGGCATCACCCTCGGGTCGATGCCGAGATCGGCATAGGCCTGGTAGAGATATGTGGTCGTGTTGCCGACCACCGTGGAAAAGATCACGTCCGGCTGCACCTGCCGGATTTCGCGCATGATTGGTACGAAGGAATTTCTGTCCGCTCCCAGCCGGACATAACTCTCGCCGACGACACTGCCGCCATTGTTGCGGATCAGCTCCCGCATGATGCGATTGGATTCGCGCGGATAGATGTAGTCCGACCCCACGAAATAGAACCGCGTTCCGTAGAGCTCCATCAGGATCCGGCACAGCTGGACACTGTTCTGGTTGGGTGTTGCTCCCGTGTAGATCACGTTGGAGGAAAACTCGAAGCCTTCGTAAAGCGTCGGATACCACAACAGGCCGTTCAGTCGCTCAACCACGGGCAGAACGGCCTTGCGGCTGGACGAGGTGTAACAGCCGAATATCGTGCTGCAGCCGTCCTCGACCATAAGCTTCTTTGCAAGAAGCCCGTAGTTGCGCGAGTCCGAACCCGGGTCATAGATAATCGGCTCGATGGGCCGTCCGTTGATCCCGCCGCTATCATTGATTTCATCGATCGCCGTCAACGTCCCGCGCAACTGGGTTTCCTCGATCACCGACATGTAGCCGGACTGCGAGAACAGCACACCGACGCGCCACGGTTCGGAAGTTTTGCATGAACTGGTCAACCCAAACTCTCCCCTTTCAGTCCTGCGCCGGCCGCCAAAGCGGCCGGCCGGGCTGGCCTTGCCTGTCAGGCACTACCCGCAAGTATTTCCTTCAGCTTCCCGTCCAGAAACGCCACATCAACCGGGCTGGTGCCCGGCCCACCTGCAAAATGTCCCCATATGGATTCAATCGGAATCAACGTCGCATTCGGCATGTTCGCGACTTCGATTTCGCTGTCTTCCGGCGGGAAGTATAGATCCGTTCGGCCGGGCATCACATATGCCTTCGATTGTATTGCCCCCAGCGCCTTCTTGTAATCGCCATGGTAGATGTCGTTGGCGCTGATATCGCCATTCTGCCAGGTCCAGAGCATGGCCAGCAGGTTGTTGGCGTCCTTGGGCAGGAAAAACCCTTCCCAGAACGCAACCAGGAAATCCTCCAGCGAGGAATATCCAAGCGTCTTCAGGTCCAGTTCTTCCCGGTAGAAGGATTGCGAGAACCCCCAACCGGCATAGACACGCGCCATCGCCCGAAGCCCTCGTTCCGGCTTCTTCTCGTACCAGCCTTCCAGAAAGGCGGCATCGGCTGTCAGGGCCGCTTTCACCCCTTCCAGGAACACGAAATTGTGCCGGGAGCATTTGGCAGACCCGCAAAACGGCACGATCCTCTCGACCATGTCGGGATACATCGCGCCCCAGTGGAAGGTCTGCAGCGCCCCCATGGACCAGCCCGTGACCAACTTGATGCGCTCGACACCGAACTTCTGTGTCATGAGCTGGTGCTGTGCGCGGACGTTGTCATAGGCGGTCACTTTCGGAAACCGCGCCGCGTTGTAGGGCTCGGGCGTATTGGACGGCGAAGATGACAAGCCGTTGCCGAACATGTTCGGAATCACGATGAAATACTCATCGGGATCCAGCGCCATCCCCTTGCCGACCAACCATTCGTTGTCGACGTGCTGGCCGGAATACCAGGTCGGGTAAACGATGACATTGTCCTTGGCCGCGTTGAGCTTGCCGAAGGTCTTGTAGGCGAGCTTGCACTCGCGAAGCGTTGCGCCACTCTGAAAGGTGAAGTCGCCCAGTTCGTAAATTTCGTAGTCTGCCATGGAAGGCTATCCTCTGGTTTCTGGTATTGTCCGGCGGCCTTAGCCGCCGGAAATGGGTCAGGCACCGGCCCTTGCGGCCTCTGGCATCCGGTTGAACAGGAGGTAGGCAACCCCACCGGCAAGCCCTGCGGAAATTGCCGTCGAAAACTGCGGCGCATAGAACTCGACGATCACCGCTACGATGGAACCTGCAGCCCAGGCGGCGAATGCAGTTGGGCGCCAGTCACGGTCGATCGTGGCGTTGCGGCGCTGCAGATACTGGTCAACCAGAATGATCGCGCCGATGGGTGGAACCAGGATGCCGAGCAGGGAAAGCCATTGAATGAAGAACGCCCAGACGTTGCCGGCGGCAATGACGATGCCGATGACACCAAGGACAACCGCCATCAACCGCATGCGACTGTTGAGAATACGCGACCAGCCGGTTGCAGCATTGTAAAGGCAATGAGCGCAGACAGAGCCGAGATTGCAGTAGAGAAAGAGGAAGGCAAGGACACTGAGAAAGGTCAGCTGCTTGCCGTTCATGTAGCCGAACATGTTGTCCGTGCCGAAGGGATTGGCATCGGGAACCGCAAGGGCTGCCGTCATGATGCCTCCGACCAGCATGGCGCACATGTTGGCGAACGGAAAGGCGCTGAACGTTGCGATGACGGATGCCTTGGTATCCTTTGCCCAACGGTTGAAGTCCGCCGTCACTGTCCCGGCATCGATGAACAGGGCGATGACCACTGTCAATCCGACACCCATCGACATGGTCGCCGCGCCGTTGTTGCCGGGATAAGCCGCGATCTCCGCCCAGCTTGTCGTCGACAGGCTGTCGGCAACCACCCAGCCGCCAAGCAGCACGAACAAGGGCACCGACACCAGCCCGATCAGGTGAAGCCCGTGTACGCCGACGAAGGTGATGCCGATGTAAAGCAGGCCGGCGATCACGGTCATCGCGACATAGTTCAGCTCGTAGGCCGAGCTGATCAAGGATCCCGTGATGCCGGTTTGCACCGCGTACCAGCCGAGCAGCAAGGTCGACAGCAGGCCGGAGGCAAGCATGTATCCCTTCCGTCCGAAGACCACGCTGGCGAGAAGTGCGAAATTCATGCCCCTGCGCGTGCCCAGAACCCCCAGCAGGCCGACATAGGCAAACATGATCATATTGCCCAGGAGCATGGCCCAGACCGCATTTGTGAAGCCCATGCCCAGAACCAGGAGAGACCCGGTCATCGCGCCGGTGATGATCATTGGAAAACCGATCCAGACGGTCGTGACCGAAAAGGTGCTCCTGCGGGCCGACATCGGGACCGGCGTGTGTTCATATTCTTCTCCGAGAACATGATCCACTTCGTCCAAGGCTTCCGCCTCGCCGTGTAACTTGCTCATTTTTACCCCTCATTTTTATTGTTCTGCCGCGCCCCGGCAGTTGTTCGGGGTTTCTCTCGCGGCACATCGCTGAGCGCAAAAGAAAAGGCCTCCCTACAGCTTCGTTTCCGAAGACATAGAGAGGCCTTTTCGCCTGCGAATTTTAAAGTGGCCCCGTTGCCACGTTCCAATCACTTGGAGATTGAAACGTTATCGAGAGGTTTTACTTCTGTCAACAAAATCGGCACGCGGCTTCTGCCAAATTTTTGACCAGCCGACTAAAGGATTTTTCTCATTAATTTCAATTAATTACAGCATATGCATTACATAAGCGCCCGTCAGACAAACATCAAAGCACTCTATTCGGGCGGCTGTTTCGCGAGGTCAGGGGTTGGAATTTTCTTTCGCCAAGCCCTGACACCAGTTTTCGAAAATGGCGCAACCTCGGCCTCTTCAACTGCGTAGTCCGCCTGCTGTGTCGCGCTTCTGCGTTTGTCTCGATGCCTATTCCAGGGTCAGATGCTCGAAGAAGGTCGAGCCTGAATAGTCCTTCCGGAAAAGGCCCAGATCACCCAATGCAGGAACCACCTGTTCCAGGAGCAGGCGTACCGCGTCCAGAGATCCGCCCGGAAAGGCGACGAAACCGTCGATCGCACCTACCGCTGCCCAATCCTTGATTTGTACGACCGCATCGGACGGTGTGCCGACGACGAGCCAATGGGCCGAGCCGATAACTTCCGGCCGGCGCAACAGGTCTTCGACGGCCGGTTCGTCCCGCTCGATCATCCGCCGCAGAAGTTGCGAATGGGTTCGGCTGCGCACCGTTTCCGGTGGCGGGGGCAGGTCCGTGGCTTTCACCTGTCGTTTTGCCGGCCAGTCGCAAAGATCGAGCCCGGTCATTTCCAGAACTGTTGCCAGGCACCTGTCCCGGCTCACGCGTGCGTTGGTTTCGGCAAAGAGCTCCTCGGCCTCCGCCCTGGTCGGCGCAAGGTAAAGGCTCAACCCCGGCAAAACCCGGATATCGTCGCCCTTTCGTCCGCGCTGTTCAGCCCGTTTGCGCAAATCGGCCCGCAAGTCCATGGCTGCAGCCTTGTCCGGTGTCGAGGCGAAGATCGCGTCCGCCACCGAAGAGGCAAAGTCACGGCCTGCGCCCGATGCCCCCGCCTGCACAAGCGGTATCCGTGTCTTGCCGAAGCGCGGCAAGTTGAGCGGGCCTTTCACGTTGAAGAACGAACCTTCGTGGTCGACCGGTTTGACGAGATCCGCATCGGCGAACAGCCCGCTTTCCCTGTCGAGCTTGAGAGCTTCATAAGGAAAACTCTCCCAGAGCAGCCGGACGACTTCGGTAAATTCGGCGGCCCGTGCGTAGCGTTCCTCCGGGCTCGGCATTTCGGACAGACCGAAATTCGCGTTGCCGTCCAGAGCGGTGACGATGTTCCAGCCGGCCCGCCCGTTGCTGAGCCAGTTCAGCGACTGGATCTGCCGGGCGACGATATAGGGTGGAAAGAAGGTCGTCGACGCTGTCGACAAGAGCCCGATCCTCGACGTCTCGCGCGCGATCGAGGCCAGCAGCAATGTCGGGTCAAGACTGGCAAACCCGGTGCCGGATGCCAGCAGCCCGGTGTTCAGAAACAGCGAGTCCGGCAGAAACGCAAAGTCCAGTTTGGCCTGCTCCGCGCGCAGTGCGACGTCGAGATAAAAATCACTGCCGTAAAGGCCTTCCACGCCACTGTCCGCACGACGCCACGCGTCGCCGCTGAGCCATGTCGGGGCGAGCGACATGCCGATATGCAATTTCTTTGAGGGGGTCATCAAATCCGCTCTTGATTGGATTGGAAACGAGTTCGAGGGCTGGCTTTGGGTTTGCTGGCTCGTTTCGGATAGTATAAAGACTTCTGCATTGCAGAAGGTCAAGAGGTCGAAATTGCTGGAGACAAGACACGTAAGTGCGGCTTACGGACCCTTGAATGTGCTCAGTGATGTCTCCGTCCGGTTCAGCAAAGGCCGGCTTACGGCGATCGTCGGGCCGAACGGGTGCGGCAAGTCCAGCCTGTTGAAAGCCATCATGGGCTTCCTGCCGATCACCACAGGCGACATTCTGCTGGAAGGCGCACCTCTCCATGGCATCGGCCGGAAAGCTCTTGCCCGCCGGATTGCCTATCTGCCTCAGGATTGCTTCTGCCCGGATTACATGACACTTGGCGAGCTGATCGAGCTTGCCGGCTATTCGCGGTATTCGCTGACGGGCGGTCCGTCGGCGCAGGATCGTGATCTCTTCAAACAGGTTCTGGAGACTGTCGGCCTCAGCGACCGGGCCGGTTTTCCCGTCAACAAATTGTCCGGTGGTCAGCGTCAGCGCGCCTGGATCGCAATGGTTCTGGCACAGGATACCGATGTCATCCTTATGGACGAGCCAGTCAATCATCTGGACATGAAATACCAGTTCGCCGTTCTTGAACTTGTCAGGGAGCTGATCGAAACCCACGGCAAGACGGTGATTGCCGTTCTGCACGACCTGAACCTGACCACCGCCTTCGCCGACGAGGTCGTGCTGATGCAGTCTGGCCGGTGCATTACGGCAGGACCGGTTGCGGACACGGTCACCAGTGACAACATCGAACAGGTCTTCGGTCTCAGGACCCAGATCTTTCCACGCGATGGGCGCCTCGTCTGCTTTCCGGAGCGCATTGGGCACGCATCGGTAGCCTGATGGACCGGCGTAGTCTCCACCTTCTGCTCATCCTTGCAATGCTTGCCATCGTGCTGGTGGTGCATTTGTTCTTCGGTTTCCGTGCAGCCGATCTACCGAACCTGATTGCCGCGCTCCAGCGTTTCGAAGCTCAAAGTTACGAAGACGCTGTCCTTCTGTTCCAGCGTTTACCGCGCACCCTGATTGCGATTTATGCCGGCGGCATTGCAGCGGCCAGCGGCTTCGTCCTGCAGAGCCTGGTGCGCAATCCCCTGGCCTCCCCTGCCACACTGGGCGTCAATTCAGGTGCGGCTCTGTTTCTGGTTGCCAGTGCGCTCCTGTTCGGCGCCAGTGCCGAGCTGCAGGGCATTGCGGCACTTGCCGGAGCACTTGCCGGTTTTCTCTCCAGCCTTGCAGTTGCCCGGCTCGCAGGTCGCCGGAACGACCCGCGCGGATTGTCCCTTATCCTGTCCGGCGCCCTGGTTTCCATGCTGTTCACCGGAATGACCAACGCCTTGCTGTTGTCCGACCCGGCCCGCCGCGCCGATTTCCTGAGTTGGGTAACCGGCAATATCAACCACGTCTATATCGACCGCCTTGCCATGTTCTGGTGGATCGGGGCCCTTTCCGTCGTAATCCTGCTGCTGTTTGCCCGGCCGCTGACCCTGATCCTGCTGGGCGCCGACAAGGCCGCCTCAACCGGTGTCAACGTTCCTCTTGTCTCACGTCTTGCCATCGGAGCAGCCGTGCTCGGGTCCGGTTCCGCAGTTGCGGTGTGCGGTCCGATCGGCTTCGTCGGGCTGGTCGTGCCACATATCGTGCGCCCCTTCATGGGCAACAATCTTGTTCACGCCCTGCCAGCCTCCCTGATCGTGGGAGCGATTGTCGGTCTGGCAGCGGACCTCATCGCTCGGGAAGCCTTTTACCCCTACGTCGTGAACACCGGCCTGGTTACGGATCTGATCGGCGGCATCGTATTCATCGTGATCGTCAAACGCTTCTATCTCTCCCCCGGCAGCCGGGAGGCCTCATGATCAGAGGCGGTAGAGCAATCGACGGCAAACGGGTTCTGCGTCTGCCCGGCGGACTTCAGATGAGGACCGGCAATCTGCTTGCCGGAGCCTGTCTTGTGGCTGCTGCGCTTGCACTTGCGGCTCTTGCCACCGGTCTCGGGCTGACGGACACCGGGCTAACCGATCTTTTCCGAACGCTTGCCGGTGAAAGTTTGCCGGGTGCGGAGAACTATGCCCTCTGGACGGTCCGTCTGCCTCGGATCCTGCTCGGGTTCATGGTCGGCTGGGCGGTCGCACTTGCCGGGGCAATGCTTCAGTCGGTTGCCAGGAACCCGCTGGCTGACCCGGGACTTTTCGGCTTCAGCCAAGGGTCGATGACGATGATCATGTTGCTGCTGGTCTTCCTGCCGGCGGCACCCAAGAGCCTTGTGGTTCTTGCTGCGCTCGCCGGTGGGCTGACGGTTGCCGGTCTACTTTTATGGCTTGTCGGCAGCGAGCGATCCAGCGGCCTTTCCATCGTCCTGATGGGGATAGCAATCGAGACTGTCCTGTCTTCCTTCGGATCGCTTCTCATCCTGTATCTGCCGACCGAGACCTCCATCGCCCTTTCCGAGTGGCTGGCCGGCTCGCTGTTCCAGGCCAACTGGACAGTCATCGCCGCCTTTACACCGTTGTTCGTTCTCAGCCTCGCGGCAATCTTCGTTCTCGGCCCTGCCATGGCCACCTATGACCTGGGCAGCGAAATGGCGATGGCATTGGGCGAACCTGTTGGCCGTTCCCGCCCGTTGATCCTGCTCACTGCCGTTGTGGCGAGCTCCGCTGCCGTCACGGCGGTTGGGCCCCTGGTCTTTCTCGGCGTGCTGGCACCTCACATCGCCGGCTTTCTTTCACCGGCCGTCGCCCGGGCGCGGCTTTTCCTGTCCGCCTTGATGGGCGGGATCCTCGTCCTGATCGCCGATGCACTGACACGCGGGCTTGGTGGCTCCCTGCCAATGCCTCTCGGTCTCAGCCTGACCATGGTCGGCGTGCCGCTCTTCATCATCGCGCTGCGTCTGCAGGCGCTGCGCAAACTCCAGTCACACTGAAAGGATCTTCATGCGTTTTCTCGTCTCCTGCGCAATCGCAGCCCTACTGGCGACAAGTCCGGTCCTTGCAGCCGAGCGCACCGTCACCGACGACACGGGCCGGAAGGTCACGATACCGGAGCAGCCCGAACATATCGTCGTCATGCACGAGCCGTTGCTCGGCATCCCGCTGATGGATCTCGGTCTCGATCTTACCGGCAGCTTCGGCCGGGCGGACGACGGCAGCTTCGTTATCGCGGTAGACTTCATCGACACCGTTCTCGGCGAAGGCAAAACGAAACCAAAGGGTTTCGGCCCCGTCGGGCAGCTCGATCTTGAAAAACTGAGAGCGCTGGAACCTGATCTGATCGTCGCGAGCGAACTGGATGCCGGCAAAGCCGATCAACTGGCCACTGTCGCGCCGGTCTATCTGCAGAATGTCGGCAGCTCGAAGGTCTACGGTTTTGATGTCGAGGAAGACCTGGCAGCTCTCGTCGGCCGGGAAGATGTCTTTGCCGCCCGCAAGGCGGCCTATGAAAAGCGCGTGGAAGATCTGCGAACCAAACTGCCCTTCGATCCTGCCGGCAGGACTTACCTTCCCGTCTTTCTGACCGACCAGCTCAATGTTGTGGGCGACTCCTCCGGCATGGTTCAGGCACTGGAAGACCTCGGATACAGCCGTCTGGATGTCGGCGCGCCGAGTGGCGCCTCTCCGGCAGGCGGTTCCATGATGCTCATGCCGTTGAGTGCGGAGGAATTCGGCAAGCTCGACCCTGATGTTCTTGTCCTGCTCAACAGCTACATGGTCGGCGGCCGCGATGAAGCCGGCACCCGCGCTTCGCTGAGCAAGATTGTTCCCGGTTGGGATCAATTCATGAAACCGGCCAGGGAAAACCGGATCCTGTTCGTCGATCCCGCCAAGGTGATTACCCCGAGCGTTGCAAGCGCGGAACACATGCTGGACGCGATCGCAGGCTGGAACGAGACGACGCAGTAAAACCGGAGCTGCTCCGTCTATCGGTTTTCTGCATCGAACATACCTGGGCGGCACACCGAGTGCTTGCCCGGGTGTCGCGCCTTCTCCCGTCCAGAAATCATATCCGGCCACCACGATACCCGGACTTAAAAAACATGAGTATTTGATACAAGTTTAATTGCTCCCGCTGGCTGTGCCTGCTAACAAATGCAACTCATATCCGCTTACTCAGTGAGCCCCCGCGTCGTCGGCCCGAATGGCTGCGGACGAGCTCCCAAGGCAAGCAATCAGCACGACACATGAGTATCGGGAGACTGACATGACCAGAGGCTTCGACCGCCTGTTGACAGCAACCGAGTTCGAGCGTTTCGACGCGGAACTCAAATCCCTGGACGGGTCAACCCAGCCTGCCGTCCCGGCTGGCCGATTGCCGGAAAAAGGCCGGGAGCCGCACACCGTCACGCAGCATCAGGAACGGATCTGGCTGGCGCAACAGCAAGATCCGGACGAGGTGCTGCGACATGCCCAGGTCTACCGGATCGGTGGCACACCCGATATCGCACGCCTCGCCCGCGCCGTGGACGCATTGGTCAAAGCCCTTCCCGAGCTGGCGATGCGCTATCGCTTCAGTGACGAGGGAGAACTCGTGAAGTCCCCCTCGCACGGGCCGGACGGAACACTTGAAATCATCAAAGCTGAAAACCAGCAGGAAGCCGTTTCACTTGTCCTGTCCGCCCAGAAAGCACATTGGGACAGCAAAGCCGAACCCCCTTTCAAGGTGCTGCTGATCCTCTGCGGTCAAGAGGTGATCCTGGGCCTGCTCATGCACCGCATTCTCGAGGAGGTCTGTTCACCGGAAGATGTCCTGAGAAGTCTTGGGGCAGCCTATGACAGCAAGGTCATTGCTGCACCGGCGCCGCGTCAGGTGAAGCAATTCGCGCCTGAATTTCCCGGCCTTGCGCCGGTCACCTGGTTGCGACGGGGCGAAGGATTGGCTGATACGGCCGTTATCGATTTCAACGGAACACCTGGTCTTCTGCCAACAAGCGACCGGCTCGCGCGGAGGTTCGGAACCTTGCTCGAACCTGTCCTCCATCATGACCAGGGTTACTCTTCTTCGGACCACACCACATTGCTGGCACAGGTTGGGGTTCGTTTCGCGCAATTCCTGTGCAAGCTCGGCGGTCACGAACGGATCGAAGCCATTTTTCCGGCACGGCAGACAGACAGCGTGACTGACCCTTGCGGCGGATTTGCCCGTTCCGACAGCTTTGCTGTTTCGGTTGGACGGGACATGGTTCCTGAAGAGGGTGAACGGCAGGTTCTGTCTCATCTGAATGCGATTTCCAGATCGGAAAAACACGACAACAACACACTGGCAGCAGACCTTCCAAAGGTCTGGATCCAACGGCTTGCCGATCCGAAAACCATCGTCCCGACAGACACACTCGCCTTTGACCGGATACCCATGCCGACGTATGAAGCGCGCCCCGATTTCGAGCTGGCCGTGGGCTTTGACACAGAAGGCAGGGCAATTCTTGAACTGGTCACCGGACAGAGGATCAGGCGACATGCCGGCAGTTTGGTGCTGGATCTGTTTTCCGGTTATCTCCGGAACCCGGAGGTTCTTTCAATCGCGGTGAGCCAGCAGCTTCTCCAGAGCGAAAGTGCCCGTGTTTCTGACGCTCCTCTCCACGCAGGACAAGGAACCTCCCTCGACGTGACGGCCATTCAGGCGGCCATCCTGCAGGAGTTTCGGGATGCGCTCGCTGTTGCAGATCTCGCACCAGACGACGACTTTTTCGACTTCGGCGGACATTCGCTGGTAGCCACCCGGATCATCGGCCGCCTGCTTCATGATCATGGCATAGAAGTTCGTTTCAACGATCTTTTCGGCAACCCGACAGCAGCAGGCCTTGCCCGGCACGCAACACTGGTCGATACCGCCGGCGAAAGCGCCGGGAACCACAACGTCGAGATCAGAAACGGCAAGGCCAGCGACGCTGCCACACCTCTTGCTCTTGCGCAGATGTCGCTCTGGAAGATCTATTCGGCTCTTGGATACCGCGAGATCTTCAACTTGCCGTTTGCCCTGGATTTTCTCGACCCCGTGGACGAAACCGTTTTCGAGGCCGCCGTCGGTGACCTGATGAAACGGCATGCCGCCCTCAGGACTCTCTACTTCGAAACGGAGGAAGGTGATGTCTTGCAGAAGGTTGTTCCCGTCGAGGAACTGGCGACCTACAAATGGTTCTGGACCAGCGCGGAAAGCACGGGTGCGGACCGCAATGCCGAAGCCATTTATTGCTTCGACCTTGCAAAGGAATTGCCGGTCAGGTTGCGGTTTCTCACCGATCCGGAAACAGGTCGGCAAGTGCTCTCGTTCCTGTTCCACCATCTTGCGCTCGACGAATGGTCTGTCAACCTGATGATGGACGAACTGGTTGAAGCCTACCGCGCACGCAGCCTTGGCGTTGCGCCCGAGTGGCCGGACGAACCAGCACCTTTTCACGAGTTTGCCCGCAAGCAGGTGCAGTCGGGTGTCAACGCCCGGCACCTTGCCTTCTGGACGAACATGCTCGGTGATGCACCCAGGGAACTGGTTCTCTTCACCAACGAACCCAAACTCCTCGATGAACCCGCCACTGACGATTGTTCGGTCGCAGGCGGCTGGGTTGAAATGCGGCTGGAGAGCGACGTTTCCGAGGGGCTTTATGCCATTGCCAAGGAAAACAGCGCTTCCCTTTTCAACGTCGTCTATGGCGCGATTTCCGCCGCGCTTCAGGCCCTTGGGGGATTGTCCGATCTGGTGATCGGCACCTCTGCCGCGGGCCGTACGGACCCCGATTATTTCGACACGATCGGCTATTTCACCACTGTCGTCGCCCACCGGGTTCGCTTCGGAAACGATCCGACTGTCGGCACCCTGATCGGCAACATCAAGGACATGATCAACGGATCGATGCCCTTTACCGACATTCCGATCGACCTTGTGGAAGATGCCCTTGGCATGACGCCTGGAATGGACCACCTGTTCGATGTGTTCATTCAGATCCATGCGCAAAACAAGTTGAACGGCAACCTGCCAGCGCCGGATGGCGGTACCATCGCGTTTCGCCAGGTCGACCCGGACAAGCAGGAATCCCATCTCGGACTGCAATTTGAAGTGATGGAAGAGGTCATCGACGGCAACCGTGCCATCCGCGTGCTGATGAGCTACCAGGCCAGGCGTTATTCACCTGCGCAGGTAGACGCAATCCGCGCGTCCGTCATGTCAATGTTCACGCAATTCTCGCGTGGAGATGCCTCGAACATGAAAATTTCCCAACTGGCCGGGACCTGACCTTCCCACATCATCGGAAAAACACCTTCGGGCTGACGGCCCGAAGGTCCCCGGCCTCAGGCACAGCTCCCGAAACCGCTGACCGCCTCCGATTGGGCTGACTTCCGTTTCACACTGGCGCGAGACGCCGAATTTCTGAAATGAATTTGATAATCGGCGGATCTTCCGTCGATTTTTCTGAATAGTTTTCCGTAAATGCAAAAATATGATTGTAGATGCGGCAGAAAACCTGCAGACCAACTTGACCGGCAACGTCGGTTTAATAGCTGCTCGATATCCACGGACGTCATTCCTGGAGAAACGATCAAACTCCGGAATACTGCGTGGAAGGCCGCATGAATGACCGTAACCTCTAATAATACCGCGGCCGAGCTCCGCCACGGCTCTGAAAATTCGACTGCTGATCGCCAGAACCGGTCCTGGATCGCAGCTCTTGCCAAATTCCGGAACATCAGTGCGCGCCGCAGCAGTTTCGAGATTGCGATCACGGTCCTCCCCTTCATTGCACTGTGGGGAATTACCGCGACACTCGTCTTACACGGCTACTGGTTCGGATTAATCCTGACGGTCCCGGCGGCAGGGTTTCTGGTCCGGCTTTTCATCCTGCAGCACGATTGCGGCCATGGGAACTTGTACGCCCGGCGCAGCATGAACGACTGGATCGGCCGGGTCATCGGGGTACTTACCTTTACCCCTTACGATTACTGGCGCCGAACTCACGCCATCCACCATGCCTCTGCCGGGAACCTCGACCGCCGCGGCGTCGGTGACATCGATACACTGACCGTGCGCGAATACAGAGCCCTGTCCCGCTGGGGCCGCCTGCGCTACTGGCTCTATCGGCATCCGGTCGTCATGTTCGGCCTGGGACCGGCATGGCTATTCGTCGCCCAATACCGGCTTCCCTATGGCCTGATGCGCGCCGGAATGCAGCCCTGGGTGTCGACAATTGCCACAAATCTCGGGATCGCGGCACCGTTTGCACTCATGATCTGGCTGGTCGGCGCAAGCACGTTTTTCCTTGTGCAGGTCCCGATCACTCTGATGGCAGCCAGCGCCGGCGTTTGGCTCTTCTATATCCAGCACCAGTTCGAAGAGACCCATTGGTCTGAAGAAAGTGACTGGGATTTCCAACATGCCGCGCTTGAAGGCAGTTCACACTACGACCTGCCGCCCCTGTTGCGCTGGTTCTCCGGGAATATCGGTATCCACCACGTGCACCACCTGTCTCCCAAAATTCCCTTCTACCGGCTATCTGAAGTCCTCAAGGAACATCCGGAACTGCGCAATGTCAGCCGACTTACTTTGCGTCAAAGCCTTGGCTGCGTGAAGCTGGTCCTGTGGGATGAAAACGCAAGGCGCCTTGTCTCCTTCCGCGATGAGCGGCTAGCAAGACTGGCCGCCCCGGCCTGACCGGGTTCGAAGCGGCAAAGCCCGTCAGGAGCGTCCTGAAAAAGGACCAATGAAACAAAGAGGCGTGACGGACACCACGACCGCGCGCTCAAAGCGACGGGACAACGCAGCATGAGGCAAGTTGTATCTAAATGAAATTACGATAACGACAGATATAATTTTCAATAGTCTTCACACCAGCACCTCGACAACGCCCATAGACTTGTTTCAGCCAATTTACATCCAGCAGATTGGACAATTCCCGGTCGTTGGCAGAGTTTTCGAATTTCGACCTAAACGTTACCACCGGCGGATCGATGTATCTGAAGATATGCGGCAGCTGCTTCAGTCCTGTTTGATACGCCCATCTTCGAAATGATGTGGTGAATGTGAAGTTTGATCGTGTGCTCCGACAGCGAGAGGTTTGCGGCAATATGCTTGTTTTGCTGCCCTCGTGCGATCAACTCCAACACTTCCCGCTCTCGGGGTGTCAGCGAACTTACGATGTGCACCCCGGACACGCCGCTGGCAGCAGTCGCCTTGCGCGCCTTTTCCAGCTGCATGCTCCTGTCGATCTCGAGAAGTTCGACAAGATCCGGCGGCATGTAGGAGCCACCATGCAGCATGATCTGGATCGCATAGAGCCAAAGATCCAGCCGGAGGTTCATGGGTATAACGTTATTGATGATACCGGTTTTCAGACATTTTCGAATGTGCAACCTGGACGTGTACTCACCGTTAAAGGTTAGACACAGGATGGCATTGGGATACGTGTCCTGGAACACTTGCAACAAATCAGCATTCGTGGCGCCAAAGGCTTCATCAACCAGGATCAGAGAAGGCAAAATCCCTTCCTGTTCGGCCTTTTCAACCAGCACATCCCAGTCAGTTGAAACCTGCACAACGAGACCCGGCAGCTCCCGAACCAATGAATTTTCCAAGGGTTTCGGCAATTTGTCCCTGGGACCTATAAAAAATAAGTAACGCAAATGCTTGGACATTGAACGTCTCCCGAAGGACCATGACCAGCTCTATTGATTACGTAAAGGAATTTCAGGTCATGACTCGGCTAAAAAGGATCAATGGGTTTTAAATTCCAGCCAACATTTTAGGGCAATTAGTCTACACCGGGGAAAAAATCAGTGACATAAATCATTATATCTAATCGCACAGATATCATCGCCGCAATTTCTTCTTTTTATTCTAAATACAAAAGCTTCCACTAAAAGCAACACTCGATAAGGACGAACATATTTAATGCAATTACAGTCGAAATCATCTCAGTTTTATTGCTTTTTTTCATGTAGGTTTTGATTATGACCAAACACTTCTCCAGACAAATATTTAACCGGAGAATTCGACTGGCAATATATCTTCAAACCGCCTCTTAAACGCTAAAGTCTTACCTGTTTCCGCATGGCACTTAAAATGCGTGAGAAGCACAACCAGCAAACAAACAAATCGGTGAAGACTGACCGGCTTTTGCCTGTCGCTCCGCTGGCGACATCCCGGGTGGTGGAGGCGATCTCATCTTTAGCGGCGCGCACTTGAAAACAGGCCCATCACCGCTCAAGCAATCGATCACTTCTTGTCTTCAGAGAGCGTGGCCGCGACGATCGCATTTGCATGTCCGTGCCCAAGCCCGTGCTCTGTTTTCAGAAAGTCGACAATTTCCATGTGCTTCTTTCCGGCCTGGGCGCGCACGAGAGCTTGCCACTCGCCGATAGGCTTGCCGTATTTCTTTTCGATAGACGGAAAGTACGACGCCGGCCCTTTCACCTTGGCGACCTGATCTTTTTCAGCCACCGCACTCTCCTCTCGTGATGCATGCGACGCCCGAGACCAAGCACCTGACGTCGCCGGGTTGATTTATCTTGCGCGAAAGATAAACTGAATTGTCTCGCACGCAAGATAAAATCGAGAATGAGCAAAAACGATACGGATCACGTTGAACGCCGACGCCGGCAATGGGAGCTGGAGTTGCCGGAGGTTGATACGCGCGGCATGGCAATCCTTGGCCGCGCGCGGGTGATTACCCATTTGGCCCGGCCGGGCATCGAGGACATTTTCACAAGACACGGCCTCGATAGCCGGGAATTCGACGTGCTGTCGACGCTGCTGCGCTCCGGATCACCTTACCAGCTTCGCCCCACGGAACTGTTCAATTCCCTGATGCTTACGTCAGGAGGGCTAACCGGCATTCTGGCACGCCTGGAAAGGGCCGGATTGATCGAAAGGCCAAAGGACCTTGCAGACGGCCGGAGCTCTCCCGTCCGCCTATCCAAGAAGGGGATGGACCTCATCCGGTCCGCTTTCAAGGAAGACATGGCTCACGAAGCCCGATTGATCGACTGCCTCACAGATGAGGAACAGAGCACGCTTTCGGCATTGTTGGGGAAGTTGACGAAGGCTCTGGAAGGACCGGGAAGCGGTCGCAAGAGCTGAAAGGCCGAACAGCCTTACTGCTATTGCCAAAAAACTATCCGTAATGTCGCAATTCGAATGTCAGATCCGTCCTTGTAACTATGGAACCGTTTTTCATGTTGTACATGCTGCTTTGCTATAATGATGAAGAGGTCACCTCCGCGTGGAGTGCCGAGGAAGACGCTGCTGTCATGAAACGGCTGCAGGTCGTCCACGAGAAGTGGGCTGATCAGTATGAGCTGGCTGCCCGCCTCATGCCCACCAATACGGCCTCTACCCTCCACAAGAAGGAAAATCTCGTTACCGATGGCCCCTATGCGGAGACCAAGGAACAGCTGCTCGGCTTTTATCTGGTCGAGGTTGAGGATCAGCAACAGGCCCTGGACTTTGCCAGAGACCTTACCGAAGCCAACCCCGGTGGAGCCTATGAACTGAGGCCGGTCAAGAGCTTCCACCCGGGAACCACGACTGACACCGACAATGCAACCGCCTGATCTCACATGGATTGACAGCAAATTGACTGCCTCGCGGCCACGGGTGATGGCCGCATTGCTCCGGTATTTTCGTGATCTGGATCTGGCCGAAGAAGCCTTTCAGGAAGCCTGCCTGCGCGCCTTGAAAAACTGGCCGGACAACGGACCGCCGCGAAACGTGGAAGGATGGCTGATCACCGTCGGCCGCAATCTGACGCTGGACGTGCTGAAACGAGAGGCAAGGACCTCCGGCCTGCCCCCCGAAGACGTTCTGTCGAACGTGGAGGATGCCGAACCGGACCTGGTTGAACGGCTCGATACGGCAGACTACCGTGATGACATCCTGCGCCTCCTGTTTATCTGCTGTCATCCGGATCTGCCGGCAACCCAGCAGATCGCGCTTGCATTGCGCATCGTATCCGGCATTCCGGTTGGTGACATCGCCCGGGCATTTCTGGTCGGCGAACACGCGATGCGGCAGCGGATCACCCGTGCAAAGGCGACGATAGCCGACGCTGGCGTGCCGTTCGAGACACCGGATCAGGCAGAGCGGGCAAACCGGCTGGCGGCTGTATCCGCGATGATTTATCTCGTCTTTAGCGAAGGCTACAGCGACCCTGATCCGGCTGGCGAGCGCTCGGGGCTGTGCCACGAGGGTATTCGCCTGGCCAGGCTGCTGCTGCGGATGTTTCCCTCCGACCCGGAACTCATGGGACTGCTTGCGCTCATGCTGTTGCAGCATTCCCGTCAAGAGACGCGAGTTGACGCAAACGGCCTGTTGGTCCTCCTGGAAGATCAGGACAGATCACGATGGAACCGGCCCATGATAGCCGAAGCCCTTGTCCTCATAGACAAGGCGATGCTCCGCCGCGGACCGGGGCCCTATCAGATACAGGCGGCAATCGCTGCTCTGCATGCGCGTGCCGCGACACCGGAAGACACCGACTGGAAAGAGATCGAACAGCTTTACGCCGCACTCGAGCGTCGCTCGCCATCTCCCGTTGTCACACTCAACCGTGCCGTTGCGGTGTCGAAAACGGAAGGGGCCGCAGCTGCGTTGCAGATGATCGAACCGCTCGCAGTCAAACTTCGCGAATATTTCTATTATCATGGCGCGCGTGGGGCGCTGCTCAAGCAATTGGGGCGGACAAGCGAGGCACGCTGCGCATTTGATCAGGCCATTTCACTTGCCGGGACGGTTGCGGAAGCCGCTCATATTCGCCAACAGCTCGACCAGATGACAGGCCTTGAAAAAAACTGAACTCATTTGTCGCACGTGCCCTCCTTCATTCGTCCTTGAGCTATCAACAACAGCGCAATGGACGAAATCAGATGTCAGAACAACAGCATGCACTCGAACTGATCCTTGACCTGGATGCTCCGCGAGAAAAACTCTGGCGTTGCTGGACAGAGCCGAAACTGCTTGAAAAGTGGTTCTGTCCCAAGCCCTGGTATGTCTCCGATGCCCGTATCGATCTGCGTCCTGGCGGCGAGTTTTCCTGTCGCATGCATGGTCCAAACGGCGAGGAATTCCCAAATACCGGTGTCTTTCTGGAAGTCGTTCCAAACGAACGTCTGGTCACCACCGACGCATTCCATCCCGGCTGGAAACCAACCGGCCGCCCCTTCATGGTGGCTGAGGTAACCTTTGAAGATCTGGGGGGTGGCAGGACCCGTTACCACGCTCAGGCTCTTCATTGGACGAAGGAAGCCAGGGAAGAACACGAACGGATGGGGTTTCACGAAGGCTGGGGCAAGGCTGCAGAGCAGCTTGAAGAACTTGCCAAGTCTATCTGATGGAGCGCGAAATGAGTAACGGGACCACCATGCTTTGGGCAGGTCGCATTCTGACGGGCCTTTTCGCCCTATTCATGTTGGGCGCTTCCATTGCGCCGAAGCTGCTCCATCTGCCGGTTGCCGAAGACACGCTGGCCGAACTTGGCTGGCCTGCGGGGTACGCATTTCCGATTGGCTTGATCGAACTGGCCTGCCTTGTTCTTTACCTCATTCCGCGCACCAGCGTGTTAGGAGCAATCTTGATGATGGGCTTGCTCGGCGGTGCCATGGCAACCCAGATCCGGGCCGGGTCCCCCCTGTTCAGCCATGTGCTGTTCAGTCTTTATCTGGGCCTGTTCATGTGGGGTGGCCTGTGGTTACGCGCTCCGGACCTGCGCAGGCTGTTCCCGTTACGGAGATGGAGTTGAACTGACACTTCCGATCAATCGAGAAAGACCTGTCCAAGGGAAACTCTTGCCGCTCACTGGCCTTGTCCCCTTCGCGGTGTCCCTTCGTGAAAGGATACTCGTCTGCCCGGACAATACGGGCGCTTCGTACTGGACAGGTCTTTCTCGAGGCCATCAGTCTCTCAGTTTGATAATGCGCATTTATAATGCGCATTGAAAATGCGTAAGCATGCCGCTATTATCCGGATACCGGGTATGAATGGTTTGGAAACACGATGGCACGCGTTCACGCACGCAAAGCGACCAATTTGACAATTGATATGACGCTGGTCGGTTCGGCGAAGGAACTGGGCGTGAATATTTCCCAGGCAGCCGAAGAAGGTATCCGGCGCGCGGTTTCACAAGCCCGTGCGGAACGGTGGAAACTGGAAAACAGGGCAGCCCTGAACAGCTCCAACGACTTTGTCGACGAACACGGCCTGCCGCTTGAAGCGAGACGCCTGTTTTAATGGCCAGAAATCAGCTCTACCGGCTGAAACCGGACAGCGTTCTGGTGCTGGATGTGCAGGCGGACCTTCTGGAAAGCCTCAACACACGCGTCGTCGTGCCGCTTTTGCCCAGGTCTCGCGCACCGGCACCCGCGGCCTACCTGAACCCGATATTCGGCTGGGAGGGCGAGGAATACGTCATGGCGACCCAATTCCTCGCCGCCGTAGCGGTTTCCCAGTTGGGAGACCCGATCGGTAGCCTCGACGAGAACTTTGCGGAAATTACCCGCGCGCTGGACACCCTGTTGCAGGGCTTCTGATTGCCGGTTCAGCCGGCTTCAAAAGACGCCGTACCGCTCAAGCCATTTCCACCCGGCTTTCACTTGCTGCATCGAAGTAGATGGCCTGATCGGTGTCATAGCCGATCCAGACGGTTTCGCCTCCGGAGGTCATGTCATGCCGCGGGGCGGTCACGATCAACCTGCCGACGTCGCTTTCACAATGCAAGACCAGATTGGCACCGGTCATCTCCGAAAAGACAATCCGTGCGGGGATTGCGGGAACGTCCGGTGACGAGGTGTGTACCTTCATATGCTCCGGCCGCATGCCGACGGTGAGGCCTGTTCTGCCGGACCAGAAGGGCAAGGTTTCAATGGGCAGAAAATTTGTCGGCAGCATTCCGAGGAACCCGGCGACGAAGCGGTTCGCCGGCCGGTCGTAGATTGTGCCGGGCGAGTCGAACTGCAGAAGATCTCCATCTTTCAGGACGGCGATCCGATCCGCCAGGGAAAGGGCTTCACCCTGATCGTGGGTTACGTAAACGACAGTCGCCCCCAGTTGCCTGTGGAGTTCCTTGATTTCCGAGCGCATGGCAACCCGCAGGGCGTTATCCAGATTGGACAGCGGCTCGTCCATCAGGAAGATGGAACTGTTGCGCGCCATGGCCCGGCCCATCGCGACCCGCTGACGCTGGCCGCCGGACAGGGCGCCTGGCTTTCGGTCGAGATAAGGATCAAGCTTCAACGTTCTGGCCACGTCCTCTGCCCGGGCGTTGCGCTCCGATTTGGCGACGCCGCGCAACTCCAGACCAAAGGCGATGTTCTGGCGCACGTTCATATGCGGATAGAGGGCGTAATTCTGGAAGATCATTGCAATGTCCCGATCCTGCGGCGCAACGTCATTGACGCGTTTGCCACCGATGCGGATATCGCCCTGATCGCATTTCTCCAGGCCGGCGATGAGGCGTAGCAGCGTGGATTTTCCGCAACCCGACGGGCCGACGATCACGATGAATTCCCCGGCTTGCATGTCCAGCGAAACGCCATGCAGAACTTCCGGCCCGCCGGGATAGGATTTACGGATATCTGTCAGTTCTATCCCGCTCATGACCGCTCCTCTCCCTGCCAGCGGTTCCGGATCGCGATCGCAAGGCTGGGCCGGTCGGTGGTAAAAACCTTCACACCGAGCCGAAGGGCCTTTTCGATCTGCGCACAGGTATGTGCTGCCCAGCAGCCGAACTGAAGTCCGGCATTCTCGACAGCAGTCATCAACTCTTCATCTACGCAATCGACATGAACACCGATTTCCGGGATCCCGTGAGCCTTTGCCACTTCGAGCGTGCCTGCGGTTCCCAGTTGCTGAAGAACCGGCGGGCTGACAAGCCATAGTCTTGGCCGCTCTGTTGCCCTGGCCAGCTCGTCCTGTGTTTCGACCAGAAAGGAGGAAAACACCGTACGCTCCAGCATGTCTTCTGCGGCAAGCATTGCGACCACCTTCGGAACGAAGTCGGCATAGGGTCTGCGATCCGGACCAGGCTTGATCTCGCAGCGGAAGCCAACGGCACTGCGCCGGTAAATCGCGCAGAGCTCCTGGAGGGACAGCGGATGGCCTCCCGCGCCGTAATCGATCGTTGCCGAGCGAACCTCGGCCTCGCGCAGATCGCAGATCGCGCCGGATCTGTCGGTCGTTCGCTCGAGTGTCGCATCGTGGTGGACCATGATGGCGCCATCTGCCGTCGGGTGCAGGTCGAATTCGACCTCCTCAAGCGCCATCCGCGCAGTGGCTTCGAAGCCTGCCGGTGTGCTGTCGCCAAACTCCAGGGTGCCACCGCGATGAGATGCAATACGTGTCATTGAAACTTCCATTTACTTGACCGCACCCATGGTGATGCCACGCACCAGGTGCCGTTCGACGAATATGAAACCGAGCAGGACGGGAAGAATTGTGATGGTGGACGCCGCCATCACCAGCGGCCAATTGACCACGTCTTCGCCCGGATTGACCCGGTAGAGACGCGCAAGACCGATCTGGAGCGTGTAGAGGTCTTCATCACCAACTGCCACCAGCGGCCAGATGTAGCTGTTCCATTCCGTGATGAAGATGAACAGCCCCATGGAGAATATGGCCGGGCGGGCAATCGGCACGATCACCCGCCAGAGCACCTTGAGCGGTGTTGCTCCGTCCATATAGGCCGCTTCATCCAGGGCGATCGGAATGCCGCGGATGTACTGCCGCAAAAAGAAAGCCGCGAAGCCGTTGGAAATCGCCGGAAGAATGAGCCCTGCATAGGTGTCCAGCAGCCCCACCTTTGCAAGGGTCAGGTAGTTCGGGATCAGCGAGATATGGCTGGGGATCATCAGGGTTGCCACCACGGCTGCAAACAGCAGGTTGCCGCCAGGAAAACGAAACCTGGCAAAGGCAAATGCGGCCATTGTCGACACCGTCAGGGCAATGAACGTGACCAATCCCGATACGACGATGCTGTTCAGCAGATAGCGGGCAAAATGGTATTGCCCGATGGCCAGTTCGTAATTCTCCAGGGTGAACTCGAACTTACCAGTGTAATAGGCGTCCACCGTCTGAAACGACATGAAGACCGAATAGAGCGCCGGAGACAGGAACAGGAGGCCGGCAATCAGTGCAAGCCCTGCGAGGATGCGGCTGTCAGGCTTCATAATGCACCCTCCGGCCCAGAACCCGTGCCTTGAAAAGGGCCAATGCCATCAACAGCACGAAGAGCACAACGGCTAGCGCAGAGCCCTGACCGATATCGAACAGCGTGAAGCCGACACGGTAGAGCATGTTGACCAGCATGTCGGTGGCCCCCGCCGGACCACCCTTGGTCATGACGTCCACGACGGTGAACACCTGAAAGGCCTCGATCACCGAGACGACAAGCAGGAAATAGGTTGTCGGCATTACCAGCGGAACAGTTACACGGCGGAAAACGCGGCCTTTCCTGCCGCCATCGACGGCGGCGGCATCATAAAGTTCCTGCGGGATTGCCTGAAGCCCGGCGATGTAGATGACGATATCGTAGCCGAGCTGCTTCCAGGTGTTGACGATGATCAGCACCCAGAGTGCAAGCTGCGGGTCCTGAAGCCAGGGAACCTTGCCGAAGCCGAGAGTTTGCAGGAAGGCATTGATCATGCCGTAGTCCGTCGCAAACAGCCAGGAAAACACCACGGCGATGGAAACGGTGGACGTTACAGACGGCAGGAACAGCGCGCCGCGCAGAATACGGGACGGCAGAGCCTCCCGGACCAGGTAACTTGCAACCACAAGCGCAAGGCAAAGCCGGATCGGAACGGAAATGACGGCAAAGATCGCAGTCACCTTGAGCGAGTTCCAGAACTCGTGGGACGAGAACAGCAGCCGGTAGTTTTCGAAACCGACAAGGGGCATCGTCGGCGACAGGAAATCCCATTCCCGGAAGCTGAGATTGAGACTGGCTGCAATCGGAATGTAGGTGAACACCGCGATGAAGGAGATCAGCGGCAGCACCAGAATATAGGGTGTCAGGCGGGACAGCATCGGAAAGGGCTCCGGAGACACCGGGCTTCTTCTGGAAGCCCGGTGCTGATGTTGAAAGAAAATCGGGCGATCAGTTGGTGCGCTCGGCTTCCTTTCGGGTGCGGTCCGCAAAATCCTTCAAGGTTTCCGTGACATCACGCTGACCAAGGGCCATGGCCTGCCACATGTCGTATTCGGTTGCGCGCATCCAGGTGACCACCGGCGGGCGCGGACGGCCACGAGCGAAGTCCAGCTGGTCGATCGCAACCGTGATGCCGGGCTTGTCCTGAACGGCGGCGGCGGCCAGCGGCTGTTTGGCGGTATTCTTGTTGATCGGCATGTAGCCGGTACCGGAGAACCAGGTGGCGTTGGACTCAGGTGAGGCGGCAAAGCTGATGAACTTGTAGGCGGCGTCCTGGGTTTCCTTGTCGGCTGACGACAGAATGCCGATACCTGCCCCACCGATCGGCACGGCGCACACCTTGTTGCAAGGCATCGGACGAACGGCAAGGTTATCGCCGAGCGCCTTCTTGGAGCGGCCGTAGTTGCCGGTTGAATTCAACATGATGCCGACCTTGCCGGCCAGGAAGGCATCCCTGCCGTTGTTTTCCTTGGTCACGCCGTCGGCAGAGGCAACCTTGTGCTCATGCACCAGCGAGGCCATCCATTCATAGGCTTCGATCGTGTTCGGGCTGTCGATCAGGATCTCGCCGGTCTTGCTGTCGATCAGGTCACTGTCGTTATCCATGATGAGACCCCAGCGTGCGAACTGGCCCGGTGCGGCAATGCCCGTGATGCCTTCGTCGCCCAGCTTCTCGGTAATCTGTTTGGATACCGCCAGAAGATCGTCGTAAGTCTTGAGCGCCGGCTCTTCGGCAAAGCCGGCCCGCTCGAAGATCTCCTTGTTGTAGTAGAGCACCGGCGTGGAGGAGTTGAACGGTACAATGTAGTTCTTGCCTTCAAAGACGCCGACTTCGCGGGCGAAATCGAACAGGTCGTCCTTTAGCGGGTCGTTGTCGACCTTTTCGGTCAGATCCAACAGCACGCCGCGGTCAGCGAAGAGACCATACCGAGTAACTTCCATGATCACCGCGTCCGGCGCCCGGCGCGCCGGGATGGCAGCCTGGAGCTTGGCGACGATATCATTGTAGTTGCCGATGAACTGGGCATCGATCTTGATATCAGGGTTGGCAGCCTGAAAGTTCTCGATGATCTCGCCAAGCGCTTCGCCGCCGCTGCCATCGAAGCTGTGCCAAAATTCAACCGTGACGTCCGCCTGCGCGGCATTGACGCTGCCAGAAAGGCCAATCAGGCCCGCCAACAGCACTTTCTTCAAATTCTTCAACATGGAGTCATCCTTGTCAGAGTGAACTATTTCCGTTTGCGCACGAGACTTTGCCGCCGGTTCCAACGGCGGTCTTTTTTGGTTTGTTCAGCGAATTCCGTGTCCGGCCCCGCTTCCGGGAAGGGGCAGGTTTGCTGGCGAACTCATCTGCGCCAGCGTGGCGGTAGCGATTGACGAAATGCCTTGAATTCCTCCAGGGAGCGGATCGATCTACCGCCATCGATACCGGCCAGATCGAGAATGACCGCGTTGGCAATGGTCATCGGCACGACCAGTGACTGGGATTCGCCCGCCTCACCGCGCGAGGCGCAGATCTGATGATCGGGCGCGGGGTCGAACCGGGCCGCGAGCAGGTCCGTCAGCGCCAACCTTGTCGCGCCGCGCATGGACGCAATCCCGTTTGCATCGCTGATTTGCTGTGAAGGGCGGCGGAAGGCGAGCAGCCAGACGACATCGTCCGGTGAAAGCCTGTTCAGCATCTCGGCAAAGTGATGGGTGCGGTCGCCAAGGTCGGCGGCATCATAGCCGGAGCGCTGCAAGCGCAGGGCAATCAGCGAGGACAGGCTCGCGGCATGACCGCGACCGAAAATGAAGATCTTGCGGGCATCGCGCAGGGCTTCGGAGAAGGCGCGGATATCGCTGTCGGGGACCGCAGTACGCAAGGCCTCGAGGGCGGCAATTTCACTGTCGAGCACGGACGACAGCACTTGCCCTTCTTCCGCCCGCACCAGCCGGGCCGCCATGCGGGCGGCCGGGTTCTCGAAGTCGTTGCCTTCCTCAACCAAATTTGCCTGCAGGTAGGCTCGAAATTCCGGATAACCTTCAAAGCCGAGCCGCTTGGCCAGACGCACCGCTGCGGCGGGATGCACGCCCGCGCGAAGGGACACTTCCTTGCCGTTTTCGATGGCGGCTCGGATCGGGTCCTTGACCAGCACATCGAGTAGACGGGTATCGGACCCCGTCAGCCGGGAGGCGTTGCGGGTGATGAGATCGGACAGGAAACCGGAGGATGGCACAGGTTTTGACATGCCATCGTTCTAGTTTTGCAATTTGAATTGCAGGCTACAGTTCGATGAAATTTTTATTACAAACCCCGGAGCCGATACAGGCGCTGGCACGGGCGACAGCACCAACGGGCAGCCGTCCAGCCAACTCAGGTCTTTCGTTGCAGTTTGAACCGCGAGACGAATTCAGCAGCAAGGGGAACATCTCCCGACACCTCGACCACGCCTTTGGCGATCAGATCCGCAAGCGGAACTGAGCCATAAACGGCTGAAGCCATCCGGTTGCCGTTGCCGGAAAGCACAAAGGGCGCGTCAGGACGGGAAACCGCCTTGGTGTGAACCTTGCCGGAGATCAGCTGCATCTCGAATGCCTCGCCCTTGAAATCGAACCCGGCAAGCGCGTCTCTTTGCGCCGCAGCCTCCGGAACGACGTTGACACCCATGGATATCATCAAGGCAGACGGGCTGATGAAACGCGTCGGATCGTGACCGGGTACCAGCAACGCCCACCGGCACAGCGATTCCAGCACGGGCAGCAGAGCCTGGCCCGCCTCCGTCAGGGAATACACCCCCAGTCGCTCGTCGTGTTCGATGACATCGACCTCTACGAGCTGTGCAAGACGGCCGGTCAGAACACTCGCAGTTATGCCCGGCAACCCGGCGCGGATCATCTGAAAGCGTTTTGCGGAAAACATAAGCTCGCGCACAACGAGCAGAGCCCACCTGTCGCCTATTAGGTTCAGGGCGTGGGCGGCCAGGCACCCCTCGTCATAACGAAGGCGCGTTGTTGTTTTTGTCTCTTTGGTCATTTTTTCATACTGGCAGTTGTTTTTTCATACTAACGCTGTCACGATAATGCTGCAACCGGGATGTTCCCATCATCCCGACAAAAAGGAGGAAATGATCGCCATGTCCTATTTCACAGGTGCGGTAGCGGCTGTTCCGGCCGCAAACAAGCAGAAATATGCCGACCACATCGCCGCTGCCTGGCCTCTGTTCAAATCCTACGGCGCCACACGCATGGTCGAAACCTGGGGTGTTGATGTTCCGAAGGGCAAGGTTACGGACTTCTACGGCGCCGTCGACGCCAAGGAAGACGAGGCAATCGTGTTTTCCTGGATCGAATGGCCGGACAAGGCTGCTGCCGATGCTTCCTGGGAAAAGATGCAGAACGACCCTGCCATGAAGGAAATTCCGGAAATGCCGTTCGATGGCAGCCGGATGATCTTCGGCGGATTTGCCCCTGTCTATGAGGCAGGCAGACACAGCGATGCTGGCTATTATCAGGGGTTTCTGCTGGCGGTGCCCGAAACGAACAAGAAGGCCTACGCCGAGATGGCGGACGAAGGCTGGAAAATGTTCGAGAAATTCGGCGCTCTCGGGATGATCGAAAACTGGGGCACGGATGTACCGCGCGGCCAGAAGACCGATTTCTACCGGGCCTCCAAGGTGGAAGACACCGAAGTGCCCGTCTTCAGCTGGGTTGCCTGGCCGGACCGTGCCACATGTGATGCCGCTGCCAAAGAAATGGAAGCGGGGATGGCCGACATGGACATGTCCGCAATGCCTTTCGACGGAATGCGGATGATGTGGGCCGGCTTCGATCCGCTCTTCGACTCGGAGAAAGCCGCATGACCCTTACCCTCTACACCTTCGACTGGCTGCCGGAGTTTCCACGCGGGTTCGTGCGGGATCTACGGGTCCGCTGGGGCTTGGAGGAGATTGGTCGCAGCTACCAGGTTGCGACCGTGCCCGCACACCCCAAGAGCGCCGAACACCGCAAGCTGCAGCCATTTACGCAAGTGCCCGTAATCCAGGACGGTGAGCAGACGCTTTTCGAAAGCGGAGCGATCCTTGTCTACCTTTGCGAAGGCACCCCGTTGCTGCCGGACGACCGGAAAGCGGAAATCTGGCAGTGGTTGTTCGCCGCGCTGAACACGGTTGAATTGTCGGTGATGCACTGGGTCAGCATGATCCTGGCCGAGCGGGTCCCGGAATTCTTCGGCCCTCCTCCGGCAGCCGACGTCAGGGCTCACGCCAAGGCAGACATAGATACCAAGCTGACTGCGCTACAGCAGGCTCTGGGCGACAAGGAGTGGCTCGCCGGTGACTTCTCCGTCGCCGACATCGCGATGGTGGAAGTGCTGCGCGTGGTCGCGGCCGAAGAGGCCCTTGATGCCCATCCGGATCTTGCAGCCTATGTCGAACGGGCAACATCCCGCCCCGCTTTCAAGAAGGCCATGGCAGATCACATGCAGCATTGGCAGACGGCGGACGCCGAACAAGCGAAACGCAGCACGGGCTGACGCGGGCTTTTCCGCAAACAATGTCATGTCGCCTCTGGATCTTTGAGTAGAGCCATCCGGGGCGACGGTATAACTCCAGGACTGGAAACAATGTCGATTGCAAAGAACACGATTTGCCTCTGGTACGAAAAAGACGCCGAGGCCGCGGCACGATTTTACGCTGAAACCTTTCCAGACAGTGCCCTGAAAGCCGTCAACCACGCCCCTGGCGACTATCCTTCCGGGAAAGAGGGCGACGTTCTGACCGTGGAATTTACCGTGCTGGGCATTCCTTGTCTCGGCTTGAACGGCGGCCCCACATTCAAGCACAGCGAAGCGTTCTCTTTCCAGGTTTCGACCGAGGATCAGGAAGAAACCGACCGTTACTGGAACGCCATTGTCGACAATGGCGGCGAGGAAAGCGCCTGCGGATGGTGCAGGGACAAATGGGGCATTTCCTGGCAGATCACCCCGCGCACGCTGATGGAAGCCCTGGCTGCCGGTGGCGGCGAAGCAAAGCGCGCCTTTGGCGCAATGATGGAGATGAAGAAAATCGACGTGGCTGCCATCGATGCGGCCCGCCGGGGCGGCTGACCACCACCAAACCGGCCCGCTCACCCAAAAAACTCCCGGTTTTAGCTGGAGCCGCCGGCAGTCGGCTAAGCAAGCGTCATCTTTATTCCAGCTTCCTTGAGCATGAGCTCGGAAACCTCAAAACTGTGATCAAGCTTGCCGTCATGCGATGGTCTGGGCGGGCATTCCACACAGGACAGCCCGCTTTGAATGATCGCTCTCGCGCAGTCCGCACAGGGAAACCGGTTGACGTAAAGGGTGCAACCGGCAAGCGCTACATCGGCGCGGGCTGCGTTGTAGATCGCATTGCGTTCGGCGTGTTCCACCCAGAAGAACTTTTCACCGCTCGGGCGGTCGAGACGGGTTTCGTCCGTTCCGGAGACCCCGCGCGGCAGGCCGTTGTAACCTGTCGCGCGGATTTCCTGGCCAGGTCCGACAATGACTGCGCCTACCTTGAAGTCGCGATCTTCAGACCATTGTGCGATGTGATCGCACAGCCCGAGAAACCGGTTGCGCCATTTGCCGGATTTGCTGTCCAATGTGCTTCTCCTAGCCTGCAAACAGGTAGCTGGTCTTGACCGTGGTGAAGAATTCCGCCGCGTAGCGGCCCTGTTCACGTGGCCCAAAAGACGATCCCCTGGTGCCGCCGAAGGGAACGTGAAAATCAACACCGGCGGTCGGCAGGTTGACCATCACCATACCGGCCCTGGCACGCCGCTTGAAGTCGCGGGCATGTTTCAGGCTTGTGGTGCAGATACCGGCTGACAGACCGAATTCGGTGTCGTTTGCAACTGTAATGGCTTCCTCGAAGTCGGCCACCTTGATGACGGATCCGCAGGGACCGAAAATCTCTTCCCGGTTGATGCGCATGGAATTGGTCGTCTCGAGAAACAGTGCCGGGGCCTGAAAATAGCCGGGCACGGCAAGTTCGAGCCGCTCGCCGCCAATCACCTTTGCGCCTTCCTTGCGGGCGAGGTCCACATAGGCAAGGTTCGAAGAGAGCTGTTTCTCGTCGACCACCGGTCCAATCTGGGTAGCGGGATCAAGCGCATCCCCGACCTTCAAGGCCAGCATCGCTGTTTGCAGCTTCTCAACGAAAGCATCGTGAATGCCCGCCTGCACGATCATGCGCGAGGACGCGGTGCAGCGTTGGCCGGTGGAAAAGAATGTCCCGTTCAGGCATGTGGAAACGGCGACATCCAGATCGGCGTCATCCAGCACCACCATCGGGTTCTTGCCGCCCATTTCAAGCTGGCACTTGCGTTTAAGCCGTCCGCACACTTCGGCAATATGGCTTCCCGTGGCAACGGACCCGGTGAAGGAAACCGCATCGACATCCGGATGGGTGACGATGGCCTCGCCAACAACAGAACCGCGCCCCATGACCAGGTTGAAGACACCGGACGGACAGCCGCATTCATCCAGCAGCGTTGCGATCACATGAGCGCAGCCCGGCGTCAGGTCCGCCGGTTTCAAAACGACGCAATTGCCATAGGCCAGCGCAGGTGCTGCCTTCCAGGCGGGAATGGCGATGGGAAAGTTCCACGGGGTGATCAGGCCGATCACACCGACCGGCTCACGCGTAACCTCAACGTCGATATCGGGCCGCACGGAGGCCTGCATATCGCCGGTCACGCGCAACGCTTCACCGGCAAAGAACTTGAAAACCTGGGCGGCGCGCATGGTTTCACCGATGCCTTCCGCCAGCGTCTTGCCTTCCTCGCGCGACAGCAGGCCGCCATATTCTTCGGCCCGTTCCGCCAACTTTCGCCCAACCGCTTCCAGCAGATCATGGCGGGTCTGCGGCGTTGCCGCCGCCCAGCCTGGCGCGGCCTTGCGCGCTGCCGCAACGGCGGCATCGACATCGTCAACGCTTCCCTGGGCATAAAGGCCGACGACATCATCGGTGTTCGAAGGATTGCGGTTTTCGGAATAGGTGTTGGAAGGCAGCCATTTGCCGCCGATCAGATTATCGTGCTTTGTCATTGGAATTCCGGTTTCAAAGGGTTTCGGCAATGCGGTCGAGAGACCCGCATGCGGCATCGTCCAGTTGTTGAAAGGGAGGCAGGACACGGTTCCAGGCACTTTCAGCAGCGCGTCGGCCGACAAGATATTTGACCGCAGGCACCAGCGGGTGGGCAGCAATGTCCGCCCGTATGCTGGCGACCCGGCCAGCCACTGCCTCGTCTGCCGGGTTCTGCAGGAGCCGCGCACAAAGGGGCGCGCTGATGTTCACGGTGGCGGAAATACAGCCTGCGAACCCGGCTCCAGGGCCTTCCGCGAGCGCCGTTTCAGAACTCGGGAACACCTTCAGGTCTGGCAGCCGCCGGACAAGCTCCCGGCAATAGTCGAGATCGCCAGAAGAATCCTTGATACCCGTGAACCTTTTCGGATGAGCTTTTGCCAGACGCTCGACGACATCCGCCGGTATCTTCAAGCCCGTCATCTGTGGGAAATTATAGAAATAGATCTCGATCGGTGTCGCGCCGAGTGCCCGGTCCAGCGCTTCGTACCAGGCAACCAGCCCCTCTTCGGTGACAGGCTTGTAGTAGAACGGCGGCAGGACCAGCGCGACGCCATAGCCCATGTCGGCAGCTGCACGCGTGAGGTCCAGCGTATCCTCAAGGGACGTGAGACCCGTGCCGACCATAAGACGGCTTGTGTCAAAGGCCTCGGCCGCCCAGGCCATCACTTGCTTGCGATGGGCCAGACCGAGTGAATTCGCCTCACCGGTCGTACCCAGGATGTTCAGGGCATCGCACCCGTTGGCCAGCGCCCAGGCGCAATGTTCCAGAAAGGTGTCTTTCACCGGTGCGCCATGCGCATCGAGCGGTGTCGGCACCGCCGCAACTATCCCCTTCATGTCGTCTGTTCCTCAAAATCGCGTTTGAAAAAATCCCGCACCGCAGGGTGGTCCCGGAAAGGCGTATCGCCCCTGGTCCAGCCACCCGGCGAAACCAGCCCTCCGTCCGGACCCTGGAACACATCCTTGTTGATCTCGATGAACGCCCGGTCCGCACCGGTCACCTCGTCGTCGTAGCGGATCGCGTCGACCGGGCAGATGCTCTCGCACATGCCGCATTCGATGCATTCTTCGGGGTGGATGTAGAACATCCGCTCGCCTTCATAGATGCAGTCGACCGGACAGGACGTGGTGCAGATCCCGTCCTTCACATCAATGCATTCGCTCTTGATGATCAGCGCCATCTTGATCTCTCAACTCATTTGCCTTGCCAGACCGGCGCGCGCTTTTCCCGGAATGCCCGAACCCCTTCGAGGGAATCTTCTGACGTTAGGGCGGCGATCAGTTCGGGAGACCGCACGGCCTGTGCCTGGTCGGGCGGCATTTCACCGGTTTCGCGTACCGTGGCCTTGATCGCCTGCACGCAAAGCGGCGCACTTGCCAGAATATCGGCAATCCAGCGGTCCACTTCCGCATCGAGTTCGTCCTGCGGCACGACCGCATTGACCAGCCCGTAGCGCTCCATCTCCACAGCGCTTGCCATCCGGCCGGTCATCATCAGACCGACAGCGATATTGCGGGGCACAAGACGCTGAAGCAGCGTCATCCCGCCTGCCAGCGGAAGGTTGCCCACCTTTGCTTCGGGCAGGCCGAACCTGGCCGTATCGCTGGCAATCACAATGTCGCAGCCGAGAACCATTTCCATGCCGCCGCCGAGCGCAAGACCGTTGACGCGGGCAATCACCGGCACCTTCAAGGATCGCCTCAGGGCGATGCCGCCGAACCCAAGCGGGTTTGCGGACGCCCAATATTCAAGCCCACTCAGTCCGTTGCTGTCCTTCAGGTCCGCACCGGCGGAAAAGGCACGTTCACCCGAACCGGTCAACACCACGCAGCGCACGGTCGGATCGGCTTCGATCTTCCGCCAGATGGTTTCCAGCTCGTCCGAAGTTGCCCTGTCGACCGCGTTCATGCGCTCCGGGCGGTCGATGACAACCCGGGCGACATGGTTTTCGAGGGTGAAAAGGACACTCATTCCGCCGCCCCTGCCACCTGTTGCAGGCCGAACTCCGCAATGACTTCGTCGGTGTGTTCGCCCAGGCGCGGCGGCGCGTGCCGCAGTTTCAGGGGTGCTTCACTCAGGTGCACGGGAGACCCCACAACCCTCAAGGGGCCAAGGACCGGATGGTCGAAATCCAGCAGCATGCCGTTGATGGCGGTCTGCGGGTCTTCGAGTGCTTCTCCGAGCGCCCGCACGGGTGCGCAAAGCAGATCCTGCTCTTCCAGCCTGGCGATCCAGTGCGCCGTCGTGTCCGTTGCGAAGACAGCCCGAAACCGGTCCTGCAGATAGGGCTTGTTGGCACGCTGGCTGGCGAGATCCGGATAGGTGGGTGAAAGGTCCTCGATGCAGAGCGCGTTGCAGATGTCGCGCAGCGGATTTGCCTTAAAGGCACCGACCACCACCAGAGCACCGTCAGTGGTGTCGAAGACACCGGTCAAGGGCATGGCGGCCCAGTTCAGCACTTCGCGGTGCTTGGTCCACTGTGCGGCTTCCTGCATCTGCATCGCGATCATGGAATCGTAGAGCGACACGGAAACCCGCTGGCCGCGGCCGGTCTTCGTCCGTGCCAGCAAGGCCGCCAGAATGCCCTGAACCAGGTGCATGCCTGCCGTATAGTCGCACAAGGTTGTGGGATAGATGGACCGCTCGATCGACGGGTCGGCGGTCTTTTCCATGACACCGCTCATCGCTTGGGCCAGAACGTCCTGCCCGCCCTTGTGGGCATAGGGGCCCTTCTCGCCAAACCCCGTTCCGGATGCACAGATGATGCGGGGATTGATCGCCTTGAGCGCGTCATAGCCGAAGCCCAGACGGTCCATGACACCGGCGCGGAAATTGTCGACGACCACGTCCGCGTTGCGCACCAGATCGTACACCATCTGCTTGCCCTCATCGGACTTGGTGTCGATCTCGACAGACCGCTTGTTGCGGTTCAGCGACGAGAAGACGGCGTTGTTCATGCCTTCTTCCGATCGCACGTCGAAGAAATGCCGCGACAGGTCGCCCGCACCGGGGCGCTCGATCTTGATGACGTCCGCGCCGAAGTCGGCCAGCATCTGGGTTGCACATGGCCCCAGCATGACCTGGGTGAAGTCCAGAATTCGGACACCGGAGAGTGGGAAAGCTTGGGTATTCACGTTTGTTATCCTTTTTATTCTGCAGCGACGGTGCCTTCGACGAGCGCATTTGCTGATGGGATGTCACCGGGGTCGGCGCCCTGGGCACGCATGCGTTTCTGGATCGTGGCAACGTCGGCGTCGCGCAGTGCACAGTTCTGTTCCAGAGCGACCGAAACGGCGACGCCGGCGGCTTCGCCCTGCGCCATGCACGGCGGAATTTCCCGCGAAAGCTTCTGGGCTTCGCTCTCAACCGAGTAGTGGCGACCGGCAACGATCATGTTGTCGATGCCCTTGGGCAGCAGGGCCCTGTAAGGCGTGTAGTAGTCCCTGCCCCGGCAAACGCTGTCAGAGAAATGACGGCGGGAGCGCACGTCATCGCGGGTGACCACATATTCGCCCTGCAACAGACGGGTCTGGCGAATGCCGAGTTGTTCCGCGGCGCCCAGCATCTTGGCGTTTTCGAAACCGGGCAGATTGGCGCGCACGAAGGCGAGCAGCTTCATCATGCGCTCGCGGCCTTCGACTTCCGCCGCCAGCATGTGTTCCGGCGACAAGCCGTCATACCCCGGCATGTGCGGGCAGTTGCACCAGACGATGCCCGGCAGCGGCGTCTTCAGCCACCACATGCCCCAGGCGCCACCAATCACCCGGCGCACCTGACGGTCCAGGGCCTTGTATTCTTCCGGATTTTCGAACTCGAAGGCTTCTGCCTTGTCCGTGTCGACATCGCACAGGCGGAACACGGTCGTGACGATGTACTGTCCGGTCTGGAAAGACGCCCCTGCGGAGGATGCGACATCCAGATCGCCGCTGGCATCAATCACCATCTTCGCCTTGATCGCCTGACGGCCAAGCTTGGTCTGGCAGATCACGCCGGTCACACGGCCGTCTTCCACCATTGCTTCGGAAAACCAGGAGTGCAGGCGCAAATTGACACCTGCCTCACGAGCCAGGTCGAGGCTCACCCGTTTCCAGCAATCGGGGTCGAAGGCAACTGCGTGAATGATCGGCTGGGGCATGCCGGTCTTGTGAAAATCGATGCAGCCCCAACGGGACCACTTCTTCCACATTTCCCAGTTGGTCAGGCAATCTTCCGGCGGCGGAAACACTGCGCCATCCTGAGCCGACATCCGGTCGACGAATTCGTTGACGATGCCCGTCGTGACGATTTCATTGCCCTCGTTGACCATGTCGTCGAGCACCAGAACCATTCCGCCGGAGGCCATGCCGCCAAGGTGATGGTAACGCTCGAGCAGGGTCACCGAGCAGCCGTTTCTGGCGGCCGATACGGCGGCACTCAGGCCGGCGGGGCCACCGCCGATGACGACCACGTCGCAGTCTGCGACGACCGGAACCTGCTCACTGCGGGTCAAGGAAATCTGCGTTGTGTTGGTGCTCATTTCGGCGCACTCCTCCCGTTGGGCCGCCAAGCGACGGCCCGGTTTCAGTTCAGATTTTCGTTTGGTTCAGATCCGCTTCACCACCGCACGATCATGCGTTCGGCAATGGAAACAGCGGCAAACATCAGCACCGACAGGCCCGACGACAGGAAGACTGTCGCGTAGAGCAAGGCGGAGCGGAAATTGAACGTTGCATCGATGATCAACGCACCCAGCCCGACATCCGCGCCAACCCATTCCCCGACGATGGCGCCGATGACACAGGTGGTGGCTGCGATCTTCAGTGCCGAAAACAGGAACGGCAGCGAAGACGGCAGACGGATCTTCCAGAACACTTCCGACTTGGAGGCGGACAGGATCCGTGCCAACTCCAGCGCCTGAGGGCTGACGGACTGCAGGCCGCGTACCATATTGACCAGTGTCGGGAAGAAACAGATCAGGGCAGCGATGACGACCTTTGCGGTCAGTCCGGCTCCGAAGATCAGAACCAGGATCGGGGCAATAGCCAGGATCGGAATGGTGTTGATGAACACCGCGATCGGGAAGAACGCCCGCTCCACCATCCGGCTGTGCACGAAGGCGATCGCGATCAGCACTGCAGCCACGTTGCCGACGACAAAGCCGAGCACGCTTTCAAACAGTGTTGGCCAGAAGTTCCGCATCAACTGCGGAAATTCGGTCACCAGCGTTGTCGCGACTTCGCTCGGAGCCGGGGCGATGTAGCTCGGCACTCCAAAGACCCGGACGCCGATTTCCCAGGTGGCGATCAGGCCGACTGCAGTCAGCACCGGGGTCGCGACAGCAGTCAGCCGTGCCCTGCGCGCCATGGCCTTTTCGGCAGCGTCATCATCCACCGGCATGCCCATCGTTTCGTCGACGGCAGTCATCAGCACGCCTCCAGAAGTTTGCGCAAATGCGCGGAGTATCGAGTGAATTCCGCCGTATCCCGCAACTCGGTGGTGCGCGGATATGGCAGATCGATATCGACGATCTCGTGCAGGCGGCCCGGATGCGCCTTGAGCATCAGCACCTTCTGCCCCAGAAAGACCGCTTCCGGGATCGAGTGGGTTACGAACAGGATCGTCACGCCGGTTTCCTCCCAAACCTTCAGAAGCTGAAGGTTCAGGTGGTCGCGGGTCATCTCGTCGAGCGCACCGAAGGGCTCGTCCATCAGCAACAGCTTCGGCTTGCAGACCAGTGCACGGGCAATCGCCACACGCTGGCGCATGCCTCCGGAAAGCTCGTGCGGCAATGCGTGTTCGCGGCCCTTGAGCCCGACCAGCTCAAGCAACTCCATCGGCGACTTGTCGCTGACGGGGATCTGGATCCCGCGGCTCTGCCCCATTTCCAGGGGCAGCTGGACGTTCTCCAAGGCCGTGCGCCAGGGCAGCAGCGTCGCGTCCTGAAACACGAAGGCAAATTCCCGTGCCAGACGGGCAGCCTCGGTCGTCTTGCCGAAGATAGACACGTCCCCGGACGCGGGCGGGATGAGATCAGACACCAGCCGGAGCAAGGTCGACTTGCCACACCCCGACGGACCAAGAATGGAATAGAAGGCTCCCGCCTCGATCTCCAGGCTGATGTCCTGGATCGCGGTGAACTGACCGAACTTGACCCAGGCATTGCGCAGGCTGGCTGCAGGCACCAATGTGCCTGCGTCCAGATTTTCCAATACCGCTTCCATGGCCTTAACCGACCTTCGGGCGGCTGTCTGCGGTGCTCTCCAGGACCGACAGCGTCATCACATCGTCGACGGCAGGCGCCCCGTTCGCGAATTGCTCGAGATTTTCGTAAGTCTCGATCTGGGCCTGCCAGTTTTCACGGGTCATGGTGCCCCAGCCGTTTTCGGCGGTCTTTTCGTTGAAGGAATATCCGACCACCAGCGGCACTGCCTTCAGTTCGCTCTCCCTGTCCAGGTTCGGCAGGCGCTCAACCAGATAGTTGACGGCTTCTTCCTGGTTCTCACGAACCCAGCCCCAGCCGCGCGAGATGGCGCGGATCATGGCCTGCACCTTGTCGCCATGCTCGTTCAGCACAGTGTCCGTGGTGTAGAAGGGGTTGGCATAAAGCTGGATGCCGGCATCCCACAGGGACATGTCGACACGCTGGTCCCCAAGGATCGAAAGTGCGTTGACGTTTGTCTTCCAGCCGGTAATCGCATCGACCTGCCCCGTCAGCAACGGCGCCATGTCACTGCCGATGACCTTCAGTTCAACCTGGTCCTCGGATATGCCGTTCTTGGCCAGAAGCGCGCGGAACAGGATCCGTCCGGTCGCCTGGGTGCCGATGGTCTTGCCGATCATGTCCTGCGGTGTCTTGATCGGGTTCTTCTTGAGCGAGAAATACGTGTAGGGATGCTGCTGGTAACCGGCGGCAATACATTTCACCGGAATACCCGCCGAGCGCGCCAGCATGAGAGAGGGGCTGGAAGACACCTGGCCGAGATTGGATCGCCCGGAAGCGACGGACGCCACACCATCGACATTCGGCCCCCCCGGCACGATTTCGAATTCAAGACCTTCTTCCGCGAAATAGCCCAGCTTGTCGGCCGCGATTTCTCCCAGGTTGCCGTTACCGGCCAGCCAGCCGAGCTGCATGGAAACCTTGAAGGTGTCCTGAGCAAAGCCTGGTACGATATTCACAAGTGTTCCGGCGCCTGCCAGACCAGCGCCCGCGGCCATGGTCTTGAGCATCGAGCGGCGGTTCAATCCATTCGAGAATAGGTATGACATACTGTTGGTCCCCCTCATTTGAGATTGGGCGGTTTGTGGCCGACTGTTCCCCTTGCCGACTTCACAGTGAACTCTAACGGGAAGATGCACGGTGCAAAAAGTGCAAAAACATGCTAACGGTGATGCATAAAATGCACCGCACTTTGTGATGCACTGTTTGCCACTCTGTCCGGGGGGACATCGTGCATTCGAATTTTCTGCGTTATTTCGACGAAGTCGCCCGTCAGGGCTCCATCCGCAAGGCATCTGCGGTTTTGAACGTGTCTTCCACCACGGTGAACCGGAAGATCATCAGCACCGAGAACGAGATGGGCGTTCGCCTGTTCGAGCGCACCCCCGAAGGCGTGACGCTGACCGATGCGGGGGCCATTGTCCTGGAACACTGCCGCAAGACGCTGCAGGATTATGAACGCACCCGCACCATGCTGGATGATATCCGCGACCTTCGGTCCGGGCACCTCAACATTGCCGCCATCGATTCCGTAACCTACGGCCTGTTGCCCCGTATCCTGCTCGACTTCAACCGGATCTATCCGCAGGTCACCTATTCGATCACCACCGCGCAGCCGGACGAGATCATCACCGCTGTCGCAGGCGGGATCGCCGATATCGGCATTACCTTCACCTTCGATCTGCATCCAAACGTTCGGGTAATCTCCGACAAGACCGCGCCGATCGGCATCATCATGCGATCCGACCATCCCTTCGCAGGCCGAACTAACCTTGCCATAGAGGAACTCTCCGGCCAGAAAATGGTGCGCACCGTGGATGCGCGCGGTCGCAATTCGATCATCGACCAGGCAATCTCGGGCATGTCCTCCGCCCTCTCGACCAACTGCTTTACCGACACCTTGCACGTGGCAAAACAAATGATCCTGGCCGGCCGAGGCCTCGGCCTTTACACCAAGATCGGTTTCATTGACGAAATCGACCAGGGCATTCTCCGCTTCGTGCCCTTGATGCATGACATCCTGTCCAACCTGCGCATTGGTGTCGTCATGTCCGCCTCTTCCGGCATCTCGCCCCCAGAACGGTTGCTCGGCAACGAAATCAAGCGCGCCCTCACCCAGCTGCGGCTGGATTCCTGAGTTTCCAAGAACACTGTCTCTCGGCTGAAGACCTGTTGTCCGTGGACAGCATTTTTTGTTCCGATCGGCTCAAATCGGTCTTGAGAAACGGCGCAGTGAAACAGCAATTGTAATTATCGAAAAAAGCGATACAAATAGTTGTTCCAGATTTACAGCCGGGAACAACCCATGCGCGCAAATTTTCTGATCGTCGATCCCGTCAAGGACAAGGTCGCCATGAAGGCGATCGCTTCCCAGCCTCGCCTGCACCTGTTGCAGGAGCTGGTACGGACACCCGGGATGAACATCAACGCGCTTTCGGAAGCTTCCGGCATGCCGCAATCCTCCGTCTCCACCCACATCCAGGTTCTGGAAGAAGCAGGCCTAGTGCGAACGGAAGTGCAGCGGGCAAAAAAGGGCAGCCAGAAGACGACCTTCGCCATCTACGATGAGATCATCCTGGCTTTCCGCTCATCGGAAGAACGCATCGAGCCGAACCAGATCGAAGTATCGATGCCGCTCGGCCTTTACACCAACAGCCTCGTCACAGCTCCTTGCGGCATCTGCTCGACCGAAGGGATCATCGGCCTTCTCGATGTGCCGGAAACTTTCATGGATCCGGAGCGGATGAAAACGGCTTTGTTGTGGTTTACCAGTGGCTTCGTTGAATATCAGTTCCCCAACAACGCCAAGCTGACGGGCAAGCAGATCGACGGTCTGGACGTGGTGATGGAGGTGAGTTCCGAGGTGCCGGGCACCATGAGCAACTGGCCCTCCGACATCGTCCTGTCGATCAACGGCAAGGAGATCGGCGTCTGGACGTCCCCGGGTGATTTCGGCGACAAGCGCGGGGCCTACACACCCGACTGGTGGAAGCTTTCCGGTTCGCAGTACGGCATGCTGAAGACCTGGAGCGTGGGCAGGAACGGCACCTTCGTGGATGGTCACAAGATCTCCGATATCAAGACAGAAGACCTCCAACTCGACGAGCACCGGTCGGTTCGATTGAAGATCGAGGTAAAGGCCGAAGGACGGCACCCGGGCGGAATCAACGTCTTCGGCCGCGGTTTCGGCAATTACGATCAGGACATTATTTTGCGGCTGCACACCCGCAATTGACCGAAACTGCACTTGAAAAGACGTGGGGACATTCACTTCTGGTTGCACCGCAACAACATTGTCCAGTTGACAATTTTCGCCAAGCTCGCATTCTTATCAGAAATAAAGATTCATATCGATTTTTTCGATATATATTTCTGGGAGAATGCGAATGAAGGCACGCGTCACCGTGCATCGGGATTTCCGGATCAGTTCCATTGATGAGCGGCTTTATTCCGCATTCATTGAACACATGGGACGGGCGATCTATTCCGGCATTTATGAACCTGACCATCCGCAGGCCGATGCCAACGGCTTTCGCAAGGACGTGCTGAAATTCGTACAGGACCTCAGGATCCCGGCCATTCGTTACCCGGGCGGCAACTTCGTTTCCGCCTACAACTGGGAAGATGGTATCGGCCCGAAGGACAAGCGCCCCGTCCGCCTCGATCTTGCCTGGCGCAGCAAGGAAACCAACCAGGTCGGCATCGACGATTTCGCAATCTGGGCGGAACAGGCAGGCATCGAGATGATGTTGGCCGTCAACCTGGGTTCGCGTGGTCTGGAAGAGGCACGCAACTTCCTGGAATATGTGAATTTTCCCGGTGGCACCCAATGGTCCGACCTGCGCCGTTCCAATGGCCGCGTGGATCCTTACGGGGTCAAGATGTGGTGCCTCGGCAACGAAATGGACGGCCCCTGGCAGATCGGCCACAAGGTCGCCACGGAATACGGCCGGCTGGCCAACGAGACGGCCAAGGCATTCAAAGGCTTCGACCCGACGATCGAGGCAGTCGTCTGCGGCAGTTCAAACGACCGCATGCCCACCTATCCCGAATGGGAACGCGAAGTCCTGGAAGAGTGCTACGAGAACGTCGACTACATCTCGCTTCACAAGTATTTCGGCAACAAGAGCAAGGACACGCTCAACTATTTCGGCAAGATCGAGGAAACCGGTCGCTACATCCAGACCATTGGCGGTGTCATCGATTACGTGAAGTCCAAGAAGCGTGCGAAGAACGACGTCCATATCTGCTTCGACGAGTGGAATGTGTGGTACCACATCCGCGAGGACGACAGCCGCCGCATCAAGGAATGGGACTGGCCGGAAGCACCCCCGCTGCTTGAAGAGAACTACAACTTCGAGGACGCCCTCTTCGTCGCCGGCCTGCTCAACGAGTTCATCCGCCGCTCCGACCGTGTGCGTATTGCCTGCATTGCCCAGCTGGTCAACGTAATCGCCCCGATCCGGGCGGAAAAGGGCGGGCCCGCCTGGCGTCAGACCATCTATTACCCCTATCAGTTCGCGTCTCTTTACGGCCGCGGTGATGCACTGAACGTTGCTGTGGATGCACCTACCTACGACTGCTCCGTTGCCGACGACGTCTGCTACCTCGACGTTGCCGGGGTACACGACAAGGCAGCAGGCACACTGACGCTTTTCGTCCTGAACCGGCATCTGACCGAAACGGCCGATCTCGACGTGTCCTTGACGGGTTTCGGCTCGCCGTCCCTAGCCGAACATCTGTCCATGGAAGGCTACGGCCTCAATGACACCAACGGTCCAGACAAGCCGGACAACGTCGTTCCCGGCAAGGGGACAGGCGTTGGCGTGGAGGATGGTCAGCTCAAGGGCAAGCTTGCGCCGCTTTCCTATCATGTCCTGCGGTTGAGCGTCGGCTGAGGGGATCCATGCAATGGGGGTTCAGCTTCGCAACATACGCAAGGTCTTCGGCCCGGTCGGGGTGATCCATGATGTCAGCATGGACATTCCGACGGGTGAATTCGCGGTCTTTGTCGGTCCTTCCGGTTGCGGAAAATCGACATTGCTGAGGATGATCGCAGGCCTCGAGGACACAAGCGGCGGCAAGATCTCGATCGAAGGCACCGATGTTACCTGGCAGGAACCGGCCAAACGCGGCGTTGCCATGGTCTTCCAGTCCTATGCGCTTTATCCGCATCTTTCCGTCTTCGAGAACATGGCCTTTTCCATGCGTCTGAAGCGGGCGCCGAAACAGGACGTGCACGACAAGGTGATGGAGGCGGCCCGCATCCTCCAGCTTGAGGAACAGCTGCAGAAGAAGCCGTCTCAACTGTCCGGAGGCCAGCGTCAGCGGGTCGCGATCGGACGGGCGATCGTGCGCCAGCCCAAGGTGTTTTTGTTTGATGAGCCTCTGTCGAACCTGGATGCGGAATTGCGCGTCCAGATGCGGCTGGAACTTGCCCGGCTGCACAAGCAGATCGGCGCGACGATGATCTATGTCACCCACGATCAGGTGGAGGCCATGACACTGGCCGACCGGATCTTCGTCCTGAAACAGGGCGTCGTGCAGCAGGCCGGAAAGCCGCTTGATCTCTACGACGACCCCGACAACAAATTCGTCGCCGGTTTCATCGGATCGCCGGCCATGAACTTTCTGCCGGCAACAGTGCTCGGCCGGGAAGGCGATTGCCTGCGCGTTGCCATCAACGGAACGGACGCAGTCCTGCTGGCGAAAGTTTCCGGCGATCTTCCGGCCGACAGCCGGATCACCGTCGGACTGCGTCCGGAACACCTGACCAGCGCGGACGCGGGCATTCCCGTGACCGTGGAAATGGCGGAGGACCTGGGAGGTGTTTCCTACCTGCACACGCATATGCCGGACGGCCGCGAGATTGTCGTTGAATGGCGCGGCAGCCGCCATGCCGGGGGCGGTGAGGCAATCAAGCTCACCTGCTCACCGGAACAGGTTCTGGTCTTCAACGAGCAGGACCAGCGTATTCGGTAGACCTTCTGTCTGCCTGGTACCTTTGAACCGGCCTTGATGGGAAATGCCGGTTTTTCATACGGGAGGAAGAGTCGATGAAATACCTTAAGACACTTCTGGCAGCGGGGGCGATGAGCCTTGCCAGCCTGCCGGCATTTGCCCAGCAGGACATCACCTGGTGGGACTTTCTGAGCGGTGGGGACGGCGTTCGCATGAAAGCGTTGATCGCCCGCTTCAACGAAGAACATCCGGACATCAAGATCAACGGAACCACTCTGGAATGGGGCGTGCCCTTCTACACCAAGGTACGCACTTCCGTTGCCGTTGGCCAGGGCCCGGACGTGATGACCTATCACCTGTCGCGCATGCCGCTCGGGCTTGAGGAAAATGTGCTGGACGTGATCAGTGATGACGATCTTGCCGCTGCCGGTCTCAGCAAGGATGACTTCTTCCCGGCGGCCATTGCCGCCGCGAGCGATGCGGACGGCAAGCTCCACGCAGTGCCGTTCGATATCCACGCGATCGTGCTCTACGTAAACAAGAGTTATTTCGAAGGATCCCGCTTCCTTGATGACCAGGGCAACCTGACCGGCATTGAAAGCCTCGCCGATTTCGAGGAAGCGCTTGCGCTTGCCAAGGAAAACGGCTCCGAAGCACCCGTCTCCTACGCAACGGGTGACGACGGCGGCACCTACCGGGTCTTCTTCACCCTGCTCAAGCAGCAAGGCGGCGAGCTGATCACCGATGGCGAGGTTCTGGCAGGCGACAATCTGGACAAGGCCGCCAATGCCATCGAAATCATGACTAACTGGCACAAGCAGGGCTGGCAGCCGGAGCAGGCCGAATACGAAGCCTCCGTTGCGTTGTTCACGTCCGGCAAGGCCGCTTTTCACATGAACGGCGTCTGGGAAGTGCCGACCATGGTCGACATGGCGGAAAAGGGAACGCTCGGGTTCGACTGGGGTGCGGTACAAATTCCGACGCTGCTTGGAACCACGGCCACCTGGGCGGATTCCCACGCCTTCGCCATTCCTCAGGGAACGGAAATGAGCCCGGAAAAACGCGCGGCGGTGATGACCGCAATCGGCTGGATGGAGAAGAACTCGATCTCCTGGGCCGGGGCAGGACATATTCCAGCCTACAAACCTGTCGCGACGAGCGATGAATTCGGGAAAATGGAACCCAACGCCACCTATTCGTCACTCGCCGAAACCGCGGCCTACGACCCAAGGTCGCCGATCGCAGGAGTGGCCTCGCCTGTCTATGATGCAGCCATCAACATCATCTCGCCCGCCATGCATGGCTATCTGGAGCCCGCACAGGCAGCACAGCAGATGAAAGACGAGCTTCAGTCGAAGCTTCAATAGACGAAGGCTTTGCCCGGGACGCCTGCCGCACGCACACAATATGCGGCAGGCGTCTCCTGCGGCGAGAAAAGGACGATTACTCAAGTGGCCATGATTACCAACCGGCGCAGGGAAGTGGCGGTCGCCATGACGCTCATCGCGCCCTTTGTCCTGACCTTCGTGCTGGTCTTTCTCTATCCGACGATCCGGATGATCGAGCTGAGCTTCACCAACGCGCCTTTGATCGGTCCCGGGGAATGGGTCGGCCTTGCCAATTTCAAACGGCTGCTTACCGACAACCTCTTCTATACATCTCTGAAGAACAACGGTTATTTCGTTCTCCTGACCGTCGTTCCAACGACCGCACTGGCCCTTGCCATTGCAATGATGATCACGCGCCTCAAGGGGCCGCTTCAGGCGCTGATCCTCGCGCTTTTCTTTCTTCCCTACATTCTGCCCGTGTCGGTGGTGACGCAAATCTGGGCCTGGATGCTGGACTTCCAGTTTGGCGTGCTGCAGCCGGTGTTCGCGTTCTTTACCGGCAAACCGGTACCTGTCTTCAAGAACCCCTATTGGGTCATGCCGACAGTCGCCACGGTGACCATCTGGTGGACCAATGGCTTCAACGTGCTTCTGTTCATCGCGGGCCTTCGAAACATCTCCAGCGATTATTATGAAGCAGCGGCACTGGACGGGGCGACACGCTGGCAACTGTTCACCAAGGTCACGTGGCCCCTGCTCTGGCCGGTAACCGCACTTGTCCTGACCCTTCAGCTGATCCTGCAGCTCAAGATTTTCGACCAGATCTACCTGTTGTCGTCCGGTGGGCCGTTCAATTCGTCCTACGTTCTGCTTCTGATGGTCTACCGGGAAGCCTTCCAGTTGAACCACGGCGGCTATGCCTCTGCCATCGCCCTTGTTCTGTTTGTGCTGATCGTGGTCGTGTCGGTGCTGCAGTTTCAGTTGCTGCGCGCGGGAGGGAACAAGCAATGAAGACACGCAAACTGGAAAACTGGGTTCTGGGCATCGGCAGCCTCTTGGCCGCGGCCATCTGGATCTTCCCTCTCTACTGGGCGTTCATTACCTCGATCCGCACCGAGGAAAGGGTCGTCAGCGAAGGCGCGGGTGTCATTCCGGACGAATTCAACCTGACCTCCTATATCGACGTTCTGTTCGATACCAAGCTGCTCAACTGGTACTGGAACTCCATCGGTACATCCGTGATCATCACGCTGGTTGTCATTGTCTCCGGCATGATGTGCGCCTATGCCATTTCCCAGATGCGGTTTCCCGGCCGGAGGCTGCTTTACGGCGTGGTGCTCGCCAGTTTCATGGTGCCCTCACAGGCGCTTGTGGTGACGCAGTTCATCCTGATGAACGACATGGGCCTGATAAACACCTGGGCCGGCATCATTCTGCCGCAGCTCATCGTTCCGGTGGTGATCATCGTCTACAAGCAGTTCTTTGACGCCGTACCGAAGGAAATGCGCGAGGCCGTCGTCCTGGATGGCGGCGGTGACTATACGCTGCTGTTCAGGATCTACCTGCCGCTCAACTGGGGCATCACGACCGCTCTGGCAATCATCACCTTCATCATGGCGTGGAACCAGTTTCTCTGGCCCTTCCTCGTCATCACAACGGAGAACCAGATGACGATCCCGGTCGGGATCACCCAGGTGAACGATGCCTTTGGCGTCTATTACGCCCGTCTGATGTCCGTCGCGCTTCTGGGTGCCATGCCCGTCGCCGTTGCCTATCTGATCTTCCAGAAGAAGGTGACGGAAGCCGTCATGATCTCCTCGGGCGTGAAAGGCTGAAGCCTGCCCTTTCGGGAGCATTTCTTCTTCCGGTTTCCTGAAACTCTTCAGCCCCGCGAACAATGTCGCGGGGCAATCGGTCTTCTGCAGGCACTTGGATGCGGGCACTGCAGTTCATATGTCTACGTCAACAAGATCAGAATGACGAAGACAGTTGAGCACTCACACCGTGTGTGTTTGGCAGACGGATGAGGAGTTCAGAATGACAGTTGGAGCCGGTCTCCCGATCGTCCTGGCGGGACCGATCCTGCGCCATGTCACGGCGAACAACGTTAGCGTCTGGCTCGCCACATCCCGACATTGCGATGTTCGATTTGAGTTTTTCCCCGAAGCACAGCCGGACCTTAACCAGACATATGAAACCGGCGACCAGGACTGGCAGGTTCTGAAGGCGGGAGAGAGCCTCTATTATCATCTCGTCGATATCGAACTGGGCACTTCGCTCCCCATCGATGTCCTGATTTCCTATCGCCTGAGCGTCAAGCCGACTGGTGAAGCAGGGACAGCGTGGCAGGATCACACGGTGTGGGCGCCCGATCTCTGCTATCCGGGACGTGACTTGCCCTGTTTCAAGGTGCCGGACCGTATCACCTCCCTGTTTCACGGGTCCTGCCGCAAGCCGCATGCGCAAACCCCTGACGGCCTTGCCGGAGCCGACGTGGTCCTGAGGCAGGCCCTTGGCCCTGAGGGCGAAACCACAGCCAACATTCCCGCCTTGCCATCGCTGCTCGTGATGAGCGGTGACCAGGTTTATGCCGACGACGTTGCCGGACCGATGCTGCAGGCAATCAGCCTGCTTGTCGAAAAACTGGGCCTGCCGGACGAACCGCTGGACGGCGTTGAGCCTGGCCTGCCGACGTCGGGCAACGAACTGCGGAATGTCGGTAACCTGCTCTATCACCGCGATACGCTTCTGCCCCGGGTCTACAAGAACAAGACCGTGTTCGACGTCCTGTTCGGAGGCACCGAAAAACCGGTTTTCACAACCCAGCACGCCCGCAACCACCTCGTCACACTTGGCGAAATGCTGGCCATGTATCTGCTGGTCTGGTCGCCCGCGTCCTGGCAAGGCATGCCGGAGCTGAAAGCGCCGGAAGGCCTGGAGGCCAAGGACGCGGAGATGTACGCCGAAGAGACGGCGACGCTAAAGGATTTCCGGACTGATCTGCCTGCCTGCAGACGGGTCATGGCGCATCTTCCGACGGCGATGATTTTTGATGATCACGACATCACCGACGACTGGAACCTGTCGCTTGCGTGGGAGCAGGCCGCTTACAGCCACCCCTTGTCGCGCCGGGTTATCGGCAATGCGTTGGTCGCCTATGCTCTGAACCAGGCCTGGGGGAACCGGGCACGCACGATCGGTCCGGACATTCTTCCGCCCGTGCAGGCCGCCCTTGCCGATCCCGGTTCCGAGGCGCATGAGACCGCGATCACCACGCTGCTGGAGTACGAGGAGTGGGACTACCAGTGGCAGACGTCCCCGCCGTTGATCGTTCTGGACACGCGCACGCGGCGCTGGCGGTCAGAACGCAATGCGCATAATCCGTCTGGCCTTCTGGACTGGGAAGCGGCCACCGACCTTCAGACCCACCTGAAAGGCAAGGACGCCGTTCTGCTTGTGTCCGCTGCCCCGATCTTCGGCGTCAAGCTGATCGAAACGGTGCAGAAGATGTTCACGCTGGCCGGCAAGCCGCTGACTGTCGACGCGGAATACTGGATGGCGCATTCGGGAACCGCCAGTGCGATCCTGAATGTGTTCGGTCACCGCGGCACCCCCCAGCACTTCGTCATCCTCTCCGGCGATGTGCACTACTCGTTCGTCTATGACGTCGAACTGCGCCAGACCGCACCGAGCCTGTCCGGTGCAACCGACGACGGTCCGAAGATCTGGCAGATCTGCAGCAGCGGGATAAAGAACAAATGGCCGGACAAGCTGATCAAGATCCTGGATCGCGGCAACCGATGGGCTTTTTCACCCCGTTCGCCGCTGAACTGGTTCACCAAGCGCCGTGGTATGCGTGTCATTCCGCGCAAACCCGTTGGAACGCCACATGGCCGCCGGATCCTGAACGCGTCGGGGATCGGCCTTGTGGAGCTGGACGAGACGGGCGCGCCCGTCGACATTCACCAGGTTCTGCCGGACGGTTCGCTGGTGTCGTTTGAACGCCGTGAAGCCGAAGCCCGGGACGACTGACCGTTCCGACGGACGGTTCTGCTTCAGCGCGTTACCGCCATCAAGGCGCTTCCACCGATCATGAACCCGCCCCCGGCATAGCCCATGCGGCGCCGGGCGAGGCGTGTCTGAAAAAGTTTGCGCGCACGCGCGGCGATCAACGCATAGCCCGCCAGAAGCACCATGACGACAACGCTCGAGGTCAGCGTCAGCACAACGAGTTGAACCGTCATGTCCGCGGCCGGGTCGATGAACTGGGCGAGGAAGGCCATGTAAAAGACGATCGCCTTGGGATTGAAGATAGCCGTCAGGGTACCTGCCCAGAAGCTGCCCCACGCAGACCCTGTGCGTACGCCCGGTTCAAGGGAAACGCTGTCGCGATGTGCCTCCCTGATCTGGCTGTACCCCAGCCAGGCGAGATAGACGACGCCTGTCCATTTCACGATCTGGAACAGCACCGTGGACGCGGCCAGAATAGCGCCGACACCTGCGAAGGAAAGGCCTGTTAAAATAATACTTCCGACAACGTCGCCGAGAATGCACATCACTGCAGCAGTTTTGCCGCGCATCAAGGTTTGCCCGACAACCAGCATGACACTCGGACCCGGAATGATGGTCAGAACAACACAAGCGAGTGTGTAGGCAAGCCAGGTTTCCAGAGACACGTTCAACTCTCCCTTGGGGTCAGGCAGTGACGGGTTGCGGCAAGAGGCAGAGAGGCGAGGAGCGCGGCACACCCGATGAGGAGTATGCCGGCCAGATCTGCCCTGTCTGGCATATCCGCGAAGAAGACGACACCCCAAACCACCGCGAAAACGAGATAACCATTGTCGAAAAGCCCGATCAGAGGTGCCGGTGCCAACTGATAGGCAAATGCCACGGCCACCGTAATGAAGGCAAGCAGAAGACCCAGCAGGATCAGAAGACCCCAGGCAGCAGTTGAAAGAGCTGGCCAGGCGCTCAGCAGGAACCCTGCCCCGGCAGGGACGGAAAAGAGATGAAGCGCCAGCGCATAGGCACCGCCCGCCAGGGCAAGCACCAGGTTCAGGTTGAACGCCATTGCCAGCGGAGCCTCCTTCCGGCACCTGGCCGACGTGACGACCGCCGCAAGCGCATAAAAGAAGCCTGCCAGCAAGGGCAAGACCATTGCCGCAGATAGGCCGTCAATTCCCGGCCGCAGGAGCATGACAACTCCCGCCATCCCGAGGACAATTGAAACCGTGCCTTTCGCACCCACGGGCCTTCCCAGAAAGACAGATGTCAGAATGGCCATCCACAGGGGCGCGGTGTAATAGCAGGCTGCCGCAAGTGACAGCGGCATCAGCGGCAATGCGGCGTAGTAACAGCCCCACATCAGCGCAAGGCATACGCTGCGCGTCCAGACCCAGGCGTTTGCCGCAAGAAGCGGCTGCGATGGGCGCCCTGTGTACGCAAACGCCAGCCCAAGCAGAATGGCTGCGACGAGTGAGCGGACCAGAAGCAACTGCCCAAGCGCGATACCGCCGCTGTTCAATTTGACCAAGGCGTCGGACAAGGACAGCAACAGCACTGCTCCGGTAATCGAAATGATCCCGGCAAGGAGCGATCCAGCTTGTTGTTTCAGCAGAAATAAAGATATCATTTCAGCATGGAAGCATGTCTCTTATCTTTGTAAAAATGAGAAATTTCGAGAAATACATGACTGAAACGCATGCATAAGGACGACCTCTCACTGGCCCGCCTGAAACCGTTCGAGGCTGCTGCGCGATATGAAAGTTTCACACGCGCGGCCGATGAACTCGGCCTGACCCAGACGGCCATCAGCCGGCAAATTGGTCAGCTTGAAGAGGAACTGGGTGTCCGCCTGTTCGAGCGGCGCAACCGCGCGGTGTTCCTGACCGAGGAAGGAAAACGCCTGGGCCAGGTTGTCGGAGAAGCCCTCAGGGCAATCCGCACGGAAGTTGCCGCCATCCGCGGGACAGGCGATCCAGATACCATCGTCCTGCGATGCCAGCTTTGCGAAGCCTTCTACTGGCTGATGCCGCGTCTCTCTGGTTTCCATGCGGCACATCCTGAAATCCAGCTTCAACTGGTCAGCGCATTGGAACCCCTGACGGAAGCTCGCGAACCATTTGACGTCGCCCTTCAGACCACCGGGCGGGCGGCCGGAGCGGCACGGTTGGTGTTCACGGCATCCGACGAGATCTTCCCGGTCTGCACTCCGGCGCTCTTGAAAGACGTTTCGTTGCCGCTGACACCGCAAGAGGTCTCCACCTTGCCGCTCCTGTCGCACCGTGTGGTGCCACAGGACTGGTTCGACTGGCCGGACTGGTTCGAAGCTATCGGCGTTCCGCGATCCGCCCACAAGAAGGTCATCTATTTCGACAGTTACCCGCTTGTTCTTCAGGCCGCCGTTGCCGGTCAGGGTGTTGCCCTCGGCTGGAAGCGCACGGTGGACGGCCTGATCGACGAAGGCAAGTTGCGCTCCATCTGTGATGTTGCCCTGAAGAGACCAAGCGAAATCTCGGTTTACCGAGGCACCAAACAGTCGCGGCACAATGCCGTCGACCAGTTGATCGCCTGGCTCCGCGCAGAGCTGGCGTAACTCGGCGATATCATTCGAAAAACCTAGTTTGGCCAGACCAATAACGCGTGATGTTCAGATATAGCGCTGTGCCATCGCTTCCAGCGGCAGCGGGCGAATGCGGCTGGCGTGGCCGGCTGTTCCGAAAGCCTCGAAACGGTCGCGGCACACCTGCGCCATCAACTCCATGGCCGGCTTCAGGTATTTGCGTGGATCGAATTCGGACGGATCGTTCGTCAGGGCCTTGCGTACGGCTGCCGTCATTGCCAGGCGGTTGTCAGTGTCGATGTTCACCTTGCGCACACCACTCTTGATGCCGCGCTGGATTTCCTCGACCGGAACGCCCCAGGTCGGGCGAATATCACCGCCGTAGGAATTGATGATTTCCTGGAGATCTTCCGGCACCGAAGACGATCCGTGCATGACGAGGTGTGTATTCGGCAGACGGGCATGAATGGCCTCGATCACGTTCATTGCCAGAACGCTGCCATCCGGCTTGCGCGTGAACTTGTAGGCGCCGTGGCTGGTGCCCATGGCAACGGCAAGCGCATCGACACCCGTGTCGGCAACGAAGCGTTCAGCCTCTGCCGGGTCGGTCAGGAGCTGGTCTTCGCTCAGCTTTTCGGTCGCGCCATGCCCGTCTTCCTGATCCCCCATTCCGGTTTCGAGCGAGCCGAGCACGCCAAGTTCGCCTTCTACCGAAACACCGGCCGCATGAGCCATGTCCACGACCTGCCGGGTGATGCCCGCGTTGTAGGCATAGTTGGCAGGCGTCTTGCCATCCGCTTCCAGCGACCCGTCCATCATCACGGAGGTGAAGCCATGCTGGATAGCCGTCACGCAGGTTGCCAGGTTGTTGCCGTGGTCCAGATGCATGCAGACGGGAATATCGGGATAGGTTTCGGCGAACCCATCAATCAGGCGGGCCAGCACCCTGTCACCGGCGTAGGCCCGTGCGCCCCTGCTTGCCTGCAGGATGACCGGCGCATCGCAATCGGCCGCGGCGCGCATGACAGCCATGCCCTGTTCCATGTTGGAAATGTTGAACGCAGGCACAGCGTAGCCGTTGTCAGCTGCGTGATCCAGCAGCTGACGCAAAGTGATGCGGGCCATCAAAAGCTCCTTAGGTGTTGTCCGTGCAATAGGTAATGAACATGTCGACGTTTTCGGGTGACCCGAAAATCAACGGAATGTTCTGGTGCAGGCTTTCGGGCATCAGGTCGAGGATAGGCGTTTGCCCGTCCGTTGCCTTGCCGCCGCTCTGCTCGATCAGAAACGCGATCGGCACCGCTTCATAGACCAGACGCAGGCGCCCGTTCTCATAGCCGGGCCGCCGGTCGCCCGGATAAAAGAACAAACCGCCCTGAAGCAGGATCCGGTGAAATTCGCCAACCGCGGATGCCAGCCAGCGCATGTTGTAGTTTTCGCCAAGACGCCCCTCCTTGCCTTTCAGAACGTCATCGGAAAAGCGCCGGACCGCATCCGGCCAATGACGGGCATTGGAGGCGTTGAAGGCAAGTGTTCTTGATTTTGCGGGCACCTGATGGTTCTCCCGCAACATGCGGAACACACCCGTGGCGCGGTCAAAGACTGCAAGGTGAAGGCCGTTGCCCAGGCTGAACCCCAGGTCTGTGGAATGGCCAAACGAAACATATCCCGCCGCAATGACGGATCTGCCCGTGCACAGAAAACCCTGGTCCGATGCCGGCAGGATCGAGAACAGGGTCCCGAGCGGAGCGCCTGTTCCGATACTGCCGGACCCGTCGATGGGGTCGATGGCAACGTCGAGCGTGCCTTCCGGATTGAGAAGAATAATCTCTTCGGCTTCTTCCGAAAGAAGCTGGCGGACACCCGCTGCCCGCAACACCTCGACCATGTGAAGATGGGCACCGACGTCGAGTGCCTTCTGCTTGTCGCCACTTTCATTGGTGCCGACGACCTCGCCGGGGTCCCCCGGCAAGCGGCCTGCGGCAAGCCTGTCTGCCAGGACGCCGGTCGCATCCGCAATGGCCTGAAGAACGGCGGCGGTATCGCTCGCCCCATGCTGTCTTGCCAGATACGCCTGCAGCGTTTCGGCATTCACGTCCGTATCGTTCGGAAGTCTCAGCATGGTCTCATCATTCCTCAGGTCAGCAATTTCAATCAGACCGCATGATACTTCGAATCGACGGCATTGATCGCGTCAACATTGCTAGCAGAACGGCCGTTGACGTCGAATGTTTCCTTCAGGAAGGCGTCGGCGATGGATTTGGCGAGTTCGGGGCCAACCACACGCGCGCCCATGGTGATGATCTGGGCATTGTTGGAAAGGGCTGCCCGCTCGGCGGAGTAGGTGTCGTGGGTCAGTGCGGCGCGAATGCCCGGCACCTTGTTGGCGGCAATGCACACTCCGATACCGGTTCCGCACACCAGGATCGCCCGGTCGTAGGCACCGGAGATCACCTGGCTGGCAACACGCTCGGACAGATTGGCATAAAACGCATCCGGCCCTTCGGGCGTTCTGGAGATCTCGTCGACCTCGAAACGATCCTTCAGGTAGTCCGCCAGCAGTTTCGCAAGGCCTTCGCCTGCACTGTCGCCCGCAATTGCAAGTTTCATGTCAAACCTCTCCGAGTTTCGACGAGCACCTGGCGAGAATGTCGAGATAACCCTCGACTTCCCAGGCGGATCGCCCGATGAACAGCCCGTCCACATGAGGACAGGAAATGAGCTCTTCGCAGTTTCCGGGATTGACCGACCCGCCATAGAGGCAGGGGATACGCCGGTTGAGAACGTCCTCGGCAACGGCAATGATCTCCGCCTGGCGAGCGTCGGCATAGTCCGACGTTGCCGGCACACCATTGACGCCGATTGCCCAGACCGGTTCATAGGCAAGGAGGATCTCGGCCTGTTTCTGCCCATCGGACAGATTGCCAAGAGCCGCGCGAACCTGCGCCTCAAGCACCGCCTGTGCCTGTCCGGCCTCTTTTTCCGCCAGCGTTTCACCGATGCAGATCAACGGAACGAGCCCGTGACGCACGGCCGCTTCGGTCTTCAGGCCGACGGTCTCATCGGTTTCACCGAAAAAACTGCGCCGTTCGGAATGCCCAAGTTCGACAATGTCGAGACCGCAATCGGTCAGCATGAGCGGCGAGACTTCTCCCGTCCACGCCCCTGCATCTTCCCAGTGCATGTTCTGCGCGCCGACCTTCACCGATGTGCCTGCGAGCATCGCCTTCACTTCGCGCACCGCGGTGAAGGGAGGGATGACAAACCGCTGGATCCGGGGATCCCGATCCGCGTCGGACGTGACAAGCCCGTCCGCAAACCGTCTGGCATCCGCCAGCAGCTTGTTCATTTTCCAGCTCGTACCGACCCATTTTCCGGTGAGGGCAGCCATTCGCTCAGTCCTTTGCGATCATCAGCTTGAGCCCCGCAGCCTCGATTTCCTTCGCCGCATTTCCGGCCGGCTGGTCATCCGTGATGATCCAGTCGAACCGATCCAGATCGGCGAGGGTATGAAGTGCGGTGCGTCCGAAACGCGTGTGATTGACGAGCAGGCAGCGCCGAGACGCGGCACCCATCATCTTTTGCTTGGAACGAACGACGTTGTCGTCCATGTGAAAGGCCTTCAGGTCCGCTACGGCCGGGGTCGACACGAAAGCGATATCCGCGCGCAACTGCGACAGCGCCGCTTCGGTAACGACGCCGAAAAAGCCGTTGAACTTGGCCGAATAGACGCCGCCGAGGCCTAAAAGGGTTATGCCGGGCTCATCCCGCAAACCATCGAGAATGGCGGCGTTGTTGGTGATGACCGTCAGCGGCCGCTTTTCCGGCAGCATTGAGCCGAGAACTGCGGCCATCGAACCGTCGTTGATCATCACGGTCATGCCGGGCTCGATCAGCTCGAGCGCCGCACGGGCCATCCGCTCCTTCGCGGCCGCGTCCTGGCGGGCCCGGATGCGGAAGTCGCTTTCGAACTGCGTTCCTGAATCCGCAGTGGCACCCCCGCGCACCTTGCGCAGCACGCCGGCCTGTTCGAGCTCGTCCAGATCCCGATGAATTGTCATTTTCGAGACGGCAAATCGCTCCGCAAGGTCGTCGAGATCGACTTCCCTGTGCTCCACGAGCAGATCCATGATCGCCTGTCTTCGTTCTTCGCGTTTCACGCAAATCCTCCTCGTCCGGCGTTCACCGGATGCTTGATATCTAACATCACAAAATCACAAAATCAAAGTTATTTTGTGATTTTGTGATTTATTTTTGTGACATCCTCCGCTACGCCTATGCCGTAAGCGCAGAGGAGGACCTCATGACTACAGACACATTTCTATCGTCGAAAGCAGCCCTGGACCCGGAAAATTTCAAACTCGCCAACTGTATTCGGGCGTTGTCCATAGATGCCGTTGAGGCAGCCGCTTCCGGACATCCGGGCGCGCCCATGGGTCTCGCGGATGCAGCGACCGTGTTGTTTCGCAAACACCTGAAGTTTGACGCGAAAACACCGGACTGGCCGGACAGGGACCGTTTTGTGCTGTCAAACGGTCATGCCTCCATGCTCCTCTACAGCCTGCTGCACCTGTGCGGCTATGAAGACATGACGATCGAGGAAATCCGAAATTTCCGGCAGTGGGGTTCGATAACCGCAGGTCATCCCGAGCATGGTCACGCCAAAGGCGTCGAAACCACCACTGGCCCCCTTGGCCAGGGCATTGCGACCGCCGTCGGCATGGCCCTGGCCGAACGGCGTCTTGCAGATGAGTTCGGTGATGAACTCGTAGATCACAATACTTATGTGATCGTCGGTGACGGCTGCCTTCAGGAAGGCATTGGTCAGGAAGCGATCAGCCTTGCCGGTCATCTGGGCCTTGGCAAACTGATCGTTCTCTACGACGACAATTCCATCACCATCGACGGCCCAACCAGCGTTTCCTTTTCCGAGGATGTTCCGGCCCGCTTCGCAGCCTGTGGCTGGCATGTGCAAACGTGCGACGGACATGACGGTTCTGCAGTCGACGCCGCACTGACCGCAGCCAAGGCAGCCACCGACAAACCCTCGATGATCGCTCTGAAAACGGTGATCGGCTTTGGCTCCCCCAACAAGGCAGGCACTGCCGGCGTACATGGCGCGGCACTTGGCAAGGACGAAGCGGACGCGACCAAGAAGGCTCTCGGATGGACGGCCCCTGCTTTCACCATTCCGGATGAACTCGCAGAAAGCTGGAAGAAGATCGGGACAGTTGGCCAGGACAGCCGAAAGGCCTGGGAAGACCGGCTGGCAGCTGCGCCTGAAGACAAGCGCCGCGAATTCGAACGACGCGTGAGCGGCACCTTGCCGGCAGGCTATGAGGCAGCAGTCTCCAGCGCGCGTGACAGCCTCTTTTCAGAGCCCAGGTCCGCTGCCACCCGCAAGGCAAGCCAGATGGCCCTGGAAGCCCTTGCCCCGGCCTTGCCGGAAATGATCGGGGGATCAGCCGATCTGACCGGATCGAACCTAACCCGTGTTCCTGCCGTCAACAGCCAGTTTTCGCGCGAAGCGTCCGGCCGTTATATCGGTTACGGAGTTCGTGAATTTGCCATGGCCGCAGCCATGAACGGCCTCGCGCTGCATGGCGGCTTTCTGCCCTACGGCGGCACTTTCCTTGTCTTTTCCGACTATGCAAGGAACGCCATTCGCCTCTCGGCCCTGATGGGGCTGCGCTCCATCTATGTCATGACACATGATTCCATCGGTCTTGGCGAAGACGGCCCGACCCATCAGCCGGTCGAACATCTCCTCTCGCTGAGGGCAATCCCCAACCTGACGGTGTTCCGACCGGCAGACACGGTTGAAACGCTGGAAGCCTGGGACTGTGCCATTCGCTCCAAGAATGCACCGAGCCTTCTGGCACTTTCCCGTCAGGCTGTCCCGCAATTGCGCCTGGAGCGGACAGAGGAAAACCTGACGGCACGCGGTGCCTATGTCATCCGCCAGTTCGGAGAAGGCCGCGACATCACGCTGATCGCGACCGGAACCGAAGTCGCACTGGCGGTCGAGGCAGCAGAGGGCCTGGCAGCCGATGGACTGGCCGTTGCGGTCGTATCGATGCCGTCGTGGGAACTGTTCGACGCCCAGCCGGACGCCTACCGCGCCGACGTTCTCGGCACCGCCCCGCGCATTGCCATCGAGGCCGCGGGAAAACTTGGCTGGGCCCGTTATGCTGGCAGTGAAGACAATGTCATCGGCCTGAGTGGTTTCGGAGCTTCTGCACCGGCCGAACGTCTCTACGAGGAATTCGGCATCACGAAAGAAGAGATTGCCCGCAAGGCGAAGTCTCTGGCCGGCTGATCAAGCCATCTGCGCATCCTGACCGGTCACGCTCCGGTCAGGGCATGCGCGGTGGTCTCGTCGGTGATGAGGCCACGCAGGCGTCCGCTGCGCAAGATGGCGCGAATGGCCTCGATCTTTTCAGGGCCACCTGCAATCGCGATGATCTGACTGTCGGCCCGTTCATCCAGCGTGGCCGCAAGCGTGCGGGCGGTCAGGGTCGTTTCCAGTGTCCGTCCACTGGCATCGAAGAAATGGCCGAGCATTTCGCCGACACCGCCACCGGCCTTGATTTCCTGGATTTCACTGAGTTCGATCATGCCGGACGAGACCAGCTGCGCCTGTGGCTCGACGGTGCCAATCCCGACGAGCTTGATATCGGCTGCGTTCGCCATGTCGAACACGTCCTGAACCCCGCGCTGCGCGAGCAGCACCTCCCGGTCTTCCGACGAATTGGCAAAGAAGGGCACCGGCATGACAAAAGCGCTCGCCGCCGTCTTTTCGGCAAGGCGATGCATGACGTCGTACGGATTGGCGGAAAAGTTACGGGTCAATCCGCCTAGCAGGGACACGAACTGGACACCGCCTGCATCCATGCGGCTCATCAGGCGAACAGCGTTGGAAAGCGTCCTGCCATGGCCAAGGCCAATGACCTTGTGCTCCTTGCGCTCGATTTCCCGGCGGATGAAATCCGCACCGGCCTGGCCCAGAGCCCGCAGCGGCATGCCGGGCTCGCCCAGATCCGGTGCGACGTCACAGAATTCGAGGCCAAAACGGTCGCAGAGGCTGTCCTCCAACTCGACGCATTCGATGATCGCACCATCAATGGAGACCTTCACCACCCCTTCGGCAGCCGCCTTTGCGATCAGCCGGTGCGCCTTGACCGAGGCAACCCCGAGCCGCTTTGCCACGGCCGCCTGTGTCAGTCCACCGGCGTAATGCAGCCAGGCAGCCCGCGTCGCGAGCGATTCCTCCGGGTCGATATCCCTCACCTTGCGTACCTTCCCAATAATTCGCAATGCCGCTTGCCGCCGCCAGCCGAACCGCGACGGTCACCTGATTTCAATAGCTTAGATATCGGGGCCTTGCTACCGCAAGCCCGTTGGCAAATAGCCGAAGACGCGATCAGCTAGATGTTGAGATCCTGCTGGCCCGTATCGATATGAGGTGCCCAGAAGGCAACACTCTCGGCGATCTGCGGAATGACCTGCCGGTCATTTGGCTCGCGCTCCTTGAAGCTGAGTTCCAGGCAGATCTCATTGTCCTCGGCGCCGCCTTTCGCCAAAGCTTCCAGGAGCGGCTCGGGATGGATCTGGCCGCGGGCGTTGAATTCCGCCGTAAAGGGCCGATGGCCGCTCTTGTCCAGAAGGCTCTGCTTGATGTGAATGATCGGCGACACCCGGGGAACGGCTTCGGCCCAGGCAAAGGGGTTGAAATCGTCCGGATTTGAGCTGGTCACGTCACCGTGGTCAATATCGGCCATCATCCACATCGGAACGGCCATCGGCGTGGCTGAAATTCGCTCCTGAAGGGCAAGGCAGGTCGCTATGGTCTCACCGAATTCCCGGCCAATGCTCATCGGCTCCCAGAAAACATATTCCAGGCCCGCCCCCTTCGCGTGTTCGGCAACCTCCGCCCAGCAATCGATGGCGATCCTGATCAGGTCGTCCCGCCGGACCGGATCGTCGTAATCCTTGTAGGTGAAAATCGCGAACTGGGTGCCGACGGAAACGCCTCCGAGATCGCCGATGATGTCGGCGAAGGTCTTGAACCAGTCTACATAATAACGCCGCACATCGGCATCTGGATGACCGAAATGATTGAGACGGCCGTAGGGGCCCGTCATACCGCTGGTCACCCGCACACCTGTCCTGGCAAGTGACGCCGACATCTCGCGCGTCAACCGCCGGATAAGGGGCGCCGGCCAGCTGGGGTTGATGAACTCGTGCGTCAACTGCAGGTCGCGGATCTTCAGATCGCGTGCAACCGTCTCGATCAGATCCACGGGATCCGCGTAGCGATTGACCAGCGGGTTTGTGTTGAGCGAAAGCGTCAGGGGCATGAAGTGTCCAGTCGTCGGGGAAATGGCAGGCGTCCGAGCCGGATATCAGGCGGCGCGTGCGGCGTATTCGGCGTTGAACCAGCTCGAGAAGGCCGCTTTTTCATCCGCGCTCAGGTGCAAGCCGTGTTTGGTCCGCCGGGTCAGGATGTCATCGGCGGTCTGCGCCCATTCCTCATTGACGAGATGGCGCACCTCGGCCTCATAGAGTTGCGCTCCGAAGTGTCTGCCAAGCCCGTCCAGTGCGGTGGCCGAGCCGACTATCCGGCTGGTTCTTGCTCCGTAGCAGCGCCCGTAGTGTTTCAAAAGGGCGCGCGGCATCCACGGATAGGCCTGCCGCATCGTTTCCGAAAAGCTCTCGAAATCCGCATTCGGAATTTCGCCGCCAGGCAACGTGGCGGTTTCCGTCCAGTCGCCGCCCATCTGCGGGAAGATCCGGTCCAGCTTGTGCATCGCGCGCTCGGCCAGCTCGCGGAAGGTCGTGATCTTGCCGCCGAAGACATTCAGAAGCGGGACATTGTCCGTCATGTCGAGATCGAACACATAGTCGCGCGTTACGGCGGACGGATTGCCCTTGCCGTCGTCGAACAATGGACGCACACCCGAGAAGGACGTCAGGACATCCGACCGGCGCAGCTTTGCCTTGAAGTACCTGTTCACGGCCTTGATCAGATATTCGATCTCGAATTCTTCGGCCTGCACGTCCTCGGCCCGGCCTTCATAAGCGATATCCGTGGTCCCGATCAGAGCCTTGTCGCCCTCATAGGGGTTGATGAAGATCACCCGTTTGTCGTCGTTCTGGACCAGATAAGCCTGTTGCCCCTGCCAGAACTTCGGCACAACGATATGGCTTCCCTTGACCAGCCGCACGTTCCGGCTGGAATTCGATCCGGCTACGTTCAAGATGACATCGGATACCCAGGGACCTGCCGCATTGACGATGCACCTGGCTCGAACTGTTGACGTTTCGCCGGTTTCGCTGTTGCGCAATGTTGCCAGCCAGGCTCCGTTGTCGCGGCGCGCGCTGGCAACAGCCGTACGCGTGAGAACCCGGGCCCCTTTCTCAAAGGCGTCCAATGCGTTGATGACAACAAGGCGGGCATCGTCGACCCAGCAGTCGGAATATTCGAAACCGCGTTTGTAACTGTCGAGGATCGGCGCACCTTCCGGATCCCTGTGCAGATCGAGCGTCCGGGTGCCCGGCAGCTTCTTGCGGCCTCCCAGGTGATCGTAGAGAAACAAGCCGAGACGCACGAGCCAGGCCGGGCGGTCTGCCGGGCTGTGTGGCAGCACGAAGCGCATGGGCCAGATGATATGGCTGGCCGAATTCATGAGCACTTCCCGCTCGATCAGGGCTTCGCGCACCAGCCGGAATTCATAATATTCCAGATAGCGCAGACCACCGTGAACCAGCTTGCCCGACCGGGATGACGTTCCTTGCGCAAGGTCGTCCTTTTCGCAGAGCCAGACGGACAGTCCCCGGCCGGCAGCGTCGCGCGCAATGCCGGCGCCATTGATGCCGCCACCAATCACCAAAAGATCGATCGTCTGCGTTTCGCTCGTCATTTCATGCTCCTGTGGTGACACTGCTGGCAGGTTCCGTCTCGTCGCGGCTCTCGGTGCGCAGTTTCGCGAGCAGGTCCCATGTGCCTGCAAGATCCCTGCGAAGACCTGCAAAGACCGGGAAAATAGTCTCGTAGGACCGGACCAGGCCGGGATCGGGTGCTTCCGCCTGTCCAAGCAAAGGCGTGACCCACTCGCTGATGCAGCTGCGCATGTCCGGATAAACGCCCGTGGCAACCGCCGCCATCATTGCAGCACCCGCCGCTCCGGCCTCGTCCCGCGCCGAGACGCGAACCGGTGCGTTCACCGCAGCTGCCAGTATCTGACGTAGTGCCGGGGAGCGTGCCGCGCCTCCGGTCAACCGAAGTTCGGAAGGAAGTGCTCCCATTGCGGCGTAGCAATCACGGGCGGCCATACCGAGACCTTCCGCCACCGCGCGCACCAGATCCGCGTAGCCATTTGCGGCGGAAAGCCCAGTAAATCCGGCGCGGGCGTTGGCATTGACGAAGGGGCCGCGTTCGCCGGCTTCGGAAATGTAGGGGTGATAGAGGATGGAGCCCGGCTTGCCGGCGGCAAGCCAGCCCTCGATGTGGGACACCAGATCGCGGTGAGAGACATCCTGTCCCATGCCGCGCATCACGTCAGCGGCAATGTTGAGAACCCAGTCGAGATTGAGCGTGGCCGCCATGTTGGTCTGCACCTGGGTAACGATGCCCGGCACCGGCAGCGCAATCACATAACCTGTGCCTTCAGCATTGAGGTGCACTTCTTCGGCTGGCTTGGCATGCATGTGCACACCGGTGGAGCCAATCGTCGAACAAGCGGCATCCGCTTCGCCCGTGTAGACACCGGCGCCAAGTGCCGTCATCACCATGTCGACGTAGCCGAGCGAAACCGGTGTCCCTGCCCGAAGGCCTGTCGCCTGCGCGGCCGCATCGCTCAAGCCGTGGGTTGTTTCCGTTCCCTCGACGATCTCCGGCAGCAGATGCCGCCGGTGCCTGAGGCCGAGCGCTTCGATAGCCACATCATTATATTGCCGGGTCCGGAAGTTGCCGAAGGTGAAACTTGCCTCGGACGGGTCCGTTGCCCGGACGCCCGTGAGGTTCAGGTAGAGCCAGTCCTTGCAATGAAGCGCGACTTCCGCACGGTCCAGGCTTGCCGAATCAAACCGGTCCATATGCGCAAGCTGGGCGCCTTGCTGACAGGTATTCAGCCCTGTTCCCGTTGCCTCGAACCGGGCCCGGTTCAGCGCATTTCCTTCCAGCCGGCTGACAGTAGGTGCGGCACGGGCATCAAGCCAAAGCCAGGCATCACCGACCGGAACATTGTCCCGCCCCACCAGCCAGGTTCCGTCTCCCTGCGCGGTCACGCCGATCGCGACAGTGCGCCCGCTCAGGCCTTCGACCAGATTACCAAGCTGTTTCAGGGCTGTGACACAGTCCTGCCAGGTTCGGCTCATGCACTGGGTCGCGGCACCTCCGGCGCCAGTGTCATAGGCATTCGTGACCGAAGCCACCGCAATCTGGGTGCCTGAAAGGTCGAACGCCACCGCTTTCACCACGGACGTGCCGGAGTCGATTCCGATAAGAATGTCGCCCTTATGCATGATGGCGTCCACCGCCCAAGCCATGCTCAAGAGCCGCTATTTCGGCTTGCATTTCATTCCTCCCAGAAAGCTTCAACTGACCGGACTCTCGCAGATCCTGACTGTTTGCACAGCCCTGCATGCGCCGTTCGGGACGAAGCTTCTGCAGTCTATATATAACACTATTATCTCATATGCATGTATTTTTTTACTGACAAAGTAATTTATTTCATCTAGGGTGATTGTCATTGGGAGGCATGCAGCAGGCATTTCTCCCGGTTCGAGGGTGGGAGCAGCGTTCGCAGGAACGGGACCCTCAAACGAAAAAGCCGCGCAAGCGCGGACTGGGAGGAGAACAATGGTTTTCACGTTAGAAATGGCGGCCACCCGGAAGCGCATCGCGGATCAATGCCGCACGCGGCACCGGGCATTTGCGCATCCAGTTGCGCATAGCCGCTAAGAACGTGCTGAACGGGCGCGATTAACGGGCGCCCGACACATCCAGCTCCTGACACGAGAAGAACATGCCGGCCGCAAGCCTTGTCGCGGCCGAACGAGAATTGCATGCCGGAGGAAGATATGGCCAAGGTCGAAACAGCAGTCGGCGGCTCATCATTCGTGAAGCCCAGCTATGGAAAGTGGATCGCGGTCGCGATCGCCGCTGTAGTGGCCGGCGCCATAGTCCTGGACACCAAGGTCGTGCGTGTCGGCTCCGAAAGCGACATTCGGCAACAGGCTTTTTCACCTGACGTCTATGGCGTGGACACTTTCCCGCGTATTCGCGACTTCGTTGCACAAAAGGCGGTCGAAGCTAGCGAGATTGGCGCCCTGGCGCTTTCCGACAAAGCAAAGCTGGCCGAAACCTACGGCACGGCTTCGTCTACCGGCTCGATCATTCCGGTGAAGTTCGAAGGTGTCGTCGGCGAAGGAAAGTCGGGACTTTACAACGTCACGATCGACGGTGTGCCGTCGGAAATCCGGGTTCGCGTCCAGACGGGTCCTGCCATCAACGGCACGGATCTTCGCGATGTCCCGGGGGATATCGCCTTCGGCGATTTCAAGAACCAGATTGAGTATCAGAACGCCGCTTCCGCCATCAACCGGGCAATGAAGCAGGTGGTGCTTGAAGGCCTCGACACGAGCGCCCTCACCGGCAAGACCATTCAGGTTACCGGCGCGTTCCGCCTGATCAATCCCAAGAACTGGCTGGTAACACCGACGGAGGTCACCGTTCGATGAACGCGATCCATCCCGTTGCCGCAGTGGAAGACGAAGTCGTGCTCGCCGCGCGTAATGTCGCCAAGTCCTACGGTGCGATCCAGGCTCTGAAGGGTGTCAACTTCGACATTCATCGTGGCCAGGTCACCACCCTTTTCGGCGAAAACGGCGCCGGCAAGTCGACCTTGATGCGCATCCTGTCCGGCATCACGACGCCGACGACGGGTGAAATCATTCTGGATGGCGCACCGATCACCTTTGCCTCGGCTACCGAAGCCCGGGACAGAGGCATCTCCATCATCCACCAGGAGCTGAGCCTGGCGCCGAACCTTTCCGTGCGGGACAACATCTTCATGGGCCGTGAAATTCGCGGACCGATGGGGGTCGACTTCGCGGAGGAAGAACGCCAGACGCGAGCGCTGATGGTGGAGCTGGAAGAGGATATCAACCCGCTGACACCGGTTGAGGATCTGCGCCTCGGCCAGCAGCAAATCGTCGAAATTGCCCGTGCGCTTTCATATGACAGCCGCATCCTGATCATGGACGAGCCAACCTCTGCCCTTTCTGCCTCGGAAGTGGAAGTGCTGTTCAAGGTCATTCGCGATCTGACAAGCCGCGGCGTTTCCATCGTCTATATTTCCCATCACCTGGAAGAAGCGCTCCAGATCACCGATCACGCGGTTGTCCTGCGGGATGGCGTGATGACCGCCTATGCGCCACGCAGCGACATCGACCTGGAATGGATCGTCCGCAACATGGTGGGCGAGAACTATGATCTCGGCTCACCACCGACCGGTTACGAATTTGGCGAAACCGCCCTTTCCATTCGCAATCTGACCGTCGCCGACCCGTCAGGTGCGGATTACAACGTGGTCGACGACCTGTCGCTTGACGTGAAAGCCGGCGAGATCGTCTGCATCTACGGATTGATGGGCGCCGGACGCACTGAACTTCTGGAAACCGTCGCCGGGCGGTTGAAGCAGGAGACGGGAGACATCCTCCTGAACGGCGGCAATGTCTCGCCACTCTCGATCGGCCAGAGAATTGCCAACGGTCTCGCGCTTGTTCCCGAAGATCGGCAGAAGGACGGCCTCGTCCAGACAATGACGGTCGGCCAGAACCTGTCGCTTGCCTCCATCATGGATTTCACGCGCGGCATCTTCACGTCCAGAAAGCTGGAATCCGATCTCATCGAAACCAGCATCCGCAAGGTCACCGTCAAGACCTCCGGACCGGACGCGGCGATCGGCTCGCTGTCTGGCGGCAACCAGCAGAAGGTCGTGATCGGCAAGATCCTGGCCACCGAGCCGAAGGTGATCATGCTCGACGAGCCAAGCCGCGGCATCGATATCGGCGCCAAGGCGGAAGTGTTCCGGCTCTTGGCCGAACGTGCCCGCGAAGGTCTGGCCGTCATCTACTCGACCTCGGAAGTCGGCGAATGCCTGTCCATCGCCCACCGCATCATCGTCATGCACCGGGGCCGGATCTCGGCGGAATTCGATTCAACCATCAGCAAGGAAAAGATCATGGCCGCCTCCGGCGAAGCCGTGGTCGCCTGACGGAGATCAGATCATGAGCGTTACGAGCGCCAACACGCAACCGGTCGCCAAGAACCGCCAGTCCCGCGAGCAAAATATAGGACGGCTCCTTCTCGAAGGCCGCGCTTTCTTCGCCCTTATCGCGATCATTGCCGTTTTCTCGTTACTGTCGCCGCATTATTTCACGGTCGGGAACTTCCTGATCATGTCCTCGCATGTGGCGATCTACGGCATTCTGGCCATCGGCATGCTGCTGGTGATCCTGAACGGCGGCATCGACCTTTCGGTCGGCTCCATTCTGGCCCTGTCCGGTGTCATTGCCGGCTTCCAGATGCAGGGCATCGTTCTGGATGCCTTCGGCGTCATCGTCTATCCGCCGGTCTGGGCGGTGGTCGTCATTACTTGTGTCGTCGGGGCGCTGGTTGGCGCAGTCAACGGGATCCTGATCGCCTGGTTCCGCGTTCCGGCTTTCGTGGCAACGCTCGGCGTCATGTATGTCGCCCGCGGCATTGCCCTGTTGATGACCAACGGCCTCACCTACAACAACCTGTCAGGCGATCCTTCGCTTGGAAACACCGGTTTCGACTGGCTTGGTTTCAACCGTCTGTTCGGCGTACCGATCAGTGTTCTGGTGCTGGCGGCACTTGCGATCGTTGCCGGCCTGATGCTCAGCCGTTCCGCCTTCGGTCGCTGGCTCTACGCTTCCGGCGGCAATGCCCACGCGGCCGATCTTTCCGGCGTTCCCGTTAAGAAGGTGCAGGTGTCGGTCTATACGCTCTCCGGCATTCTTGCGGCCATCGCAGGTCTTGTTCTCTCGTCCCAGCTGACATCCGCTGGCCCGACCGCGGGAACGACCTACGAGCTGACCGCAATTGCTGCTGTGGTGATCGGCGGAGCAGCCCTGACCGGTGGCCGAGGCACCGTCCGAGGCACCATGCTGGGTGCCTTCGTCATCGGCTTCCTGTCCGACGGCCTCGTGATCATCGGCGTCTCGTCCTACTGGCAGACCGTCTTCACCGGTGCCGTGATCGTGCTCGCCGTCCTGATGAACTCCATCCAATACGGCAGCGCGCGGAAGAAATAGCCACTGCCTCGAACAGATTTCGCCGCTCCCGGAGGACTTAGGGAGCGGGAATACCCGCCAATTGGCGACCCCCATTCACGCTAAGGGAGGAATACTCGATGTTGAAATTTACCAGACGGACCCTGCTTGCTGCTGCCGCCGTCCTGCCGATGATTGCAAGCCCGGCTCTTGCCGACGGCCTGATCTCGATCATCGTCAACGACCCGGCCAACCCCTACTGGTACACCGAAGGCCATGTGGCAAAGGCGACTGCGGAAGAGCTCGGTTACGAAGCACAGGTCAGCGCCCATAAAGGTGACACCAACACCGAAAGCACCCTGATCGACACCGCGATCACCAACCAGTCCAAGGCAATCATTCTCGACCCGGCCAATGCAGACGGTTCTGTCGGCGCGGTGAAGAAGGCCGTGGCCGCCGGCATTCCGGTGTTCCTCATCAACGCTGAAATCAACCAGGAAGGCCTTGCCCAGGCACAGCTCGTTTCCAACAACGCCCAGGGCGCTGCAATCGGTGCGCAGCAGTGGGTGGAAGCCGTTGGTGAAGAGGGCAAATACGTCGAGCTTTTCGGTGCGCCCTCCGACAACAACGCAGCAACCCGTTCCAACGGTTTCGAAACCGTGCTGACCCAGTACCCGGATCTGGAAAAGGCAGCACAGGAAGTCGCCAACTGGGACCGTACCCAGGGCTATCAGAAGATGCAGTCCATGCTTCAGGCCAATCCGGACATTATCGGCGTCATTTCCGGCAACGATGAAATGGCTCTCGGCGCCATCGCCGCCTTGAAGGAAGCCGGCAAGCTTGACCAGGTGAAGGTCGGTGGCTTTGACGGTTCGCCGGACGCGGTTGCTGCCATCCGTGCTGGCGAACTTCAGTACACCGTGCTGCAGCCGGTTGCTGTCTTCTCCGCTGAAGCAATCCGCCAGGCCGACAAGTACATCAAGACCGGCTCCACCGGCGCGGAAAGCGAAAAGCAGCTCTTCGATTGCGTGCTGATCACGGCCGACAACGTCGACAAGGTCACGGCAGCCTTCACCCTGACCCAATAATCCCTCCCCACCTGACGGAGGCATCGCAAGGTGCCTCCGCTTTTTTCCGGGCAACCGGACCGCAACGCTGCCACTTTGCCAAATTCGGACTTTGACGTTAAGTGAAGCTGATCGAGCAGCAGCAGAAGCGACACAGAGTGGCATCGGACAACACCAGTTCCCCCGGAAACCGGGCCCACCTTCCCACCGACAGCCGACAGGCGCGCCAGATTGCGCGCAGGCGTTTGATCGCCGACTACGTCAACAGCCGCCAGAGTGCGCGCATCGACGAGATTTCGAAACGCTTCGGCATCAGCCTGATGACGGTCCATCGCGATATCGACACGCTGGTCGAGGACGGGCTTGTCTCGAAGTCGCGCGGTGTGATCACCTCCAGAACCAGTGCTGCTGGTTTAGCTGAACCGGCTGATACCGCGGCAACTGACGACGGCGACTATCAGGCGATCGCAGCGGCCGCTGCGGATCTGATCCAGCCCGGCCAGACCGTTTTTCTCGCAGGTTCCCCGATCCTGAGGCACGCAGCCAGGTACCTCGCCAGCAAGGTGCCGCTCACCATCGTGACCAACTCCCTCGATCTGATGAACGATTTCCGCGAGCTTCCCGATATTTCTCTCATCGGGCTCGGCGGGACTTTCAAATCCTGGTCTGGCTGTTTCCACGGTCCGCAAACGATCCGGGAAATCAAAGACCTCGATGCGGATGCGGCGATTGTCTCTGCGGATGCGATCTTCGAGGAAAAGACCTTCTACGACACCGAAGAAGACCTGGCCGTTCGGAAAGCGATGCAGGAAAAGGCCAAGCGGATCATCCTGGTTGCCAGCCATGGGATGTTCGACAAGAAGGCCTTTTACGGTGGCAACGATCTTCGTGACTACGACGCGGTTGTCGTGAATTCCGCCGTTCCCCCGCTGCTTGTCGACCGAATGCTGTCCAGAAAAATCGACGTCCGGCTTGCCTGAGATCCTCTCGACAATTCTTGTCTCCAGACAATCGTGACATTGTCGTCTTTTGTTGCAACGAAATGACAAATGTTACTTAATGTTGCCAAAAGTCAGATTCACTAATCGGCGGATTGGACTATCGGCCGAAATCGTGCAATTCAGATCGGCAACAAAGGGGGGAGCGGTCATGACAATGGAACCGTCTCGAGAGGTCAATCGCCGCGTACCTGCGGAGTTTGACGATGTCGTCGTCTGGGCAGCCTGGCTCTATTACGAAGAATCGCTCAACCAGAGCGACATTGCCGGCATCATCGGTGTCTCGCGCGCAACCATCGTGAACTATCTTCAGGAAGCACGAGAGCGGGGTGTCGTTCGCATCGCCATGGATGCGGGCGTCATGGCACGTTCCGATCTCTCGCGGGAGATATGCGAACGCTTTGGCCTCAGCGAAACGCTGGTGGTGCAGCATCAACCCGGCGCAGATGCCCAGACACGGCTATTGACCATTGGTGCAGCCGGTGCGCGCCAGCTGGAGCGGATGATCGACCCCGGTGAGATCCTCTGTGTTTCCTGGGGCAAGACTGTTCTTGCGGTTGCCGACGCGTTGAAACCCATGAGCGACGTCGACGGGGTCACGGTGGTTCAGGTGACAGGAGCAGCGACCAGCAAGCGTGACTTTTCCGCCGAACTCTGCACCGCAATCATGGCCCGTAAGCTTGGTGCGATCAGCATGAACCTGAATGCACCGGCTGTTCTGTCGAGCGCAGACCTGTGCCAGGCGCTGCGACGGGAACCTGCCCTCGAACGCCAGTTCGACATGATCCGGCAAGCCCGTACGATCGTTTTCGGGCTCGGCGGCCTTGGGCCGGAAAGCACCATCCGCTTCGCCGACATCGCGACGGACGAGGAAATCGACGCCTACGGTGAAGACGGCGCGAAAGCCGTTCTGATCTGCCGTTTCCTCGATGAGGAAGGCAATCAGATCACCCGGGAATTCGACAAGCGCATGATGGGGATCGAACTCGATGAGCTGCGCGCCATTCCACGCCGGCTTTGCGTGGCAGGCGGATTGTCAAAGCTCGAGGCAATCCGCGCAACGCTGAAGGGTGGCTATGCAACCCATTTTGTCACCGACCTGGAAACGGCGCGGGCCCTCCTCAAGGGCTGAGGCCCGCGCGTTCTGTCGATCAGGCAAGAACCTTTGCCGAATTCATGAAGTTGACGGTGTCCTCGAAGCTCTTGATGCCCGCGTCAGACCCGAGCCCCGTCGCCACAAGCGCCGCCGAGGCCTGCGCAAAGTTCAGCGCAGTCTTCAGATCCATCTTGTGATGAAGGGCCGTGATGAACCCGGCATCGAAGGCGTCGCCGCAGCCGGTCGTATCCACAACGGAAATTTCGAACGCAGGCTGGCGGACAAACTCGCCCTTGTGATCCATGAAGCAGACGCCGTCACCGCCGAGCGTGAAGACACACTGCTTAACGCCGCGATCCAGGAAAAAACGTCCTGCTTCCTGGATGTCGCCTGCACCGGAAATCAGACGGGCTTCTTCGATCGACGGCATGAAATAATCGACATGCGGAAGCAGCGGCAGGAGCAGGTCGATTGTGTTTTCGTTGGCTCCCAGCAGATCGAAGGTGACCGTGCGGCCACGTTTCTTGGCTTCCGCCAGAAGTCTCGCACTCGGCTCGCCATCCAGTTTGGCCAACAGTCCGGTTCCACCCAGGTGAATGATTGACGGCGCCAGCACGGCATCAAACATGTCGGCGGGGACATCGAAATGATCGGACGCGCCGCGCTGGTGCAGGGCCGGACGGTCACCGTTGCGGCGCACGTTCAGGATGGTTGCCGACGTCGGTACGCCCTCGAGCCGCTGCATCAGGCTGGTGTCGACCTTGAACCGGTTGAGCGTCGACAGCACGAAGTCTGCCTTTTCATCGTCGCCGACGGCTCCGACGGCCAGGCAGTTCAGCCCGAGTTTCGCCAGATCGATCACCGTACCGCCCGCGGTACCGGCAACGGTCAACCGAATTTCGTCGATGAACTCGACGTTACCGCCCTCGGGGATCGCATCGACTGGTCGACCAAGAACGTCAAGAATGTAAAGGCCTATGACAGCAGCATCGTGGCTCATTTTTCCTCCCGGGAAATTATGTTTCAGGCGCGGTTGCGCAATGCGAAGATCGTGCCCGCCAGCAGGATGAAGGCGCCGATGATGGCGAGCTGAAGCGTGCTGGGGATACCGATGAAGACAAGAACGTTGCTGACCAGCGTGATCAGGACAACGCCGAGCAGTGTGCCGACCACGGTTCCCGAACCGCCGGTGATCTTGGCGCCGCCGAGCACCACTGCCGCGATGATTTCCAGTTCCATGCCTGCAAGGTCGAACGGGTTGGCAAGCCGGTTCGACGCGACATGCACGATACCAGCGACACCAGCCAGTAGGCCGGCCCAGCCGAAGACAAACAACCGGACATAGAACAGATTGAAACCGAGGCGCTCGGCAATGCCCGGATTGCCGCCAGCCGCGAAGATCGCCCGTCCCATGAGCGTTCTTTCGAGGATGAACCAGGTCGCAAAAGCCGCGGCCACAAGCACCAGCACTGTTGCCGGCAGGGTCGAGATCACACCATTGGTGCCATGCCACGTGATCAGCGAGGCTTTCCCGAAGCCATCCATCGCGGCCGGAATATTCATGAACAGGGCCGTTCCGATGAACGTCAGCAGGAAACTGCGAATGAAGTACTGGGTGCCGATGGTGACGATCAGCGAAGGCGTGCGCAGCGCATGGACCAGAAGTCCGTTGACCACGCCGAAAGCAGCTCCTCCGGCGGCGGCCAGCGGCAGGATCACCCAGATCGGCATGCCCGGAAACACATTCGTGACCAGCATGGTCAGCGCGTACATGACGAAGGCTGCGATCGCGGTAAACGATACATCGATCCCGCCGGCGGCAAGAACGGCAAGCACGCCCATTGCAAAGATGCCGCGGACCACCGAGGCCCGCAGAATGTCGAAGAGATTGTTGACCGCCAGAAAGTCCGGATTGGCAATCGCAACGCCGATCACCGTCAGGATGACGAGTGCAAGAGTGAACAGCTCCGGTCTGCGGCCCATCAGATCCCAGATGCGCTTGAACACGCCGGGTCCGCTGTGGGTAAGGGTCATGTCGGTCACTGTGCGGCTTCCTCGTCCATGTTCGCCGGCGCTTCCGTCGCCGGGCCTGCAGCCATTGTCTGGTAGATCCCGTCTTCATCGACCTCTTCGGCCGCATAATCGGCGACGATCCCGCCCTGTCGCATGACGAGAATGCGGTCGCAGTTCTGCAGCAGCTCGGGAAGGTCATCGGAAATGATCACGACAGCCATGCCGTCGTCCGCCAGACGCTGAATGATGCGGAAGATCGTGTCCTTCGAGCCGACATCGACGCCGACAGTCGGGCCGTGCAGCACCAGAAGGCGTGGTTCGATGGTGAGCCAGCGTCCGATCAGAACCCTTTGCTGGTTACCGCCCGATAGCGATTGCACCGGCACCGTGACATCGGGCGCGACCACCTGAAGATCAGTGATCTGGTCTTCGGAGAGCTTGCGCGCCTTGCGCTGGCTGATCATTCCAAAGAAGTTGCGCAGCCTGTTCAGCACCGGCAGCGTGACGTTGTCCTGAATGGATTTTTCCAGGAAGAGGCCTTCGGTCAGGCGGTCTTCGGGAACATAGCCGACACCTTCCCTGATGGCCTCGGCCGGCGAGCGCAGGGCAACCGACCGGCCGTCCAGACGGATCGTGCCGCGTTCTGCCGGGACGACACCGGAAAGCGCGAGGGCCAGCTCGTTGCGGCCGGAATCCAGAAGGCCGGTCACACCCAGAATTTCACCCTTGCGCACCGTGAACGAGAGGTTCTTGAAGGCACGTCCCTGGCTCAGTCCTTCGACCTGAAGCAGCGTGTCGCCGATTTTCGGCTCGGTCCGATACCGGGCCTCGGAAATCTCGCGACCGGTCATCAGATGACCGATTTCGGCCTTGTTGGTGGTGGTCACGTCGCGCTCGGCAACCTTCTGACCGTCACGCATGATGATGGCGTGTCCACCAAGCGACTTCACCTCGTCGAGCTTGTGCGTCACGAACAGGACCGTCACGCCCTTGTCCAAAAGCTTCCGGACCACGGAAAGCAGGTAGTTCACTTCCTGGCGGGTGAGCGAAGTGGTCGGCTCATCCATGATGACGAGCCGTGCCTCTGCGGCAATGGCGCGGGCAATCGCGACCAGCTGCCGGGTTGCAAGAGGAAGCGTGTCAATTCTGCGCGTCAGGAAGGCACGGTCCGTCGGCAGATGAACCTGCTCAAGAGCCTTGGCCGCCGTTTCGTAAAGCGCGCCCAGCTTAAGCCTCCGGGCGAGACTTCCGTCTGCTTCCACGAGCTGACCTGTGAGGGCGACATTTTCGGCAACCGACAGATTGGGGAGCAGGGAAAGGTCCTGATAGACGGTTTCGATGCCCGCACGCAGGGCACCGATGGCACCGAGATCGCCTGCGACCTCGCCTTCGGTCTGCACGCCATCGATGAAGATCTGTCCCGATGTCGCCGGTTGGGCGCCAGAGATGATCTTGATCAACGTGGACTTGCCGCAGCCGTTTTCACCCATGAGATGGTAGATCTGTCCGGCATGAAGCGTGACGCTGACATCCTTCAGCGCCTGCACGCCGCCAAACGACTTGCGCACATTGCGGATCTCTAGAAAAGGCGCCGTGCCTGTCTTTTGAGACTGAGCGGGCTGGGGCTGCATGGTGACGTCCTGTGAATTCGATAGGTTCGGGGACGCGGTGTTCCCGCGCCCCCTGTTTTGCGGTCGTGTGTCAGTGGATCAGAACGGGTATTCGCCGTAGTTTTCCTTGCCGACATCAACCCAGGCCTGACCCTGAATGATGATGCCCTTGCCCGGACCCTGGCTCACCTTGACCGAGTTGTAGCCCTGCACGCCGAGGTCGGCGCCATCGGTGATTTCTTCGCCGTTGAGGATCTTTTCCGAAACGACGTTCATCACGTAGCCGGCATCCTTCGGATCCCAGAAGTAGATCCGGTCGACAGCGCCGGTCTCCAAGTAAGGTCCGGTGTCCTTGGGCAGACCCAGGCCGAAGACGCAGGTCTGATCAGACCGGCCAGCTTCCTCGATCGCACGGCCGATGCCGATGACGTCGATTGCGGAGGAACCCTGGAAACCCTTGATGTCCGGATAGGCGCGCAGGATTTCCTTGGCCTTCTCATACGCCTTGTTGGCGTCGTTGAAGGATTCGTTTTTCGCAGCAACCAGTTCCATGCCCGGATACTTGGCTTCCGCGTTGGCCGCACCGGCATCAACCCACTGGTTGTGCGTCAGGCTGCCGAGCGAGCCGACGAAGGTCGTCCACTTGCCTTCACCGCCCATGCATTCGGCCAGACCTTCGTTGATCTTGGTGCCAAATGCCGCGTTGTCGAAAGCTTCGATGTCGGCATCCGCGTTGACGATGCTGTCACCTTCATGTGCGATGACCTTGATGCCACGGCCCTGTGCACGGCGCAGCACGCCTTCCAGTGCGGACGGATCCATCGGCACTACCGCGATCGCGGATACGCCCTTGGCAACCAGATCCTCGATGATGCGTGCCTGCTGAGCCGCATCGGCCTGTGCCGGGCCGATCTGGGTGGCGTCGATAGCCTCCTTGTCCGCATTGAAGGCATCGACGCCTTCGTTCATGCGGATGAACCAGTTTTCGCCGGTAACCTTCACGACCGTCGTGATGGTCTGCTCGTCTGCAGCCAAAGCCGGGCCGGCAAGTATAGTGCTCAGGACGAGCGCGCTTCCAGCCAGTTTCTTGACTGATTTCATAGTCTTTCCTCCACGGTTTTTTAAAAGGGCTGTTCATTCTTGCGCCGCCCGGGATGCCCTCAGGCCCGCGGCGCATCCGTTCATTGCCTTGATGGCAACCAGATGCTGAAGTTCACGCGAGCCGAGGCCAGCAGGGCGAGCAGAAGGACACCCCAGGCAAGGTCGCGGAAGAAGTTCGAGATTCCGAGAAAGTTGAACAGGCTCGACAGGATCTGCAGCGCCGTTGCCGCAAGAAGAACGCACAGCACCTTGCCGTATCCGCCTTCCGGCTTCACGCCACCCAAAACCGCAATCAGGATCGCGATGAGGACATACGAGCTGCCGTAATCCCATTTGACGGACAGATTGCGTGAAGCGATGACGACACCCGCGATAGAGGCCAGAATTCCGCAGATCGTATAGGTGATCACGATCATGCGGCGGGCCGGGATACCGCCATAGTGAGCGGCCTTGGCATTCGACCCGAGCAGCATCAGCTTCACGCCGAAGGGCGTATAGCGCAGGACATAGGCAATCAGCGCGGCCACCACGACAAACAGCGTGAAGCACAGGGGAACGCCGAGAACGGGCAGGTTTCCGAAGCTGTCGAGCGGCGGAATATATCCGAGGCTGAGCGCCGATCCGTTGGTCAGCCAGACGGCGACACCGGTGAACAGCAGCTGGGTGCCGAGTGTCGCGATCAGCGGCGTCAGACCGGCAAAGGCGATGACTATTCCATTCAGAAGACCACCGACGAGACCGACCGCAATTGCAACGCCGGCGAACGTCCAGGAGAACAGCAGCGGATCATCACCCGGCACGACAAGCGCACGAACGACCAGAAACGAAACGATGCCGGAGAGATTGGCCAGGGCGATACCGGAAAGATCGATACCGCCGTTCCCGGAGATCATGGCCAGGGTCACGCCAAGCGCCAGGAGGCCGAGCTCCGGCACCTGGGCAGCCATGATCTGCAGGTTATAGCTGTCGATAAAATTGGCACCTGCAAGCAGGGCACCGGTGACCAGCACGATCACATTGATCAGCGCCAAAAACACCGTCTGTCGGTCAGCTCTAGGCAACAATCTTTCCTCCCAGGGGCCGGAGCGTTTGCACTCCGGATCGTTAATTGTATTTAGACAAGGGTATCTGACAAATGTCAATCACTCTGATTCAAGGTTTGACAATTCACCTTTAACCCATTGTCTTTTCGTCACTTTCCACCCTTCTGCTCACCGAGTTCCGTCAGTGCAGGAGTGTGGCAGGGATGGTCGAGAAGGGTGATAAGCTCGTCGTCCAGCTTCATCAGCGAGAGCGACACTCCCTTCATGTCCAGCGAGGTGAAATACGGTCCGACGAAGGTGCGGTGAACGCCGATGCCATGCGCCTTCAGACGCTGGCGAACACGGCGTGCCAGAATGTAGAGTTCCATCGTCTGGGTGCCGCCGAGCGAGTTGATGAGGAGCGCCACGCGATCGCCGCGCACCGGTGCCATCTCGCTCAGAATGCGGTCCAGAAGCAGATCCGCGGCATCATCCGCCTTGACGATCTTCTGCCGCATCACACCGGGTTCACCGTGGATGCCGACCCCGATCTCCATCTCGTCCGGACCGACCTCGTAACTCGGCTGACGGGTATCGGGCAGCCTTACCGGTTCCAGGGCGAGACCCATCGTGTAGGTACAGTCGGCCGCCCGCCGCGCAACGATTTCGCAGGCCTCGAGCGAGGCATTGAGATCTGCCGCAGCCCCCGCGATCTTGAAAACGAAGACGTTGCCGGCAACACCCCGGCGCGACCCGCGGGCATCCGGTGGTGACGAGGCGATGTCGTCTGTCGTCACAACCTGACGAACACGAATTCCCTCCGCCGCTGCCATTTCGGCAGCCATGTCGAAGTTCATGACGTCACCGGAGAAGTTTCCGTAGATATAAAGAAGCCCGGCATCGCCATGAACTGCACGGCTCGCAGCCAAAATCGGATCAGGCGGCGGCGCGGCAAAGATGTTGCCCATGACGGCAGCATCAGCGCAGCCCTGGCCGACATAACCCCAGAACCCCGGGTCATGGCCCGAACCGCCCCCTATGACGATGCCGACCTTGCCGGACCTAGGCCCGTTCCGCGCCATCACGGCACGATGGGTCCCCGGCACCTTGGCAAGCAAGGGTTCATGCGCCAGCAGAAGACCGTCGATACTCTCGTCGACAATGTCCCGTGCTTCGTTGATCAGTTTCTTGTCGCCGCCATGATGGACGCGCGGTGCAGCCCCGTCGACAACAGGGGCCGGGACTTGCGAACGGCGCTTCGGCTCCTGCCAGCCATCCGCCGTGAGCACACCTCTTGCACTGGCCGCATCGGTGATCAGCACGTTGACGTATCCGCCACGCAGCGCAGCAAGGATCGCCGAAACCTTTTCAATGCCGCCGGCAACGGCAATGCGCTGCGGGATTGCCCGCAACGCTGCAAGATCAAGGCCGATCGTCCGATCGTTGACCGGACCGATGACCGGTTCGCCACGTGCCGAGATGAAGCGCCCGCTGACGCTGCCGACCGCGTCCTGATAATGCGCTTGCTGGTCGACCCCGTCGAGAAAGCCGCTTGTGTGAATTGTGCTTTCCGGGCGCATCGACGAAATGCCCATCACGATGCGATTGGCTTCCGAAAGAACGACCATCTGCTCGGACAAGACTGTTTCGGCCAGCAGCCGCTCGCGCATTTCCGGCGAGGATACGATGGCAGGTGCCGACAGCGGCACCCAACGAGCCCCAAGCGCTTCGGCGAGGCGCGCGGCGCAGGCCTCCGGGGTCCAGGGTATACGGGCCGTCGTGCTGCCGGACGCCTGAACGACGCGAATGTCGGCAAGGCCCGGATGGTGCAATTCCTCGGCAAGGGACAGAACAGACCGGCCCCAGGCCACTGCAATCGTGTCGCCGGCGCGCACCAGCCTCTTGAGCACCTGCGCACCTGCAGCGCCGAGCCGTTCGAACAGCGAACGATCACCGCCTTCGCTGGGGATGACCAGGCAATCCTGCAGGTTGAAGCGGTCCTTCATAGCCTTTGCGATCATGACCGAACGGAAACGATCCGGTTCGATCTCGATATTGACCAGCCCACGCGTGCGCGCATCGGCCAGATAGGTATTTACCGACGCCCGGGAAAGCCCCATGAGGTTGGCGATGTCCGCCTGGGTCATGCCGTCTTCGTAATAGAGCCAGGCAGCCCACAGCAGTGGATCGTCGCCGAACCGCATCGGCATTTCACTCAGGACGGCCTTGTCGGGTTTCCCGCCGGAACGCTTCACCATCAGCTTGCCTCCCCTTGCAGGAGGTTCGCGAGACCCTCGCGCAATGCGGCAATGATGATGACTGCGGAGGCGGCTCCCGGGTCGACATGCCCGAGCGATCTTTCACCCAGTCTTGCGGCCCTGCCGACGGAGGCGACCATGGCGCGCGTGGCTTCTCGCCCTTCGCTCGCGGCCTCCAGCGCGGCATCGAGGCAAGCAACCGGACCAGCGCCATTCTGCTGTGCTTCTGTTACGGCACGCGCAGCCGGCCCCCAGGCGTCCAGCATGGTCTTGTCGCCAGGGGTCGCCTTGCCCCGTTGTGCAATCCCGTCGCAGAAGCAGACGACCATCTCCGGGAGACGATCCACCGGAATATCCTGCTGCGCATCAAAGGCCTGACCAGCCCGAAGGAAGGCACTGGCATAGAGCGGGCCGGTCGTTGCACCGACGGCATTCAGGAACGAGCGTCCTGCAATCGGCAACAGGGCACCGGCCTTCACGTCCTGGTTTGCAGCCTCAACGCATGCGGTAACGACCGCGGCAAATCCGCGTGCCATGGTGTTCCCATGGTCGGCGTCACCGATGGCGCCATCCAGGGCACCAAGTTCAGCACTTGCTTCGTCGATCCGCATCGAGACGATGCGGAGCAATTCGGTCATTTGCGTTGCGTTGAGGTTTGTCATGGTTCGTCTGCTGCTCCGTTTAGCCCAGCCTCTTTTCAAGTGAGTCGGCCAGTGCCACCAGGATAAGGCAGCAGGATGTCGCGCCTGCGTCCAGCACACCGCGCGATCGTTCGCCCAGACGGCTGGCACGTCCGATCTTCGCGACCAGATCGATCGTGCTGTCACGTCCCTGTTCTGCGGCCTTGCGCATGGCGGCAAGGGCAGCAACGAACCCTTGCGATTTCGCACCGTCAAAGGCTTCGACCGCCGGAACAAGCGTGTCGATCAGTGTCTTGTCGCCGACCTTTGCCGAACCGGTCCGGCGGACGCCTTCAAGCGCGGCATTGAGAACGGCCGAGAACCCGTCGGCATCGATGGCGGGGCGCCCCTGAACGGTCGTTGCCATTTCCTGGAACATGAAGCCGTACAATGGCCCCATGGATCCGCCGATCTCGCTCATCAGGACATCGGACAGAACGCTCATTGCCTCATCAAGTGAAATGGACTTGCCGGAAATACGCTCCGCGGCACGACCAAACCCCTTGGCCATGTTGATCCCGTGATCACCGTCCCCGATCAGACCGTCGATTTCGGAAAGATAGGCCTTGTTCGCGACGATCACCTCGGCAACTTCCGCCACGATCTCCTGAGATCCTGCAACAGGCACAGAAGGTCCCTCGATGGTGACATCCTTCGCGACGGTGGACCGCGCTTCTTTTCGGCTTCCTCGCGACCTGTTGGTCTGAGCGCCTTCGGTAACTTCCGGTGCTTCGACCTTGCCGGTCGACATGCCCGGTGCCTCGGCGGCCATGTCCAGCAGATCTTTCAGCTCACTGTCGAGCGCCATGACCGTCAAGGTCGCACCGATCATTTCCAGGGAGGTGAAGTAGTTGCCGACAAACGCCTTGTGCACACGAATGCCCTGCGCCTGGAGACGTGTCTCGATGCGGTTGTAGAGGACATAAAGCTCGTTCACCGGCGTGGCACCGAGACCCGAAACAAGCACGGCGACTTCCGCACCGTCCTCAAGTCCGTGATCATCGAGAACGATCTTCAGCATGTCGTCGGCCACGGCATCGGCAGAAGCGAGCTTTTCAACACGAACACCGGGTTCGCCGTGGTGACCTATGCCCACTTCCATCGTACCGGCTTCGATCGAAAAGTTGGGATGACCCACAGCGGGCAAGGTGCAGGGCCCGAGACCCACACCAACGGACCGGCAGGCATCGATTGCCTTTTGCGCGGCCGCCTGCACTTCCGTCAATGACCCGCCGAGCGCAGCCTTCGCTCCGCCGATCTTCCACATGAAGATTTCTCCGGCGACACCCCGGCGCTTTTCCCGCTCGGCAAGCGGCGCAGAGCAGACGTCGTCGTTGGCAACCACCGTAACGACCTCTATGCCGTCGGGAGCCACCATTTCCTTGGCCATTTTCACGTTCATGTTGTCGCCGGCATAATTGCCATAAAGGACGGCAACGCCCTTGCCGCCATCGGCGGCGCGGATCGCATCGGCAAAGCTCTTGGCGGTCGGTGAAGAGAACAGCTCGCCAACAGCGGTGGCGTCGACAAGGTTCCGGCCGGTGTAGCCGATAAAGGCCGGCTCGTGACCCGATCCACCACCAGTGACGATACCCACACGACCTGGCCGCGGCGCTGTGGTGGACACGACAACACGGTCGTTTTCCGGATCCAGCCGAACAAGGTCGCTATGCGCCCTCACGAAGCCGGCGACGGTCTCGTCCACAAGGTTGTCTGGGTCGTTGATAAATCTCTGCATTCTCTTTCCGCTTGAAAAAACGTCACAGAAGGGCTCAGCCCCGGAAGCCATGCGCGAGACGCCTTTGAACAAAGGTCCGCGCTCGGCCAACCGAAGTTTCCGAGACAAGAGTGACGCTGATTAGCTCCTCCCTGAGCCGCCCTGAACGTGCAGGTCCGGTCTTGATGGGCTCTATGCTTCATCCGTATTTTGTCATTTGTCAAGCAAGAGTCGAATAATATCAAAAATTGACATTTTCCGTGTCGAAACGCTGTCGGCCAGCGACGCTACAGCATTGCAGCCGCAATCCCGGCCAGGACCGGAACTGCGTTCCCACTACCTAAGGTTTCGGTATCTGCACTTGTTTGGAGTACGAATTTCGATGCCGTCACTTTGACCTGGCTCGGTCCAACTCGACAGAACGGCGGGTGGTAACCCATGAATCTAAGACACTGATCTAAATGAGCATTCAGACATGCCTTTTGGCTGCTCTTATCGATGCAGGGAAGCGAAGGCCTTGCAGATGCTCACAGCGTCGATCGCCCTTCGCCACCCCTCCAACGCCCGACAGCACAAATTGGCACTTTCTAGTTATGAGGGTAAAATTCACCCGGATGCGGAAGGTCGAAAATCCGCCTTGGACGGACCACTTCTTCCAAGGGTCCGACTTATGAAGAAGGTCAGTCCGATCAGTCCCGTCATCAGCGCCAGCCAGAAAAGGGAGCGGTCAGGGTGGCTGCCGATCTGGCTGAGCTGATAGGCGATCGTGGCGCCGGAATAGGCGACGAACGTTGTCCATGCCGCAGCAAAGACGGCCCAACCGGCACCGATCTCCCGAGCAATCGCAGAAAGGGTCGCAACGCAGGGGATGTAGAGCAATACGGCCAGCATGTAGGCAAATGCAGCGCTCTGGCTGCCGAAATACCTGGACATTTCGGCAAAGACGGCTGGCTGGACGTTCTGTTCGCCTGCCGCAGCTTCGAAACTGGAAATGTCACCGACATCCAGTCCAAGCGGATCAAGCAGGGCATCCGCCAGGCCGAGCAGGGATTCGCCCAGGGCAAGCACCGTGGCTTGTGCGGTTTCCATCGGATTGGGAACCACTTCACCTGCCGTTTCGCCTGAGGCGTAGAGAGCCTGCAGGGTCCCCACGACGGTTTCCTTTGCGAACATGCCGGTGAAAAGACCAACCGCTGCCGGCCAGTTGTCGGCACTGACGCCCATGGGTTCAAGAACGGGTGTAACCTGCCGGGCTGTGAGCGCCAGTATGGAGGTGCCATTGTCCTCATTGCCGAAGCTGCCATCGGGGCCGACGGAATTCAGAAACGACAGCAGCGCAACCACGATCACGATGGTCTTCCCGGCCTCGGCTACAAATTGCCGAATCCGGGCCCAGCAAAGCCGCAGGACCCTGGAAAACGGCGGCATCTGGTAAATCGGCAGTTCGATTGCCAGAGGCCGGGGTCGCTGCAAGGTCAGCCTGGGAGCCAGCATCCAGCCGGTGAATAGCGCTGCCGCGATGCCGATCAGATACAGCGCGAAAACAACATTCTGGCCCCCAACCGGGAAGAACGCAGCGGCAAACAGTGCATAGACCGGAAGGCGCGCACCGCAAGACATGAAGGGTGCCATCATCGAGGTCAATATGCGCTCGGCGCGCGTGTCGAGTGTCCGCGTTGCCAGCACGGCCGGAATTGTGCATCCGAAGCCGAGCACGAGCGGCAGGAAGGCACGGCCCGACAGTCCCAGACGACGCATCACACGGTCCGCGACCACGGCGGCGCGGGTCATGTATCCGCTTTCCTCCAGAAAGATCTGGCACAGGAACAGGAACCCGACCACCGGCACGAAGGTCCCGACCGTCTGAATGCCGGTACCGATCGCACTGACGGCAATGTCGAGAACCGTGCCGGACAGCCCCAGCTGATGGAAAACGAACGCTGGCGTATCGACAAAGGCAGCCTGACCGAGGCCGTCGAAAAGATCGATGAAGACGCCGGACACATTGATCGTCAGGAAGAACAGGAGATACATCACGCCAAGAAACAGCACCGGGCCGAACCATGGCGAAAGGGCGATCCGGTCGAACCTGTCGGACAGAAATCTGCGACCTGCAGGGGGCGGCATATCTATGCGGCGCGCCAGAAGGGTTGCCTGTGCAAGGGGCGCGTCCGCCAGATACTGGTCGAGCGGCACGCCTTCCACAGGTCCGGTCTCCTCAATCAAACGGTCACGGATTTCAAGAAGGTCTTGTCTCGCGCGTTTTTCCGTCAGCCAGTCCCGTTCCATCAACCGGCGCGATGCGGCAACGGTGTTGGCATTTTCATATTCGGGCCTGCCGTCCAGTACCCGTTGCAACGCCTCCAAGGCGTCGCAGACCTTGCCGGGCAAGGATGTCTGCTGAGGAGAGGAAACGTGCTGCCGGTCTTGCAGGCAACGTGCAAGCTGGTCATGGAGCTGATCGAGCCCTGAAAGGGTTCTGCCGGAAACGGCAACCACTGGAACATTCAATTGTTCGCTCAGAACCCGCGCGGCTGCGTCGACGGCAGCCGACGTCCAGCAGTCGGCCTTCGTCAGAACCGCCACAACCGGCACGCTGTTTCCACGGGCCTGCAGCAACATGGACAATCCGCGATGCGGCGCAGACAGATCCACCGCAACAATCAGGGCATCGTGCGCCACGTTGACGAGCGCGTCTCTGGCAACCCTTTCATCTATCCGTTCCGCCTGGGGAGCGGACAGGCTCGAGATTCCCGGCAGGTCAACGAATTCTACGGTCAGACCCTTGATGACAGCCGTTCCGCTCTTTCGATCGACGGTCACGCCGGGCCAGTTGCCGATCGTTTGCCGGGCGCCGGTGAGCATGTTGAACAGCGTGGACTTGCCCGAATTGGCAGGGCCGAGCAGGAACACCCGGTACTGGGCCGGCGCACAGGGCAGAAGATCCCGCCGAACGCAACCGGGTGCGGCACAACTGGAACAGCCCATCAGACGTCCCTCCCCCGGAAAACGTGTTCTTGTCCCTGTTCCTTCTGGCGATTGCTATCGCAACCGCAGCCGCAGTCACAAGGATAGAGATGGACCGACAAGGCCAGATCCACGCCGATCGCGGCGCGAATATCGCCACATGCCACGATGCGCGGCCGCAAACCGTTGCCGCGAAGAAGATTGATGACCGTGTCGGGTGCAAGCCCGGCCGCAAGAAGTTCCATGCGCGAGTGGCGTGTCTCGCCCAGGCAGACAACATGATACGCCTTGCCCGGCACGGCATGCGCAAGCGTCAGAACATCCGCGCCATCGGCTGTCGGCGGCGGCGTTATTTGTCCACTCTCGGTTTGAAGGATTGGTTCAGACATTGGCGAAGCCCTTCTTGTTCCGAATAAGGGCGTAGCACCGGGGGAACCCGACCCAATTGACCATAGTCAAGTCTGACAGGGGGCTCGGCCGCGGCGAAAGATCACAGATCGACCGGCAAAGGGCTGCCGGAGACGTAATTTCAGGCAGGTTCACCAGTCCAGCGCCGCAGGCTGTCTCCCGGATCGATCCCCGCCGTTGCGAGCGCGCGGGCAGCAATCTGCCGGGTCATTTCCTCTATCGTTGAAAGGCCCAGATAAAACGGAGGCACCGGCGGTGCGACGATCGCACCCATGCGGGTGACCTTGAGCATTGCCTCCAGGTGCCCTTCGTGGAGCGGGGCTTCACGAGCCAGCAGGACAAGCGGCCTGCGTTCCTTTAGCGTGACATCTGCAGCACGCGCCAGCAGTCCCTCCCCCGTGCCGTAGGCGATGGCAGCGAGGCTGCGCATGGAACAGGGCGCGACGATCATGGCATCCATCTGAAAGGATCCGCTGGATATGGGTGCGGCGACATCCGAAGCGGCATATTCCTGCGTCGCGAGATCGTGGATTTCCCGGCGGGCCGCATCGCCCAACTCAAGCTGTATCGTCCGTTCCGCCGCAGCGCTCACCGTGGTGAAGGTGTCGAGCCTGAGTGCCTTGCACAACCGCAGAATTTCAAGTGCAATTGCCGCACCCGACGCCCCTGAAATGCCGATTACAAGTCGTTTGCGCCGGCTCATGGGTGCACCTCGGCCGCAGGTGTCCGGCACAGCTGCGCGAAGAGGCTGTCAGCTCGCGTTTCCATCTCCGCCGGCATGGTCAGTTTCTCCGCAAACGTCCGTGCCGTCTCTGCGCCAGTCTTGATCGTCGCATCAATGCCGAGCTTGCCACCCAGTCCCTCGCGCGGGCTGGCAAAGTCCAGTTGATCGACCGGTGTTCCGGTCAGGACGAGCAGGTCGCGCTCCGGGTCGGACCGTGTCGCGACAGCCCACATGACATCGTCCCAGTTCCGGATGTCGATGTCCTGATCGACAACGATCACGTATTTGGTCATCGAGAACTGCGGCAATAGCGACCAGAAGCCCATCATCGCCCTCCGTGCCTGACCGGGATAGGTCTTGGCGATCTGAAGGATCGCCACTCTGTAGGAGCAGGTCGCAGGAGGTAGATGGACATCGATAATTTCCGGAATTGCCTGTTGCAGCAGCGGGCGGAAGAGACCCGTCATGGCCTCGCCGATAACAGAGGGCTCGTCGGGTGCCCTGCCTGTGAAGGTCGACAGATAGACGCAGTCCCGGCGCATCTTCATGGCCTTCAGCCGGAACACAGGATAATCGGCGGCTTCGTTGTAGTAACCTGTGTGATCGCCGAAAGGTCCTTCCAGCGCCGTCTCTCCCGGCTGGACCTCTCCTTCCAGGACAATCTCGGAACTCGCCGGGACATGAAGATCGATCGTGTCGCAGGGAGCGAGCTTTGATGGCGTGCCGTTGAAGATGCCGGCCAGCGCCAGTTCACTCACGTTTGCCGGAGCCGGGATAACAGACGCCAGCAAGGTTGCCGGATCACAGCCGATTACCACGGCAACAGGCATTACCTCGCCTGACTGCTGCCACTGGCGGTAATGCTGGGCACCGCCGCGAAACGGCAGCCAGCGCAGGATTGCCCTGTCCTTGTCCAGCACCTGGATCCGATAGATGCCGAGATTGTAGCTCCTGGGGTCGTCCCTGCTGGGGCTACGGGTGACGACCATTCCCCAGGTGATCAGTGGTCCCGCATCGCCCGGCCAGCAGGTCTGGACCGGAAACTGCGAAAGATCCGGCTCAACCCGCTGGAGTTCCTTGGGAACGCCAGTCATCTTCGGCCTTGAATTGAGCCCTGCCTTTGCTATCGGGATCAAGTGTCCAGCCTCCCGCCAGGAAGCGGGCGGCTGCGGACTGCGCAAGCTGGCCAGAAACTGTCCGAGGTCGGGCAGGTTTTCGGGGTGAAGACCCAGTCCGTTCGCAACGCGCTTCGAGGTGCCGAAGAGATTGATCAGAAGGGGTGCGGCAAAACCGCCCCGGTCTGCCCGGACTGGATTGGAAACGAGGACCGCGGGACCGGCACGCCCGATCACCTTCTGATGCAACGCGGTCGCTTCAAGATGAACATCCACGGGGGTGCTCAGGGTCTTCAGATCGTCTTCACGACCCAGAAAATCCAGGAATTTCCGCAAGTTGGGAAAGGGAGGCAGGTCGCGACCGGTCTTTTGCATCGTGTTTCCAGCAAGACATGCGCGTGTGGCAACACGCTGCTCAGAGTGTCCGGCGATATCGGCAGAACGACCGATGCCCGCCTTGATAATTGTCAAGTTGGCAAGGGGCGATGCCGGTCTAGGCTCCGCTCACAGAAAGTGAGATCCGGATGCAAACACACCCCTCTTCGGAAAGCCTGCCACCACTCGTTTCCTCCCTTGTTTCGCCCCTGCCGAAACCTCCAATGGAAGCGCTGTTGTCGACCCTCACGAAACGCCTCGTCGCACGCCGGCCGGATCTGATCCGCAGGCTCGGCGACGTTGTCCAGGTGCCGATCGCGATCGTTCCGGACGATTTGCCCCACGCCTTTCTTCTGTCACTGGATCCGGACAACTCCAGGGTCCGGATCTGTGACAAGAGCCGGATCGGCGATGCTCGGGCGATCGTGCGCGCTCCCTTTCTGGTGCTGCTGGGACTGCTGGACGGCACCTATGATGGCGATGCCCTGTTCTTCAGCCGTGATCTTCGTATCGAAGGCAGGACAGAGCACGTATTGGCCCTGCGCAACACGCTGGAAGAGGCAGACCTCACCCCGGGCGAATTCTTCGGCCTGAGCGGACAGTCGGCCGACTGGGTGAACACCTTCAGCGACAAGCTGCTGGGCCAGGTTCGTGCCTTTGCGCAAAAATCCGCCCAGGCTGACTGTTCCCGGCAGAAACTCTCATGAAATCACCTGAAGCAAAGCCGTTGGAACTGGTTTGCCCGGCAGGAACCCCTGCCGCGTTACGCGCAGCAGCGGAAGCCGGTGCCGACGCGATCTATTGCGGTCTTGCGAACGAGACCAACGCGCGCAACTTTCCCGGACTGAACTTCTCGCCGGAAGAGTTGGCGGAGGGCGTTGCCTTTGCCCACCGCAAGGGGTCCAGGGTGCTGGTCGCAATCAACACGTTTGCCCGGGCCGGAGATGTCGGTTTGTGGCGAGAGGCCGTTGATACCGCTGCGCAATGCAGGGCCGACGCCGTCATTGCCGCAGATCTTGCTGTTCTCGATCATGCGGCAAGCAACCATCCTGAACTGAGGCTTCATCTGTCCGTGCAGGCGGCCGCCAACACGCCCGAGGCGATCCGGTTCTATGCGGACACTTTCGGGGTGAAGCGCGTCGTCCTGCCCAGGGTGCTGTCGGTGCCTGAAATCGCCAGCCTGAACAAGGAAATCAATGTCGAAACCGAGGTCTTCGTTTTCGGCGGGCTCTGCGTGATGACAGAGGGCAGATGCTCGCTTTCCTCCTACGCCACGGGCAAGTCGCCGAACCTGACCGGCGTGTGTTCGCCGCCGGAACATGTCGACTACACCGAAGACGCCGATGGCAAACTTCAGGCCCGGCTCGGCGGGTTCACAATCGACAGTTTCGAGCAAGGCCAGGCAGCCGGTTATCCGACGCTCTGCAAGGGCCAGTTCACCGCGGAAGGCAAGACCGGCTACCTGTTCGAGGACCCGGTTTCCCTCAATGCCTTCGAGCTTCTCGGAGACCTTTCCAAGGCGGGTGTCACAGCGCTGAAAATCGAAGGTCGCCAACGCGGCAAGGCCTATATCGCGGGCGTCGTCGGCGCGTTCCGGAAGGCTGTCGACAGTCTTTCAGACGGCGGCGACCCCGGCCCGGCCATCGATGCCTTGAAAGCCTTTTCGGAAGGCGGCCGTCAGACCGCAGGCTCCTACAAGAAAACATGGCGATAAAAGATGCCGGATCATCCGAAAATTGAACTTGCGCTCGGGCCCTGTTTCTTCAACTGGTCTGCGGAGCGGCTTGTCGACTTCTACCGCGGCATCGCCGAGGAAGCGGACATCGACCGCGTGTATCTGGGTGAAGTCGTGTGCGGCAAGCGCATGCCGTTCACCGATGCACTCTGGCCGGACATCATGGAGATGCTGACCAAGGCCGGTAAACAGGTGGTCCTGTCAGGGCTTGCGCAACCCGTCAACAAGCGGGAACGGGAGATCCTGCGCCAGCAGGCAGGTTATGACATGCCGATCGAGATCAACGATCTGTCGATGGTCCCGGGCCGCGCTGGCCAGGAATTCACGGCAGGCCCGTTTCTGAATGTCTACAACGAAGCCAGCCTCAGACTGCTTGCCGACAGAGGAGCCACGGCCTGGTGTCCTCCGGTCGAACTGCCTCTTGTTTCGATCCAGAAAATCGCCGCGCTCGTGCCGGAGGTGGACATTGAACTCTTTGCGTTCGGCAGGCTTCCACTCGCACTCTCGTCCCGTTGTTACCATGCAAGGGCACATGGGCTGCGCAAGGACGCCTGTCAGTTTGTCTGTGATCGCGACCCGGACGGAATGAACATCGCCACACTGGACGATCGCGGGTTCCTGGCGGCAAACGGAATTCAGACCCTGTCGGCTGCCGTTCATGTTGCGGGCGTAACCAGCGGACAATTACAGGCAACGGGTGTCCGCCGGCTACGCCTGTCTCCTCATTCGCTGGACATGGTGAAGGTCGCGGGCACATTCAGGCGCTTTCTGGATGGCGAGCTGACATGTGAAGACTTGAATGCAGAGCTCGCAGGCCAAGGCCTGCCCGGCCCTGTCTGCAACGCCTATCTCGCAGGAGATGCAGGATGGAAGACAGCAACGCTCCCGGCCTGAGACCGGGCACCGAAGCGCGAAGCGAACCATTTCCGGATGTCATCGAGCAGATCCACCGTGAACTGCAACGCCTGGACATGCCCTGTACGTGCAAGGAACAACTGGACCGGACGATCGTCGCCATAGAAACCTGGAGAACCCTCAAGCTGCAGAGGGACCTGACCGGCAATATCGAGACCGAGTATGCCCAGATGGCGTCCGGTATATCCTTTCTGAGCGACCTGGCGCTCCTCAGCCGCAAGCCGCTGACAGCGCAGGAGATGGTCGATCATGCAGAAAGCCTCAAGTTTCTGGCAGATATGGCGGATCGGTGTGCCCGGCGGCTGACGGAACTGGCCAGAATTTCCGGCAAGACCTGAAGACCGCTGCCTTACGGCATCAGCGTTGCCACGGGATCGACACCTGCAAACAAGGGGTGCGCGACTGCCAGGACAATGTAGAGCACAAGCCCTGCCGTTGCCCTGATCAGGATTGCTTGCCAGTTGACCGGCACCAATCTAGACGAATGCTTCATGTCGGCTAGCAGGCAATTCCAGGTATTGCCCATTTCCCTTTGTTTGCGCCGATCGATCAGTTTCATGCCCGCCAGAGAGAAAACCGCAAACGTTCCAAACAGGATGACGTGTGCCAGATCTCCGTTCGGAACAACATGCGCCACTGACCACAGAAACGCAGCCACCAGGATCGGGTGACGGGTCAGGCCGACGATGCCTGGACGCTCGGGATCGAACCGGTTGCTGTGCCGCCCGCCGAAGGAGAACGGGTTTGGTGCACCGATCCCGAAGGCGAGGATCAGACAGACGGGCAGCATCATCAATACGGGTACATAGGTCTGCCAGGTCTCCCAAGGCCAAAGCGCAACGTATGGCGCATCACGGGCTGCCACAATCAACCACCACAGGATCCCCAGCGAAAGCAGCGAATAGCAGAGTGAAAACCCGCGCGGTGAGAGGAAGGCGACCAGAAGCGGACGAATCGGCGGCCTGACCAGAACCATGTGGGAGGCGAAGAAGACCAGGAAGGCCGCGATAAAATTGAGCCAGTTGAGGCTGAGCATGGCAGGGGCGCTCTCTACAGGAACACGTTTCCGGAACCTCGCAGCTCCGTCGATATACATGACTCTTATAGTCATGAATCCAATCCGACTTGACGATGGTCAAGACACTTGCGGACCCGTCTTGGGATCATGAGCCAAGGGCCCTTCGGCCTGTTTCATCTTCAGCTGCATTTGCCGGCCTGCCGGCAGAAACACCCTGAAAGGCAAGCTCATGATGGCAACTCATCGTTTTGGGGCATTGGGCAGCCCTACCCGGATCCCGACAGTGTTGACCGCCGGGTTCAGGTTCTTTTTCCTGTCCGCAGGCATTTTTTCGGTATTTGCCATGCTCGCCTGGACAGTCTGGCTCGGTGTGCACGCCGCCGGAGGCACCTTTATCTCCACACCCATGGCCATGGCACCGCACCTCTGGCACGCGCATGAAATGGTTTTTGGCTATACGGCCGCCGTGATTGCAGGGTTCTTCGTGACAGCGGTGCCCAACTGGACCGGAACGAAGGAAGCCGGTTCGCTGTTTGTCATTGCCAGTGGCACGGTCTGGCTTGCGGGACGGTTTGCGATCTGGTTTTCCAACAGCATCGACCCGGTGATCGTTGCCGCGGTGGACCTTGCCTTTGTCCCGGTCCTCTCCACCGCCGTACTCGGGCGCCTTGCTCGCAAATCCCAGGCCCGCAACATGGTGTTTCTGGCCCTGCTGACGGCTCTCCTCACCGGCAATCTGATGATGCATCTGGAGTGGGTCGGCTGGACCGACGACACCGCCCAGGCCGGCGTTCGGATGGGAATATTCACCAGTACGGCCATGATCGCGATTATCGGTGGCCGGGTCGTGCCGGCGTTCACGCGCAACGCCCTGCTTCGGGCGGGCTATCAAGGGTCCCTGCCCGTGTCACGTGTCTGGCTGGACCGGGCAGGTATCCTGCTTGTGCTGCTGACAGCTCTCGCATTCCTGCCGTTTGTGCCTGAGGTGTTGCGTGGTGGGCTTTGCCTGGCGGCCGGGCTGGTCACGCTATTACGTCTTGCCGGCTGGCAAGGCTGGGCGGCGCGAAGGGAACCGATCCTCTGGATCCTGCATGTCGCCTATCTGCTGCTTGGGTCCGGATACCTGGTTTACGGTGTGACTTTACTGACCGGCGAATACTCCGAAACGGCTGCCCTGCATCTGCTTGCTGCCGGAGCAATCGGCAGCATGACACTTGCAATGATGACGCGCGCCTCGCTCGGTCACGCGGGTTTGCCGTTGAAGGTGTCTAGGCCTATCGTGCTCGCCTATGTGCTTCTGATCGCCGCCGCGCTGGTGCGAAGTTTCGGGCTCAGCGCCCTCGGCTATTTCGAAACCATGCTGCTGTCGGGCAGTTTGTGGATCGTGGCCTTCGCTTTGTATGTCGGGGTCTATTTCCCGATCCTGACGACGCCTCGAATACGAAAATAACAATATTTATCAAGGCGCTCGCCACAGGTGAGCGCCTTTTTTTCATCTCCTGAAAAATCAATTTCGACACGCTTGACTATCGTCAAGAAGTTCCAGGCCATGAAGGCCGACAACTAGCCCCAAGAGAAAACACACGACTTCTTGGAGCGCGTCTCGTGGGTCATCCCCGTCACATTTTTCTGTTCGCCTTCCTGAGCATCGCTGTTGCCCTGGGTCTGGTGGGAATCGCACCGGTCAAGGCAGATGAAGCGCTGGTCCAGCATTACCTCGACAAGGTAGCACCGGGCGAACTCGTGCCGGGGGCCGAAACTTTCGGCCCGCTGAAGAACGATGTTCCGGTCGTGCCTGCCCTGAAAGGCAAAGACACGCTCGGCTGGGTTTACCTGACTTCGGATTTCGTCTCCACAACGGGCTATTCCGGCAAACCGATCCACACTCTTGTCGGGGTCGACAAGGACGCCGTCATCACGGGTGTCCGACTGGTCAAACACTCCGAACCGATTGTCCTGATCGGAATTCCGGACAAGAAAATCCGTGCGGTCACGGAAGGATATGCAGGTCTCGACCTGAAGTCGGAAGCTGCCAGTGGTGGCTCGGCACACGATCTCGACATCATATCCGGCGCGACCGTGACCATCATGGTCATCGACGATTCCATTATCCGTTCGGGCCTGAAGGTTGCACGGACCCTGGGTCTGGGTGGTCTTGCTTCCGAAGTTGCGGAGAGTGGCCCGCAAAGGGAAGTCGATCCCGGCAAGAAAGACATCAGTGACTGGATGACGTTGACCGGTGATGGCTCGGTACGGCGCCTCTCCCTGGATGTTGCGCAGATCAACGAATCCTTTGTGAGCCAGGGCGACAAACGTGCGGTCGACAGGCCTGAAAAAGGCCCGGAAACCGACACTTTCATCGACCTCTATCTCGCTCTTGCAGATGTACCTTCAATCGGCCTGTCGCTGTTGGGTGAAGCGGAATATGCCAACCTGATGGCACGGCTGAACGACGGCGACCATGCCATTCTTGTGGCCGGCCGGGGACGCTATTCCTTCAAGGGGTCGGGCTATGTGCGGGGCGGGATTTTCGACCGGATCCAGCTCATCCAGGACGATGTCTCGGTTCGTTTCCATGACCGCCAGCACAACCGCGTCGGAACCATCGCCGCGGAAGGTGCCCCGGCCTTTTCCGAAATGGACCTCTTCATCATTCCGGCAGACTCAGGTTTCGATCCTGCCAAGGAATTCCGGCTGCAGCTGCTCGTGCAGCGCCCGGTCGGGCCGATCGAAAAGGTGTTCCTGACGTTCGACCTCGGCTACCGCCTGCCCGACAGTTATCTGAAGACCGTTGCACCAGCCGCAGCGCCTGCCGCAGCATCGGGTCAATCCAGCGGAGCCGTCGCGGAAAAGGACACAGGTGTCCAGGCACTGTGGAAACGGATCTGGAATGACCGCAAGACGGACGTTCTGATCCTTGGCGCTGCCATCGCCGTGCTCACGCTGGTGTTCTTCTTCCAGATGCAGGTGACCCGTAACGAGCGTTTCACCTTCTGGTTCCGCATCGGCTTCCTCACCTTCACGCTGGTCTGGCTCGGCTGGATGGAAAACGCCCAGCTGTCGGTGGTCAACGTGCTGGCCTTCTTCTCCGCCCTCACGAGCGACTTCAGCTGGGACGCCTTCCTGATGGATCCGCTGGTGTTCCTGCTGTGGTTCTCCGTGGCTGCTGCCCTTCTGTTCTGGGGACGCGGCGCCTATTGCGGCTGGCTGTGCCCCTTCGGCGCCCTGCAGGAGCTGACCAACCGTATCGCCAAGCTGTGCCGTATCCCGCAGATCGAAGTGCCGTGGGGTCTGCATGAGCGCCTGTGGCCGGTGAAATACATCATCTTCCTGGGTCTGTTCGGACTGTCGCTCTATTCACTCGATGTGGCCGAACACTATGCCGAGGTTGAACCCTTCAAGACGGCCATCATCCTGAAGTTCCAGCGCGCCTGGCCCTTCGTCCTGTTCGCGGTGGCCCTGCTGGCAGCCGGCCTGTTCATCGAGCGGTTCTACTGCCGGTATCTGTGCCCGCTCGGCGCGGCCCTCGCGATCCCGGCACGGCTGCGGATGTTCGACTGGCTGAAGCGGTACCGCGAGTGCGGCAACCCCTGCAACCGCTGCGCCAAGGAGTGCATGGTCCAGGCCATCCATCCCGAAGGCCACATCAATCCCAACGAGTGCCTGAACTGCCTGCATTGCCAGGTTCTGTATCAGCACGACCAGAAATGTCCCGTTTGCATCAAGAAGCTCGCGAAAAGACGGCGGTTCGAGGTGCAGACCGGTCTCGTCAAGCCGGACACAAAAGCCAAGGCGGAAACGCCGGTGCCGGCCAAATAACCTTCAAAAGGCAACCTAAGGAGATCAGCCATGAAGGACACTCAAGAACAGCGCGGCGTATCCCGCCGGGATCTGTTGGGCGGATCAGCCAAGACCGCCATTGTCGCCGGAATGGGCGCAGTCGCCCTCAGCGGTGCAGACCTTGCATATGCGCAGGGAGACGGACAGAAGTTCGAACTCGCACCGGGTGAACTCGACGAATATTACGGCTTCTGGTCGTCCGGCCAAAGCGGCGAGTTGCGCATTCTCGGTTTCCCGTCCATGCGCGAACTGATGCGTGTTCCGGTATTCAACCGCTGCTCGGCAACCGGCTGGGGCCAGACCAACGAGTCCCTCAAGATCCTGACGGAAGGTCTGCTGCCGGAAACCAAGGCGTATCTCGCGGCACAGGGCAAGGTCACCTATGACAACGGCGACCTGCACCATCCGCATATGTCCTTCACCGACGGCACCTACGACGGTCGTTACATCTTCGCCAACGACAAGGCGAACACGCGCGTGGCCCGCATCGATTGCACCACGATGAAGTGCGACAAGATCATCGAGATCCCGAACGCACACGACATCCACGGCATGCGACCGCAGAAATATCCGCGCACGGGCTATGTCTTTGCCAATGGCGAGCATGAAGCCCCACTGGTCAACGACGGCAAGATTCTTGACGATCCTTCCCAGTATTCCTGCCTGTTCACCGCCATCGACGGTGACGAGATGAAGGTCGCCTGGCAGGTGATCGTATCGGGCAACCTCGATAACTGCGACGCCGACTACCAGGGCAAATACGCCTTTTCGACCAGCTACAACTCGGAAATGGGCATGAACCTTGCCGAAATGACCGAGAGCGAACTGGACCATTGCGTCGTCTTCAACATTAAGGCGATCGAGGAAGCCGTCGCTGCGGGCAACTACCGGGAACTCAACGGTGTGCCGATCGTCGACGGCCGGAAAGAAGCCAATTCCCAGTTCACCCGCTATATCCCGGTTCCGAACAGCCCGCACGGCTGCAACGCGGCACCGGACAAGAAGCACATCGTCATCAATGGCAAGCTGTCGCCCACCTGCACGGTGATCGACGTGACCAAGGTCGACGCGCTCTTCTCTGACAATGCCGATCCACGCTCGGCTGTTGTCGCCGAACCTCAGCTCGGCCTTGGCCCGCTCCACACGGCTTTCGACGGCAAGGGCAACGCATTCACGACCCTGTTCCTCGACAGCCAGATCGTGAAATGGAACGTCGACAAGGCCATCCGCGCCTATGCGGGCGAAGAAGTCGATCCGATCATCTCGAAGGTCGATGTGCATTATCAGCCGGGCCACAACTCCACGTCCATGGGTGAAACCGCGGAAGCGGACGGCAAATGGCTGATCTCGATGAACAAGTTCTCCAAGGACCGGTTCCTGAACGTCGGTCCGCTGAAACCGGAGAACGAACAGCTCATCGACATTTCCACCGACGACATGAAGGTGGTTCACGACGGGCCGACGTTCGCCGAGCCGCATGACAGCATCATCGTGCATGCGTCGAAGCTGAATCCGGCAACTGTCTGGGATCGCAACCATCCCTGGTTTGACGATGCCAAGAAACAGGCTGCCGCCGACGGCGTCGAGCTGGAATATGCCGCGGATGTCATCCGCGACGGCAACAAGGTGCGTGTCTACATGCACTCGGTCGCGCCGACATTCAGCCTCGAGAAGTTCACGGTAAAGCAGGGCGACGAAGTCACCATCTACGTCACCAACATCGATGATATCGATGACCTGACCCATGGCTTCTGCCTGTCCAACTATGGCATCGCCATGGAAGTTGGTCCGCAGGCGACCGCGTCGGTCACCTTTGTTGCCGAACGCCCGGGCGTCCATTGGTACTATTGCCAGTGGTTCTGCCATGCGCTGCACATGGAAATGCGCGGCCGGATGTTCGTGGAACCGAGGAACGCCTAAGCCATGCACCGCGCCTTTTTCAGATCACTGGCCCTTTCCACCGCTGCTGTGGCGAGCCTGACCGTCTGCGGTCCGCTACAGGCGGAAGAATGGCAGGTACCAGCCGAAAAGGGCGCCTTGCAGCAGGTTCTTCAACAAGCGCAGGCCGGGGACATTCTCCGGCTTGCACCCGGCAAGCATGAGGGCCCAGTGGTTCTCGACAAACCCTTGACGCTGAGTGGAGCGGGCAAGGCGGGTATTGCCGGAAATGGCACCGGCAGCGTCGTCACCATCAACGCACCGGACAGTGTCGTGGAAGGGCTGGAACTGACCGGCTCCGGCCTCTCGCAGGAAACGCTGGATGCAGGCGTCAAGCTGTCCAAGACCGCGCATCGCGCCATCGTGCGTGACAACCGGATCCTCGACAACCTGACAGGTGTCGATGTTCATGGTGCGCGCAACGCAACTGTGTCCAACAATCTCATCGAAGGCCGCCAGGACCTGCGCATGAACGAGCGCGGCAACGGTATCTACGTCTGGAACGCGCCTGATCTTCTGGCGGAATACAACACGATCCGGTACGGCCGCGACGGCATCTTCGTCAACACCAGTCCCAAGGACACCTTCCGCAACAACCGGTTCGAAGACCTGCGTTTTGCCGTTCATTACATGCACGGCAACAATGGTGTCATCGAGAACAACGTTTCCGAAGGCAACGACATCGGCTACGCGCTGATGTTTTCCGACCGGCTGGAGGTACGCAACAATGTCTCGATCGGCGACCGCAATCACGGCCTCATGCTCAACTACGCCAATCACGCCGAGATTTCCGGCAACCAGGTCGAAGGCGGCGGCGAGAAGTGTCTGTTCATGTACAACGCTAACAAGAACACGGTGACAGACAACAGCTTCGAAGGCTGCCCCATCGGTGTTCACTTCACGGCGGGTTCTGCAAATAACGCCTTCAAGGGCAATGCCTTCATCGCCAACAAGACCCAGGTGAAATACGTCGGCAGCCGCCAGCTTGACTGGAGCACGGACGGGCGCGGCAACTACTGGAGCGACCACCCGGCCTTCGACATGAACGGCGACGGCATTGCCGACACCGCCTACCGGCCAAATGACATGGTCGACCAGGTTCTCTGGACCCAGCCTTCCGCCAAGCTTTTGGTCGGCAGTCCGGCTGTTCAGCTGCTGCGGTGGACCCAATCTCAATTTCCGGCGCTGCTGCCAGGCGGCATCGTCGATAACGCCCCACTGATGCATCCGCCGGTGCGGGCGACACCGAATTCGGGAGTTCAAGGATGACCGAAACGTCCCTTTCTGCACCGACCCTCCGCGTGGACGGCGTCTGCAAGACCTTTTCCGGGCACAAGGCCGTCGATGACGTGTCTTTTTCGCTGAACGCAGGTGAACGGGTTGCCATGCTCGGGCACAACGGCGCCGGCAAGACCACACTGTTCAAGATCGTGCTCGGGTTCCTGAAGCGCGACCATGGAGACGTCGCCGTCATGGGAGCTGCCCCCGGCAGTCACGATGCCCGTGTCGGCACGGCCTATCTGCCGGAATCGGTCGCCTTTCCCGCCTCGCTCACCGGCAAGGAAGTGCTGACCTTCTACGCGAGACTGAAAGGCGAAAGCCCGGCCAGGGCCTTGCCGCTGCTCGAAAGGGTTGGCCTGGCGGAGGCTGCAAAACGGCGGGTCGGCACCTATTCCAAGGGCATGCGTCAACGCCTTGGTCTTGCCCAGGCTCTTGTCGGGAGACCTCGGTTGATCCTGCTCGACGAACCGACGACAGGCCTTGATCCTATCTCCCGGCAGACGGTCTATGAACTGATCGGTGAAATCGCCGGTCAGGGAACGACGGTGCTGCTGTCGTCTCACGCCCTCACCGAACTGGAGGCCCGGACAGACCGGATCCTGATCCTGTCGAAAGGCCGGCTCGTCGCGGACGATGTGCTGAGCCGCCTGCGCGCCCAGGCCGGGCTGCCGATCAGGCTGAAGGTCTGGACCAGGCCCGAAGATCTTGCCCATGTCTCCGAAAGCCTCGGCGGCGGGCAGATGAACGGACGTTCGGTCGAATTCAACTGCAACGCGGACGACAAGGTCAAAGCCCTTTCGGCAATCAGCGCACTCGGCAACCTGGTTGAGGATGTCGATGTGCACGCGCCAAGCCTCGACGACGTTTACCGGTATTTTTCCTGCACCGCTGGCAAGGAGGCCTGAACCATGTTCTCCAGAATCCTCACCGTAGCAGGACAAGAAATCCGAATTGGTATCCGCAACAGGTGGATCCTGCTTGCAGCGATGATCCTCGCCGTGTTCTCGCTGGCGCTCGCCCTGCTCGGCTCGGCACCCGCCGGAACGCTCGGCGTCGACCGCCTGACCATTACCGTTGCCTCTCTGGCCAGTCTGTCGGTCTATCTCGTGCCGCTCATCGCCCTGCTGCTCGCATTCGATGCCATCTGCGGCGAGATCGAGCGTGGCACACTGCTGATGACGCTGTCCTGCCCGATCTCCCGTGTCGAATTCCTGATCGGCAAGGCCGTCGGCCACACACTGGTTCTGGCGTTCGCACTGGTTGTCGGCTACGGCCTGACCGCCGGGTTGCTTGTGGCAGCGGGTTTCGGCTCCCTCTCGGGCCTTGCGGATTTTGCGCGTCTGATCGCAACCTCGATCCTGCTCGGCGTCTGCTTTCTCGCCACGGGCTACGTTCTGAGTTCACTGACACGCCAGTCGCGCACTGCGGCGGCGGCTTCAGTTGCCGTGTGGCTTATGCTGGTCGTCCTGTATGACCTTGCGCTGCTTGGCGCGCTGGTCGCAAACCCAAGCGGTGTCTTCGCGTCCGACGTCTTCCCCTACGCCATCCTGCTCAATCCGGCCGACGCCTTCCGTCTGTTCAACCTGGCCGCCCTCGGCGCAAGCGATCTGGTGGGCGGCATGGCCGGGGTGGCAGACACGCTGCCTTTCGACCCCTTGCTTGCCCTTGGCTCCCTGACCGCATTTGCCGGCCTGGCCATGGCTGGCTCCGCTCTTCTGATAAAAAGGATTGCGCCATGAAACGCGCGCTCATTTCGATATTCATGCTCGGGGTCCTGGCTGCCTGCCAGGAAGAGGTTCAGATTGCCAAACCCGATGCCGTGCATCTGACACCGGAAGCAGCTGGTCACTACTGCCAGATGACCGTTCTGGAACATGACGGCCCCAAGGCGCAGATCCATCTGGCAGGAAATCCCAATCCGCTCTGGTTCACACAGGTCCGCGATGCGGTTGCCTTCCTGCGTTCTCCCGAAGAGCCAAAGGATATTGCTGCCGTTTATGTCAATGACATGGAGCGCGCAGAAAGCTGGACCCAGCCGGGTACCGACAACTGGATCGATCTGGATGGGGCCTGGTTCGTCATCGGCAGCGACGTGGCAGGCGGCATGGGCGCCCCGGAAGCAATTCCCTTTGGTACGCAGGCCGGAGCGGACGCCTTCGCACGGGACAACATGGGCCGCGTCGTCCGCGCCGAAGACATCCCGACCGACTACGTTCTGGGAGCCGTCGATGTGTCCGCTGCCACCTCGGTCCCCATGTCTGTAAAACACGGGGCTGCGCAATGACACATGCAACCATCAATCAACCACCCATGAACCGCAGGCGTTTCCTGCGGATCTGCGCCGCCGGTGTTACTGGTCTTGCTTTGCCGGCGGGTGCCGCAATGGCAGGTGGACAGGCCCAATTGTACCGCTGGCGCGGCATTGCGCTCGGGGCTGGGGCCGAGATCGATATCCTGCATGAAAGCGCAAGCGAAGCGAAACGCCTGTTCACCAAGGTGGAAGCGGAAATCCGCAGGCTGGAAGCGATCTTCAGTCTCTACCAACCGGACAGCGAGCTGGTCCGGCTGAATGCCAACGGACGGCTTTCGGCACCTTCTCTGGAAATGGTCGATCTGCTCGGCCTGTGCGACAGGCTACACGCCGCGACTGAAGGAGCCTTCGACCCGACCATTCAACCTTTGTGGGCCTATTACGCCAGGCAGGCGTCCGGCGACACCGGAGAAGATCTTGCAACTGCCCGAAGCCGCACAGGCTTCAGACACGTCGTTTATGACCCGGGCGAGATCCGCTTTGCGCAAAAAGGCATGTCCATGTCCTTCAACGGCATTGCCCAAGGCTACATCACGGACAGGGTGACGGCCCTGCTAGCCGCGAAGGGATGCACGAACATGGTGGTCGACCTCGGTGAGATCGTCACCAGAGGCGGGCCGGATGAAGAACTTGCTCTCAACGCAGGCGCTCACCGTGGTTGGCCAGTGACCTTGCAGCCGGTGGCCGAACGCGCAGAGGCGAATACCAGGATCAGATTGACGAACGCCGCAGTCGCCAGTTCCGCGCGGCTCGGAACGACCTTCGATCAAGCCGGCCGGCGCTCCCACATCATTGATCCGCGAACCGGCCTGCCGGTTGCGGGTGCAGTAGATGGCGCCAGCGTCATAGCACCGGCCGCAGCTCTTGCCGATGGCCTGTCCACAGCTGCATTGGTACTTGAAGAGAACCGCCTTGGCAGAGCCCTTACCGACTTTACGGCAACCAGCGCCTTCGTGGTGCGCCGCGATGGTTCGACAGGGTGGCTGAGGGCTTGAGGAAAGCGTCTTTCAGCGGATTACGGCGCGCAGGGCGGTCGAGGTAACGATCGCCCAGAAGCCCGTTCTGAAGATCAATGCCACGAGAGTGCGCGTTTCATGAGGCCCACCCTGGGACACATACACAAGGAATGCACATAAGACGACCGCGGTCCCGATCAGAATCGCGATGGCCATCCAGCGAGCCCACCCTCTGGCAAACCAGAGCCCGATGCCGGTCATTACATATGCAAAGCCCGCCAGAAAATTGAACCACAGGACAAACGAGACGACGTTGCCAGCCAGTCTGGATAGCTGATCGCCACCAAAGAGAACCGTTCCACCGCTCACAACTGTCATGACACCGAAAACAGCGGCGGCGGCACCAGCCATGCGCAGGCCAGTTCCTCGACGCAGGTCCCTTTGTATCAACATGGTCCGTTTCCCGTTTACGAGGGTGTCAATCTGCCGGTGGCAGTTTTCCATCTGCTTCGTCCATCAGTCGCCGCACCCACTTTGCTGCAAGCCATGTGGCCGGGATGCCGAGTGGCAAGCTGATCCAGATCGACACGATCGGCGACAGGGCCGGCAAGCCGATGGCCTGCCCCATCAGGCTGAGCATGAAGAGGTTGATGGCAACGGCAGCGGCCGTGAACGGATAAAGCACGATCGCAAGTTTGCGCACCGGCCAGCCGGTTTCGATCCGGGTCACGCCGCCAGTTCCTTCCGATTGGCGCTCTCCAGAGCGCAGGCAATGAGTTTGGGTACGAAAGGCGCCTCGATCAGCGGAGCAAGGCGCAGTCCCTCGAACCCGGCCTTGTCGAGAGCTTCCGGAATGTCCTGGGTCACATGGTGCCCGTTTCCGGCGAACAGGGGTAACAAGACCGTTCTCATGCCGCAACTTGTAGCCGTTTGTTCCAGGAAGGGTGCTTCTTCCAGGAAGCCCAGTCGGATCGGTCTTTCCGGCAACCATTCGGCAAGACCAGCCGCAAAGCGGAGGGTGCTTTGCGCGGTCGACCGGCAGGTTGCCGACCCATGGGCTGCCAGCAGCAGTTCGTAGCCGGACGCATTCCAGTGAGTTCTTTCAGCCGTCATTTCCAGAAAATGCGCCGTCAACCGTGGCAACTCGGGATGGATGCCGAGGGCAGGCAGCTGCCGGGCGCCCGTCCCTTTCAGCCTGCCTGTCAGAGCGGTCTGCGTGAACCAGCCTTCGGCCATGAAAACCGGAAAAACAAGCGGTTCAGGCCCGGCAAGGCCCAGAGTCCGTTCAAGAGCGCCAGGCGCGGCCAGCGTGGTCGAGCGGATGGACCATTCGGGCAGGAATTCGCGGACCTGCTGCGCAAGTGCGCGCAAATACGCTTCACCTGCCTGCGGGTGCGACGGCTGGCCGTGCGAGACGAGGATCGCCTCAATGGCTCGTTCCTTCCGAAAAGGTGATCTTGTTCCAGACATTGTACTTCCCCGAAGGTTTTCGCATGGGCAGGCGCCGGATTTCTTCCAGCGTACTGGCGTCGTAGACAATCACCGCACCGTCGTCCTCCCAGACCGAGACAAGGGCATAGCGGCCATCTTTCGTGAATTCGACATGGGCAACCGTCGCGCCTTCGACGGGCTTCAAGGTCTTGACGATTTCCAGGCTTTCCTTGTCGATCACATGAATTTCGTCCTTGTTCGGACCGAAGAAGACATCGGCCCAGAAATAGGGCGTGTTCTCGTGACTGCGCAGGAAGAAGCCGGGACCGTCGGTCTTGATTGTCGCGATCTGCTTCCAGGTTTCGGTGTCGATGACCGACAGCTTGCCTTCTTTCAGATGCGGGGTCGCCATGACCCTGCGGCCATCCCGCTCCCAGCTGATACCGGACCCGAGATGCGGCATACCTTCCAGCGGCAGTTCAGCGATTTCACGTCCGACATTCAGGTTGACCACGACACCGCGCGCGCCGTCGCGCGACGCTCCGACGAGATGCCGGTATTCATCATCGAAAAAGAAATCGTCAAGCGGTTCCGCCGTCAGGATCCGGCGGCGGGCGAAGAGACCGACGGACGAAGGCAAAGCTTCGACCATTCCTTTTTCCCGGCTGTGCACGAAGCCTTCGTAGACCGGGTCGGCTTCCGGATCGGTCGCTACTTCCCAGATTTCCGGAGCATCCTTCAAGGCAAGGATGAAGCTCTTGCGGTTGGGAGCCTGATAGACCGCCGAAACGCGACTGGCCGTGCCGTCCTTGGCCGTCACATCCATCACGGTTGCGACCGAAAGGTCCTCGGTCGACAGGATCGTCAGCGTCATCGGCAGATAGTTGGCAACCGCCAGCCACTTGCCGTCATGGCTCATGGCAATGTTGCGGCTGTTGAGCCCTGCCCGCACCCGGCCGACTTCCTGAAGCGCGTAGAGATCGTATTTCTGGACCCAGCCGTCGCGCGACATGATGAAGACATAGCGCCCGTCCGGCGAGAATTTCGGCCCGCCATGGACCGCAAACGGCGTTGCGAACCTGTCGAGTGTCTCGAAGGTATCGCCGTCAAGAACACTCACGTGATGATCACCTGTTTCGACGACAAGGGTGATGTTCATCGGATCGGACTGCCAGACCGGTTTTTCGACCGGCTGATAGTCCTCATTGATCACCTGGCTGGCGGCAATATCCGTTTCGGTCCAGTCCGGAACGTCACTCAGTGGCTCCTTCAGGAAAGCGGCCAGGGCCTCGATCTGATCGGCACCTAGAATATCGGCGAATGCCGGCATCTGCGTCGCCTTGCGGCCGTCTCGAATGACAGCATCCAGATCCGGTCCGCGCATGCGGCCGAGGGTCTCCGGGATCAGTGCCGGTCCGACACCACCAAGACGGCCTGCTCCATGGCAGTCCTGGCAGTTGTCTGCGTAGTCCTGTGCGGGGCCTGCAACCGAAAGCGAGGTCATCAGAAGGAGTGCGCTAAGCGAAGCGGTGAGCCGGATCATGGCGTTTTCCTCGGAACGGGGTCACGGCCAGGCGCTCGCCGCCAGGGCCGGCAAGCCCGATTTCGTCGTCATTGAGATAACAGGCAGGGTCTTCGGCCCAGGGGTCGCCAGTCAGTTGCAGTGCGCGGATACGGGTATTGCCGCCGCACACGTCCTTGAAGGCACAGGCACCGCAGCGCCCCTTGAGCGGTCTTGGCCTTGTTCTGAGCCGGGCCAGCATGGGGTCCTCACCGGTCCAGAGTTCGGAAAACGGAACGGATTTCACGCTGCCGATGGTGTAGTCGGACCAGTAGGTATCCGGATGCACGTTGCCGAGGGTGTCGATGTTGGCGACACCGAGACCGGAGGAATTGCCTCCCCAGGCCGCGAGATGACCGCGCACATGGGCTGCCGTTTCCGGACCAAAGATCCGCTGTACCCATTCCAGAAAGTAAACCGCGTCGGCATCATTGTTGCCGGTTACGATATCGAGTGGCCGGCCACCGCTGACACCTTGCCATGCGCGGTCCATCAGAATGTCCATTGCCCATCTGGAGCGCTTGTGCTCGGCATCTTCGCCGCGGTGCTTGTCGCCCCTGCCGGCATAGACGAGATGGGACAGATAGAACTTGTCGACACCTTCATCGTCGCACAGGCGCAGAAGATCCGGCAGGCTCTCGTGATTGCCCTCGGTCAGAGTAAAGCGCAATCCGACCTTGATGCCGCGTGACTTGCATTCGCGAACGCCCCGCAGGGCAGATTGGAAAGCTCCCTCGACGCCACGAAACCAGTCGTTCGTGGACCCGATCCCGTCAATGGAAATGCCCACATAATCGAAACCGATCTCGGCCACCTTGTCGGCAGTCTCGCCGTGCAGCCTGGTGCCGTTGGTCGACAGAGCCAGCATGCGCACAAGGCTTCTGGCGCGCCCGGCAATCTCAAAGAGGTCTTTCCGGTCCAGCGGTTCGCCCCCGGACAGGATCAAGGCGGGAATGCCGAAGTGTCCAAGATCCTCCAGGGTCGCCATGGCCTGGTCGTGGGTCAACTCGCCTGGAAAATCGACGTCTGCCGACACGGTGTAGCAATGCCGGCATTTCAGGTTACAGCGCCGGGTCAGGTTCCAGATCACCACCGGTTTGACCGCACCGGTGCCGCGGCGTGTCCTGACAGGTGTCGGCTCCACGAGCTGGTGCATGTATTCCGAGAGGCGGAACATCGTTCAGCCCTCCTTGCCGCGAAGGCGCATGCCGGTCTTTTTCAGGATGCGCGTTGAAAACAGGATGTCGCCGGCACGGCAGGCCTTGCCCAGCAGACTGGAAATCTCCACCCGCTTTGCAATCACTTCCTCGCGGGTTTCTCCATGAACCATGGCAAAGAGATTGTAAGGCCAGTCGGGCAGCGCCCGCGGACGGCGGTAACAATGCGTGACGAACGGCAAGGCACCGACCTTTTTGCCGAGACTGTCGACCACTGCGTCATCGACATCCCAGACGGTCATGCCATTCGCGGTCATGCCGAGCCGGTAATGATTTGGGGCAGCCCCGATCCGCCGGATGACACCTTGCGCCTTCAGCTGCTTCAAGCGGTCGATCAGCTCCGCTTCGCTCAGTCCCAGGCTTTCCGCAACGACGGCAAAGGGTCTGGTGACCAGAGGCAATCCGGCCTGTGTGGCTTCGACGATCGTTCGGTCCTGTGGGGTCAAGGTCATGCGTTCACCCGAAAGCCTATGAAAAACTCGCGTTCCTTCGGAAACAGCAGCACCGGCAAGCCTGTGTCGCGTTCGATTGCTTCGGCAGTTGCCGAAATTGCGGCCTGACTTTCCGTTGCCAGGACGAACCACATGTTGAGCTTGTGGTCCCGTTCATAGTTATGGGCGACTTCGGGGTAAGCATTGACTTTGGTTAAGACGTCTTCGAAACGCGCTGGCGGTACCGCGATGGCGCAAAGGCAAAAGGCACCGCCAAGGGCTTCCGCATCGAAGAAGGGTCCGAACCGCGTCAGCAGGCCGTCGTCGCGCAAGGTCCGGATGTGCCCGGCAACCTCTTCTTCACTCAGGCCCAGTTCCTGCGCCAATTCCTGAAAGGGATGCGGAACCAGTGGCAGATCGTCCTGCAGACGATTGATCAAGGTCCGCTCGAGAGGAGACAGTTCCCGGGTCATGCCGCAACTCCCTGGCGAGAGATCAGCGCCCCGGTCTGCTTGAAGCAACGGGTGGAAAAGAGGACGTCATGCCTGACGCCCGCCACTTCCGGCAGGCGCGATGCCTGGATGAGAACATCCAGCGCCTGCGACCGGCTCCGGCCGTGGATCATGCAGTAAAGCCGATAGGGCCAGACGCCTGCAACGGGCCGGCGTTCGTAACACAGGGTCACCCCCGGATGCGCGGCAAGCGCCGGGCCCGCCGAGGCGATCCTTTCCGGTTCGATATCCCAGACAACCATGGCGTTCGCGCGCCAGCCAAGGGCGCGGTGACGTACAATCACGCCGAAGCGGGAAATGATACCGGCTTCAAGTAGCTCGCCTATTCGTTCCAGAACGTCCTCTTCCGTTCGGCCGAGGTGTTCCGCAATTCGCAGGTAGGGACGCTGTATGATCGGTAGTCCCGTGGTCAGAGCCTGCAGGAGGTCATCGTCTCCCTCCTGCAGTCGCTCCAACCGGACCGGCCGGGGCACTGGTGGCCGGCCCAGGCCGCCGTTCAAGCTGAAGCCTAGGTCTATATTGAACGGACGGATGATCGGGAGATCCAGTACGGCAAGCTGAGTCTGCTCCCGTATGGTGTCCAGAACCCCGTTGACATGCTCCCGGTCCGGGCCGGTGGCAACGAACCAGAGGTTCCGGTAATTCTCCCGTAGGTAGGAATGATTTATGCCCGGCTGAGCACCGACGATCCCGGCAACAGCCTCGATGCGATCATGTGGCACCGACATTGCCGCCAATGTGCTTGCCGAAACCGTGTTGGGTGCACAGGTGGCACCAACACGGGTGATCCGGCCGGTCGCAGCCATATCGTGCAGCCGCCCGATAACGTCACTTTCAGAGCAGTTCGTTCCGGCTGCAATGATTTCGAAAGGTCTTGGCACCAACGGGAAGTCCCGTTGCCAGTTGTCGAGCAGGGTCAGGTCAATGGGATCGATGAGGCTTGTCATGGCTCACAACCCCGTCCTGTGTGCCCGGGCTGTAAAGAAGATGCCGGATGGGCTTTCGGCGTCGATTTCGCCTGTCTTCTCGAAGGTCCGGGTGTCGTAAATCATGACCTTGCCGGCATCGCGCACGGAAACCCAGACCTCGTTGCCGCGTGGCGTGAATTCCATGTGCAGTACGGCAGGGCCGGGTTTGAATTCGTGAACGACCTGCTTTGTGACCGTATCGATCACCTGGATGGTGTCATTGAGCGGATGTGCGAAGTTTACCCAGACTTGGCGGCCATCAGGCCGCGCCATGGCAAAGACCGGTTGACCATGGGTACTGGTGCGCCCGGTTTCGGCGAGCGTTTCACCATCGACCCACAGAACCTCGTGGTGCCCGACGGCAGGCAGGACAAACTCCTGGCCAGCACGTGCCCAACCTTCCAGATGGGGCATCTTGTAGACCGGCAACTCCGCTTCCCCGCGGCCATATCCGGGCAAAACGCGAATTGGTTCGGGGTCTTCCTGCCACAGGTCGAGCGCGGTCAATCCGTCTTCACCAAACAGGCCGGTGATGTAGAGACGGCCGTCACCGGTGATCAGGGCGTCATAGGGGTTGGTGCCCATGCCGGCAATCCTGGTGATCTTCGGTTCCTCCGAATTGAGGTCCGCGATCCAGGTTTCGCCTGCATCCCACAAGGTGAAGACAAAGCGTTTGCCGGGTGCATCGACAAGACCGATTGTCTTCGACCCGGTCGGAATATCTGCAACCATCTCCAGCGTCAGAGCGTCGAAGATACGCACACCGCCTGGCTCATAGTTGGAAACCGCGACCAGTGAGCCGTCGTCCGAGATGGCCCCGCCGATGGCGTTTCCGGATTGAATCACCCGCTTGGCTATCCGTTTCTCGGCAAGGTCGACCTTGGAAAGGCCGCCATCGCGGCCGAAGACATAGGCGAAACGTTCGTCCGGTGAATAGACCAGGCTTGCATGGGAAAGGTCGCCAAGCCCTTCTATCCGTGCCAGGGAGGCACGGTCGGACTGATCGACCAGCAACAGAGACCCGCTCGCCCGTTCAACCACAAGACCGAGATCGCCGGTGGCAACGACCGACTGTGCCTGGACAGTGCCGGTCAACATGGTTGCCAGAACGGCTCCACATAGCCACTTCATTTCGTGTCTCCCTTCAAAAGATATTCGGCAATTTTCCTCGCGTCGGCCTCGCTCAGGATCGGACGCCAGGGAGGCATTGCCGTTTTCGGGATGCCGTCCAGAACCACCGTGGACAGGGTGTCGATGTCGTAATGACCGAGGGCATCCGGCCGGATGTCCGGTCCAAGGCCACCTTTCAGTGTCATGCCGTGACACGAGCCGCAGTCCTGTCGCACCAGGTTGACCAATGCAGCAGGCGTTTCCTGTTCCTCCGCAAGCGCTAGGCTTGTGATGGCCAGAAGACAGAAGGCAATGGTGAGCAGCGTCTTAAGCATGGACCAGCTTTCCGGCTGCGCCGCTGTCCACGGTATTGAGCATGGCGTCAAAGGTTGTTGCCGGCCATTCGGCACTCAGGGTCACGACTTTGCCGACAACAAACAGCACCGGCGCCTTGAACCTGGTGTCGCGGATATCGATCGCGATCCTGTCGAGTTCGGAATAGAGCCTGGTTTCACGCGGTGTCGTCGCGTTGGCGATGGCAAGTACAGGGGTTGTCCCGCTCAGTCCTTCGGCAATCAGGCGCAGGGCAATCTGCCCGATGTTGGCAACCCCCATGTAGACGACCAGCGTGGTATCCTCGCAAGCGAGACTTTTCCAATCGAGGTCGAGAACGCCGTTTGCCTGCCGGTGTCCGGTCACATAGCGGACGCCGGATGCCAGACCACGATGGGTGAGCGGCACACCTGTTACGCAGGCGGCCCCCTGGGCAGCGGTAATGCCGGGCGCATATTCGACCGCGATGCCGCGTGACAAAAGATGTTCGGCTTCTTCCGAACCGCGACCGAAGATCAGCGGATCGCCGCCTTTCAGCCGGGCGACGGTCAAGCCTTCCAGCGCCAGTTCTTCAAGGATCTCGTTGATCCTCTCCTGAGGAACGGGATGATTGTCGGGCGATTTTCCAACAGGCACCTGCAGGGCACTGGTCGGAGCCAACGACAGGATTTCAGGTGAAACCAGACGATCGAAAACGACCGCATCCGCTTCCTGGAGCATTCGCAGGGCCTTGAGCGTCAGAAGCTCCGGGTCTCCGGGTCCCGCACCGATCAGATAGACCTTCCCTGACTGTTTCATCGTTTGCTCCTGCAGGCGGCATGGAAGAAAGAAACGGGAGAGGCGGAATTCCGCCTCTCCCGGCGGGACGTCAGTAGACGTCGGCGCGCGTATTGAAGACGTTGAACTTGCCGGTCGGAGTGATCAGCCGTTCGTCCTTGATGACGTGCTTCAGCTCGAGCGTCTTGTCGTCAACGACGACGATCGCGCTTTCCTTGTCCTTGGCGTTCCAGACGGAGAACCAGATTTCCTCGCCCGCCTGGTCGAACTCACCCTGAACGACACGCGGCTGGCCCTCGCCGACATCCGCCCATTCGACAATCGGCAGAACCTTGTATTCAGGTTCTTCCTGGGTCAGGTCGTCGACGTTGAACACAGCGATCGCGCCCGAGACTTCCGCGTCCGGGTTCAAGGGTGCATCCACGTAGAGATGGTTCGACTTCGGATGGGACTTGACGAAGAGCGAGCCCCCGCCGAGACCATAGAGGGTCTGCACGACCTTCCAGGCACTGTCCGGATGGCCTTCCGGATCCGTCCCGATCAGGGCGACGGTTTCATCGCCGAGGTGCGAAGTGACCCAGACAGGACCGTAGGTCGGGTGGATCAGGTTGGCACCACGCCCCGGATGAGGTGTCTGACCACCCGTTTCAAGAAGGGCCGTCAGCTTGCCTTCCTTGGTGTCGACGACTGCGACCTTGCCGCGGGCATTGGCAGCCACGAGGAAGTAACGCTTGGTGCTGTCGAACCCGCCATCATGCAGGAAGCGTTCGGCTTCGATCTCGGTCGTCTTCAGGTTCTTGATGTCCGAGTAGTCGACCAGCAGGATCTTGCCGGTTTCCTTCACGTTGACGATGAATTCCGGATTGTAGTGCGATGCCACGATGGAGGCGACGCGCGGCTCGGGATGATAGGTCTGGTCGTCGTAGACCATGCCACGGGTCGACTTGATCTTGAGCGGCTCCAGCGTGTCGCCATCCATGATCACATATTGCGGCGGCCAATAGGAGCCGGCGATCGCATACTTGTCTTCCCATCCCTTCATTTTCGATGTTTCGATGGAGCGGGCCTCGGTGCCGACCTTGATCTGCGCCACTGTTGCCGGTTCTTCCATCCAAAGGTCGATCATGTTCACAAGCGCATCGCGCCCGATCACGTAAAGATAGCGGCCGGAGGCGGAAATACGCGAAATATGAACCGCGTAACCGGTGTTGATCACCGCATGGATGGCATAGGTTTCACCGTCAATTAGGGCGACCTGGCCACTGTCGCGCAGGGTGACCGAGAAGAGGTTGTCGATGTCGATATCGTTCAACTTCTCTTTCGGGCGGTCTTCCGGTGCAACCAGCACCTTCCAGCTCTTGCGCATTTCGTCCATGCCGAACTCTGGCGGTGACGCCGGTTCCAGCAGGATGTAGCGCGCCATCATGTCGACCTGTTCCTCGGTCAATTCACCCGAGGTACCCCAGTTAGGCATGCCGGCGGGCGATCCGTAGGTGATGAAGTCGCGCAGATATTCGTAGCCGTTTTCCCGGGTGATATCCGTGGTCAGCGGCTTGCCGGTCGCACCCTTGCGCAGCACGCCGTGGCAACCGGCGCAGCGTTCGAAATAGATCTGGTTTGCATTCTGATATTCTTCAGGCGTCATCACGGGATCGCCTTCCTTGCGCCCCGGAATCTCGACCTTCAGCTGGCCGAGAGTTGACATGCTAGGCTCATAGGCAGCTGAAGGACCACTGCCGTGGTCCGCCGGCTTATCCTGGGCAGAAACGCCAACTGCCGACAATCCGAGTGTGAAAGCCACACTCATCAGCAGCGCATTTCTCCGAATGGCTCGTGTCGAGATCATGATTAGTCTCCGTTCGACTGGTGAGGCAATCGGACGGTGCGCGCTGGCAGGGTCTGCTTCCTTGACTTTCGTTAACTTGAAATTTTCAGGCAGGTTTGTTCAGCCATGTCCGTCGGGAAAACCGGCAAGACACGCCCCTCCTAAGCGATTGTCTTTATTGAGATATTTACGAGTTTACCGCCTGCAAGACGACACAATTGTCGCAGGGGAGCATACACTTCACGGCAACATCGGCGAAGGCGTCGATCCCATTGCGATGATTTTCACCGTCTTCAGCACCGCTTTCCGGTCCACTTGACTTTGGTTAAGGAAATGCGGCTGCGCGCTGGCACCCTCCCGGCAGGATCAACTCCGGGGAAAGGAGCGCGCTATGCGCGAAGTCATGACCAAAAGCATGGCCCGAAACATATTCTATGGCGGGTCGCTTTTTTTCATCATCATCTTTGTGGGGCTGTCGGCGCACAGCCACCTTTACATCACCAGCACATCGACGAATGCGGAAACGCTGACCGAAAGCGTTGCCGCAGGCAAACGGGTCTGGGAGGACAAGGCCTGCATCAACTGTCACACGATCCTCGGCGAGGGTGCGTATTTCGCCCCCGAAGTCGGCAACGTGATGACCCGTTGGGGTGTGCTGGACGATCCTGACCTGGCATTCGAGACCCTCAAGGGCTGGATGGAATCCCAGCCTTCCGGCATCGAAGGTCGCCGACAGATGCCGCAGTTCCACCTGACGGACGAAGAGATCCGCGATCTCTCGAACTTCCTGATCTGGACAGACAAGATCGACGCCCAGGACTGGCCGCCGAACGACGCCGGCTGATTTTGAACGCTGAGGAAACCCAAGATGAAATACCAATCTCAAAAGGTTGCGCTGGCGTATTTCGCCGTGGCGCTCGGCCTGTTCGCCGTCCAGGTTCTGGGCGGGTTGCTCGCCGGCTACATCTATGTGGCGCCGAACTTTCTGTCGGAGCTGCTTCCCTTCAACATCGTGCGGATGCTGCACACAAACAGCCTGATCGTCTGGCTGCTGCTCGGCTTCATGGGCTCCGCCTACTTCCTGATCCCGGAAGAAGCGGAACGGGAAATCCATTCCACCAAGCTGGCCTATCTGCAGCTTATCATTCTGGTGGTCGGCACATTGGGTGTGGTTCTCACCTATGTCTTCAACCTGTTTGAAGGCAACTGGCTGCTGGGCAAGGAAGGCCGCGAGTTCATCGAACAGCCCAAATGGGTCAAGGTGGGCATCGTTGTTGCCGCCCTCATCTTCCTGTTCAACATCACCATGACAGTGCTGAAGGGCAAGAAAACCGCGATCACCAACATCCTGCTTCTGGGCCTGTGGGGCCTGGCGCTCCTGTTCCTGTTCAGCTTCTACAATCCAAGCAACCTCTCGCTCGACAAGCAGTACTGGTGGAACGTCGTGCACCTGTGGGTCGAAGGTGTCTGGGAATTGATCATGGCCTCGGTCCTCGCCTACCTGATGCTCAAGCTGACCGGCGTCGACCGCGAAGTCATCGAGAAATGGCTCTATGTCATCGTTGCCGCCGCACTGTTCTCCGGCATCCTGGGCACCGGCCACCATTACTACTGGATCGGGACACCCGGATACTGGCAGTGGATCGGCTCGATCTTCTCCTCGCTGGAGGTGATCCCCTTCTTCGCCATGATGGCCTTTGCCTTCGTGATGGTGTGGAAAGGTCGGCGGGACCACCCCAACAAGGCCGCGCTGCTGTGGTCGCTCGGTTGCGCAACGCTTGCCTTCTTCGGTGCCGGAGTCTGGGGCTTCCTGCATACCCTTCATGGCGTGAACTACTACACCCACGGCACGCAGATCACCGCTGCCCACGGACACCTGGCCTTCTTCGGCGCCTATGTTTCCCTGAACCTGGCGATCATCACCTACGCCATGCCGCTTCTGCGCGGCCGGGATCCCTACAACCAGGTGCTCAACATGGCGTCCTTCTGGCTGATGGCCGGTGGCATGTCCTTCATGACCTTCGTGCTGACGTTCGCCGGAACGGTGCAAACCCACCTGCAGCGTGTCATGGGCGAATACTACATGGACGTTCAGGACCAGCTGGCCGTGTTCTACTGGATGCGCTTCGGGGCCGGTGCTGCCTTCGTCCTCGGCGCCATCCTGTTCATCTACGCAGTTGCAATGCCACGCCGCGAAGTCATCCAGCCCGGTGAAGCAGCCGGCGCCCCCGCGGAGTGATGGATATGGACGCTACAGTCTCCATGGAAAAGGGGGCGGCATCTGCCCCCTTCTACCTCTCGCAAGGCGACGAATGCGATGTCTTCGAAGCCGCGCACCGGAACGGCCTGCCGGTTCTGCTGAAAGGGCCGACCGGCTGCGGCAAGACCCGGTTCGTCGCCCATATGGCAGCAAGGCTCGGCCGCAAGCTTTACACGGTCGCCTGTCATGACGACCTTGCCGCCGCCGATCTGATCGGCCGGTATCTTCTCAAGGGCGGCGAGACCGTCTGGGTGGACGGACCGCTGACACGCGCCGTCAGGGAAGGCGCAATCTGCTATCTCGACGAGGTTGTGGAAGCGCGCAAGGATGTGACGGTCGTCCTGCATCCGCTCACCGATGATCGCAGGACCCTGCCGATCGACAGAACCGGAGAAGAGCTGATGGCCGCACCCGGCTTCATGCTCGTTGCATCCTACAACCCCGGTTACCAGAACATCCTGAAGACCCTGAAACCATCCACCCGCCAGCGGTTCCTGTCGCTTGAATTCGATTTCCCGCCGGCGGATCTGGAAACCGAAGTGGTTTGCGAGGAAAGCGGCCTCGATCACGACCGGACCGCCTCGCTGGTACGTCTGGCCGGGAAACTCAGGGCGCTGAAAGGCCAGGATCTCGAAGAAGGTGTGTCGACCCGTCTGGTCGTCTATGCGGCAACGCTGATTGCCCAGGGCATGCCTGTCGGACGGGCGATCGAAGCTGCAATGATCGAACCGCTGACCGACGATGAAGACGTGAAACGCGGGCTCCTTGATCTTGTCACGGCCGTGTTTGGGTGAGGCCAGACCGATGGGCAAGATCGACATCGAGCCATGGGAACCCGAGGAAACTGTCGGGAAACTGTGGCACGCGTTTGCAAGCCGCCTGGGTGCACCCGAGGTGCATCATGGAGCCGCGGTCGGCCTCGATGAGGTCGGCGGGCGGCTTGCTGTCCTTTTCCGGGGATTGGGCGGAGCTCACAGTGTCGAGCTCCGTCCGGTCGCCCAGGAGGTTTCCCGCCATCGCCTCGGATTTCTGAGGCGGCTCGGCACGGAAGCCGAAACCGTGACACGGACCAGCTTCGACGGCGAAATCCTGAGATTGCCGGCCAGTCTTGCGGTGTTCCCGCTGCGGGAGGCAAATGCAGCACTCTATGTCTGGCTGACGGCCCTTGCGGCCCATGCACCAACCCATATCGCCGAAACGGATCCGCTCCGCGCCGATCTTCAAGCGCTCAGGGCGATTTCCGCGATGCTTCGAGACACGCTCGAACACGCTCCCGGCTTGCGGGATCTTTACAGCGCACTCTGCCAGCAGGTGCTGGCAGCAAGACCTCAGGCCCCGCTGCCGGACATGGAAGCAAGGGTCGACAGGCTTGTGCGTCAAATGCTGGGAGACACCGCGCTTCCTCCCCGCGATGTCCTGGAACTTCAGGAGCGGGTTGACCGGAATTCGTTCGAGGAAATAACTGCCCCGCGCGGATACCGCCCTTTCCGGCCTGTGCCGCTTTGGCCGGATCTCAGAGAGGTCGTGTTTTCAGCGGGAGACGAAGTCGACAGCCGCGAGACAGACGGCCCACCCGAGGAAGCGACCGGCAAGACCGTGCGCGCCCGCAGACGCAAGGCAGATCAGGCGGAACGCAAGGACAGCCTGATCCTCCACAAGTTTGAAGCCATTTTGAGTTGGGCGGAGTTTCTCAATCTCAATCGGCGTGTCGATGACGACGACCATGACAGCGCCAAGAAAGCGGCTGACGATCAGGACGAGATCGGCCTTGGGCAAATCTCCAAGGCACCGGCAACCCGTCTGAAGCTGCATCTTGATCTCGCCCCGGAGGATGTGGACCGCGAAAGACTGTCCGGACGGCATCTCTACCCGGAATGGGACACGCGCAGCGGCCGCTATCTGGCAGACCACGTCTGCGTTCTGACCAGCACCGCGGAAGCGGATCCTGAAAAGGGATCCGCCGGCATGGACGAGCGGGCCAAACGGCGCATCCGCTCGGTGAAGAAGCAGTTCGAGGCCCTCCGCCCGGGCCGGGTGACGACACGTGGACACCTGGAAGGCGACGGACTGGATCTTGATGCAGCCGTGCGCTCTGAAGCCGAACGGATTGCAGGCGGCACCGGCTCGGAACGAATCTGGCTGCAGACCCGTCCGGAAGCGCGTGATCTTGCGGTTTCCATCCTGCTCGACGTTTCCCGCTCGACCGAGAGCGCCGTCACCGGACGCGCCGTGATCGATATCGAACGCGAAGCCCTGACAGCTTTGGCCTGGGGTCTGAACGCCTGCGGCGATGATTTCGCCATCACTGCGTTTTCATCCCTGAAACGGCAGCGGGTGTACCTGCAGTCCTGCAAGGGGTTCCATGAACCGATGAGTGCCCTTGTCGAACAGAGGATCGGAACGCTGCGTCCCGGCTTCTACACCCGTCTGGGGGCAGCCATTCGTCATGTATCCGCCGACCTGGCAGCGCAGTCGCGCAAGCGCAAGCTCCTTCTGGTGATCACGGACGGCAAGCCAAACGATCTCGATCACTACGAGGGGCGGCACGGCATCGAAGACACCAGGATGGCAGTTCGGGAAGCCCGGCGGGCAGGCCAATCCGTCTTTGGCGTCACCATCGACAAGTCGGCCAAGTCCTGGTTTCCGCGGTTGTTTGGTCAAGGCGGCTTTGCCGTTATCCCGCATCCCGATCGGCTGACACAGGCCTTGCCGCAGATCTACCGCCAGATTGTCGGAGGCTAGAGCCGCTGATGCACGCTCCGTCACCGAAGCCGGAACAAGACGGCGACGCCGGCATCCTCGACGAGTTGCCCGGGGAACTGATGATGTGGGTGCTCATCGTCAGTGAATTGCTGGTGTTCGGTGCCGGTCTTGCCGCCTTCATGGGCGTGCGAATATCCGATCCGGCTGGATTTGCTGCCGCAAGAGCTCATCTCGACCCGGCGCTTGCGGGCATCAATACGATCGTTCTGATCACCAGTGGTTTTCTGGCGGCCAGAAGCCTGGAGCTTCGGCTTGCGATGAAACGCACCGCGGCGCGTTTGCACCTGATTGGTGCCATGGCCCTCGGCGGCTTGTTCCTCGCCATCAAGATACAGGAATATGCGGTCAAGATAGAGCAAGGGATCTCCACGGAGACCCACCCCTTCTTCACCTTCTACTACCTGCTCACCGGGTTTCACGCGGCTCATGTGCTTGCCGGTATCTTTGTGCTGGGTCTGGTTGCCTGGAAAGACGAACCACGTACCATCGAAACAGGCACCGCCTTCTGGCATATGGTCGATCTCATCTGGGTTCTGCTGTTTCCGGTGATCTATGTCCTGGGATAGCGAACGATGACCCTTCCCTCCGTCACGCTTGCGTGGATTGCGCTATTGGGCCTGTCGGCCGCTACCGTTCTGGTGACTACAGGCGGAACCGGTCATTTCAGTCCGGCTCTTTTCGGCGGACTGCTGTTGCTGCTGGCCTTCATCAAGGCACGGATCATACTGTCCCGATATCTCGGGTTGTGGCAGGCGCCTGCCTGGCTGTCAGGCTTCAGCTGGGTGATCGGGTTCTTTTGCCTGCTGTTGCTGGTGCTTTACGTGGCACCGGGGCTCAGTCCCTGAAAGCTTCGGCAAGCTGCTTTGGAAGATCGAATTCGGCAAGCACCCGGGCCCGTCCCTCCTCCGACATCTTCCGTGCCGTTTTCTGCACGATATCGAGCACCTTGCTGTCCTCGTGTTTGGCGGCAAATGGCGCGAAATACCATTTCAGGAACACAAAACAGATCACGTTTTCCAGCGCCTGCACGTCCGCGTCCCGCTTGAGGCCTTCCTTGCGCAGCATCTTCGCCGCCGCCTCGATCTCCTCCGGTGAATAGCCCGCGCTGGCCATGATTTCACCGACCCGGTCTGCGTGATGACGGGCCTGATTCCGGCGCCAGGCGTGATAGCCGGCCTTGCCTTCCGGGTAGGACTGGCGCGGTGTGATCCAGCGCTCGATGTGCTGGCCCCTGGCCGCAATCTTCAACGGATCGGTCGCCTCCGGGTAGAGCCGTTCCAGCTCTTCGCTCATCCGTTGCCCATATAGAAGAGCCGCAGGCTTGCCGTCTTCCTGGTTGGGGTCAGCGGCGTTCGCGGCGTCGATGGCCGTAAAGGCAATGTCCAGTTTCATCATGGTCACCCCTTGGTCCAGGCATCCACCGGATCTTCTTCGGAGAAGGCCCGAAGCCGTTCGATATCCTTGATTTCCGCATGATTGCGATTGATGCGGACCCCCGCAGATTTCAACCGCGCAAAAGACCGCGACAGGCTTTCCGGCTTCATGCCGAGACGGCCGGCGATCAGGAACTTGTCGTAAGGCAGGGTTACCTCGCAGCTACCGCTTTCCTGCTCGCACAATTCCAGCAAGAACTCGGCAACCCTTTGCGGTCCGGTTTGCGCCTTCAACTGTTCCAGCTGCGAAACGAGAGAATGCAGGTGAATGAAGGTCGATGCCACAACCGACACGGCAATGTCCGGGTCCTTGCGCATGGCTTCCAGGATGGCCGTGCTGGGTATGCGCATCACTTCGCAGGCGGTTACCGCTTCCGCCGAAACCGGATAGGCAAGCCCGCGGAACGCGACCGCTTCACCGAAGCTTTCGCCCTTGGCAAAGACATTCACGACCGCTTCGCCTCCGTTGGGCGCGATCCGGTAAAGCTTGACCCAGCCATCCATGACGATGTGGATTGCCTGCGCTGTCTCACCATGCAGGAACAACGTCTCACCGCGGTCATATGTCCGCCAGCTCGACATGCCGAGCACCATGTCTCGGATCTCCTGCGGGAAGCTTTTCAGAAGCAGGGAGTTCTGGGCAATTTTCCGCTGGCGGTCGGTCGGCATCGATGAAGGTCCTGGGCAAGTGATATGCAAGAACGTCTAGCCCGACCTGGTGACTTTGCACAATAGCAAGCGCGGACCATCGATGGATTCTTGCCTTTCTTGACTATTGTCATTCAGCCTGTCCCGCCCCGCAACTAGCGTCTACCGGACACTTGAGAAAGCGGGGACGTCATGGACTATCAAGCCTTTTTCAAAAGCCGTCTTGCAGACCTGAAGCATGACGGAAACTACCGCGTCTTCATCGACCTTCAGCGTAAACGCGGCAATTTTCCGGAAGCGAAGTGGACCAGCGGAGAGAGCACCAAAGATGTCGCCATCTGGTGCTCGAACGATTACCTCGGCATGGGGCAGCATCCTAAGGTTCTGGCAGCCCTGCACGAGGCGGTCGACCGCTGCGGAGCCGGGGCTGGCGGAACCAGAAACATTTCCGGCACGACACACGATCACGTGCTGCTGGAAGCCGAACTCGCCGATCTGCATGGCAAGGAAGCCGCGCTGGTGTTTACATCCGGTTACGTCTCCAACTGGGCGGCGCTCGGTACGCTCGCCTCGCAGATCCCCGACTGCATCGTTTTTTCCGACAGCCTGAACCACGCCTCGATGATCGAGGGAATACGCCACTCGCGCGCCGAAAAGGTGATCTGGAAACACAACGACCTGGAAGACCTGGAAGCCAAATTGCGGGCTGCCGACCCGGCAAAGCCGAAGCTGATCGCCTTTGAAAGCGTCTACTCCATGGATGGGGATATCGCGCCGATTTCGCAGATCTGCGATCTTGCAGACCGATTTGGCGCCATGACCTATCTGGACGAGGTCCATGCCGTTGGCCTTTATGGGCCGCGCGGAGGCGGTATCGCAGAGCAGGAAGGCGTGATGGACCGCCTGACCGTCATCGAAGGCACCCTTGGCAAGGCCTTCGGCGTTGTCGGAGGATATATCGCAGCGTCTGTCGAACTTTGTGATTTCGTGCGCAGTTTTGCCAGCGGCTTCATCTTCACCACAGCCCTTCCCCCCGCCATCGCGGCGGCCGCAACGGCGTCTATCAGACATCTGAAGGAAAGTTCGGTGGAACGGGATGCCCACAAGGCCATCGTCGCCAAGGTTCGGCGGCGTCTCGATACGCTCGGTATTCCACATGTCGACAATCCCAGCCACATCATACCGGTGATCGTCGGTAATCCGGCCAAGTGCAAATTCCTGTCGGACACGCTCCTGGAGGATTTCGGCATCTACATCCAGCCGATCAACTACCCGACCGTTCCAAAGGGAACCGAGAGGCTGCGGATTACCCCGTCGCCGGTTCACACATCCGGGGATGTCGACCGCCTGGTCTGCGCGCTTCATTCGCTTTGGTCGCAATGCCAGCTGGCAAGACAGCCCGTTGCCGCCGAATAGCCGGAGGCTCGCTTGACGGATGTCAAGGATGTGAAAGGCGATCACCGGCTTTCTGGCCTCGCACCCTCACCATGACCTCGTCCGTCCGACAATGAGGCCTGGGGACGGACCGGTCAGGCCGGGCAAACAAGGTTTGCCCGGCCACCATGAAAACCCACCGCGGCCGTCCGCCGGCCGTATCGTCGGCAATGTGCCGGCAACAGGAAAGGAAACATCATGAGAAAGACACTCACCTGCCTTGTCACGCTTGCGGGTCTCTTCGCAGCGGCTCCTGCCTGGGCTGACGGCGACGCTGCTGCAGGCGAAAAGATCTTCAAGAAATGCCAGGCCTGCCATGCTGTCGGCGACGGCGCCAAGAACAAGGTTGGCCCGGCGCTCAACGGGATTGTCGGCGCGCCTGCAGGCCAGGTCGAAGGCTATAAATATTCCGCCAGCATGACCGAAAAGGCTGACGGCGGACTGGTCTGGGACGAAGAAACCCTGACGGCCTATCTGCACAAGCCAAAGGAAGTCGTCCCCAAGACAAAGATGTCCTTCGCCGGGCTGCGCAAGGACGAGGAAATTGAGAACGTCATCGCCTACCTGAAGACGTTTCAATAAGCGGACTGCAACGGGCACACCGGGCTCGCGCCGTTAACTCAGGCGCGGTCCGGTCGTGGCCTACCCGTCGGTAATTCCTGGGCTCAAAGGCCCGGCACGGTTGGTGCACCGGCCGCGGTTACCTGGCGTTCCCCCAGGCTTTCCGAAAGCCGTTGGGTGATGGTTTTCATCACGTCGGGAGCGTTTCTGTCGACGCCATAGACAAACCCCGGAAAGTCGAGCGGCTTCTGGATTGTCCAGATGGCTTCATGCTGGTCTGCCGAAAGGATCCGGGCCGGGTCACCGACAGCGACCCATCCGATCGGAACGGTCGATCCGGGTTCCAGCCGCGTGCGAAGGTGAACCGTGCCGTTGACGCGAACCTCCGACCCGTGCCCCACCTGCGCGCCATGGAAAACGGCAGCTCCGGTTGCGATGAAGACTTCATCCTCGATTTCCGCGCCGACAACATGAGTGTTCGGGCCGATCAGACAATGATCTCCGATTTTGCAATCGTGACGGGACGTTGCGCGGATCACGGCGTTTTCGAGCACGATACAGTTTCGGCCGATACGGATTGTGCTGCCGCCTTCCGCCACCAGCCGGGCACCATTCATGATCCTGCTGCCCGCACAGATCCTGACATCGCCCGCAACCGTTGCGTCAGGCGCAACCCATGCATCCGGATCGATGAAAGGTGAGGTGCTTCCTTCAGACGTGCTCATAGCCGCTCCTGCGCTTTCTCGATTTCGCTTGCCTTGCAGCCAATCGGGCAAACATCGGCGCTGCACAGGTTATGCTCGCACAGCCGGCAAGTTGTTCTGGCAAAGGATCGCGATGTCGTCGCCTCTTCAAGAACCCTGTCCAGCAGCAAAACGAACCGGTTCCGGTCTTTCTCGGGCAAGGCGCCAAGCAAACCGTCCAAAGCGGCCAGCCGGCGCAACTGCAACGCTTCGGCCTCATCGTGACCGGCCTTTGTCAGGCTGAGCGGGGTGACGCGCCCTACCTGCTCGCCGCGCTTGATCAACGCCTGTCGTTCCAGCCCATCTATCAACCTGACGGCAGTCGGTTGACTGACGCCGACGACCGTTGCGATTTCACTCGTCGTCAACCCGGGCTTGAAGTGAAGCATCGACAGAACGGCCGCGGCGCTTGGCGACAATGGTCCCAGCGCCGCATCTGTCCGGTCGCGGATCAAAGTGCCGAGGGCACCCAGTTTGTTGGCGTCCAATAATTGCATAGCCTATGCATATATTAATTTTTCACCCTGTCAACGCCCATGTCCGCTCCCGCCAATACAAACTCTTCGCGCTCATAACGCCACGCAAGATCCGATGCGCTGGAACAAGAAACGCCTGAAGGGTGCCCCCAAGAGGTCTTCTCATTTCGAAGAATTCAAGAAGGTAATACCTCGGAGGCTTCTTCTTGTGTCCACTCCGAAGGCCTGTCCGACAGCTTGAAACGCAAACCTTGGATGCAATTTCGTGCCGAACGGAGTGTCAGCTGGCTGCTGTGACGTTTCGATAAAAACAGGGCCTTCCCGCTTTGTCTGTATTCGTCGCACGAGTTGCAAATACACTTTCCGGGAAATTCTGAAACCTGACTATTCAGTACGTGTCTTGTTTCACAAGCCTGACAAAGTCTAGCGCCTCGATAAATTGACCTAGGTATTGCGATATCTGATGTAAATCATTTTCTTCACCCAATTCACATCAAGAATTATTCTTGAATTACTGCAAGCTTCGCATTGTCAAACTAAAGAATATTGCCTTCCTAGAGATCAATCGCATTGACGAACTTTGCGATTAAAAGGTCTCAGGCCTCTCGGAAAAACTTTCGACATTCAAAGCTTTCCCTGCGTAGCGTTAATGGTGTATTATTTGTTAATATAGGGCGGATGGCTAATTATCATTTTTTTCTTCGCTCCTGTGCGGCAAGTTCACGTAGTGGGTTGGGCAACCTGACAGCACGGTGAGGGAAGCGGCATCGTCCGATCTGCGAGCATGGAGAGTGCTCGTAGAAATATGCGCAAGACCACGTTTGGAATGGCAGCTATTGCAATTTGATTCTGGAAAGTTTCCTAAAAGCAAACGACATAAACACGGAAGGTTCTATTTCAATTTAGAAAATAACAAAGCTTAGGCAACACAAAAAGATCCCAAAACAAGTTGCTTCCTGATTGATAAGGAATGCCAACCATACGGTTGGTGGCAACGCTATATTTTTTTACAGTGTATTTCTCGGTGGATATTCTTTTTACAGCTCATCAAGGGCACGCGAAATTCACCTTCAGCGTAATACGTCCTGTAAATCTGTAGCCATAGATACTTCATACAAGGATAAATTTCGTTTCCAATTGAATATGGTGGGGTGACATGGGCAAGGTACATAGTAAATTTATCGGTCAATTATCCGTTGAAACGTTCCCGTCAAGACGTCAAGCCAGAATTACGCGGACGAATGGAAGGGGACACACCAAAACTGCAGCGGAAGGCACGCTTGATAAGGCCCGGCTTGATGGCTCTGCGTCGGCACGGCCCCTCGGCAACGGCATTCACCGGGGTATCGCCGCCCTGCATGAGTGCGCGCGGAGACATGGGGCGACCTCCGGAACCCAAAGTCCCGTCAAGCAAAACAGGACCTGCATTTCGGTCTTCCTTTCTTCAAATCATCACTAAAAGCCGATCTGAAGGGAAGCGTTACAATGACGCCAAAGCTTACCCGTATGGTCATCGTCGACGAGCATCAAGTGATGGTTGCTGGAGGCCGGGCCTACATTGAACAATCAGAGACTAATAGGCATCCGACATCGAAAGGCTTCACCAGCCCCGCAGCGAGAAAGGATCCGTAATGCGTGTTGTGTTTGTTCTTGCGGGCCTCGGAGCAGGCGGTGCTGAAAAAGTCGTCAACCTGCTGGCGCACCACCGCCTTGCCGCTGGCGACGATGTACATGTGATCGCCCTGAATGCGACCGATGCCACCTCTTATTTTTCCTATGACCCCAGGATTCAGGTGGAAGGACTAAGCCGCACCGGCAAAAATTCTCGGCATTTTGTCACCATGCAACGGGTAAAGGATCTGCGCAGGCGCTTTGCAAGGATCAGACCGGATATGGTCGTCTCCTTCCTGACCAAGATCAACGTCATCACGGTCCTTGCGACCGCAGGTACCGGTACGCCGACGATCATATCCGAACGCAACAATTTTGATGTTCAGCAAATGAGCCGCTTCTGGCGCTGGTCTCGGCCGATGGCGGCCTTTGCAGCGACCAGTGTCGTCGTCATGACGGAGCGCGCGCGTGCAAGACAACCCGCCCGCGTTCGCAAAAAAACCATCGTTATTCCAAATCCGGTCACGCCGCTGCCCCGCGCCATGCCGCGGCCCGATGCAGGTCGCAGGGTGGTCGCGGTAGGACGGCTCGACCAGCAGAAAGGGTTTGATATCCTCATCGCCAGCTTTGCCCAGGTTGTGGAGAGCGTCCCTGATGCGGTGTTGACGATCTATGGCGAAGGGCCGGAGCGGTCCGCACTCGAAAAGCAGATTTCCGACCTCGGACTGCAGGAAGTCGTCCGTCTTTCGGGTGTCACGCAAGTTCCTGGCGAATGGGTATCACCCGGCGACGTATTTGCCCTGAGTTCCCGCTTCGAAGGTTTTGCGAATGTCGTCCTCGAGGCAATGTCGAGCGGGATGGCCGTTGTGTCCGTCGACTGCCCGTGGGGTCCCAGCGAAATCGTGCAGGACGGAACCACCGGTCTGCTCGTGCCGATGGGCAGCAAGGAGGCACTTGCTACGGCGATCACTCGGGTCCTTACCGACCCAGAGCTGCGCGGATCTTTTTGCGAGGCCGGCCCACCTTCGCTGGACCGCTTTTCCACGGCAACCGTCCTGGCCAAATGGGACGAGACAATTTCTCAAGCCGCAGGCCGTCCTCCATTGACCGTTTTTGCCGATGCTTGACATGAGGTTCATTGGCACCAAAACGGCCGTGCATGCCTATTTCCGGTTTCACCTTATTGCCGTGCCGCCCTTGAGCGCAAAACAGGTCTCACACACCACAACGGTGAAAAGGCGCATGAGACGCCGGGGCATTGCCTATTTCGAGCGTCCAGGCGCTGGTTCCAGAATCGCGCAATCGAGAACTTCCTGGCTTAACGCCCCCTCCCCGACAGCCCGTGACAGGACAAGTGCCCCGACCATGCCGGTGATCAGCCGAATTGCCTCGCAGCGGGACTGGGCACTTTCGGCGCGGGTGTCGGTCAGCAGGGTGATGGATTTCTCAACGGCTTCACAAAACGCATCCTGAAGATCCTTGCCGTGACGCGGGGCTTCGGCCGCCAACGCGGCATAAGCGCAACCTGCGTCACGCCGGTCGACATGTTCCCGGGATAGATACCAGCGTCGTAGAGCGTTCAAAGGGTCGTCCTGGTGTCCTTCAACAACGGATTGCCAGGCGACGAGATTTTCGTCCAGCGCCTGCTGCGTTGCTTCGGTGATAATGGCGTCCTTGTCGGCAAATTGCTTGTAGAAGCCACCCTGCGTCAGCCCGGCAGCTTTCATCAGTCCTGCGATACCGATCCCGTCGTAGCCGTGTTCCCGAAACTGTCTGCTCGCGGTTTTCACGACGTTCTCGCGGTTTCTGGCTGCAGTTTCCCTGCTGACACGCATTTCTACCTCCGTTGGTTGTTGGAATCTTAATTCGGATTACGATCCAAATCTATTCTTGATTTTATAAATTATGATCATAATCTATTTTAGGACACCAACCAGGAGATACCCATGAGCGAATCCGATCCGATCGTTATCTGCGCCGCCAGACGCACACCGCTAGGTGCTTTCATGGGGGCCTTGAGCCCCGTAGCAGCTCCAAAGCTCGCCGCGGCAGCGATTGAAGCAGCACTTGAGGATGCGGGAGCTGGGCGAGACTCGATCAGTGAAGTTCTGATGGGCTGCGTTCTTCCTGCCGGTCAGGGACAGGCTCCGGCCCGGCAGGCGGCCCGTGCAGCCGGTCTTTCCGACCACACGGGCGCAACCACACTCAACAAGGTTTGCGGTTCCGGCATGAAGGCGATCATGCTCGCACACGATCTCCTGATTTCCCGATCAGCAGACATCGTCGTTGCAGGCGGCATGGAATCGATGTCGAACGCACCCTTCCTGTTGCCGCAAATGCGCGCGGGTCGAAAGTTCGGCAGCAGCGAGGTACTTGACCACATGATGCGCGACGGCCTGGAGGATGCCTATGAGGCTGGCCGGCCGATGGGGTCTTTCGGAGAAGCGGCCGCTGAAAAATACGGTTTCACTCGCGCCGACCAGGACGCCTTTGCCCAGGAAACGCTCGTCCGTGCGCAAAAGGCGGTGACCGGCGGTGCCTTCCGGGATGAAATCGTCCCTCTTGAGGTCGCAGGCCGCAAAAGCACGGTCACTATCGAGGACGACGAAATTCCGGGACGGGTCGATCCGGAAAAAATCCCGAGGCTTCGCCCAGCCTTTTCTGATAACGGCACCATCACAGCTGCCAGTGCCTCGGCCAACGCGGACGGTGCCGCGGCACTGGTTCTGACCCGCAAGAGCTACGCGCAAGCCAACGGACTGCCGGTATTAGCAATCGTGCGTGGCCACGCGACCCATTCGCAGGACCCGGCCTGGTACACGACCGCGCCGATCCCGGCGATCCTCAAACTTCTGGATCGCACCGGCTGGTCTGCCAATGACGTCGACCTCTGGGAAATCAATGAGGCCTTCGCGGTGGTCGCAATGGCTGCCGCACATGACATCGGCATTCCGCGCGAGAATCTGAACGTCAACGGCGGCGCCTGCGCGCTCGGCCACCCGATCGGCGCGACCGGTGCCCGTCTGGTTGTCACGCTCATTCATGCCTTGAAAGCACATGGAGCCCAGCGCGGCGTTGCAGCGCTGTGCATCGGCGGCGGCGAAGCCACCGCGCTGGCCATCGAACTTTCCACCTAAACGCTTTGAAGCGCATAGAGCCAACGGCAGCACATTCCCCCACCTTCAGACTGACAAGAGACAATCTTCATGACCGAATTTGAAATCCACACGGCACAAACGGCGCCGGATCGCAGCAAACCCTTGCTCGAACAAACAAAGGCTACGTTCGGCGTCGTGCCCAACCTCCATGCGGTCATGGCGGAAGCTCCGGGCCTGCTGGAAGGGTATCTGGTTCTTCATCGGCTTTTTCTGGAAAGCAGCTTCACGGACGAGGAAAAGACAGTTGTCTGGCAGTCGATAAACGTCGAGCACGATTGCCATTACTGCGTCCCCTCCCACACCGGCATCGCAAAACGCATGGGCATTGATGATGAGGTCTCGGACGCCTTGCGCAACGAAACGCCATTGCCGACGCCCAGGCTTGAGGCGCTTCGCCGGTTCACGCTGCAGATGGTTCGCGAGCGCGGATCGGTCGGCGACCGGCAGGTGGAGGCGTTTCTGGCTGCCGGTTTCACCAGCCGGCAGGTTCTCGAAGTCGTGCTTGCCATTTCCCAGAAGGTGATGAGCAATTACACCAACAAGCTGGCCAATACGCCGATCGAGCCGTATTTCGAGCAATTCGCCTGGCAACGCACACCATCAGCAGAGCTGGTCAGCTGAAAAGGTGACGAGCAAAACCTATTCCTCGCTGTCGCCCGGCATACGGCGCCGGGAGACAGCGGATCATGCATATTACCGGTGCAAGTGAACGAGGTTGCCCTCTGCGTCTTCATCCGAGCTATGAACAAGATGCAGAAAAGGCCTGCCTTGCCGTCTGGCGGATATCGGACCTTGCAGCACATCCAAGCGAACACCACCCATGGCTTCGGGTTGGTAGGCAACCCCGATCACCGTCAGAGTCCTGCTCTGGCGGCCAAGGCCTGCAAGTTCCATGCTCTGCTTTTCCGACATGCCAAGCAAGGCCATTCCCGTTGTCGTCGTGATCGGCAAGGTCAGGCCAACAAGACTGTCGGCTTCATCGGGAATGACCACCCTTGTGTCGGGTGCATGATCGTCCACCTGGAAGGTCACGCGACTGTTCATGGTGACGACGTTCACCGGGATCTCCGATGAGGGCACTACGTGGGCTTGCGCCAATTTCCGGCGCAGCAGGGAAACAAACGGCGTATTGGTTCGCGGGCATTGCGACACCATCCTTGTCAGGGTCGCGTAGTCCTTGTTCGTGAAGATAAACTGCTTTGGTTCGCGCATGCGGTGTCTCCTTCGGCCCCGCTTTGGCGAAGGCCGGTGTTGGATCTGGTTTCAGCTTCAAGACTGTTCCCCCTGTCCGGCCGTCTCGGGTGCGAGAGACCGGCAGGGGCTAAGTTCCTGCGAGAAGACTGCCTGCGTGATCCAGGAAACGGGGTTTGTGAAACGGCGAGCCGGAAGTCATGACTAACCGCGATCCGGGCTCTGCAACTCCGGACCTCCACCGACGAGCGGCGGCTGGCTGACCGACACGACGTTTAGGCGATGCCGACGTCCGTCGTTTGCACACCAGGCGATCGACTGGCCCGCGGAAAGGCCAATGAGGGCGGTGCCGATGGGTGTCAGGATGGAAATCCTGCCGTTTGCGATATCCGCGTCGCCCGGAAAGACCAGTTGCAGGGTCTTTTCGTCCGTATCGTCGGTTCGGAACCGGACGACGGAACCCATTCTCACACTATCGGCAGGCAACGCCCCGTCAGGGACGAGTCTGGCCCGGCTCAATTCGGCCAGGAGATCCTCCGTGACACTTGGCAGTCGTGTTTCAAACGAGGAAGCGAGGCCTTCCAGTCGTTCATAGTCGGTCGTGCCGATGACGATGTCAGGCTTCGAAGCAAAATCAGTCGGTTCGCGCATAAAGTCCCCCTTGCCGGGTGCCTTCAGGCACCAATGGACGGAACACGTCCGGACGGCGGAGTTAAGTCTCAAGATGTGGTGATTTGTGCGCTTCGATGATCTTGACCGGCAGGACCGGTTCCTGTTGCATCATCTCAAGTGTTTACCCCGAGGCTCGGGGCGCATGACAGCCGAGCCGGGGGCTACTCTCCCGCTTTGGGGATAGCTCTGAAATCTCGTTTGTAGCTGGTCGCGGCGGCTTTGTTCATGACGGGATAGTTGCGAAGAATTTCATGCAAAGTCAAGCCGCCCGCACATGCTTTGGCTACACTGGCGGGCGGCAAGGAGAGTTGTCAGGTCTGAACCAGGAGTATCAAGCCGCTTCGGCCTGCTGCCGGTCCAGGATCTCACGAACCTTTCCGGCAATGGCCTTGCCCAGTTCGATGTTGTTCTGGGCCGTGAAATGAATGCCGTCGCAGCCGTCAGTGGTGATGTGGTCCGCTGCGCTCAGGAAATCGACCTTCATGAAATCGGCCATGTTCCGGTATTGCTCGGCCAGCGCCGCCGACTTTTCGTGGGCCCCGCCAAACATGCCCTGGAAATAGGGATGCGGCATAGGCGTCAGAGGCGGCGGTGCAACGACAAGGCACTTTGGCGCCGGATAAGGCGTGCCGATGCCGCCACCACTTGTCAGCACCTGTCCGACCAACTTCGACATGCCATAGGCAATGTCATAGGGCGTGCGATTGAAGAACGGCTTGGTGTCGTTGGTTCCCAGAAGGATGATCGCCAGATCCAATGGCAGGTGGCTGGCCAGGGCCGACGGCAGGTACTGGCTGCCGTTCAGACGGGGATCGTTGGGATCATCGGCGCTCGTCGTGCGGGCACTGAGGCCTTCTTCGATAATCCGGTACCCTTCGCCCAGCTCGGCGGCCATTGCCCCCGTCCAGCGCTGTTCATAAGGGTAGCGCATTGTCGGGGCGCCTTCGACGACGGGGATCCAGCCCCAGGTCAGCGAATCCCCAAAGCAAAGTATCGACTTTTCGTTTGCCATTGTTTCCTCCTCAAATTTTACGGAAAGGCTCAATTGGATCTGGACGTTCTGATGCCGTAGAAGATGGCGGCGAGCAGGATGATCAGCCCCTGGGCAATGAGCTTGCCCGGGTCATCGATGCCGAAGGTGGTCATCACCACGAACAGGAGGGCGAAGGACAGGACCCCGAAGAACGGGCCCCAGACCCCGCCTTCGCCCCGGCCGAAGACGACCCCGCCGAGAATGGTTGCAGCCACTGCCAGGATAGGCAGATCGAGACCAACCCGGACACTGCCGACCGCGATGGAGGCGGTTTGCACCAGGGCCGCAACCGCTGCGATGAAACCGGCCAGCGTATGGGCAAGAATGACGGTCCGCTCGACCGGTACCCCTGAAAAATGCGCGGCTTCCGGGTTCTCGCCGACCGAAGTGACATATCTGCCGAACACCGTCTTTGAGAGAAACAACGCCATCACCACGGTCAGGGCGAACCAGAACAGCACCGGAACCGGGGCCGGGCCCCATTTGATGTTGTAGATGTCGTTCAGGTAGGACGGCACGTCGCCGGGTGGTTTGCCGCTTGAAAGATACTGCACGAACCCGACCAGGATGATGCTGACCGCCAGTGTGACGATAACCGCAGAAACCCGGCGCTTGCCGATCATCCAGCCGTTGAAGAGACCGATCGCGGTACCGGTTGCCAGACTAAGCCCGATGAAGAACGGCATCGACGCCCCGGGAAAGATGCCCGAGGAAATGAAGTAGTTGACCAACAGGATGATGCCGCCGCCGGAAAGGTCGATGCTCTTCACGCGCATCACCAGCAACTGAGCCAGAACCAGCACACCGAGCGGCGCAACCTGGCGAATGAAGATGCCCATGATATTGGCGTTGAGCATGTGCGGTCTGGCGATCCAGAGCGTGATCAGCAGGATGGCGAACACGTAGTATGCCGGCGGAACACGCAGCAGGCGCTGCAGGAAAGGATGCTTCACGATCGCAGACATGATCAAAGCCCTATCTTCTTGCGGGTCTGGAGCCCCACGACCAGGAGCAGGAGACCGCCCTTGATCGCGGTCTGGATGAAGGGCGACACGTTGGTGAGGTTCATGCCGTTGGACAGGAGCGCCAGAACCAGTGCCCCGATCACCGTGCCCTGCAGGCTGCCGATACCGCCGGAGAGCTGTGTTCCGCCGACGGCGACGGCGGTAATCGCATCCAGTTCGAACAAGAGACCGACATTGGGATCGCCCGAAACAATCCGGCCGGCCAGGAAGACACCGGCAAGGGCCGCAAAACACGAACAGGCGACATAGGCGAGCAGGATGTTTCGACGATCCGGAACGCCGAAATTTCGCGCAGCATCCGGCGTGCCGTTTGCAACTCCGCCGCCGATCGCGAACAGATGCAGGCCGAAGCGCGATCCATGCAGCAATTTCCAGGCCACCAGAACCACCGCGACACCCCAGAACACCGGCATCGGCACTCCGAGAAACGTGCCGCCGACCGACTGGATGACGATATCCGGCACGGTGCCTCCGGAAACCGGACGCAGGATGCGCGTGATGCCCAGAATGACATACTGCATTGCCAGCGTTGCGATGATCGGGTGGACATTCAGCCGGGTGATCACAAGGCCGTTGCTGAGGCCAACCAATACCGCGAACAGGAAAACCGCCGGTATCGTCACGTAGCCCGGCGCATCAAGCGCCAGAATGGCCGTCGTGAAGCTGATGAGGGAACCCACCGACAGATCGAGGCCGCCCACCACGACCACAAACATCTGGCCAATGGCCGTGATGACCAGCGGCATCGCCTGGGCAATCAGGTTGAAGAGGTTTTCAGAACCGAGGAACTGGTCGGTGCGAAGACCGAGATAAACGCTGATGGCGATGGCGATCAGCAAGGGCAGCATCCACAAACCCTGCCGGCCTTTCGGCTGCGTCAATCTCGCGAGAAATGCTTGTGTCATGATCACTTCAATCTTGTGGGCAGGGTCAGGCGCTCAAGGCAGCGTTCAGGATCTGGTGCTCCGTTGCGGTCTCGGCGGGCAGCTCCGCGACAATGGCCTTGCCATGGACGACATAAATGCGGTCGCACAGACCGATGAGCTCAATTGTCTCGCGGGAAAGAACCAGAACTGCGCCACCCTCGTCCGCAAAGCTGCGCAACAGCTTGTAGATTTCCGCCTTCGCCCCGATATCGACGCCCCGGGTCGGTTCTTCGATGAGCAGCAGATCAAGACCGGCCGCAAGGTAGCGCCCCAGGAGCACCTTCTGCTGGTTGCCACCCGAAAGCGTGCCGACCGGTGCGGATGGACCGGACGCCTTGATGTTCATGCTGGCCATCGTCTCGGCAATCGCCTTGCGATAGTCGTGCGCGATGGAGAGTTCGCCATGCACGGAAGACAGACCGACGGCAATGTTGTGTGCGATGGAAAGCCCCAGGAAGAGACCCTCTTCCTTCCGGTCTTCGGGAACGAAGCCGACTTTCCTCGCCTGGAGCTGCCGGATGCCGGATGCTTTCGGCGCGGGGAGCGGCAAGGTCTTGCCCTTGATGGACGCGGTGCCTGTCGAAGCCGGGTAAAGCCCTGCGAGCGATCTCAACAATTGCTGTTGTCCCTGCCCTTCCAGTCCAGCAAGGGCGACGATCTCGCCCTTGTTGACATGAAGGGACAGCGGTGTGCTGCCCGGATCGATCCTGAAGTCTTCAAGGTCGAGGACGGTTTCTGTTGACGCTTTTCCGCGTGCGGGAAAGAGGTCCTGCAGTTCGCGGCCGACCATCAGGGCAATGAGGCTGTCCGGCGTCATGCCGCTCAGGGGCCGCGTTGCGACCAGCTTGCCGTCCTTGAGAACCGTCACCGTGTCGCAGATGCCGAATATCTCGTCCATGCGGTGCGAAATATAGACAATCGCCTTGCCTTCATCGCGCAAGCGCCTGATCTGCGCATTCATCACCTCAACATCGGCTGCATTCAGCGCGGCTGTCGGTTCGTCCAGAATGAACACCGAGGCATCCGCCTTGATGCCATGGGCAATTTCAACGAACTGGCGCTCCGCAATCGACAGCTCGGAAACCAGAATATCGGGGTTCAACTCCAGCCCCAATGCGGCAAGGGCCTTGCGGGTTTCGCGCCCCATCCTTGCCCTGTCGACCGTTCCGAATGCTGTTACCGGCTCGCGGCCAAGGAACATGTTTTCCGCAATCGTCAGGTTGGCGAGCAGAGACAGCTCCTGAAACACGGTCGATATGCCTGCTTCAAGAGCTTCCCTCGGCGTCTCGAAACCAGCTTTCCGCCCCTTGCGGAAGATCTCCCCGCTGTCGGGCTGGTGGACACCGGCCAGGATCTTCATCAGCGTCGACTTGCCGGCACCGTTCTCACCCATCAGGGCATGGACCGTGCCGGGCATGAGCTTGAGTGACACACCGTCGACTGCTTTGCTTCCGCCGAACGATTTGGAAATGTTCGACATTTCAACGAGGCAAGTCATTGCCTTCTCCCCCGGATCATATTCTGGATCTTTGCTGTCGGTGACCAGCCGGTGCGCGGAACTGCAGCACCGGCTGGCCGTCCGGCCTCGGGAGGAGGCTATTTCTTGCCGTAGAGCTCCTGCAGCTTTTCCTCCGGCAGCTCGGTTGGCCACCAGACGTTGGCGGACAGGTCCTCGCGGTAATATTGCTTGGCCTTGTCGACGTCCCAGCCTGCCGGGTTGTAGTCGTAGTGCTTCTTCAGCTCCTTGCCTTCCAGCAGGGCGACAGCAGCACGCACACCGGCAGCCCCCTGGGCAGGCGCGTATTCCGCAGACACGGATTTAAATCCGTCCCGGATCCACTGACCGAAAAAGCCGTTGTTGCCTTCGCCGGAAATCGGCGGAATTTCAGCGCCGAACTGCTTGAACACGTCAACACAGGCACGGGTCATGTCGGCACCGGAAGACCAGATTCCGTCGACAGACGGGTTGTTCAGATAAAGCGTCTCACACAGGTTCTTGGCCTTGTCGTACTGCCAGTCGCCATGTTCCTCGGCGATGACTTCGACATTCGTGCCTTCAAGAGACTGCAGCAAGCCGTTGTAACGGTTGGTGTCTTCCGGGTGTCCGGCGAGACCGCGCAGAACCCAGATCTTGCCGTCGGCGCCAACCTCGTTGACAAGCCAGTCGCCCATCACCTTGCCGAAGTGTTCGGCGCCGCCCTGGATCTCGGTCGTATAGGCATCGCTCTCGATACGGCCGGTGTGCAGGATAACCGGAATGCCGGCTGCCACGGCCTTGGCGATCGACGCATCCGCAGACGTTGACGTTACAGGCTGAACGATGATCGCATCGACGTTCTGTGCAACCAGATCCTCGATATCGGCCACCTGCTTTTTCTGGTCGAAACCAGCGTCGAGCAGGATGAACTTGGTGATGCAGTCGTTCTTGGCAGCAGCCGCTTCGGACTCATGTGCCACCTGAACGGTCCATGTATTGGCGTTCACCCCAAAGTGGCTCATGCCGATGGTCCAGGGGCAATCCTTCTTGTATTTGCCCGCTTCGACGACCGGATTGTCGCCTTCCCTGGCCGTAACGCCATCCATCAGAAACGTGTCTTGCGCGAATGCAGGGTATGACGAGATGGCGACCGCCAGACAGCCCGCCAGAGTGGCAGGTTTGAAATATGTCATCGAAATTCCTCCTCCAGGGTCAGGCTTTTGATCTGCTTGCAGGAAGACTGCCGAGCGCCTGACCTCGGCGAACAGCCTTCCTCTACGCACAGGTCAGCCGTTCCGGCAGCGACAACGGGTGCCGGCCGGCAGACAAGGCGATGCCGTTCGCCGAAACGCATTCCGGCGGCGGGTGAACGCAACTGCGATGGGTGGGACCTCCTCCCAGGTCCGTTAAAAATCACGGCAGGACTTGCCTGTCAATAGTTATTCATATTGAATGATTAATTGGAAAGCTTGTCAGATCCCGCGAGCGATGCAATGTATGGCAACAGAGGTTTCGGCCAACCTTCGGGACAACCGACTGTTTTCAATAACTAAATCAGGACGCTGCCAGCATGCGCACGATCTTGTGTTACGGCGACTCGAACACGCACGGACAAATTCCAGGGGGGACACCACTGGATCGCTACACTCTGCTGCAGCGGTGGCCGGGTGTGCTTGCGCGTGAACTCGGCAAGGGCTGGCACATCATCGAGGAAGGCCTCAGCGGTCGGACAACGGTGCATGACGACCCTATCGAAGGCGCGCTGAAGAATGGCCGCACCTATCTGCGACCCTGCCTCATGAGCCATGCTCCTCTGGACCTTGTCATCATAATGCTGGGCACGAACGACCTGAAGGCCCGGTTTGGCCAGCCGGCGTCGGAAGTGGCAATGGGCATCGGCTGCCTGATCCACGACATCAAGGAACTCTCGCCCGGCCCTGACGGAACGGTGCCCGAGATCATGGTGGTCTCGCCGCCGCCGATGCTGGACGACATCAAGGAATGGGAGAACATCTTCAAGGCCGCCCAGCAGAAGTCTCATGAACTTGCCCTTCAGTTCGAGATCATGTCGGATTCGCTTGAGGTGCATTTCTTCGACGCGGGGTCCGTCTCGACCTGTGATCCGCTGGACGGGTTCCACATCAACGCTCAGGCACATGAGAATCTCGGTGTCGCCCTGGCGCGGGAAGTGGAGGCGATCGGGTGGAAATGAGTTCGCTGCGCGCACAGCTGCCGTCAGGAATTTATCCGGCACGGCAACGGAGGGCCTTCCATGCCTGACATGAGATTTGCTCCGCCCAATCCGCTGCGCATAGCCGACCGTGCATCAGGCCTGAATGCCGTCAGTGTGCGAAGCTACAACGAGCGCCTGGTGCTTTCGCTGCTTCTGCAGAACTCCTCGACGACACGGCTGGAGATCGGCGAACAGACGGGCCTTTCGGCGCAGACCGTGTCCGTTCTCGTCAGGTCGCTGGAGCAGGAAGGACTGGTGGCGAAGGGGGAAGCGCAAAAGGGCCGTGTCGGCCCGCCAACCGTGCCGCTGACCCTCAACCCCGAAGGGGCCTATTCCATCGGGATCAGCGTCGGCAACCGGCACACCGATATCGTTCTCATCGATTTTGTCGGCAAGATCCGCTTTCACAAGACTTTGCCCAATCCGCAGCTTGCCCATGGCAGCAACCATTCGGAATTTCTGGAGACGATTGCGAGCGCGGTGAAGCTGCTGCCGGATGCGGAACGCGAACGCCTGGCTGGCGTCGGTCTTGCCCTGCCCCGCCGACTGTCGGGCGGCATGGACGAAGAAGCCTATTTCAAGGCCTTGCAGGCGGAGATCGAGGAACAGCTCGGCATTGCCGTTTTTGTCCAGAACGACATCACCGCAGCGGCCAGCGGTGAGAGCATGTTCGGCACTGCCAAGACACTTTCGGACTATATGTTCTTCTACCTCGGCGCCGACCTGCACGGCCGCCTTGTCCTCAATCACCAGATCTACAACGGCAATTCCGAAGTCAGCTTCGATGTCGGCATTGCGGCACTGGAGAGGGACCTGTCGGCACAGGGCAAGGAAGTCGACCCGCTCTGGGACCGTTCAGGATCCTGGCCAGACTACGGTGCTCTGGTGAGTGATTGGGAAGAACGGCTGATTGCCCAGATGCGCGCCTCCCTGCATGGGGTCGGTCAATTCGTGGAAATCGAAACAGTCATCCTGTCGTCTTATGCGCCTGAAAGCATTTGCCAGGACATCTGCCGGAAACTGGAAGCAGCAGCCCCGCAGATCAAGGCAATCGCAGGCAACATCGTGCCGGCGCCGAAGGCGATCGGCGCTGCCAGTCTGCCGTTCAGTTCCAGGTTCATGGTCAGCGGAAACTGACCCGCTGATGTCTATACCCCCGACAACCGCCTGATCTTATCCGCGGTCGGAAATTGCTTGATTTAAAATGTTCATAATAATAATAAACATAAAATCATTCGGGAGAGAGCCATGTCGACGTCAACGATCGTTCAATTCGGGACCAGCCGCTTCCTGCAAGCGCATGCGGATCTATTCGTTTCCGAAGCCATTGCCGAAGGGCAGGTCGCCGGACCGATCACGGTGGTTCAAACCAGTGGCGACGCGTCCCGGGCACATCGCCTGAAGGCGCTTGCAGACCCTGCCGGCTACGAAGTCCGGATCAAGGGCATCGACAACGGCACCCTGGTGGACACAAGCAAGACCGTCAGCAGCATCAAACGTGCCTTGTCCTTGCCGGAAGACCTTGCCGAGGTCGCGAAAGCCGTGGCCGGCGAAGCAAGGATTATCCTCTCCAACACCGCTGATGCGGGCTATCGGCCAAGTGAGGCAGACAAGAGCACCGACTTTTCCATCGACATGTCCTATCCGGCCAAGTTGACGTGGTTCCTCTACCAAAGGTTCGGCATGGGCGGCGCTCCGGTGCAGGTCATGCCGGCCGAACTCATACCCGAAAACGGCAATGTTCTGAGAGATCTTGTCCTTTCCATTGCGGCTCTTTACCCGCCTGAATTTGCAGACTGGCTCCGCTCAAACGTGACCTGGGTGAATTCCCTGGTCGACAGGATCGTCTCCGAGCCGTTGGAACCCGCCGGAGCAGTGGCCGAACCCTATGCGCTTTGGGCAATAGAGAAACAACCCGGCCTCATTCTGCCCTGCGTGCACCCATGCGTTCAGGTGGTCGAGGATCTGGAACAGGTCGAAACCCTGAAGCTTTTCATCCTGAACCTTGGACACACCTACCTGGTGTCACGATGGCTGGCTGCAGGCGGTTCGTCCCTGCAGTTTGTCCGGGAACTGATTGACAGTCCCGACTATGGCCCCGACCTTACAGATCTCTATCGACGCGAAGTCATCCCTGCCTTCGAGGCTCATGGCCGCAAGAACGAAGCGGAAGCCTATGCCGCCACGACAATCGACAGGTTCAAGAACCCGTTTCTGGACCACAAGCTTGCCGACATCGCACAGAACCACGGGGAAAAGATAGACCGACGTATTTCATCTTTCCTGTCCTGGGCACGGAAAGCCGACGCGTCACTTCAGATGCCCCGGCTGGATGCAGTGGCGGCTGGTGCCGAGACAGCACGCTCATGAGGGCACGCAGACAGATCGGAAACACAAGTGTTCTGGTAACGGATATCTCCTTCGGAGCCTCCGCCATCGGAAACATGGGTCGGGCAGTGCCGGATCCAGAGGCAAACGAGGTTCTCCAGTCTGCCTGGGACGCCGGGATCCGGTACTTCGACACCGCACCTCATTATGGCCGTGGCCGGTCGGAAGAGCGGCTAGGCCGGTTCCTGAAATCCAGGCGGCGGGAGGACTACGTCCTGTCCACCAAGGTTGGGCGCGTTCTGTCACCGGGAACTCCCCTGAAGGAGGCCGACGGTTTTTTCGACCCGCTTCCGAACGCTGTTAGCTACGACTATTCCGGTGACGGCATTGAAGCGTCGCTGGAAGGCAGTTTCGAGCGGCTGCAGACGCGCCATGTCGATATCGTCTACATCCACGACATCGGCACCTACACCCATGGTGCTTCAAACGAAACACATATGCGGGACTTGCTGGCGACCGGGCTCGACCGGTTGCAAAGATTGAAAGACAGGGGAAAAATCCGCGCCTTCGGCCTCGGCGTGAATGAAACCCGGGTTTGTCTCGATCTTCTGAACGAGACCGACCTGGACGCCATTCTGCTTGCGGGACGCCTGACCCTGCTCGACCGGGAAGCCGAAGACCAACTCGTCGGGCGGTGCCGGGAAAAAGGCACAAGTCTGGTTCTCGGCGGGATCTTCAATTCCGGAATTCTGGCAACGGGACCGGTTGAGGGCGCCTGGTTCGATTACGCACCCGCGCCAGCGGAAATCCTGGCAAAGGTGACCGCGCTCAAGGAACAGGCCGCGACACTGGGACTTCCGCTTGCCAGCGCGGCCCTTCACTTCGCCCACAGCTATCCCGGTGTCGCCTCTGTTCTGCTCGGCACATCGAAGGCCTCATCCCTGAAGCGCAATCTAGACTGCCTCGCGGAAGCACTGCCCGTCAGCTTTTCAAGAGTGTTTGGCACCCCTGCGCAAGAGGGCCTTCAGGCGAACTTGTGAACCCGCAGCGACTGCAGAAGCGTTTCCTTCGATCTCCGCAGATGCTTTAGCGCCGCGGCTTCCGACCTTGCGCCGTCCTTGTCGAGCATCGCGTCGATCCATTCGAGATGCTCCTCGATCGCGGCCGCATTGCGTTCCAGCTCATCGCGTTTGTCCCACATGTAGTGGTAGTTGAAGATCAGCTTGATGAGCTTCTGTGCCTCGAGAACAAACCGGTTTTTGACCACGCTGTTGACGGCTGAATGAAACTTTTCGTCCAGCAGGGAAAAGTCGTGATACCGCTCCTCAAGGACCGACTTCAGGTCCTCATGTTCGCGCTTCAAGGCCTTGAGCTTTTTCCAGATCTCGTGCTCGGGCGGAAGGGTCAGCAGCTGCCGCACCGCATTCAGCTCGAGCACCATTCGAAACTCTGACAGTTCAACCGCAAATTCCGACGTGAACCCAAGGAGCGACCAGCCTCCTCTTGGACGGCGCTCCACAAGACCGAGACGGCTCAGTCCGGCCAGAAATTCCTGAAGGTTGTGGACGGGAACACCGAATTGCCGCGACAGTTGCGCCACGTTGAGCGACGTCCCCGCCGGAACGTCGAAACGCAGGATCCATTCAAAGAACCTGTGCTCCAGTTCCTCCGTGGACAGGGAACTTTCGGCAGGAACCAGGCGGTGCTCCGCCTGAGGTTTCCGGATCAACGTCTTGGTACGGCCTTCCCAGCGAATGAGATTATCGCTGTCCAGCTTTTGCAATGCGGTACGTACGATGGTTCTGCTGACTTCCATCTTGTCCGCAAGCGCGGTCTCGGCGGGCAACTCGTCGCCAATCGCCATGGTGCTGCAGATGTCCAGCAACCTGTTGTATGCGCGCCTGAATCGTTCGTCCGTTCTTGCCATGGCAGCAACCTAACATATCCAAAACGCTGAACAATTCCGATTGTTTGTATTAAAAAATAAAAAACTGTTGACGCGTCGCATTACCTGACCTCATATTGTTTTTAATTATTTTATTCAATATCCGGCCCGGGAGGATTTATGGCGGATCTTGATCGAGGCGCAGAGCCTGCTTCCTGGACCTTCAAACTGTCTGCCGGTTCCTTTCACAAGTTATCGGCGCTCCTGACCCTTGCCCTGCTGATCTTCGCGTTCTCCTTCGGAAACGCGGCCTTTTTCTCCATCAACAACGGCCTGACTGTGCTGCTGCAGACGTCCGTCATCGGCTTGCTGGGCATCGGGATGACGATGGTCATCATTACCGGCGGCATCGACCTGAGCGTCGGCTCTGTGCTTGCCCTTTCTGGAACCATCACCGGATTGAGCATCAAGGCAGGCGTGCCGGTCGGTCCCGCCATGGCGATCGGCGTGATGGCCGGCGCCGCTTGCGGTTTCGTCAACGGCTTCGTCATTACCAAAATGCGGATCACCCCGTTCGTGGCAACGCTCGGCATGATGCTGATCGCCCGAGGCGTTGCCCTCCAGCTGACGGGCGCAGCGCCGATTTCGCGTCTGGGCGAAAGTTTCGGTCTTCTGGGCAATGGCTCCTTGTTCCGCATCGTGGAGAAAACCGGCGGCATCTTCCCGAAAGTCGTCTTCCCCGGAATTCCCTATCCGGTCATTCTGCTCGCGGTTGTCGCGCTTGCCGCAGCCTATCTACTCAGGCGCCGCCAGATCGGCCGGCATATCTATGCCACAGGTTCGAACGAGGAAGCCGCGCGCCTCTCCGGTGTCCTGGTCGATCGCACCAAGATCTTTGCCTACGTCCTTTCAGGAGCTCTTGCAGGGCTCGCGGGCAACGTCCTGATGTCCCGTCTCGTGACGGTTCAGCCGAACGAAGGCGTCATGTACGAGCTCGACGCGATCGCTGCGGCCGTCATCGGCGGGGCTTCGCTCATGGGCGGCGTCGGCAATATTTCCGGAACGATGATCGGCGCAGCCATCATCGGCGTTCTGCGGAACGGCCTCAACATGGCCGGCGTGTCCGCATTCATCCAGCAAATCGTGATCGGGGTCATCGTCATTCTGGCGGTCTACGTCGATCAGATCAGAAACCGGCGCTGAGAAAGCCGGACGATTTCCAGAGCAACTTCAGACGGAGGAGAATGAAATGAAGAAGCTTTTGACCACAGCGATGATGGCAAGTGCCCTTGCGCTGTCCGCAGCAGCCGCGCAGGCCGGAGAAATTGCGGTCATTGTCAAGACGACGAATTCCAACTTCTGGCAGAACGTGAACAAGGGCGCCAGCGCAGCCATCGAAGGCCAGTCGGACCACACGATGACCTTCAACGGTCCGGCGTCGGAATCGGCCGTTGCCGATCAGGTCAGCCTTGTCGAGAACGCCATCAACCGCGGCGTATCCGGAATTGTCCTGGCACCATCCGATCCGGAAGCCCTGATCCCGGCGGTGAAGAAAGCGTATGAATCCGAAATTCCCGTCGTCATCATCGACTCCGGCCTCGCCGACAACGGCAAGGAATTTTACCAGTCATTCCTGTCGACCGATAACTGCGCTGCTGGTCAACTGGTTGCCGACAAGATGATTTCGGAAGTCGGGACAGAGGGCAAGGTTGCCGTGATGTCCTATGTCGCGGGTGTTGGCTCCGAACTTGGCCGCGTCGGCTGCTTCGTCAAGCGGATCGAGGATCAGTCCAAGATCGAGATCGTCGGCCCCTATTACTCCCAGTCGCAGATGGCCACCGCCTTGAACCAGACCACCGACGTTCTGGCGGCAAACCCGGATCTCGTCGGCATTTTTGGCGCCAACGAACCGACAGCCATCGGCATGGGCCGGGCCCTGGCGCAAGCTGGCAAGGCCGGCAAAGTCACGGCAATCGGCTTTGACGGCAACACCGACCTTCAGGATTTCGTCCGTGATGGCACCCTGGCCGCGACTGCCGTTCAAGGCTCGTTCCAGATGGGCGAGATCGGCGTTCAGACCATTTTGAAGCTTTTGAACGGTGAACAGGTCCCGAACTTCATCGATACCGGCGTCGTCCTGGCGACCAAGGACAACATCGATCATCCGAGCGTTCAGAACGTCCTTTACTAACGCACCACAACGCGGCCGGAAGCCTTTCTGTTCAAAGGCTTCCGGTCTTTTCAATCGTCGATCGGGACACGGAATATGAAACCAGATGCACAATCCGCGGCACCGCTGGTGCAGATGGAGGCAATCGAAAAGCACTTTGGCGGCATAAGGGCGGTGAACGGTGTTTCTCTGGAGCTTTATCCAGGTGAAGTCGTTGGCGTTCTCGGCCACAACGGCGCCGGCAAATCGTGTCTGATGCGCATCCTGTCCGGGGCCATGATCCCCAATGAGGGGACAATCCGCGTCAATGGCGAAATCGCCGACATTCAATCGCCCCACGACGCCCGCGATCTGGGCATCGAAACCATCTACCAGACGCTTGCCCTTGCAGATCATCTGAACGCACCCGCCAACCTGTTTCTCGGCCGGGAACTGAAAACAAGGTTCGGAAATCTGGACGACAGCCGGATGATGGCCGAGGCGGTCCGCGTTCTGAAAAGGCTCAACCCGAACTTCAAGAACCTGAACGATCCGGTGTCGAGCCTCTCGGGCGGTCAGCGCCAGGTTGTTGCCATTGCCAGAGCGATCTATTTTGACGTCAAGATCCTGATCATGGACGAGCCGACAGCCGCTCTCGGCCCTTCGGAAACGGCCATGGTCGGTGCCTTGATCAGACAATTGCGCGAAGAAGGAATAGGCATCCTCCTGGTGAGCCACGACATGCATGACGTGTTCGAACTCTGCGATCGTGTCATAGTGATGAACAAGGGCCGTAAAGTCGGCTCGCACCGGATTGAAGACGTGACCAAGGATGATGTTCTCAGCCTTATCATCAAGGGCGACCTTCCTCACGACTGGGCTCCCCGGAGCCGGAAAGCCGTTCAATGAATATTGAAAAGACTAAATCACCGGCAGTGGCCCGATCAATGGTATGCGGTACCGTCATCGAACCGGGTGTCTTCAGGCTCGAAACGCGGGCCCTGCCCGAGGACGCGCCGGACGGCTGGGTGCTTGTGGACATCGAGGCCGTCGGCATTTGCGGCACCGACTATCACATTCTGGAAGGCAAGCACCCTTTCCTGAACTACCCGCGTGTCATTGGTCATGAGCTTAGCGGCAGGGTCGCGGAAAGTGTCGGCCCGTGGACTGCCGGGGAACTGGTGGTGGTCAACCCGTATCTTTCGTGCAACGCCTGCCGGGCCTGCATGAAGGGCAAACCGAACTGCTGCAGCAGCATCGAGGTTCTCGGTGTTCACCGGGATGGCGGAATGTGTTCCCGCATAGCCGTTCCCCAGCAAAATCTCTATCCGGCGACCGGCTTGACGGAACTTCAGGCGGCGATGGTGGAGTTTCTTGCAATCGGGGCCCATGCCGTTCGCCGGGCGGCGTTATCTGCCGACGACAGGGTTCTGGTCACCGGGGCCGGTCCCATCGGCATCGGCACAGCTCTCTTTGCCCGGCTTTCGGGAGCCGAAGTTCATCTTCTGGACATGAGCCAAACGCGGCTGGCCCAGGCGACGGAAAAATTCGGCTTCAAGAACACGCATCTCGTCGGAACCGACATTCTGTCAGGTCCGCTGCAAGACGGCTTCGACGTGATTTTCGATGCAACAGGCAATGCGGCCGCCATCGAAGCCGGCTTTCCTCTTCTTGCGCATGGCAGCCGCTATGTACTGGTGAGCGTCGTGAAGGAAACCATCAGCTTCAGCGACCCGGAGTTTCACAAGCGCGAAACCCAGATCATCGGCAGCAGAAACGCCACGAGAGAAGACTTCGAGACCGTCATGTCGGCAATTCGCTCAGACCGGGTCGACACGGACGCGCTGTGCACGCTGACCGTGCGCCTCGAGGATCTTCCGGCGAAGATCAAGGAGCTGGCGACAGACAGGGAAGCCTTGATCAAGGCGATCGTCACTCTCTAAGCCCCCTTGTCGGATCAGGCAGCCCACCAGCAGGCCTGCCCGGTCCGTGCTCGCTCAAGATTGAAAAAGCGACATCATACCGTTTCCGAACGCGGCTCCCGGCTGGCCGGTGCAATGGTCGCAAGTGCGCTTGCCTGGCGTCGGGAGTTCCTGTGTTTGGCGATCTGATTGTCTGCGATGACACCGATCAGGATTACGCTGCCCATAACCGCAAAGTTGAGCGATGTGGGAATGCCGAGCAGATTGACGAGATTCTGAAGCATCTGCAGCAGAACGACACCCAACACGACGCCGACAACGGACCCCTCCCCTCCCCTTAGGGAAAACCCTCCCAGAACGGCGGCTGCAATTGCATAGAGTTCATAAAAATTGCCGTGGGATGCGGGGTGGATGGAGCGGGTATACATGGCAAAGAAGATGGCCGAGAGACCGGTTAGAACAGCGCAGATGACATAGGCCAGAACAATGACCCGTCTCGTGTTGATTCCGGTGTAGCGGGCTGCTTCCTCGTTCTTGCCCACAGCGAAAAGATGCCTGCCGAATACGGTGCGATGAAGCACGAACCAGGCGATCACCGCTATAATGGTGAAGGCGATGATGGAGTGGGGGACACCGCCGCTCCGCCCCGAAATCAGCCACTCCAGAACCGGAAAACTGTCTCCGAACGAAAAGCCTGCCGTCCCGTCCTTGGTGTAGAACCGCGCGACCCCGCGATAGATCAGGAGGCCGCACAAGGTGACGATGAAAGGCTGAAGCTTCAACCGGGTGATCAGCCAGCCGTGGATGAAACCGAAACAGGCTCCCAGCAGAAGAACGATCAGGCAGGCAACCGGCCAGGGAACGCCCTGCTGAACGATCAGATCGACGAAGATGACACCAAGGAGCGCGATAAGAGAACCGACGGACAACTCGATACCGGCCGTCACGATCACGAAAGCTTCTGCAAGGGAAAACAGCCCGAAAAGACCAATGAGATTGGCCGTGTTCGCCAGGTTGATCGGCGACAAGAACCGGGGATTGATCAGGGCGACAACTGTCCCGACCACCAGAACAAGTACCGCCAGTCCGATATCCTTCTTTTGCATTCTGTCTCCCCAACTCCCTTACCCGACCGCCAGCCGGAGTATGTTTTCTTCCGTCAGTTCGTCACGACCCAGGATCCCCGACACGTGCCCCCTGCGCATGACGGCGACACGATCCGACACCCCGATGACTTCCTCCATGTCGCTCGAGATCATCAGGATACCGACGCCTTCGTCCGCGAGCGCCTGCATGAGGTGATAGACTTCCGCCTTCGCGCCCACATCGATGCCTCTGGTCGGTTCGTCGAAAATGAGAACCTTCGGCTTCATCGCCAGCCACTTCGCCAGCACCACCTTCTGCTGGTTTCCGCCGGACAACTCAGCAGCGGCCCGTGTGATGGCGCTGGTCTTGATGGAAAGCCGGTCGCGCGAGCTTTCCGCCAGCGTAGCTTCGCGCGCCCTGTCAACGACACCGCGGCGGCTCAGCTTGTTGAGACAGGGCAAGGAAATGTTTGCGCAGATCGCAAAATCAAGAAGAAGGCCCTGCTCTTTTCTGTTTTCCGGCACCAACGACAGCCCCGCGGCAATCGCTTCTGGAACTGAATGAGTTTGCAATTCCCGGCCGTTGAGCCGGATGGTGCCATCAACCAGCGGCTCCACACCGAAGACGGCGCGTGCAAGTTCCGTTCGGCCCGCACCTACCAAACCGGCAACTCCGAGGATCTCACCGGCATGAAGTGTCAGGTCGACATGTGAGCCGGGAAAGGTCGACGTGCGCACACCCTGCAGCTCAAGCACCGGCTCGCGCAACTGGTGGGGCTTTTTTTCATAGAACTGACCGACATCCCTGCCGATCATCATCCGCACCATTCTGTCCTTGCGGATGCCGGCACCGACCAGTGCGCCCGCGTTTCTGCCATCGCGCAGGCACACAACCCTGTCTGCAACGTCTTCCACTTCACTCAGACGATGGCTGATAAACAGGATTGCAACGCCCTGATCCTTCAGCTGCCGCATGACCTGAAGCAGCCTGTCGGTTTCCGACAAGGTGAGACTTGACGTCGGCTCATCGAGAATGACCAGGCGTGCATTCATCGACAATGCGCGGGCAATTTCGAGCAATTGCTGATCTGCGAGCGAAAGGTCCGCAACGGAGTCGCTGGCACCGAAACGCGTACCGAGCATCTCGAGAATAGGTTCCACCTTGGCCACCATGGCGCGCCGGTCGAGCAATCGTAGCGGACCGGATGTGATTTCGCGGCCCAGAAGCACGTTTGCGGTCACGTCAAGATTTGAAAACGGATTGAGCTCCTGATGAACGAAGGCAATGCCGAGCGCAGAAGCTTCGACCGGGGTCAGTCCACCGGACTGGACGCCGTCTATGATGATATCGCCCCCGTCAGGGGAGATCGCGCCACCCAGCACTTTCATCAAGGTGGACTTGCCGGCGCCGTTTTCGCCGATCAGGCCAACGATTTCTCCGCCCTTGATGCTCAAATCGACATCCTGAAGGGCAACGACACCCGGATAGACTTTCGTTACCCGTGTGAGTTCGAGGGAAATCTTCTCAAATCCGGGGATCAAGGTTTTGGCTCCGCCATAATGATCAGCTTCGGCTGCACGGGCCGGCAATAATCCGGTCCGCGCAGCCTCAGGGTCCGCCTGGGAGGGCCCGACCTAGCCTTTGATGCGCTCTTTCAGCTGCTGTTCGAACGGATCGACATTTTCCGCATCGATGATCTTCGTCGGTACGATGATCAGACCATCAGCCGGAATTCCGGATTTGTCGCCTTCCAGAAAGTCGGCCATCAGGTGCATGCCCTGGTAGCCCCACTGATAAGGATCCTGCACCACCGTTCCGGCGAAGCTGCCTTCACGGATAGCACCGAGGGTGATCGGGTCCTCGTCGAAGGCAATGACGGTGATTTCACGCAGTTTGCCAGCCGCCTGAAGCGCTTCGTAGATCTTCGGGGGATTGTAGGAGTAGAAGCCGACCATGCAGTCGATTTCCGGATTGGCAGCGAGAACGTCATCGACGTTCGACCGGGCCTTGGCGAAGTCGACGTCGTCACCTCGGACGTCGACCAGCTCGATGCCCTTGTCTTTCACGGTTTCGCGGAAACCGGCGATGCGTTCCTTGGCGTTATCGGCACCGAGAAAGCCGACAAAACCCATGCAGGTTCCCCCGTCCGGCAAGGCCTTGATTGCAATTTCGCCAGCCTGATTTCCAGCAAGCGTGTTCGATGACCCCAGATAGGCAATCCGGTCGCTTTCCGGCGCATCGCTGTCGGTCGTGAACAGCGGCACCTGTGCGGCAACACGATTGAAGGCGTCGGTCGATGTCTTGGGATCCACAGACGAAATCATGATGGCGTCAGTCCCGGCAGCCACAAGGTCGTCCATGAGGGCATTCTGAAGCGCTGCCGTTCCCTGGGCGGGATACCGGAACTGCAGCTCGTAGCCGGGCAGTTCCGCCTGCGCGGCGTTCACGCCGGCTTCAGCCAGTTTCCAGAAGTCGGAGGCCGCGTTCACAACGAATGCCAGTTGCGGCTTTTCCTGCGAATGCGCCGCCGTGGCGGCGAGTGTGGCAATGGCTGCCACGCAAAGAGTTTTCCGAAGTTTCAATTTTTCCTCCCTGTCTCTGGGCAACGATACATTGCCCGCAACAAATTATTACTAATATTAATTAATTGAAGTTTTCAAGTATTAATTGGCAGGCCGTCCCTTGCAGCTAATCGAGGGTAATATTTCGAACCTTGGCACCCTTCGCGAAAAAGATCTGATGGGCGCACGCACGCACACCGGCAGGAAAGCACCATGTGAAAGCCATGGCCCCGCCAGGAAAAAGCGCCGCCGAACCAATGCGCCAGTTCGGCGGCCAGTGGAGAAGTGTCTAGTTGTCTGCGCAGAAACCAGGATCTTCCTGGTTACAGACATCCAGCCCCGTATAGAGCGGATCGTCTACGCTATCTCCGTTGATGAGCTGCATCATCACATCCGGTGCACGATAACCCATTTCAAACGGCCTCTGGCCGACCTGGGCATGACTCCTGCCATCGCGGAAGGCTTTCGTCTGAGGCGGCAAGGTATCGCCGGCGATGATGATCAGATCCTTGGACTTCAGCTTGTCCATCACCTGATCCGTCACCTGCGTATAGGCCTGCGGCGCGAACTGAGCCCACCCACCGATTAGGATGAACGCATCAAGATCGGGATTGGCGATGAACGTGTCAGCCATCTGCTGGTTTGCAAGATCAGCCTGGTCATTGGTGAAAACGGGACATCCATCGATCTCGGTCCAGCCGTTCTGGCCAGTCAGGCGATCGACACCTTTTTCTCCAGCGGCCGTATCACGGAACCCCTGAGCCCGGGCATTGATATTGTCGGCTGCGACGTTTCCAAGTTGCAGGCACACCGTTCCGCCATCCGCCTTGAGCTTCGCGGCCTCCTCAGCCATCTTGACGCCCATCAGATAATTGTCGGTACCAAGATAGGTCTTGCGAAGGTCGCGGTCGTCAGCCAGGAAATCCGCATCAATGGTCATGACCGGCACGCTTGGCGCGATCTGACGGATGCGGTTTGCCATGGCAGGTGCGTTGGACGGCGAAATGGCGATTGCGGCAACACCGCGGGTAAGCAGATCATCCACGATCTGAACCTCGCCAGCCTCATCGGCGGATGATGCAGGGCCGGTATAAAGACATTCATATTCGCTGTCCGCGTTTTCGGACATCCACTTCTGGCAACCCAGATTGATCTGTTCGAAGAAAGGGTTATCAAGCCCCTTCACCACGATTGCGAGGGTTTTCTTGTCTTGTGCAAGGCTCGATCCGACTGAAATTGCCAAAACGGCAGCGGCGCCAAGCAACAGTAAATTCCGTCTCATGCGTGTCACTCCCTTCTGTCCAGCAGGTCCCGGAGCGATTTACCCCGGGTACCAGATTTTACGGGGATCTTTGATGTCCCTTCTGTAGTTCCAAGCCCCTTCAACAAGAGCCTCCAGGTCTACCGACGGTTCCCAGCCCAGCCTCTGGCGCGCCTTGGAATTGTCGAGCCAGTTACTGTGGAGAGAGGTCGGAATTTCCGCGATTTCGTAGGATCTTGTGGCCGCGAGATGGTTGGCGACGCACCGGTAGTCGACCGGTTCGTTCATGGAGATATTGAAAAGCTGGCCAGCCGCCTTCGGACTGTCCAATGCCGCAAGGATCGCGGAAACCAGATCATCCACATGCACGAAATTGCGCTTGAGCGGCACACCTTCCCGATCCAGCAGCAACGGGGCAAATCGGCCGCCGGCAAGGCGCTGGATTTCATCGGCGGCAAGAAAGTCCGACCACAAGGGCCCGCCGAACTGGTCTGGACCAAAGCTCAGCGCAAACTTGAAGTCGTCCTTTTCCATGATCCAGGGCGCGCGCAATATACAGCCGTTCAGACCATATTGATGCCGGTATTGCTCCAGCATTACCTCTTCCAGAACCTTGGTCAGGGCATAACAACCCGGATAAGCCTTGCGTTCCGAAGTTTCCGTAACCGGCTCCGAATATGGCTGGAAGGCATGACCAACGGCACAGTCCCCGCTGATCAGAACAAATTGCCTTGCATTTGCCAGTTTCCGGAACTCTTCGAGCAGGACAAACATTCCTTTCACGGAAACGTCGATTGCAAGTTCGGGAGATTCCTTGACGGCAGCCATGTGAAGCACATGCGTAACACCGGCCATGGCTTTCGACACACAAGCGGGATCGGCAATTGAGCCGCGGATGACCTCTACGCGATCGCCGGGATCGATCGTCCGGTTGTTGCACAGAGCCACAACGCTCCACCCGCTGAACATGTCCTCAGACAGAAAGCGCGGCAGGAAGTTTTGCCCGACCTTGCCCGTGGCACCTGTAAGCAGAAGCTTCATTTATCTCCCCTTGCCTTTATTAAATAATATTTACTAATATTAATTAGTCAAGAATTGAAAAACGACACCAAAACGTGTGTCATGCGGTAAGCTGAAACCGGCTTGTCACGGGGACATGACCGGGAGGACTTCCCAAGTGGCGACGTCCATCTGGCCGGGTGTTTGGGGAGGATAATCAGAATGTCGAGGCTGAGGCTGAGCGGAATCTCAAAAAGCTTTGGAGCCATTCAGGCTTTGAACGACGTATCCCTGGAAGTGGCTCCGGGCGAGGTGCTGGGACTGATGGGGGACAACGGAGCGGGTAAATCAACCCTGGTAAAGATCGTTGCTGGCAACTTCAGGCCCACCAACGGTTCGATTTCCATTGATGACACCAGCGTGGATTTTCATCGTCCGCTCGACGCGCAAGTAGAAGGTATTGAAGTCGTTTATCAGGATCTGGCGCTTTGCGATAACCTGTCGGCGGCGTCCAATGTCTTTCTTGGCCGAGAGCCGCGGCGGTCCTTCGGCGGGATCAAGCTGCTGGACTATGCCACCATGTACAAGCGCTCAGCAGAGCTATTCGCGGTCCTCAAATCCGAAACCCGCCCTCGAGACCTTGTCAGGCGTATGTCCGGCGGACAGCGGCAGGCTGTGGCCATTGCCAGAACGCTTCTTTCCAACGCCAAAATCGTCCTCATGGATGAACCGACCGCCGCCATTTCCGTACGCCAGGTTGCCGAGGTCCTGGACCTGATCCATCGGCTGAGTGACCAGGGTATCAGCGTTGTCCTGATCAGCCACAGAATGCCGGATGTGTTTGCGGTCTGCAGCCGCATCGCCGTGCTGCGAAGAGGACAACTCGTGGCTTGCAAGCCGGCAAACGAAAGTTCTCCGGAAGAGGTGACCGGTTTGATTACCGGCGCCATCGAAACGGCTTGAGGGGGATCGCACCATGACAACTCTTGAGCAAGCCATTGGGCACAGCCAGCACGGGTCGCCCTTCTCCAGGATATTCAACTCCCAGATTTTCTGGGTCTTTCTGGCAGCCCTTCTCGCCTGTGTCGCCTTGTCTTTGCTGACGGATTCCTTCGCAACCCAGCGGAATCTGTTCAATGTGACACGCAACTTTGCATTTGTCGGCCTGATCGCGATCGGCATGACGACCGTAATTGCGTCGGGAGGGATTGATCTGTCGGTCGGATCGACAGTCGTCCTGTCCGCGATGGTCATCAGTGTCCTGATGTCGTCGGGAAACCCGTTCTGGATATCAGCGATCGCGGCACTTATCGCAGCGGGTATTGTCGGAGCGATCAACGGTACATTGATTGCTTACGTGGGCATGCCGGCGTTTGTGGTGACGCTCGGGATGCTGTCGGCCGCCAGATCTCTGGCAATGGTCCTGTCCAACAACAAGATGATCTGGGAATTCGGCCCCGATCACGACCTGCTGTTATGGGTCGGTGGTGGCTCGACACTGGGTTTGCCGCATCCGATCTACGTACTCGGTCTTCTGGCCGTCCTGATGAGCGTGGTGTTTCGGTGGACGAGATGGGGGCAATACGTGTTTGCCATTGGCGGAAACGAGCAGGCAGCGACGCTGACAGGCATTCCGGTGAAGCGAATCAAGGTCTCGATCTATGTGTTTTCGGCCATGACCGCAGGGGTCGCCGGCATCCTGATGGCCGGTTGGCTCGGCAGCGTGACAACAAATCTGGGACAGGCGATGGAACTGACGGTGATTGCCGCAGCGGTGATTGGAGGTGCCAATCTTGCCGGAGGCCAGGGAACAGCCCTTGGAGCGGTCATCGGAGCTCTCTTGATCGAAGTGATCAGGAACTCTCTGATTCTTCTTGGCATCTCGACGTTCTGGCAAGGCATGTTCATCGGCTGCTTCATTGTCATCGCAGTTGCATTCGACCGCGTCCGCAATTTGCGTTCACTCGACTAAAGCGTGAGGAGAAACAGACACCTGTGCAGATATCGACGGTGCAGAAACGTTGCGTTTGACCGTCTTTCCCGATAGTCATTCGCCGGTTCAGACACCTAATCCGTCCAGCGCGAGGAGACCGGAACGAATATGGCGAAAAAAGCCCGGCTTGGCAAAGATAGACGTCCTACAATGATGGATGTTGCGGCAATGGCCGGAGTTTCGCAGGCAACGGTATCGCTCGTCCTGAACGGAAGTCGCGGCGCGAAGTTGAGCGACGCGACGCGCAAGCGCGTGCACGAAGCCGCCAGAGAACTGGGGTACAATCTGATACGCCGGGGTGCGCGGACCGTGCCCGATGACCGGTCGAACATTGTTTTCATTGCGGACGAAATCACAACCGATCCGTGGATGGCGCTGGCTTTCGAAGGTGTTCGGGACAAGGCGTACGAATACGGCATCAACGTCAGCCTGGCAGTCAGCCACGGAGACGAAGAAACCGAGCAGATGATCGTCAACCAGATGAGCCGCCTGCCTCTTCTGGGCATGATCTACGGCACGATCCTGACCCGGCGCGTCGAACTGTCTTCCGCCTTTGACGGCCAGCACACCGTGCTCCTGAACTGTTACAACGCCGATCGCTCCCTTCCCTCAGTCGTACCTGGCGACGTTCTGGGAGGGCGGACGGCAACCGATCATCTGATCAAGGCCGGCTACAAACGCATTGCCCTGATCAACGGCCAGTCGGGCGTGGAAGCGACGCGGGACAGGCTCAAAGGCTACCGGCAAGCCCTCTCGAGCCACGACATTCCTTTCGACGGCGACCTCGTCAAACCGGGCAACTGGGAGCCGCTGTCCGGTTACGAGCACACCCATGCGCTCATGGATCTCGACATGCCACCGGACGCAATTTTCTGCGCGAACGATCTCATGGCCCTTGGGTGTTTCGACGCCCTGAAGGAACGCGGCCTGCGGATACCGGAAGACATTGCGGTGATCGGATTTGACAATCGGGAAATTTCAGAAAGCACGCATCCGCCGCTTTCAACGCTCGTATTGCCACAATACGAGATGGGAGAAATCGCCTTCGAACTGCTGCTCGACAACGCGAATGGCCGCCAGTCCGGACCGGCCCAGATCAAGGTCGAATGCCCGCTCATCGAGCGGGCGTCCGTAAGGGCTGCAAGACCGGTTCTCGGACAGGAAACCGAAATGCTGTAGTGGGCCCAGGCAGCGCTCCAGGATTAACCAACGAACCGTCCCTCAGGGGCTTTAAAGGACTTTCTCATCGCCGAGAATGCTTCCTCACAAGCCAGATTTGTCAGATCGCCGATCTCGCGTTGACCGCAATCTCATAAACGGACGTGGTTGCGGTGATCAGCAACCGGTTGCCGCGCACACCACCGAAACACAGGTTGGAGACGACTTCCGGCACCAGGATCTTCCCGAGCCGGGTCCCGTCGGGGTGGAAACAGTGGATGCCGTCGGACGCCGAACTCCAAAGATTGCCCGCCATATCAACCCGCATTCCATCGGGAAGGCCCCGGTCAATCGTGGCAAAAACATCGTCCGACAGGATCCTGCCGGTGTCGTCCAGTTTGAAGGAGCGGATGACGGAGGGAACCCCGGCATCATGACTGGAGCCGGATTCCGCCACGTAGAGAACGCTCTCGTCCGCTGAAAAGGCCAGACCGTTCGGCTGGGTGAAGTCGGTGATCATTGCCTCGACGTCCCCCGTCGCCGGATCAACGCGGAAGACATTGCGGGCCGCCTGCTCCGGCTCTGCCGTGTAGCCTTCATAATCGCTCAGGATGCCGTAGGTCGGATCGGAGAACCAGATCGCACCGGTCGACTGGACGATCACGTCATTCGGTGAATTGAGACGTTTTCCCTGGTAGCTGTCTGCAATCACGGTGCGGGTGCCGTCCAGCTCGGTCCGGGTAACGGAACGGGTTCCGTGCTGACAGGACACCAGCCTGCCCTGACGATCCCGGGTGTTGCCGTTGGAATAATCCGAAGGCTGGCGGTAGGTGCTGACTTGCCCATCGAGTGTCAGCCGCATCATCCGGTTTGCGGGAATATCGGAAAAAAACAGGTGCTGGTGATCGGCAAACCAGACGGGCCCTTCGGTCCATTCAAAGCCGGTCGCAAGTGGGCGCAGCCTGGCGTTCTTCTGGATCAGGTTCCTGAACCGGGGATCGTCGATCTGATAGGGAGAAGAGAAACTGTTCATGTGGGTCTGCCCTTTCCGGATGCGGCAGCGACGATGCCAATGATGATGGCGCCAGTCATGATCAGGCGCACGCCTGCGCCGAAGCCGTAGGAATTCAACATCGAGACGACCAGGAACATCAGCAGCGCCCCACCCCAGATGCCCGGGACATTCGAATTGCCGCCTGCGATCGAGCAGCCTCCGATCACGACGACGGCGATGGAAATCAGGAGATATTCCGTGCCCATGTTCAGCGCGGCACCTCCTGAAAAGCTCGCCAGAAGGTATCCGGTGAACGCGGCCAGGACGGCGGAGACGACATAGGTGACCGCGCGGACCGTCTCCACCGGGATCCCGCTCAGCCGGGCCGCGCGCGTGTTCTGCCCGAATGCGGACACCCAGCGTCCGAAGATCGAGCGTTCCAGAACCACCCAGCTCAACAGCGCAATCAACACGCCAATGATCGTCAGGTTTGGCAGGCCGGCTATGGCACCGGTCGAAAAATCCGCGAGCGCCTCGGGCGGTTTGATCCTGAGGCCGCGGTTCCACCAGATCGCCAGCGACTGATAAAGGAACGACGCTGAAAGGGTCGCAATGATTGGCGGGATCCGCAAAAGCCGGATCAGCAGGTAATTGAATGTGCCCGCGCCGATACCGACGGCAAGCGCAACGGCGAGACCCGGCAAGATGAGATTTGCAGCGCCATCCATGAACTTGAGCGACAGCGTGCCGGCCAGGGTCATGGTCGCAGGGATAGACAGATCGACATTGCCCGGCCCCAGCGTAATGACGAACATCTGGCCAAGCCCGACAATGGCCGAGAAGGAGGCAAAGGTCAGCGCTGCGGAAAGAAGCTCCCCTCCGCCGCGCCCTTCCGTCAGCGAAAGGGTTGCGAAATAGGCGATAGCACTGGCCGCGAATGCCCAGAACGAGGGTCTTCTGGGGATGGCGAGAACTGTCGAAAGACGGGAGTTATCCATTTTCGGCTCCCTTCCATTTCCGGCTGCGGCGCGAAAAGATCAGCCGCACCGCAAGCACAAGGATGAGGATCGCGCCCTGGGCGCCTATCTGCCAGTCCGGCGACAGGCGCATGAACGAGAGGAAGCTTCCGGCGAGCGCGAGTGTCAACGCACCGAGGACCGCACCGACAGGCGAGACCCGGCCGCCGGTGAACTCTCCTCCCCCCAGGATCACTCCGGCGATGGAGAGCAACGTGTAGCGCAGCGCGATATTGGCATCGGCCGACGTTGTCAGTCCGACGAGGCAAATACCGGCCAGGACCCCGAAAAAGCCGGCAAGCGCATAGGCGCCCGCCTTCAGTTTCGTGACCGACCAGCCGGAGCGGGCGACCGCCTGGGCGTTGCCGCCGACTGCGCGCAACAGCGTGCCCGTCGAAGACCGCATGATCAAAAGGTGCGTTAGACCGGCGATGAGGATGCAGGCCACCACCGCCATCGGCACAAGCGGAGGCTTGACGGTCATCACCGTCCGGATCCATGTCGGCGCCGCACCACCCGGCGATGGCAGCAGCAGAACCGCCAGGCCTCCCCAGACGAATGACATGCCGAGCGTGACCACGATTGCCGGAAGCTGGCGAATGTGAATGAGCGCGCCGATGGCCGCATACGCGAGGATCGATGCCAGCAGGATAGCCGCGCCGACAAGCGGCGCATCGTTCAGGAAGGTTGCCGTTACACAGGCGACGAAGCTGACGAACGTCCCGACCGACAGGTCGATGTCGTTGACCATGATGATCATCATCTGCGCGATGGTTGCCAATGCGATCGGCACCGCGAGATTGAAGAGCAGGTTCAGGCCGAAGTAGCTCATTGCCCGGGGTTGAAGGTAAAAGACGGCCGCCAGCAGCACAGTCAGGGACAGGACCGGAAGCAGAATGCGGTACTTTCCGTTCATGCGCCGGCCCCCTGCATCTGGAAGGATGCGGCCAGAATGTTTTCTTCCGTGATGCTGTCCCCGGTCAACTCCGCTGATATCTGCCCGTTCCGGAACACAAACACCCGGTCACACTGGCAGACTTCATCCGTTTCCGTCGAGTACCACAGGAAGGTGCGCCCGTTGGCGGCTTCCGTTCGGATCATGTCGTAAGCTTCCTGTTTGGTGCCGACATCGACACCGCGCATCGGGTCGTCCATCACCACGATCGGGGCGGATGAGGCCAGAGCGCGGGCGAAAAGAACTTTCTGCTGATTGCCGCCGGACAGGGACAGGATGAGATTGCCCAGATTGTCGGTCCGAATACCGATGCGCTTCTTCCAGTCTGCGCCCAGCGCCTGTTCAGCAATCCTGTCGACCAACCCTCGCCGGGTCAGGCTTGGCAGGTGTGTCAGCGTGAGATTTCGAAGGATCGACCAGAGCGGCATGACCCCGTCCCGGCCGCGGTCACCGGCAACGAAGGCCGCTTCAGGATCCTTCACCCGCGTTAGTTTCCCCGACCGGGACATGAAGAACCGGGCCAAAGCTTCTGCCTGCCCATGCCCGGCAAGACCCGCCAGGCCAACGATTTCCCCTTTGCGGGCACTGAGCCCTTCCGGCGTCTTCAGCACTTCTTCGCCGATGCGCTGGCTGCTTTCGACCGCCGCCCGGGCGACAGCCTTCTCGTTTGCCACATGTCCCATGGCGTCGATCAGGCCCTGCTGGGTAAATTCGGACGCCGGTCTGCTGGCGATGATCTTGCCGTCCTTCATCACGTCGATCCGTGAAGCGACTTCGAAAACCTCGCCCAGCATGTGCGAAATGAAAATGACCGCACCGCCCTCGGCGCAGAAACGGCGGACATGTTCGAGCAGTTGCCGGGCGATCGAGGCATCAAGGGACGATGTCGGCTCGTCAAGGATGACGAGACGCGGCGGTGTAGGGCCACCTGCAAATCCGGCAGCGATCTCGACCATCTGACGTTCCGCCAGGGTGAGGTCGCCGACGATCATGCCCGGTTCGATCCTGTGTCCGGGAAAGATTTCGTCGAGAGCACCGGCAATCCGTCCGGCAGCCGATTTGCGCCAGCCAAATCCTGTCAGATCACGATGTGGAACCCTCAGATTTTCCAGCACGGACAGGTTAGGGCATAAGGAGAGTTCCTGAAAAACACTGCGGATACCGCAGGCACGCGCACGTGCTGCCCCCGTTCCTTTTCTGCCGTCCTCATGCCCGTAACGGACTTGTCCGTCCGTTGGCGTCAGTCCGCCGTTGATCACGTTGACGGCTGTCGATTTGCCCGCACCGTTGTGACCCATCAGACCGACACATTCGCCGGGACTGACGGTCAGACTGACCCCGTCGAGCGCGCGCACTGCACCGAAGTGAACGCACGCGCCCGAAAGGGCAACCAACGGGACATCCGGCTTCGGCCTGCCGGCGCCAGTTGCCACTTCCAATTCCGTCTCTCCCTTAGTTGGCAGCTGAAATGACGGACTTGGCGTCTTCCTGACTGTATTCGACGTTCGCCACCGAACCGGCAGGTGTTGCGGCAAGCGTCTCGTCAAGCGTTTCCTGGGTGACTTTCAGGAAAGGGACCGTGAGATCCTTGGGCACTTCGGCACCATCGAGCACCTGCTGGGCCACCCAGAAGGCAAGCGTGCCAACACCCGGGGCAATGGAAAGAGACAGGGTCTCGTAGCCGTTTTCGTCACGCGCTTCGGCCCACCACTTCATTTCATCCTGGCGGTTGCCCATCACGATGATCGGCATATCGCGGCCGGCCGCCTTGATCGCCTGCGCTGCCCCGTAGCCATCGCCGCCCTGGGTGACGACCCCAACGATCTCCGGCAAGCTCGGCAAGACGCCTGCGACCGCCTTCTGGGCAACGTCCTGCGCCCAGTCGCCGTGAACTGATCCGACGATCTTGAATTTCGGAAATTCCGTCACGCCCTGCTCGATACCTGCGTGGATTTCATCGTCCACGAAAACCCCGGCCAGACCGCGGATTTCAAGAAGGTTGCCGCCATCCGGCAGGCGTCCGGCGAGATACTCGACCTGCTGACGGCCCATTTCCTTGAAATCGACCGCAATGCGCCATGCGCAGGGCTCGGTGACGATACCGTCGAACGAGACGACCGTGATGCCAGCGTCGCAAGCTTCCTTGATCGCGCCGTTGAGGGCGGTTGGCGAAGCTGCGTTGACCACAATCGCGTCGTAGCCCTGCAGGATCATGTTCTGAATCTGGGCAGCCTGTTCGGTTGCCTGGTTTTCGGACGTGGTGAATGCATCGGCCGAGGCGACCAAGCCGTCTTCAACAGCCTTGTCACCGACCTTGGCCCAGCTTTCAAGCATGGCCTGACGCCATGAATTGCCGGCATAATTATTGGAAAGGGCAATACGTTTATCTGCGGTGTCCGCTACAGCGTGACCCGGCAGGGTGACCGCAACAAGTGCGACCGCCCCCAAGAGCTTGGCTTTGGTGTTCATGTTTCCTCCCTGACGCCAGCAGGCGTCTTTGATAACGGGACACAGTTCTCCCAACGCATCCCGCGCTCAGATTGCTGACGTTAAGGAAATGCGTAAAGCGGAAGAAACGCATCATGGTTGCGGGTTCCCGCAACCATGATGCACTTGAGCGCGCAACAGATGGGTTGCCGACGCAAGCCCTGTACCGCACACTGGCATGCAATAAACGGGAGGAGCTTGTTGTTGCCATGCGACAGGAAGCCAATGAAAACCAGGAGGTGTCGGAGCCGACGGCTCTCGTCTCTCTCTTGCGCATTTCCAGTCATCTTGCGGGCCAGGTCGAAATCCGGGCTGCCCTGAGATCGGTGAAGGCCGAGATCGAGAACCTGCTTCCGATCGATCACCTGGACGTCTGCCTGGTGGACGACAAGAACACCTGGAACACCAGTTACGAAGTCGGCATGAAGACGCGCTGGAGCCTGTCACGCACGCTTGTCGCCATCTCACCCGTTCGCAGCATCCTGCTCGGGGAGACGGATTACATGCTCACCGGCAACGCCATGGAAGACGAGCGCTACACCTATGAGGGTGCGCTGGCCCAACCGATCATCAAGCACAAGCTGCGCAGCCGGGTGAATGTCGCCATGAAGGTGCTTGGCCGCACCATCGGCGCGCTGAACTGCTCCTCCTGCACAGCGGACATCTACGACGAGGCAACAGTTGTGCGCGTCAGGCAGATTGCCGATGTGCTTGCCCCCTATTTCTATTCCCTTCGCGCGAATGAAAAGGCCAAGCGCGCAGCCGTCGTCCGCGCGGAAGCCCAGGCTCGCGAAGAAGGCCTGCGGCAAGGCGCACTGGAGCTGACCCGGGTTCTGGAACAGGAACGCCAGCGCATCGGCATGGATCTGCATGACCAGACCCTTGCCGATCTGACCCGGATCATGCGCGATGTCGAGAAGATGGATACGGCCTCCGACAAGGCCCGGGTGATCGGCAGCATACAGCACTGCATCGGTGACCTTCGCCGGATCATCGATACTGCCGTACCAACGATCCTGGACCTGTTCGGCTTTGCACACGCCTTGCGAATACATCTGGAGCGCGCGGTGGAGGACGTTTCGTCCACCTTCCTTGAAGCTGCGGACGAGACGGACGGATTGATCGATACCCTGGATCCCACCATCCGGATTGCCCTGTTTCGCATTGCCCAGGAAGCCATCAACAATGCCGCTCGCCACTCCGGAGCCGACCAGATAAGTGTCTCCGTGAAGCGTGTGAAATCCGGCCTGCAAATGACAATCAAGGACAATGGCAAGGGGCTTCCCGGTTCCCGTCTCGGCCGGCACACCAGCAAGGCAACAGGAGGCATTGCCCATATGCGCACACGGGCAAGGCTGATCGCCGCGGATTTCGGCATGTCGAGCAAGGAAGGCACGACCATCACGGTGAAATTGCCGATGACCTGCGCCCCGTGCCAGGAAACCGCACCACACACGGGTGAGGAAGAGCTTGCATGAAGGTGCTTCTGGTAGAAGACGATCAATTCCATGCCGGGTATCTGAGCGAAGCCCTGCAGCTGGCCTTGCCGGATGTCGAGGATATCCTCCACGCGACCAACGGCCTGGAGGGCGAGCAGTTGGCACGCAGGCATTCCATCCAGTCGGTGGTGATGGATCTTCAGATGAAGGAACGCAATGGCATCGACGCCGCCCGGACGATCTGGCGCGAACGTCCCCAGACCCGCATCCTGTTCTGGTCAAACTATTCGGACGAGGCTTACCTGCGCGGCATTGCCCGGATCGTGCCCCAGGAAACGTCCTATGGATATGTTCTGAAGACGGCAACACAGGAGCGGCTCCACCTGGCGCTGCGCGGTGTTTTTCTGGAGTCCCAGATCGTGGTGGACCAGGAAATCCACCGGGTTCAGCAGCGCCACATCCGGACGCACGACACGCTTACGGACAGCGAATATGCCGTTCTCCTCGACATGGCTCTCGGCCTTTCGGACAAGGTCATTGCCGTTCGGCAAGGGCTGTCGCTTCGCACCGTCCAGAACCGCCTGCTCTCGCTTTATGACAAGCTGGGCGTGGACAATCTCGAAACGGTACCTGCCGATTTTGCGATCAACAAACGAACACGTGCCATTACACGCGCCCTGAACCTGCGTGCCATAAACGCCGAAAGCCTGGAAAGCGCCGAGCGCGACCTGCAGAAGTGGCTGGACAGCCATACCGAGCAGATCGAAAAGGCGCGTTGACGCTTCGGCCCGATTGCCACAAACCACCCGGCATCCAGATCCGTCAAAGACGCTTCTCGACGCTGTAATTATGTATATCGACATCGCCGATCTTCAGGTCGCGACGATGCAGACGTTCAAAGCCCTGCTTTAAAAATACCGGCAGTGCCGTCTCGCTTGCCTCCGAATAAAGGCGGCCCAGACCCCGTTGCCTCACCGCGCCTTCAAGCGCCCTGATCAGGCTTGAACCAACACCACGGCCGGCCGCACCTGGATCAACGTAGAGGAACTGGATATGCCCATCCTCTTCGAGGTCGGAAAATCCGATGACCCGCGCTTCGTGATCTACCGCCACAAGCGCGAGCCTTCCATCCCCATAGGCCGTTTCCATCATATCACCCGTCGGTGCAATGGAGAGCCAGGCAGACCGCTGGATTTCCGAGTAGTCGGCCCTGGCAATCTGATCGACCGCACCTTGATAGATGGCGGCAAGGGCATCACCGTCGCCTGGCTCAAATGCCCTGATCTGGTAGGTCTTGTCAGTCATGGGTCCAGTGGATCTTTCGAGGTTGGCGGAAGGCGTGAACCAGCGTACCGGTAACGTGATGGCCTCTGCGTGAAGCAGCAGGCCATCCGTTTGATCGATCAGCCACGAGCAGTCAACAAAGCGGACTTCGCCACTGCAATCATGTTCTGGATAATTTGGCCCTGCATTTCCTGACCTGGTCGAACCTCGAGTACCTCGGTCTTTCCGACCAGGACAAACTTGACCTTGCGATGCAATGGCTCAAGGCGTCTGGTGACGCTTGAAAGGCCACCTACGGAACCAAATACCGTTCAAGCCTGGGAAATCAGCCTTCGGTTCTGGTTGCGTGCGATCTCGATTTCAGTGCCGATCCAGGCCCGCAGATCGCGATATCCCTCCGTGTCTGCATAGGCAGCCGTCGTCACCAGCCAGTATTTTGCCTTCGAGGCGACCGGTTTGCCGACGACTTCCAGAAACCCTGCCTCGATGTCGTTTTCGATCAGTAGTGTCCTGCCGAGCGCTACACCCATGCCACTGATGGCCGCCTGGATCGCGAGGTCGGCTCTTGCAAAGGAAGCCACTGGTCTTGAAGGTGGCTCGGGCCAGTTGCACCCCTTGAAATAGTCGGTCCAGCTGAAGCCCGTTCCGTCTGTCCCGCCGGACCTGTCTGCAAGCAAGGCCGGTGCTCCCCTGCCGGGAACCATTTGCCCCTTCAACAAGCCGGGCCGCGCAACGGGCACAAGTTGTGCAGTCATGAGTGCTTCTGCGTGGAACCCGGGATAAGGGCCGGTCCCGTAGCGGATCGCCGCCTGGGCTTCACCGGTGTGAAGGTCGACAAGCCTGTCTTCCACATCGACCACAAGGTCAAGACCGGCCTCCTGCGCGCGCTGCAGCGCCGGAACGATCCATTTCATGGCAACAGAGGACGACACGGACAGACGTATGGTCCTGGACGTCTTCACATCCGCTATCCGCGACAGCGCACTGCCCCAGATCTCCTGACAGCGCTGCGCGGCATCACAAACGATCCGTCCCGCTTCCGTCGGGACGATGCGCCGGGTCGTTCGCTCGAAAAGCCGAATGCCGAGCGCAGCCTCCAGAGACTTGATGCGATGGCTGACCGCCGACTGCTCCAGCCCCACTGCGACGGCTGCCCGGGAGAAGTTCCCTTCTTCCGCAATAGCGTGCAGCAGCTGTGCGTTCAGCAAAAGACGGTTTTGCAGTTCGTCTCGCTCATTCATGAAATTCACTCATGTATTCAGACGTTGAAAGAGCAATAAGACGACATCATTCTTGTGTCCAGTCAATGATTGAGAGGTGCATGGAATGAGTGAAACGAAAGAAATTGTCGCCCGCATCGTGAACGGGTTCGTTACGCGCCGGAACGGTTCGGAAGCCTTTGGTGGAAATCCGGCCGGCGTCATCCTCGATGCCGATGGCTTGTCGGACGCAGACATGTTGACCGTTGCGGGAAAGATCGGACTCTCAGAGACAGCCTTCGTGTCTAAATCAGCGAAAGAAGGGTTCAAGCTGGACTTCTTCACGCCAAACAGGCGGATAGCCCATTGTGGCCATGCAACGATAGCGACCTTCAGCTACATGGCAGAACTGGGCCGGGTTCGGGAGGGTGTCACCTCAAAGGAAACCGTCGATGGTCCGCGCAAGATCGTCATCAAGAACGGCGCGGCATACATGGAACAGCTCGCCCCGACTTATGAACGGAGCCCAGCCTGGGCCGAGCGCGGTGTCAGCGAAGCCGACGTGCTGGCTTCGCTCGGTCTGAAGGCAGACCAGCTGGATGAGCGCCTGCGCCCTGTCCTCGTGAACACAGGCAACAGTTTCATCGTCGTCGCTGTACGCGATGCAGAAGTCCTGAAGAAGATCGTGCCGGACCAGTCGAGGATCAATGACATCAGCAACAAGCTGGACCTGATCGGCTACTACGTTTTCACGACCGATCGAAACGCCACGCAGGCCGACGCCACCACCCGCATGTTCGCACCGCGCTATGCAATTGACGAGGAATCCGCCACTGGCATGGCCGCGGGCCCCCTCGCCTGTGTGCTGCACGACCTGCTTCACGAAAGGAAATCACGGTTCGTCATTGAACAGGGCCACTTCATGACCCCGGCTTCCCCTAGCGTCATTACCGTGGATCTTGACCTTGAAGATGGCAGGATTACCGGCCTGATGGCGGGTGGTTATGGATCCGTCATGGAGGAAATGACCGTCACGATCTGACGGCATGACACTCAAATGCCTGGAGGTCTGCGTTGGCGGGCCTCCAGAGACGTACGGTGATGGCAGGATCAGTTGAAGCTCATGTCCAGCAGGCGCGAGAAGAAATTCTGGGCTTTTTCGTTGCCGGGTTTGTCCTTTTCAAGCCGGACAGGCAGAAACTCGAGCACGATCTGCCGCGAGGACTGTTTGCCGATGAAGCAGGTGCGAATGCGGTAGTGCCGCTTGAGTCCGATGTGACTTTGAACCTGCCACACACGGCCAGCGTCCCAACCGACCTTGTCGAGAACAAGGGTCAGATCACGAACGTCATTCGCGCTCATGAGCGTGTCGGATAGCCGTTCGGTTCCTATTTGTTTTGCGGACAAGCCCAACTCGCCGCGCCCGGCCTTGTTGGCGTATTTGATGCGGCGAGTATCCAGATCGGCAACCAGAATTGGGGTTGGAACCGCATCCAGAACTTCATTGGCGGATATTTCCACTGAATTGGCAGCAAGTTCCCCTGCAAAGATGATACCGCCGTTCGGATCATCGAGCGCCATCGGATGCAGATCGTAAAGAACTTCAACAGGATCGCCTACCGTCTGAGGCAGCTTGAGCGTTCCTTTGGACGCAAGGCGGCTTCGCAACATCTCGGCAAATGAGCCGGCGAGCTTCTTGCCTATGTAATTGGGGATCGTTCTTGCATCTCGGCCGACAACCTGTTTGGCGTTACTTATGCCGAACAGCTTCAGAAACTGGCGATTGGCCGACTGAACCACCCCCTTGTTATCCGTAATGAGGACAGCACTGGCGTTCGAGATAAAGACGTTGGACAGGTTTTGCAGAATGTCCGGCAATTCCGCGTTGACCGGCGCTTCCGGCGCACACTCCTTCATCAGCCCTATGATCAGAAACGCCGGTTTGCCGGAAATGCGAGAAGCCACCAGGTCGTAGGACTTGTGACCGCCATCCGTTTTCATGGTGACACGTGTCGTCTGCGACAGACCGTGTTCCACCGCATTGGAAATCACCTTGAGGAAGCGGGTTCTGTCACGCTGGATGTAGTATTGAAGCGCCCTTTGAATGGACAGCTTTGCAAGGCGATAACCTCTGACAGAGGTCGGATCCGACCTTTGCCAGCACAACTCTTCCGCAACCGGATCGTAAGCCCAGTAGGAAACACCCATCGCAGTCAGGATCGCGCTTGTTTCCGGATTGGGAACCAGCTGACGCATGGACCGAATAAGAATGTTGACTTCTGTAGACATGCTGCGTCTTCGTCATTAGCGCCAACTTGCACTCAAGTATTGAGCACGGCAAAGCTGAAAAAAGCCTGAATCCGCATTTCTAAACCGGGTCTATTTAATCGAAAAAGTTCTGCACTCGTGAAGATTTAATCCAGTACGACCACACTGTCAGTTCTACCCTCCTCTACCCTGCGTCAAGCTGCAGGACAAAGCGGGTTTTCGACAAACATTCAGCGCCGTTTCTTCTGTAGAACTCAGTTGCCTGACGGTTCCAGTCCGGCGTCTGCCATTCAAGCCGAACGCACCCGGCAGAGTGCGCTTCTTCACGCACCTTCAGGAAAAGTTTCTGGCCGACGCCCCTGCCGCGATATTCCTTCGCAACGAAAAGGCAGTCGAGATGCCCGTAGCGCGCTCCGGACCAGAGCGAATAGTCTGTCGTCAACGCGGCATATCCCGCGATCTGATCTGATTCAGCGACAAGGATCCGAACCGGTGGCTCCTCGACCTGAAGCAGTCGTTCCAACACGCACTTGTCGATAGTGGCTCTCCCGCCCTCATACTGCGCATGATCTCGGATCAACCGGAGAAGTTGCGGGGTATCCTCCAACCGCGCGGTCCGAACCATCATCGGTTGGCTCGCAGCATGCCCACGGCAATTCCGTGGGGGCATTTAGCAACGAAGGCCTGTTTTGAAACTGGGGGCATTTGAAGTTCCGCGTTCAATGTCGACCCGCAGATGTGGCGGAAACCCTGTCTGGGAAGCAATCGGGTTCCAGGACTAAATACGTAAAAATCGTGCCATGATTTCCGGTTGCCCGAACCCTGGGAGGGCCACACCCCTTTCAAATAATACTTAAGTACTCCCACGAATTGAGAACGTTCCCAATCACCGGTAAAAAAGATGCAAGTTTCAAGTGCTCCCATCGCCCAAAACCAAGAACACCGCCCTTGAAGCTGCTTACGACAATAAAAACGGTGTGCCAAAAATGTCTTTAAACATAAGAATTCTTGAGCCATTGGAAACAAGCAGCTGCACAACGCTCGAAGACTTGCAGGAAAAAGGGTACTCACTCTCCAGTTATTGCAAGTCTTGCAATGACCTTAACTCTCTGGAAATTGATTATTGGATCCAGACGCTTGGAAGAGCGTTTCCACTCTACCTCGTCAGCACCAAAATCAATCTGTTCGCGATTGACCAATGTCATCCCGAGACGAGGGTCTGCTGCCTTTCGAGAAGCGCGGAAAACGCCTAGACGCAAGTTCTTCGTCCGGCGACGGTCAATAACACCGCCGGAGCGAGGTCAGCGTTTTACGAGAACGCCCCTTGCAAGCGCTCACACCAAAAGAGCGCTTGCGCCTACCTGATACGTCATCACGTACCTTTCGTATCACCGTTGGTGGTTTCGGCTGCAGCGTGAGTTTCCTCGCTCTGTTCAACGCTCTTCTTGAGAGCACCCAGCATGCTGGCTGCATAAGCAGCGTAGGGACCGATCCAGCGCTCGTGAACTGCTTGAATTGGCAGTGCATCCAGGTGGTTCCACCGCTCCCGCCCACGCCGCTCGACCACCACCAGCCCGGCTTTTTCCAGAACCTTCAGATGCTGCATGACTGTGCAGCGGTCTATCTTCGGCAGCGCCTCGCAAAGGTGGCCTGTGGTTAGCGGACCCTTCTTCAAAAGGTCAAGCATGTGCCTGCGCGCCCTGTGGCCAAGCGCCTTGAAAAGCGCGTCATCCTGATCATCTGTTGACATGTTATATTTTTATAACATAATAGCTCGCAAGGCAACAAGGAACAGGGCCATGGAACTGAAATTCACAGTCGGCGGGAGGATTTCTAAACCCGTCGCGGAGGTGTTTGAGGCTGTCGTCGACCCGGCACAGCTTTCGGAATTCTTCACGACCGGAGGAGCTCGAGGCCGCATCGAAGCGGGTGCGGAGGTGACCTGGGACTTTCATGACTTTCCCGGTGCTTTCCCTGTTCTGGTGCAGGAGGTGGTGCCGAACGAAAAAGTCGTTCTGCAGTGGGAGGCAGGAGATGACGCCCGCACCTGGACGACCGTGACCATCACGTTTCAGGAGCTGGAAGACGGACGCACCTATGTCCGCATCAACGAATTTGGCTGGCCCGGAACCGAAACGGGTCTGAAGTCCTGTTTCGGCAACTGCGAAGGCTGGACGGGTATGCTCTGCGCCATGAAGGTCTGGCTCGAAAACGGCATCAGGCTACGCGACGGATTTTACAAATAGGCAATACGCATTGAAAGGGAATTGGAAATGGAACCGGGCAAGAACATCGCGATCAAGGTGCCGCTGTATCGGTGGGACGAAACCGTAGCCTTTTACCGGGACAAGATCGGGTTGAAGGTGACGCGTGAACTGAAGGACAGCACAGGCTTCTCGTTTGGCCCCATGACATTGTGGATCGACCGCGTGCCGCATCAAAGCCAGACGGACGTCTGGATAGAACTGTTCGATGAGGATCCCACGAATGCCCTTGCGGCTTTGGGATCTCCCAAACGCGATGAACTGGAGCCGCTGACAGATGTCACAGGCCATTGGACATGCGATCCGGCAGGAACCGTCATATTGCTTCGGAAAGGTTCCTGAACTGCCTGGCGTTCCTTGTCGGACGCTCCAGGATTGGCAACAGCGACCAGAGCCAGGACGCCAATCGCCGGTTTTTCAGCCTCCGCTCAGCTGCAAAATGGAGCGCAATCTCTTTGATGCCGGGCGCCCAATTTCAACGACATTGTTCCCATTCGAGAAATGAATGCTGCTGCGTCCGCTAGCGTGCCAATTGACGCGCTGGATCTGTGCGCAGTTCACGATAGTGGAACGATCCAGCCGGTGAAAAGGCGGTGCTGGAAGCCTGGTTTCGAAAACGCGCAGGAGGCCATTGGCGAGGTGTTGCTGACCGTTTTCCAGATAGACGCGGGTATAGTCCCCTTCCGCCCGCAGAAAGGCAACTGCATCGTGGGACACCAGGATCGACGCTGAACTGGTCTTGAATTGAAGCCGACCCTGCGCTGTGACCAAGGTTGGGGACACATTGTTATCCGGAGTGGCCGGAACCGGCGGCAGTCTTTCTCGCAGACGACCAATCGCTGTTTCCAGCCGCTCGGGCTTGACCGGTTTCACAAGGAAATCGAGTGCGGCCACATCAAAGGCGTCGATCGCATATAGATCGTATGCACTGACGACGATCACGAAGGTTTCGGGCGGCAGGTCCGTTGCAAGGTCAAGACCCTTGCCGTTGGTCAGTTCCACATCAAGGAAAACCGCATCCGGGCGGACCTCATGCATCACTTGCCGGGCAGACTCGAGGTCCCCTGCTTCACCACTCACAGCAATGTCGGGAAATTCGGCAAGCATTCGCCTGAGGCCGCGCCTGGCGGAAGGTTCGTCGTCAACCAGAACTACACGGAGCATGCCGGACCTTTCAGCAAGATGCGGGCAACGACCATGCCCTGCCCCTCACGCAGGCTGAACTCGTGCATTTCCGGATAGTAGAGCTGCAGGCGTTTTCTGAGGTTGGCATGACCGATCGATTTCCGTGTCGGGTCCGTTTCCGAAATCTTCCCTGAGTTAGTGACCGAAACCTCGACCTCATCCTTGCCGAGACGGCTGACAGAGACGTGAATGTCGATACGGTTCGACTGATGCTTTAACCCGTGCTTGACCGCATTTTCCACGAGCCCCTGCAGAATCATGTGGGGAACGATCATGTCCCTGACGGTTTCATCGACGCTGACGGTGCATTGTAGCTTGTCTTCAAACCGGATTTCCTGGATGCGCAGATAGGCGTTCATCGCCTCCACTTCTTCCGACAGCGGACAGAGGTCCCGGCGCTGCTGGTTCAGGCAATAGCGCAGGTAACCTGCAATTTCCCTCACCATTTCAAGCGCGGTGTCGGGCCGTTCGTGAATTTCCGAAGCGACGGAATTGAGCGCATTGAACAGGAAGTGAGGCGCCAGTTGCAGCCGCAGCTGTTCCAGTTCGGAACGCATGGCCTCCGCAAGCGCCTCGCTGCGCCGCAACCGCGCGATCCGCGCCTCGTAATCGGACCTCAGGCAGAAATAGGCCAGCATCCAGCCCAGCAGAACCGAAGTGTAATAAACGACCGGCGTCAGAGGCGTGTTGAAGGGCAGGGCTTCAGGAAAAATCAGGTCGCGCAGATACCAGGCTAGATACATCTGCAAGGTGCCACACGCGAGCGAAAACGCCGCCGCCCCCAGGAACACCGGAATCGTGATCAGCCGCTGGACGTTCCGGAGAACATAGTGATGCGCAGCGCTCGTCAGCAGAAAGCCGACCAGGTCCATCGAAAGGGTCAACGTGAACGCAAGCCGGAAGTCGGAGAACGTCACCACCCGGGCGAAAAAGCCATAAACGGCTATGAACAACCAGCCGCCGATTTGAAGTTTCCAGAAGAGATGCTCGGTCTCTGGCTGCAGGCGCTCCTCGTGATGAGACTTACTGACCGCGTGCACGCGGACGTCTTCTTCTGGAGTGGAGACAGTCCTGCGTGTCGTCGCCGGAACGGCTTCATCTAAAAGCATGTTACAAGCAATCTCGTACTGGAAAGGTAACTTTCAATATAGGACCGCTCCGGTGGCGCGGCCCACAATTTCATCGATGATTTCAGCTGGTTCATCGAATTTGCAGTGAAACCAGCTGCCCTGCAACCATAGTTATTCCTGACGAGGAAGAGCAAAAAGTTCCGTCTCAAAACTTTTTAAGCCAATTGTTTCAGGGATATGAAAATGGGCCTCGGCCTTACAACCGAAGGAAAAGACCAGGTCTCCCGTCCTTCGGTCAGAAAAAACATTCGCGTGAAATCGCTGCTGCTGTCCACCGCATCCGTTGCGAGCCTGTGCCTTTCAGCCCCCGCCCTGGCGAATTCGCTGTGCGACCAGTCCGGCGATCCATGGGTTTGCACCTTCAATTCCGGCACGGAGGTCACCGACGTCGATCTGACTGCAACGGGTGCATCCGCTGGCGCCCAGGCCCCTGGCATCACGATCCAGAATTACGGCCAGCAGAATATGGTTATCCCGACCAGCGAGGGCATCTATGCAAACTGGTATGTCGAGTCCAGGGGGGCGGCAGGCGAGGACTCCGGCGCAGCCGGCGCTGGCGGAACAGTTACAATCGTCAATCAGTCAAATATCGACATCAGCGTGTCGGAAGTCAGCCAATTTGCAATGGGCATCTTCGCCCAATCCAGCGGCGGCGAAGGCGATCAATCCAACGGGGATAACAATTCGAACGGCGGCGCGGGCGGCAACGGTGGCTCGGTTCAGGTTACCAACTACGGCATTGCAAGCTATACCGCCATTGGTTACGCCAATTTCGGATTTGCTATTTTCGTTGCCGAAAGCAACGGCGGAACAGGAGGCAACCAGAACAACAGCGTCCTGTCCGACCAATATGGCGGCAAGGGCGGTGACGGCGGCAGCGTCACCGTCAACAACACCGCCCCGAGCAGCTTCACCGTCGGTTCAAGCAGCAACCGCTTTCAGGGGCTTGGAGAAGGCGGCGGGTTCATCGCCAGATCCTTTGGCGGCAGAGGCGGCGATAACAACGGCAATGCCGGTGCTGGTGGAACAGTCACGATCAACAACGCCATGAACGGCGACATCTACTGGGATGTCACCACGGCCGGGGGCGACGGCCTGTTCGTTCTCTATGGGTTAAGCGAAGGCGGCGCCGGGACCGCCTCGACTGACAACAGCGACGACGGCGGCGATGGTGGCAACGGCGGCAACGTCTCGATCACCAACTCAGCCAGGCTCGTCCTCGATGTTACCGGCGGCAGCTACGAACCGAGCGCAGCAATCGGTGCAAAAAGCCTCGGCGGCAAGGGTGGCACCGGCCCCACCAAGGATCATAGCGGCGGCGATGGCGGTACGGCAGGATCCGTGTCGGTATCTCTTCAAGACGGAAAATCCATCGAGACAAGTGGCGCTAATGTGTACGGCGTGCTGGCACAGAGTATCGGCGGTGAAGGCGGAGACGGCGGCGACGGCACGGCTCTCGCCGGCACCGGTGGCGGCGGCGGTTTCGGCGGCGATGCCGGCGCGGTTTCCGTCACTGTCTCAGGCGATACCAGTATTGAGACAAGCGGCGCTTTTTCCGCAGCCATCGCGCTGCACTCCATCGGCGGCGGCGGCGGAACGGGGAGCGATTTTCAGAGTGTTCTCGGCGGTCAGAGCGGCAACGGCGGCAATGGCGGCGATGCCGGAAACGTCACCCTTTCGCTTGGCAATGCAACAGTCTCAACGGCAGCAGACCATGCCTTCGGTGTCGTCGCGCAGTCGATCGCAGGAAGTGGCGGAACCGGCGGGATCGATGCCTCAACCTTGGTTGGACTGGGCGGCGATGGCGCCGGTGGAGGCGCAGCCGGTACCGTAACGGTCAACTCAAGCGCTGACATCACGACCAACGGCTTCAACTCGCTCGGCATCATCGCCCAGTCCATTGGCGGTGGCGGCGGAGCCGCGGGATCTTCCAGCGGGTTTGTCAGCGTTGGTGGCAGCGCTGCCGGATCGACAACGTCAAATGGCAGTTACGTCGGCGTTTCGAATACGCAGAAGGTCACGACCAAAGGCGACTCCTCTACCGGAATCCTTGCGCAATCGATTGGCGGTGGCGGTGGCTCGGGTGGCGATGCCACCGGCACTGTCGGCGTAGGCGGCCAGGGCTCAGCGGGCGGAAAGGGCGGAACGGTCGCCATTCCGAACATCGGAACCATCGTCACCTCCGGCGGCTATTCTCCTGGAGCCATCTTCCAGTCTGTTGGCGGCGGTGGCGGCAACGGCGGCAGCGTGCAAACCCTGTCGACCATCGCCTCCATCGGCGTCGGCGGTTCCGCCGACCTCGGTGGTGACGGCGGCGAGGTCTGCGTCGACAACACCGGCGGATGCGTTTACTCCGACCTTCCCTCACTTCTGGCTGCCACAAGCAACGGCAACGCGCACATCACCACAACCGGCGTATTCGCACCTGGGCTGATCGCCCAGTCCATCGGCGGCGGCGGCGGCAACGGCGGCAGCGTCAAGAATTTCAGCGTCCTTTCGTTCCTCGCCTTCCAGATGGGGGGCAGCGGCGGCGATGGCGGTGACGGGGGAACCGTTTCCCTGACCCAGAACCAGTTTTACGCCGCGACCTCCGGCGCACAGTCGACAGCTGTCCTCGCACAGTCCATCGGTGGTGGTGGGGGCACGGGCGGCAGCGCCAATTACTTTGACGCGACCGTCGGCTTCAACGCAGCCTTTGTTCTCGGCGGCAGCGGCGGCGACGGAGGCGACGGGGACGACGTCACAATCGATCTTTCAAGCGGCACCATCGCCACCGGACTTTCCGCGTCTTCCACCTCCAAATACGCCCCCAACAATGCCACCGGCATTCTGGCGCAATCGATTGGCGGTGGTGGCGGCAATGGCGGCTCGACATCCGCCGGCGATTTTCTGGTTGCCGCTCCAACCGGCACCGGCGTTCCCCTCGCCTTCAACTATGTGGCAACCGTTGGTGGCAACGGCGGCAATGCGGGAGCCGGCGGCGACGTGACCGTCACCTATGATCAACCCTCCAGGCTCACGACAATCGGCGACGCCTCTCACGGAATCCTTGCTCAATCGGTTGGCGGCGGCGGCGGCAACGGCGGCGATGCGTCCGCGCTGACAGCCACGCTTGGCGACAAGGACACTGTGGAATCCACCGCTACCGTTGCTCTGGGGGGCGGCACCGGCAATGTCCTGAGCGACTTCAATATGGATTATGCGTTTACGACATCCGGTGGCGGCAATGGCGGGGAAGTCAACATAACCTTGGGAACCTACGGCTCGTCTTCCAATTCAGGCAGCACCACCGCAACGAAACTGACAAGCCTGGCCCCGGAAAGCACGCTTTTCACTTTCGGCGACGGGGCTCATGGCGTACTGGCGCAATCGATTGGCGGAGGCGGCGGTAACGGCGGCCTGGGCAACAGCAACGCCTATTCGCAAGGCGGTATCGCGTCGCTGGAAGCGAAGATTTCCCTGGGTGGCCAGGGTGGTTCGGGCGGTGACGGCTCCTCCGTCGAGATCCATAACTTTGCCGGCTACACGGTCCAGACGCAGGGATCGGGTTCCAAGGGCCTGGTCGGACAGTCCATCGGTGGTGGTGGCGGCAATTCGCAGGGTGGCACCGTCTACCTTGGCGTTGGCGCCAGCAGCGTCTCCGGCAGCATGTCCCTGGGTGTTGGAGCCATTGGTGGAAGCGGCGGCAACGGCGGTACCATCTACGCCGAACAATACGGCCGCATCGAAACCTTCGGCGGCGACTCGGACGGTGTCGTGCTGCAATCCATCGGCGGCGGCGGCGGGATCGGCGGATCGCTCGGCAATGACGCGTCGTCCCACAAGGTTCTTGACGCCATCGGGGCCTTGAAGAAACAGATCAAGCGCCTGTCGGATGCGGGAGCTTCCTATTCGTTCACGGTCGATGTCGGTGGCGGCGGCGGGTCTGGCGGTGACGGCAATCAGGTCAGATATTACCATGATGGCCAGATCATCACGAAAGGTGCCTGGGCGGACGGGGTCGTGCTGCAATCCATTGGCGGCGGCGGCGGTCAGGGCGGCTCGTCCACCGCCAGCGGCAGCGAAGTCAGTGCCTCCATCGAACTTGCCGTCGGCGGCAGGGGCGGCTCCGGCGGGGACGGCGGTGAAGTCGCCGTCTGGCTGGCAGACGGCAACAGCAATTTCATCAACACGGCAGGTTTTGCAGCCACCGGCATGACGATGCAGTCCATCGGTGGCGGTGGCGGCCAGGGTGGCGACGGCTCGGACAACCAGACCGGCACACTGGCGATCGGTGGCGACGGCGGCGGCACAGGTGGTGCAGGCGGCGATGGCGGCCAGGTTCACACCTATGACACCAGCGCGGTAACGATCACCACCAACGGCAATGATGCTGCTGCTCTGGTTGCCCAATCGATCGGCGGTGGCGGCGGCACCGGCGGGGTCGGCAGCAGTGCGGAGACAACCCGTGTCGACGGTAGCGAGCTGAGCGTCTCTGTTGGCGGTTCTGGCGGTGTGGCCGGCAATGGCGGCACAATCGATCTGGCAATGGACACGACGATTGCCACCTACGGCAACCGCTCTCATGGTGTTCTGCTCCAGTCCATCGGCGGCGGCGGTGGTTATGGCGTCACCGGTAGCGTAGAAGGCGGGCTTGATCTGGCAATTGGCGGCACGGGCGGTGCGGCAGGCAACGGTGACGCGGTGACGTTCCAGCTAACTGGAGGCGCCGGCATCCAGACCCGCGGCGACGGCGCTTTCGGCCTGGTGGCACAATCCATCGGTGGTGGCGGTGGATTGGCGGGCGATGCGACCGGCGGTTCCATGACCAACGCCACCGCGAACCTGACCTCCGGCGGCGCCAGCGGCAATGGTGGCCAGATCACACTGGATATCGACGCGCCGATCACCGTCACGGGTGACGAGTCCATCGGTATTATCGCTCAGTCCATCGGCGGCGGCGGCGGTATATCCGGAACCGGCACCGGCGGCGTGGCTGGCCTCATGTCAACAGACAGCACGGGAACCGCGGGCGCTATCGATCTGGAAATCGCAAGTCAGGTCTATGCCTCCGGATCGCGTTCGTCGGGTGTCTTTGCGCAAAGCCAGGGCGCTGACGGCAACGGCACAATCGGGATCACGGTTGACGGACAAGGCAACGTCCAGGGGGGCACGGATACGGACGCGGCCGCCATCAGGGTCTCCAACGGGCTCAACAACACGCTGGTTCTGAACGACAATGCCATTGTCCAGTCAGGCGCATCTCGCAACGGCACCGACGACACCGGCTCCTATGCGGTCTGGTATACCGGAACGGGCACGACGGCTGACGGGGCAATCCTCAATGTTACCGTCAACGACACTGCGTCTCTTTACGGGGATGTCGTCCTGACCAATGCCGACGGCGGCAGCGCCGGTACAGTCACCAACAACTCACCCAACACCCTTGCTGACGGCTATCTGTACGATGCAAATGTGGTCAACAACGGCCGCTTCGTATTGGGGCGCGCACGCGACCCCGGCAAGACAGTGATTACCGGCAACTTCAAGCAAAGCGCACAAGGGTTTCTGGTCGCGGACATCGACCTGAACAATTTCAATTCCGATTGGCTGGAAGTGCGCGGCGACGCAACGCTCGCGGGAACACTCGGCCTCAAGACCATCAGCCTTCTTCCGGAAAGGAAGACGAAAGTTTTGTCGGTCGGCGGGTCTGTTACAGGCACCCTCACCCCGCAGGACTCTCTCATCTTCGATTACCTGTTCAATCCGGAAGGCTCCGACTATTATTTCCAGGTAACCGGCGCCGACTTTACCCCCAACGGCAAGGTGAAACTAAACCGGGATCAGAAGGCCGTTGCGGAAAACCTGCAGAATATCTGGGATCGCGGCGGCAACAACATCTTCGGAACACTGTTCGGGGCCATTGCCGACGAGGTCGACAATCAATCCGGAAGCTATGCAGACACCCTGAACCAGCTTCTGCCGCGCACCGGGCTTGCTGCCGTCGTCGAACAGACCTTCGAAATGCTGTCCTTCGGCGACAGCCTGATGAGTTGTCCTGTCTTCGAAGGCGATGGCGCAGGCATAACCGAAGGCTCCTGTGGCTGGGCACGCGCAACCGGCGGAACAGGCCACCGCTCAGCCATCGGCAATTCACCGAGCTATAACGCCAATGCGCTGACCTACCAGCTGGGAGGACAACGGGAAATAGCGCCCGGCTGGTTCATCGGTGGCGCTGCTGCCTTTCAGCAAACATGGATTTCACAGGCCTCCGGAACCGTGAAAGGAGACGGCAAGGCGGGGTATCTCGGGGCAAGCCTGAAGCGGGAGATAGGGGCCTGGACCCTTTCGGCCGCTGCCGCTGGCAGTTACGGAGCCACCAGGTTCGACCGTAACCTGTCGATCTCCGATCTTTCCGAGACGATCTCCAGCTCTCCCGATGTGCTGGCTGGCTCCGTCAGAGCACGGATCGCACGCACCTTCGCGGCAACCAACGTCTACGTTAAACCTTATGTCGACTTCGACGCTATCTACTCCAGGGTCGGCGACTACCGGGAAAGCGGAGATTACGGACTTGAATTCGACTCCACCGGCCACTGGAATTTTGCCGCAACGCCTTCTATCGAGATCGGAAGCCGCCTGCGGTACAAGGACGGCAAGGACCTGCGTGTATATGGAAAACTCGGTGTGTCGTTCCTGTCCAGTGACCAATGGGAAACAGATGCACGCTTCACCAACCGCGCAGGGGGAACCGGGTCGTTCAAGACGTCTCTCGAACATGAGGATCTGTTTGCCTCGATCGGGGCCGGCCTTCAGCTCACATCCATTGAAGGGGTCGACCTGCGCCTGGAATACAATGGCCGATTCTCCGAAAATCTGGCCACTAACAGCGGCTCTCTCAGGCTCAGCATTCCGTTTTAAGTTTGGCGTTGGTCGGCAACGCAACCGCAAATGGCCAATCAGACCACGTCTTCCGCATTTCCAAATCGTGCAAGCAGCAACTCGGCACCGCCGTGCTCCTTGAGGGCATTTTCCAGTGCATTCTCATAATCCGGTTGCGCAGTGAGAAAATGTGTACGTCCCTTGTCGGTGAGAACGGTGTAGACACCTCGCTTGTCGTCCGGACAAAGATCACGAACCGTGAAGCCACCCCGCTCCAGACGCTCGACCATGCGTGATACGGAACTCTGGTTCAACTGCAGATGGGCGGCCAGTTCCTGCATTCGCAATTCGGACGTGGGCGATTTGGAGAGGATCTCGAGTGCGCGATAATCCGACAGACCAAGGCCATGCCGGTCTTGCAGGACTTTTGCGAGGTCTGCTTCGACGTTGGCGACCGCGTGGATCAACCTGAGCCACGAACCACTGCTATTGGACATGATCAATCTGGGCCTTTGAGTGTTCTGCGCTTGCGCAGATCATTTGTATGCTCATGCAAGCGCAGAAACAAGTAACTGCCATTAGTCGGAAATGCGGCTCATCGCGGCAAAGTTCTGGAAAGGCCGCATGGCTTTGGGCACGGCCAGCTTGGCCACGCGAGGCGACTGCCAGGCCAACGGATCACTGACAAACAGCCCATAGGAACCTCGATAATCAAAGCCGTGCCTTGCCACTTCATCACGATCGGCGGCAAAGAATACCTGCGCGATGCCTGCATAAAGCGCGCTCATGTAACACATCGCGCAAGGTTCGCCTGACGCAAGCAGAATGGCCCCATGCAGATGTGGAGCTTTAAGCGTGCGGCAAGCGTCGCGGATCGCGTCGACTTCCGCATGCGCGGTCGGATCATGATGATCCCGAACGCGGTTGACACCGCGCCCGATTACTGAGCCATTTCCGTCAACGACAAGAGCGGTGAAGGGAATGCCGCCTTTGTGGACATGATCCACGGAGAAGGCCACGGCCTCCTCCATGAGCTGGTCGAGGCGTTCTGAACGATCCATCCCCATCAGGCTGTCGCCGCAAGCTTCGGGCTGTCGGCCAGCTTCAGCCAGACGACACCTACGATAATGACAGCCAGCCAGACTGCCTGGATCAGTGTCAACGGCTGGTCGAGCAAGAAGCTGCCGAAGACGGCAGCCCCGACCGAGCCGATGCCTGCCCACACCGCATAGCCGATCCCCACGTCGATGGTTCGCAGCGCGGCACTGAGGAAGTAAAGCGTGAGCAGGAAGAAAACGACGGCGGCAATCGACCAGCTCGGAATGGTGAAGGCCTGGCTGCCGCCGACGCTGAGCGCATAGCCGATTTCGAACGCGCTGGCGAGCATCAGCATGCCCCATGCACCGCCATTGCCCTGGGTTTTCTGGAGCGTATCCATGATTTGCTGTTCCTTTTGATCAGAAGAAAATTGGAGGAGATACTTCGTGTTTCAGGTGCTCAGGCAGCACCACTCAGGCGCAGGCCGACAACGCCGCCGATGACGAAGGCAATGCCGAGGCCTTTCTTCCAGTTGAGCTGCTGACCAAAGAACAGCGCCCCCAGGACGACGATCCCGACACCTGAGACGGAGGTCCAGATTGCGTACCCGACACCGACATCGAAGGTGAGGAGCGCAAGGCTCAGGAAGAAGGTGGCGATAGCGCCGCTCACGAGGGTTGCGACGGTCCACCCGAACCGTGTGAACCCCTTTGCATTTCCGGCACTTATTGCGACCGCGATCTCAAAGATCACGGCGATTCCGAGATAAACCCAACTCATTGCATGTTCCTTTCGTAGATTGAGAGTGTGTGAAGGCGGATGCCTTTAGACTTGGCCGCGTCGATTAACGGGACCGGCCGCTATTGCCGGGGGCGCTTTCCAACCGGTCGATTGCCTGAAGCAACTCGTCCAGCGGGGGCACTCCCCGGAAAATCTGATCGCCGACCACGATCGTGGGAACCGACGTGATCGCCATGTCTTCGCGGGCATGGCGCAGTGCTTCACGGTGACGTTCGCGATAGGCCCCGCTTTCGAGAGCCTGCCGGGCTTCATCCGGATCGATCCCTGCTTCCGCAGCCAATGCGACAAGAACCTCGGGATCGCCGATGTCGCGATCCTCCTGGAAGAAGGCGCGCAAGATCCGCATCGAATAGGGATGATCCAACCCCTGATCCTGTGCCAGGGCCAGAAGCTCGAAAGCCTTGTTGGTGCGTGGCTGAGGCGAAATCGACGGCAGCTTGATTGGCACCTGAAGGCTTTCCGCAAGCGGATAAACCGACCGGTTCCAGATCGCCGGAAGGTAAGGATCCTCGGGCTTCAGCGTTGGCACCGGGTCGGGCCGCAATTCATGGGCTCGCCAGGATATCGGGATCTTCCTGTCACCGATCGCCGTCGTCACGACCTGTTCTGCGAGCAGGCAAAAGGGACAGACGTAGTCGGTGTAAACTGTAACGGCACTCATCAGGTAGGCTTTCATTTATTTGTATGTGCATGCAATATAATTAGAGCCTCGCCATCGTCAATATATTTGCATGCGCATGCATGTTTATTTTTGCCTTGCGAGTGAAAAATCTCTTCTTTTTGCCGCTGCCAAAGCCTCACGGAGAGACCGTGCGGCACTGCCAACAGGCGCAGGTGACAGGCGACCCTTGAGAGGTCTCGCAATCGCGGTGGTTCGCCAAAAGTTGTTACAAAGGGATTTTGCTCAAAGGCTCAATCCGCGGGGCAAACAGCGCGACGGAAATGCCCGCAAGGCCAGAGCCCTGCGGCGGCGCCATCCCTCATTGGGAGCGCAAAAGGAATGGAAGAGCAATTTAGCCGGGTCATTAACGCTGCAACACTTCAGGTCATTGGGTGGTCCTGAAGTAGCACCGATCGAACGTTTTATTTAAGTGATATAATTTCTATCAGAATGATCTGTTTAAACGATCATTTTCCCAGCCGCCGCAACATCGATAGTCACGACGGTCGCCAGCGGACAGGAGCCTCTTTGCCAGGAGTTTCCGATCCGCAGACACTCAATTGGACGGCTGGGATATTACGCGTGCAGGAGGGCGTTGCCGGTGTCCCTATCGAACAGGTGGATGTGTTCCGGTTTGATCGAAACGGAGACCGACCGAACGCCATCTTCGACACGAACCGGAGCAGTAATCAGGAGCCCGGGATCCGTGTCGGTGAGCACGTAGGAGACTGCCCCCGTTCTCTCAACGAGCGATACCGGAAGCGTCATTTCATTTCCGGTATCCCCCTGCCCCACCATCAGGTGTTCCGGCCGCAGTCCGACTGTTACCTTCTGACCGGGCAGTTGCAGTCCTTCAAATGCGATCTCCGGTGTCCCGGGAAGAGCAAGACCAACACTCTTGCCCCCCTCCGCTACGACGCCATCGACAAAATTCATCGCCGGGGAGCCGATAAAGCCCGCAACGAACTTGTTCACTGGCCTGTCGTAAAGGTCGAGTGGCGCGCCTTTCTGTTCGATTACCCCGCTTCGCATGACCACCACCTGATCGGCCATTGTCATCGCCTCGATCTGGTCGTGGGTCACATAGACGGACGTCGCACCGAGGCGATTGTGCAGTTGCCGGATTTCGGAGCGCATGTGCACCCGGAGCGCCGCATCCAGATTGGAAAGCGGTTCGTCGAACAGGAACGCCTTCGGGTTGCGGATGATGGCCCGGCCCATGGCAACGCGCTGGCGCTGCCCACCGGAGAGTTGCCGCGGATATCTGTCGAGAAGTTCGCCCAACCCGGTCACGCGGGCAATTTCCTCCACCGCCTTTTCGATTTCGGACTTGGGGCGTCTCCGAAGCCGCATGGAATAGGTCAGATTCTGGCGAACGGTCATGTGCGGATAAAGGGCGTAGGACTGGAACACCATCGCCAGGTCCCGCTCGCGTGGAGCCTTGTCATTGACCGCATCCCCCGCGATCCGCATCGTGCCGCTGGTGATTTTTTCCAGTCCGGCGATGGTGCGCAACAAGGTGGACTTGCCGCATCCCGAAGGCCCGACCAGAGCAACGAATTGTCCCTTGGGGATCTGCAGGCAGACGTCGCGGAGCGCGTGATAGGCGCCATAATATTTCTGGATGTTTTCCAGCTCGATCTGATAGCTCATTTGAGGGCTCCGGAGGTCAGGCCGCTGACGATCTGGCGTTGCAGCAACACAAATATGATGAGAACCGGCGTCACGTAGATCGCGGAGTAGGTCATCACACCGGACCAGTCGGACGTGTTGGGGCCCATGAAGGATTGCAGACCGACGGTCGCCGGCTGTAGCGCCCGCTGCGTGATCAGGGAGCGCGAATAGACATATTCCCCGAAGGACTGCAGGAAGATGAGCACCGACGTCACCAGAATGCCGTTTCTTGCAAGAGGGACGATGATGGACAGGAAGGCACCGATCCGCGAGTTGCCGTCGACCAGCGCGGCTTCTTCCAGCTCCCTTGGAACCTGCAGAAAGGTTGCGCGGCACAGCACGATATAGAGCGGCAGAACCTTCGCCGCCTGCGCCAGTATCACCGATGTTCTTGGCACCTCGTTGAGGCCAACCTGGTTGAAGGCAACGAAAATCGGCGTGATCATCAGGGAAGATGGCAAGACCTGCATCATCAGAACGATGAAGAGCACCACGTCCATCCAGCGGTTGCGGATGCGAGAGAGAACATAGGCACAACCCGTGCCGCAGATGGCGACGATAATCGTCACCCCCGTGGCAATCAGAAGCGAGTTCCAGAGGTAGACGTCCATCTTCAGGCGCGTCCAGACTTCGCCAACCATCCATTGCGGATTTTCCGGCCAGAACGTCGGCGGATTGGCGAAGATTTCCGTGCCGCTTTTCAGGGCAGTGATGTACATCCAGTAAAGCGGGAAGAGATAGAAGCTCACCAGACAGAGCGCGATCGCGGTCAGGCCATATTTTTTCATCATCGCTCGACGCCTCAAGCTAGCTGTTCGTGGCGCGTGGACCGCACGTAGACCGCGGCAACGAAAATCACGAACAGGATCATCAGAACCGAAATCACCGAACCGACGCCAATCTCGTAGTACTGAAACGACAATTGCCAGCTCCAGTACTGGAAGACATTGGAAGCATTCGACGGACCGCCCTGCGTGAGGGCTGCAAACAGGTCGAACTGCTGAAGGGTGAAAATGACACCCAGTGAGATCACCGCTCCGAGCTGGGCGCGCATCATTGGCAAGGTGATGGTGAAAAACCGTTGGATGGCATTCGCACCGTCCATTTCGGCGGCTTCGTAGATATCCTCCGGAATTCCCGCCAGACCGACGGACAACAGGATCATGTTGAACGGAACACCCAGCCAGATGTTGGCGAGGATGACCGAATAAAGGGCCACGTTCGGGTCGGACAGCCAGAAGATACGCTCACCGGTCAGGCCGAGAGACAACAGGACATGGTTGAGAACGCCAAAATCCCCTGCAAGGATCCAGCTCCAGACAGCGCCGACAACAAGAGCCGGCATGATCCAGCCTGCCAGGAACAACCCGCGCAGCCAGGTGCTTCCCGGAAAATTCTGCTGAAAGAACATTGCCAGGGCAAATCCGATGGACAATTGCGCTGCGACCGAGATGCCGACGAATTTCACGGTGTTGAGGAAGATGCCCCAGGCCTCGGGACGTGACAGTACATCAACGTAATTGTCGAGACCGACATAGGGCCTGTCGAAGGATCCGAGTGAAAACAGGTCCACTTCCTGAAACGACATGACGAGGTTGTAAACGAGCGGAAAACCCGAAAACAGAACCAGGTACCCGAGTGCCAGCGTCACGAGGATCGTGTCGAAACCGGCCCCGTCCCGGAACGGTCTGGTAAAGTTGAGCATCCGTCTCCTCCTCCATGGCGGATGAAAAAGGGTGTGCGCTCCCGTCCGGTCGGACGGCTCGCGAGCACACACCCCAAGGCAGGGCGAACATCGCAAAACCCCGCCTGAACAGACCCTACTTCAGGACCTTGTCGATGCTGGTCTGCGCGGCAGCGAGAGCATCTTCAGGCGTTGCCTGACCGGTCAGTGTCGACTGGATTGCGGTCTGGATCGCCTTGCTGATGCGCGGCCACTGCGGATGAGGTCCGCGGTTGCGGGCATATTTCATCGATTCTTCGAAGACCGCATAGATTTCCGGATACTTGGGATCCTTCACCTCGACCTTGGAAGCCGGCAGGTAGCCGAATTCATTCCAGACGCGGTCCATGTTGTCATAGAGAAACTCCAGGAACAGGAAGGCTTCATCCGGATTGTCGGTGCTGGCCAGAATGACGTTGTCTCCCTCCCCCAGCGCCGAGGCACGGTCCGCTCCCTCGTCCGGAGCGGGCAGGAGCGCAGCCCTGAAATCGAACTTGGCTTCCGAGCTCATTCGGGGCAGCTCCCAGGGTCCCGAGATCGACATTGCGGCGGTCCCGGCATTGAAAGTACCGGTGCTGTCCCACTGACCGCGAATGAGCGTGTCCGGCGAGGCCAGTCCTTCGTCGAGGATTTTCTTCCAGAGTGAAAGCGCTCGTACCGCCCCGTCCGTGTCGACGTTGTCGTAATCCCCACCGGTCATCTGCAGCCAGGGCAGAAACTGGAAAGTGCCCTCTTCGGTCGCAACCGCAGAAAAAGCGAGGCCGTAGATATTCTCTTCCGGCTTGGTCAGCGCCTTGGCGGCTTCGTAAAGCTCGTCCCAGGTGCGTGGCGGGTTGTCAGGGTCGAGCCCGGCCGCACGGTACATGTCGGCATTGTAGTAGAGAGCGATCGTGTTCGCCCCACGCGGAATGCCATAGATGCCACCCTCGTAGCTGACCGATGACAGCGGTCCCGGGAAGATGTCGTCGGCATTCACGATATCGGACTGCTCGATATAGGGTTTCAGGTCGAGCAACAGTCCGCGAGAAGCAAACAGCGCCACTTCCGGATTGTCGATGTACGTGATGTCGGGAGCATCGCCCGTCGCCACGCCGCGTGCGAGGTCATTGACCATGTCCTCGAACTGTACGGTCCGCACGTTGATCTTGATGTCGGGATGCTTGGCCATGAACTCGTCGGCCATGACGTAGTGATATTCGCCCGGGTCGTCGATGGTCCACAGATCCAGCTCGACCGGATCGGCAACGGCGGTTGAAGCCAGCGCGATCAGCCCGGATGTTGCCAATGCTATTGATTTCAAGTCCATGTTGGGTCTCCTCCCTGTATGCGACATGAATGACGGACGGCGTTGCCCTAGGTCAGTGAGGGATCGCCGCCTTCGTATTTGCCGGTTCCCGGTATGAAGGCACCGCCCCGGCTAGTTTTCAGATAGTTGAGCGCATGCACCTGGCCGGTCATTTCGAGCTCGTCGCGATAGACCGGGTCGTGCCAGCCCTCGATGTCGATGGAGCCTGTATACCCTGCAAGACGCAGCTCGCTGATGATGTCTGTCCAGTTGCTATCGCCAAAACCCGGCGTGCGCATGAAGACGAACGGATGTTTTCCGAAAATGCCGTGTTCCCGGATGACATCATGGCGGACCGTGGCGTCCTTGCCGTGCACGTGAAAGATCTTGTCGGCCCACTTGCGGATCTGCGGCAACGGATCGATCAGATAGACAAGCTGGTGGCAAGGCTCCCATTCCAGGCCGAGATTGTCGTCCGTCGTTTCGTTGAACATCAGTTCCCAGGCATCCGGATTATGGGCGATGTTCCAATCACCGGTCTGCCAGTTCCCGTCCATGGCGCAATTTTCAAAAGCGATCCTGACACCCTTGTCGGCGGCGCGCTTTGCAAGCTCGGACCAGACTTCTTTGTATTTGGGCAGGCTGTCTTCCAGGGGCTTGCCACGGATCCTTCCTGTAAAGCCGGCGACGCAAGTGGCGCCGAAGTGATGGGCGTTATCGATACAGTCCTTCCATCCCTGCAGGGTGTCCCGGTCCAGCGGCTGATCTTCCAGCGGGTTCCCGAACATGCCCAGGGTCGAGATGGTGATGTCCCGGTCTCCGATCGCCTCGACACAGCGCTTGCCGAGCTCGGCCAGGTCCTGCCCGTTGGTCGTCTGCCAGAAGAACGGCTCGAAGCTTTCAAACCCGAGATCGGCGATTTCATCGATCCGCTTCGCAGCTTCTCCGCCCGTGGCGGCGATCATCGTTCCGATGCGAATGGATTTTGCAGGATTGCTCATGAATGAATTTCCTCGGGTCAGATATCTATCTCGACGAAGCGCTCTTCCTCGGCACTCCGGATTGCAGCAAATGTCATGGCGAGTGAGCGGATGTTGTCGGCGGAATCCGTGAGAGCGGCCCTGCCGGTCTCGCGCGCGTCCAGGAAATCGGCAATGACGCCTGCATGGCCGGTGGCCTCCAGCGATGCGGGCAATTCGGGCACCTCGACCTCTTCCAGCGGATACAGAAAGCCTTCAGCCGATTTCACGATTTCGGCTCGGAAGCCTTCGTTGCCGTCCCACAAAAGAGTTCCGCGCGATCCGATGATCCGCCAGGAGGCTTCCCAGTCCGTGCGTGCGCCTTCCGCACACCACGAGCCGCGATAGGTCATGGTTACATTGTCATGGCAGTCGAAGATGGCGGCGGCACTGGCTCCGTGGCGGTACCAGGAATGGGACGGATTGCTCTCGTGACAGAAGACCCGGCGTGGTTCCAGCCCGGCGACGAAACGGGCCGCGTCGAAAGTGTGGATTGCCATGTCGTGCAACAGCACATGATCCATCTCCTCCCGGAACCCGCCGAAATGCGGTGCGATGAAGAAGTCGCAATGGACCTCCGCGATCCGCCCAATGCCACCCTGGTCCAGAAACTGTTTTGCACGCCGGATGCCGGGCAGAAACCGGCGGTTCTGAATCACGGCATGCAACCTGCCCTGATCCCGTCGCACGTCGAGCAGCGCTTTTGCCTCATCCAGCGAGTTCGCCATCGGTTTTTCGGAAAGCACATCGCAGCCGGCAGCAAAGCCCTGGGTCACCACCTCGTTGCGGGCGGATGGCACGACGATATCGAACAGGAGGTCTGGCTTCAGCCTGGACAGCAGTTCCGTCAGATCGTTTCCGGCCTCTGCGTTGCCGAATCCGGAGGTCTGAGCACGTTTTTGCGCAAGGTCCGTGTCAAGGTCGACAAAGCCGACAATCTCGACCCGCTTGCCGGAAGAGTTGATGTCCTGAAGTGCACGTAGCCAGCCCTCGGACATGGCTCCGCACCCCACCATGACGGCGGTCTGCATGTGATTTCCTCCCATCGGGCGCGGTTGTGACCTTTCGTCTTTCCGGGCTCCGTAAACGTTTACGACGCTAGATTACGATGGAACTTTGTGTCAAGAAGTTTCGTAAACGTTTTCGGAAATCTTTTCAGGAGCCCCTGTCCTTGAACATAAAAGACCTCGCGCAACATCTTGGGATCTCTATCGGAACCGTTTCGCGAGCGCTGAACGACAAACCGGATGTAAACGCAAAGACCCGAGAGCGTGTGCTCAATGCCGCAGTTGAACTCGGCTACAGTGCGAACGCTTCGGGCCGTTCGCTGCGTCGTGGAACAACGCAGACAATCGCCTTCATGCTTGAAACCGGGCAGTCGGAACTCAGGAGCGGCGACAACTTCTTCATGCGCGTGATAGACGCCATGCAGGCCGAACTCGATGATCAGGGCTATGATCTCATCATCCTGCCTTGCCATTCCGCCAACGATCCGACGGAGTTTCTGAAACGCGTTATCGCGCGAGGCACGGCGGATGCCATTGTTGTAACCGCGACCATGAAGAACGATCCGCGGATCGAGTTCCTGCTCAAGTCACGGCTCCCGTTCCTGACACTCGGACGGTCACGCCTGGAAGACCAGCACCCCTGGATCGATCTCGATTTCGAAGGATATGTCGATCAGACAATCCGCAAGCTGGTGGCCCTCGGGCACAAACGCATTGCCATTACCGTGCCGCCGACCCGATCCAACATCGCCAGTGTGTTGCGCGAAGCCTATGAAACCGCAGTTGCCGAAACGGGGCTGGAATTCGATCCCGGCCTGATTTTCGAGTGTGAAGTCAGCGAGTCCGGCGGCAATCAGGTGACCCGCCAGATCCTGGAAATGCCCAACCGGGCGACCGCGCTGCTGCTGAACTACGAACTGATGGCATTTGGCGTTTACTCGGCCCTTCAGGAAGCCGGGCTGTCACCGGGCAAGGACCTGTCGGTTGCAACACTCCGCAGAAGCAAGCTCCTTCGCTTCCTCAACCCGCCGGTAACGGCATTCGAGATCGATCTGGAGCAGCTCGGGCGAACAATCGCGAGGGAAGTTCTGCAAGTGCTGCGCGACAACAGCCACAAGACCAGGATTGTCTGGCCTGCCACGATGGCCATAACCGAGAGTTTCGCGCCCCCACCTGGCCGGTAGTCCTACTCGTATCCGACCGGCTTGCCACTTGTTTTTCAGCGGACGCTGCCCTCCCCTCCCAAAGGCAGTCAGTCTCGATGACGCGTCACTACATCGGAAATCGCTGTACAGCTGCGTCAAACAGAGCGGACGAGCAGGTTGTTCCAAGGACATCGCCGACCGGTCGTGTCAGCCATTCCGGTTGAAGTGCACCTGACAGGAATGACGGCAGTTTCTTTTCGTGCTCGCTGAAAGCCTGTGAGCTCATCATGCTGGGATCGGCGTCCAGGCACAGGGTCAGGTTGCTTGCGTCATCCTCCCCTCGGAAAGTGAGATTGAAGCCGTCAGCGGGGCCACTGCCAAGAATGTGGCGGCGAGACCTGCAACCGGTGAAAGCCGGTGCATTGAAGGGCAGCACGTTGATTAGGGGAGAGAAGAAGTACCGGCCACCTTCTGTCAGCCCCTGGTCTTGTGAAATCTGCTCGATACGGTAGCGGCTGTATCGCCTTTGGCGTTTCAGCTCAGCGGCCGAGCCTTTCAGAAAATCTGCCAGGGTGTCGGTTCTGTTCACCTCCATCCGGAACGGCAGAATGTTGACCAGCAGCGCCGGCAAATGCGCCCCCACACTGCCCCACCTGCTCATGAATGGAAGCCAGAGTGTCAACGCATTCTCGGGCGGCATCTGCCGACCGGGCCGTTCGGGCAGAAGATAGAGACCGCAGAGCAGTGTCAGGAGATCCGGCCAGCCAATTTCAACCGCCGCAGCGGTTGCCTGCAGGTTTCGCGTGAACTCCGGAAATAGGGAAACCTGAGCGTGATAGCCGGCGCCACCATAGTCTTCATCTCCCCTCTCAAGAACTTCGATGTCGACGGCTCTTGCGAAATAGTCCGACCAGTACGCCTTGTCGTCGTTCCACTGCCGGCTCTCCTGATATCGAGCCTCTTCAGACAGGAAACTTGCCAGCGGATGGAATGGCAGACCGGCATCGCCCTGGCCGCGATAATGATTGTAAAGCTCGGCACAGCGCTGTTCGATCAACGCCAGGCCATAGCCATCGACGATGATATGGTGAGCGCGGATGTACCAGAGGTAGTTTCTCTCCCCGACGCGGTAAAGCGCATGCGCCGACAGTTTATCGTGCCGCAAATCCAGCTTTGCGGCCAGATCGGTTTCCATCCGCTTTCTGGCAACTTCCAGTGGCTCGGCTTCCTCGCGCAAGTCCACCCGTATAAGCGCGGGCAAAAACTCCGGATCACAAACCTGAACCGGCGCTCCACCATCCGGGCTCACCCGGAACCGTGCCGACAGGATCTCGGCCTCGCGGATGGTGCGTGTGATCGCCCTGGTCAACGCAAGCTCGTCAATGTCGCCTTCAAGCTCGATGTAATGCGCGACCGTCGACACGGGCTGGTCGGGATGAAAGGTGAATTCTTCCCAGAAGTCGAGCTGTGGCAGCGTCAGCGGCATCTCACCGGTTGGACCGATGTCCGGCATGAACGAAACTCCTTTTACGATTTCAAATGACGACGGAATTTTTCGCACGGTTGGAAAACGGAACGTCTTGAGGCCAATCAAGGCAGCTCTCGGGAAACGAGTTCCTCCACCTGGTTCGCGTTTCGGCACATAAGAAGTTGCTTTGGCGGCAAAGCGACGCCGAATTCGTCGGAGATGCGCTGAGCGATCGACTTGAGATGCGACGGTAACAGCCCCATCGACAGGAAGTCGGTAGCCCCATTTACGGCTGACGTTGATCCGCAGCCGACGACCTCCAGATAGATGTCGAGAAGCCGCCGGTTTGCCGAGGATGTTTTCCTTCGCGGCACCGGTCGTCTGGAAGGGAAATCTGCAAGCAATTGCCTCGCAGCCCTTCGATCCGGTTTTCCATTGGCAGACAGAGGAATGCTATCCACCTTTAAAAAGTACGCGGGAACGTGGGATTCCTGCAGGTGCTGTCTTGCAAAATTCCGAAGGTCCGCATCGGAAAGTCCGCTTCCTGGAACCGGTTCATAAAGGGCACCCAATTCGGTTTCCCCACGGCGTTCGTCTCCAAGATCCGTCAGTAGAACGCGGGCGACGTCAGGGTGTTTCACAAGTTCATTCTCGACGTCAGGCATGGAAATGCGGACGCCGCGCACCTTGACGTAGCCCTGAACGCGGCTGTCGAACAGGATCAGGCCGTCGCGCCTGTATCGCCCCCGATCTCCAGACCGGAATGCGCGAACCGGCTCTCCGTGCTCATCCCGGATCGTGACGAAGTCATGCTGCCGCAACTCGCCGTCTTCCAGATATCCGAGCGCCGTGTTCACACCCGAAGAATGGATACGGCCAACAACACCGACAGGGCAGTGCTCGCCTTTTTCGTTGAGCACGAAATACCGGTTTGCCGGCAGCGGGCGGCCATAAGGTATGTTGCCTGTATCTTCTGGACAGATCCTGTGCCAGATACTCCAGATCGTGGTTTCGGTCGGTCCGCCGATTGAACTCAGTCGGATAGCCGGGTTGCTGCGCCTTACATCAGCGATCACCGCCGGTTTGAGGTAGTCGCCGCCCTGGTTAATCAGGCGCAAGTTGGCAAGTTCCGGCTCTTGACGGCAGGAAAGCAGCATCTCGAAGATGGTCGGAACCGACGACCAGATTGTTACGTCGTGCGCGTCAATCAGTTGGTTCCACCGAACCGCATCCTTCTCCTCGCCCTCAGCGGGTTGAACCAGCGTTCCGCCAGCGGTCAGACACCCGAAGACCTCATAGACAGACATGTCGTGATGCAACGGACTGACTGAAATGAAGACGTCACCCGAAGTGATTTCCCACTCCGCATTGGTGCTGCCGATGACGTTGTCGGTCGATCGGTTGGACAGCACGACGCATTTCGGTTTCCCGGTCGTGCCTGAGGTATAAAGATAGTACGCGGCCTCCGGACTGGACGAGAGCTCCTGAAGCGGCGGCATGAAGTCAAATACGTCGCCGGACGGTTCTCCCTGCAGCAGCGTCTCGGCAGAAACGACGTCGTAGCCCTCAATCGGCTGCGTTCCGACGACAAGGTCTGGCTTGCAATTGTCGCAGAGAAATTTTCTGCGCTCTTCTGGGGCAGAAGCATCCACGGGAACCCAGATTACCCCACGGAGCGCACAGGCCAGCGTCACCATCGTCTGCTCAGGAGAACGCGGCAGCGCAAGAACCGCAACATTTCCCTTTTGAAGGTTTCGGGCCGCGAGAGACGCCAGCACCTTGTGCACGCCCCTGCCGAGCTCTGCATAGGAGACCCGACGGGCACCGCAGACGAGCGAGTCGTTTTCCGGCGGTGCTGAAAACATGTTGTCGGCAATGCGCCTCAGGAACCCGCAGGCGGCATAAGTCTCCTCCCGCATGTTGAACCGATAGTGGTCGAAATCCAGCACGTTTCGCGCTTCGACCTGAAGCTCTTCGCTTTCGCAGATGGCGGTCACGGCCTTGTCGATGGCTGCAAGAATATCGTCGACGACGGTGCGCTCGATAGCCTCGACAGCGTGATCGATATCGATCACCAGACCTCCGTCGGCCAACGCACCCAGGCGAATGTCCAATGCGACCTGCGGTGTCTGTGTCAGGCCGTCATGCAGGCGAACGTGCGCATCGGACGAGAGCACTGGCCAGGACAGCCCGTTCGTGAGGACAACCGGCAAGGCGACACCACTTGCACCACCTCCGAGGTCCATCAGGAACCGGCTGATTTCGACGCCGGCAAACGACAGGTGATCCAGCCCCTCCAGAACGTCGTCCTGCAAGGCCTTTGCCCTGGCAATAAAATCGTCTGTTCCCTGCCCGTCCCAAGCGACGGCAAAGAACGTCGACCCGTTTTGGTAGCCCCCTTCCGTTCGCGGGGCCGCCGGTACGCCGACATGAAGCCCCCCTTCGCTCAACCAGTGCGACAGAACTTCCAGGATCACGGCCGACAGCACCGTATTGCGAAAGAGGCCCGCCTTTGCCCCCATGCGCGTGAGCTTGCGGAATCGCGCTGCATCGATCGTCAAACCGGCGCGCGCATAGCGAGAGGTTCCAATGGTCTCCAGAGATTTCGCCCAGGGAAGCTTCGGCACGCCTTCGTAAGACCGGAGCTTGGCCCTCCAATAGTTTGCATCAGCCTCGTTCTGGCTCTTGATCGGCTGTATGGCAGAAGGAACAGGCAAGCTTGTCGCGGATTCGATCTGTCGATCCTCGAACAGTTCGACCATCAGCGCAGCTATGGAAAAACCGTCCAGGATCAGCGCATCGAACCGGAAGAAGATTGCACAGTCATCTCCGGTCTTGCCGGCCGTTTCGGGCAGCTGGAACGCGACGACCCGCCAGGGCGGTGCAGTCAGATCGAACAGCTCATGGGTAAACCCCTGCTTCAACTCGGCGATCTTTTGCTCAGCACTTTCCGGCGTCTGGTCGGACAGATCGATGCGGAGGAAATCGACCTGCGGCGTTGCCAGGACGTGTCTCGATTGGCGTTGGCCATCGACAACCGTCCGCAGGCTGTCATATCGCTCCGCCAGATGGAGCAGCCGGCGCTCCAGAAGAGCGAGGTTGAAGCGACCGCGATACTCGCGAAACTCCTGCATCGCGACGCCGCCGAGAGGCACATATTCGCTTCTGCCAAGGAGGTACGCGCGCTGCAGCGACGTCAGTTCGGATGTCATGATGCCTCCAGCGGATCTATTCGGCAGGTTGAGCTGCAAGCGAAATCCGGCTACTTGCGCCAACCGCCTGCAGAAAAGCTCGTGCGATGCTGTCCGACGCCTTGCCGGAGCGATCGTTGATCAGGGATGCCAGGGCGGCGGTTGTGCTCTCAGGCCCAATGTCCTCCGGTGCAATGGCTGCAGACGGAATGTAACGATTGAGAAAGGTGACGAAGTCCGCAAGATCGCCCTCGCCCAGTCCGAAATCCCGGATAGGGAGATGCATGTCAGAGTCACTGCCAGTCACTCTGCCCGGCGCCAGTCGGTTCAACAGTTCCAGAAGCATGTCTTCGGTGTATGTGGCCGGCCGTCTTGCAGAACCGCACGTCATGACGCTGCAAACTGCCTGTTCGCCAAGTGACCGCGGGTCGGCCGCAACTTTCCTCGCGAGCCGCTCATAGCTCTTGAACGCGGCATCGACCCAGGCTTCGGGCAGTGCGTCATATCGGATATCCCAGTTGACCAGGATACCGCCGTCCAGTTCCGCAACTTGAGCATCCAGGGCAACTTGCGGCCCTTGTGACACGGCCCAGTTCATCGATCCGAAATGCTGACGGACACGTTCGGAAAAGAGGCCTCCCCCCGGCAGACCGAGGCCGGAGGTAAACACGATGGGCGCAGACTGCAGGGACCGTTGATGGCGCGACAGATCACGCATCACGCTGACACCCGGATAGGCAGAATGGGCGAGCAGGTCCAGCATTCTGCCGGCCAGAGATTTGCAAACCTCTTCGTAGGTCTCCCCGGGCCGTAGATCGACCGCCAGAATGAGGGTGTTGGAAAAGTCTCCGACTAGCCGCTCGACTCCGGCGGTGTAAGGAGCACGCCAGAACATCGGCACGTTGAGACGAAAACGGCCGCTGCCGGTGGCCCCGCCCACAACGGCGGCGAACAACCCCAGCATCAACGCCGACACCGTCACGCGCAGCCGGCGCGCGGTCTCTTCCAGTGATCTGCGTTCAGCAGGCGACAGATAGGCGGCGAGCCTGCCGCTTTTGACCCGTTGGCCAGCGGCAACGACCGGCAGATCGGGAGCCGGCGGCATGTCATCCAGACGCTCTTGCCACCAGCGCTTGTCTTCCTGCTGACGCCTGTGCAAATCCGCATCATCGGCTTTGGCGTCCAGCCAGTCGAAAAAGCTGCTTTCCCCGGGCTCCACCGGCAATGAGGGCATTTCGTAGTACCGGGCAAGGTCCTCCATGAGGAGGCAGAAACTCGGCGGATCGATCGCCGCCATATCCGTGTCGACATGCAAACGGCTGGCACCATCGGGCAGCAGGCTAAGTCCGAATGCGGACGTCTCACCGCTGGCAAGGTCCAGCGATCGACTGGTCCAGCTTTCCCGCTTTTCCGCCAGTCGATGGGCGAGTGCTTGCGGCTTGAGACGGCTCAGGTCCTCGACCTCGAAAGACAGGCTTTCTTTTGGTTTTCCAATGACTTGCCGGCCATCCACCGCGATTTGCATGCGAAGCATGGCATGCGTCTCATAGAGTTTGCGAAGCGCGCCCTCCAGCCGGGCCGGATCGATGTTGCTGCCATCGAATTCCACATAAAGATGAGCTGATACATTTCCGAGGAAGCCCTTGGCTTCGCGCCCGGTCCAGTAAGCGGCCTGCATGGGTGTAAGATTTTTCATTGCGACTTTTGGTGTTGACAAAACATGAGTATCATACTCAAGTATTGAAGCAGGTCAACCATTCATATAGGAGATGCTCCATGGCAACCGGAGCGAGAGTGATGCGTCACGAAGACGTGGCCATCCAGCCTGATCCCAAGCGAAAATTTCTGTTCACTTCAGGCGGAAACGAACTGCATGCAGACGGAATTCGTGAGCGGATTGCCGTCCCGGCCCGGCCCGGAAAAACTTCGGGGGACCTGTTTCAAGCCACGGTTGGCGCAGCCCTGGAACGCGCCCGCAATGCTGGCCAGGAAAACCCGATTGTCGTTGGTGCCATTCCGTTCGATCTCGGTGAGGTGTCCTGCCTCTACGTGCCTGAACGCCATGAATGGCGCACCTGCAAGGAGCCGAACGGAGGCGCCGTCTCCAAACGCATCATGCCGGAGCTGCTCGCACAGCGGAGTTATCCGGATGAGGCCGGCTTCAAACGGGCCGTCCAACACGCCATCGTCAACTTCCAGCACAGTGATGTCCGCAAGGCCGTCCTTTCGGTCATACGGGAACTGCAATTTGCAGAGCCTGTCGATGTCGAGCGGCTCATGACAAGCCTGCGGGCTCAGAACACCGACGGCTATCAGTTCCAGGTGCCACTTCCGGATGGCAGCGAGTTGATCGGCGTCAGTCCGGAATTGCTCATTCGCAAGAACGGCCGCTCGTTCACGTCTAACCCGCTAGCGGGGTCAACCAGGCGCCTGCCCGAACTCGCCGCCGACAAGGACGCCGGCACTGAATTGCTTCGCTCCGAAAAGGATCGCTACGAGCACAGGCTGGTCGTCGAGGACATTCACCGATTGCTGCAACCCTATTGCTCACAGATCGATGTGCCGGATCAGCCGTCGCTTCTTGGCACAGCGGCTTTGTGGCATTTGTCCACCAGGATCGAGGGACAGCTGAACGACCCGTCGATGACCGTGTTGCAGCTAGCATGCCTCCTGCATCCGACGCCTGCTGTCTGCGGATATCCAACCGAGCTGGCTCACCGTCTCATCCGGTTTGTCGAACCGTTCGAGCGCGGGCTTTTCACCGGAATTGTCGGCTGGTGCGATGCCCAGGGGAACGGCGAATGGGCCATCACCATCCGCTGCGGCATCGTTGAGCGTGAAGTCGTGCGGCTTTTCGCAGGTGCCGGCATCGTTGAGGCCTCTCAACCGGACTGCGAATGGGCCGAAGTCCAAACCAAACTGGGCACCATGCTCAAGGCTTGCGGCCTCGCCGCCTGAGCCCCTGACCTTACAAAACAATCAGGTTTTCCAATGAACGTCGAATTTCAGCGCTGGCCAGAGGATCTGGCAGCGCATTACCGCACCTGTGCCTACTGGATCGATCAACCATTGACCCGAATTCTGGATCAACAAAGGCAAACGCGTCCCTCCGCGCCGGCGATCGTGTGCGGCGAACGAACCCTTTCCTATGACGTACTCGACCGGCTGTCCTCCAATCTGGCTGCAAGATTGGCGGCAAAAGGGTTGGGTCCCAGTGACACCGCACTGGTGCAGCTGCCAAACCTCGCCGAGTTCTACATCGCCTTTTTTGCGCTGCTGAAGGCCGGCATTGCACCGGTCAACGCGCTTTACAGCCATCGACGTCACGAGATGACGGCCTATGCCCGGCAGATCGAACCGAAACTTCTGATCGCCAGCCGCCAACATGAGCTGTTCCGGACGGAAGACTTCATCGGCAGCCTGCAGGAAATGCAGGACGGTGCTCTCACTGTTCTTCTTATGGACGAAGCAGATCCCGCCTCGAGCCTGTCACACTGGATCGAAAGTGCTCCGGACGGCGTTGCCCCCGATTACGGACCGACACCCCCAGGCGAAGTCGCCTTCTTCCAACTGTCCGGCGGCAGCACGGGTACACCGAAGCTGATCCCACGCACGCACAACGACTACGATTACAGCGTCAGGGCCAGCGCGGAAATTTGCGACCTGACACCCGAAACGCGGTTTCTTTGCGCGTTGCCGGCTGGGCACAACTTTCCGCTCAGTTCACCGGGTGCACTCGGAGTGTTCCATGCCGGTGGCTGCGTTGTGCTCGCCCCCAATCCGGAACCTCTTGCCTGTTTCGAGCTTATTCGCAAACACAAGGTGACGATGGCCGGTCTTGTGCCTTCCGCCGTCAATCTCTGGCTTCAGGCAGCGCCTGATCATCGCAATGCGCTGGAGAGCCTGGAACTCCTGCAGGTGGGCGGCGCACATTTTCCCGAGTCCCATGCGCGTCTGGTTCCTCAGATACTTGGCTGCAAGCTGCAACAGGTCTTCGGAATGGCGGAAGGACTGGTGAATTACACCCGTCTGGATGATCCGGATGAGCTTGTCTTCACGACCCAGGGACGCCCGATCAGCCCTGACGACGAAATCAAGATTGTCGGAGAAGACGGGCAACCTGTTACCGACGGCGAAACGGGCAGACTTGCGACGCGTGGTCCCTACACCTTCCGCGGTTACTTTCGAAGCCCGGAACACAATGCCGACGTCTTCGATGAGGACGGGTTCTACTATTCCGGAGACCTGGTGTGCCGCACCGGTGAAGGTTATCTGCGGGTGGTTGGACGGGTAAAGGACCAGATCAACCGGGGCGGCGAGAAGATAGCCGCGGAAGAGGTGGAAAGCCTGCTTCTGCTTCATCCTGATGTGCGTGAAGCGGCCCTTGTCGCCATCCAGGATCCGGCACTCGGCGAGAAAAGCTGCGCTGTCATTGTCTCGGACAACTCCTGCATCAAGCCGCTTGCTCTTCGCAGGCACCTGATGTCGCTCGGAGTTGCCGATTACAAGCTGCCTGACCGCTTCAGTTTTGCGGACGCCATTCCCCTCACAGCCTTCGGCAAACCCGACAAGAAGAAACTGCGCATGGATCTCGCGCAGAAATTCACTCCCGCTCTGACACAGTAGAGGTTCCCAATGACCATCCCGACAATTTCCGACTACCCGATGCCTAAGGACTTTCCAGCGAACAAGACCGGCTGGAAACCGGATACCGCGCGTGCTGTCTTCCTGATCCACGACATGCAGGACTATTTCCTCCGCTACTACAACGCCGACGGCGAACTGATGACGCGGTTGATCGCCAACCTGCAGCGTGTTCGCAACTGGGCCTACGCCAACAAAGTCCCGGTCATCTACACGGCTCAGCCTCATGACCAGCCGCTGGAAGACCGAGCACTCCTGAACGACATGTGGGGTCCCGGCCTGACCGTGGCCGACCCGGCCCTGCAGCAGGTGGTCAAGGGACTGGAGCCCGGCGAAAACGACGTGGTTCTGACGAAATGGCGCTACAGTGCATTTCAACGATCCGACCTCAAGGCCCGCATGGCATCCCTTGGCCGCGATCAACTGATCGTCGGTGGCATCTACGCACATATCGGCTGCCTGATGACTGTTGCGGATGCGTTCATGAACGACATTCAGGCCTTCATGATCGGCGATGCGGTTGCCGATTTTTCCGAGGCCGAACACAAGATGGCCCTGAAATATGTCGCCACCCGCTGCGGTGCGGTCACAGATACGGCAAGCCTCACAGGTGCAGCCCAGAAGTCTGAGCCGATGCGGGACTGGCTGCACAGCCGCGTGTTGGAGCTCATCGAAGACGACGCCGATCTCGATCCGGAAGAAAACCTGATTTTCTATGGCCTCGATTCCATTCAGGTCATGAAACTTGCCAGTGAACTGAAGGAACGCGGCATTGTGGTCGGCTTTGACGAACTGGCGCGTGTCCCGACCCTGAACGGCTGGTGGGCGCTCATTGAAAGCAAGCGCCTTGCAGCCTGACACAGCAGAGCGCTCCGACACGTCAACTCGGCAGTTCGCAGACAAGCGCGTGTTCGTAACCGGTGCCGCAAGCGGCATCGGTCGGCGCATCGCCGAAAGGTTTTGTGACGAGGGAGCCACGGTCCTTGGTCTCGACAGACAGGCAGGCGACAACACCCTGCCATTTCGCATTCTCACAGCGGACCTTGCCGATGCCCGTCAGGTTGAAAAGATCTCTAGCGGGCTCATGGCGGACCGATGGTACCCGGACATCCTGGTGAATGCCGCCGGTGTCCTGCGAACCGGGGCGGCGGAGGATCTGTCGCTAGAGGATTGGCAGGCCTGTATGAACGTCAACGTCAGCGGACCGTTTTACCTGCTGCGCCAATGGATACCGGTGTTCAAGGAACGGCAAAGCGGGGCGATCGTGAACATTGCCTCCAATGCGGCGCATGTGCCTCGCACGGGCATGACTGCCTATTGCGCGTCCAAGGCGGCGATGGCGAGCCTCAGCCATTGTATCGGGCTGGAACTCGCGCCCTTCGGCATCCGCTGCAACCTTGTCTCGCCGGGTTCGACCGATACACCGATGCTGCGCGAAATGGTGGGTGGAGGATCCGGCTACAGACAGCTGGTCGCGGGCCAACCGGATCGGTTCAAACTCGGCATTCCCCTGCAAAAGGTAGCCACGACGGACGATATTGCAGAGACGGTGCTGTTTCTTGCATCCGACAAAGCCGGGCACATCACGCTACAGGACATCGTGGTCGATGGAGGCGCGACCCTGGGCGCCTGACAGCCAGCGCCCCTCCCCTGCCCTCCATTGAGCCGGACCCTCCGGCAAATTTTCATTTACAAGGATTGCAAAATTGACAGCACCAGCTCCCACACCTTCCGAACAACCTGCCCCCGTTCCGCCCTTCAAGCTGATGGCACAGATCACGGCATATCGTACGTCTCAATGTATTCGTGCTCTTGTCGAGCTCGGGATACCCGCCCTCCTGGTCGAGCGGGCGAGATCGCTGGGAGAGCTTGCGGAAATCACTGGAACAAAGCCCCGTCTCCTGGAACGAGTGCTCAGGCACCTGGTCAATGAAGAAGTGATTTCCCTGGATTCCCAGGGGCATTACCTCCCCTCCCCTGTCACCCGCCACCTCGTGCCGGGGCATCCGCAGAGCCTTCGCAACTGGGTGGCCTGTGAACTCGACCCGTTGCTCTGGCGAAGCTGGGAAAACCTGCCCGAACAACTGCGAACCGGTACGACTGCCTTCGATCTGGCCCATGGCTCCGCGTTTTTCCATTGGCACGCACAGGATGAGGCCGCGCAAAAACGGTTCGACGACCAGATGAACGGGGCCTCAAAAGGCATTGGTGCTGTCGTCGTCGACAAACTGGCATTCGCACCGGGCACCAGGATCATGGATGTCGGCGGCGGCAACGGGTCGTTTCTGGCACAAATTCTGGTCAGGAACGCGGAAACCACGGGAACTCTGTTCGAGCTTCCGCGCGGTGTCGAAGACCACGATCCGCTGTTCGAGCAGATGCGGTCAAACGGCCGGGCAACTACTCAAAACGGATCCTTCTTCGAGCATGTACCAGGTGATGCCGATGTTTATCTGTTCAGCCGGGTCTTCCATGACTTTGACGACGAAGCTGCGATCACCATCCTGCAGAACACCAGCCAATCCCTGAGCGGAAAAGAGCGCCTTTACCTGATCGACATGATGACCAGCGACGCTGCTGCCGGCGCCCGCGGATCGTCCCAGGATATCTTCATGATGACGCAGCTCGGTGGCAGGGAGCGGACGGCGGACGAATTTACCGAACTGTTGGCGAAGGCAGGTTTTGAGACTTCTTCCATAACTCCGACGGCCAGCCCCGTCAGCATTCTGGAATTCAGGCTGGCAGGTTGATGCAGCCACTCCCCTCCCCTCTCGCTCGGAAAATCGGTTCACGTCAGATAGATATTTAAACGGCTAAGTTTCTTAAGAAATCAATGTGCTGCCGGCGGCTGAGGAACCCCGTGCCGCCGGCAGAATTGTGTCGTGAAGCCTGATTTAGAACGTTGCCTTTGCACCAATGCCGAACATGCGCGGTGCCGTCATGGTGGCGAAGGAAGCGACTCCCGGCCGGTTCTCGAGATAGGTTGGAACACGCTCGTCGAAGATATTGTTCACGTAGCCATAAAGCTGGAAATGATCGTGAACCTGGTAGGTCGCCCGTGCATTCGCGATTGTATAGGGATCGACCTGGAAAGCCGGCGTGTTGAGATCGTCCGAATAGTATCCGTCGAAATGCTCGACATTTGCCGAGAGGGTCAGGTTTTCCAGCACACTCCAGTCCACACCAAAGCCCAGCATATAGCCCGGAGCCTTGCCGAATTCATTGCCTTCGACCGACGGCAGCGTGTCGAATTCGGAGATCTCGCTCTGAAGCACACCGGCATTGGCATTCACACGCAGATTGTCCAGGACCTGGTAGTTCATCGCCACTTCAAGACCATAGGCGTGGGCCCGTTCCGCGTTCAACGTGAGGAGCTGCGTCACGCTGCTGCCAGGCAACACCGTTTGGAAGTAACGCTGGGAGTCGTGATAGTCGGTGTAGAACAGGTTTGCGGACACAAACAGTTTGTCGTCCAGAAGATTGGCACGGCCGAAAATTTCATAGTTCCAGGACGTCTCCGCCTTGAACGGCAGGGCTTCTCCATTCAGGAAGTCGAAGGCAACACCACCTGGATTGAAACCCCGATTGACAAGGCCGCCTACGGTAACGTCCGGCGTGATGTTGTAGGCGAGTGCAATCTTCGGCAGAAGCGCGTTGAAGGTCTCGTCGTAATCGAAATCCACGGGCCTGGGCGCAACCGTCGACGACAGGCCGGTGCGCTTGATCCGGTCGCTCTCGAACCTCAAGCCGCCTGTCAAGGTCCAGGCATCGCTGATCCGGTAATCGATCTCGGTGAATACACCCAGATTGGTCTTGGAATCCTCGAAATCCGGCGAACCGTTGAAAGGCAAGAGCAGGGTTTCGTCTGACTGTGTATGAGCTGCATAAAGCCCCGCAACACCACTGAAGGTGCTGTCTTGGGTTCCGAAGTTCACCAGGGTCTCGTTCGACCAGTTCTGCTGGTCGATGGTCGCATCGCCGTTGCCGACTGTTTCGACGCTCCGCTTCACTTCCAGATCGGTGTATTGGGTGACGTTGCTGACGACAATTCCGTTTTCGAACTCATAGGAAAGGTCGGCGATCCCGGTGTGTGAACGGGAATAGAAGCTCGGCACGTTTGCCTGGCTGTTTTCAAGCCGGTCGTAGGGCTGGACCGTCGCAGCTTCATATGTCGGCTGATTGTTCTGAGCGGTCGCATAGGTGAGCTTTGCCGTCAGACCCGGAATGGCGTCAGGCGTATAGAGCAACTTCGCCCGTCCATTGAAGGACATGATGTCGAGGTTGGTCTCGTCATCCGTGAAGCTTGAATTGATATAGTCGATGAACGTGTCACGGCCGTAGTAGTCCAGCGCGACACGGGCGGCGAGCTGGCTGCTCAGCGGTCCGCTCAGCATGCCCGACACACGGTGAGTGTTGTAGCTGCCGTATTCAGCCTGCAGCGCACCTTCCGGCGTGAACGTGGGATCCTTGGTCTTGACGATGATCGCACCGGCGATGCTGTTCGCACCTTGAGACGTTGTCTGTGGGCCCCGGAACACTTCGATCTGGTCCACATCCCAGATCGATGTCGCACCGAACACCGTTTCGAAATAGGTCTGGTAGTGTCCGTCAATGTTGATGGACGCCCGAGGAACGGTACCTGAATAAAACGCGACCGCGCCAGTGTTCGGCCCTTGCGTATCCTGCCCGCGGATAATCGGCGCAACGCCTGCCGTGCCGGGATAGTAGACGTTGGGAACGTCCTGAATGGCGCTCTGGACATTTTCCTCATCCGGCCGTGTTTCCAGATCCTCCCCCGTAATGATTTCAACCGAGCTGGCCGTCTCCTGAAGGCTGCGCGAAATCTTTTCGCCGCTCACGAGGATCGTATCGAGGACAGTTACGTCAGCAGCAGTTCCGGTTCCTGCATCTTGAGCCCATGCGATGCTGGTAACCATCTGTGAAACGGTGAGCACGGCGGTGCTGCCAAGCATCGTCGCAATACGAGTCGGTTTCATCTCTTGATCCTGATGAGTTTATGACTGCGCGAGCTGGAAAAGCCTTGCCCACGAGCAGTTGGGGAGAGACGACCCTGTCACCGGTTGCGGCTCATGCTTGCCCCAGCCGCCGGTGACCGGATCAACTGAATTTCACTATACAGAACTCATTACACATTTCAACATGAGTATAAAACTCATAAATAAATGTGGCGAACCGGCAACACCTTTAGTCAACAAACTGAATTTCAACGGAAAATCTGCTGCATTCACGATTGAACTTGCAATGGTTGCCAAATACCCTGTCGGTGAGATGGGAGGGGTGTGCGTTGTCGAAATATTCAGATTGGTTGCACGACGAATCCGGGCATCAGCCGATTAAGGTGCCAGGCAATGAGTGAAGACGCAGATGGCGAAATGACCGGACAATCACCCAAACGCTCCGGTAACATTCAATCCGTTTCCATTGCCACGCGATTCTTGAACATCCTGGCCAATGGTTCCGAAGCCATGGCACTTGGCGTCATCGCCAAACAGGCCGGCACCGGCAGCCCGACTGCACACCGATACCTTCAAAGCCTGGTGAAGGAGGGGCTCGTCATGCAAGACCCCCAGACCGGGCACTACGATCTTGGCCCGACAGCGCTGAGTATCGGCATTGGCGCCTTGAAACGTGTAAACCCTGTGGAGATCGCGGCAAGGCACACGAAGCAACTCGCCAGTGGCTACGCCGCAAGTGCGGGCATCGCCATCTGGACCGAGCGCGGCCCAACAGTCGTGCGCTGGTATCGTAGCGCACTTTTTTCGATCAGTTCCGTTGGGCTTGGTGACGTTCTGCCGGTCGACAATTCCGCATGCGGTCTGGTCTTCCAGGCATTCCTTCCCGAAAGCCAGATCAACGTTGCCAGGAAATTGCAGCCTCCTCATTTCCGAGGCAAACCACCCTCGCGCAAGATCCTCGAGACCGTTCGCGCCGAATGCTGGGCCGAACTGACCGACCACCTGCTACCAGGTATTACGGGACAGGCCGTGCCGGTGTTTGATGCACAGCAGGAGATTGCCTGCGTCATGACGACGGTCACAAATCTCGGCCTCATGCACAAGCCCGAGGACAGAAAGGCTCTGTTCGACTGTGCCCGGCAAGCGGCGCGGGAAACTGGTGGCCTGGATGCGTTCACGGGTTTGTAAGCCCCCTCCCCTCTCCGGGGATTTGCAATACAGCAGGCTCACAAAAAAGCTTTTGGCCAGATCGGCTCCAATCAAAAGGTCGGTGATCATCTAAAAGCCCACCTGGCACTCGTTGCCCAATCGGCCAGAAAAATCTACGGGAGTAAGGTCAGCCCCGGCATCTGACGAGCCGCCCTCATAGAGCGTCCGCCCAATTTTTTGCCGCGTATTTTTGCCATGCATCGCAGGACTATTTCGCCTGGAACCCCTGCATTATAAACCACGACCACAGCCGGAAAATCGACGAAATGGCGTCAGGCTCTTTGCGCCTCTACGAACGCTCAGCACAGCACCGGCCAATTATAGCAATTGCTATAATTTCTAGCGGAGCGACTTTTAACACTGAGGGGCCATGCTCCACACCCGGAAAAATCAGCTGATATAGCAATTGCTATATTCACAACGTTTTGCCCATGGCAGCGTCTGAAACGTTTGCAAACGTTATGAGGCGTCGGCGACTGTGAACCTGAAACTTGCGAAAATACTGAACGGGCATCACATTGCCGATGGCCATCAAAATCCCCCAGTCCTTGGACCTTTCGAAGAAAGCCCTATCACAGAGCCTCCGCCTGGTTTCCAGTGAGCATTCTCAGAACCAGAACGTCGCGCCACCCAATTCAAAAAAAGAGATCAAAAACCACCTCAAGCTGAACAAGGCATCGGACGAAAAGTTGGCCTTGGCAAAACGAGCGCCGGTAGGCGTGGACTGTCTCGATATTCCTTTTTTGAAGCGCGTCAGGACAAAATGGAGCGGGCAGGGAGGTGACACCGAACGATGAAAGTAACGCGACCTCTAGCTAGAGACACACGCCACCGCTTCTCACAATGCATCCAGCTGAAACGACCGGAACATCTACTCCTCCAGCGCCACCCCGTCTAACGCTCCATCCACCGATGGGTGCTCCGCAACACCTACCGCAAACCACGTGACAATAAAGAGCTCAATCAATCGGCAGCTTCAATTCAAGGCTGAACGACGAGCCGCCTGTATGGCAACAACCGGACTCCGGATCAGAGATCATTAGTCCAACGAAAACTACGCGGCGCTTGAAGAAAACTTCTTCAAGCTAAGAAACGCATCTCATCTGGGGAGGGCGCTATACCCACAGAACGAACCCCATCGCGCTAAAGGCCATTTCACACAACTAGCAAATCCCAAAAAGCAATCAATTAGCCGAGCCTGTCCTCGAGTTCTCCCGTATCGCACAACTAAGTATTTTCAGACCGGAAACCAATGAACCGGCAACACAAGCATGGACCAAGCCGACGGCTCCCTTGTTGCCCCAATATAGCTCAACTTGTGTTGGTGAAACCCACTGTGGCTATGCGACCAAACTTCAGTTTCCTGATTGCTTCCCCAATCAGCCGTCACCTATCCGAACGAAATCTTGAAGAGAATGAACCAACTCAAGAGAGGAGCAAGTGGTCACGTATTTAGGAGCTACCAGATACATGTCCTGCAAACGCTAGCTGCTGAAATTGCGCAGCCGGCCTGACAGGAACAGGACGACCTGTTTTCACAAAGATGATTGCAGACTGGATGGCTTCGACCTGACCGGCCGGCCCTGCGAACAGAATTCAAACGACCACCAAAAGAGGCATTACGCGCAATGACGCGCACCAATCATTACGCTCAATGATCATGCCTCGCTAAACAACATTGGAAAATTGCGCGGCAGTCCCGTGCAATGCAAAACGCCAGACCCAAGAACGACCTCACAGCAAACAGAGCCAGCCGAAATCTGCACAACACGAAATGGATGCACCTTGGCCATGACAACAACCTCTCGTCGCTTGTATACCGCAAGGGAATATGAGAGTTTATTAACTGTTTTTTAAGGAGTTCAACTCGACTGATGGATCAGCTAATGATTGAGGAGAAATGATCCGGACGGGCCACTTTCAAGACCTGCCCGGATCTCCCTCATGAGCTTCCCTCGCGTTGAACATCACCCCAACAATCTGGCCGACCGCCGTCTGCTGCGCCCGGCATCGCTGTAATAGCTGGACGCCTGGGCGAGGGACCTGTGCCGGGACTGCAGCATGGCATCCTGGATCGGAATGTCCCTGTTGGCCGCTTCTGTCAGAAAGCCTGAGCGCAAGCCATGCGCGGAAAAGTCCTGCGGGTCCAGACCGGCAAGGGCACAGCGTTTCTTGACGATGGCATTCACCGATTGCGGGGTGAGGGCGCGGGTTTTCAGGTTGCCCCATTGATCGATCGCGCGGAAGACCGCCCCTTCCTGAATCTGGGCCGCTTCCAGCCAGGTTTTCAGCGCGTCGACACTCCGTCCGATCAGTAGAACCGAATTGTCGTCAGAAGATTCTTCCGTCTTGGTGCGCCCCAGTCGCAGGCTGGCGGCAGGCAGGAGGTCGCTATCCGGATCACTCGGGTCCAGAGGCAAAAAGTCCTCCCAGGTGATCTGACCAAACCGCATTCCGGATAACTCGGACCGCCGGCGGCCACCGGAGGCAAACCCGACCAGCAGCAAGGCCCTGTCTCGAATGTCCATCAGGCTTGGCGCGGCGTAGTCCGTGCCGTTACATGTCGCGAGCAGCAGCTCCAGGCAATCGGCCGTGATCGCCTTGCGGCTTTTCCGCGCGCGCGGCCGGTCGGCGACACGGACAGCCAGACGCATGGCGGAGCGCACTTCCGCCGCGGAGAAGTCTCCCGTCAGACCCCGCCAGCGATGCAAGGTCGACCAGGAGGCCAACCGCCGCTGCACAGTCGCCGGTGCATGCGGGGGCCGTTGGCCCGCCGTATTTTTCGCGCTGCGGAGCAGTCCTTGCGCCTCAAGTTGCCTCGCAATGTCTTCAGGCATCCCGTGACCGGGATCAGACATCTTCTTCTCAGAATCCCACAGGTGATGGGCGATGAACTTGAGAATGAGCGGCGCCGGCGCGGGCCAGGGCAGGGGGCTTCTGGTTGCCGCCAGGCACCAGCCTTCCAGATAGGAAAAGTCGGAGGTCAGAGCCCGCAGCGAATTCTCGCCCATGCCTTCCCTGGCAAGGTGGCGCAGGGTGTCGATGTCCTCATTGGTCAGAAGCCGGGCCAGCTGCTCTGCCCGGTCCGACCCGGCAAGGGCTGGCAGAATGGCGGACAACGTGTCGAGGGTTTCTATCTTGTCGCGCGTTGTCTGATCCGCAGCCTCGTTCCGTGCAACCTCGTTCCGTGCGGGCTGCGACGAGAGACGGGACGCGGGGAGGGGGCTTTCGGGCATGGCTGACAGGCTTTTGCGGGTCGGGACAGGGGCCAATGTTTAGCATGAGGTCGCTGAAAAGTCTAACCATCGATAAGCTTTAATTATCATTGCTTATGATCCTGAGTTGACAGATATCCATGTAATGATACTTTTTTGCTTGTTGATTATCGTTAATGAAATATTATCAGCCGATGTCAATGGTTTACGATCTCCACAAGTCCCTGAAATCACTGGATTGGCTCGATCTGGCCGACCCGCTCGATCGCGCCAGCCGGTCACTGACCCGAGCAGACGAGAGATTGCGCCGGACACCCGCGCTGGAAGACGGTGTGCGCAGCCGGTCCCACCTGTTTGAGACCTGTGCCTCCATGGCCCTCGATGGAGACCTTGTTCATCTGGAGGACCTTGTCCTGCACGACGCCGGCACCGACAGACGCGCGCCCACCCACGAATTGACACGGGCCGCCAGGTTCCTGGCGCTCCGCAGACGGGTCGACCGGCACCCCCCGGACAGTATCTTGAGCCGGGACGGTCTTCTGACACTTGTAGGCCGGCCGACAGATGACGCCGAGTTCGAGACAACGACAATCAGAAACTCGGGGGAGGGGAGGAGACCTGCCGCCTCAACCTCGGCCCAACAGGACATTACCGATACGGAAAAAAATCTCTTTGCCGAAATCGACGCCGTACTTGAACGCTCCAGACAGCTGGCACAGGGAACCGTCCCGGAAAGACCTGTCTCGTCCCGCCAATCCGGAGACATACTTTCCGTACACTTCTCTCGGTTTTCGGAACGGGGTGACCGTCTGGACGACTGGCTCACTGTCAAAACGGAAGCTGAAGCCCTGAAATTACCGCCCGTTCTGGCGGCGGCAATTTTGCTTGATGCATGGCAGGTGCTGCAGCCACTGGACGGATGGCCGGAACTTGGCCGCCTGCTGTCGGCTTTCTTCCTGAAAACACAGGTGACCACGTCTCATTTGCCAAGCCTGTCAGCGGGATTGCGAAAGTCGCCCTTTCGCTGGCGCCGCAAGGACACGTTCCAGGTGCGCATCGCCGGCTTCCTGTCAGGTTTCGAAAAAGCCGCCCAGGAAACCATGGATCAGCTGGACCGGCTATCGATTGCCCAGGAGCAATTGGCTCGCCATTGCCAGTCTTGCCGAAGCCACTCCAGGCTGCCGGAGTTTGCCCGGATGTTTCTGTCCCGGCCCCTGGTGACCATTCCCATGGCCCGCCAGGACCTCGGCGTCACCGCCGCTGCCGTCGACCGCATGATCCGCCAACTCGGCCCCGCGCTCCCCCGCGAGCTTACAGGCCGAGACAGATACAGGGCCTGGGGTATCTTGTGACGTCTGATTGAGTGATCTGCCCGAGGAAGATCCCATGGAACAGGGATCAGGCACAACGCCACAGCCTCATTCCGGGCGATACCCGCGCCTGTGCTTTTGTGCCGCCAGCTTCTCCTGATGCGCCAGAGCGGATGACACATCCGCAAACAGATCAAGCCGCGTTCGCCCCCAGGTGCCCAGGCGCCCCCATGTCCGGCGAACGGCAAATCCGCCGAACAAGGTCGGCTCGACCGACAGGTGATAGAACCGGTTCATGTTCCGGCCCGGGTCCACGCGTTTGAGGAGAAGGAGATGGTCATCTGGTTCCATGACCGCAGTGTCGAAGATCTCCGAACAGCGGTCCAATGAATGATTGGAATCGATGGGAAGGAACGGATTCAAATGGATGATGGGAGATGGAGAACCTTAAATGGGCTTTGTCATGTTTTTTGTCCGAGAATGCCTGAAGCGCATGTCTTTTGAACGCATGCAGCAGCCACGGCTTTCCATTGTACCATTCCGCAGATGCTATAGACGAGAAAAGCTGCTGGCGGTGGCCCAAACAGTATTGTGGTGTGAAGGCAGACCAACTGAACTGGCTTAAACGGCAGCGGACAGTACAAAATAATTACACGCGACGATTGTCACAAACTCAATTACTGATATCTTAATTTCGAATTATGCGCCTCAATAAATAGCTTCATTTCATCGTGATCCCGGCATTTTCTGGAGAGATAATTGATGACAGTTTGCTCCTGCACGCTCCGAATTTCAAAGGCGATGACGCCGGCGTACACATGACAATCATTTCCGTCGGAGACTAGCCGATCGATGTGACCGTCAATTACGGCGGATCGCAGGAGCCAGCACTGTAACGTTGAATATATCGTTTTCTCACCTTTTGAATCGTGCAGAAGTGCCGACTACAAGGACCAATCCATGGGCTGTGTAAAGAGTTCAGATCGTTGCGTGACCGCTGCTGCAGGGCGAGCATCCTTCATTTCGACTCAATTCGGAAACCTGCGCTCACAGGTGAGCCAGCTTGCCATGCGGTCCGCGCCCTGCAGCACAAGAATGGCCATGCCAGTCGGACTGGCCCTGTGGTTGGTCTTGGTAACGCCCGCATTCGCGGACGGCGGCAGAGGCGGGGGCGCTGCAACGGGGGTTCCTGGAGGAAGCGACAGTGCGACGGCTGCGGGTGACAGCGGCAGCAACGGAGTCGTGGACACTAGCGTCGTCACTGGTGGTGGCGGTGGCGGTGCTGGTGTGACAGGCGGTGCTGGTGGAGCTGGTGCTGGCGGTGCTGGCGGTGCTGGCGGTGCTGGCGGCTTAACCCCGGGAGCGGATGGGGTTGCTGGCGGCAACGTGAATAGCGGAGGAACGGGCAGTGGCGGCGGTGGTGGCGGCGCACATGGTGCAGTTGTCTCGGTCTCCGGCACACTTTCCGGCGGGAACGGTGGAAACGGTGGGAACGGCGGGGGCTTTCCGGTAGGGGGCCCGACCGGGAATATCGGTGGCGGTGGCGGCGGTGGTGCAGGTGGCTACGGCACGGTCATCACGGGATCCAGTCTTTCGCTGACCAACAATGCTACCTTGACCGGAGGCACTGGTGGTGCAGGCGGTCGAGGGGGACAGGGCGGCGGCAGCGGTGGCGATGGCGGCAGTGGTGGGATCGGGCTGGATTTTGTCACTACGTCCAACGTCTTCCTGAATGGGCACACTATTGCGGGAGGCGCTGGCGGGAGTGGAGGCGCAGGGCAAGGTGGCAAATTTTTTTATGGCAACGGTGGCGATGGTGGCAACGGTGGCGCGGGCATCGTGGCATCCGACCTCGTTGTCACGAACACGGGTTCGATTACCGGCGGCAATGGTGGTGCAGCGGGCACAACAAATGTTGGTACGGCGGGTCAAGCCGGCGTTGGCGGAGCGGGCGTTTCTGGATCCAGTCTCACTATCTACAATAGCGGCACCATCGCCGGTGGTCTCTCGGGCGATGGAGCGACACGCGCCGATGCCATCAGTTTCACCGGCGGGACCAACACCCTGGAATTGCAGGCCGGGTCCAACATCCTTGGCAACGTCAGTGCGTTCAGTTCTGCCGACACCTTGCGTCTTGGCGGGGGCACCAACAGCAGCTTTGACGTATCGCAGATCGGTGCCAGTGCGCAGTATCAGGGTTTTGGCATATTTCAGAAGACCGGCGGCAGCACCTGGACACTGACCGGGAGCAACACTGCCGCAGAGTCATGGACCCTTGATGCGGGGACCTTGTCCGTGAATGGCACGATCACGAATGCCAGTGTGACCGTCAGCGGTGGCAAGCTCGGCGGTTCCGGCACAGTCGGGTCTGTCGTTGTGCAATCTGGCGGCACATTCGCACCGGGTAATTCCATCGGCACGACAACAGTTTCCGGCGATGTCAATTTCGCGAGTGGCTCGGTTTACGAGGTCGAGGTCAATGACGGCGGCACGACGGCTGGAACGAACAACGACCTGATTTCCGTTACGGGCACAGCAACTCTCGATAGTGGCGCCTCCGTCACCGTGTTGGCCGAAAACGGCACTGACAATGGTTCCAGTTATGCCGCTGTATCGACCTACACCATCCTGACCGCGTCTGGTGGGATTACCGGAACCTTCGGGTCCTTGAGCGAAAACTTCGCCTTCCTGGACGGAGCGCTCAGCTACGACACGCTGAATGTCTACCTTACGCTGACCCGTAACGCCGCAGGCCTGACAAGTGTCGCGCAGACCCTCAACCAGACAAAGACGGCGTCTGCAATCGTGGATCTCGGCACCGGGTCCAGCCTTTATGACGCCGTTATCTCGCAAAGTGCTTCGGGCGCACGCGCCGCTTTTGATGACCTGTCGGGCGAAATCCACGCGTCTCTTTCAACGGTTGTGATCGAGGATGCACGGTTCCTGCGCAATGCCGCCTATGACCGAAGCCGTGCCGTCAGGACCCATATGGGCGCGGTAGACCTGGAACCGGGAGGCGCCACAGCGCAAACCGCCACCTATGGGGACAGCTTTTCCGCTGCGGGCAGCGCCCTCTGGATGACCGCGATCGGCGGTTTCGGGGACTGGTCCTCGACCGGAAACACGGCGAGTCTTTCCAGCTCAAGCGGTGGCTTCCTGGCTGGGGCCGACGGTGTTCTGGGCGATGCCGTGCATCTCGGCCTGATGGCCGGATACCAGAGGGCAAATGTCGATGTGAAGGCGCGCTCGTCCACGTCGAAAGTGGACAGCTATCTATTCGGGGCCTATGGCTCCACCAGCGTGAACCAGCTGGCTCTGCGTTTCGGTGGCTCCTATTCCTGGCATGGCATCGACACCGACCGCGATGTCACCGTCGGCAATTTCTCCGACAGTCTGTCTGCGGACTATACCGGGCGAACCCTCCAGGCCTTCGCTGAAGCCGGGTACGAGATTGGTCTCGGTGCCTATTCGCTCGAGCCCTTTGCGGGGCTGGCCCATGTCAACCTGCACACGGACGGTTTCACCGAGAGCGGCGGCGCCGCCGCCCTGACGGTCAATGCCGCGACCTCTTCCGCTACCTTCACGACCCTTGGCTTGCGTGCAGCTGGTGTTGTCAACTTCGACCAGGCGGCGGTGAATTTTCATGGTGGCCTCGGCTGGCAGCACGCCTTCGGACCTTTGAACCCGTCGGTCCAAAATAGTTTTGCAGGTGGCGCGGACTTTACGGTTTGGGGCGCGCCTATCGCACGCGATGTCTTGACCGTCGATGCCGGGCTAGACATCGACCTCGCTGAAAACACCACGTTCGGTGTTGCCTACGGCGGCTATCTCTCCGGAGAGAGTGCATTGCATGATTTAAAGGCCAACCTGACGTTCCGTTTCTAGGTCGGTCACCTTCTTGACGAAAGCGTTCGGGGACGCATGCCTCAACGACACACTATTCACATCACTCTCCGAATACCGATCTCAAATCACCTCGTGGAAGGGTGACCACAACCGAAACAGACACCACTCATCCCCGGACAATCTCGCTTCCTGCGAATGTGCCCTGAAAATGACACTGCAAACACGGGCGACATATGGCCAAAAATATCATGCTCTGATCCCCGAAAACTGGATTGTTTTTGACTGGAGTTTTCCGCGCTAGGCTGCCGGCTGGGAGAAGAAAATCGTCACCGGGTCCCATGACCTCATTTTCAAAGGTCTCCGAACAGCGGTCCAATGAATGATTGGAATCGATGCGAAGGAACGGATTCATATCGATGATGAGTGGCTGGGACGAACACCGCCAAAGGCGGAGGCTCTCAGCCACATTCGGATGGCGTCCAACATGCCTTAATCTGGCCAAGGGTGACATCACGACGGGATTGCGCCTGACAAGACTTGATAGGCGGCCGGTCAATCAAGCCGGCTGGGAGACAACGGTTTGTCGCTGTGTCCCAAGGCCGTAGATGCTCAGATCGACAACGTCACCAAGCTTGAGAAACTGCGGTGGATTGAGTCCAAGGCCTACGCCTTCCGGCGTTCCAGTGGCAATGACATCACCGGGCATCAGACGCATGAAATTGGACATGTAGGAGATGATTTTCGCCACGGTGAAAATCATATCGTCGGTTGAGCTGTCCTGGCGAACCACTCCGTTCACCGAGAGCGTCAATCGAAGGTCCTGAGGATCCCGGATCTCGTCCCGTGTAACCAGCCAGGGACCAATCGGGCCAAAGTTTGGTGCGGATTTGCCCTTGATCCACTGGCCACCGCGCTCGATCTGATAGGACCGCTCACTGACGTCGTTGATGACGCAATAGCCGGCGACCATTTCCAGCGCGTCCTGCTCTGGAACGTATTGGCATTCGCTGCCGATCACGACACCCAATTCGACTTCCCAGTCGGTTTTTTCCGATCCCTTCGGCAAAATGATCGGATCGTTCGGACCGCTGATGCATGAGGTGGATTTGGAAAACAGCACCGGTTCGGAGGGATTTGGATTGCCTGTTTCCTTTGCGTGCCGGGCATAGTTCAGCCCGACTGCGTAGAAATTCCGGACACCCCCCACACAAGCGCCAAGGCGCACGTCCGGATCCACGACCGGCAGCTTTGCAGTGTCCAGGGCACTCAGGACGGAAAGGGTGCTTTTTGTGAGTGTTTCGGGCGTCAGATCGCTTATGTGAGCGGACAGGTCACGAATGCGGCCTTCGGCATCAACACAGCCAGGTTTTTCCTGACCCAACGGGCCAAAGCGAAGAAACTTCATGTGAAATCCTCGTGGTTCTGTTTCTTGGGGAGTTTTTGTCAGGCAGAGAGCAGGATCATGTCTGCGGCCTTTTCGGCGATCATCACGACGGGTGATGCCGTGTTGCCGGAAACAATGCGCGGCATGATCGAAGCATCCACGACACGCAGTCCTTCAATGCCCCGCACCCGCAGTTCCGGGTCGACGACGGCTTTGTCATCGACACCCATCCTGCAGGTTCCGGCAGGATGAAAAATGGTTGTCCCGATGTCGCCCGCAGCACGCATGAGCGCCTCATCGGACCGGACGTCGGGGCCGGGCAGAGCTTCCTCCGGCTCGTATTTTTTCAAGGAAGGCATGGACAGCAACGCGCGTGCATGACGCAGGGATCTGAGTGCAACCGTCCTGTCACCAGGAGCGGACAGATAGCGCGGTGTTATTTTCGGTGGGGTTTCAGGGCTGTCGGAAGCGATGTGCACCGTGCCGCGGCTTTCCGGCCGGAGATTGCAGACCGAAACGGTGACGGCCGGATAGGGATGCAGTGGCTCGCCGAGCCGGTCGGTTGACAGAGGCTGAATGTGATACTCCAGATCGGGCGTCGCCACGTCCGGGCTGCTGCGGGTGAAAATGCCGAATTGGCTGGGCGCCATGGAAAGCGGACCCGACCGCGACCAAAGATATTGGGCAGCCATCGACACTTTGCCTGAGAGCGAATTGACGACCTGGTTCAAGGTCCGGGCATTGCGGACCCGGAAAACCATGCGCAGTTGAAGGTGGTCCTGGAGGTTCTCACCGACGTCATCCAGGGCATGCACCACATCTATGCCGGCCTTCCTGATGACCTCCGGCCGGCCGATGCCTGACAGTTCAAGCAGCGCGGGAGAATGAACGGCTCCCGCCGCAAGGAGGACTTCTTTTCCGGCCGTGGCTATGAGCTCCTGTCCTGCGCAACCGAAGGCAACGCCCGTGGCGCGGCGGCCGTCCAGAATGATCCGCTCGACTGTGGAACCGGTCAAAAGCCGCAGATTTCCGCGTTTCAGCGCCGGTTTCAGGAAGCCCCGTGCAGAACTCCAGCGGCGGCCGCCTTTCTGGTTGACCTCGAAATAACCTGCGCCTTCGTTGTCTCCTGCGTTGAAATCGGTCGTTCGGGGAATGCCCATTTCGCCTGCGGCACTCTGGAAATCATCCAGGAGGTCCCATCTCAACCGCTGCCGCGCGACCTTCCACTCTCCGCCCGCACCATGCAGCCTGCCATCCGCATCCGGTCTGTCCTCGGACCGCACGAAGTAGGGCAGCACGTCCTGCCAGCTCCAGCCGGTGTTTCCCATCTGCGCCCAGCCGTCGTAGTCGGCTGCCTGACCGCGCATGTAGATCATGCCGTTGATGGAGCTGCATCCGCCGAGGACCTTCCCCCGCGGGTAGGCGAGGGATCTGCCGTTCAGCCCCGGATCGGCCTCCGTTCGAAGCATCCAGTCCGTACGCGGATTGCCCATGCAGTAGAGATACCCGACAGGAACATGGATCCAGGGGTAGCTATCCTTGCCGCCCGCTTCCAGAAGCAGAACCCTGTTGGCCGGATCTGCCGAAAGGCGATTGGCAAGCACGCATCCGGCCGTTCCGGCTCCTATGATGATGTAGTCGTATTCGCCGTCTAACCTGCGTCTCATGAGGTCGTCTCGATTACCATTCTTGAGGGATGTGCGTCAGTGCAGTGCGAGGGCCGGGAACATCACCAAAAGCCCTACCGCAATGACCTGAAGAGCGATGAACGGAACCAGGGACCGGAAGATCTCTCCGAGGGAAATCTCGGGTGGTGTCACGCTCTTCAGATAGAATGCGGCTGGTCCGAAAGGTGGCGTCAGGAAAGACACCTGCATGTTCATGGCAAACAAGACGCCGAACCAGACGGGGTCATAGCCAAGTTCCTTGATGATCGGCACGAAGATCGGCATCGTCAGAAGTGCGATCCCGACCCAATCCAGGAACATTCCGAGTATGAAGAGAATGAGCATCATGAACAGGATGATGACGGTCGGATTGTCGGATATACCCGTGATGAGCTGGGAGATGAAACGGATGCCGCCCATCAGGTTGTAGACGCCCACCAGGGCGCTGGCACCGATGCCGATCCACATGATCATGCCGACGGTTGCCAATGTGTGCATCGACGCATCCAGCAACATGGAGAAGGAAAACTCCCGCCGCAGGATGGTCGACACGATCACGCCGGCGACCCCGATGGCCGAGGCTTCCGTCACCGAGGCGATGCCGCCATAGATCGAACCCAGGACCACGAACACCACCGCCATCGGCAAGACCAGGCCACGCAGCAGGGGCAGATGTTCTGAAAGCGAAATCCGATTTTCAGGCGGGGGAGGCGCGACCTTGGGATCGGTGTACGAACGGAACAGGATATAGGCGATATAAAGCCCCGCCAGCATGAAGCCCGGGACGAACGCCGCAGTGAACAGGTCTCCGACAGAGACGTTTGCTGTCAGTCCGTAGATGATGAGAACAATGGACGGAGGCACCATTGTGCCGAGCGCACCACCGGCGCAGACAACACCGATGGCCAGACGGCGGTCATAGCCAAGTCTCAGCATCTGCGGCAGGGCGACGAGGCCCAGGAGCACGATTTCCCCGCCGATAATGCCGCTCATCGCAGCCAGGATAACAGCCACGAATATGGTCTGGACCGCCACGCCCCCACGCAGCCGTCCGCCGACGAGTTTCATCGCATCGAACAGATCCCTGGCAATGCCGGACCGGTCGAGGATCGCTGCCATCAGCACGAACATGGGCACTGAAATGAAGACGAAGGATGAGACAAAGCTGTAGACGCGGCTGGTGATCAACGGAACGGCCATCGGTCCGAACCAGCCAACTGCAAAAAGAAGGGCAACCAGCAAGGTCACCATGGCAAGAGGCATGCCGGTCAGAAGAAGTCCGACCAGCAGGGCGAACATCACCAATGTGCCCCAACCGATGCCGAGTGCCTTGAGGTTCAGACCAATATCGAGAAGGTCAAGCATCGCTGTCTCCCCCTGTCCGGAGTGGTCGGCGCAGGTAATTCACCGTCAGGATCAGGAACTGGATGCTCATGGTGACCATCACCGCGAGCAGGAAGATCTTCAGGAGGGCCGGTGCGGGTGAGTTCCAGGCACTTCCGCTGGTTTCCAGGAAGAAGGACCCATCCGGACGGAACATCGCTTTCTTGACCATGAGCCAGGATGCCCAGGCAAAGAACAGGCACGCCAGCAGACTGGCCATGGAAATCAGCACATCCAGAACCCTGCGTGCACGCCGGCTGACCACGTCGTAAATCAGCACGACCCGGATGTGCGAATTGCGAGCGACACAGAAAAGACCACCGAAGATGAAGGTGACGGCACTGAGGAAGGTGGTTGTTTCATGCGCCCAGATAGTGGGCGAGTTGAAGACATATCGAAGGAATATTTCGACGACCAGCACCGCCATGGCGATGATGATTCCAACCGCGAACAATCGGGCAAGGCGGGTGATGGCCCAACCCAATCGGCCAGATTCAGGCAAATATTCCTGAGCCGGCACAAGAGGTTCGGCCTGATCCGGCACTGGGGCACGTTCTGGCGGCAGAGGCATGGACAGCCACTCCAGTCTGAGAATGGGGGATCAACCACAACGACGAGGGACGTTATCGTTCGTCCCCTGAAACCGGTCGGCAGGTGGCAGCGTGTCGGGGCCTGACGCGATTGCCCGGTTCCCGGACGCATTTGTCCAAGCCAACGCCCTCAAAGGGTTGCTTGCCGGTTGTGGCTTATCAAAAGTTCGAAGGAGGAATTCGGGCGCTGAGGCAGCGCCCGAAAACATGTGTCACTTCAACATGCCCTGACTGTCGAGATAGGAGGTCAGGGTCTCATAGACGTTCTGGGCATTGTCGGAGCGCGCGGCCACCTTGGCCCACTGGTCCATCGCGATCCTGCGGAACTTCGCCCGTTCTTCTGCCGACCAGTTGTGAACGGTGATGTTCGGGTCAGCAGTCGCTTCCGCATAGGTCTTCAGGTCGTTCATCGACAAGATGGCAACCGCATCCTGGGCAAAGTCACGAACGGAGACTGTCAGGATTTCCTGAAGATCAGAGGGAAGGGCGTTCCATTTGTCGAGGTTCATGGAAACTTCCACCAGAGGCATGGAATGGAACCCCGGATAGACCGGGTGTTCGGCAACCTTGTGCAGGCCCTGCTGGTGATTGGTTGAAAAGACGGTGGAATCCGCAGCGTCGATAACGCCCTTGTCGAGCGCTGTGTAAACCTCGGAATAGGGCAGGTTGACCGGAACCGCGCCGGCGGCTGCGAAGACTTCCTGAATGAGGCCTTCCGGGGCCCGTACCTTAAGGCCTTTCAGGTCATCGACCCCGTCCAGAGGACGTTTGGAAACGAAACCTTCAAGCCCCGTGGTGGTGGCGCCGATGAAATGAAGACCATACGGCTCCTCAAGCGCGTTCATCAGCTCATAGCCACCGCCGTAGTTGATGAAGCGGAACATTTCGTCGGGTGCCGCCCAGGCGCCGATGGGGTTTGCGATCAGCCCGAACGCAGGATCCTTGCCGGAGAAATAGCTGACGTCGGTGATGTGGCCGTCCAGAATGCCATTGCCGACTGCGTCCTGGGTTTCATTGTATTCGACAACCGAGCCAACCGGCAGAAGCTCGATCGACAACCGGCCGCCTGACATCAGTTTTACACGTTCTGTCCAGGCCTGCTGGATGGCGAAGTTCGGGTTTCCGGCCGGATCGACCGACTGGAATGTCAATTCGAAATCCTGTGCGACGACCGAGGTGCTGCTGAACATGCACGCTGCGATGAACGTCTTGAAAAACGTCACTTTCATACTTTCCTCCCTGAATTGGACATGTTTGGTGATCCCATGTCCTCGGATCATGTTGCGGGTTGCTGGTCCCGCAGGAGCTTTGCGTCAGGCCGCCCCGCTGAGAGCTGGCGTGACCGGTGAATTGACGAGGTTGCGAAGGCGGCCCTCGCGCAGGAACTGCATGGCCGTTTCCACCGAAAGGCGCCGCGCGTCGGCGACGCTTTCCGGGCTGGACCAGGCCGCATGGGGTGTCACGAACAAGCGCTCGCCGACGATCGGATCGGCGCCATTGGCATAGGCAAGGGCGATTTCATCGGATTTGGAAGGCGGCTCGACCGGAAGCACGTCGATCCCGGCACCTGCGATCGTTTGCTGTCGCAAGGCGTCCAGAAGCGCGTTCACGTCGATGATCGCGCCGCGTGCCGTGTTGATCAGAATTGCGTGCGGCTGCATCATCGACAGTCGCTCGGCGTTGATCATGTTGCGGGTCTCCGCCGTCAGCGGACAATGCAGGCTGACGACATCGCTTTGGGACAGCAGCTCTTCGAGATGGTCGCACCGGTCGACGCCTGCGGCGATCTCGGTACCCCGGGACACCAACGGATCATATGCCAGAACACGCATGCCGAAGGCCTTGGCCCGAAGCGCCGTGGCAATGCCGATCCGTCCGAGGCCGATCACGCCGAACGTCTTGCCGCGCAAGCGCGCCAGCAGTGGCGCCCGGGCATGGTCAAACCCGTCTTGGGGCGATTGCATGAGGTTGCGGTGGTAGCTGGCGATACCGCGCCGCATGGTGAGCATCAGGGCAATGGCATGATCGGCAACTTCGCTGGTGCCGTAGTCCGGTGTATTGCACACCGGAATGCCTGCATTGGCGGCTGCATGAAGGTCGATGTGGTCAAATCCGACACCGGCTCTCACAATGATCTTGCACCGGTCCAGCTTTGAAATGAGCTGGGGTGAAACCGGCATTTCATGCCAGACCACCATCGCATCACACGACCGCAGAACCTCTTCAGGCAACTGCTCGGGAGAGCGCTCGCGGTAAATATCCCAGTCCACATCGTCACCCGCCGTGGCCCGTTCGATCAAGGCATCGTCTGGGTATTGGGCATCAGGGGTCAGGAGACGCAGGCGGGACATGAAATACCTCTTGAACTTCAAAGTGCATTTTGTGTTTGCATTGGCCCTTCTAGAATTCTAGAATTTATTCGAATGTCAAACAAATTTTTGAAACTATGAAAAAAGCAAGGTTTTTGGCGATTACAGGTCTGCTAGACCGTGGTGTAGTGAGCCAGGTGGATGCGAGGAGAAGAGAGTGTCGCTAACCCAGGAAGCCAGCGAGCGCATTCGCGATGCGATCGTGTCCGGTAAATTTGAATTCGGTGAGCGGCTCTCGGAAGAGCAAATCGCAAGAGCGCTCGGGATGAGCAAGGCACCGGTTCGAGCCGCCTTCATGGAATTGCGTGACATGGGTCTGGTGACCATTGTCCCACAGGCTGGAACCTACGTGTTTACGCCTTCGCGAAAAGACGTCGAGGAAATGAGCCAATTCCGGGCCATGCTAGAAAAGGAAGCTCTCCAGATGGCGCTGGAGCGGAACCGAAGTGGGCTGGTGCAACAGTTGTCCGCCGCCATTTCCCAGATGGACCACGCGATAGAAAGTGGCGACCGGCTGCGCTACAGCACGGCCGACAGCGCGTTTCATCGGGTCATTCTTCAGATTGCCGGAAACAGGTATCTTGAAAAGGCCTATGATCTGACCGCAACTGCTCTGGCCGCGCTGAGAGCACGCCTTCAGTCAGGCGAAGGCGACTACTGGCACCGCTCCTACGCCGAGCACACCCGCATGCGCGACCTGATCGATCAAGGCGAATTCGACGCCGCTCACGCACTCCTGCAAGAGCATATCCTGATCATCAATCGATCCCTGGCCCTGCCGGATACCAACACCCAGGTCCGCCAGAAAGCACAGCTGCGCTCGGACCAGGAGTGCCAGGAATTGCTTCTTCAAAGTCAGGGATGACTGTCTTCGGTGAGTAGCCGCAATTTTTGCGGCTAAGCGCTTGCGACAAGCCCGGCGATAGTCGCGGCGCCCTGACCTCAATAGCGAGGGTCTTTTGGGGAACAGATCATTCAGAATCTGACCCTGGCCGTCGGACGACCAACAGTTTTCCCGCATCTCCGCTGCCGCAGAAAAAGCGATCACCGCCATCGGATTCAAGTCCCGAGACGCCGGAACCCGATGGCATTTGCAAACACTCCAGCACATCTCCAGTCGTGGCATTGATGTGCCGGATATCGCTTTCGCCGTCCTGCCAGGTGCCGTGCCAAAGCTCGCCATCCACCCATGTGACGCCGGTTACGAAGCGATCCGATTCAATTGTACGATGAACCTTGCCGCTTTCTGGATCCACCTGGTGGATCTTGCGGCCCCGATGCTGTCCAACCCAAAGGAACCCCTCGGCCCAAGCCAGTCCCGAATGCCCGCCGTCACCGGGGGTCGGTATCGTGGCCAGCACTTCTCCGGTTGTGGGGTCGATCTTGTTGATCGCATCATCGGCAATCTGGAACAGATGAGTTCCATCGAAGGCGGTACCGGCATCGGCGGCGGTCGCGATCGATCCCGTAATCTCTCCACTTTCCGGATCAAGCGCATTTAGTCTGTCTCCGGACGCGAACCAGACCCGCTCGCGACCAAAGCTGACCCCGGCAATGTCATCGATGCCGGGGAAGGGGCCGAACTCCCGGATGATCTCTGCTGTTCTATGTTTCATGTGGCAATTCTAACCGGTGGTGATTGCATGGGGGAGTAACAAACTTGTCGGGAATCCGGGAACACTCGATAGGATCCAGCGGCAGGCCCGCCCTCGTCCGAAGGAACGAACTTTCCCGGCAAGAGCAAGGTCTTCAAGCTTCCTTTGAACCGTGCGTGGACTTACGCCGAGTGCCATGGCCAGCGCAGAACTCGACCAGGCCTCGCCGTCCGCGAGCAGCGCCAGCACCTCCGGGTGGTCGCTTTCCACCGGCGGCGCCAGCACGGCAACCTGGTGAGCGCCGTACAGCTTGAGAGCAAAGCCCAGGCTCGTTGACCTTACCGCGGCGACGGGTTTGATGACCTTGCGAAGGCGGGCAATCTCGACACGCAACCTCGCCCGGTGCGAATCGTCCACATGCTTTGCCCCGAAGGCGTGCATGAGAAGGTTTTCGCGCGAAACATCTTCCGGCCAGACCTCTGCCAACGCCCGGGCCAGAGCAAGCAGGACTGGACGGCGGTCGAGTGAGATCAACTTTTCCCCAAGCCTCACAGCATTTCGGCAGGTATCTACAATAAACGTATCGGAGGCAACCAGAGCCTCGACCCGGTCAAGCTGCAGCAAGTCTTGCCTGTCGCGAGAGACAAGACGGGCGGCCGGTGCCTCCAGCGCATGCCTTGCCTTTTCAACCTCGGCCTTGAGGGAGGGAATACCGGCATCGCGGGCAGCACGCGCTGCCTGCTGGAGTGCGGCTCGTGCAGGCCCTGTCCGGATTTGTCGCATGGCTATGCCGGCGACCACAAGACCGTAGCCGGCTCGAGACGCAGGCGGCAAGACGTCGATGTCGATGCTGTCGAGTGTCCTCTGGGCATCTTCGAGCCGGCCGATGAGCAGAAGCTGACGGGCTTCGAGATAGCCGGCATGTGCGGCATTCACCTGGTCACCACCGGCTTCGAGCGTCGCGCGTGTTGCACCGAGCGTTTGAAACGAACGGCCGAGGTCGCGGCAAACCAAAGCGATCTCGGCTTCGGCAACCATGCAGCGTGCACGCGCCATCGGCTCATCCGGCCCGAAGGCGCGGGCCGCATCCTTCAGCAGCTCTCTGGCGCGCGCAAGGTCGCCGAGCTGGGCCATGGCAATGCCGCGCAACGCCAATGCCGGCGCGTCGTTGCGCAGTGCCACCCGTTTCAATACCGCCAGAGGATCTCCGGACGAAAGGGCGCGCGCCGCCGCGGCGATCAGCATGTCCATGGAAATCCCGCCAAACTTGTAACTCTCACCCGCCCCGTCTCCGCATCTATGTCTTTGCTCACCGGGCGATGGTCGCAAACGCCGGATCATACGGAGGACCGATAATGACGATGTTTGCAGGTACAGGGAAGACACAAGGACCCTCTGGTCACCACCGCGACACAGCAGGGTGCCTTCGGCTGGCCGCCGCGCCAACCTTTGGCTCAATGGCATGGATTTCCGCAACCGGAGTGCAGGGGTGGGAGATCTGTTCATCCGTTCCAGGCTTCCTGCCTGTGAATGACATGACCCTGATGTACGTCCTGATGGGCCTGTTCCACCTGCCGCCCTGGCTCAGGCTGATGTCCGCCCGCTCGCGGCGCTTCGATATCCCCACCACCCAAACTGAAGGAGAATGATCATGCAAAACGCGGTTGTTTCACATGAAGACTGGCTCGCCGCCCGGCGGGACTTGCTGCAAAAGGAAAAGGAACTCACGCACCTGCGCGACAGTGTCGCCAGCGAGCGCCTTGCCTTGCCGTGGGAACGCATCGAGAAGGACTATGTCTTCGATACACTTGACGGCCCGCGCTCGCTTGCCGGGCTTTTCGAGGGACGGTCTCAGCTCGTGGTACAGCATTTCATGTTTGCGCCGGGATGGAAGGAAGGCTGCCCGAGCTGTTCTTTCATGGCCGACCACACCGACGGCATGAACCTGCATCTTGCCAATCATGACGTGACCATGATTGCTGTCTCCCGCGCACCCCTGGCCGATATCGAACGCTACCGCAAACGCATGGGCTGGACGTTCGGATGGGTCTCGTCCTTCGGAAGCGACTTCAACTACGACTTCCAGGTCAGTTTCACCCCCGAGGAAGTCGCCAGCGGGCACATCGACTACAATTTCGGCGGCTGGAACATGACGGGCGAGGAATGGCCCGGCGTCAGCGCCTTCATCAAGAACGAGGCCGGCGAAGTTTTTCGCACATATTCGACCTACGGACGCGGTGTCGAAGTGATGATGGGCACTTATGCCATGCTCGACCTGACGCCCAAGGGGCGCAATGAGGCGAGGGGAATGGACTGGGTGCGCCGACACGATCGCTACGAATAAGCACCTGGGAATTGAGTGCGCAATGCATGTCGGCATCGCCGGAAAAGGTAAGATCGCCGGGCCTGCACAGGCCCGGCAATTTGCAAATTAGCCTCTAGGCCCACCGGCTTCTTTCCGGACAGCTGCGACCAGGGCGAACGGCTGATTGGAAGCGGACGACCTGAGGCAAACCATCGCTGCGGCCAGCGTGCCATCACGGCGACCACAGTCGAAATCCTGAGCGCCGCTCGGGACGTCTAAACCAATCATCTCGTCATTCCGGAAAGACATTGCCTGAAACCCTTCGATCCAGCCTCGGAAGGTGCGTGTCACACCGACTGCGGATAAGGCCGACCTAACGTGTCCTCGGTCAGAGGCGCAATTTCTTGTTTCAATCGGTAATTCCTGCAGACATTATGTTTCCGGTGACGTTGGGTCACAGCACATCGGGTGGGGGAACATTCATGAGCACAACGGCAACGACGGCGCAGACACTGGACCCACCGCCGGATTCCTGGGTTGCGCCCGGCGCCAGCGACGGCTTTGCCACGGCCGGGTTGATCACACTGCTGCTGCTCCTTTTCCTGGTGATCTACCTCTATGCCGTTTTCGACCGCTACGCGGAGCACAAGGGATCGAGGACGCCGATCCGCACCACGATCCCGACCATGCTGGTGATCGGCCTTGCCTATGATCTGGTGCCGCCCTTGCGGGACGTGAGCCTTCTGTTGCCGTTGACCCTGATTTTTGCCGCCTTTGCCTATGACGTCGTTCTCTGGATGAAGCCGGAACCGGCCGCGGACGAGACATTGCAGGAAGAGGAAACAGCAGCCGCCGAGACCGTTTCGCCAGCCAATGGGACGCCCCCTGCCAAAGAACAACCGATAGCAGAGCAGTCAGTTGCGGATCTGCAGACACCGGTCGAAGGAAAAGGAGCCAGCGCATGATCGAGCTCCTCATCACCTGCTTTCCGCTGTTGCTGCGTATGGCCTATCTGCGCTGGCGGGGACGCCCCGTGACGCTCTACAACGTCCACCGCGCACTGTTCGTCTGGATTGTGTTGTTCGTCGCGCTGATCTTCACGGTCGAGTATTATCATCCGGACACCCCAAATGCGTTGATCCCCTACCGTGTCGTGCCGATCGTCACCGAACGTGGTGGCACGGTTACCGAAGTGCCCGTTAAAGCCGGTCAAACCGTCAAGGTCGGCGATCTGCTTTTCACGGTCGATGACAGCAGCGAAAAGGCGGCGGTCGCGACCGCCCAGACCGCGGTCGGCGAGGTCAACAGCCAGATCGATGTCGTCAAGGCACAGATCAAGGCAGCCGCTGCCGACCTCGCCCGGACGAAAGCGGCTCTCGACACCGCCAACCTGACCCTGTCGGAGCAGCAGGACCTCAAGGACAAGAACTCGCCCGCCTACACGCTGAACAGGTACGAAAACGCAAAGGCCGCACAGGAGCAGGCAGCCGCCAATGTGAACGCCGCCAACTCCAAGATGGAAGCGCTGCAAGTGCAGCTTGATCAGGTCCTGCCTGCAGAACTGAAATCCGCAGAAGCCGCCCTAGACCAGGCCAACGTCAATCTTGCCAAGACCAAGGTGTATTCGTCGGTTTCCGGCAAGATCGAGCAGCTAACCCTGAATGTCGGCGCTCGCGCCGCGCAGTTCTCGGTTAATCCGGCGATGGTCATCGTGCCGGATCGCGACAAGACCGATCCCATTGAAATCGTCGCTGGTTTCAGCCAGACAAACAGCGCGGTTCTGCATGTCGGCATGCCTGCGGAGGTCGCCTGCGAGAACAACATCAACAGCGGCATGGCGAACACGGTGCTGGCAGCGCGCATCGTCCGCATCCAGGACGTTATCGCGACCGGCCAGCTCGGTCCGACCGGCGTCCTGATGCAGCCGTCAGACCGTCGCGGCCCCGGTGACCTTGTCGTACATGTTCGGCTCGAATATCCCGAACAGAACGCTCTCTTGGTTGATGGTGCCAGATGCCTGGTACAGGCCTATACCACCCATATTTCCGGCTCGCTTCAGGGCACCTTCATGGGTGGCATCATCCAGGCCTGGGCGCTGGAAAAGGCGTTGATCATGCGGATGAAGGTCTGGATCATGCTCTTCGCTGGAACGGGACTGATCGGCGGAGATTGAGTTGGCAGAAAAACGTCAGATCCGTGACGCGATGATCGATGTCATCCGCACGGACAGCGCAAATTGAACTTGTTGGCCAACTGCGGGCATTCCCCGCTGATGATTGCGTCCGGTTTCCGGATCCTGACGAGAGCCGCCGAAAGACTGATATGGGGACGCTTTGCCGGCTGGCAGGCGCCGATGGCACCAACCGCGTGCGCAACGAAACCTTTGGTGCAGTGTCAAATGTGATGCCGGTAAAGGTCCTGGGATCTGTTCAGGTGCGAGCGCATTGCGCTTTCGGCCTCTTCAGCAACGCCGCCTTCGATGCACTCGACGATTTTCGAATGCTCGGCAAGCGTGACGTTCTCCCGTCCCGACCAGATCAAAAGGTCCGTATGATAATTGAACAGCCAGTTGAGCATGGCGTCACTCACTGCTGCAAAAATCGGATTACCTGAGATCGAGGCGATCTTGCTATGAAACGCGATGTCGGCCTTGATGAAGTCGGACGGACTGTCGAGCATGTCCTCTTGATGGCTTATGAGGTGTTTGAGCTCGGAAATGTCCTCGGGCGTTGCCATTTCCGTCGCGATCCTGACCATGCCGACTTCAAACAGTCTACGCGCCTGCTTCAGGTGCTCCAGATTGTCCGAAGACGCAGACAGCAGCATGCGTGCCACCATATCCATCTGCCGAAACGCAAGATCGGCCGAAAGCTCACTGACCCTGGAGCGCTCACCCTGCGAGATCGAAATGAGACCCTGGGTGTGCATCGTCTGCATGGCCTCGCGCACCGCGGGCCGGCCGACGCCGAAACGTTGCATCAGTTCACGCTCAGACGGCATGGGATCACCGGGTCCAAGCTCACCCCGTACAATCATTTCACGCAATCGATCGAAAACCTGATCGGAGAGTTTTCGCCGGACAATCTTGTCGTCACCGGCCCCCAAGCCGTTCCAGTTTTCCATGACCCGCCAATCTGATCTCTTCATTGTTGGGGTGTCTGAACGTCGCGACAAGCACGGCGTCAAATTCGCCAGCGGCTTCAACACCCTTGGGAAGACTTATAGCCGGATAACTTCAAATGGACCAAACGTCCTGCGTTCACCAAAGCCAATTTCCAGTTCCCGATTTGTCAGATTTGCAGCAAACCGCAAGACCTCACCGTCCTTCTCCACACAAAGAGCAGCTACGCTGGCTGGTGTTTCATCGTTGCAATCGATGACATCTCCTTCGCTTAGCCCAGCAAGGAGCGAGACAACTTCACCAACAGGCAGAAGAGATCCGCTTTCTGTGTCCACGATTCCTCTCGAGCCTGTGAAACTGGCCGGGATCCATTGGCGGATATCAGCCGTGGCAACTGCGGAAGCGTACCCCATGGTCCAGACAGCGGCGAAAAGGCCGCGCTGACGCGGATCGTCGTGGGTCATGCAGATGCGCTCGTTCCCGGGATTGGCGAATGTCTGCGAACCGTAAGGATTCTGGCGCATGCCGATGGTTGTCGGTCCCAGTCTGTATTCCTTGTCCTTGCCGATGATCGCACGGGCAGTGCGCGTGATGTGCGGCAGGGTCTCAAGTGTTTCGAGAACACTCTCGTCATCAGCAGCATGGACAATCGGATTGGTCGCGTGGGTCACGAAATCAAGCAACGACACCGGAGGTCGCTTGCGGTTCAACTCGGTGAAATAACTGAACATGCCGCCCCCGAGCCTCATGCCGGGGAAGCAGTTTCTTGCAGCCGTATAGATGTCCGCCAGGGGAGGACATTGCGGCCATTCGCTTCCAGGTGGTGTCGATTGTCGGTCAACGGAAGGACAGACCGCAATGGAAGCCAACTCGAGCCCGCTTCGATCAATCATGTCGGCAAGGTTTTGAAACTCGGCCAAGAGGTCTCCCTTACAGGAAACCACATATTCAAGTTCATAAGACGCCGGGAAACGAACTTGCAGCTCCCTGAAACCCTCGAGCGCCTCCTGCCCACGCAAAGCAGTGGGATCAAGGTGACACAGGATTGCTGGAGGGTTCACTTTCCTCAGGAGTTCAATGTGACTGATGGCAGACTTCAGGTCTTCCGGGCTGATCAACAAACCGATGCGCGGAAACCTGCTTTTTGTTTTCTTTCCCGCTTTAAGTTCGACACCCCCGGTGGAGGTGCTTAGCGGTGTTCTGGTCGATGGGGCAGTCTCGTTTGCAAGATTTTCTATCTGAAGGGTAATCGACTGCTCGACCTCATTGCCCGCTTCAATGACATATGGCCACGGAAGCGCCAGGGGTCTCACATAGGTCTTGTAGGAAGCGTCTGACCAGTTGCGCTGGTCCTCCATTTCGAACGTGTCGCCGTCCATCTGGCATCGGGCCTTCAAGTGCGGCGCAGGTGCGTGGGTCAGCGACCGGATGGACTTGAACGGTTGCCAGGGATCTATGAGGTCTGGAAACCTGGTTTGGACGACCGAACCATCACAATGCTCCACTTCGACAGGTTCACCGGCTACTCCATTGATCGGATGCAGCACCGTGAAACCACAGCGGTTGGTTTCGAAGGCGCTGTCGGCAACAGCCGAGGAGGCAAATCTCAAGGAACCGGTTTCCGTGCCGGTGATACGTGCTGTGACGTTGAGACCCGCCCCCTGGTTTTTGTAGCGGGAAACATAGGAAATCTCGAACTTCCCAGGCTCTTCCAGAACAACGAGATCGGAGATGGCTCCGGCCAGCGTGCCCCAGTCCTTGTCACGCACCACGTAGGAAATAGCGCGCAGCACTTCGTGGCCCTCGAAACGGACGTAGCGCAGGTTTCCGTTTTCCAGCCGTACTTCCAACGGTCCTGCGCGCAATATCCGGAAAGGCTCCGGCGCACTTTCCGTTCCATACAGGCGCATGCGGCTCACGGCACTCATCTCAGGCGCTGCCCAGTATGATTGTTCGGCTGTTCCCGGCGGCGGAAAGATACGCAGCCTCGACCAGTTCCAGCGTCTTCAGGTTGTCCGTTCCAGATGTTTCTGGCGTGCTGGCAGTATTCAGGCAATCGATGAAGTGCCGTTGAATGTTGTAGACACTTTCTTGAATGTTGTGCCAGGGGCGCTCCGCCCAGGAAAGCAATGGGGGTGAAACATCCAGTTCCCTGGTGCCGGACGCATTGTGCAACACCAGCCTGTAATCAGGCATCAGCCTCAGCGTCCCTTCACTGCCATCCACTTCAAGAAGGCTTTCCGGAAAGCTTTCCCGGGACAGCCGTGATGCATAACTGCAGTCGACAACACTGGTGACGCCGCTTTCATGAACCAGCATCATGGTGGCAACGTCTTCCGCCTTTATTGCCGGATTGACCCGCTTGGTGCTTGCCGAGATGGTACGCGCGTCACCGAACAGGAAGCGGGCGATATCCAGGATATGAATCCCAAGGTCCTGGATGATGAAACGGTCATCTGTCGCAAGATACGGCTGGCTGGCATAGACATCATAGGCGGAGCGGAAACTGACCCGCCCCCAGAACGGCGTTCCGATACTTCCCTTTTCGATTTCAGCTTTCGCCGCGCGGATTGCCGACTGCCAGCGAAAGTTCTCGTGCACCATCAGGGTCACGCCGGCCGCAGCAATAGCATCGACCATTGCTGTGGCGTCTTCCAGTGTGTCCGCAAAAGGCTTCTGGCAGATGATGTGCACTTTCGACCTCGCCGCGAGTTCCACCAGCGGCCGATGGGTCTGAACTGTCGTCGCGATGTCGACAAAGTCGAGCTCTTCCGATTCCATGAGCTCGACCGCGTCGGAATAGGTCCTTTCAATGCCAAAGCGTTCGGCCGTTTCCTTCAGGCGTTTGTCGTCGCGATCACACAGCGCGATGATGGCTGCTCCGTCGACATCGGCCCATGCATGCATGTGATTTTGGGCGAAAAAACCGCAGCCGATCAATGCGCCTTTCTTCATGAAATTCTCCTCAAGCTGCCGCGGCCTGCTGCTGTAGTGCCACACGGGCCTGCAGCTTTTGCTGCGCCTGGTCGACAACTACGGCGGCGATGATCACCAGGCCCTTGATAACGGTTTGCCAGAAGGAACTGACCCCCATCATCACGAGTCCGTCGGACAGAACGCCTATCACGAATGCGCCGACAATCGTTCCACCGATCCGTCCGCGTCCACCTGACATGGATGTGCCGCCGAGGACCGCCGCGGCAATCGCGTTGAGTTCGAAGGTCTCACCCGTCGCCGGATGCGAAGCCACCAGCTGTGACGAGATGACAAGGCCGACAATGGCCGCGCAAAAGCCCGAGAACATGTAGACGAACATCTTGACGCGGTTGACCTTCACACCTGAGAGGGCGGCTGCCTTCTCGTTGCCGCCAACCGCATAGATGTGCCGTCCCAGTGGCGTTCGGCCTGCTATATACGCGGCGATCAATCCGACAGCTATCAAGAGCCAGATGGACACCGGGATACCGAGAAAGCTACCCGTGCCGAGGATGTAGAAACCCGTTGATCCATAGGCCTCCTTGCCGACGAGGTTTGGAAACGTCGCCCCGTCAGAGGAAAGCAGCGCTAGCCCGCGTGCCACGTAAAGCGTTCCGAGCGTCGCGATGAAAGGTGCCACATTGAGACGCGTTATCAGCACCCCATTTATCGCTCCCACGAAAACACCGACGGCGAGCGTGATGAGAATGATCTCGAAGATATTGAAATAGAGCGAGTACCCGATCCCCAGATCGACACCGTTGAGAATGAGATAGCCGGCCACCATTCCGCAAAGGCCGACAATCGACCCGACCGAGAGATCGATCCCGCCGGTAATGATGACGAAGGTCATGCCGATCGCCAGAAACGCGTTCAGCGCCACGTGCTTGGACATGATGACGAAATTCGCGGTGCTGAGGAAATTCGGAGCCGCAAACGAGAAGAACGCAAACACCGCAATCAGGGCGATGAAGGTCCTGAGCTTCAGGAGCAGCAGGATCATTGGTTGTCCGCCGGAGGTGCCTGAAGGCTGCATGGTGGTGACTGATGTCATCCGTTACTTCTCCCAATGAAATGACCTGCTTCGGAGGCAGGAGCGTGCCCGATCGCAGACGCCGCGATTATCTGTTCTTCCCGCACGTCGGCGCCCTCAAACTCGCCCGTAATGCTGCCGTTCGACATCACGATGATCCGGTCGGACAGGGACATGACCTCCTCAAGATCCGAGGTGACGAACAGAATTCCCAGTCCTTCAGCCGCAAGCCGCCGCATGGTGCGAAAGACCTCGGCCTTTGCGCCAATGTCGATACCGCGGCTCGGCTCGTCCATGAGCAGAACCTTTGGCGAGGTCATCAGAGCCTTGCCGATCACGACTTTCTGCTGGTTGCCTCCCGAAAGAGAGCTGACCGGGTTTTCCATGCTGGCAATCTTGATGGCCAGGTCCTTCACGAACCGCTTCACCGTCTCCCGCTCTGCCTTGAGGCTGAGGTGAATGCCCTTCACGAACCTGCCGAGGCTCGACAAAGACATGTTCTCCCGGATCGGCAGGATCTGGATCAGACCTTCCGACTTCCTGTCTTCGGGGATTAGCGCCAGCCCGCGTCCGATACGCCCAGCAACGTCCGGTTCGTTCAGATGGCGTCCCTCGACGTAGAAGTCCCCTGTGCAATGGGGATGCTGGGCCATGATGCACTCGAACAATTCGGAGCGCCCCGCGCCCATGAGGCCGTAGATGCCGACAATCTCGCCAGCCCGCAGGGACAACGACACGTCATCGACAACGAACTTTCCCGTCCGGCCCATCAGGCTGATGTTCTCGCAGCGAAACACTTCGTCGCCGAAGTCATGATCGACCGTCTTGGCGAAGTCCTTTGACGCTGCACCGATCATGTTCTGCACGATCCAGGGCACATCGACGCCGTCCATGCTCCTGGCACCGGTTCGTGCACCGTCCCTGAGCACCGTGATGTAGTCGCCTATCCGGATCAGTTCCTCCAGGCGGTGCGAAATGTAGACGATGCCGACACCGCGTTTCTTGAGGTCCGCGATGACCCGGAAGAGGATTTCGACTTCTGCCGCACTGAGGGCAGATGTCGGTTCATCCATGATCAGGATCCGGGCATCCTGGGCCAGCGCCTTGGCGATCTCGACGATCTGCTGCTCCCCGATGCGAAGGTCGGACACCATCGCATCGGGCGAAATGTCGTGCTCGAGACGCTGCATCAACGCTGCGGCTTCCGACCTCTGGTCGCTGGCGGCGATATCCACTCCGGCGCGGGTCTTTTCCCGTGCGATAAAGATATTGTCGGCAACCGACATGTTGGGAAACAGGTTGAGTTCCTGGAAGACGATGCCGATCCCGTGTGCCGCGGCCGTGCGCGTATCGGGGAAAGAGACCTTTTTCTCTCCCATCAGAATATCGCCCGAGGTCAGCTGCTCGACGCCGGCGATCACTTTCATCAAGGTGGATTTGCCAGCGCCGTTTTCGCCAACGAGCACATTCACTGCGCCAAGCCGGACATCGAAGTCCACGTCCTTCAGCGCGTGTGTACCTGGATAGACCTTGTTGGCGGCGCGCACGGACAAGCCGATCTGGTGCATTGCTTCTGTCATGACCCACCAATTTTTGTCTCAACGGGTGTGATCAGGTACGGCGGACCATCACCGCGCACCGTAAAGGCACCAAGCACGTCAACCGTCTTGCCCACGAGATCGTCGCGGGGCAAATCTTTCAGAGCGCTTTCGTAAGCGCGTGTATTCAGGGAGCGGGAGAGCTGGGCGAACTCTATCTGATCGGTAAATGAGGAGAAATCTACAAAGGGAAGGATGTCCCGGAGTGCTGTTCCGCGGATCACCGGACCAAGCTGCAGGATAACATCTGCCTTGCCATCAGCGGTGACGTCCACTTCCGCGGTGGCAGCACGCGTATCGGTCTTGGCCGCCAAGATTGTGCCCTGTACCCGGGCTGCAAAGTTCCAGGGACTTCCCTCGCTGGACGGACGATAACCATGTGCTTCGCCGGCGACGTCAACATCTCCTGCGATCGCATCGCCGAGAACGGCCATGTCGGTCGCCGTTTGCTGAATATGTGGCAAAACCTGTTTGGCCCAGATGTCGGCGACAAGGGCATCCATGTCGCCGCCCGGATCGCTTGAAACGACTTGCTGGGCCTGACCGTCACCGTCATTCGTGGCAACGTGCTTTTCGAGTTTGCAGCCGCCCAGGCCGGCGGCAACTGCAAAAACTAACAACAGGGAAGGAACTGCGCCGCGATCCACTGTGCAACCTCCTTGAACAGAACCCTTCCCGGCGGTATCCGGCAGGGCTTTTTCAGGTTTTCGTGGGAAAGATCACACCGCGGCGGGGCATCCGCCGCAGTGTGACACAGGGCCTAGTTCAGCGCGAAAGTCTCAAGGCTACCTGCATTCGAACCATTGATCAGGACGCAATCCATCAATTGCTTTTCGTCCTGACCGGTCGATCCTGTCTTCAGGTACTGGTCAGCCTGCTCCACTGCGATCTGGGCCTGCCGGTAGGCTGGTTGCAGCACGGTTGCCTTGATGCCGCCTTCCAGAATGGAGTCGCGTACGTCGTTGCTGCCATCAAAACCGACAACGATCACATCTGTCCGCCCGGCTGCCTTGAGAGCCGCCCAGGCTCCCATGGCCATGGTGTCATTGCCTGAAATGACACCTTTGATCTCGGGGTTGGCCTGAAGGATGGTTTCCATCTTTTCGTAGGCTTCGGTCTGGCTCCAGTTGGCTGATTGCTGGGCAACCATCTCCAGATCGGGGTACTGGTCAATCACATCATGATAGCCTGCGGAGCGAATTCCGGCATTGGTGTCGGCTTCGCGGCCCAGCAGCTCGGCATACTTGCCTTCTTCGCCCATCAGCTTGACGAACTCCTCCGCGCCCAGCTGTGCTCCCTGGTAGTTGTTGGAGACGATCTGGGAAACGGCAATGCCTGTTTCCTTGATTTCGCGATCGATCAGGAACGACGGAATGCCGGCTTCTTTCGCGCGGCGGACTGGAGCGACAGTCGCATCCGCACCGGCATTGTCCAGGATGATCGCCTTGGCACCACGGGCAATTGCCGTATCGAAGAGCTGATTCTGCTTGTTCGGATCGTCATCGTGGACCAGCACGAGTGTGTCATAGCCGAGGTCTTCGGCACGTTTCTGCGCGCCTTCAGCTTCCGCCTTGAAAAACGGGTTGTCATGCGACGGTGTGATGATTGCAATGAGGTCGGCTGCGGAAGCGTAAGCGGGTGCAAGCAGGGTAGCTGCAACAGCAGCGCTGGCAAGCAGGATTCGTCTCGTGAATTTCATGTTGTCCTCCCAACAATAGGTTCAATCTCGTGCCAGGTCCCGCGGGGTCCCTCCAAGACCCCGACGGCACCAATCTGAACGTTCGCCATACGAGATGGCGGACCGCTCAATCAGGTGATCTGCCGGATGCTTTCCCTGATTTCGTCCGGCTTGAACACGCCGATCCAGTCGTCTCGCATGAGACGTTTCTTGCCATTGGTGATGGCCTTGTTGCAGGCATCGGAGAAGACGCCGTCGACTTCTTCCATGACGACTGCTCCAAGAATGTTCATGTGTCCCAGAAGAAAGTCCCGGGCCGCCACGGGGTCGACCCCTCGCCGGATGACTTCATCCATTGCTTCCTTCATCACAACGAGAAGGGTCGCGCAGACGGTTTCGGACAGGCCCGGCTCCAGGAGCGCCATTTGTTCCACCGAGACCCGGTGCGAACGCAGGATCGGCTGGAAAATGGTTTTCGCGATCTCCTCCCCGATTGCATAGTCCTCTTCCGGACCCTGCATGAGGGCGTTCACGATCGCCTGTTTGGCAGCAATACCGCCGAAATAGTCGCGTTTCGCAGGCAACTGCGTTTCATCGTTGAATATCGGCGGATGGCAGGGATGGGTGACGAAATAGGTCACGTCCTTGCGCTCTGGAAAGTGCCCTGCAAAGGGGGCAGCTGCGTCCAGTGCGATCAGCATCGTTCCTGGCGCAAGCTTGTCGATGATGCCTTTCGCCACCGCCCGGATCGCAGTGTCCGGCACAGCAAGAATAACCGCACGTGCGTCTTCAAGCGCGGCGTCGACGTCGACACAGTCGACGCCGACTTCCGCCTTCAGCCGGTCTCTGCCTGCATCGCTGACTTCCACATGGGCAACGTTGAAACGGGAGCCTTTCAGGTTCTGGGAGAGCCGCACTCCCATTTTCCCCCCCGCACCGATGAGAGCGATTTTCATGTGTCCTCCAAATTTGTTGAGCAAATAAATTCACATACAAATCATGTTGTCAACTGGTATGATAAGTTGATAGTCATATAAGCAATGCGTAACTTGGAACAGGACAGAGGACGGGAATGGGGAGGCTCTTTGCAACATATGATCTTGAAACACCAACAACTCTGGAGCGGGCCGCCGAGGTAATCGCAGGTGAACAATCCTCGGGAACATTCCTGAAGCTGCCGGGTGAAACAGACCGGTTAAAAGAGCTCTCCGGGGCAAGGGTCGAGCGGGTCACGGCAACATCGAACAGCAGGGTTCCCTCGCTGCCGTGCCGGATCAGCGCGGAGACCTACACGCGCGGCGAGGTCGTTCTTTCCTGGCCGCTCGAGAACATGGGCACATCCCTTCCCAACGTCCTGGCAACCGTTGCCGGCAACCTTTTTGAACTGGCAGACGTGTCCGCGCTTCGCCTGACGGACATTTCGTTTCCTGAAGAATTCGCCATCGCGTATCCGGGTCCGGCCTACGGCCGGCAAGGAACTCTGGCGCTTGCCGGTGTCAGGGACCGGCCAATGATCGGCACAATTATCAAACCAAGCGTCGGTCTCTCACCTGCCGAAACAGCGTCTCTTGTCGCAAAACTCGCCGACGGTGGAATCGATTTCATCAAGGATGATGAATTGCAGGCGAACGGACCTCACTGCCCGTTCGAGGATCGCCTGAACGAAGTCATGAAAGTCATCAATTCGCATGCGGACCGCACCGGCAGGAAGGTGATGTACGCCTTCAACATCACCGACGAGCTGGACGTGATGCGCCGTAATGCCGACCTCCTGCAACAAGCCGGTGGCACCTGTGCGATGGTCAGCCTGTTTTCACTTGGCCTTACGGGACTGACCGCCATCCGGCAGCACGTTGATCTTCCACTTCATTGCCACAGAAACGGTTGGGGCATTTATTCCAGATCGCCGGATATCGGCATCTCGTTTCGTGTCTGGCAGAAGTTCTGGAGGCTCGCCGGAGCGGATCATCTGCATGTCAACGGGATCGCGAACAAGTTTACAGAGGCCGACACCACGGTTATCGAAAACGCCCGCTCTCTCGATGATCCCTTGTCAGGAGAACGCGGATATCAGGCGATGCCGGTATTCTCGTCGGGTCAGACAGCCGTTCAAATGGAAGAGACCTGCCGGGCCGTAGGGCACACCGACTTCATTTATTGTGCCGGGGGCGGGATCATGGGACACCCCGGCGGTGTTGCCGGCGGTGTCGCCAGCCTGAAGCAGGCTGCAGAGGCTGCCGTCGGCGGAATTCCGGCACATGTTTTCGCGAAAGATCACAAGGAACTTTCCGAGGCCCTGGACCTGTTCGGCAAAAAAGACGGCACCGGAGCAAGGAAATGACCGGCGATCTTCTCATTTCCTATTACGGTGACGATTTCACCGGATCGACGGACGTGATGGAAGCCCTGACAACCGGAGGCGTCGAAACCGTCCTGTTCACGTCAATCCCGGGTGAAAAACAGCTCGAAAAGTTCAAGCATTGCCGTGCGGTCGGCCTGGCAGGCATCAGCCGTAGCCAGACACCAGAGTGGATGTCGGAGCACCTACCGGCGATTTTCTCCTGGCTGTGGACGCTCGATGCGCGTTTCTGCCACTACAAGACCTGCTCGACCTTCGACAGTTCGCCGCAGAAGGGCTCCATCGGCCGTGCCCTGGAAATCGGCCTGGAAACGTTCAGCCAGAAACGGACAGCAGTTGTGGTCGGGGCTCCCCAGCTTCGGCGCTACACCTATTTCGGCAATTTGTTCGCGGCTTACCGGGATGAAGTTTACAGAATAGACAGGCATCCCGTGATGAGCAGGCACCCGGCAACGCCGATGCACGAAGCGGATCTGGTAAAACACCTGTCAGGACAGACGAACCTGCCCTTTGAATGCCTGACCCCACTGGACTATTCCATCGCCGCCAAGCACGGCATGGTCCCGGACATCGGCCAGGTGCGCAACCCCAATCTCCTGATAGATGTTTACGACAGCCTGTCCCAGGTGGCCGCGGGCAGTTATCTCGAAGAAAGCAGGCAGGATCTGGGTCCATTCATTGCTGGCTCGTCCGGCGTTGAATACGCCCTCTTGCACAAATGGCGCGAACTTGGCCTGCTGCGGCCACCGAAACCATCTCCGCCTCTGACGTCCCAATCCCGTATCGCAGTTGTCTCGGGAAGCTGCTCGCCAACAACCGCGCGCCAAATTGAAACCGCGGAACATTTGGGCTTCAAGGGCATCGAAGTCGATTTCAATGCACTGGCAACCGGCCACGGCATCAAGCAGGAATTCGAACGCGTGCTGCAGATCGCTTCCGAGGCACTCGAAACCGGGCAAAGTCCGATCCTTTACACCGCCAAAGGTAAGACCACCGAAGAGGTAACAGGGTCCGTGAACCTCGATCAGGTCGGCAAAACCCTCGGCCGCCTTCTGGCTACCCTCAAGGACCGGCATGGTCTCGAGCGTGTTGCCGTTGCCGGTGGTGACACATCGAGCCACGCTCTGGCGGAGCTGGACATTTTCGCCCTGACTCTCCGACAAGCCATCCCGACCACACCCGGTTCGCCAGTGTGCACCGCCCATACCCGCGGAGGATCAGAACTCGAAATTGCGCTAAAGGGCGGCCAGATCGGAAATGACAGCTATTTTGCAGATCTTCGAGACGGCACCTTCAAGCCCTGACGACCAAGGCGGGAAAGCAATTGCGTGGTCGCTCTCCGTGCTGAAATCCGCCCAAATGAAGCCCCACTCACGGTGGAGTTTCCACGGGTAGTATGTCGGTGGAATTACGGCTCCCTGACACCAGGCAAGCGGCGGCAACCTACCCTGAAAAGCCGTTTGATCCTTTCATCGCCACAACCTTTGATATATTCCCGTGGAGAGTTCCCGACCATATCAACAGGTCACGGGCTAACGCTGGCCGCAAACCCAAAATGAAGAATGCAAGCAAGAGGGCTGGCAACCGATGCCGATGATCACGGATCCGGAAGATTTTTTTACCAAGGGCTGTGGTCGTTGTGAACGCTTTGAAACGCCTGACTGTTCAACCCGTCCCTGGATCGACGGTCTGAGGCATCTGCGCCGTATCTGCCTTGACATGGAACTGGAAGAAACCGTCAAGTGGGGGCATCCCACCTATATGCACGCTGGTCGAAACATAGCGATTTTTGGGGCGTTTCGCAGCGATTTTCGTCTGAGTTTCATGAACGCCGGTCTCCTGAATGACACGGAAAATGTGCTTGAACCACAGGGACCGAACGCTCGTACGCCGAGCATAATCCGCTTTGCCGATGTGGCCCTGGTTGAAGAGATGGAACCAGTGATCCGCGCGTACCTTCGGCAGCTTATGGAGCATGCGGAAAAAGGCACGAAGCCACCAAAGGTACGAACGGAAATTGACATGCCGGATGAATTGGCTGAGGCCCTGCAAACGGACCGGGAGCTGGCCGATGCATTTTATGCGCTCACGCCGGGTCGGCAAAGAAGCTACATGTTCAATCTTAACCAGGCCAAACAGTCCGCAACACGTGTCGCTCGAATCGAGAAGTTCCGCCACAAGATCATTGCCGGCAAGGGCGCCATGGAACGTTAGAATGTGCGGCCACAGCTCTGGAACCGTTGCGGACGTCCAAGTCTATCCAGACGTTTTTTCTCGATTGCCACTACCTAGTAACGGGCCGATTTCTCCACTCGGGTAGCGGGAAGAGTTTGTCGTAAACCCAGTTAAAGGCAAAAGCGTAGACCAGGTAGAACGCTACGAAAAACAGATCCATTACCAAAGCCTGCCAAAGGGACACACCCAGATACCAGGCAATGAATGGCATCAGAACGATCAGCAGACCAATCTCGAAGAAAATCGAATGGATGATGCGCACAATGAGCGTCTTCAGAGTCTCGCCCGTGAGGCGCTTGTAGGTCACGTCGAAAACGAAATTATAGACGACGTTCCAGAGCGTCGCGATGGTTGCGCTGACAACGCCGACGACGCCAACATCATGCATTGGCACGCCAAAGGCGACCGTTCCGAGCGGAACGGCCAGGACGAGTGCGATAATTTCGAAGCATAGTGCTTGTCGAAGACGATCGAGTGGGGACCGCATTGAAACCTCAACAATGGTAGCGGGTCGTCCCGCTTTGTTATTTCCACATATGAGGTCGTCCTCAACGCGCCGATATAGAAATCCTGCACGATCTTTTCAAGTTGAACAGATGCAGCCTGAAAGTGCCTGGACCTGAGATGGTCACCCATCAAATTCGGCCTCATAATGCGGCTTCTCGGGCAAAAGCGACACCAAAATGTGCCGCAGCAAGTTGGGAAGCCAAGAGCCCTGGTCCAAACGGCACGTCACTTCGACGGAGGGCGTTCCAGTTCAACCCTGCTGCGGGCGCCAGTCAGCCGATGGAATGACGTTGATCATCCATGGAATGCCGAAGCGGTCGACCAGAGAGCCGAAACCTGGTGACCAGAAGGTTTCTGCAAACGGCATCACCGTCTTGCCGCCTTCGGACAGTTGACCGAACCAACGTTCCGCTTCTGCCTTGTCTTCGGTATGCAGTGTGACATCGAAGCCGTTTTTGGGTTTATCGATGCCAGGCGCCCATCCGGTGTCCATATCGGCACCCATCAGCGCCTGGTCACCAACTTCCAACCAGCAGTGCATCAGCCAGGTCTTGTACGCCTCATCGGTGATGGGCATGCTTGGAGGTGCGTCGGCATAAGGCATGGCGGCTGTAATCTTCCCGTTGAGTACCTTCGCATAATACTCAAAAGCCTCACGACACTGGCCCCGGAAGCTTAGACTGGTAACGATTTTCACGGTTGTCTCCTTTCGATTGGTGTTTGCAGGTGCTCCCCGCGAGACACCGAGCCCGGAATTGCGAAACTGAGCTGCTCCTGTCTTTCAAGAAGCGCAACGGCGGCACGGTCGTTGGTATCGCGGAAGAGGTTCATTTTCAGGCGTCCGCATGCACTGCCAGATCGATAGTCGGCAATGGGGGCGCATCCAGGCCGTTGAAGGGGTCACGCCAGGCAGTGATCTGTTCGAGCTCGTGATACCAACGAGCGATGCAAGAATAGTCTTCGATCGGCAGTCCTGCGACATCATTGAAGGGCAGATACGCCGCCATTCGGAAGTCGGCATAGGAAACCGAATTTCCGACGAGCCACTCGCGTTGAGAAAGTTCGACTTCGAGAATTTCCGCGGATCTGCGGAAGAGGCGTAGACCTTCCTCGATTTTCTTCGGGTCAATCGAACCAAGCCGGTAGCGCTGTTTGGTCCCCCGTTCGAAATGAACAATATCGCAAGCTTTCTCGAAGTTCTCTTTGCTCCAGCTCAGCCAACGGATCATCTCCGGTTCGTCGTCGCCGGTGCGCCAGAAATTCGAACGTCCGAGGCGCGAAAGCCGGCAGGCAATTGCATCGGTCTCCCAAAGGCTTTTTCCCGAGTCTGAGAGTATGGGTAACAACAGATTGGGATTTAGCGGTCGAAACCTCTCAGCCTCACCAGGGGCGAGGGGCGAGGCAAATTCGAACTCGATATTTGCGTCGAGATAGCGAGCCACCGCGACCGCCAGTCGAGGATTGGGGTTTCGGCTGAAGAACAGTTTCATTCCATATCACTCCCGGTGTTCGTCCATTCCAAGCGAAATGCTGACTGCACCCGGCGGCCTTTTCGTTAGCAGTAATATCAATCCAGACATTTCCAACATCGCCTTTGCAGAGGCATTCTTTCCGCAGACAAAAAGTAGTCTTCCAGGCAACAAACCGTCGACCTTGGCACTGCTCGCAGGTGTTTTCCTCGACCTTGGCTCTACCTCAGGCAGATCTTTTTCCCTGTGAAGATCACTCTTTTGGCTCCCCACTCCGCGATTGTTTCGCCAGTCAAAGTAGGAGGACTATCGTGCGCCAGTGAAGGATGACAGATCTAGTATTAAAAAACAACTGACAGTATTAAAAAACGATCAAACGGCCAAAACTGTTCAAATTGCAAACACCTTCCGCTGACTTGTCACCTCAAACGGTGGCTGGCGATTCCTTGGCGTTGAGACCTGCAAGGCCAGGCTCTTCATTGTCCAAATAAAGAGAGAAGCCGTTCGCTTGTTCATCGCCCAAGTGAGCGTGAAGCAGTATGCTGGGGGTCAGGCAATCGCCTGCACTTTGCACACGGTAAGGGAGCGGCGGGACCTAATACCGCGCCTGCATCCTTCCCCCCCAATCACTTTGCCACCGGCTCGAACCCGCTGTCCGCGACCGGTCAACGCGATGAACCAAGAGAGGTGGAGGGACAACATAACCCGTATAGTAGAGAACACCGTGATTGATCGGAAAATAGCGGCGCAATGTACCGGCTTGCTCAAAAGTGCCCCATACGAACCGATTCAGCGCAACATGCTCTAAAGTCAACAAAAATGAAAGAGACGCCTCCTCAAGCAATTTTGAAGAGGAGACTGCGCTGCCTTTGATGAGATCTACCATCAGGCAAATCGAAATTGACAACGCTATTGTTTTCGATAATATTTTTGAAATACTAATTTGAAATTGAAAATAACGTTAGCAGTCGCACGGTCGTTGATAACGAAGAGATACCTGCGACCAAATATGCCGAGCAGGCTCGATACAAGACTTCTGATTGCACTTTTTGAATGTCGAGCAGCCACGTCGTTTCAGACCAACCAGGGCTGACAATGGACGTTAATCACCTTTGTTTTCGAAAATTGAATATGGTCCGCTATGAATTCCACTTCGCCGCAAAGTTCGCAATTCAACTATTCCGTACACGGTCTGCGCGGCGTTGCGTCGATCATGGTGCTGATCGCTCATATTCTCGGTGGAACAGCCGAACACATCTACAATGACAGGCCGGGATATGTTGAAGGGATTGTGCCGTTTCACAACTTCGGCACATCCGGCGTCATGTTGTTTTTCGTAATCAGCGGGTTTGTCATCCTGCCGAGTGTGATGAGGTATTCTCCGTCAGAGTTTGCCCTCAGGCGCCTTCTGAGGCTCTATCCGCTCTTTCTCGTGTCGACATTGTTTTTTGCCGTCCTGAATGGCGCGACAAACAGGTACCCGGAACTGAACAACCTTGAGTCAGTCCTGTTTTCCCTGACATTCCTGGATTTGTTCACAACAACAAAGCAGGTTGCCCCGAACGCCTGGAGCCTGACCTATGAAGTGATGTTTTATACGTTGGCCTGCATGACGTATTTTTTCCTGACAAGAAAAATGAACATCGTCTGGAAGATCGCTTCCCTGGCGATACCGGTACTGTTTACCTACTACTATCCGAAGGCGCTGTTTTTTCTGTCCGGGGCCGCCATCTACTGGATGTACAGGAGCGAAATCACCAACGGCTTGAAGTACACGAAAACGCTTGAGGCCATTTCGTTTTTCGTCTGGGTCTATCTGGCTTCCACGTGGGACTTCAAGTTTCGGACCTACGAGTTCTACGAGGCCTATCCGACCATCATACCCGCCCCGGCGCTCCTGGTCCTGGCCACTGCGACCTACTTCTTTTTTGCGGCTTCGAGAGACAGCCTGACCGGGAAATTACTGAGCAACAGGATCATGTTCTTCTTCGGAACAATAAGCTACAGCTTCTACCTGGTTCATCCGTATATATACTTTGCTACACGGCAAATTTTCTCATCTCTCGGCCTGTTTGGCGACAATATCTTTGTGTCCCTTCTAATTTTTGGCGCGGTCGTATTTATTCTCACAACAATCTTCTCGCACTTCTCCTATCTGATACTCGAGAGACTGCCGTACCAAATCTTCTTCGGTCAGAAAATCTACCGAAACAGAAGGGTTCAGAACGCCTGATAACGTGGCGCACGCCAATCAACGCTGAACCGCGTTTGAACCCGAGGCATTGATGGCCTTATGGCCAATCTGGGTTGTTCGGCATGACGCTGGCTGGTTGCTTCAGGCGGGGGCCTTTGCAGGTGACTTGTGCGACACCGCAAGCGATCGATCAGCGATCGAAGCGACTTTTTCGGCCAGCTCGATGATCCGCTCCTGTTCCCACGTGGTATCCACGAGGAAAGCGAGACTTGTCTCGCCCAGCTGCCTGGCAACGGGAAGCGGTTTGTCGGGCCCCAGCCCGCGGTCGCGAAACATTGCCTCTTTGTAGATTTCCGAACAGCTTCCGGAAAACGCGGGCAGACCCGCTTCGGCAATTTCGGCAAGGATCCGGTCGCGCGACCAGCTGTCGGCCATGGCCTCCGGGCGTACGAAGGCGTAAAAGCGATAATAGGCATGGGTGAGGGACTGAGGCGGAACGGGAACCCGTAACGCACTCGATCCGCTGAGGATCTCGGCAAGCGTCAAGGCATTGCGCGTCCGGTGGGCGCGGGTTTCCGCGAGCCGCGACAATTGTATGCGCCCGATAGCAGCCGAAGGTCCCGCCATGCGAAGGTTGGTGCCCGGGCCTGAATCATGCAGCCATCGAAAGCCGGGCTGATGGTCTTTTTCAAACACCGTCGCATAGCCCTTGCCATGATCCTTGAAACTCCAGGCGCGAGACCAAAGGTCGGGATTGTCGGTGAGAAGCATCCCACCTTCGCCCCCTGTCGAGATTATCTTGTCCTGACAGAATGAATAGGATCCGAAATCACCCAGTGTACCCACATGCCGTTCACCGATCATCGCGCCATGTGCCTGGGCGCAATCTTCGATCACCCAGATATTGTGGGCGCGGGCAAGAGCCAGGATGCCGTCCATATCGCAGGGCCAGCCTGCCAGATGCACGGGCAGGATGCCGACCGTTCGTGAGGTGATGAGAGGGGCAATCGTCTCCGGCGTGATGTTCTGGCTGTCCGGATCAATGTCGGCGAACACCGGAATGCCGCCGGCCAGGAGCACACAGCTGGCTGATGCAACGAAGCTGCGTGGGGTCACGATGACTTCGTCGCCCGGCTGAATGTCGAGAATTCGCAGCGCGGTGTCCAGTGTTACCGAACCATTGGCCATTGCGATTGCGTGAGCAGCGCAGGTGTAGTCGCAATACTCCGTTTCGAAGGCAAAGACGTCCGGGCCGGTCCAGGCATTCACCTTGCCGGACCGCAGGACGCCGGTAACGGCATCGATCTCTTCGTCAGTGTAGACTGGCCAACCGCCCATATCCTCTCTCCTCAGACCACATAACGCACAAGGACGAACCCCTCGGCGGCAGAACGGTGAACGGTCGCCCCGCGCAAGGTGGCCAGCGCCCGCAGGGACTCCACCGACCTTTCGTGGGGTGCCTCGCGAACCTGACTTGCGAACAGCTGGAAAGCCTCGAGCTTGCGGTCGAGCGTTGCTGAAATATCCACGAACACATTTGGAACGAATGCCGGCGTGAGGTACGGCGCATTCCAGTTGGTTTCCGAAAGAGTTTCGTAAGCCGCAATGACGGAGGGATGCCGGGCCTGATGGGGCCGGCTGGCAACCAGGGTGGACAGAAAGCAGAGCTGATGGTCGAGATGGATGTCGCCCGGATGTGGTGCCAGGACCAGCGTCGGGTCGAGATCCCGAACGAGCGCGCCCAGCCCGCCGTTCAGGTCGGCATGAGGATACTCCGCCAATTCAGCGGCAGGAAAATCGAGCCAGTGGGTTTGCGAAATGCCCAGATGGGCGTGCGCGGCTGCGGCTTCTTCGCGAACCTTGTGGATCTGCTCGGCTGAGAACCTGGGCGGACGTCCGCGTGTGACAATGGCGACATGCACCGCTCTGCCTTGATCCGCAAGACGGGCAATTGTGCCTCCGGCACCCAGAACTTCGTCATCGGGATGGGGCGCGATTACAAGTGCCGGGCCGTCGCCGGTGAAAATTGGAGAATTCATGATTTTGCACGACTGCTGAATTTGGAGTGAAGACCTGGGCACCGGTCAGGGCCGGTCCATTCGAGAATTTCAAGACATTGGCCGTCGCCGCATGCAACGGTAAATACCGAACCGTCAACCGCCTGGACCTGGCCAGGAAGACCGATGTAACGACCCTTGTGGGGGCAATGCCTGGCACGGGTCACGGTCAGCATGCTCCCGTCAGAGGTTTCCGTAAAAGCTCCGGGATAGGGGGGACCGACGGCACGAATAAGCCGGTCGATCTCCGCCGCGGAGCGAGACCAGTCGATAAGACCATCTTCCGGCCGCCGCCGCGCACATATGCTTACGCCGTTTTCAGACTGCGGTTCGGACGGCACCTCGCCGGACTGGATCCGGGTCAACAAGGGCGGCAGCATCTGCGACACTGCGTTCCTCACGCGGTCATAGAGTTCACGAGCAGTGATCGTTTCCGGGTCGATGTCGTACCGCATCTGAGCTGCGATCGGGCCATCGTCCACGCCCTCACCAAGCCAGAACAGGGTTGCGCCAGCTTCGGTTTCACCCACGAGGATCGTCCAGGGGATGACACCTCGGCCGCGCAGGCGCGGCAGGGCAGAGGGATGGAACCCGATACAGCCGAGCCGTGGTATGGCGCGAAAGTCCGGCCCGCAAATCTGCGACCAGCCGATAACGAGTATCAGGTCAGGACCGACTTCCCGAAGGACCTTGAGCGTCTCCTCGCTGTCGGATCGTGAAGTGTGGTGGACGGGCACGCCGTACTTTTCGGCCGTCGGCGCGAGATCGGCAAAATCCGAGTGCCGGCCGGACAGCTGCGGCGGCAGTGTCACCACGAGGGCGGGAACGTGACCGGCGGCGCAAATTGCGGCAAGAGCTTCAAGAGACCCTTCGACCGCACCCACAAAGACGGTCTTCATGCGGAAACCTGCTTGTTGTCGGCCCTGTTATCGAGACCTTTCCAGGAGCTTGCCGCATCAAGCCGGCTCGCGTTCTTGTGCTCACCGAAAAGTGCAACCCCGATAGTTTCAAAGATAATCTGAAGATCGAGCACTGCGGAGCGATGCGCGATGTACCAAAGGTCCAGTCGCAATTTCTCCTCGTTGCTCAAGGACGTGTTACCGCTCACCTGGGCCCATCCGGTCAGCCCCGGCCGCACGGCTCCGCGCCGGACCCCGTCTGCCCCGAATTGCGCCACTGTCTCGGGCTTCAAGGGGCGTGGCCCGACAAGGGCCATCTCACCGCGAAGGATTGACAGCAGCTGCGGAAACTCATCGAGCCGAAGGCGTCTCAGCCAAATACCGGATGTGGAGACGCGTCTTTCGTCGGGCAGCAGGTTCCCGCCGGCATCGCGCGCATCGCTCATGGTGCGCAGCTTGGCGAGGATAAACACCGTGCCGCCTTTTCCTGCTCGCGTTTGCGTGAAAAAAACCGGTCGACCCAACGTAAGCAGTGTGAGCAATGCCGCGAACACGAAAAACGGAAATGCAAAAACCAGCGCACAGAGGCACAATAAAATTTCAATAACCCTGTTCATCGGAATCCTTGGCTCCTGAAATTAAAAAACAGAGAAGATTCTGAAGGCCAATAAAACCAAAATAGAAAGAAAACTACGAACCTAAGATAAGCATCTACCTCGCAATATTGACACACTAGCCAAAATTTACAAGTGGAAGTCCCATCATTGTTTAAGCACCTGGACAACAAACCGAATGCGCCCTGGGAATTCCTTTCCGGAGCCGCCAATTCAGCAACGGAAGGGTAGGGACGGACTTACCGTTCCAAAGCCGGCAAAGAATTGGACAACACCTTTACAGAGGTGCCTCGAAATCCCCTGACAGAGTTCCATGGACAGTGTTTGTCCGCCGCCCTCGCTTCGCTCCAGCCGCCCCGGCGGCAGGTCTAACCGAAGGGAAAACGAGTCATCCAAATGCGGTTCGAACGGCAACAGGAAGGGCCCAAATTCATCATAAATCAGCCTCCGCGATAGTGGCGATGACGTTTTTTGCACTGTCAGAATGCTGCACCCTGAACTGGCTGATTTTAATTGTTTTTTCCGTATTTTTTGGGGGTTTGGAAACGCTAAAAAGGCCATCGGATCAATCCGCCCAAGAAATTTGTGGAAAAAAACTATTTATTAACCTTGCGTTATGTGTTACACCTTGGGTTGAAATTGCAAGACTAAATTTAACATGAAATGCTGTGACGTATGGCATTTTTTCATGCTCTGAAGATTTTATTTTTGAAACCTGATCATTATTTTAGATGATCGACGTCCTTTTAAGGGACTAATCTTCGGAAAAACTGAAAATATTTGTCGAAACTACATTCACGAAGTGGGAATCGTTTTATTTATTTTCCATTTTGTAAATACGCCACCGTCGCAGCAAAAAAAACAAAGAATAATCAGTCCGTTAAAAAATAGCGGACGGCGAGGCACAGCTATTTTTGTGCCTCAAGTGTTTAGCGGAGCGTTTGCTTATGGCGGATTTTTATTCTTCTGAGACGACGTCGAAGATTGGGATAAAAGCATCGGGTCACTCTGTCTTGGAAAGCCAGCCGAAGATTAATCGGTGGTTCCAACAATTATTGGCCGAGCTGAAAGCTAATCGCAGACTTGTCCTGGGTGACGTCGTTTCAATTACACTGTCTGCAGCGCTTGCAGTGCTCCTGACGGTGACCGGATCGGCTCAAAAGCAGTTATTGCCTGCGATACTGCCATTTGCGGCGCTGGCGTGTGTCTGCGGTCTCGTGATTTTCCCATTGGCCGGGTTCTACCGCCGGGACACGCGATCAACTTCGTTGAGAGACATCGTTGTTCTGCTCAAGGGAGCCCTGCTCACCAGCGTTTCGCTTGCAATCCTGTCACGTTTCAACCTTGTGACAGCCTCCGTTCCCATCCCTGTCGTGATCGTTCAGTTTTACCTCGCCGTGCCTGCGCTCGGTGCGTTGCGGGTTATCGCCAGGGGCCGGGAGCTGACCCGTCAAAGCCGCCACCTCAAGGAGAAAGAGGTGGATTCGAGGATTCCGGTACTTCTGGTGGGGACCGGCGCAAGTTGCGATCTCTTCCTGCGCTCCTTGCGCAATACTGGCTCCCGCTACCTTCCGGTCGGAATTATCGATGATGCCCGCAACACCCAGGGGCTCTACTTCCACGACGTCCAGATCATCGGAACGCTGAGAGATCCTGAAAACGTGATCGAACGGCTTTCGCATTGGAACGTACTGCCACAGCGGCTGCTTCTGACCGAACCGACGACCCATTTCGACAGCGACGGCATCCAGAAACTGACTGTCTGGGCCAGTGGACATGGGGTAACTGTTTCAAGGCTGCACGGGCTGGAGGATCTTGGTTCCCCAGATCTGGGCGAAGGGCAGAACATGAGAACCGTGGATCCGGATGACATTCTGGATCGGCCGCAAAAGGCAGTGGAACGCTCGTTGCTGTTCGAAGTCTTCAAGGGGCGACGCGTCCTGGTGACAGGTGCCGGCGGGTCGATCGGCAGCGAACTCACACGGCAGATCGCGTCCTTCCATCCGGCAGAGATCGTGATCATCGACAACTGCGAATTCAACGCCTACTCGATCGATATGGATCTGTCGCAGCATTTTCCCGATGTACCGCGGCGGATGTACGTGGCCTCCATCGTCGATGCGGACCGCGTCAACTCGATCTTCCGGCAACACCGTCCGGAACTGGTGTTCAATGCGGCAGCCCTGAAGCATGTGCCGATCGTCGAGCTCAACCCGTGCGAAGGCGTTCTGACGAATGTTGTCGGATCGAGAAACGTTGCCGATGCGGCCCGTGAAATCGGTGCACTCGCGATGGTACAGATCTCGACCGACAAGGCCGTCAACACGACCAACGTCATGGGGGCAACCAAACGCGTCGCGGAATTCTACGTCCAGGCGCAAGACCGTATCACCAACGAGACGGAAGAACGCACCAGGTTCTTCTCTGTTCGATTTGGCAATGTCCTGGGGTCCTCAGGGTCGTTGATACCGCTGTTCCAGCGCCAGATCTCAAACGGCGGACCGATCACGATTACCGATCCAAAGATGGAACGGTACTTCATGACGATCCGCGAAGCGGTCCAGTTGACACTGGTATCTGCGGCGAGCGGCCTGAAGTTCGACACCAGCCAGGGCGAGATCTTCGTCCTGGACATGGGCAAGCCGGTCAAGATCGTCGATCTTGCAGAACGCATGATCCGTCTTGCCGGACTGACACCTCACCAGGACATCAAGATCAATTTCATCGGCATGCGTCCCGGCGAGAAGCTGTTCGAGGAACTGTTCGACAAATCGGAAGCCCGCGCCGATTGCGGAATTCCCGGTGTCAGCGCCGCACGTCCGGAAGGCGTTCCGATTGCGCGGCTGCGGGCAATGATCCTGAAGCTGGAGCTTGCCGCACGGTGTCAGAACGGGTCCTTGGTCAACCAGTTGCTTCGGGACCTGGTGCCTGGTTACGGCACAAAAACATCATGCGCGGTGGAGCCGGCCAAAGTTGGTGCAAGCGCTGCATGGTCAGGTGCGAAGGAAATGACCGTGAAGTTGCCAATTCCGCCCCATGCCGTTCTTCGGCCGGTTGGTGCACCTGAAGTGCTGAGTACTGGCTAATGAGCGCTTCTGCCAACCATATGGACTACGCGGTCGGTATGTCTTCCAAGTCGGGGAGAGGGTCTTCCGGGCGCCGCCGGCGAGCTGTGATCGTCGGTAGCCTGGGGTATTCGCTGGTCAATTTCCGGCTGGATCTGATGCGGCGCTTCCAGGCAAACGGCTATGAGGTGACCGCTTTCGCCGCCGAGATCGATGCCGAGACCGCCAGAATTCTGGACGAGAACGGGATCGCTCATCGCGAAATTCCCATGAAACGCACAGGGACGAACCCCTTCAGCGATCTTGTCAGCCTCTGGGCTCTCATTCGTGCACTTCGCGAGGAAAAACCGGAACTCGTCCTCGCATATACAATGAAGCCTATCGTCTATGCCTGCCTTGCAGCACAACTGGTCGGCATCCGGTCCCGCTACGCGCTGTTCACCGGGCTTGGATATGCCTTCATGGAAGAAAATCCAACCGGACGCAGGCGTTATGTCCGCAGCGCCTCCGTATTGCTGCACCGGATCGCACTGCGCAAGCTTACCGCGGCTTTCTGCTACAACAGCGCGGACCGCCGGGATATCCGGAACTATCGGCTGATACCGGACCAGGTGCCTCTTCACGACATTCCCGGTTCAGGCGTAGACACGGCACGCTTTTCGGCAACACCTGTTCCGCGGGGCCCCGTCCGCTTCCTGTTCGTGGGGCGGCTGCTTCGGTCCAAGGGGCTTGCTCTTCTTGCCGAAGCCGCGAAGCTCCTCAAGGCGCAGGGGCTCGAATTCGAGCTCGACATCCTGGGCCCGACCGACAGTAATCCCGATGCGATCGAACCAGAGCAGCTCGACGCCTGGCAAAGCGCAGGATTGCTGCGATATCGCGGCGCGACAAACGATGTCGTCCCCTTCCTTCAGGCGAGCAGCGTGCTGGTTCTACCGACGTCGCTGCGGGAAGGCATTCCGCGTTCCATTCTCGAGGCCATGTCCTGCGGGCGCGCTGTCATCACCACCGATGCGCCGGGGTGCGGAGAGACCATAGAACACGGCGTTTCCGGCTTCGTCGTCCCGCGCGGTGATGTTCAGGCTCTCGCCGCAGCGATGAAAAGCTTCATCGAAACACCGGCGCAGGCTGCAAAGATGGGCGCGGCTGCCCGGGCACTCGTTTGCAGCAAGAATGATATTCACCGGGTGAATGCCAGGCTGATGCAGCTCATGGGCATCGAAGCCGTCCGATATGCCTCCGGCTCGCGTAGCCTGGGTTCTCCGGCCGAAGCCGAACTGGTCTGCCAGGTCTCGGAGGTAGCGCTCCCATGACGCAGTCCGTCACAACGGCCCGCACGGCATTGTCCGACCTGATGACTTCCCGGGTGGTGCGTTTTCTTGGCGCCGGCATAATCAATACGGCGTTCGGATACGGGGTCTTCGCAATCCTCGTCCTGGCAGGTGTGCACCCGCAGGTCGCTCTCGTGGCGCAGTTCGGTCTCGGGGTCATCTGGAACTATTCCATCCATGCCCGGTTTGTTTTCGGTGTCAGCGGCTTTGGCAGGCTTCCGCTCTACGGGCTCGCCTATGTGGCGGCCTATGCATTCAACGCGCTGTTGCTTGCGGTCCTGACCGGCGCCGGGATACCTGCGCTCGGTGCCCAACTCCTGTCGCTGCCGCCTGTCGTGGCCCTGTCCTATATTCTTGTTGCCCGCGCCCTCGGCGTGCGGGCGGGTGGAAAGGACGCACAGCAATGAGTGTCCTGCAGTCCAACCAGTTGGCCGCCGCGGCGGGTCAGGCTTCAAATGCCGGACACCGTCAGAAATGGCTGCGCCTTGCAGTCAGTGTGGCGTCGGTTGCGGGCGTCGCGCTGCTGCTTGGCGCTCTTTACGGCAGGCTGATGACCTTCGGTTTGCGGCGGGACGAGATGATGTTCGTTCCCCCCGCGCAATTTATGCCGGACTGGCAGCTATACCAGGACGTCTTCTTCAATCATGTGCCGAATGTCGCCTGGTTCTTCCACTCCATGCATATCGTCTTCGGCGATCAGGGTTTGCTGGGCGCGGCAAGGACAGGCGTCTTTCTTCTTTGGGTGCTGCTGATCCTTGCGATTATCTGGACCACGCTGCGCATTTCGCGATCCTGGCTGCTGGCACTGTTCTCGGCCGTGGCCATTCTCGCCGCGGATCCGTTGCTCGGCCAGGCCGGTATGGCCGCGACCAACAATCTGCTGCCGCTGCCGTTTGCGGTGCTGGGGCTAGGCCTTTTCGTGGTCGAAACCATGGAACGGCGGCCGCGATCCAGTCTGATCTTCGTTGCCGGAATATGCCTTTCGCTCGCAGCAGGCAGCAAGGTCAGTGCGGTGGTCTTCATTCCCCCGGTCGCGCTTGCCGCCTTCCTGCTTCCGGCACGTATTTCCTTGCGCACACGCCTGACCGGAACTGTTCTTCCGCTCGCCGCCGGCGGGCTGGTCGGAGCCTTGCCCGTCTTCTGGTATCTGCTGGACGATCCGCAGCTCTTTCTTGCGCATGTTCTGTCATTTCATACCGGCCCGCACATCGCCTACTGGACGGCGAACGCCGCCAGTGAACCCGGCCTGGCGATGGGGCTTGGCGGCAAGTTGCAGCTCGCGTTCGGAGCCTGGCTGGCAGGTGGTTCTCTGATCCTTGCAACAGTGCTGGTTTACCTGTTCTGGATGTCGCTCCGGGAAGAGCACAAAGGTGAACGGCAGGACGGCAAATGTCTCGGACAGATCGTTGTCGTCCTCGCAGTCACGGCTCTTGCTGCCGTTCTAAGCTTCGTTCCGACACCCGGTTTTCCGCAGTATTACATTCAGCCGCTGGTCTGCCTTCCGATCCTTGGTGCGTTGCTTTACCGGCAGATCGGAACACGGGACCGTCAGCAAGTGGTGCCGGTTCTTTGTGCCAGCATGTTTGTCATGCTCGTCATCACGCTTCCGCGCCTCATGCCCGGGCTCGCAAGCCTTGCCAAACCTGATGACTTTACCTCCGCGCGCCTGGTTCGCGGCGGCCAGGAATTGCAGCAGGCGCTGGCCTCGCACAATGTGCCTGAAGGCCCCGTGGCAACCTTCATGCCGCTTTACCCCATGGAAGCCGGTCTCGACATCTATCCGGAATTTGCCTCCGGTCAGTTCGCGTACCGGATCGCGCCTTACACGGACGCCGAACTTGCCGCTTTCTATCGGATGGTCGGCGCCGACGGTCTGAGAGACCTGTTCGGCAAACAGCCTCCGGCAGCCATCCTCATTGGCTACGACCCCGACCTTGAAGCGCCGATGCTCGAGTATGTGCGGGCAAACAACTACCTGGAAGTTCCGGTTGCCGAACTGAGCAACCGTTACGGAGAAGGCCGACTTTTTGTTCGAACAACGGGAGGCCAGGACTGAGCCGCCGGTCTGTGGCTCTCAATGTTTTGTCAGTGCGATCATTTCAGTCGGGCTGACTTCGTTTCACACCAAGATGTTGTTTTCAGTGTTTAGACAATCAGGGAGAAGAAAAATGCAAACCGTACTTCTTGCCGGAGGGTTAGGCTCACGCCTGGCTGAAGAAACAGTTACCATTCCCAAGCCGATGGTCGAGGTCGGTGGTCGACCGATCATCGCTCGCGTGATGGATATTTACAGTCATTTCGGCCATCGCGACTTCGTTGTTGCGGCCGGTTACAAGGCGTTGCTGATTAAACAGTTCTTCGCCAACTACCATCTTATTGCCAACAATATTTCCGTTTCGGTGGATACAGGAAAGCTGCGTCTCGTACCGTCGGAACCGGGCGGCTGGAACGTCTGCGTTGTCGACACCGGTTCCCACACGATGACCAGTGGCCGCATTCGCAGGCTGCGTGACTGGCTCAACAACGAAACCTTCATGTGCACCTATTCGGACGGTCTGGGCAATATCGACATCAACGCCCTGCTCGACTTCCACAAGTCACATGGAAAGCTTGCCACCGTTACCGCCGTTCAGCCGCCTGCACGCTTCGGCAACATCGAACTCAAGGGAGATCGGGTCTTCGCGTTTACGGAAAAGGTTCGCAAGCGCGACACCTGGATCAACGGCGGCTACTTCGTGTTCGAACCGGGCGTTCTGGATTACATGGTCGATGATGCCGAACCGCTCGAGCAGTCGCCCCTGACCCAGATGGCCAAGGACGGCGAACTGATGGCGTACCGTCACGACGGTTTCTGGCATCCGATGGATACCGTGCGCGATCGGGACACGCTCAATTCGCTGTGCGATGAGCTTCCGCCGCCGTGGTTGCGGTTCAATGAGGAAATGCCAGCCAATATGCCGGCACTCGCGATCTGAGACGACGACCATGTCCGAGTTTATCGATCCTCATATTGGCCGAGCTTTCGCCGGCCGCCGGGTTCTCGTCACAGGCCACACAGGGTTCAAGGGCGGCTGGCTTTCGGCCTGGCTGCTGCACCTGGGAGCCGATGTCGTTGGCCTGTCCCTGCCACCCAGTGAAGGACCGGGTGTCTTCAAATCGTGCGGTCTCGCCGATCGCATGGACAGCCGGATTGCCGACATCCGGGATCGGGGAGCGTTACAGGAAGCTCTGCGCGGCGTGGATGCGGAGATCGTATTCCATCTGGCTGCCCAGCCCCTCGTGCGCCATTCGTACAGGCATCCGGCGGAAACCTTTGCAACCAACGTGTCGGGAACGGCCAACGTCCTGGATGCGGTTCGCCAGATGCCTTCGCTGCGCGCTGTCGTCGTGATCACGACCGACAAGTGTTACGACAACCGCGAATGGACCTGGGGCTACCGAGAGATCGACCCGCTTGGTGGCCACGACCCCTACAGCGCGTCGAAGGCGTGTACCGAACTTGTGGCGCAAGCCTACCGCCACGCCTTCTTCGCCGATAGCAACGGACCGCAGCTGGCCACGGCCAGGGCCGGCAACGTCATTGGCGGCGGTGACTGGGGTGAGGAACGGCTGGTGCCGGACATCGTGCGGGCAGCGTCAACCGGCGTTCCGCTCGAGATCCGCAGCCCCGAGGCGGTGCGCCCGTGGCAACACGTACTGGAGCCGCTTTCGGGCTATCTCCAGCTTGCGGCTCGGCTTGTCGAGGACGGCTCCGAGTTTGCAGGCGCCTGGAATTTCGGTCCCGAGCTGGAAAGCACGGTCAATGTGCGCGAGCTGATGCAGATGGTGCGGACAGCCTGGGGGCAAGGCGCCCCGGAGGTCCGTTTTCCGGAGCAGCAGACGGGAACGTCATCGGCGCTTCACGAGGCCGGCATTTTGCGCCTCGACAGCACCAAGGCCCGCACCCGCCTCGGATGGCGGCCGCAGCTCAGGCTTGCCGAGGCAATCGGAATGACAATCGACTGGTACAAGGCACACGCGCTTGGCGACGACATGAGCGACTGCACCGAACAGCAGCTTGCCGGCTACAGCGCCCTGATGGCTGGCAGCAGTCTCACGCGCTACGCGATGGTCGCTGAATAGACAGCGCGAGATCACCGGAGAAATTGACACATGCGAGTTAATTACGGTCAGACAGTACACGGACAGGAAGAGATCGACGCCGTGGTCGAAGTGCTCAAGACCTCGACCCAGATGGGTCCGCGTGTCCGTGACATGCAACAGAAGGTCGCCGAGCTTTTTAGCAAGAACTTCGGGATCATGGTCAACTCGGGTTCTTCGGCCAATTACCTGGCCGTGGAGATCCTCGATCTACCCAAGGGCAGCGAGGTCATCACACCGGCGCTGACTTTCGCCACCACGGTTGCCCCGCTTGTGCGCCAGGGCCTTGTGCCGGCATTCGTCGACGCTGCCGAAGGCACCTACAACATCGACGAGACAGCCATCGAACGCATGATCACACCTGCGACTTCCGCAGTGATGATCCCGTCCCTGATCGGCAATCTGCCGAACTGGAAGCGCATTCGCGAGATCGCCGATGCCCACGGCCTCAAGGTGATCGAAGACAGTGCCGATACTCTGGGCGCGACGATTTCCGGTGAAAGCACGGGTATCTACTCGGATGTCTCGACGACGAGCTTCTACGGTTCGCACGTCATCAACGGAGCCGGCAACGGCGGCATGCTTTGCGTCAACACCCCCGAGCTGGCGCGCAAGGCTTTGTTGCTGCGTTCGTGGGGACGCAGTTCATCGCTCTTTGTTGAATCGGAAGCAATCGAGAACCGGTTCAATGTCCGGCTTGATGACATCGAATATGACGCAAAGTTCGTCTTCGAAGCGCTGGGGTACAATCTGGAGCCTTCGGAAATCAGCGCGGCGTTCGGCCTCGTGCAACTCGGAAAGCTGCAACACAACATTGCAGTGCGCGAACGGCATTTTGAAGCCCACAAGCGGTTCTTCGCCGACTATGAAGACTGGTTTGTCCTGCCGCGCCAGTTGGAAGGTGCCAGGACGGGATGGCTGGCTTTCCCGCTGACAATTCGGGACGACGCGCCGTTTACCAGGCGCGAGCTTCAGATCTATCTCGAAAAGGCCGACATCCAGACCCGCCCGGTCTTTACCGGCAATATTCTGCGCCAGCCGGCAATGAAGAACATCGACTGCCGCGTCGATCCGTCCGGCTATCCGATCGCCGACAAGGTGATGCGTGGCGGCATCCTTCTGGCCTGCCATCACGGCCTCAACGACGATCACGTCGAATACATGCACGCGCGCGTATCCGATTTCCTGAACCGGTTTTCCGCCGGTTTCGGTGCCATGGCGGCAGGCAACGAGAGGGTGGGATGACGCCAAGCCTACCGCACCCTTCAGGAGGTGCCTGTCGGGCGATGGGCAGGGACTTTCGGGGAGGAGCGGCGCCGAAAGCTTGAATTGCCGCGAATTCTGCCTGGTGGAATTCGCAGTGAACCTGAACCTGACAATGCAAGTCATTTTAAGAGCGATTGAAAAAAATGAATAAATTCGAGCTAGACAAGTCCATTCGCCGTACCTGCAGAACCTGCGGTTCCGAGGATCTTTTGCTGTTCCTTCCCATGGGAGCTCATCCGCCGGCCAACTTGTTTGCCAGCGCGGCTGATCGCGACCAGCCCCAGGTTGCCTTTCCGCTCAACACGCAAGCCTGCCTCGATTGCGGCTTGATCCAGGTTGCGGATCAGGTGCCGGCCGATTTCTTCACCAACTACCTTTATGTACCTTCCGGCGCCGCGACGATGCATTCCCATTTCGCGGAGCTTGCGGAGGTTGCCGTTAGCAAGGCGAACGGTGGGCTGATCGTCGATATCGGCTGCAACGACGGGCTCATGCTGTCCCACGCCAACCGGCTGGGCGGCAAGACGCTTGGCGTGGACCCGGCTGCGAACCTTGCGACAATCGCGCAGGAGCGCGGCGTGAGGGTGCACACGGCATTCTTCAACCCCGAGACGGCAGCGGAATTGAGGGCGTCCGAAGGCCCCGCCACCGTGATCACGACTTCGAACACCTTCAACCATATCGATGACTTGCACGGCTTCACCGAGGGCGTGCTGACGCTTCTCGACGACGACGGTGTCTTCATCATCGAGGTGCCGTGGGGCAAGGAGATCCTCGAGACCAATGAATTCGACAATGTCTACCATGAGCATCTGTCGGAACTGAGCCTGCTTTCGATTGTCCGTTTGGGCGAAAGCGTCGGCCTCGATGTGGTCGATGTCACCAAGCTTCCGGTGCACGGAGGCTCGATGCGCATATTCATGCAACCGGCAGCCTTGAAGGTGGAACGCGCGGCAATCGTCGACGAGATGCTTGAAGATGAACGCCAGGCCGGCATGACGGAGGCCGCGACCTATCAGGATTTCGCCGAGCGGGTTCACCAGATCCGCAACGATCTGACCGGGCTGCTGGCGGAGTTGAAGGCAGAAGGCAAATCAATTGCCGGCTACGGCGCTCCCGCCAAGGGCAATACATTGCTCAACTTTTTCGGGATCGGCACGGAGACACTCGATTTCCTGGTCGACAGGAACACGCTGAAACAGGGTCTCTTCTCTCCGGGCATGCATATTCCGGTTCTCTCGCCGGATGCCGTCGCCGAGAGGCAACCCGATTACCTGCTGGTTCTTGCGTGGAATTTCCTGGATGAAATCCGCGAGCAGATGGCCGAATTCGAAGCGAAGGGCGGCAAGTTCATCGTTCCCCTTCCGGTGCCGAAAATCGTTCCCTGAGGCAGAACTATGGCGCGCGTTCTCATAACCGGAGCTTCCGGTTTTATAGGATCAAACCTGACCCGGGCCTGCCTGAAGCGAGGTGACGAGGTCAGTGTGATCTTGCGGCCCCGTTCGTCCACGGGCCGGATCGCCGATATCGCGTCGCGCGTTGGCCTCTACAGGCTCGACGTCAACGACGCTCGGGCTCTTCGCAGCTGTCTGGCAAAAGTCAGGCCGGAGATCGTTTTCCATGTGGGTGCGCGCACCCGTTTCGAAAACCGGCCTGACTTGCAGGATCTCGCCGACAGCGTCGAGGAGAATGTCTCGCCGCTGATCGCGCTCCTGTCGGCCCTTGCCGCTTGCGATTGCCCGCCCCGGACTTTCGTCAGGACGGGGACGATCGCCGAATACGGGGACAGTCCGACACCCTTTACAGAAACCGAGCGAGAAAGACCGGGTGGATCCTATGCCGCCTCACTTCTGGCCGGGACGCATTATCTGGAGATGGCGCAACCGCGACTTCCGTTTTTTGCCGTTACCGCACGGTTGGCCCTGACCTATGGACCCGGGCAGTCGGAAAGTTTCCTGATCCCGCGCGCCATCACTCAGTTGCTGGCCGGCCAGAAAGTGAGTGTCCGCAGCCCGCTGGATCGCCGTGACCTGATCCATGTCGATGACGTGACCACGGCGCTCATGTTGCTGGGCGACAATCCCGAAGGTGCCGGACCGGTGGTCAATGTGGGGACAGGCGATTCCCCGACGGTCGCCGAGGTCATGAGGACCTTGATCAAATTGACCGACGCCGACGTCGATCTCGTGAAATTCAGCGATCAAGTCCGCGATCCCGTCGAATTGATCGTCTCTGCCGAACGCATCCGCGAGCGCCTTGGCTGGTCAGCGGAAATCAAGCTTCAAGATGGCCTCGAAAGGACCGTGAAATGGGCACGAGAGAACATCATTCCAAACTTTGCAACGGAGATGCAGACATGACTCTCGTCTCGATCCTGATCCCGGCACTGAATGAAGAGGACAACGTTCGCAACACCTACAAACGTGTCATGGACGTGTTCGAGCAGCTTCCCGACTATGAGCCGGAACTCATCTTCACCGACAATCATTCCAGTGATGAGACCTTTTCGATTCTCACGGAAATCGCTGCCGAGGACCCACGGGTTCGCGTGATACGGTTCTCTCGGAACGTCGGATACCAGGCTTCGGTGCTGACCGCCTACAGGGCTGCAGAAGGCGCCTGCGCCATACAGCTTGATTGCGACCTCCAGGATCCGCCCGAACTGATCCCGCAGATGCTCGATACCTGGCGCAAGGGCTACCACGTCGTCTACGGAATCCGGCGGAGCCTGCCGGACGGTCCGGTCGTCGCGTGGCTGCGCAGAACCTTCTATGCACTGATCGACGCGATCAGCGAGGACGACCTTCCCCGGAACGCAGGTGAATTCCGGCTGACCGACCGGCGCATTCTCGATGAGCTGCGCCGCGTGGAAGACCGCTCGCCCTATGTCCGCGGTCTGATCAGCGGCATGGGTTTCAACCAGACCGGTTTCGAGTACGACCGAAACGCTCGCGTGGCTGGAGATTCCAAGTTCCCGCTTCGTGCGATGATTTCCCTCGCGGTCGATGGCCTGATCAACCATTCGCTTGTGCCGTTGCGGCTGGCTTCCCTGATCAGCCTTCTGGGCGGCCTTTGCGCCTTCCTGCTGCTTTCGGGCTACCTCATCGGCAAACTGGTCTTCGGCCAGGAGTGGCCCGCCGGTTTTGCGACGACCACGACACTGATCCTGCTTTCGATGACTGTGAACGCGATGTTTCTCGGCATTCTGGGTGAATATGTCGGACGGATATTCCTGCAGTCGAAGAACCTGAACCGGCCACTGGTTGAAATCGAACTGAATGGCAACGGACAACGGAATGATGCGGTTCCGAAGGGTCGACGTACCATGGTGGAGGCTGCGGAATAAACCATGAAACTGCTCTTCGTTCAGGCTAGTTTTGGCGCAGGCGGCACGGAAAAGATCGTTGCCATGCTGGCGGCACATCGTGCTGAGCTTGGCGATGAAGTGCACGTCGCGGCGATGACCTGCCCCGATGCAGGATCGTATTTCGACTATCCGGACAACGTCGTCCTGCACGTTCTCGATCGGGACAACGGCAGAGGGCTGCTTCCCCTGCCGTTGCGCCGACTTGCCAGTATCCGCAAGCTGGTGCGGGCTCTATCGCCGAATGTGTGCCTCTCGTTCCTGACCAAAGTCAACGTTCTAACCCTTCTGGCCACCGGTTCGTCGGTGCCTGTGATCGCGTCCGAGCGCAACAATCCGCTGGCACAAAAGGCCCACCCGCTCTGGCGCCGTGCCCAGAATGCCCTGATGCCCAGAGCCGCCGCGATGGTCATGCAGACCGAGCGGGCACGGCAGGACCTGCCGGCGCGAGTACAACCCTGTGCCCAGGTGATCCCGAACCCCTGTGCGCCGATCGACGGTGTGGCCCCTTCACCTGGCGCAAAGAGGCTCGTTGCCGTTGGACGACTGGATCACCAGAAAGGCTTTGATCTGCTCATCGACGCCATGTCTCTGCTGCGCGAAAAACAGCCGGATGCAAGACTGACGATCTATGGAGAAGGCGCCGCCCGTGCTTCCCTGGAAGCGCAGCGTGACCGTCTTGGTCTTCAGGATATTGTTTCCCTGCCGGGCAAGAGCGCCAGGCACGGAGAATGGATCCGGACTTCCGACATTCTGGTTCTTTCGTCTCGTTTCGAAGGGTTTCCGAACGTTGTCGCCGAAGCTGTCGTCAGCGGGCTTCCCGTCGTGGCGTTCGACTGCGCCTACGGCCCACGGGAACTGGTCTTCGATGGCGTGAACGGACTTCTGGTTCAGGACGGCAATGTCGGGGCACTGGCCGACGCGATTGGCCGCCTGATGTCCAACCCGACCCTTAGGGCCGCAATGGCGGATGCGAATGTCCGCCTGCAGCAAAAGCTGGCACCTGAGACCATTCTAGCCCTCTGGGACCGGACGATTTCCGACGCGGCCCGGAAGGAAGCATTCAACCGCGGCAAACCGGCAGGGGAGGGCTATTCACATGCGAATGCGTGAGCCTGTCAGCTCTGCAGGTACCGCGATGTCCGTGGCAACGGACCTGGTGCGAACCGATATCGGAGCGCCCAGCAAAATCGACTTCAATACCAGGACAATCCGGCGGAATTCGTCGGCATTTGGGGGATCTTCATGAGCAGTATTGTTGACTCGCAGCAGGAGCAATATGCATTCGCTGAACGTCCGATACAGTTCGGTTTCTTTGCCATTTTCAAGGTGTTGCGAAGGAACTGGATCTGGCTGACCTTGGCCATGTTGCTGGGTCTGGGGGCCGCCTATCTTGCCCTTCAGGTCATTCAGCCAAAATATGCCGCTCGGTCGACCATCATTCTGGCGAAGGTCGAAACGAGAATTAATCCGACAGAGACGACAATCGAGAATTCCGACACGTCGCTTATCCACATCGAGACCGAGATCGATTTTCTGCGCTCAGTCGAATTCGCCCGCAAGGTCGCCAGCGAACTGAACCTGATCTCAGACACCTATTTCAATCCGTACCTTTCGGCGACCGAAACACCGGTTCCCACCGATGAACAGCAATTCGAAGCGGTCCTGGTACGCATGCTCAACAGCTACACGGTTGAACGGCGAGGCGAGAGCCTGGCGCTCGATATTCGTGTGCGGCATCCAGATGCCGTCATGGCTGCGCAACTGGCCAATACACTCTCAAGCACCTACATCGATGACTCTCTTCGGGACAAGAAGAAAGCCGTACAGTATTCAATCTCCGAATTGTGGGACCGGATAACGTTACTCGGTGGTCGCCTGAGCGAGATGGAAGCGCGTCTTGCGGAACTCATTCGCGAAAACGAACTGGACGACACCAGCCTCGGCGACGAGTTGAGGGCAGAGCTGAACAGATTGACGTCTATCCTCAATCTGGCGCGCGACCAGAATGCGTCTTCCATCCGGATCAATGAAAGCAAACAGCGCCTTGCCGAGGTGGAAACGAAGCTTGAGGAGCGAACACGCGCCGAACTGACACAGTCCAAGCTGCAGAGGTCGCTGGATGCGGATCTTGCCAGGTACCAGGCACTTGTAGACCGGCGTAACGCACTGGAAACACAGATCGACTTTCTTCAGCCCGATGCCCGGCAGGTGACGGTGGCTTCCGCTCCGCTGAAACCGGCGACACCCAACCGTCCCGTCATTTTTGCGCTTGGGATTGCCGGCGGCCTGATTGTCGGTCTGGCCTTGGTGCTGTTGCGCGAATTGTTCGACCGCCGGGTCTGGACCGGTACCCAGACGATGCAGTACCTGGGCCTGCGAACCATCGGCTACGTTCCGCGGATCCGGTACTGGCGGAAGAGGGACAAGCAGGAACTCTTTCTGAGCAGAACCTCCAGGCAGGAGAATTCACCGTACCAGCTGGCGTTGCGGAGCCTGCTCACACTGCTTTCCAACCAGATCCGGAAAAAGGACAGCATGGTCATGGCCGTAACGTCGGCACTTGCCAACGAAGGCAAGACGACCCTGACGTTCTCACTCGCGGTTTCCGCCGCCCAGGAAGGACACCGGGTGCTGTTGATCGACCTCGACATCCACCGGCATGGCCTGACACGCATGTCAGGTTGCGAAATCCCAAAGGAAACGCCTCAGGAAATCTGGGAGGATCAGAACGTCCTCGACGCGCAGATAGTGCCTTGCACCCGTTTCGGACAGATCAATCTCCTGTCGTTCGCTCAGGATTCCATCATTCCAAGGCGCGTGTTCAATACGCCTCGTGGCAAGGCGATTTTGAGAAAATTGCGCGCGTCCTATGACGTCATCCTGATTGATACGGCCCCCGTTTTGGCAGCCGACGAAGCAAACCGCCTGGCGTCGCTTGCGGACTTCGTGATCCTCATCGCCCGCTGGGGACGCACGTCGGAAGATGCGCTTGGAACGGCGGCAGAAGCCTTGCGGTTCAATCAGATCCCACTCGCTGGCGTGGTGTTGAACGACATCGACATGCGGCGATATTCGCTCCGCGACTATGGAGCTCACCGGGCAGGAGGATACTACGCCTATAACAACGGCTACATCTACAAACCGCCAAGTTGAAACAGCTTCCGTCGCGGTGGCGCGACCCTTTCAGTCGACACGTTCCACCAAAAACAAGCCGTGTCTGACATGCTGTTTTATCTGGAGTTTTTCGACATTTCGCTGCGCACCAGTGTTTCACGCGCAGCTTATTGAAAATTGCATCAAGTGCCGCGGCGCCGCTCAAGTTCTGATCTGGTGTTCCGCAATTTCAAGCGATCGCATGGTTCGGCGCACACGCGCGACACAATGAAGGAGACGATCCCTGTTTTTGATCAACACCAGCTCTCAAACCGCCGGCAAGGTGGCTGATCAGGTGTCAAAACGTGATCGCCATGCCGAAGGTGCTGCCGAGTTCAGACCAGAGAATATCCAGATTCTGACGCTGATCTTCAGAAATGCGGTTCTGATCGTCCTGTGCATACTGGCTTCTGGCGCCCTGATGTGGTTCCGGCTCACCACCGTTGTGCCGACTTACAGTGCGCAGGCCACGCTGGTGCTTGATGACGCGGTCCTGCGTCTCGATCCATTCGGTGCCCGGTTGCGGGCCAGAACCTTGTCGATGCTTCAACTGGCCACCGAAATCGAAGTCATGAAGTCACGGGAATTCGCCGCTCGCGTAGCGGAGGAGGTCGTACCTGATGAGATTTCCGGAACAGGTCAGAGCGCCTTGTCCGGAAGGGAAAGCACGGTCGATCGCATTCTGGAGAGCTATCAGATCATCTGGCATCCCACGACCTTCGCCCTGGACATCCTCGCCACGGACGCCAGCCCGCAATTGGCAGCAGACATCGCGAATGCTGTCGCCCGGAACTATGTCGACTACACGCTTGAGATCCAGCGCGCCGATGTCGAACGAACCAAGATGTCGATCTTGTCGCGCCAATCCGCGCTGCAAGAGACGTTGAAAGATGCGGAAGCCAATCTTCTGGAATTCACCAGAACCAACAATCTCGACGATCTGACCGAGACGGAAACCCTGACCAACAATCTTCGCCGCCTGCAGGCGCAATTGGCGCTGGCAGAAGAACGCGGAGTACCCTTGCAAGAGTCTGCAGAACTCAAGGCCGACCTGGATGCGACGCTGGCAAAACTCGACGCACGTTCGGCGGCCGAAGTTGAGAAAACAGGCTTCGAACGGAGACTGGAATCGATGCGAAGACAGGATGATCTTCTGTTCGATCAGCTTGAAGCACTCGCATTGCAGGAAGCGCTACTGACCCCGGTCGCGCGGCAAGTGTCCATCGCTATCCCAACGACCAGACCTGTTTCGCCTTCTCCCAAAACCGAAATGGTGGGCGCGCTGATCAGCGGGCTCACTTTCGGTTTCCTTCTGGCGCTCTTGCGGGAAAACCTTCGCGGACGTCTGCGGTGGCCGCAGCAGATAACCGCGTTCCGCGCACCGGTTCTGGGACAATTGCCTCCCCTTTCACGGAAATTCGTAAACCGTATGGCATGGACGACCAGGAGCGGGAACTTGCGGCGGGCGCTGCACAAGATCGCACCCCTGCACACCGCCGTGCGGACAAACACCAGGGCGGACAACAGGACCGAGAATGGGACCGGTGCAATGGTTCTGATCACGTCACCGGGGAGCCGGGAGGGCCGGAGTACACTCAGTTTCGCACTTGCCGCATATGCGGCCGCGGGAGGTGAAGATGTTCTGCTGGTCGATCTTGATCCTTCGCCGAGGGATTTGATCTCGACCCTCTCGCGCAAACGCACTGCGAACGGATTTCTCGATCTTCTGAGCAACCCTTTGCGGATCGATGCAGCCGCGTGGCATCTGCCCGGCCATCCGCATCTGTCGATAGTCGCCCCTGCATCGGGGCCCGTACCAGTGCGGTTCAACAACATGTCCAGTGTCGAAGCGTCACTCAGCGTTCTGCGCCGCAAGTACTCGTTAATTGTGGTCGATTGCCCACCGGTACTGAGCGACGACGCGACATGCCGCCTCGGCAGTGTCGCGCAGGCAGTGCTGCTGGTCGCGCGCATGAAGAAGACACGCTTCGAAGACCTTTCGAAAGCCGCTCAGCAACTCGAACTGAACAACGCCTCAAACGTCGGGATCGTGGTGAATGATGGCTAGGAACACAACACAGGCTGCAGTCCTTATCGCCTTCGGCCTCTTGATGTCGCAATCGCTGGCGGCCGAGGCCGCGCCTCGAGCCTTTCCGGGGGCGGTCGGGTTCGGAGCATCTGCAACTGGCTGGACCGGAGGGGAGGTCATCCCCGTCACAACGCTGGCAGATGCTGGCGCCGGCTCTCTGCGAGCCTGTGTGGAAAAGGGCGAAATGCCTCGGATCTGCGTCTTTCAGGTGAGCGGAACGATCACGCTCGACACCCCCCTCTTTTTTCGCTCAAACCTCTACGTCGCAGGTCAGACGGCACCTGGGCAGGGAATCCAGATCAGACTGGGCAAGTCCCGCGCCACACCCGTCATCATCAAGAATGCCAGCGATGTCGTCGTCAGGTTTCTCAAGGTACGCCCGGGACCGAGCGAGCAACCTTCGTCGTCGGTCGATGCGGTGACGCTTGAAAACGCGACGCGCGTTTATCTTGATCATCTGTCCCTGATGTTTTCGACCGACGAGAACCTCGGTATTCACGTTTCCCGCGAACGGTCCAGCGACATTACGGTCGCCAACAGCATTTCCGCCTGGGCTCTGGATCATGCCAACCACCCGAAAGGGCGCCACTCCAAGGGGGCCTTGATCTGCTCTGGAGACGGCCGGGATTTCGATTGCGGACGCGTGAGCCTCTGGCGAAACCTGTTCGCTCACAATCGGGACCGAAATCCCGATATATACGGCCATGATGACGGACCGGTCGAGGTCGTGAACAGCGTATTCTACAATCCGATCAGTCAATTCGGAGAGTTTCGAAACTACTACGGCAACGCGTTTATCGTCTATGCCGGCAATGTTGCGCTGACCGGCCCGAGCACCGTCGACAGACGGCCCGCAGCAGTTGAAGCAATCATGGCAAGCGACCAGTACAGACTTGAAGTTCAGGTCGATGACATTCTCGCAATCGACCGTGGACGCTGCGACCAAGACCGCCCCTTTCGGCAAGTCGATGCCGATCCCGGAGCGGAGATCATCGAGGGTGTGACCGGCACACTGTCCGTCCCGCGCGTCAAGGCAAGCGAAGTGCTCGACCTTGTGCTTGAACGGGTCGGCGACCGCCTGCCATCGGGCGGACACCGGGACTCGCTCGACCAGCAACTTGTCGAAACCGTTCGCGATTGCAAAGGCAAGGTGATCGATTCCCCATCCGAAGTCGGCGGTTGGCCGGACCTCCAACCGGAAGAACGGGTCGTGGACAGTGACGGCGACGGGTTTCCTGACACTTGGGAGCAGTCAACAACGGGGCTTGATGCCGGCCAGCCGGACGATCCCTGGCAGATCGTTGCAGGAACGGACCAGTCCTACATTCAGCTTTGGCTGGCAGAGCTTGCCGGCGACCGGGAGCTGGATGACTGATGGCCCGCCTGATCAACCTCTCTGCTGAAGACAGCCAGACCGCCGGTCGGCTCATGCGCAATTTTTCATGGGTCTTCTCGTCCCAGGCGGTCAGCGGGGTGATCAGCATCGGGACCCTCGCCATCATGGCCCAGTCGCTTGGTCCGGCAGGCCTCGGCCTGTTTGCGATCTTCCAGGCTTATGTTCGCATTGTCGACCGGCTGCTGCGGCTGGAGCCCTGGCAAGCCGTGATCAAATACGGTGTCGACGCACTGTCAGATGATGACGGCGACAGGTTCATGCGGTTGCTGAAGGGTTCGGTTTACGTGAACCTGGCAGGCAGCACGCTGGCTGCCGGGGTTTCGATCCTTGCAGCTCAGGTGACCGCCCGAATGATGGGCTGGCCGGAGGACAGTGCGGCTTATCTGGCTTTGTTTTCCCTGGCGCTTCTCTTGAACCTCAAGCCGACCGCGGTCGCGGTCCTGAGAATTTTCGACCGGTTTGATGTTCTTGCCAAGGTCGACGTCGGTATCGCGCTGATGCGTCTGGTGCTGTCGGCCGGCGTGTGGTTGATGGGCTACGGCCTTTGGGGGTTTGTCCTCGTTGCGGTGATCGAAGGCCTGGCGAACAGTCTGCTGCCGTTCGTCTATTCGCTCCGATATGTCCATCAGCGTGGCTACGGCAAGTTCATGCAACTGCCGATCAGGGGCATACGCGAAGAGAACCCCGGAATTCTGCGGTTTCTCTGGAATTCGAACTTCAATGTCATCATCCGCCAGACAGTCCAGCGTCTTGACGTAATCCTGCTGTCGGTTCTCGTTGACGAGAAATTCGTCGGATTTTTCCATATTGCCCGCCGGGTTGCCGACAGCGCGCTCAAGCTGGGACGGCCGCTGAACCAGGCGATCTTTCCGGAACTGGCCCGCAAATGGAGCTCCGGCGAGGAACGCGGGTTTTACAAGCTCGTCAATGGCGTGCTGCTGGCAATCGCTGGCCTTTGCGTGGTCGTACTGGTTCCTGCCGCTTTCCTGATGCCATACGTCTTGTCGGTCATGTTCGGCGCGGGCTTCAACGAAGCCGCCAACATGGTCAACGTCCAGTTGCTGGCGGTCATACTTCTCCTGGCAACCATGGTGCTCAATCCGGCAATGTTGAGCATGGGGCGCGACCGCGAGCTTCTGTGGGTGACCTTGCTCGGAAGCGTCATGTTCCTGGCCTGTTTCGCCCCACTGGTCGGGATGCTGGGGCCGGTCGGGGCTTCAGTCGCTCATGTTCTGTTTAATGGCACGCTCGTGGCAGGCACCTTGTTTGTCCTTTACTGGTCGCGCCGACAGCCCACCGTGAGGAGGCCGGCTTGACCCCAAGCGCGATACCGATCTCTTCCCACAGCGGTTCCCCTGTCCGGTGCACGACAAGCCAGGAAATCGAACGCCTGCTTGTCATCGCCGCGGTGTTCCTGTCGCCAATGACATATCTTCGAACCGACATCGTGTTCTTCACGCTGTCCGATCTCGTCGCCAGCGCCGCTTTCGTCGTGATGATTGCAAACAGGCGCGTGCCGCTTCGCCCGTTCGCGGACATGACCTCTTTCTGGCTGTTCTCGGTATTGCTTCTTTGCAGTGGCCTGATTGCCGGATCGTTGTTGAACGGCGATCCGCTTACGGGTGCGGTTGGCGTCATCCAGTACGTCTTTTCGTTTGTATGCATACCGCTGCTGCTTCTGGGGCGTCCTGCGCGGGAGACGATGTTCCTTTGCAAGGTGATGGCGTTTTCCCTTGTGTTCGTAATGTTGCACGGAGTGCTCTATTCGGTGTTCAGCCCGGACGATGCGCGTTTCTTTTCCAGAAACGGCCGACTGACCGGACTGATCGAGCGGGAAAACGGGGTCGGTCTCCTGGCCGGAGTAGGGATCGTCTACGTGATGTGGCTTTACTTCATCTCCCAGATATCCGGCATCGTGTTCCTGGCACTGGTGGCACCCGTTGCCTACGGCCTGTTGTTGTCCGCATCGAATTCAGGGTTCATCGTCGCGGTTGTCGGGATATTTGGAATCTCTTTTTTCCACGGCTCCGCCAAACATATCCTGGCTTTCATCGGGATTGGAGCTCTTGCACTGGCGGCCCTGTTCCTGTTCGGACAGTATTTCCTGCCCGAGGTGTTTCAGGAGCGGGTCTACGGCGCATTGACGACCGGCGATTCCAGCGAGGCGGGAACCTTCGATGGGCGACTGCTTCTCATCCAGGAGGCAATTTACCTGATCGATCGGTCGATCTGGTTAGGGGTCGGAGTGGATCAGCACCGGTTGATCAGCCAGTACGGAGCGCCGGTTCACAATACCTATCTGTTGCTGTTTTCCGAAGGCGGCCTCGTTTCGCTGCTCGGTTTCGTCTGCTTGCTGCTTACACTGGCATTCGTCGGCTGGCGGTCATTCAGCAATCCCGACACGCGCTGGTCCGGGGTCCTGATGTTCACGATACTGCTCATGTTCGCGGTTGCCCTCAACGGAGTGACCCACGTTTACGGCAGGTTCCTGTCCGTTCCCCTTTTGCTTCCGGCGGCGATCTGTCTGTCGGGTTACCGGGTTCGCCGGCACCGGAAACGGGAGCACAGATGACCCATGAAAAAGGTCCTTACCAACGTTCGTCGAGACCATCGAATAAACCGGATGCAACTAAAGCATCCCGAAAGAATCATGAACGCTTTTTCGGGAAAAATTTCTTTTTCGTTGTTTTCCGATTTTCGTGATAATCTTGGATATATTGATAATAATTTTGTTTATTTAAGTTAAAGGATGGGAGATCGCGCATTGAGTATTCGGTTTATAATTGCCGTACTTTCATTATCGACTTTTCTTGTGTCGGGTCTCTCGGCCGAACAGTACAGGCTGTCCGGCGGTGAGACACTGGAACTGCGTGCTGGCGCCTGGGATGCCAGAAACAAGACCTTTGCCAACTGGGATGGCGTGGCCGGTTCCTACAAGATGGCACCGGACGGCAAAATTCATGTCCCGATTGCGGGAGCCGTGGAAGTTGTCGGCAAGACCCTGGACGAGGTCGCGGATACTATTGCCAGCCGCATGCAGCGCATCGTCGGCTTGACGGAATTACCCGCGGTCTCCGTCGAAGTATCCCGGTATGCCCCGGTGTTCGTGGGCGGAGCGGTTACGGCTCCCGGACAATTCGACTTCATCCCCGGCATGACGGTCGAGAAGGCCCTGGCAATTGCCGGTGGCTATTATCGCCTGCCGAACGAAGAGGGGACACAACAGACCTCGCTCACCCGAATAACGGGGGAGATCAATCAGCTTCGCGGAAGCGCATCCAAATTGTTGCAGCAGGAGAAAAGGCTCGAGCAGGAAGTGCAGCTCTATTCGGCGGAGACATTGCCAGACGCCGTGGAGTCGCAATCATCCGACCCTGTGCAGTCGAAGATCCTTTCCGCCAACATCAAGGTGATCAAGGCCGAGCTCCAGAGCCTCAAGGATCTTCGTGTCCTGCTGAACGAGAAAATCTCTCAACTGTCCGAAGAAATCGTCCTGCGTGACAACCAGATCGAACTGGCCCGCAAGGATCTCGCATCGATGGAGCATCTGAAGGACAAGGGGCTGGCCGTGACGACCCGCGTGTCCTCTGCCAATACGGCGCTCAACGATCTGGAGGCGAAACGTCTGCAGCTCGAAGTCGCCCGTCTCGACGCACAGCAGCGTCTCAATCTTGCATCGAGAGACGCCGCGACCCTGTTCGACAGGACCCGCGGGGAAAAGCTCTCCGAACTCACGGAGGTGAAATCAAAGCGTTTCGAGGTCGAATCCCGTCTTGAGCTGGCCCGAAAGGTCTACGCCGAGACGCTGTCCGCGAACTCGGTTGATACCACCGTCCAGGACAGCATTGTCACACCTTCCTACAGGATATCGCGGCTCGAGAACGGCGAGATGCAGAGCCTGGACGTCGACCTGAATGCCTTCATGCGTCCGGGCGACAGTCTGACGATCAACCTGACGATTTCTGAACCAGCGTCCAAGTAGGTCCGGAGCAGTGATGAGACGCATTCGAGTATTATTTCCGTTCGTAGGCGGACCTGTCCTGGGCGGCAGCCACATTTCGGCGCTCAGCCTTGCCGCCGCCCTGGATCCGAACCGTTTCGAGGCGCGTGTCCTCGTCCATTTCGAGCCTGGTGCCATTGGCCAAAAGGCACGGGAGCTGGGGCTCGAGTACGAGGTGCTGGAGGACACGCCACTGATGTCGTCGCCCGGCCTGCCTCTGCCCGGCCGCGTAGGCGGGCTCGGCTATCTGACGCGAACACTGCCGGCCTTGCGACGAACGCTGAAAAAGATCGATCCCGATATCGTGCATACGAACGAAGGACGCATGCACGCCAACTGGATCATGCCGAGCAAACTGTCTGGCTGCCGCCACCTCTGGCATCATCGCCAGGATCCGGCTGCGAAAGGGGCGAACATGCTGGCCCCCTTGCTCGCCGACCATATCGTGAGCGTTTCACATTACGCCATGCCATCACGTCCGATCCGGCCGATTGGCGACCGTGCAAGCGTGATCCGAAGTCCTTTCGATTTTCCAGCCATACGGCCGGATCGGACAAATTCCCATGACAAGCTTTGCGACGAACTCAGCCTGCCGAGGGACGCGGTGCTGCTCGGGTATTTCGGCTCGATCATCAAACGCAAACGTCCCGACGGCTTTGTTCGGGTGGTCGATGCGGTTCGCCGCGCCTTGCCGGGGCGTCAGGTGCACGGACTGCTGTTCGGCGATACCGTCGATGCAACCCGGGGCCTGGACGAAACCTGCAAGGCGCTGGTCAGTAGCCTGGGACTGAACGACAATTTTCATTTCATGGGCTTCCGCTCACCGGTTTTCGAGGCAATGAGCGGTGTCGATGTCATGCTTGTTCCGGCTGTCAACGAGCCATTCGGCCGGACCCTGATCGAAAGCATGTATCTGGGGACGCCTGTCGTCGCGACACGGCACGGTGGCAACATCGAAGCGATCTCGGACGGTCTGACGGGGTTCCTTGTTGAGCCGGACGATCCGGAGAGCTTTGTCGAACCTATTTGCAAACTGCTCAGTGACCCATTGTTGCAAACCCGGATTGCCGACGCGGCGCAGGCAGATGCCGCGGCCAAGTATGGCGCCGAACGCCATGTTTCCGAAATTTCCCGCCTTTACGAACAGCTCGTCGAAGGCACCCAGGTAGCAGGTACCGCATATGCTTGACTCAAACATACGATTTCTGATTTTCGGCGCGGCCAAGTCCGCAACAACCTGGCTGCAAAGATCTCTGGAACGCAGTCCGACGATATCGATGCCCAGCCCGGAGCTGCATTACTTTTCCGATGAGTATCACCGTGGAGCGGACTGGTACCTGTCTCAATTCGACTTCAGTAAACCGGACGCAATCGTCGGAGAGAAGTCGAATACCTATCTCACGCAGCCCGAGGCGGCAGAGCGCATCCGGCGGGACCTTCCCGATGTCCGGCTGATCGTTCAGATGCGGGAACCGTCGGCGCGTGCCTACTCCGATTATTGCATGCTCTTGCGACGCGGGGAGGTGTCTCGAAACATCGAGGATCATCTCGACCCGGCGAAGGCCGCGGGCCAGCGTTTCATCAACGACGGCCGTTATGCCCTGCATCTTCGCCGGTTCTACGATCTGTTCCCGCCGGAGCAGATCCTGCTGCTGCTGTTCGAGGATATCCGGCGCCAGCCTGAAAATCAGCTCGCCCGCCTTGCCACGCATATCGGTCATGAGGCACCGCTGGCTCCTCCGGTGGACAGCAAGGTGAAAGACAAGAACGCCGCCATCGTTCCACTGCCCCTGCGCAAGGTCCTGAAGCCGTTTCGCCCCGTTCTGGACGGCGTTCGGCATACCAGGCCAATGAGGGTGCTTCGCGATGCCGTCGCCCGGCCACAGGAATACCCGCCGTTGAGCCCCGATCTGGAAAAAAGGCTGCAGGACTTCTTCGCTCCGGAAGTCAGCGAACTTGAACAGCGGATTGGCAGACCGCTCGACGTCTGGCAGGGCGCACGAAAGGCGTGACCTGATGGACTACGTTGGCAGCGAAGGTGCTGGACTGGAGGTTGGAACGGACGCTGCGGCGCCGGTCATGCATGTGATTACGAATTTCGCCGCCAGCGGCGGAGCGGAAACGATGCTGGCAAGACTCCTGGCGGCAACTTCCGAACCGGCAATCGTGGTCCCTCTGATCGGCGTTTCAGAGCGCAACCTGAGTTTGGCCGGACGGCCGGACGTGGAATATCATCCGCTCAATGCACGCGGAGCGGTGCACATGCCGGGTGCAATCATGAAACTGACAGGGCTGATGCGGGAGAAGCGCCCACGAGCGGTGCTGTGCTGGATGTATCATGCAATGGTTGTCGGCACCTTGTCGGCGCGCTTGGCCGGGGCGCCGCCCGTCTTCTGGACGGTGCGCCAGGCACTTGACGATCCGCGCAGCTTGACGCGAAGCACGCGCCTCGCCGTTGCAGGGGCACGCATGCTATCGTCTCGCGCTGCCGGCATCGTTTACAATTCGGCACGGGCAAGAGAACAGCACGAACAGTATGGCTATGCCGCGCGGTTCGGAAAGGTCATCCCGAACGGCGTCGTGGTTCCCGAGCAGGCGGACCCCACGCCGCGCAAGGCCCGTGTGTTCGGTATAGCCGCGCGCTTTCATCCTCAAAAGGACCACTTGAACTTCTTCCGGGCCGCAGCGCAAATGGCCGCACAATTTCCCGATGCTCGCTTTGTTGCCGCAGGTTTCGGTCTTGATGACCGCAACAGCGAAGTTCTGGCCATGATTGAAGAAGCAGGGCTTGATCCGGCACGTCTGAAATTGCTTGGGGAGCTGCGTGACATGGGGGATTTCTATTCGCAGATAGATGTTCTCGTCCTGTCGTCCAGAACGGAAGGGTTCCCGAATGTCGTCGCCGAAGCCATGAGCCATGCCCGCCCGGTGGTCACCACCAATGTCGGCGACGCGGCACTGGTTGTCGCGGATACCGGCAAGGTTGTTTCACCGGGCGATCCGGATGCGCTGTGCGATGCGATGGCCGAATTTGCCCGAATGCCCCCCGATCAGCTTGCCGATCTCGGCAAAAAGGCTCGGCAGCGCATCGTCGCGAACTACCAGGTGAAGCACATTCTCGGTGAATACCAGGAGGTTCTGTCGCAGCGTGGTCCAGCCTGAAGGCACACTTGCGGCCCGCAGTTAGCTATTTCATCGAAACCGGCTGGACCATCAACGCGCCGTCGAGTTCATCCAGCGACGTTATTTCGACATGGGCCGCGTGTGCATCATCTTTCGCGTGCGGCGGATGCACGGCGCCCGCCCGCCGGATCTGAACGGTGATCCAGCCGCGCGCTTTTGGCGTCAAGAAGTCCTTGGCGGGATTGTCGGCGACGTAGACCATCGGCCCGTCGTCTGCCGCAAGTCCTTCCATTTCCTCGTAAGCGCGGGGATGTGGTTTGCCATATCCTTGAGGCCAGTCTCCGGTCTTGCGGATATTCTCAATCCAGCGGTCAAGACCAAGGGCAACGATCTTGGCGTTTTGAGTTTCCGCCGGTCCATCCGTAATCAGGCCGAACGGACCGCGGTGACGCTCGAGAAAACGCGCCGCATCCGGAGCCAGCGAAATCTGCGGCGGGTGGCCACGGTAAGCCGCAACAAGATCAGCGATCAAATGGCTGTCGCCGCAGTGCCCGAGCCTTTCAAGCGCGCGGTTGAAGATCTGACGCCGCTCGCCTTCCTCGAACAACACCTTGCAGGCGTTGCCAAAGCCTTCCAGGCCTTCGCGTTCTTTTACCCAACCGTCGAGAAAACGATAGCCGCTGAACGCAAACTCCCGCTCCAGATAGAGCGTATCGTCCAGATCAAAAACAATCATCGCAATCCGCCAGTTAACGAATGTGGGGTCGACCGGACAACGCTACCGGCCAGGGCTTCTACTGCCAGGACAGAGCCGAGGTGCGGGTCCTGACAAAAGACCATTTCGGCTCCGGCAAACCTGAGACGATCAGCCGTCGTAGATCGCGCTGTCGTATCGGAGCATTTTGACATTTTCTCGCCAGTCATCGTTTGCGCTGCACGGGAAGCCCGACACTTCCTCAAGAAGCCATTGTGCAAAACGCGCACCCGCATGGTCGGCCAAGGGATACCCGCCCCCAAATCTTGCATTGATTTCAATGACACGCGGTCCCAGTTCCGGGTCGTCGATCACCTGGAAACAGGCGACGCCGGTCAGGCTCGGCAAGGCCCGGTGCACGCCCTCGGCGATTTGCCGGAAGTCATCCCGTCGAACCGTTCTTCCCTTCTCGACTTCACCAGCGCGGATCTGGATGCGCAGATGAGGAACCACCGTTCGCAGGCTGCCGCCTGAATCGACGAACATGTTGATCGTGTATTCCGGGCCACGCAGAAACTGCTGAAAGACCATTGGTTCCTCAAATCGGCCGGGCAGCTCTTCGATTGCCTGAAAGACCTGCAGTCCCCGGCTGGCGCTACCGCCGCTCGGCTTGGCAAACACCGGCCAGCCGAGTGCATCCGGATCGGACAGCAACGCCTCGTGTCCCAGCGATTTCGGCACCGGCACGCCTGCCGCCTCGAGCATCTCCGACGTCAGCCGCTTGTCCCTCACAATTTCGATGACTTCAGTCGACGCCACATGCACCCGCGCTCCCAGCCGGGTGAACGCGTCGGACACGCAGGCAAGCGCCATCAACTCCGTGTCAATCGTCGGAACCACCAGATCGACCCGGTTGTCACGCACAATGTCGAGAATGGCGTTGGCATAACTCGGGTCGTCGCAACGCGGCACGGCAAACGCCCGATCCGCAGCTGCGCATGCTGCACTTAAATCCGGAGCAAGGTCACAGGCGAGGATTTCCAGCTGGATTCCCAGATGGTCGGCAGCAGATCGGAAACATTGAAGCAAACCAACGCGGCGTCCCGCAGAACAAAGCAGCAATCGTAATTTTTTGACCGGCACAACAAATTCTCCGGAAATGTGAGAGGCAATTCAAATGGAATATCAATTCAGTATACGCGGCAATTTCGACCGCAGAGAGAATATAACCAGCCTTGGCTAGTTTGTGAATTCAGTTTCACGAACGTAATGAAGTCAGCGTGATCTTTTTGATTGTTGAAATTCACCTGCGTAACAAATTTGCCGGCATGCTCATCTCGGTGTCGTCACGTTGTTGGAAGCGCTTCAGCCTTTCCACGTTTCTCAACGTCCCCCTGCGGTTCCTTGATCGAGACAAGGCCGGTGAGAAGCAGTGCGATGAGGTCTGCCTGACGATTGGTTCCGGTCTTTTCGAAGAGATTGCGCAAATGAAAAGCGACCGTCGTCGGTGCGATTGAAAGCTCCTGCGCGATGTCTTCCTTTCGCCGACCCTGCGCCAACGCACGGGCGACCTCCGATTCAGTCGGCGTCAGATCGAAGAGGCCTGCCAGGATCTCGTCCGGCATCCTTGGCCGATGCGCCAGATCCGAAATGAATATCACCGCCTTCGCGTCATCGTTCGGCAGTCCTGTCCTGTCCGGGAGCGAACAGACCGTAAGCAGAAAATCACGGCGTCCGGACGGTCTTTGCACCGTCAGGCTGGCAAGGTGATCCTGGCCCTTGCAGGCAGCCTCACAGGCATTCGCCAGCAGTTTCCTGATATCGTTGGCGAGCTGCGATGAACCGGTATGGAGCGTCCGGTCGATCACCAGCCCGTCCCTGGCCATATGTATTTCCCGAGCTGCTTTATTTGCGAAGACAACACCGGACAACGACACCAGCACGATACCGAAGGAAAGCACGTTGAGAACACTTTCCATGCCGTTCATTCCAAGCGATCGGTCCGATCCGCTGCCTGCCAGAGCTTGTCGAAGCGTTTCCAGTTCGCTTTTTTGCCTGTCATCGATCCGGCTGACCTGGCGCAAGCGAGCCTCGATCGTCGCCAGCAACAGGTCATAGTCTATCGGTTTGACCAGATAATCGTCCGCACCCGCGCGCTTGCCATGAATGATCTCGTCGCGCTGGTTTAGAGCCGTCAGGAAAACGAAAGGAACATCTGCGAGATGCGTGTGCCTGCCTCTGACGGTTTCGAGCAAGCCGTAACCGTCGAGCCGCGGCATGGAGATATCGCACAAGATGAGATGCGGGCGGATCGTTTCCAGCACGTCCAGCGCTTCACGGCCATCAGCTGCACCGACCGCGTCATAGCCTGCAGCGGAAAGTTCATCGATGATGTCCTGGCGAAGATGGCACTGGTCCTCAACACAGAGAACCGTCAGTTTCGAACCGGATTTGGGCATCGATTGCATCAACTGCTCTTTGAACCAGACCACGTTGAAATCTGACCATGATGATCCCGATAGTCGGTTCCATGGATGGCGGCGTCAATGGGCGGTCTTTCTTGACGCGATTTCATTCACCTGTCCCCGTTCAAACGCAGGGGGACAGCATTCACGTTCGACAATATTCTCCCGCCATATTGCAACAGAGCGTTCAAGGAGACGCCAAATATGTGGGATTTTTCTATTGGCCGTGCATTAGGCCTGATGTTTCAGACACTGCCTTTCATCATCTTGCGCATGGCGGTCTATTTCGGAGCTGCCGTTGCCTACATTCTTGCAACGGGTGTCGGTGCCGGGGTCGGCTGGGGCATCGGCGGGTTCGGCGATGCCGATTTCCAGGCAACGACCACGACCTGGGGCGGCGTCATCGGGTTCGGTGCAGTCGCCGTCGTGATGTACTTACTGAGAGAATACGTTCTCTATGTCGTCAAGGCCGGGCACATTGCCGTTCTGGTCAAGCTGCTCGACGGCAAGGAGATGCCGGGCGGGCGGTCTCAAATTTCCTACGCCCGCGAAGAAGTCTCTCAAAGGTTTATGCAGGCCAGTGTGCTTTTCGGCGTGGACCAGCTGATAAAGGGTGTGCTGCGCGCAATCACGGGCCTGGTGCGGGGCGTCTTCACGCTTCTGCCGATCCCCGGTGCCCGGCAACTGATCTCGATTGCCGAGGCCTTCCTGCGCATTGCCGTCGGTTTCATCGATGAAGTCATCCTCGCCTATACGATCCGGACAAATTCGGACAACGTGTGGGCTTCGTCCCGGAGCGGGCTGGTGCTTTATGCCCAGAATTATAAACCGATGCTCAAGAATGCCGCCTGGCTTACTCTTATCGTCTACGGCCTGTCGTTTCTTGTCTTCCTCGTCATGTTGGCTCCGGCCGCCCTGGTCGCATATCTCGTTCCTGGCAGCTGGTCTGCGGGCGGCATCGTGTTTGCAATTTTGTTCGCGTGGTCCGTCAAGTCCGCTTTGCTGGAGCCTTTTGCAGTCACCTGCATCATGGAGGTCTACTTCCGGACAATTGAAGGGCAACAGCCTGATCCGGCCTGGGAAGCCAAGCTCGAACAGCTTTCGACAAAATTTTCCAGTCTGAAGGAAAAGGCGGCGTCCTATCAGCCTCCCCGGATCAACGATCCTGTCAAGGCGGCTGGCTGATCATCACGCACGCAGTCAGGACTGCCTTGTCCTGTCTGCACCGGCATCCGGCATCCGGCATCCGGCAAATCAACGCCCTGTTTCTTGTTGTTCGCGTAGCGGGAACTCGGGACAGGGCGAAATACGCAATTTTCGGCGTGCGCAACATCGGAGGTCTGGCATCGGTTGAATGTTTGCAACATCAACAACCGGTGCCATAATGATTTTTTTACCTTTGCGGGCCCGATCATTGATTGAAGCATTTGAAAAACAAGCGTTACCGGCAACGAGACGAAAAGACATGGCAGCGGCGTTATACCGGTGTTGCAGTCACCTTCGCTGCTCCTTCAGGTTCACCAATCTGCTTTCTTCCCTCAAACGGTCAAAGGCATTTGCAGGGACAATGCTCATGCTGATCGGTGTCGGTTTATCCGTTGCGACAGCTCGATCGGAAAACATGTCATTGACCGCCCCAGCAGGCGAAGTCCGGCTGACGGTCACCGGCAATATCAGCAAGACAAACTCAGAGGCCGCAGCGCTTCTTGACGATGCAATGCTGGAAGCACTGCCCCGTCACACACTCGAGACCTCAACTGTCGTCACGGATGGCGTAAAACACTTCGACGGCTTCCTGATGCGCGACCTGCTTGAGTTCGTCGGCGCCAACGGCACAACGGTTACCGCCAGTGCACTCAACGATTATACCATCGACATCCCGATGGAAGACTTCGTGCGGTACGATGTTCTTGTCGCAACCCATATGGATGGCGAACGACTACAACCCTCGGACAAGGGCCCTTTCTGGATCGTTTATCCCCGGGACGAGCATTCCGACCTTCAGGACATCCGTTACGACTATCGCTGGGTGTGGCAGTTGATCCAACTGAAGATCAAATGACGCGCAGAAGCGATCTTGTCGCCTATATCGTTGCAGGCACTGCATCCGTTGCCTTCGTCTTGCTGCTCGTATTTTCCCTCGCACGGCTTCTCGATACCGAAGCGGAATTGCGGCGCAACGAGGGGGACAACATGCTGTGGGCGATCTCACGAACGCAGTCCGCGGCGCTCCTGCTGGATGCCGAGGTTTCCCGTCATGTCGGCAGCATCTCCCGCAAGGCAGCTGAACTGGACAAGCGTTACAACGTGATGCTGAGCCGCTTGAACCTGTTATCGGAGGGGCCTCAACGACGCTACATGCGAGAGCTTGGCCTTGACGGAGAACTGGAAAAGGTGGCTGGGGCGCTACGAGCGCTTGAGGCAAAAATCCTGGACATGTCATATGGTGACGTCCAGACGGCTTCTGCCGTTCACGACCTTCTCCAGCCCTTGATTGAGGATCTCGGCCGCGCCGGAAACCAGTCCATGGTCCGGCAATGGGAGGCAACGGGTGCGCGACTAGACAATCAACGTGCCGCAATCGTGCAGGTCATCATTTCCATCGTGGCGATCATTGTTCTCGGCGCCTTTCTGTCCTTCACGATGTTGCGGGCGATGGCCGAACAGCAACGCATCCGGCTGTCGCTTTTGCGTGAACGCGAAACCGCCGAGATCTATCGCAGTTTCGTTGCCCTGGTTTCTCACCAGTTTCGAACACCACTCGCCGTCATCGATTCCGCGATGCAGCGCGTCTTGCGAAGCGGAAACCAGATGCCAACCGACGAAATCAGGCAACGGGCAAGCCAGGTGCGCTCCGAGGTCCGGGGTTTGACAAGCCTGCTGGAAGCAACGCTGGATGTCGTTCGGCTCGAAGAAAGACAGGTGACGGCCAGACCCGGAAACTGCCATGTCGAGGATCTCATTCAACGGGTCGTCGCCCGTCAGAGTGAAGAAACACCGGAGCGGGCTTTTTCCCTGGAAATTGGCAACAAGGTTCCCCAAACGATCGAAACGGACCGGTTGCTTGCGGAACAGATCCTCAACAATCTTCTATCGAATGCGGTGAAATATTCGCCGATCACCGAGCCGGTTTCAGTGAGTGTCCGGGCGCAGAACAGGTCCATTTTCATCTCCGTGCACGATCGGGGTGTTGGTATTCCGCCGGAGGAGCAGGAGCGCGTGTTCAGCCGCTTCTTTCGCGGTCAGGGCACGGCGGGAATTCCCGGCACGGGTATCGGGCTGAACATCTCTTCCCAGGTTGCAAGGTTGCTCGGGGGAGAGTTGTCTTTTGAAAGTCAGGCGGGAATAGGATCGGCCTTTACTTTGAAATTGCCGGAGAAATGGCCGGGTGTGCAATAGATGGCGTTCTTGTCACCAAAACTGCTATGAGACTGGATTCACGGCTTTCGTTCGCACGTGAAGCGCGAACATTGATCTGAGCACTAACCTACTTGCGCAGATTTTGCGAAATCAGGGTCTGAGCTCGTGATCCATCAGTTTCCAGGGGAGGGGAAATGAAGCGCAAAAAACCACTTGTAACCCTGCGCGATGTGGCAGAGGCAACCGGTGTCAACGTGTCGACAGTTTCGCGCGTGCTTCAGAACAAGGGACGTGTTTCGCAAAAGACCAGAACCCATATTCTGGAAACAGCCGAACGTCTCGGTTACCACGGCAACCCGGTTGCGAGAGCCCTGAAAACCGCAAAGTCCTCGACACTTTTGATGGTAGTTCCCCAGATCGAAAACCCGATCTTTGCGTCGGCGATTGTGGGAGCCGAAATCGAGGCACGCGAGAAAGGTTTTGCCCTTCTGGTCTCCTATGACAAGGGGGATGGGCGCGAGATCATCACGGACATTTCTCGATCAAGCATCATCGAGGGTGTCATCATCGCGAGTTTCGATGAGGATGACCGGTTGCGACAGATGCTGAACAGCACGGGATTGCCGCATGTGATCCTCAACCGACATCTGGCCGGTGACCGGAATTGCGTTGCGATCGATACCCGCGAGGCAGCCCGCATCGGGGTTGAGCACCTCATCGCCATGGGGCATCGCCGGATCGGGCATCTGGCCGGGCGGCTCGGCCGGTTCAATGGCGACATGCGGCGCCAGGGATGGCAACAGGCTCTTGAAGCCGCCGGCCTCGACCACGGCGAGGAATTCGTTGCACAGGCAGGCTACGATCCTGCAGCCGTACCTGCGGCCGTCGACAAACTGCTGGCCTGCGGCGTGACCGCTATTCACGCCGCGACGCTGCTGACCGCAGCTGCGGCCATTGCCAGATTGCACGAACTCAAGCTCCGTGTGCCGGAAGATGTTTCCGTCGTCACGATGCATGACGACCTGCTTGCCCGGGTCGTTTATCCCCAGGTGACCACAGTGGCTTTACCCTCCCAGGAAATGGGGCGCGCGGCAGCCAGCCGGCTCATCGACCTGATCCAGGGAACTGCGCCTGACGAGGGCTCAGCGCTCGAAAGTCTCCTTCTTCCTCCAGGCGATCTCATCGTGCGCGCATCGGTCGCCTCCATCTGAAATTCAGCAAACCGGGCTTGACATCCAGACCAAAGTGCAATTGTTTGTGTTTGAGCAAACGTTTGCCCAACGCGATTTCTGACAATCCGATTGGGCATGGAGGAGGAAAAATCTTTGAGTAATCGTGATCTCGTTTCCGAGCTTTCGGAGCTGGTCGGTGCGGAAAACGTCCTGGTTGACGAAGGTTCGCGCGCCGGCTATGCACACGACCGTCTGCCCTATGCGAACTTCCGTGCAAGGGAAGGCGCCCTGGTCGGTACGCTGCCAGGCCTCGTCGTGCGCCCCGCCACAACGGAACAGGTCTCGGCAATTGTCGGGAAGGCAAGCAAGGCCGATCACCCCCTCATTCCCTATGGCAGCGGCTCCGGTGTTCTCGGCGGGATCATTCCCCTGGGCGGCGAAGTCATGCTCGACATGCAGCGCATGAACCGCATCCTGAAGATCGACCGGGACAACCATCTGGTAACGGTCGAAGCCGGCATGAACGGCGAAGTGTTCGAAGACGCGCTGAACGCAGAAGGTTTTACATCCGGTCATCTGCCGCAATCGCTGACCATCTCGACGGTCGGCGGGTGGGCCGCCTGCCGCGGCGGCGGTCAGGAATCGAGCCGCTTCGGTAAAATCGAGAACATTGTCGTTGGCCTCAAGGCGGTCATGCCGGATGGGCGCGTGCTGGAAATCAGGCCGCTGCCCAAGCGGGCCTCCGGACCATCGGTTCTCGATATCATCGTCGGCAGTGAAGGCACGCTTGCCGTCATAACGGAACTGACCCTGCGCATCTGGACGCTGCCGCCCGCCGAAGAGGCGATCGTGCTGGCACTTCCCGATCGCACCGCAGCCCTCTCGCTTGCCAAGCGCATCATGCAGGCGGGGCTGCATCCGCGCATCGTTCGTCTCTATGACGAAAAGGAAACCGCCTCGCGCACCGAAGGCATCAGTGCTTTTGAAACCCGCCCGGTGATGGCCAACATCGTGGTTTGCGGCGAAGAAGCCATTGTGGCTGCAGAAGCGGCACTGGTACGCGAGTTTGCAAAGAGCGTTGATGCCGTGGAAACGGAAACACGTCCCTTCGACGAATGGCGGGCAAAGCGCTACGTCTCCATTACGAAACAGTGGCTTGATAAAGGCTACTACAACGACACGCTCGAAGTCTCGGTGAACTGGAGCAAGGCTTCGTCGCTTTACGACACGATCGCAGCCCGGATTGCTGCGGAAGTCTCCAAGGACGCCCATTTCAGTGCCCACTGGTCGCATGTCTATCCGGAAGGCGTGTGCCAATACATGACCTTGCGCCTTCCTCCCATGGATCAGTCTGCAGCCTTGCCGCTGCATGAAAAAATGTGGGACATCGTCAACGGTGAAACGCTCGCGCATGGCGGCTCGATCGCGCACCACCATGGAAGCGGCCTTTTCCGCGGACCCTGGATGGACGGAGAGCACGGCGTCGGAATGGATATTCTGCGCTGTATCAAGGCCTCCGTTGATCCGCAAAACCTCTTCAATCCCGGCAAACTCGGCTTTCCACCGCGCGCCGGCTCCATCGATCCGTACCGGGACAGGGGTGCCAATGTCTGACGCCCTTTTGCTTGGGATCGACCTCGGAGCAGGATCGCTCAAGTCGACGGTCATCACCACGGACGGGAAGGTCGTGGCTTCGGCCTCCTGTCCGGTCGAAACACTCACACCGAAACCCGGATTCAGCGAACAGGATCCGGAAGGCTGGTGGTTGGCACTCGTCACATCCCTGCAGAAGATCTGGCAGGGCGGCCTGGAGCCGCATCGCATCGTTGCGGTTTCCGTGACGGCCGGAGCGCACACCCACGTGCTCGAAGACGAGTCAGGCAGCACATTGCGGCCCGCGATCATGTGGAATGACCAGCGTTCCGGTTCTCAGGTTGTGCGGGAAAGAGCAGCGCGCGGGGCTCAGATCCTCGACCTTTCGGGCAATCGCATCAGCCCCACCTGGACGCTGCCGCAATTGATCTGGTTGCAGGAACAAGAGCCGGAAACGCACAGCCGCATCCGCCGGCTTCGCCCGGCCAAGGATTGGCTGCGCCGTCGTCTCGACGGCAGCGATGCAACCGACATCACGGATGCCTGGGGGCTCATGCTTGCCGATGCACGTTCAGGGGGCTGGTCTTCCGAACTCTGCGCGATGGGAGGGCTTGAAACCGAAGTTCTTCCGGAAATAGTTGCATCGACGGCGACGACGGGGACAGTGACACCGAGGGCCGCTCAGGAAACCGGTTTGCGGGAAGGCACACCGGTCATTTGCGGAACCTCCGATACCAATGCGGAAACCTATGCAGCAGGCATGACACGCAAAGGCATCGGAGCCCTGAAGCTCGCCACGGCGGGCACGGTCTCCACATTGACGGACGCTCCCCGTTTTTCCGACGATGTCATTCATTACCCGCACCTGGTGTCCGATCATCACTACTCGATCCTGGGAACCAACTCGTGCGCCTCGGCCCATCGCTGGCTGCGTGACGCGCTTTTCTCGGAAATGGGTTTCGAGGGCATGGATGCCAAAGCTGCCGAAGCCCCTGCAGGGTCGGAAGGTCTGCTCTTTCATCCCTACCTCAACGGCGAGCGGAGCCCCTACTGGGACCCTGACTTGCGCGCCTCTTTCGTTGGGCTGGGGTTCCAGCATGGAGCACCGCATTTCTGCCGGGCTCTCTATGAAGGCGTTGCCTATACGCTGCGCGATTGCCTTTCCGTTTTGCAACAGCGCGGCATGGGCTTCACCACCGCCCGTCTCGTCGGCGGGGGGACACGCAGTGCCTTGTGGCGGCAGATCATTGCAGATGTCACAGGACTGACGATCGAAGTTCCCGCCGAAGGCGATGCGTCCTTCGGTGCAGCGCTTGTCGCGGGCATTGGTGCGGGCGTTTTCTCGGACACGGATGACGCTGCCCGCGTCATCCGCGTGGCAGAGACTTTGACGCCAAACGCCCGAGCCACGGCGACTTACGACGAAGGCTTCGTTCGGTTCCGGGAGGCAAAGGAAGCCCTCACACCGATCAACCACAAAACCGTGCGGGCAACCGGGGAGGCCAAGTAATGGCGGAAGTCAGTCTGCGCAAACTGCGCAAGACCTATGGGGCCGTGGTTGCGGTGGAAGGCGTCGACCTTGAGATCGCCAAGGGCGAACTCATCGTTCTGCTTGGCCCTTCCGGATGCGGGAAATCGACAACCCTGCGGATGGTCGCGGGGTTGGAAACGATCAGCGCCGGGGAACTGCATATCGGTGGCCGGAACGTGACCACCCTGGAGCCCAAGGACCGTGACATCGCCATGGTGTTCCAGAACTACGCGCTTTATCCGCACAAGACCATTCGCGGCAACATGTCGTTTGGTCTCAAGATGCGCGGCATGAAAGGGGGCGAGATCTCCAGGCGGGTCGACGCTGCAGCGGAAATGCTGGACATCACGCACCTGCTCAACCGCAAGCCCGGCCAGCTTTCAGGCGGACAGATGCAGCGTGTCGCGCTCGGCCGTGCCCTTGTTCGCGACCCGGCGGTGTTTCTGCTCGATGAACCGCTGTCCAACCTGGATGCGAAGCTTCGCTCCAGGATGCGGGAGGAAATCGCCCTTCTTCAGCGGCGCATCGGCAAGGCAATGCTTTACGTCACGCACGATCAAACGGAGGCAATGACCCTTGCCGACCGGATCGTCATCATGCGCGACGGACATGTGCAGCAGATCGGCTCGCCGCTGGAGGTATACGACCGGCCGGCAAACGCCTTCGTCGCGGGCTTCATCGGCTCGCCCGAAATGAACCTCGTTGAAGCTGACCTCAAGAACGGTTTTCTCAGCCTGTCGGCTGATGTCTCCATTCCTGCCGGCAGCGATACCGGTGAGCGGGAGGTGATTGCCGGCATTCGGCCGGAAGCCATCACGATTTCAGACGAAGGTCCGGAGTTCGCGGTCCGGGGCATCGAACAGCTCGGCTCGCAAACGCTTTTCATCGGCGAGACGGCTGGTCATCGCCTGCGGGTCATGACCCAGCGCAGGGACGACATCAAGGTTGGTGAGAGCGTTCATCTCGCTCTTCCCGCAGCAGCAATCCACCTGTTTGACCGCGCCAGCGGTGAACGCCTCGAGATGCCGGGAGGGGCAGCTTGAACAAAAGGGTTTAGCCGCACCTGAAAGCGGTCAATTGGAGGAGAAACATGACTAAGAGCAAATTCGAGACAGGTCTCTGGACTAGACGCCAGGCCCTCAAGACCATGGGTATCGCCGGCGCCGGGCTGGCAGCCTCGTCCCTTGCGGCCCCGGCCCTCCGCGCCCAGGGCAACAAGCCCATCCGGTTTTTGAACTGCGAAACAGGCAAGGACACGCTCGCCTTTTTCTCGAAGGTGGCAAAGGAATACCAGGAAAAGACCGGCGTTGAGGTCGTCATCGATTCCGTACCGCTTGGCGAAAGCTTCACCAAGATCACCAATGGCATTCGCTCCGGAACCCCTTATGACGTGGCAAACGTCGGTTTCATCGGCCACGTGCTGCTATTGGCCGAGCAGGAACAAATCGTCCCCTTGAACGAGCTGACGGACGAATACCAGTGGGGGAACAACATCCTCTTCCCCATCGACAACAAGGTGTACTGGTACCCGTTCGACTACAACCTTGCGCTGATCTATTACCGCAAGGATCTTTATGAGACGAACGGTCTGTCCCTGCCGAACACGTGGGATGCGTTCGTCCAGAACAGCGAGGCGCTTGTCCAGGGCCGCCAGAAAGGCGCGCTGTTCCCGATCGGATCGAACGGGGCAACCAACTGGATGTCGTTTGCCTTCCTGTGGGCCGAGGGCGTCAAGCTGTTCGACGACCAATGGAACGTGATCCTGGACAACGACGAGATGAAGCCTCGGGTAGCCGCCTACCTCGACTTCATGACCAAGCTCTACGGGACGATGCCTCCGGGCGCTCTTCAGGCCAGTTACTCCGATGTCCTGTCCAACCTGGTTGGTGGTGCTGTGGCCCACGGAGCCTATGCCGGACGTGTTCTGGAAGCTGCAGAGCGGGACAACCCGACCCTGGCCGAGAACCTTGGCGTCATGCCCTACATGGATATGTCCGGAAAGCAAAAGGCGGTCAGCCACGGCTACGACGGCTGGGTGGTCCTGAAGACGGACAACACTGGTCCGGCGATGGATTTCATGCGGTGGCTTACGACCGATCGCATGGTCGACTTCCTGCACACCGCACCGGTGCACTTCCAGCCGACGCGACTTGATATCTATGAAGACCAGCGTTGGCGCGACAACGCAATGATCCAGAAATACTCTGGTGTGGTCGAGCAGATGAGAGAACTTGTGACCGACGAGTCTGTTGTGCTCACGTCCATTGATACGCAAGGCCCGGCGCCTGACGTCAGACCCGGCAAGGTGTTCGAGTCCTTCGTCATGCCTGAAATGCTGCAGAACAAGATCCTTCGCGAGATGGATTCTGCAGAGGCCGTGGATCAGGCCGCAGCCAAAATGCGTGAAGTGATCAAGTGACGAAACGGAGAGGGGAGTGGAAACTCCCCTCACTTTCACACCATCTGGAGTTCGTGAATGACTCGCTGGTTGTTGCCGGGTTTTCTCGGTATCGGGTTTCTTGCGACCCTTGTCCTGATCGTCGGGCCTGCGCTTTATGCGGTTTCGCTCAGCTTTTATGACATGCCGTCGCTTACGGCCGATCCGGTCTGGGTCGGTTTCGCAAAATACGCCAAGGTTCTTGCAAGCGCAGAGTTCTGGAACGCGCTTTGGAACGGCTTCGTCTATGCCGGGTTGGCGATTGTCCTGCAGGTGGTGCTGGGCATCGGCTTCGCGTTGCTCTTGAACCAGAATTTCATCGGCCGCTCTCTGCTGCGCGGACTTACGTTCCTGCCGTATCTTCTGCCGACGGTGGTCGCAGTGCTGGTCTTCAAGTGGATGGTTGACGGCTCGCTCGGCATCATCACCGTTCTGATGGATGACCTGGGCCTGCCGCCGATCTACTGGTTCGAGACCGAGACCGCGTCCATGACGTCGGTGATCCTGATTTCGGTCTGGTTGTGGACCCCGTTCGTCACCACGACCTTTCTCGCCGGGCTGCAGACAGTTCCGACCCAACTCTATGAAGCGGCGCGCGTAGACGGTGCCGGGCCCGTTCGGCGTTTCTTTCACGTGACCCTGCCGTCGCTGCGCCCGATCCTGACGGTCATCATTCTTCTGCGGGGCGTGTGGATGTTCAACAAGTTCGACGTCATCTGGCTGACGACGGGCGGCGGTCCGCTTGGTGCCACGGAACATCTGCCGGTCCTGTCCTACCGGGAGGCATTTGCCCTTTATGACATCGGCAGCGGCGCAGCGATCGCAACGCTTTCCTTTTTCGTCCTGATGGTCGCCGTTGCAATCTATTTCCGGGTGTTCCCGATGGAGGAAGGCAAATGAGTGGACAAATCCAGGCTCGCCGCGTTGCCGGCCGGGCGGGACTTTACTTCGCGGTGATCGTTCTGGCGGTCTACAGCGCCTTTCCCATCTACTGGATGGTCGTTTCTTCCCTGCGTCCCACTCAGGAAATGCTCATGAACCCGTCTCTGGTTCCGCAGCGATGGACGCTTGAGTATTACACCAGCCTGTTGGCGCAGACCGACTATCCGCGGCAGTTCCTCAACAGTCTCATTGTTGCGGTGACCACCGTTGCCCTGACAATGCTTCTGTCCGTCATGATCGCTTATGGTGTCACCCGCCAGCGCATTCGCGGCAAACAGATGATCATCGCCGGCATGCTCTATGCCTACATGTTCCCCCCGCTGTTGCTGGCAATCCCGCTTTACGCAATGTTCGCGGCAATCGGCCTCAACGATACGCTGCTGTCACTGGTCATTTCCCACCTGACCATCACGATGCCGCTCGGCGTCTGGTTCCTGTGGGGGTTCTTCAAGACAATGCCCTTCGAGCTTGAAGAAGCAGCCATGGTGGACGGCTGCACGCGCCTGGGGGCTTTCCTGCGTGTTGTACTGCCGCTGTCGGTCCCCGGGCTGGTAACGGTCGCGATCTTCGCCTTTCTCCTTTCCTGGACCGACTACACCTTTGCCCTGGTCATGATCGGATCGGACGCGAACAAGACGGTGCCCCTGGGTCTGGCGTCGATGATCGGCGCCTTTGACCTGAGATGGGGAGATATCATGGCCGGCTCCACACTGATTGCCATGCCGTTGTTCATAGCGTTCATCACGCTCTCTCGTTACTTCGTCCAGGGCCTGACCGCCGGTGCGGTGAAAGGATAACTCATGACAATGCGCATTCTGGGCGCTCCACTGCGCTATGTGCAGGGACCGGGAGCCATCGACCGCCTGGCCGAGGAAATTGCCATCATTGGCGGTGGCCCTGCGGCGGTGGTCATTGATCCGGTAGCCCGCGACCTGCTTGGTGACCGCATCAGGTCCCAGCTTCCCGACGCCCGCCTCATGGAATTCGGGGGGGAATGTACCGCGGCGGAAATCACCGCCAGGGCAAGGGAAGCCGGCGATGCACGGCTTCTTGTCGGCATCGGCGGGGGCAAGGCGATCGATACCGCCAAGGGAGCTGCAATCGAGCGGGGTCTGCCGGTTGCCATCGTGCCGACCATCGCCTCCAACGACAGCCCGACCAGCCATATTGCCGTTGTCTATACGCCCGACCATGCGGTTGAGGGCGTCCGTCACATGAAGACCAACCCCTCCCTTGTCCTGGTCGACACGGCAGTCATCGCCGGAGCACCGCGTCGCTTTCTGGCAGCCGGTATCGGCGATGCGATGTCAAAGCCGTATGAGCTGGCAGGCGCTCTTGCCGGAGGTGGTCTCAACTTCTTTGCAGGCCGTCCCACGGAACTCACCCAAGCCATTGTCGCGCGTGCCAGCGACATTCTTCTTGCCGATAGCGAAGCGGCGATGTCGGCCGAAGGCCCGAACGAAGCTTTCGAGCGCGTGGTGGAGGCCACCGTGCTTCTCAGCGGTCTTGCCTTTGAAAGCGGAGGGTTGTCGATAGCCCACGCGATGGTGCGCGGCCTGTCGGTCACACCGGCGCTCTCTGGATTGCTGCACGGGGAGATGGTCGCTCTCGGCACCTTGACACAACTGGCAGCCGGGCAAGGGTCCGAGGAGGAAATCCGCACCCTTGCAGCCTTCTTCCGACGGATAAATCTGCCCACATCCTTCGCAGAATTCGGCGTCTCCGGCGCAGCGGAACTGAAGCATATTGCCGAGGTTGCGCTCACAGCCCCCTATGCGCCGAACTACTACCGCAAACTCGGCGTCTCCGACCTCGTTCGCGCGATGCAACTGCTCGACGAAGGACATTGATCGATGCCGCCATCAAGAAATGTTGTGGTCACCGGCGGCGGTACAGGTATCGGTCTTGCAACAACGCAGCTTTTGACCGAGCGCGGCTGGCAGGTAACGGCCGCAGGCCTGGAACGGGAGGAAGGCTTTCCGCAAGCTGCCCGGTTTGTCGAGGTTGACGTTACTGATGTGGCCGCGCTTGCCCATCTCCTTGAAGAAGAGCAAGAGCTCGGCGGCCTGGTCACCTGTGCAGGCACAATCCAGTACAGCCGGGAATGGGACGCAGCGGTATTCGAGAAGGTGATGGCGGTGAATGTCACCGGCGTGCTCACCTCCTGTACGGCCGCGCGCGATGCGCTTCAACGCGGCAACGGTTCCGTCGTCAACATCGCCTCCATGTGGAGCTGGTTCGGCAACCCCGTTGCGCCTGCTTACGGCACCAGCAAGGGGGCGGTCGCTGCCCTCACCCGATCCCTTGCCGTTGCCTGGGGAGGAAGTGGCATAAGGGTCAACGCGGTCGCGCCGGGTTGGGTGGAAACACGCATTTCCGAAGGCGCGCGATCAGATCCGGCACGGCGCGCACGGATCGACGCCCGCATCCCGATCGGCCGTTGGGCCGCGACTGTGGAGATTGCGCGGGTCGTCGCGTTCCTTCTTTCTGAAGACGCTTCCTACGTTCATGGCGCGATCGTTCCGGTAGACGGTGGTTATCTGGCGGCCTGAGCCATGCAAGGTATTGCGTCGCTGCGGCATGCCTAAAACGCCGAAAGGCGTTGCCGGGTTCTGTTCTTCCAAACCCGGCAACGCCTTCTGATTTTAAGGTCACGCGACAGCCGCTTTAGAGTACGCGTTCTTCCCGGAACGCCCGTCCGAATGACTGCAGCACAGGATCCAGCAGATAGCGCATCGGCGTATGGGCTCCTGTTTGAATGAAGACCTGTGCGGGCATACCTGGCACCAGCTCAAAACCGCCTCCGGCCTCCCGGATGTCGTCGGAAGTAACCCTGACCCGCACCGTGTAGAATTGCTCTCCCGTCTGCTCGTCCGTTTCGGCGTCCGCACCAACCTGGAAGACTTCCCCTGTCAAGGGCTTCATGTGCCGCCCCATGAAAGAGGTGAGCTGAACTTTGGCGTCCATCCCGATCATCACGTTGTCGATGTCGGACGTGCGCAGACGCGTATCGAGGATGAGTTCCTCGTTCTCTGGCACGATCGTGATGATCGGTTCGCCCGGCCGCACGACACCGCCGACCGTCTTGTAGTTGACCTTGAGCACCCGCCCCTCGATCGGAGAGACGATCTCTGTGCGGTTCAGGATGTCCGAAGTCGCGGAAAGCGCCTCGTCGGCTTGCGCAATCTCCGCGTTGATTTCCGACAACTCCTTGGCCACCTTTTCGCGTTCTTCGCTGAGGGCCGTCAGTTCCGCAATCTTGATTTCCTCGATCTTCTGCCGCGCACGAGCGATCGTTGACCCGATGGCATTGCGCTCCGACCACAGTTCGGCCCGCTTGCGTTGCAGAGCCAGAAGCTCGGGCTGCCGCATCAGACCTTTGTCCATCAGGACCTTTTTGCTATCCAGCTCCTTGTCAAGCAGCAGGATCTGATCATCCATGCCGTCTATCTGGGCTTTCAGACTACTGATCTCGGCTTCAACCTGGCCTGCCTGCACATGATAGGTCGACTGCTGCCTTCCCAGCAGCTCGCGCCGTACCTTGAATTTTGTAATCTCGTTAGCAACGAACTGCGTGTAACTCTTGTCGGCCGACATGACCGACGGCATCTGGACCTCAAAGGTTTCATCGCCACGCTCTTGCGCCAGCAGCCGGTCTCTGGTCACCACATAGCGTTGGTGCTTGCGGTAGATCGACAGATAGTTTGCCGTTGCCAATGCCTGATCAAGAACCATGAGAAGCTGACCGTCCTTGACGACATCGCCCTCCTTCACATTGAGATGGCGTACAATACCGCCTTCCAGATGCTGCACCACGCGCAAGCTTCCGTCCGGACTGACCTTGCCGGCGGCGATGGCGGCCGACGACAGCTCCGCGAAACTTGCCCAAATTCCCGTGCCGAAGAAACAAACCGCGACGACCAACGAACCCATGATCCAGTGTTGCCGGATGGAGCGACGGAGGGACGACGCCGGGTTATTTTGCTCTTTCATCACTGACCTCCCTGAGTTTCGTTGGCCGGCGAAGCGCCTTTTGCTTGCGCCGGCTGGACCTTGCCAAGTTTCTGCAGGATATCGCTGACCGGGCGGATGGCGTGCTTCATGAACTCCTCGCCGGTTTGCGTCTTTTGAATTGTGCCGTCCGCAAGGGTGATGATCAGATCGACTTTCGAGAGCGCCGAGGGTCTGTGGCTTACAATGATGACCGTGCAGCCTTGTTCCCGAAGGAGCACAAGGCACTCCTGAAGCGAGGCTTCGCCATCACTGTCCAGGTTGGAATTCGGTTCATCGAGGATGATCAGCTTGGGCTTGTTGTAGATCGCCCTGGCCAGACCGACCCTTTGGGCCTGTCCGCCGGACAGACGAAGTCCGCCCGGGCCGATCAGGGTTTCATAGCCGTTCGGCAGAGCGTTGATCATGTCGTGGCAACCGGCAAGGCGCGCGGCAGTCACAACCTTTTCATCGTCCGGCTCGCCCATCCGGGCGATGTTTTCCTTCACAGTGCCGTATAGCAGTTCCACGGACTGCGACAGGTAGCCAATGTTCCGGCCGAGTTGCTGCGGGTCCCAATTGCGCATGGCGACACCGTCAAGACGGACCGAACCGGAACTCGGATCCATTGCGCCAATCAACAATTTGCACAAGGTGCTCTTGCCGGAGCCGGAATGGCCGACGATTGCATTCAAGGTTGCCGGCTTGATATCGATCGTGATGTTGCGCAGCAAAGGCCGTTCCTGGCCTGAAACGAGCAGATTGACACCTTTGAGCTGCAGGTGCCCACTGGGTTCCGGCTGCTGGGTCCGGTCGAAGTGGAGCGGAGCTGCCAGAAAAATATCGTTCAGCCGACGATGGGACTGCATCGCGCCGACGATGCCTCGCCAGGCGCCGATGGCCTGTTCGGCAGGCGCAAGCGCGCGCCCCATGATGATTGACGCTGCAATCATGCCACCCGGGGTGATTTCACCCAGCGTGGCAAAATAGGCACCGAGACCCAAGACACTGATCTGCGCCGTGAACCGGATGAACTTGGTGATCGCGGCGGTCTTCGCTGAAAAGGCGGCAACGGCGAAAGTAGAATTGGCCACCAGTTCGTTGTCGTTCCGGTAGCGGGCGAGAACGCCAGGCAGCATTCCCATGCTGTAGACGCTTTCCGCGTGTTGCGTCGCGATGTCAATCGTCTGCTGTGCCCGCACGCGAGCCGCCGCAGCACCCGCCATCCGGCGGCGGGTGACCGTGTCGTTGATACCTGCGATTATCACCAAGAGCACACCGGCCGCGATGGCGACGAAGCCGAGGGCAGGGTGGATGAGAATAATGGCACCGACAAAGAAGGGCACCCAGGGCCCATCGAAGAAAGGCAGCACGCTCGAACTGCCAACGAACTGCCGGATGGTTGCCAGGTCGTTCATTGCATGCGAGTGGGACTTGCCCGTCGACCTGGCCGTCTGGATGACGGCATGCAGCAGGTCGGCATGTACGGTTTCATCCCACCATTTCGCTATGCTGGCGAGGATGGAGCCGCGGATTGCATCAAGAACCGCAATCACCGCCAGAAAAAAAATCACGATCATCGTCAGGAAGACAAGTGTCTCGAGGTGGCCGCTCTGCATCACCCGGTCGAAAATCTGCTGCATGTAGAGGGGGGAAGCCAGAGTTCCGAGATTGACAAAGATCGAAAAGAAACCAACGGCAAGAAACCCGGCCCAGGAAGAGCGATAAACCTTGAGAGCGGGATAAACGCTTTCCCTTGCGCTGCGTACAGCCATGTAGACTCTCCAAAAAAAACATAAAAAAGAAGAGAGGAGAGGGCGCGTGCGCCCTCTCCAGAAGTTTCATGATCAGACGACCAGCGGACCGTCGCCGTCTCCGTCAAATGTCGGGATAAGCATTTCAGGGATGTCGCCCGCACCGTCCGCGGTGGTCCAGTCGTCACCGCCGAAGGTGTTGGTCTTGTCCGGATCTACCGACAGTTCAATATCGAACTCGGCGGAGTTGGAGACCGCATCATGGACATCCACGACAGTCATGGTACCCGAGATGTTGGCGGTTTCGCCCTGATCCATGACCTGGGCCATAATGCGTTCCAGGTTATGGGTGAAGGTCACGCTGCCGTCGGCTTCACCGATGTTCAAAAGCCCTGCGGCTTCCAGATCGGCGATATCCAGCGTCACCTGATGGCCTGCGATGGACAGGCTGAGAGTACCCGAGATCTCATCGATCTGGAGTGTTTCCGTTTCACCATCATCAACGTCGTTGGCAGCCAGAAGCTCAAGAAGATTGAAACTGCTTTCGTCGTTGTTGGAGTTGCTGTGAACAACAGTGAACGAACCCGTGTAGTCCTCAATAGTCGGGGCATCGTTCGTGCCGTTGATGGTGATGGTCACGTCGGTGGTGACAGTGCCGCCGTTGTTGTCGGATACGGTTACCGTATAGACTTCGTCGACGCTGTCGCCTTCGTTGAGGGCCTGAACATTGGCGTTGAACTGGTCAATGGTGTAGGTCCATTCACCGGTTTCCTCATCGATGCTGAATTGACCCAGTGCCCCGTCAACGACAGAGGCGGAGTAGGTCAGGACATCCCGAATATCGACATCCATTCCGACGATCAGGCCAGTCGCAACGTCTGTACCGTCTTCCCCGACACCGGATTCCGTCACCTCGCCCAGGACATCCGCTTCGGAGATCGTGGGATCGTCGTTGGTGCCGGTCACGACGACCGTCACTTCCCGCGTGTCCGTCGCTCCGCTATCGTCCGTCACGGTCAGGAGGTACTTGACTTCCAGCTGTTCGCCTTGGGCGAGGAAGTCGAGTGCCGTTGCGGCGATTGCAAAGGTCCAGGTGGCGCCTCCGTTGTTGGCGTTACCGGCCGATTGCTGCACCGTCAGCGCATTCGTGAAGGCAACCTTCTGTTCCGGCGTCAGCGTGAAACCACTGCCTGCGACTGGTTCGACAGAGGTGAACTGAGCGGTCACTTCTGGCGTGTCGGACAGGTCAAGGTCGGTGAAGAAGACCTCACCGGATGTTTCAAGCTGTGCCGGGGTATTGGCTTCCTCGAGGACGCCATCGAAGACACCGCCAGAGAACACCGGTCCATCATTGGTGCCGGTGATCGTGATGGTGATCTGGGTGGTGTCAGTGCCTTCCGGGAACCAGTTCCGGTCACTGACTTTGACGTCGAACGTCAGGGTCAGCGTTTCGCCGTCCGCCAGCCAGTCGAGTGGAGCCGAGCCGTTGTAGGCATAGGTGAATTCAACATTCCCATCTTCGCCCTTCGGCACGGAGAAGATGT
>NZ_JBRKQA010000005.1:0-91887 GCF_053005225.1 Roseibium sp. RP-7
ACCCACTTGGACCAAACGCGCAGCGCGCCAAGGACAAACAAAAAAACAACGCGGGATGGAGCAGCCCGGTAGCTCGTCAGGCTCATAACCTGAAGGTCGCAGGTTCAAATCCTGCTCCCGCAACCAAATAAAAAAAAGGCCGCCCAAAAGGGCGGCCTTTTTTGTTGGATCACGGCGGGGGCAGGGCGGAAGACCGGAAACCTAGGCCGTTTCGGAGAGAACCTGTCCCAGCGTTTCCACCATCTTGTCAATCATGCCTTCTTCTACAATCAATGGAGGCGAAAGGGCGATGATGTCGCCCGTCACGCGGATCAGCAAGCCTGCTGAAAAGGCAAAGAAGCCTTCAGGTGTAATGGCGTGCCGCATCCAATTGAAAGAACACGACACGCCTTTGAGTTACAGCATCCAGGTCGCGATGCCAGGGAAGAACAGCAAGATTGCGAGAACAAAGAGCTGCAGCACGATAAACGGAAGCAGAGCTCCGTAGATGTTGCCGAGCGTAATGTCCGGTGGTGCCACGCTTTTCAAATAGAAGGCCGCCGGTCCAAACGGTGGTGTCAGGTAGGAGACCTGCATGTTGACGGCAAACAGGATGCCGAACCAGATCGGATCATATCCTAGCTGAACGACAATCGGCACGAAGATGGGCAAGGTCAGAAGGGCGATCCCAATCCAATCCAGGAACATGCCCAGCACTAGCAGGATCAGCATCATGATCAGAATGACGGCCACCGGCGACGCGTCGAGACCAAGCATGACCGCGGAGACGAAGCGGTTGCCCCCCATCAGGTTGTAGACACCGACGAGCACGGCTGCGGCGATCCCGATCCAGATGATCATGCCGCAGGTTTCCAGCGTGTGGACCAGACTGTCCTGAAGCATACGGGCGTTAAGTTCCCTGCGAAGCAGTGCGATGATGAGCACTGACGAAACCCCAAGTGCAGCTGCTTCGGTGATAGAGGCGATGCCTCCATATATGGAACCCAGAACCGCTACCACGATGAACACAGGGGCGATCAGGGACCGGATCGCACTTCCTATTGTTTCTTCGGCGCGTTCTTCCGCGGAAATTGGTGGCCCGAGGTCCGGGTTTCGGAAACAGCGTACTAGAACATAAGCGATATAGCAGCCGAGCAGCATCAGGGCAGGTGTGACTGCCGCAACGAAGAGGTCGGCAATGGAAACACTTGCCACCAGCCCATAAATGATCAGAACGATCGAGGGCGGCATCATGGTCCCAAGCGAACCACCGGCGCAAACGACGCCTATCGAAAGGTCACGGTCATATCCAAGCCGCAGCATCTGGGGCAAGGCCAGAATTCCCAGTAGAACAATCTCACCACCGATGACGCCGGACATGGCGGCCATCAGGGTGGCGACGATCAGCGTTTGAACAGCGACACCACCTGGCAACCGTCCGGCAAGAACCCTCATTCCGTTGAAGAGGTCCTTTGCGATGCCTGATCTGTCGAGGAGCGCCGCCATCAGGATGAACATCGGAATGGCGACGAGGGAATATTCCGTAATGAAGCCGAAGATGCGAGCCGTAACCAGCGGTAACGCATTTCCTCCGAACCAGCCGAACGTGAAAACCAGGGCTACGAGCCCCGTCACCCAGGCGAGAGGCTGACCTGTAAGCAACAACACGAAGATGCTGCCAACGAGCAGAATTGTACCGTATTCAATACCCAGATCGTTGAGGCCCATGTCATTGGCCTCCGCGTTCGCTGTAGGCAGCGTCATCGCCGCGGATCGCCTTGATCAGGTGCATCAGGGTCTGAACGAACATCAGGCAAACGCAGATCAGAATAATGATTTTCAGCAGTGCCGGTGTCGGTGGGTTCCACGCCGTACCCGTGCCCTCCAGATGAATATCGCCGTTGGGTCGGTGGGTAGCCTTCCAGGCCATTGTCGCGCCCGCGTATCCCAGTCCTGCAAAGAAGATCATCGCGATCAAGGAATTGACGATATCCAGCCATCGACGCACCCGGGGCGAAACCGAGTCATAAATCATGCGCACGCGAATATGCTTGTCGCGAGCGAGCGCTACGGGGCCGCCGATCAGGAAGATGGCTGCTATGAGGAAGGTCGTGCTCTCGTGAGCCCAATACGTCGGGCTATCAAAAACGTAACGGGCGATAACCTCATATACGCTGATGGCAAACGCCAGAAAGATAGCCCAGGCAAAGAGCTTCGCGGACCCGGCAATGAACCGGTCGAGGCCGGTTCGCAGGTTCGCCTGGCCATTGTCCTCCAGGTCACTCACATCCGGATTGTCCGGCATGGATTCTTCTCCCGTCGCGCAGTTGGCAAGCTGTTGTGGAAATAGGGGATGGCCAATCAGTCTTGGCTGACGGCCACGCACCGGCATCTCGTTTCACCCGTTATGGACAGATAGAAACAAGGTCAGGCCGCACCCGGACCTTTCGGTCCGGGTGCGGCTGCGTCAACGGAACGTTGGTCAGATCAGAGCTGGTTCCGGCCCTTCAGATAAGCGACCACCGCATCGTAGTAGCGTTGGGTGAGGTCGTTCTTGCCGGCCCAGTTTTCCCATTCCTGCTGCGCGATCCTGCGGAACTTCGCTCGCTCGTCGCCGGACCAGTTGACAATTTCGATCTCCGGGTTTGCCTTGGCTTCCTCTACTGCGGCCGCATCGAGCTTGCGTACGGAATAAACGTGATCGAAAATGAACTGGTCAACGGAGGCGTTCAGGACGGCCTTCAGGTCGTCCGGAAGTTCATCCCAGATCGATTTGGTCATCGAAATGTCGATCAGCGGCAGGGAATGAAAGCCCGGATACAGCGGATAGTGGGCAACGTCGTTCATGCCCTGCGACTGGTTGGTTGCAAAAACCGTGTAATCGGCCGCCTGGACAACGCCCTTGTCGAGAGCCGTGAAGACCTCTGAACCGGGAAGTGCTACCGGAGAGGCACCTGCCTTGGAGAAGATCTCGTAGACCATGCCTTCCGGTGCACGCATCTTGACGCCCTTCAGGTCTTCCACGGAGCGGATCGGAACACTGGAGACGAAAGCTTCCGGCTCAGTTGCCGCCGCTCCGATGAAATGGACGCCATAGGGCTCGACCAATTCGGCGTAAAGCTCGTGACCGCCACCGGATTGCATGAACCCGATCAATTCGAACGGATCGCTCCAGGCACCGACCAGGTTGCCCATCATCGCGAAAGCGGGATCCTTGCCGGCGAAATAGCTCGGATCGGTCAGATGCCCCTGAAGAATGCCGGAGCCAACGGCGTCAAGCGTATCGGTATGCGGGACAACGGCACCAATCGGCAAAATCTCGATCTCGATCCGCCCGCCGGACATTTTCTCGACGTTTTCAGCCCACTTCTGCTTGTTGATGAATCCGGGTTCACCAGCCGTTTCCGAGGTCTGGAAGGTCCAGTTGTAGTCGGCGGCCGTTGCGGCGGTCGGTGCTGAAAAGACCGACAGGGCAAACAAGCTTGTTAGAATTCCGGTCTTCAGTGACGACAGACGCGCAAAACATCCCTCTCTAGTCACAGTTTGTTTCATGCGTGCTGCAAGGTGCTGAAATCGCACACCGCCGCGCAGCGTTTTCCTGTCTTGGTGATAATTATTCGATTGCATGTTTTCCTCCCACATACATCGCCACAAGTTGGCTAGCCAACGCCAGGCACGTCACGTTACGCGGCCAGAAACCAAATATGACAGGTCAATTCACGCAATCCATTTGCGGGAACCCGCAATTTGGGTGTCGTTGCCGGCATTGCATCTCAGGGATGTGAGGGGTGTTCCGAGTGCGGCGACCTTGCGTGACGGGGGGTATCGGGGGAGGCCTTCAGATCTTACCTTGATCGCATGGAGAGTGCGTGCGGCCGACTCCGACGCCAGCTGATTGCATTCCTCACGCCAGTGAAGGGCTACCCAAGTACAAAACGCCCTGGAAACGAATGCTTCCAGGGCGTTTTTCTTGTCATTTGGTCCAGGTTCAAGCGGTCGTGTTCTGCGCTTGCGGCTGCTCTGCTGGTTCCTCGTGTTGTGCAAGCGGGCGATTGCCCGAGAGCTTGCGGACCAGCACGTAGAACACCGGCGTCATGAAGATCCCGAAGAAGGTCACGCCGATCATGCCGGAGAAAACCGCGATGCCCATCGCGGCTCGCATTTCCGCACCGGCGCCGGTGGAAAGCACGAGCGGAACCACACCCATGATGAAGGCCATCGAGGTCATCAGGATCGGGCGCAGACGTAACCGGCTGGCTTCGACTGCCGCTTCAACCGGCGTTCGGCCTTCAAATTCCAGTTCCCTTGCGAATTCCACGATCAGGATCGCGTTTTTCGCAGAAAGCCCGACAAGCACCACTAACCCGATCTGGGTGAAGATGTTGTTGTCGCCATGTGTCAGCCAGACGCCCGTCAGGGCCGCAAGGACACCCATCGGTACGATCATCACGATCGCCACCGGAAGCATCAGGCTTTCATACTGGGCGGCAAGCACCAGGTAGACCAGAAGCAGGGCCAGAGGGAAGACCAGGAACCCGGAGCTGCCGGCAAGGATCTGCTGGTAGGTCAGGTCCGTCCACTCAAAGGCAATGCCTTTGGGCAGGGTTTCTTCCGCAATCCGCTCGACCGCTGCCTGGGCCTGGCCGGAGGAAAACCCGGGAGCCGGGCCACCATTGATGTCAGCCGCAAGGAAACCGTTGTAGCGGGTTGCCCGTTCCGGCCCGGTGGTGGCCTCCACCTTCAACAGGGCGGAGAGCGGGATCATCTGGCCGGTGGCAGAGCGAACCTTCAACTTGCCGATATCGTCGGCATGCGCCCGGTACTGGGCGTCCGCCTGCACCCGGACACTGTAAGTGCGACCGAAGGCATTGAAGTCGTTGACATATAGTGAACCCAGGTAGATCTGCAGCGTCTCGAATACGTCCGTTACCGATACGCCGAGCTGTTCCGCCTTGGTGCGATCAAGATCCGCATAAAGCTGGGGCACATTGATCTGGAAACTGGAGAACAGCCCAGCCAGTTCCGGCGTCTGATAGGCTTTGGCCAGGAAGGCCTTGTTGGCCGCGTCGAGTGCCTGGTAGCCGAGACCTGCCCGGTCCTCGATCTGCAGTTTGAATCCGCCAGTGGTGCCAAGGCCCTGAACAGGCGGCGGCGAGAACATGGCAATAAACGCGTCCTGGATCGTGCCGAACTTCTGGTTCAGCTGCATCGCAATGGCGTCGCCGGACAATTCCGGAGATTTGCGTTCCTCGAAATCCGTCAGGGTGGCAAAGACGATGCCCGCGTTGGAAGAGTTGGTGAAGCCGTTGATCGACAGGCCCGGGAAGGCGATGGCGTGTTCGACACCTTCCTGCTCCATGGCGATCTCGCTCATCCGGCGGATGACGTCTTCGGTCCGGTCCAGCGTGGCAGCGTCGGGGAGCTGGGCAAAGCCGATCAGATACTGTTTGTCCTGTGCCGGCACGAAGCCGCCGGGGACTGTTGTGAAGAGACTGTAGGTCGCCCCTGCAAGTGCCATGTAGACCACCATGACGATGGTCTTGCGGGACAACAGGCCGCCGACGCTCTTGCCATAGGCGTTGGAACCGGCGCCGAAGGCCCGGTTGAAGCCCTTGAAGAACCAGCCGAACAGGAAGTCCATCGAACGTGTCAGCCAGTCCTTGGGCGCATGGTGATCCTTCAGGAGAAGGGCGGCCAGGGCCGGGGACAGAGTGAGCGAGTTGATGGCCGAGATGACAGTCGAGATTGCGATCGTCAGTGCGAACTGGCGATAGAACTGACCCGAAAGGCCGGTGATGAAGGCCAGCGGGACAAACACCGCCACAAGCACCAGTGCAATGGCGATGATCGGTCCGGAGACTTCCTTCATGGCCTTGTAGGTTGCCTGGCGCGGGTTCAGCCCGTTTTCGATGTTTCGTTCAACGTTTTCAACGACCACGATCGCGTCATCGACCACGATGCCGATGGCGAGAACCAGCCCGAAGAGGCTGAGAGCGTTGATGGAAAAGCCAAAGACATACATGACGCCGAAGGTGCCGATGATCGACACGGGCACGGCGATCAGCGGAATGATCGATGCGCGCCATGTCTGCAGGAACAGGATCACGACGAGGACCACAAGCACAACAGCTTCCAGCAGCGTGTCGACAACCTTCTCGATGGAGGACCGAACAAACTTTGTGGTGTCGTAGACGATTTCGTATTTGACGCCGTCAGGCATGGCGACCTGAAGGTCGTTCATGGTCTCGACCACTGCGTCGGAGATCGCAATTGCGTTGGAGCCAGGTGCCTGGAACACAGGAATGGCGACGGCCGGTTTGCCGTCGAGCAGGGAGCGCAGCGAATAATCGGCTGCACCAAGCTCGATCCGGGCAACGTCGCGCAATCGGGTGACCTCACCGTTTTCACCGGTACGGACAATGATGTTGCCGAACTCTTCCGGTGTCTGAAGACGACCTTGCGCATTGACGCTGAGCTGAACGTCGACACCCTTCAGGTTTGGCGAAGCGCCGATAATGCCGGCCGCGGCCTGCACGTTCTGTTGACGAATGGCGTTGGTGATGTCGCTGGCTGCCAGGTTATGGCCGGCCGCCTTTTGAGGGTCGACCCACACACGCATGGAGTAATCGCCGGAGCCGAACACCTGCACTTGGCCGACACCCTGCAGGCGGGCCAGCCGGTCCTTGATGTTGAGGACGGCATAGTTGCGCAGGTAGGTGATGTCGTAGCGATTGTCCGGCGAAGTCAGGTTCACGACCATCATCAGATCGGGAGAACTTTTCACCGTGGTAATGCCAAGGCTTCGTACTTCCGCCGGAAGACGGGGTTCGGCTTGCGAAACGCGGTTCTGGACAAGCTGCTGAGCCTGATCGGGATCAGTGCCGAGCTCGAACGTGACCGTGAGTGTCATGACGCCGTCAGAGGTCGCCTGGCTGGACATGTAGAGCATGCCCTCGACACCGTTGATCTGTTCTTCCAGCGGCGTTGCCACCGTCTCGGCAATGACCTTCGGGTTCGCCCCCGGATAGGCGGCGCGCACGACGATCGATGGCGGTACCACCTCGGGGTATTCTGAGATCGGCAGCGCCCGCAGACCGATCAGGCCGGCGATGAGGATGAGGACAGACAGCACACCGGCAAAGACCGGGCGGTCGACGAAGAATCTCGAGATATTCATATCCAGGCCCTTTCCGGTCGGAAATCGGGACAACACGTCCCCGGCCGGTGGCGGCGCCACCGGCAATCATGACTTGAATTGTTGAAGAGGGGAGGTGGAGCGCCTTGCACTCCACCTGTTCACTCAGTTTGCAGCGGCAACGTCGTTTTCGAGCTGAGGATCGACGAGTGCACCAGAGCGGATCCGCTGCAGGCCGTTGACGACGATCCGTTCACCCGGTTCGAGGCCGCTGTCGACGATACGTGCACCTTCCGCGGTCCTGCCAAGGTCGATCGGCCTGTAGGCCACCTTGTTGTCGTCACCGACGACATAGACATATTTCTTGTCCTGGTCGGTGCCGATGGCGCGTTCGCTGATCAGGACCTTCTGTTCCGGCCTTGGTTCACCCATGCGGATGCGCACGAACTGGCCCGGGATCAGCCTGCCGCCCGGATTGTCGAAGACTGCCCTGACACCAATTGTGCCGCTGACGGCGTCAACCTGGTTATCGACCAGCTGCAGCTTGCCCTTCACCGGGTGTCCGGCGGTTGACGAGGTTTCGATTTCGACGGGGATCATGTCCAGTGGCGGTACCGCTGCATCTGTCTGCGGCAACTCGGCCAGAACCCGCGAGACCAGGTCTTCACTTGCGTTGAAGCTTGCATAGATCGGATCGACAGAGACAAGGGTTGTCAATGCCGGCGATGCGGAGCCCGCGGCAACGAGATTGCCGACGGTGATCTCGATCTTGCCGACACGACCCGACACGGGTGCCAGCACCTTGGTGTAGCCAAGTTCCAGCTTGGCCGACCTGAGAGCTGCCTTGACGGTTCTGAGGTTGGCCTGTGCTTCGGCGTAGGTGTTGCGGCGCTGGTCGAGGACGCTTTGGGAGATGGTCCGGTTTTCGATCAGCTTGTTGCCACGATCCAGTTCCAGCTTGGCGAGGTTGAGCTGCGTTTGCGCAAGTTCAACCTGACCTTCCCTCTGAGCGACGGCGGCCTCGTAGGGAGCCGGGTCAATGGTGAAGAGCAGGTCACCTGCTTCCACCAATGCGCCTTCACGGAAATCGACGGATTGAATGGAGCCGGCCACACGGGAGCGGATCTGCACCCGGTCAACGGCTTCGAGCCTGCCGGAGAAATCTTCCCACACGGTTATTTCGCGGGATTTGACCTCGGCAACGGTCACCGGCACCGCCGGGATGGCGACTGTGCCGCCCGCGGCCGTTGCAGGGCTGCTTGCCGGAAGGTTCATGATGAGGACAGCGGCTGAAACAGAGACAGCAACTGCCAGACTGGCGCCCGTCAGGGCCCAGCGCTTGCTTCTTGATGTCATTGGTCTCTCCTTGGAAACCCTGCTGAAAACACAATCTTCAGAAGGGTTTGGATATCAAATCAGTGGACGCTGACGGACTGCACGAAACCGGAAAACTGCGTGCTTACGGTTTCTTGCCAGGATGGGGTCTCGTCCGTCTTTCCGCCGTAGAGTGATGGCCAGCCTGTCCCGGCGGGGAGAACATGCTGGTGAACTTCAACGCCTGCATTTTTCAGGCAGGTCGCAAAGCCGAGTGTTTCGTCCTTGAGCGGATCGTCCTGAGAAGACAGAACAAGCGCGGGGGCAACGCCGGTCAGGCGTGAGCACATGCATGGGGCTGCATAGGGGTGGCACATGCCGGTGCTGAGATAGTGGCTCCAGCCGTCGGCCCAGATGTCCTTCATGCCGAACTCGCCGGCCTTCTGAAACGACGCAGAGCCCATGAAAGGATCAAGCAGGGGTGACAGAAGGATCTGTCCGTCAAGTTCATCGGCGAAATGATCCCGCGCCTTCAGCGCGACCGCTGCGGCGATGTTGCCGCCAGCTTCGACGCCGCCGACAAGAAGCAGGGATTTCCGATTCCCAAGGCCGGCGCGCTTTTTCGCCAGATAGGAGAAGATCGAAAACCCCGTTTCCAGCGGCTTCGGAAAAACGCTGCCAAGCGGTACATTGTAATCCGGCATCACGACAATGGCGCCGGTTTCGGCAATGAGATGCGCAAACTCGCTTTCCTGCGGGACGGTGCCTTGAAAAGCGCCGCCGTGAAAATAGATCAGGACTGGCGGCGACTTGCTGTATTCGGCACCCTGGTAGACACGTGCCGCCACGGGGCCGATGGCCACCTTGTCGAGTGTCATATCCTTGATCTGCACCGTCATTTTCAGCGCCGTTTCGTGTCTGTTGGTTGAGGGAGAACTGGGTACACCAGCTCTCTTGCATGTCCGATAGGTATTGTTGTTCCAACTCTGGAATAAGGGGTGTATTATTGGTTTCACTATTCGAATTTTCGAATAATAAGCCTATTTTTTGATCAGGACGCCCAGAAATGGATCAACTCTCCGCCATGCGCGCCTTTGTGAGGGTGGTTGAAACAGGAAATTTCACCCGAGCCTCCGATTCCCTTCAGATGCCGAAGGCGACGGTTACCAACCTGATCCAGAATCTCGAGAAACATCTGCAGACCAAATTGCTCAACCGGACAACGCGGCGCGTCATCGTGACGACGGACGGCGCGCTTTATTATGAGCGGGCCGTTCAGATCGTTTCGGAGGTCGACGAACTTGATGCCAGCCTGTCCCAGGCCCAGAGCAATCCGGGTGGGCGGCTGCGCGTGGAAATGTCAGGGGCCTTTGCTGACTGGTTCGTGATACCGGAGCTTGGCGGTTTTTACGAAAAATACCCGGATATCCGTATCGACCTCGGGATCGGCGACAGGACAGTCGACTACCTGGCAGAGAATGTTGATTGTGCCTTGCGTGGTGGTGCACCGGCTGATCAGTCGCTGATTGCACGGCGGGTGGCGGAGGTCGGCCTGACCACTTGCGCGGCAGCGTCCTACCTGGAGCGGGCAGGTACACCGGAAACCCCGGCAGACGTGAAGGCGAACCACTATTGCGTCAACTATTTCGTTGCCGCCACCGGACGCACACACCCGTTCACCTTCCGCAAGGACGGTGAGGAAATTCTGGTCGACGGACGCTATCATTGCTCGGTCAACGATGCCCGCAGCTATGTGGCGGCGGCTGTTGCCGGTCACGGTATCGCGCAGCTGCCTGACTTCATGGTGCGGGAAGAGCTGAAGCGCGGGGACCTCGTGCCGCTGTTGACGGAATGGTCTGCCGACACCATTCCGCTTTATATCGTCTACCCACCCAACCGGCACCTTTCGAACAAGGTTCGCGTTTTTGTCGACTGGCTGGTGCGCCTGCTTGCCGATGTGCCGGCGCCCGCCCAGTCTTCGGTATGAAATGCTGGCAAGAGGTGCAGCGCAAGAAGGCTATCCACCGCGAGGCTGACCCCAATCAGATGCCGAACCTGTCCCGCAGCCGGTAGACCAGCACCGATGGTGCCAGGAACCACGGATTGCCCTGGTACAGCGGCCGGGTCGGGAAGGGGATCTTCTCGAACGCGGAGAGTGATTTTTCTCGGCCGGCAGCTTTCTGGCCCATACGCATGCCGAGATAACTCGCCATACCCACCCCGGACCCGCAATAGCCGCCTGCGTGAAACAGGCCGTTGTCTTCGCCAGCATGGGCGAGTGTGTCGAAGGTGTAGCCGACAAACCCCATCCAGGCATGGCTGATCTGAACGGAGCCAAGTTCCGGAAAGAGGGCCGTCATATCGCGGTGGAGCTTGAGCGCGCTGTTGCGCGGGTCCGTTTCGCTCAAGGAGACCCGGCCGCCAAACAACACGCGCTTCCGGTCGGGGGACAGCCGGTAGTAATAGACCAGTTTTCTGGTGTCGGAGAGGACCCGGTCCGTCGGAAACAGCCGGTCGATCGTTTCACTCGGGATTTCTTCCGTAGCGATCACGTAGGAGCCGATCGGGATCAGCCTCCGCTGAAGCCAGGGCGACAGGGGGCCGGAGTAACCATTGGTCGCCAGAATGACCTTGCCTGCCTTGAGGGAGCCGTCGCTTGTCAGGACCTTGAAACCTGACGTCTCGCGTTCAAGCGACACCACCCGGCACTTGCCGCGCACCATCGCGCCTTCCGCCAGCACCTTGTTCAAAAGTGAAGGATGGTACTTGCTGACATCGATGCTGCAATGATGCGGATTGACGATACCGCCATGATAGGCATCGGTCCCAAGCTCCCGTGCCATGTCGCTTTTCGGCACCATGAAGGCATCGGTCTTCCACACGGGGTGTCCGGCGGCACAGTCTCTGGCAAGGCTCTCGTAAAGATGGGGCTTGTGGGCGCCGTGGAAGCGGCCGGTTTCCCGTAAGCCCATCTCCAGTCCATCTTCCCTTGAAAGTGAGTGCATGTAGTCGAGGGACGCCTGGCCTTCCAGGCAAAGCTGGGTGGCGAGCTCCCTGCCATAGCGGCCCGCCAGGTTGGAAAAGGACGGCTTGAGGCTGGTCGAAAGCTGGCCGCCATTGCGCATGCTGCAGCCCCAACCCGGGTCTTCCACATCGAGAACCAGTGTGCCGAGGCCTTCACGGGCGGTCTGCAGTGCGGCGTTCAGGCCGGTGTACCCACCGCCAACCACCAGCACATCGACCTCTGGGGGCAAACCTGTATCCGGCAGTACGAGTTTGGGCGCGATATCCTGCCAGTATGGTGTCGTCTTGTAGTTGTCCGCAAAAAGAGCCTGAGTCATTACGTGCCTTACGCCGCTCGTGTGTCTTCCAGGATAAGGTCCGCGCCTTTTTCGCCGACCATGATCGCAGGTGCGTTGGTGTTGCCGGACGTGACCGTCGGGAAAATAGAGGCATCGACAACCCGAAGCCCTTCGACCCCGTAAACCCGTAGGCGCGTGTCGACGACGTTTTCGTTCGCGTCCGGTCCCATGCGGCAGGTGCTGACAGGGTGGAAGACTGTGGAACAGCGGCTGCGGACATCCGCCAGCATGTCCTCGTCGGTCTGGACACCCGTGCCGGGTGTGATCTCCTCGTCGATAACCGATTGCATGGCAGGGCTTTCGGCGATCTTGCGCATCAGCTTGCTGCCTTCGATCATCTCCGTGAGATCGCGGTTGGTGCTGAGCGAGTTCGGGTGGATCTCCGGCATGTCGAACGGATCGGAGGAGCGCAGGCAGATATGGCCGCGGCTGGTAGGCCGCGTCGGCTGGAAGCCGAGGAGGAAGCCGGGGAACGGGTCCGGGTTCATCAGCGGACGTTTCCCCTTCGGCGCCTTGGTGTAGCTGACTGGCGAGAAATACAGCTGGATGTTCGGCCGTTCACAATCCGGATTGCTTCTGACAAAGCCACCAGCCTGATTGACACTGAGCGACAGTGGACCACTGCGGGTCAGGACATAGCGGATGCCCTGGGCGAGCTTGCCCCACCAGGGATAAAGCTGCTGGTTCAGCGTCGGCACTTTGGACCGGTAGAGATAGTCAAGACCGAGATGGTCCTGAAGGTTCTTGCCGACAGCAGGGCTGTGCAAGGTGGAGGAAATGCCCTTGGCCTGCAGTTCCGCGCCATCACCAATGCCGGACAACATGAGGATTTGCGGCGAGTTGACGGCACCTGCACTGAGGATCACTTCCCGGCGGGCCTTCACGGTCTGCTCGGTGCCGCCTCGGCTGTAGACGACACCGGTCGCCCGTCCGTTCTCAAGGATCAGCCGGGTCGTGTGTGCGTTGGTCAGGATGGAGACATTCTGACGTTTTTTCGCGCGTGAAAGATAGGCGCGGGCCGTCGACATGCGGAACCCGTTTTTTGCGGTTATCTGGTAGAGGCCGACACCTTCCTGGCTTCTGCCATTGAAATCCGGGTTACGGCTGAAGCCGGCTTCCTCGCTGGCTGCCAGGAAGTTTTGACACAGCGGGTGGACGTCCTTGTCCATGGAGGAGACATAAAGGGGGCCATCCCCGCCGCGATAGTCGTCGGCACCGTTGCAATTGGTTTCCGAGCGCTTGAAATAGGGCAGAACGTCCTGCCAGCCCCAGCCGGTGTTGCCGAGGGCCTTCCAGTCCTCGAAATCCGCATGCTGACCGCGGATATAGACCATGGCATTGATCGAACTGGACCCGCCCAGCACCTTGCCGCGCGGCCAGTAGCCGGAGCGGTCGTTGAGCCCCGGGTCCGCCTCGGTGTGGTACATCCAGTTGATGTTCCGGTTATAGAAAGCCTTGCCGTAGCCGATCGGCATCCAGATCCAGAAATTGAGATCCGAGCCGCCTGCCTCCAGAAGGCAGACGGTGTATTTGCCGTCTTCCGACAACCGGTCGGCAAGCACCGAGCCTGCCGAGCCCGCGCCGACGATGACAAAGTCGAACTCCGCCATGAATGCTCCTATTGAGAGGTCTTGTCGCGCTGGATGGCAATCGATAGCAGCGCAAGCAGTCCGGACCCGACCATGAGCACGAAGGAGACGGCATTGAGGACCGGCGTCGAGCCGACCTTTGCCATCCGATCATACATGGTGATCGTCAGTGGTGCTTCCGAGCCGACAAGAAATAGCGTGGTGTTGAAGTTCTCGAACGAGACCAGGAAGGCGACGATGCCGGCCGCGATCATCGCCGGTCGCAGGAAAGGCAGCGTGACGGTGCGCAACACGCGGACCCGGCTTGCCCCCAGGTTGAAGGCGGCTTCTTCCATCGTGGCGTCGAATTTCTTCAGCCGGGCCGTGATCACCAGCGAGGTGATGGTGGTGATGAAGGAAAACTGCCCGAACACGACAAGCAGAAGGCCTGGCCTCAGGAACTCAAGCTCCAGATCGAACCTGTTTTCCATGTAGTTCGCGGTGTCGCTGGCCAGGACCAGGATGGAGATGCCGAGGATGACACCCGGGATCACCAGCGGCACCACCATCAGAATGTAGAAGAAGTTCTTGCCCGGAAACTCGCCGCGCACGAACAGAAACGCATTGGTCGTGCCGACGAAGACGGAGAGCGCCGCCACGAAGATTGCGATGACGAAGGAATAATAAAGCCCCTGCAGCAAACGCCGGTCATGGAACATGCCGAGTTTTGGTTCGGTGTCGCTGAAGAACCAGTCCAGCGTGAAACCTTGCCAGGGTAGTGCCGGGAACAGGCTGTCGTTGAAGGCGAAGGCTCCGGCTGAAATCAGCGGCGCTGCCAGGAAGATGAAGAAGGCAACGACATAGAGCCGGTAGCCCATCAGGAACGGAGAGGAGTTCTTTTGCGCAAGCATCGTCTGTCCTCCTCAGCTCTTGGCCACGGTGTTGGCGAGGGTCTGGCCGGAGAGTTTCAGGCCGAGCCAGATCACGACGGAAGTAAAAATCAGGAGCAGCATGCCGAAGGCCGCGCCTCCCTCCCAGTTGAAGCGGGTGATGAACTGATTATAGATCTGTTCGGTAAACCAGCTCGAATTCTTGCCGCCGAGCAGGATCGGCGTCAGGTAGGAACCTGCCGTCAGCATGAAGGTGACGATACAGCCGGCCACGATGCCCGGCATCGCGTAGGGAATGATGATCCGGCGCAGCACGGTGAAGCCGCTGCCGCCCAGATTGTACCCGGCCTCGATCATTGAATTGTCCATGCCGTCCAGCGTCGAAACCAGTGGCACGATCATGAACAGGATCACGGTGTAGACGAGGCCGATGATGACCGCGATGTCGTTGTAGAGAAACTCGACAGGCTGGCCGACCAGTCCGGTCCAGAGCAGGAAATTCGAAATCACACCGGTTTCGCGCAACAGCAGGATCCAGCCGAAGGAACGGATCAGGTCGCTGACCCAGAGCGGGATCAGGCAGAGCAGGAACAGGCCACCGCGCGCCCTGGGGCCGGCGATCTTGGCGATGTAGTAGGCAATGGGAAAGCCGATCAGCAGCGCCAGTGCAGTGACCAGCAGGGACATGGACCCGGTTCGAAGAAGCGTGTTCCAGTAGATCGGTTCGTTGATGAAATCCAGATAGTTGGCGAAGCTGTACTCATAGACGCGCGGTGCCACTTTCTCGCGGAAGGAGAGGAGCACCATGCCGATGTGCGGCAGAATGATCAGAAGCAGGATCCAGAGCGCGAAAGGCGAAAACAGCAGGATCAGCGACAGCCGTTTGATGTCCTTGTTCTGCATCATGCGCTCTCCGCGCGGGCAAAACACATGGCCTGACGAGACGACCAGATCAGGCGCACGTCTTCTCCGGGTTTCAGGTCGTTGTTGCCGGTTACCGTCACATCGGACTCGATAAGCTCGCCGCTGCCGGTCCGTACGAGCACACGGCTGTTGGCACCGTTGAAGAGCAGGCTGTCGATGACACCGCTCATCTGGTTGTCGCCTTCTGTCACGGCCTGGTCCGCTTCGGATGCGCGCACCGTGCGGATGAATTCCGGCCGCACGAAAATCTCCACCTTGTCGCCATCACGAATGGTCTGATCCGCGCCGGCACTGAAACTCATCGAAAGGCCCTGGTCGGTTTCCACCTTGCCACCCGTGCCATCTGCGGATTTCACCGTGCCGGACCAGCGGTTGCTGTCGCCGACAAAGCCGGCGACGAAGGCAGTCTTGGGGTGATGATAGAGATCCTGCGGCGTGCCGATCTGTTCGAAAATGCCCTGGTTCATGATGGCGACGTTATCGGACATCACCAGTGCTTCCGACTGATCGTGGGTGATGTAGATAAAGGTCGTGTTGAACTGGTGCTGCAAAAGCTTCAACTCGATCTTCATCGCTTCGCGCAGCTTCAGATCGAGCGCGCCGAGCGGTTCATCGAGCAAGAGTACATCCGGATCGAGCACCATGCAGCGAGCAATGGCGATGCGCTGTTTCTGGCCGCCGGACAACTGGTGGATTTCCCGCTCGCCAACGTCGGGCAGGGCGATCCGCTCCAGCACGTCCTGAACCTTGCGTTTGATGTCGGCATTGCCCACGCCCGCGCACCTGAGGCCATAGGCGATGTTCTCGTAGACGTTCATCATCGGGAACAGCGCCAGATGCTGGAACACCATCTTGACGTTGCGCCGGTTGGGCGGCACGCCGAGTACCGACTTGCCCTTGATCTTGATGTCGCCGGAGGTCGGGTCCTCGAAACCCGCGATCATGCGCATCAGGGTTGTCTTGCCACAGCCCGACGGACCGAGAATGGAGAAGAACGAACCGCTCGGGATCTCGAAGGAGACACCCTTGACGGCGCGAAATCCTCCAAAACTCTTGGCAAGGTCGAGGCATTCAAGATCGTAGGCGGGTGAGGTGTGTTTCATCAATGCGGGCCAACTGGAAGGGATCGGGGTTTGGAGCGCCGGGTTGTGTCCGGTTGCTTCTCTCCGGTGTTTTGATTTTTTCAAAAAGGAAAGGGCTGCCGGAATGGTTCCGGCAGCCCCGAACCTGATCAGCCGCCTGTGGCAGCCTTGATCTTCTCGAGGGTCTTGCCTTCCATGTCTTCCACGCCGGGAGGAATGTTGGCAAAGAACTTGAGATTGTCGATGTCGGCTGCGGTGAAGGCCGCATTGACGGCTGCCTTCTTGTCTTCCGGCAGCAGGTCGGTACCACCCTTGACCGCGGCAATCGCGCCGGTGCTGCCGGACATGATGGTCACGTTTTCCGGCCGCAGCACGAAGTTGATCCACTTGTAGGCGGCATCATCCGCCTTGCCCTTGCGCGGCAGGGCGAAGGTGTCGATCCAGGCTAGTGCGCCTTCCTTCGGCGGAACGAAGACAATGTTCTGGTTCTGGTCGTAGAGCTTGTAGGCGGTGGAATCCCAGGTTTCGGATGCCACGATTTCGCCTGACAGCATCATCGCGGAAAGGTCGTCGCCGCCTTTCCAGTAGGCCTTGATGTTGTCCTTGCACTCGATCAGCTTGTCGGCGACCTTGTCCAGGATGCCCTGGTATTTCTCAAGATCCGCATAGGCCGCGAACGGGTCTTCGCCCATCGAGAAGGCCGTGCCGAGCAGGATCGTGCGCTTCAGGCGCATCGAGGTCTTGCCCTTGTAGGCCGGGTCGCACAGGTCGGCCCAGCTCGAAAGGTCCGGAGCCTTTGTCTTGTCGGCCATCAGGCCGGATGTGCCCCACTGGTGGGGAACCGCGTAGACTTCACCCTCGATCGTCGTGTTTGCCTTCACGCCGTCAAGCAGCTTGGCTTCCATCGCACCGGTGTCGATCTTTGAGAGATCCAGCGGCTTGTAGATGTCATATTCCAGCTGGGCCGCGTAGATGCGGTCGTGGCTTGGCTGGGCAAGGTCGAAGCCGGCACCACCGGTGGCGCGCAGCTTGGCAATCATTTCCTCGTTGTTGGAGAAGGTGACTTCAACATCAATGTCCGGATATTCTTCTTCAAATTTTTGGACCAGTTCGTCGGGAGCGTAAGACCCCCAGGTCAACAGGCGCAGGGTCTCTGCCTGGGCAGAGCCGGCACCGGCAAGCATGGTTGCGGCCAACAGGCCGGTTAGTGTTGTTTTCAAATGCATGACGTCCTCCTGAATGCACTCAGCGTACTAACCGGAAAAAAGCCTAGGTTGGAATTGGCCTGCCAAATATATCCATTGCAGATAATTTAGCAGTCCAATTGACCGAGGGTGCACCTTAGCTGGTGCAGCAAACAGGCAGGATTTTCTTGAGAACCTTCATGCCTTTGCGGATGTCATCCTGCGCGGAGCTGCCGAAGCCGAGGACAATGCCGCGCTGCGGTATCCGGCCGAGAGCGTAGCGAGACAGGGGGGCGGTGGTGATGCCGTGTTTGGCCGCTTCAGCGACGATCCTGTCTTCGTCGTATCGGTTCGACAAAAGGCCGACAGCATGAAAGCCACTGCTGGTTGGCTGCAGGTCGATGTCTCCTGCAAGACTGGCGCTTTCTGCCATCAAGGTATCGTGACGGTGCTTGTAGAGTTGGCGCATGGTGCGGATGTGGGTTGCGAACATGCCTTCATCCATGAATTCGGCAACGATCGCCTGGGTGACGGTCGGAACACCGGCAAGCCAGGTCAGGCAGACCCGTTCGAAGCTTTCCACCAAGCCTTCCGGCACCAGAACGAAGCCGAGCCTGAGTGCTGGAAACAGGGACTTGGAGAAGGTGCCGACATAGATTACCCGGCCGTGGGTGTCGATGCTCTTGAGTGTTGGTGGTGGCTGGTCGCCGAAATAGAACTCGCCGTCGTAGTCGTCCTCCACGATCATGGCGTCGGCTTCATTGGCGGCTTTCAGAAGCGCCAGGCGGCGGGAAAGGCTCATGACGTGGCCGAGTGGCTGCTGGTGCGATGGCGTTACGAAGGCGAGCCGAAAGTAGGGCGCCTTGGCAAGGCCGTCCTCGATGCAAAGGCCTTCCGCGTCAACGGCGACGGGAATTGGCCTTGCGCCAATGGCAACAAAAGCGTTGCGCGCACCAATTGCGCCAGGATTTTCAAACCAGATCGGCTCGCCCGGATTGACCAGCATGCCGCCGACCAGGGAAAATGCGCGCTGGGCGCCGTTGGTGATGAATATTTGTTCGGGGTCGCACTTGATTCCGCGGGAGGCATTGAGCTGACGGGCAATCGCCCGGCGCAGCGGCATGTAGCCGAAGGGCTCGCCGTAGCCGGCAATGTGGTCGCGGTCCTTGCGCCAGTGCCGTGCGGAGAGTTTTGCCCATTGCGCCATCGGGAAGGCGTCGAGTGCCGGCAGGGCTGTGACGAAGGCCTGCGATTTGTGCGGCAGGCGCGAGCGCAAGGTGAAGTCCGGGATGGCATGCCGGGTCGCGTGGGAAAGGCGCGGCACGACGGGGGTGATGTCGCTGGCCTCCTGTGACGGCTTCGGTGCAAGGCGGGCGTTCAGCGCTTCACTCACGAACGTGCCAGCGCCTACCCTTGCCTCCAGAAGACCCTCGGAAATCAGGCGGTCGGTCGCATCGATTACCGTCGTGCGGGAGACGCCGATCTCCTGCGCCAGGGTGCGTGTGGCCGGCATCCGGTCACCCGGGGTCAATGCCCCCGTCAGCAGCAGGTCGCGCAGGGCCATGTAGAGCTGGATCGAAATTTTCTTTTCGGCCGTCTTGTCGATCTTGATCGACGAGAGCACAGCGCCGGCATGCCGTTTCATCGCATTCTCCCAAATTGGTATGAGAGTTTGCGCAAAACGGACCTTCTATCAAGTCCAATTCTGGATAAGGGTCGGTTCACGAGCCAACCCCTATCCATCGGGACCGTCCGTCCGAGGACCGGATAAGACAATGAAAATACAATCAATAGAAACATTTACCAATGAGTTTGTCTGTTTCGTTCGTGCAACCGCCGAAAACGGTGCGACCGGATGGGGGCAGGTAGCGCCTTACTACGCGGATATCACCGCGGAGGTCGTCCACCGTCAGGTTGCACCTTATGCGCTGGGCGAAGACGCTTTCGACATTGAACACCTGATGGAGATCATCCCGGAACGGGAGCACAAGTTTCCCGGCTCCTATCTGCGCCGGGCGATGGGGGGACTGGACACTGCCCTGTTCGACCTTCGCGGCAAGCTGGAAGGTAAGCCGGTGTGCGAACTGCTCGGCGGAACGCCGGGCAAGGTGCGGGCCTACGGGTCGTCGATGAAGCGTGACATCACGGCGAAAGACGAAGCGGATCGCCTCAAGAAGCAGCAGGACCTTTACGGCTTCGACGCCTTCAAGTTCCGGATCGGTGCCGAATGCGGCCGCGACCAGGACGAATGGCCGGGCCGGACGGAAGAAATCGTGCCGACCATGCGCAAGGCCTTTGGTGACGACACCGCACTGCTGGTCGATGCCAACTCCTGCTATTCGCCAGCCAAGGCCATCGAGATCGGCCGGTTCCTGGAAGCCAACGGCATTTCTCATTACGAGGAGCCTTGCCCCTACTGGCACTATGACCAGACCAGGCAAGTGACAGATACTCTCGACATCGATGTGACAGGGGGGGAGCAGGATTGCTCTCTGGTGGACTGGCAGCGGATGATCGATGAACGGGTTGTCGATATCATTCAGCCGGACGTCTGTTATCTCGGTGGTATGGTCCGCACCATGAAGGTGGCACAAATGGCGCATGAGGCAGGCATTCCCTGCACACCGCATGCGGCCAACCTGTCGCTGGTGACGCTGTTCACCATGCATCTGCTGCGGGCGATCCCGAATGCGGGCAAATATCTCGAATTCTCCATCGAGGAAGCCGACTATTATCCCTGGCAATACGGCCTCTTCACCGCTTCGCCATACGAGATTGTCGACGGGCACGCCACGGTGACAGATGCGCCGGGGTGGGGTGTCGAGATCAGTCCGGAGTGGCTGGCGAAATCCACATACAAGATCAGTTCCCTGGAAGGCTAACGATGTCCGGAGCAAGCGAACTCATCGCGGAATATCAGGCTACGGGCACGCTGAAGGCGTTGCCCCTCGGCCATTTCATCGACGGCAGCTTCACGCAGCCGTCCCATAACCGCACCATGGAAAGTTTCGATCCGGGCCGGGGCGAAGCCTTCGCCCGCTTCACGGCGGGCACCGCCGAGGATGTCGATCAGGCGGTAAAGTCGTCAAAGGTTGCTTTTGAGTCCGTCTGGCGAGACATGGCGCCGGTGGAGCGATCCCGGATCCTTCTGCAAGCGTCCAGGCTTATCCTGGAAAATCTCGATCTTCTGGCCGTTGCCGAAACGCTGGACAGCGGCAAGGCACTGCAGGAAGCTCAAGGCGATGTGCGCGGTGCGGCTCGTACGTTCGAGTATTACGCGGGCGCTTGCGACAAGCTGCAGGGAGACAGCTTTCCCCTTGGACCGAATTATGTCGGTTACGCCATTCACGAGCCGGTCGGGGTCACGGCCCACATCATTCCGTGGAACTTTCCGATCTCCACCGCTGCGCGCGGATTTGCGCCGGCGCTTGCAGCCGGCTGCACGGTTGTGGCAAAGCCTGCCGAACAAACGCCGTTCACCGCACTGCTGCTTGCGAAGATCCTGCATGATGCCGGATTGCCGGCAGGCGTGTGCAATGTCGTGACCGGAACCGGCGCCGAAACCGGTGCTCCACTGACAGCCCATCCGGATGTCGACCACATCACGTTCACCGGTTCTGTCCAGACGGGCAAAGCGGTGATGAAGGCGGCAGCCGACGAGATCACCCGCGTGGTGCTGGAGCTAGGTGGCAAATCGCCCGTGGTGGTGCTTGGCGATTGTGACCGGGAACAGGCGCTATCCGGTGTTCTCGGTGCGATCTACGAGAATGCCGGCCAGATCTGTTCCGCTGGATCTCGTCTTGTGATCGAGAAGAACATTCACGCGGACTTCGTTGCGGAACTGGTCAAACGCACCAAGGCCCTGAAGCTCGGGCATGGCCTCGGCAACCCTGATGTCGGGCCGGTCAATTCGGTGGAGCATCTTGCGAAGGTTGCCGGTTTTGTCGACCGCGCAAGGGCGCGGGGAGCTGATATCGTGACGGGTGGCGCCATAGCCGCCGACCCGAAAACCGGCAAGGGCTGGTTCTATGAGCCGACAATCGTCGACAGCGTTTCTGCGAGTGACGAGTTGGCGCAGGAGGAAATCTTCGGGCCGGTGCTGACGGTGCAGGTGGCTGATGATGCCGATCATGCCCTGGCACTTGCCAACGATTGCCAGTACGGCCTGGTCGCAGGCATCTACACGTCGAATTTCGCAAAAGCCCATCAGCTCGCGCGCAAGATCGATGCCGGCCAGATCTACATCAACGAGTATTTCGCCGGTGGGATCGAGGTGCCGTTCGGTGGCAACAAGAAATCCGGTTTCGGCCGCGAAAAAGGTCTCGAAGGTCTCAAGAGCTACTGCAAGACCAAAAGCATTGCCGCCAGGATCGGCTAGAACTTGTCGCGTTTCGTCGGAAACGCTTTTCACTGCCTGAAATCGGGGATTTCGACGCAAGAAGCGATGCAAGATCTTTCCAGTTAGACGCGGCACGCTCCAGGGCAGAGTTCAGTCAGCCGGATCAGAGCGATCCGAACCTGCTCAAACATCCTGTTACCTCCCCTGAAAGGCCGGTTCGGTTTACCGATCCGGCCTCTTTTTTGTCGAGGCTGCGTGCAGCGCGGGAGGATCTCACACCGGAAACCTGCGCTGCTTGAAGAACTCCCAGAGCGACTTGTTCAGCGTCTGTGTCTTCTGGATCGTTTCCCTGACGAGCGTGATTTCCCGGGCATTGATCGGGCTGGACTTGCCGTATTCGATCTTGTGTTTCTGGTCGCTGATGCGCATCAGGATGGTTGAGGCATTGCGCCCCTCGTTGTCGAACGAATAGATGCAGTGATTATATTTGTTTTTCAATTTCAATGTCTTGTGCATGTCCCGCGTTAGGCTCAGCACCTCTTCCCTCAAGTCCGGTTTCTGCGCGTCGAGCTTGGCCAGCCGTTCGACCAGATCAATTCGGGCACGCGACGTGTTGAGGGTCAGGAAGATCACCGTCGCGACTTCCTTGGTGACGCCGGCGAGGCCCGCGATCATGTGGATCAGCAGGCTCTCCGTGTTGGTCCACGTATAATTCAGCCGGCCCATGAGGGCGAGAAACGTCTGGAATTCGTCCGCCATTGTGGGCGCATCTGCCGCGCTCATCTTCAGGCCTCTAGGTTGGGTGGTCGTTGTTCCGTCTGAATGTAGATCGCGGCTGCTTCCGTTCTGTTTGAAACGCCGAGCTTTGAAATGATGTGATGAATATGGAGCTTGATGGTGTGCTCCGACAGGGACAATTTTTCGGCGATGTTCTTGTTCTGATATCCCTCTGAGATGAGGCATAGAACTTCGGTTTCCCGTTTCGTCAGCTTGCCGAAGCGGTTCCTGGTACGGCTGCGGTGCCTGCGCTGATGCATGGCCGGGGCTGCGCCGTAAGGCCTTTCCATCCCCATGTACTTGATGGCATCAGCCGGCAGATAATGGCCGCCGTTGAGCATGAGACGGATAGCGCCTAGCCAGAGATCGATCCGAAGGTTCATCGGCAGCACGCTCTTGATCAGGCCTTCCTGGAAATAATCGCTGATGATCGAGGGGAACGACAGATCATCATTGATCAGCATGCAGAGGTTTGCTTCAGGGAAATTTTTCCGCAGGCAGGCAATAGCTTCCTTGCGCTCCGCGCTGAAGCCTTCGTCAATCAGGAAAAGGCGTTTTGAAAATTCCCCACGGCGCTCCGAGCGATAAAGATCGATTTTCTGAGTGATACGGATAAAACGTCCATCTTCTATTTCCCGGTCGATTACTCCTTCCAGTTCCTTCGGAAACTTTTCGGACGCTCCAATATAATAGATTGAACCTTTATTCTCGTAATTTACGCTAGTCATTACTGTCACCCCTACAAACTAAGATAAAATTTAATTTGGACTCTCTTTCACTTGCAATTGCCAGAAACAGGGCCTGGGAGAAGCGTTTTTGTAAATATTCATCCGGCTTATTCTGCCGTCGGCATTAGCCATGCGGTTTTTAAAATAATAAAATTTCTTATCTTGTTTGTTCAGACCAAGGATAGGTGCGGGAAATGGGTGGCTGTCGGAAAATGAACATGCCGTCCAAATCGCAGTATTAACAGGGATTTGTGCAGTGACCCCCTAGTCTGAATTTCTCCTCACCCATAACTTGTATATAACAAACTTACCTTAGGTTATATTAATAATTCGATTTAGTCGCGGATCAGATTTTGCTTCAAGATATTGCAATTAAATACTTTTTTGACCTCGCGTGATTTACCTATGTCGCTAGATATCCGCGAAACTTGAATGGTAAATGTTTAGTTAAGATTTCCGGCTTATTGCAATCTCCCTGTTCTGTCATTGTTTTCATCGGCTGGGAGATTCTCGTATTTGTGTAAATCCTCGGTTTGTGGATCCTTATCCTCAAATTTGACTTCCAGCCGAAGAGTAAATGGAACAGCTAAATCTATTTTGATTAGCTGATGTGGTTGTTTTTGCCATTTTCCATTTGATCTGGGGCGGTAACGCTCCTCTTAACCACGACAGCCCTATGCAAATCGATAGAAGACGATCTGCCGAGCTGTCCGATCTGAGGACAGAACCATGAGCGAATACGTTTGGCATAAAAACGAGCTGAACATCGATAAGTCGTTCAATCCGACTTATTCTAGCGAGTACAACACCAACTATAATCACGAAATAAACATCGACAATTCGAAGAGCTACGAGTGGGAATACTCGGACGACGACAACACCCAGGATGTGAACAACCAGGTGTTCAAGTATGTCGACAGTGACTTCGATCCCGTGATCAATGTGGATTTTGAGAACGGTCCTTCGGACGTCGACAACATTGACCTGGACATCGGCGACCATGCGAGTGTCGAGGACATTCTGATTGCGAAAGGCAACATCGACTTCGACCCGGGCGACGACATCAAGGTCGAAGACGTCCTCAATGATGCGCTGAACGGCCTTGGGAACGATACCGGCATTGCAATCAACAACAGCAACCAACTGGAAGACAACGACTGGGCAAAAGACACCTTTGTCGCCAATGAAGGGTCCTTCACGCAGAAGCTGACTGCCAACGGCGGTTCGGCGGAAGCTGATGACGGTCTGGCTTTCGGTGGGTCGTCAATGACCGTGGATGCCCTTGATGATGCGACGGTTATTGGTGAAGTGATGGCCGCTGCCAATGCCGCCAACGCAACCGAAGCGTTCGTCAACGAGCTGGTGCAGGGTGCGAACATTCTCAACAACTCGGTCGATACGACGATTGTCGGCGGCGATCTCTACACCGACAGCGTTGGTGAAGACGAGCTCTAAGATGTTCGATCGGCGCTGCGGTTTTCTGTTTCGAACCTGTTTCCGAAACGCCAGCTGCGCCCGTTTCCAAGTCAGAATGCGGTGTGAACGCCGGTCTTGCGAAACCTGGCTCGCCGCGATGAACAAGGACTATTATCATGTCTGGTAAGCGTGGAACTCAATTCAATTACTCTGATTTCGATGCAGTCGATGACTCGAAGATCATCAACAAGGCCGAAGTCGTGATGAACTTCGAAGAAGGTTTTGTTTATGACGACGACGATGTCGTGGACATCGACCTGGAAGAATGCGCTGAAGTCGACGAGATGCTCGTGAGCGTCAACGGCGGCATCGACTACAGCCCGGGCGACGACATCACCGTTGAAGACATTTTGAACGAAGCCCTCAATGGTGGCGGCAATGATGCCGGTGTCGTGCTCAACAACAGCAACCAGCTGGAAGACAACGACTGGGCCAACGGTACGACGGCAACCAACAACGCCGGCTTCAACCAGACCCTGAGTGCCAAGGGTGGCGATGCCGAAACCGATGACGGTATTTCGGCAGGGGGCTCCAGCGGGTCGGCATACGTCGATGCTGACATGCAGGCATTCGGTGGCCATGTCGGCACCTGGTTCGGTCATGCCGGTTTCCATGGCATGTCGGTCGACCTGGAAGGCAATCTGGAAATCGATGACCTCGGTTCCGGCAGCGTCAGCGTCATCGCTGATGACGATGCGCTCGTCCAGGGCATGAATGCAGCTGAAGCATCCGCTTCCAACGATGCATCGGCATTCACCAACACGCTGGTGCAGGGCGAAAACATCCTGAACAACTCTGTCGACATGACCATTGTCGGCGGCAACATGGACAGCCTGATGACCGGTGAAGATCTCGGCTCCCTGAGCTGATCCGGTTTGTTCCTGAATTGATTTTCAATTCCGGAAAACAGCAGCAGGCGCGGAGCTCACTTGCTCCGCGCCTGCTGAACGCGGTCTCTCGTATTTAGATTCGCGCGAGTTTGACCGCGAAAACGACCCTTCATTCAGATTAGGGGGCTGACATGTTTTTTTATGATGACCTTACGCGTGAAGCGATTTCGCATTTTGTAGGAAGCTTTTCCATGTCACTCGAGGAGGCCCGCGCCCGCCTTGAGTATCTTGAATTCCGCGCGGCACAGCTTGCTGCCGAACAGGCAGAGCAAGGTGAGACGATGGAGGCGCTGCCGACAGTCTGGCCGGACTATCAGCTGCTCGACCTCAATCCGAATATCCATTACGAATTCGATGGTTACAGCTACTATGACGACGTTCCCGCCGCCCTGAACTTTTATGAGTGGGATGGCATTGGCATGCGGGCACATCTGATGCCGCCGCCGGTTGAGGGGACTTTCAATCCCTACACCATCGCGCTGACAGGCGGTGTCCGCTTCATAACGTTCCAGCACGAAGTGCTGCCCAACAGCTTCGCCGTTGTGTCCCGGTCCGAAAACGTGCTGGAGGACAACGACTATCTGTCCAACACGGGTCTCCACTATCATTTCGATTACGAAGCACCATCACTCATCTCCTTCCTCGATGCGCTTGAGGCCGCCGGGATCACCGGCAGGTTCAGCTTTACGGAAGCAGACAATCCGGCTGGCAATCTGAGCGCGACCGTCGCAGCCTGGACGGAAACAGCCCAAACCATGCAAACCGGCGCTCCCGGTGTCGGGCAACAGGTTCTGGCAACCGGAGATGACACCGGGCAGCTCTATCAGAACGGTATCGTTGTCGAGGAAGCCGCCCGTCTTGATGAAGTCATCAAGCATTTGAGGGGCCGTGCTCCGGACGATGACGCCGACGCGAACTCCGATGACGTGGTGCTCGAGGGACCGCAAAGCGCCTCAGGCGAGTTGGCTTCGCTGGTGGACACCGCCGGAACCTCCGCTTCGCTGCAAATCAGTGCCGGCAACAACACACTGATCAATCAGGCCATTCTGGTGGACGTCTGGGGCAAGGCCGCGACCATAGCTGTGGCCGGCGATTATTACGATCTCGACATTATCAGCCAGACAAATGTTCTGGCAGCGACGCATCTGGCGGGTCTTGGCGAGTGGGCGACGGATCCGAGCACCGGCAGCTACAACATCGCATCGATCATGAACACCGGTTCGGATCTGCCCATGGATGTTGCTCCGGTCGGCAATCATTCACTCTGGGATATCACCTTCCACGACGGTGACATGACCTTCGTGAACTGGCTGACCCAGAAGAACTATCTGGTCGACAACGACACCATCGTCTACCAGGAAGACGGCTCGGGCACGACGATCATGTCCGGTGGCAATATTCTGACAAATGCTCTCAACCTCACGGAATTGAGCACCTTTTTCGATCTGATCCTGATCGGAGGCGACTATTACTCGGCCAATGTGATCAGCCAGACCAACGTCATGGTCAATTTCGATCAGGTCATTGCCGAAGGTACACAAGACGCTTCCATGCCGACGCCTGACGGGCAGATCGACAATCTGCTCTGGAACGAGGCCTATATCGTTTCCAACTACAACAGTTCCGTCGTCGACCTGGATCCGGCAAGCGCGAACCGGCTCGCAACGGCAGGTGAGGAGGATCTCGGCGACGACTTCCTGTCCGGGCTCTTCAGCGGGGAAGCTTCGCCTTTCAACCAGCTGAACGTTCTTTATATCTCCGGCGATGTCTACGACATCAATTACCTCGAACAGGTCAATATCCTGGGCGACAGCGACAGCATCGCCACGCTTGGGGTCGATGTCTCAAGCGAAGGCACCAGCATCAACGGCGATTCAAACCTTCTCTACAATGCCGCGGTGATCCAGGAAGCCAGCGTGGACAATGTTGTTCGCGTCGGTGGCGACACCTATTCGGAAGCTTTGCTTTACCAGGCGGAGATCCTGACGGCAGATGTCGAGCAACCTGATCACGGCGGGGCGGGTCTTGCGTCGGAGGCGGTTGTCTTCCTGGCCGACGGCATGCTGACCAATGGTGACAACGATCTTGAAACCGTCAACCTGAACCAGGTGCCGGACGAGGTCTGTGTCGATCCGATGGCGACGATGGTCGCTTAGGGGAGGCAGCTCATGACCATTTCATATGATGTTGCCGATGGGCAGCGGACGAACCGGGCGGGTGAGCCGCAGGTGCTGGGCCCCGATGCGAAAAAGGGTGATGCACGACTTGTCGGCGCAGAGGCAGCAGCCGCTGCGGGCGGACCAACCCTGAAGTCGGGAGACGCAAGAGCGAAACCGGCGGACGGCGGCAAGTCCGCCCGGACAGGCACAGGCACAGGCACAGGCTCTGGCAAATCCAAGGCTGAAAAGCCCGAGTTCCACCGACGGACGACACCGCCCGATCTTTCCAAGGCACTCGAAAACGGCGTCGCCGCCGTTCGACGCAATCTTCTCATCGTGCTGATGTTTTCCTGCGTCATCAATGTGCTTGTGCTGTCAATTCCGGTCTATCTGTTCCAGATCTCGGACCGGGTCCTGACCAGCCGCTCGCTGGACACGCTGGTCATGCTGACAGGCGTGATCGTCGGGGCGGTCCTGCTGCAGGCGGCCTTCGATGCCATCCGCCGCTTCATTCTTATGCGCACGGCGGTCGAACTCGCATCGCAACTGGGTTCACCCATCCTCGCAGCCGCCGCACGAGCTTCGCTCAACAGCAACGGCAAGGAGTACCAGATCCTGAACGACCTGCAGCAATTGCGGGGTTTTCTGGTGTCCGGCACCATGATGGCATTTCTGGATGGTCCCTTCGCGCCGCTTTTCCTGGTGGCGATCTACCTCATTCATCCGCACCTCGGGATGATCGTCGGTGGCACCTGTGTGATCCTGCTCGTGATCGCGGTGATCAACCAGAAGATCACGTCCCGGCATTTCAGCGATGCCAACCAGAACCAGAGCAAGGCGAACCTGCATCTGGATGCCATGTCCAGGAATTCGCAGATCATCAACGCCCTGGCCATGATCCCGGAAGCGGTTCACCTGTGGGGGCGCGATACGGCTGCTTCGCTGCGCGCGCAGGTCAGTGCGCAGGACAGAAACATTGTTTCGGCCTCCATCACCAAGGCTGTCCGGCTTCTGACGCAGGTGGCGATGCTCGGGTGGGGGTCATTCCTTGCCATCCAGGGTGAACTGACCGGGGGGATGGTGATTGCCGCCTCCATTATCGGCGGCCGGGCGCTGTCGCCCATCGAGGGGGCGATCGAAGGCTGGAACCAGTATCTGCTGTCGCGCAATTCCTATGGCCGGATCTCGACACTGCTGAAATCCTCGCCGCTCAACTCCGAACGTCTCGTTCTGCCCAAGCCGCAAGGCCGGCTTGATGTCGAACGCCTGCTTTACGTGCCCCAGGGGACCAAGCGGGTCGTGCTCAACAGCATCACCTTCTCGCTGAAAGCCGGGGACTCTCTTGCGATCATCGGCAACTCGGGAGCCGGAAAAACCACACTCGGCAAGATGCTGGTGGGATCCATCCTGCCGACATCGGGCGCGGTGCGTCTGGACCTGATGGACCTGCGCAACTGGAACCAGCGGCAGCTGGGTGAGAACATCGGTTATCTGCCACAGGACGTTCAGCTCTTCCCGGGCACGATCAAGCAGAACATCGGCCGCATGCGCGAAGATGCTTCGGACGAGCAGATCTACGAAGCCGCCTGTCTGGCCGACGTGCACGCCATGATTTCCGAATTGGCCCACGGCTACGAAACGGTCGTCGCGGCCGACGGTGCACCGCTGTCAGGCGGTCAGAAGCAGCGTATCGCGCTTGCCAGGGCGTTCTTCGGCAATCCACGTTTCGTCGTTCTGGACGAACCCAACTCAAATCTGGACACCAATGGCGACGAAGCGCTTGCACGGGCAATGGCACATGCCAAGGCCGAAGGCATCACCGTCGTCGCGATCACGCAAAAGCCATCCCTGCTGAAATGTGTCGACCGGATCCTTGTTCTGGCCGACGGCTCCATCAGCATGTTCGGCTTCCGCAACGAGGTGCTGGAACTCCTTGCCGACCGGAAGAAACAAAGAGCGGTTCAGCAACAAGGATAAGCGTTGGCAGCCGCCAGGGACGGCTCAAGCCAGGGGGAAAAGATGAGCAACGCTCTGACACATCACGAACCGATGGACTGGTATTCGGCAGTGCCGAGATCGATTTTCTGGCACACGCTGATCGGCGTTTTCATGCTGGTCTTCTTCATAGGAGGCTTTGCCGCCTGGTCCTTTACCGCGCCGTTGGCAGCCGCCGTAATTTCTAGCGGAACCTTTGTCGCAACCGGACAGAACAAGCAGATTCAGCACTACGAAGGCGGGATCGTGAAGGAGATCCTGGTGCAGGAGGGCGAGCGCGTTCAAAAAGGCGATCCGATTGTTCGTCTCGACGAAACCGTCGCATCCGCAAACGAGCGACAGCTGGGTCTCAAGCTGGCGCGGCTGGAAGCGATCAACGCCCGTCTGCGCGCCGAATATCTCTGGCTGAAGGAGGTGGAATTCCCGCAAACATTGCTGGACCTGAAGGACGATGAGGAAATTGCCACCATCATCGCCGGCCAGAAGCTGAGTTTCATCGGATCACAGGCCAAGCTGACGAGTGATATCAGGATTCTGGAGAGCACGATCGAATCCCTTCAGCACCGCCGCGACGGCTACCGTGAACAGCATGATGCCATGATCAGGCAGCTTGCGATCCTGCAGGAAGAACACACGGGCAAGAAACTTCTCTTCGAAAAAGGCCTTCTTCTGAAGCCGACCCTGAATGCACTGGAAAGAGCGATCGCAGAAGCGGAAGGGCAGATCGGGAGGCTGGCATCGTCCATGCAGGAGGCCAATGCCCAGGTCCTGCAACACCAGGAACAGGTCAAGCAGACACGGGCTGCCTATAACGAAAAGGTGCTTGATGACCTGCAATCGATCGAGGCCGAGCTGGATGCGGCAAGAGAGCAGTCCCGCAAGGCGCGCAACGTTCTCGAGCGTGCCGTCATTCAGGCACCGGTTTCGGGGACCATCGTACGCATGCACTACCACACAGCCGGTGGGGTTATCGAAAGCGGCAAGACGATTGTCGAGATTCTGCCGTCCGACGCACCGCTGATCATCGAGGCACTGATTTCGCGAACCGATATCGACAGCGTTCATATCGGCCAGCAGGCCACTGTTCGCCTGTCCGCCCTCAATCAACGCACCACGCCGGTGCTGGAAGGCGAAGTGCAATATGTGTCCGCAGATGCAATCACCGACAACAGCACGGGCATCATGCGCGAGGTTTACGTCACTCGCATCGATATCTCGCCGGGCGAACTGACAAGGGTGCTTAACTTCGTTCCGACCCCGGGCATGCCCGCGGAAATCATGATCCAGACGGCCGAGCGAACCTTCATGCAGTATCTGACCAAGCCGATCGTCGACAGCATGTCACGTGCCTTCCGGGAGGAGTAGGCAACTGGACGCATTTTACGGTCGACGGCCGCTTTTCAGCGCAAGATTGCGCGGGATTGCATGCGGTGGCTGATCAACCCGGATTGTCTGATGTGGTCTTCAGGCAATGTCCGCCTTGGCCGGTTCGTTAGTCGCGGACCGGCCGCTTTTTTGGGATTGTACCGGTTGAAGGGTGACAGCTGCAGTCAGGTGACGCGGCGAAAAGAGGGGTTGTTTTCGCAAGGTAATCCGCCAATTATGAAAGCGGTGTTTCCAGGACTTGTACCAAGCCGGAAACAGGGTTTTCATGTGATTGCGCCAAATGCGAAACCGGGTCGAACTGCTGTTGAAGACTTTTAAAATCAACGGATTGGCTGTCTGGTCTGTTGTGGTGTTTCTGGTGCTGACGGGCCTGTCAGCTCACGCGGCGACGGACCCGTTCGCGGAACGGCGCATGGCTCTTGTGGTCGGCATTGCGGGCTATGAGAACGCCCCCGATCTGAGCAACACCACCAATGACGGCAAGCTGATTTCGGATACCTTGAACGAACTGAATTTCGAAGTGTCCGAGCATTTCAACATCGGGCTTGCGGAGTTCCGGGAACTGCTGGACCGTTTCGCCTTCGAGGCGGAAACGGCGGATGTGGCTCTCGTCTATTTTGCCGGACACGGGATCGAAGTCGGCGGACGCAATTTCCTGGTTCCCTCCGACGCCAAGGCCGGCAGCCGGCAGCAGGTTGCCGATACCTCGATTTCTCTCGATGACATTCTGGAAGCGGTCGACAAGGCTCGGCAGCTCAGGATCGTGATCCTGGATTCCTGCCGGAACGACCCGTTTGCCGATGTGGGCGGGCAGGAAACGCTCACCGTAAATCAGGGGGCTTACGGCCGCGGGCTGGCAGCACCTTCTCCCGAACGCGGCACGCTGGTGGCCTACGCCGCCGAAGCAGGAGCCGTTGCACTGGATGGGGCAGGTGAAAACAGTCCGTTTGCATCGGCGCTGGCCCAGACCTTGAAGATCAGGGATCTGGAAATAGGCCTTGCCTTCCGGCAGGTGCGCGATTCCGTGCTGAAAGCCACCGCCAACGCGCAGGAGCCGCACACCTACGGCTCACTGTCCGGCAAACCCTACTTCCTTGCGGGCGGCAGCCAGGAGGTCAACGTGCTTGCGGCGGCAGACCGTCTTAACGCCTGGGGGCGCCTTGAAGTCAGCCAGGAAGAGCAGTTGCAGGTGGCGGCAAGGGAGGGCGACAGCAGGGCGCTGAAAGGCCTTGCCTACATGCGCCTCAACCCGAGCGAGGACCGCTACGATCCCTCCCGCGCGGCAGCATTTCTGGAAACCGCATCGGAAGCAGGTGATCCTGAAGCCATGTTCGAGCTTGCCCGCATGTATGAGCGCGGCATTGGCGTCGAACAGGATGTCGAAAAGGCATTGGAACTGTTTCGCAAGTCCGCAGACGAGGGCTTTGCGGATGCCATCAACGATCTCGGGTTCCTTTATTATCAGGGCGGCCTGGGGATCGCGCGTGATCCGAAAAAGGCAATCGAGCTGTTCGGAAAGGCTGCCGATCAGCGGCACCCGGAAGCGATGTTCAATTACGCAGCCCTGATCGATGACGGTGTGGTCGATGGCAAGGAACCGGACGATGCGGCAGAATATCTTTATCGCGCCTTGAGATCCGGCAACGAAGAAGTTTTGAGCCAGCTCTCGGAAAACCCGAAAATGTTCAAGGCCACGACACGGCGCTCCCTTCAACGGAAACTTTCAGAACGCTCTTTCTATACCGGGACCATCGACGGCCAGTTCGGCCCGCAGACCCAGAGAGGTCTGCGCAAAGCTTACGGGCTTTCCGAATAGGGGCCAAAGCGTTTGCCGGCTGAGATCGATTTCCACCTTCCAAAGCCTTTGTTGCGTGTTGCATGACGCAGGGTAATTTTTGACTTGTTCTTTTATTCCAAGGGGTTAAAATTGAAAAAGAACAATCAAAAGAAACATTTCGGGAAATATCAATCCCTGATTTCAATGTAGACAGTGCAGACGTTTTTCTAAGTCATATTGCAGGTTTTTTCTGCTTTTCCGCTAGCAGGTGTCGCGCCAATCGTGGTTGCTGCCCGGTTCGATCAGTTGTCTCTGGTGATTTGTTCGATGTGTTTGAATAGTTGATTGGAGGAAGTCATGTTTGGAAACAGGTTTTGCGCAGGTGTGGCCGTTGCCGTGCTCGCCGGACAAGTCGTGACGGCTGCCAGTGTGCCTGCTTATGCGGTCGCCGTGCCGGGTGGCCAGTCGCTTGCGCCGACAGATCCATTGGGTTCGGTTCTGGAGGAGCTTCTGCTTGCCCAGTACAGCTCTTCCATGAGCAGCGAACCGTCTGGCCCTTCCTATGATGTCGATCGGCAGGAACGCGACCCGAAGCTGAGCGCATCCTATGATCTCGACGAAAGGGTCACCCGCGGTGTCATCTGGATAATTCAGAACGGCAGCAACGAGTGCCGTAATTCCATCCGACCCGAATACCGCTTCGACTGTTTGAGGAATGTTCTGGGGCGCGCCGCCTCGACAATTGAAAACCGGCCAAACTATCGCGACGCGGCGCGGGAATTGCGGAGCCTTTCCCGCAAGCTCGATGGCATTGTCTCAAAATACCAGGACCGGAGCGCTCCGCGCGCGGCCGTGGGTCAGCGTACCTACCGGGCCGTTTCCACGGCCAATCTCGAGCAGGCTCGCCGTGAAGCATCGGAAGCCATCGACGAGAGCGTCACCAAGCTGCTGCGTTCTGCTGGAAACTCGGAAAAGCGCAAGACGCATTATTCCCAGATCGCAACCGCTGTCGGGTCCACCAAGCGTTTGCTGCGGTCTTAAGTATCATCGACCTGGCTGGCGGTCGCCTCAGTCCGCCGGCTGCTGATCCGGGATCTCCTCCGGAGTGATGACCGGCGTTTCACCGACATCGGGGGCAGGTTCGACAAGCTCGCGGTCTCCGACCGGGGCTGGCTTCAAAACACCATCGCAGTCCGAGAGGCTGGCAGTTTCTTCAGTATCGGTGGGAACCCTGTCTTGCGACTTTGCGCCGGGTTCAACCTTGCAGTCTTCGCTCTTGTCGTCTGCAAGAGCGGTGCCGCACACAAGGGTCAGTGCGGTGGCAAGGGCTGCAATCGTCCGGACATTTTCGTGCGGGCGCATACTATCCTCCAATGGATGTCTCTCCATTGGAAACGCCCGAACCGTCATCGGGTTCAATTCGAGTGGATTTACCGGCTCCGCCCATGGGTGGAACCGGCAAGTTGCTTGTACGTACTCTTCAGTCGATCAGGTGATGGTCTGGCCGGTCTTTGCCCAATCCGCAAGGAACTGCTCCAGTCCCTTGTCGGTCAACGGGTGCTTGACTAGCGCCTTGATCGTTGCCGGCGGCACGGTTGCCACATCGGCGCCGATCAACGCGGCTTCCTTGACGTGATTGACCGTTCGGATCGAGGCGGCAAGAATTTCGGTCTCAAAGCCGTAATTGTCGTAGATCTGCCGGATCTCGCGGATCAGCTCCATTCCGTCCATGACCATATCGTCCAGTCGGCCAATGAACGGGGAAATGAAGGTTGCTCCGGCCTTGGCGGCCAGCAGCGCCTGATTGGCGGAAAAGCACAAGGTGACGTTGGTCTTGAACCCTTCGGCAGTCAGTGCACGGCAGGCTCTGAGACCATCCAGCGTCAGCGGCAGCTTGATGCAGATGTTGGGGGCGATCCTTGCAAGGGTCTTGCCTTCTCGCACCATTGCCTCGAACTCGGTCGCCGTGACTTCGGCCGAAACCGGACCTTCGACAATGGAGCAGATCTCGCGGGTCACTTCTGTGATGTCCCGGCCGGACTTGAGGATCAGGGACGGGTTGGTAGTAACACCATCGATAAGGCCGAGTTCTGTGAGGTCGCGGATGTCGCTGACATCCGCCGTGTCGACAAAAAACTTCATGTCTCTCTTTCCGTTTGGAATGGCGGGCAGCGTTATCCGCGGATCTTGCGGGCGGCCTGCTGCAGCAGCTCGAAAGCCTCGTACCGCTTGTTGTGGTAGGATGTGGCCTCGGCGCCGCCGGGTGCATAGGTTTCGCCGGCAGCCGACATGGCGGCCATGGCGGCCGGAATGTTCTTTTGCAGGCCACCAGCGACAGCGCCGAGCATGGCCGAGCCGAGAAGGACCGGTTCCGCGGTTTTGGGAGCGGCGATCACGAGGCCCGTGGCATCGGCCAGAAGCTGACGCACCAAAGGGCTCTGGCCTGCACCGCCACTGACGACGATGGTGTCCGTCCGGATGCCCTTTGCGGTCTGCGCCTCGACAATCTGTCTGAGGCCGTATCCGAGACCGCAGATGCCCGCGACATAGAGCCTGACGAGAGCGGCGACGGATGTGTCCATATCAAGGCCCGCAATGATGGCCTTGGCTTCCGGATCGGCAAACGGCGCACGGTTGCCGAGAAATTCAGGGACCACATGCAGACCGTCTGCCAGCCTTGATATGTCTGTCCCCTCCGGTGCAAGCCGCTCGGCTTCAGCAGCAAGCCACTGGTTGAGGCCGAGACCTGCTTCCCTTGCCTGCTTGAGGGCCTCAGTGGAGGCCGGGTGGAAACGGACCAGATGGTCGATGGCGGCACCTGCCGCCGACTGGCCCGCCTCGTTCAGCCAGAGGCCTGGAACCATCGCGGAGAAATAAGGTCCCCAGACGCCTGGCACGAAGGCAGGTTCTGTTGTCGAGGTCATGGTGCAGGCGGAGGTGCCGAAGACATAGGCCATCCGGCTTGTCGCCGATCCCGCCTCTGTCTGGTCCTGCCACCCGACCGTGCCGACACCGCCCGCATGAGCGTCGATCAGCCCGGCAGCAACGGGTGTCCCTTCATGCAGACCCAGGTCTGCCGCCGCTTCTGCCGTCAGTCCGTTGCCCAGAGCCGTTCCCGCATCGACAATGGTGGTGCCGATGCGGTCAAAATCATTCGCGCAGAGTTCGGCAAGACCGATGGACTGGAAATAATCGGCGTCCCAGCGGCGTTCATGACCAAGGTAGGTCCATTTGCAGGTAACCGTGCAGATGGACCGTGCAAGGCTGCCGGTTGCCCGCCATGTCAGGAAATCGGTCAGGTCGAAAAAATGCTCGGCTTTGCCGAAGATCTCTGGCCGGTTCTCTTTCAGCCAGAGCAGCTTCGGAGTTTCCATTTCTGGTGAAATCTGGCTGCCGACATAGCGCAGCACGTCGTGGCCACCGGCGTTGATGCGTTCGGCCTGGTCAAGGGCGCGGTGATCCATCCAGACGATTATGTTGCGCTCCGGATGGTCCGTATCGCCTACCGGCAGCGGGCTGCCTTGCGGGCCGATGACCACCAGCGAACAGGTGGCGTCCATGCCGATCCCGGCCACATCGCCCGGATCGATCCCGGCCGTGCCAACCGCTTCGCGTACGGTGGCGGCCACGGCTTGCCAGATGTCGTTGGAAGATTGTTCGTAAAGGTTTGGCCCCCGGTTGAAGAGGGCGATGTCACGTTTTGCCGATGCAACCAGATTGCCGGACTGGTCGAACAGACCAGCCCTGGCACTGCCTGTGCCGACATCAATACCAATCAGAAATTTGCTCATGCCTCAAAGGTCCACACTTTGCGGCAGAATGACAAGGTCCCTGATGGTGACGCCGCGCGGGCGGCTGAGCATGAACAGCACGGCATCAGCGACTTCCCGGGGCTGCATCAGGCTGCCGTTGGCGAGGGCTTCGTCCATCTTTGCCTTGGGCCAGTCATCGAGAAGGGCTGTAACCACAGGTCCCGGCGCGACCGCTCCAACGCGCACCCCGTGTTCGGCGACCTGGCGCCGTACCGTGTGAACGAAGGCCTGCACGGCAAATTTCGAGGCGGTATAGATCGGCTCCCAGACGACCGGTACAAGGCCGGCGATGGAACTGGTGACGATGATGTCGCCGGTCTTGCGTTCCACCATATGTGGCAACACGGCGCGAATGGAGCGGAACGCGGCATTGATGTTGAGATTGAGAACCTTGTCCCACTGGTCCGGGTCGCCGTCGACGACGCTGCCGCCGACATATGCTCCTGCATTGGCGTGGAAGATGTCGAGGTGTCCGGTCTTTTCCACGATCCGGTCCAGCATGCCATCGACAGTGGGCCCGTCCATGAGGTCGACCACCAGTGGAATGGCGTCCGGCCCGAGCTCCTGGCAGATCGCGTTCAGTCTGTCTTCGGCACGGTCGATCAGGACCACCCGGCAGCCGGCTGCAAGCAGGCTCCTGGCGCATTCCAGGCCGATCCCGGACGCGGCACCAGTAATGGCCGCGACCTTGCCTTTGAGTTCATCGGTCATGTTCGAAATCCTTGAATTGAAATCCGGTCAGGCGCGGCCGTGAGAGACGCGGCTCTGGCGGGCGAGACTGTCGACGATGACGGCAATGGCGAGCACGCAGCCGGTGATCATGTAGCGGAGCGAGGACGACATGTTCAAAAGCGTCAGCCCGTTGGAGATCGACTGGATGACGATGATGCCAAGCAGCGCCGACCATGCCGACCCGCGTCCGCCGAACAGGCTGGTTCCACCGATAACGGCGGCTGCGATAGCGTTGAGGTTGACGTCACCGGTGCCCGCCTGCTGACTGGCGGAGGCAAGCCGTGCGGAAGACAGAACACCGCCGAGGGCCGCCAGCAGCGAGCACAGCGCAAAGGACGTGAGGTAGGTGAAGGTGACATTGATGCCGGCTCTGCGCGCAGCCTCCGCGTTGCCGCCAACTGCCTTCACGGACCGCCCCCACTGGGTGCGTGTGAAGACATAGTTCATGACAACGACAAGCAGGGCGAAGAGGCCGAACATCCAGGGCACGCCGCGACCGAGGTTCAGATAGAAGACGGCGGCTTCGAAGGCGATGGTGGTGAACAGCGCCTTGAACACTAGCCCGCCAACAGAGCCAACGGAGAGATTGGCTGCCTGGCGCTGGCGCCGGTTGCGAATTCCCATCACGAGAATGGCGACGCCAGGCAACAGGGCGACTGCGTGAGAGGCCCAGGCCGGCATCATCAGAAGTTGGCCGAAGTTCACCATCCAGGAGCCGTAGGGCAGGTTGATGGAGCCGGTGGAGCCGAGCATGTAGAGCTGCAGGCCGAGAAGCGCCAGCAGACCGGCGAGGGTCGAGACGAAGCTGGGCATGCCAAGCTGAGTGCGCAGCAGTGCATAGACCGAGCCGATGACCGCGCCGGTGCTGAGCGCCGCCAGGATCGCCAGTGGCAGGGGAACACCCTGATTGACCCAGAGCACGCCGATCAGGGCCGAGCCGACACCGCTCATGGAGCCGACCGAAAGGTCGATCTCGCCGAGCATCAGCACGCAGACGATGCCGAGCGCGATGACGCCGACTGTCGAGCAATCGAAGAGCAGGTTCACAAGGTTGTTCGGCGTAACGAACAGCGGATTGAGAATGGTGAAGACCGTCCAGATGACAATGAGGCCGACAATGACGGGCAGGGAGCCGAGGTCGCCTGCCTTCACACGATCGATGAAGGCGCTGATGACGTCGGTCAGGCTGCTGGCATGCTTGACGCGCGTATCGCTGCGGTCGAGCAGCCGGGGTTCGGGAGCGGAGCCGTTCATGGTGGTTTCCTTGTTTATGCCGTGGCGCCTGCGGCCGCCCGTTTGCTGGCGCGGCGGGTGACGGCATTGTCGGTTGCGCCGGTAATGGCTCCGACCAGTTCCTCGTTGGACGATTGCGGCGAGAACACACCGTTGTTGCGGCCAAGCCGCAGCACCACGATGCGGTCTGCGACCGCGCGCACGTCTTCCATGTTGTGGGAAATCATGATGACGCCGAGGCCCTTGTCGCGGACCCGCTCCACCAGGTTGAGCACTTCCGCCGTCTGGGCAACGCCAAGGGCGGCGGTGGGTTCGTCCAGCATGATGATCTTCGGGTTGAGCAGCAGGGACCGGGCAATGGCGACGGTCTGGCGCTGGCCGCCGGACAGCGATGCGATCGGTTCGCGCACGCTTGGAATGCGGGCCGCCAGCTCGTTGAGCAGCTCCCAGGAGCGGACTTCCATGGCCACTTCATCCAGATGCCAGGGACTGCGTTCCTGGCCCAGGAAGATGTTGGCAACGACGTCGAGGTTCTCGCACAGGGCGAGATCCTGGAACACGGTTGCGATGCCAAGGTGCAGGGCGTCGCTCGGCCCGTGCATCGTCACCGGCTTGCCTTCGAAGTGAATGGTGCCGGAAGTCGGCGCGTGGACGCCGGAGAGCACCTTGATGAGGGTCGATTTTCCGGCGCCGTTGTCACCGACAAGGGCAACGACTTCACCTGGATGGACGTCCAGCTCGATATCGGTCAATGCCGACACCGCGCCGAAGTTCTTCGAAATGCCCTTGAGGCTCAGGATCGGCTGCCGATCCGTGGCGGATTGGGGAGAAGTGGCGGTCATCTTGTCCGGCTCATGGTTTTCTGGGTCCTCTGGATGGCCACCCGGCCTTCCGGGTGTCGACCCTTGGGGTCGGGCGGCCTGCTTGGGAGGAGGAGTTATTGGATGCCGAGTTCCTTGCAGCCTTCGGCATAACGGCCCGTGCACAGTTCCTCAGCCGTCTGGATGCCCATATCGATGATCTCTTCCTTCAGGTTCTCGCGCGTGACCACGGCCGGAACGAACAGCTCGGAAGGTGTTTCGTAGAGCGTTGTCTTGGCTTCCGGCGTTTCCCCGTTCAGGAACTGCACGGCAACCTTGGCAGCCGCCGCGGCAACGATTTCAGAAGGCTTGGAGATCGTGTTGTACTGGTCGCCGGCAATGATCAGCTGCAGGGCCGCGATGGTGGCATCGTTGCCGGTTACAGGCGGAAGCGGGTCGACGCCGGCAGCCTTCAGGGCGGCAATGGCGCCGCCGCCGGTGCCGTCATTGGCCGCTACGATGCCGACGATCTGATCGCCGAAGCGCGTGATCTGGCCGCTGGCCCATTCCTGGGCTTTGGGCGGTGCCCAGTCCGGCGTGTCGAATTCGGCCAGCGTCTCGTACTTGCCGGTGGCGATACCTGCATGAATACCGTCCTTGATCAGGCCGGCAGCGGCATCGGTGGGCGAGCCGTTGATCTGCAGCAGGCCGCCTGCCTCCGGTGAGATGCCCTGTTCTTCCAGATGGCGCACCAGGGACTCGGCGATTGCCTTGCCGATGCCTTCATTGTCGAAGGAGACATAGTAGTCGGCGGTCTTGTCCGGGATAGGGCGATCGTAGGCGATCACTTTCACGCCCTGGCTCTGGGCAAGGGCGACGAGCGAGGCGGCCGCGCTGGAATCCACCGGATCAAGCACAATCACCTTGGCGCCTTGTGTCAGAACGGAGTTGAACTGCTGCTGCTGGCGCGCCACGTCTGCATCCGCGTTCTGGTAGATGACGGTGCAATCCGGGCAAAGCTTCTCCATTTCCGCCTTGAAGCCCGGGAAATCATGTTCCTCGTAGCGGGTTGATGCCTGGTCTGGCATCAGGAATGCAACGGTGCCGGATGCAGCCTGGACAGCGGTTCCCTGCAGCAGGGCGGCGGCAACGATGGCCGCGCCGGCAAGTTTCTTGTTCATCGGGTTCATTTCAGTTTCCTCCATCAATAAAACGGTCCGTCGGCCCCGTCCTCGGGTGCGCTCAAGACCGGTTGGTTTCCTGAAAGACCACTGCTAATCTTGGCCGAGCATGATCGAGTCCGCGCAGAAACCCTGACGCCTTAGCCGGTGCAACGGCACGGGGCGTCTTTACGGGTTCCGGCGGATGAGAGGATCTACCTGCCGCTTCGGTTAGTGGGTATTTCAGGACGATCTTGCCGACGCGCGGGGTTGCTCACCGCACTCCGCGCGTTTCTCGTCCGGATCAACGGGACTGATAGCGTTTGAGTGTCCGTTGATCCTGAAGTCCGATTTTCCTCCTCTTCCTCCCATGTGTCCGTGCGGTCTTTGCCGCCTGTCTGCCGTCGTGCCCAGTTTTGGCGGATGGCATCAGTGGATCTTCTTTTCCTGCCCTTCCGCCGAGGCGCTGTCCCTCGGTGCCGGGGTGTGTGTTTGCGAATGCATGTCTTCGCCTGCTTCGAGATCTCGCACCGAGGCACGGACGATCAGGCTCGCGTTCAGCACTGTCGGTGTAACGGGTGCCTTGCTGTCACCCTCGATCCGCTGCAGCAGCCGGCGCCAGGCGGTTTCCGCGATTTTGTCGACCGGCTGTCGGATGGCCGTCAGTCCGGTGTTGCGGGCGGACATCCAGGCATAGTCGTCAAACGCGACGACAGACGCGCGGCTCGGGATGTCGATCCGGTGTTCGGCGAGGGCGGACAACACGCTGAGTGTCGTGACGTTGGTAAGCGCGATGATTGCTTCCGGCAGGGGATTGCGTTCCATCCAGTCCAGGAGCGTTCTGGTGCCTGCGGTGATATCGGAACCCAGATTGAGAATGGTCGGCCGTTTGCCGGTTTGCGCCTCGATGATGGCGGCAGCCCCTTCCGTTCTTTCCAGAATCGGAGGGTGATCCAGGTCGGAAACGCCGATTGCAATGTTCTGGTGGCCACGCTCCAGCAGATGCCTTGCGGCAATCTCGCCCGCCTCGCGGTTGTCGATGGTCACCGTATCGGCAATTGCCCCTTCTGCAGCAACACGGTCGACCAGAACCATCGGCAAGGTGGATTTTGCTTCCTTCAGTTCCGGCGGCATGGTGCTTGAGCAGGGCACGGCAATCAGCCCTTCCGGCCGCCATGCGAGCAACGCCTTCAGACGTGAGGATTCCACCGCGCGGTCGTTGTGTGAGCTGGCGACGATCACGTCGTAACCTTCCGCTGATGCGGCGGTTTCCAGTCTGGAGACGATGGTGGCAAAAAAGGTGTCGGTGAGGTCGGGGACAATTACCGCGATGATACGGGTTCGGCCTGAGCGCAGCTGGGAAGCGGCCCGATCAAGCTGGTAACCGAGTTCGCGCGCAGCCTTGTGCACGCTCTCCTTCAGCTCGTCGTTGACCGGTTTGCGCCCGGAAAAGACGTTCGATACCGTCGCGATCGACACGCCCGCAAGAGCGGCGACTTCCTTGATGGACGGTTTTTTCCGGGACATCTGCCAGCGCCTCCCAACGCTGTTAAACGTTTTACAGTTAAACGTTTAACAGTGCAGTTTGAGGTTGGCAAGCGGAAAAATGGGAAAGGTAGGCTCAGCGGGTTTCAAAAAGGCGTTGCATCCCCCTCTGCGCGCCCTGGGAGGCATGGGCGCGGAGGGGGCTTGGCAAAAGGCGAAAGCGCGGTGTTAGCGCTTCCAACCCTCGGTTTTCATCAGGACCGCGGCTTCCGGGGTCTGGAGGAAGTCCAGAAAAGCCTTGGCTTGCGGGTCGGCGTCGGGGGAAAGCACGACGTTGACATCGCGCCAGATGCGACGGTTTTCGTCCAGTTCGACAAGGGACAGAACGTCCGGGTTGTTGATAGGCCAGTTCGGCCAGGTGATCCAGGCATCGGCCTCAAGGTCCTTGAAGGCCCGGAAACTGGCACCGGAGCCTTTTTCAAACGCGACGATGTTCGATCTGAACGCCGACACGTCACCGAGATTTCCGGTCCTTCCGGCGATGTCTTCCCAGACGCCTGTGCCGGATGTGTTGGCGACACCGGCGCCCTCGGTCACGACGATCTTGATCCCGTCCTTGAGCAGGTCTTCAAAGCCCTCGATCTTTTTCGGATTGTCTGCGCGCACGGCGATGATGGCGGGCCGGATGTAGATTGGCTGAACCTGGGAAGAGTCAAAATTGCCATAGGTTTCCAGAAACGCCGTCATCGATTGTTCGGATGTGCCCCAGAGGATATCGGCATCCGCCTGGGCTTTTGCGGACCAGGTGGTTTCCGGGCCGGCCGTGATTTCGACCTTGTTGCCGGTTTTTTCTTCAAAGGCCTTTGCAACTTTCTGGAACGCCGTGTGCGGGCCGCCCGCACCATAAAGCCTGACAACTCCGTCGGCGGGGCGGTGTTTGATGGATGGATCGGCGAGTGTGCTTTCCTGGGCGAGTGCAGGGCCGGCGCAAACCAGCAGTGCGAGCGCACAAAGGGAAGTTTTCATATCGGAATTCCTGAATTCTGTTGGCTTGTGACGCATGCGCGCCGAAGGCGGCCTTGCGCCGCCCCCGCACCTGACTACGCCAGCCGGTTGCCTGGTCTTCCCAAGAGCGGGGTCACGAAAGCGCGAGGTCTCTTTCAGAATGATCTGGCGACTTTCAGTTCGATTGTTGCGCCGGGTCGAGCTGGGTCTGGATCAGGTGGGCAAGGTTCAAAAGCTGTGAGCGCGGCATGTCGCCTGTCACCGCGTAGGTGAACCCGGTGTCGCTCCAGAAAAACGCCTGTTCAGTGCCGGATTCCGCGAACTGGAATTTCGGTTCACCGTCGACCCCGCGGCGCAGATAGACGGTCACCCGGTTGCCGTCCGCATCGTCATACATGAGCTGTGCTGCCGGATCCGCCCCGCTAGGCAGCAGGCGACCGCCCATCAGCGTCAGTCCGGCAACCCGCAGATCGGGAATGCGGAACGGATGGTTCAGCCGATTGCCGAGCCAGGTCGCCAGATGCCGCTGGTCGCTGGCTGCCACCTCGACCGGATGGGCAACCTCAACGGTGAATGTTCGGTGAGCCGTCAGGGCATCGGCCAGGAAGGGCTGATACGCTGGCAGGCTTGCATCCGGTTTCAGGGACCAGCCGGCAAAGACGCCAACCAGCAGGGCCGCAGCGATGGAGGCGGCCATGCCGGCGCGCGGCAGCCATCTGCCCCCTGAAGGCGCGGTCAGGCCGGGAGGTTCTGCAGTGACTCGGGAATAGGCTGTCTTCAGGTTTGCCGAGATCCGGCGGTCCGCCTCAACCCGGGCGGCAGCTTCCGGATTGTCCCGAAGATAGGTTTCGACCTCGCGTCTGCGATCCGCAGGCAGCTCGTCGTCGACGTATCGAACGAGGTCTTCCTCCCGGATGGGAGGCACCGTCTGGGAATTCATGTCACGCTCCTTAGATGGGGACGCTCGGAGGCGCGGGGGTCTTCTCTCAGTCTGGCACGAGCGCGGCTTATGCGCGACATGATGGTTCCTTCGGCAACGTTCAGGATTGCGGCGGCTTCTGCATAGGTAAAGCCTTCCACGCCGACCAGGAACAGTGCTTCGCGCTGGTCTTCGGGCAAGGCCAGCATGCGGTTCAGTAGATGCTTGAGCTCGGCGCTGTCCTGCTGCGAGGCGGGCGCCTGAAGCTGGTTTTCCAGATCGTCCAGGTCGATATGGTTCGAATGGCGCCGCAAGCGCCGCCAGCGGCTGACGTGAAGATTGCGCATCATACGGAAGAGCCACGGCCGCAGTGGTACAGACGACCGGCGAAGGCTCCATTTGCGCAAGGCCCGTTCCAGGCAGTCCTGCACAAGGTCTTCCGCTTCCGCCTGGTCGCAGGTCAGCGTTACCGCGTATCGATGCAGCGCCGGCGTCTCCCTGAGCAGGTTTTGGGTATTGTCGGGCAAGAGCTCTTCCTCGTGGACACTACTGACACCAACGCTTGTGCTGCGCGAATTATTCCGTCGCCGGCAAAAAAGAAATTTCGGCTCCTTCGGGAAGGAAAACACCACCACCTGCGTGGACAGCACCGGATGCGGCCGATCGCATCTGGAACAGTGAACGAATGGAGATCTGAAATGAAGCCGATCAGTCAATTTGCCGCTACTGCCTTCGCAGGTACGGTTCTGTTTGCATCCGCAGCCCTGGCCGGGCCGGGTGAAGACCTGGCACGTACCCATTTCAACAACATCGCAACCGGCAAGGTCGATGCCCTCAAGGCGTCCTATTCCGACAAGGCCGTGCTGGAATGGGTCGGTGGCCCGCTGGATGGTGTCTATACCGGTGCTGCAGACATAGGCACGGTCTGGGCCAAGTTCACAGGCGCGCAGGGCAAGCTGAAGGTCGATGTCTCGAATGTTCAGGAAAACGCAAATCCAGCTGGCGTGACGGTGACTGCCAATGTGCGCTTTTCCGGCAAGAACACGATCCCGGTCCGCTACGTCCTGACCTATCGGAGCGGCAAACTGGCAAGCGAAGTCTGGCAGATCGACCCCAAGCTCGCGAAGTAAGCCGGCATTTCCCTGCCTGCCGTTCCCGCCTGCATGGCAGGGGAAACCGGCGCGCAAGCATCCTGCGTTTGCAAGAACGCAGGATGTCTTTTTTTGCGCAGGGCAAGGCCTAGGTTCTGCAAAATCTGGCCTAGGTACGATCACTCCTCTCACCACGGTGACAGGAGGCCTGTGGTTGATAGGCGTTCTCTTGTTTTGGAAGATCGAAAGGACGCCCCATGAACAGAACACCCGTCAATCCCTGGCCCTGGTCGCTCAGGCTTGGCTACAATCAGGCCGAAATTGTTGAAGGCATGGGCAGGCAGCTGATCTGCGCCGGACAGACCGCTGTCGACGGGCGCGGAAATCCTCAGCATGCCGCGGATATGCGCGGTCAGATCGAACTTTCACTGAACAACCTGGAAGCCGTACTGGCCGAAGCGCGGATGACCCTGGCCAACGTCATTCAGGTCAAGGTCTACACAACGGATGTGGACGAGGCCCTGAAGAATTTCGACGTCCTGGGAGCGCGGTTCGGCCGCCTTGACGCTGCGCCGCCAATGACACTACTTGGCGTGAGCCGGCTTGCGCTACCTCCGCTCATGTTCGAGATCGAAGCGACCGCTGCCGACTGAGGCCCGACACCTGAACGCAGCTTCGAAGCGGCTGCATCCGGTTTTCTGGAGCGTGAGGAAACGGAATGCGACGCGCGGAAAGACTGTTTCGGATCATCAACGAGATGCGGACCCGCGACGTAATCCGGGGCGCAGAACTTGCCGAACGGTTCGAAGTCAGCCTCAGCACGATTTACCGGGACATCGCCCACCTTCAGGCGTCCGGCCTTCCCATCGAAGGGGAGGCCGGTATCGGCTATCTGCTGCGTCCGGGCTTCGATCTGCCCAACATGACGTTTACCCATGATCAGGTCGATGCGCTGGCGATCGGCCTTTCCTTTGTGGAACGCACGGGCGACCCGGCGCTGGCATCGGCGGCACATGAAGTGCGTGCCATGATCCAGGCCGGCATGCCGGATCCCGATAAACGCAAGCTGGCCGACGCGCCGTATTTCAGCCTGCAGATCAAGAACAGCGCCCCACCGACCGTCAGTCTGATCCGCGAGGCCATCCGGATGCAGCTCGTTGTCGATATTTGTTACGAGGATGCCGATGGAAAACCCACGGAGCGCAGCGTCCGCCCGCTTGTCATCTGGAATGTGACAGACGGGTGGATGTTCAGTGCGTGGTGCGAAATGCGGCAGGCCTTCCGCACCTTCCGTTTCGACCGTGTCGTAAAACTGAGTGTCACAAGCACGGTTTTCGAGGACGACGAGACAAGAGGACTGCGTGCTTTCCTGGCAACCGAGCCTTGCGAGGAAGAGGGGTGACGCCAGTTAGTTACAGGATGTGTCAGGCTTAGCTTCGGTCACGCCGTTCCAGATAACTAAAATTTCCAGCTGTTTGGATCGTTGTTTGGCTTCGACGAGACAAATTTGTCATCAATTTTGCCGCCAAGCTTTGCAAAATACATGAGTTTTTGAACATGAAACAGTTCAATACACTGGTCGCCTTTAGAGAAGTTGACTGCGGCAGTAACGAGGCGGCAGTTTTCGAGTGAATACACACCGTTCGAGTCAATTCGGTCAATGCTCATCCAGTGATCTCGATATCTACCAGTAGAGTTTGTCAACTGTTCAAAGTTTTTGTTCGTTTCTTCACACCTACCAGCGGCTCGAGTGACGAGAATGTCAAAGTCCTTCTCATTCAATAAAAATGGAATTTTTTTGTTCTTGGCCCTTTTTTGGGCTTGATAGTATACTTTTAACTCTTCTTTGTTGGCTGTGCGCGTTTTTTTTCTTGCTTCTTCAGTCTTTTGTTTAAGTTCTTGAATTAAATTTGGGATAATTGGCGCCATTTTTTGAGTTGCCTTTTTTGACTTGTAAAATTTTTTAAGCTGAATCTTAGGAAATATTAGTCAAAGAGATTGATTTGCAGTAAATTGCAAGTGGTACATATTTGTCTTATTTATTCAAATTTGCATTTGGGTTGATACCAAACAGTTTATTCTTCGTCGTAGTCAGCTGTATCCTGTCAGGAATTCTTACTGGCTGCACTTGATGACTCGGGTTTCAGTTATTTAGACTCGCGGGAACGGAGTACCCACTGAGCTAGCAGATACTCCAAGGGAAGCTAATGGAAAATTCTGGGATAGCTGCACTTCCAAGTTCAGGCTGCCAGGCTGGTCATCTCTTCCTCTGCCCAGGAGCCATCCGGCTGGTAGCGCGCGGCCATACGTCCGTTCCGAAGCGTGAACAGATGCAGCCAGCCGTGTTCGAAAAGGTTCCGAACATCCGGGTGCGCATCCAGAATGGCAGATATTGCCTCTTCGGGGGCTTCGATCAGAACCGACAACCGGAGAGGGGTGTGCATCCCTTTCTCGCCATCATGCAGTGCCTGTGCAGGTAGGCCGGGCCGCAGGCGCCCGCCGTTGCCTTCCACAACGCCAATGCCGCCAACCACATTGTGGATGAGTTTGTTGCCGCCACCGAAGACATCCGGCGCGACTGAAGAGCCATAGTATTGAAGGCTGATCCAGCTCGCCACGACCACCGGGGCGGTGAGGATGAGTTCAAGCGTCTTGAAGTCCTCGTCCGTCTGCCAGTCGTAGCTGTGAAGGAAGGCCCGGCCTTCCAGATTGGCCTTCGACGTCAGATGTCTGGGGGCTGCGATGAACGCGGCACAGTCTGCAAGTCCCCACTCCGGCCTGATTTCGGCCCAGTTGAATGCTCTGGCAGCAATGGAGGCAGCATTCGTGCCCGGCAAGCGCAAGGCGCGCTCGGCCCGTGCCTCGGCTCCCGCCCGTTTCAACCATTTTTGCAGAAGGTCGAATTCATCCACCGGGCCGGATTGGTCCTTGTCGAACAGGGTGATCTCGTCCGTTGTCGTGTCGTGGAGCGCCGCGACAAACCGGGTGTCGTCAGGAAGGTCGATACCGTGAGCAGCAAGGCCGGAGCGGGTTTCGGCATCGTTCAGCAAGCTTGCAAGCAACCGCGCTGAAACCTCACCTGAATGACCACCGCATGCGCCGCAATGATAAGCGCTTTCATGCGGATTGTTTTTCACATTGGCTCCGTGGCCAACAAGCAGAACCACCTGCGCATGATTGTTCGTGAGGCTCATGGCCTTCAGGATCGCAGCGGCGGTCGCTGATTTCGTCTCGGCATCAAGCGCCGGGTCGAGCCTTGGGGCGGCACTCGTCGAGACCTTTCTTGTGGGGCGGCCGAGGGAATCCTTCACCAGCTTGGTTACATACAGAGGGCCGGCAGCTTCCACATAGGCGAAGGACGAGACAGCGGCCTGGCGGAACCTGTCCAGTGCCCGTATGGCCCGCGCACCGATGCGTGCCGTCTTTTCCTCACCGGGAGAACCGTGGCAAGTTGAGGTCATGGACGGTTTCAGCAAGACCGGCAGGAGATTTTCTTCAACATCGGAGCCGTGGTCCCTGTGCGCAGCAGGAAGACCGAAGAAACCCGCAAACCCGAGTGTTTCGATCGATGGGCTCTGGTTTTCCAGCGCCCGACGGAAGACTTCAGAGCGCACGTCGATGCAGAACGCCGCCTGAAGGGCAGGGCGCTCCCCGGTGTTCTTTGTCGGCGCCTTCAACTGTTGGCCGAGTGACCGCTGGTATGCCCGCTCTGCCGCGTCCTGCAAAATGGCATCGATAACCTGGTCCCGATCCGGAACAAGAGGTGCGGCATGAAGCTGATGCGTGGCCTGCCATTGGTCGGCGACAGCCGGGAAGCGGTTGAAAAGCGCCTCTTCCCAGATCAACCGGACGGCCAGCAGGTCGCCGAGCGTGCCGTCCGTGGTGCCGTTCTGTTCTGCACGCCACAGCAGCCAGCGTGCATGTTGCGCCCAGCCTCCAAGGTCCATCAGCAGCCGGTGAAACAGGGTTTCGGCAGCCGGAACGCTGATGCTCAGCCGGTCGGTTACCCGCAGGATTGCCTGTTCGGAAGTGTCCGGAGACGTGGTTACATGGGAGCAGAAGCCCGTCAGTCCGGCAATTTCGGGTGTCAGGTCACGGCTCGCCCAGGACCGCCAGGCAGCATAAGCGCCCTCACCCGGGGCTGGAGACCAAAGCGCCTGGCCGCGGTCGAAGTAACCGGCGGCCCACAGACCAACGGTTTTTTCGATAACCGACGGCCAGTCGATGCCGGATACAGAAGCTGCGAGTTCGGCAATGGTTGGTACGGCTGCCGGTACCGGTCCATCCATTTGGGCGAATGCCTTGAGCTGCGCGACATCCGTTGGCTTGTTGCCGGCGTTGCTTGCCTCAAGGGCGGCCGTCAGGTCTTCATCCAAGATGCGGCCACAGGCGATCTCGGTGCCGTAGCTGCTTCTGGGCCGGGTCAGGCTGATGCCGCTCGTTCTGGCAAGGCGCGCGGATGCTTCCGCGAGGCCTTCTCCAACCTGGCCGAGGAACGGATTGACGGCAACGGTTGCATCCAGCGGAAAGGCGGGCGGGATGGCCCGTATGGCTGACGTGCCTGCCTCGAGGATGCCCGAAACCCGTAGCGAGCTGAATTGGGTGTGCTTGATAAACATCTGAAGTGCCTCGTCTTACTTGGAGTTTGCAACCCGGTATCCGCCGATGAAACGGTCGAGGAGGGCGTTGAGGTAAAGGCCGTTGGCGATGTGAACGCGCAAGCCGGCGGTCGACGGGTGGTGTGACCAGAGCGGGAAAAGCGTCTGAGCAACGGCAACGATGCCGAAGGAAAGCACCGCCAGGACGATCAGCGCCCATTCGAGGGGGCCGGCGACAGGTGCCTGCGGCAGAGCTGCGCCCCACAGAAGGTTGGCAAGCTGCTGGAAGCCGAAATAGGCAAAGGCAACGATGACTGCGGCCAGCGAGGTGCGATACGTCAGTTCAGCGGGGGCCGCATCTGCAAGACCTTGCGCCACCAGATAGGCCACACCGAAGATGAGCATTGCTCCGATGGCAAGCGCCTGAGGGGTTTTCGGGCCTGCGATCATCGAGAAGGCGAAGGAGACTATCGCGTAGAGAAACAAGGCGATCGCGAAGGACCGGAGCACGTTGGCAACGCTGGGAATTGCGATCGGGCCGGGGCGCCGCAGCTTGGCCACGGCCAGAACCGCTCCACCCGAGGACAGGAAGGCGTGGGCCTTGTAGAGGGAGTGCGCGACCACATGGAGCAGCGCGAGTGGCCAAAGACCGAGACCACACTGCAGCAGCATGAAACCCATCTGGGAAATCGTTGACCAGGCAAGGGCAGTCTTCACCGCGCTTTGGGTCAGCATGACCACTGCCCCGAAGAGAGCGGTCAGGCCACCAAGGGCCACGAGTGTGCCCATGGCGCCAGGACTGGCCTGAACCAGATCTGCCGTCCTGATCAGAAGAAACCCGCCGGCGTTGATGATGCCTGCATGAAGCAGGGCGGAAACCGGGGTTGGCGCCTCCATGACTTCCGTCAGCCAGCCGTGCAGGGGGAAGGCGGCCGATTTCAGTACGGCTGCCAGCACCAAAAACACCACAGCCAGATGTTCGACGAAGGAGAGATCAGGCCCGACCGTTTCAGAAAGCTGTCCAAGCTGTGCGGTGCCGGTGCTTGCCATGAACAGCCCGGCGGCCAGCAGCAGCGAGATGTCACCTGCATGCCAGACAATCGCGAATTTTGTGGCGGCCCGTTGGGCGGCGGCGCGCTGCGGGTAAAACAGCAATAGCCTGCGCAGGCAGAGGCCGATCCCGGCAAAGCCGAGGACAAGCAGGAACAGGCTGCCCGACTGGACGACCACCAGTACGGCCGCAAGTGCCGTGAGCATCAAGCCGTGGAAGGCCCCTTCTCTCGTTTCGCCGTCGAGGTAGGTCCGGGAGTAACGCATCACCACCCAGCCGATGAAGGCGACCAAAAGGGTCATCGTCACGCTGATGGGGTCGAGCCGCACAACAAGCGTAAACGGACCTTCGAACAAGGTTGCTTCCGTTGCTCCCAAGACCAGAAGCTGCACCAGACCGGCAAGGGCAAGCACAAGGGCGATAAATGCACTTGCTTCCGAAGCCTTGGGATAGAGCCCTGGGCGGCGGCCCGGACACATTGTTGAAACGGCCGCTGAAGCCAGCAACAGCACCGGCGCAAGAAGGGGTAAAGGGAACAGGTACGGCATGGGAACCTCACGAACGCTGAAAGACGCCGTGGATATACCGTCTCGTTTTCTTGCAAAAAATTACATATTATAATCGAAATCGTTCTATAATTTGGAAGTATTGTCGTGCTGAACCTTCATCATCTGCGGCTTTTCCGGGCAGTTGCGCGGGATGGAACACTGACGGGGGCTGCCAGGGTGCTGAACCTGTCGCAGTCGGCGCTATCCTCGCAGATCAAGACGCTGGAAGCCTCCCTTGGACACGATCTGTTTGAACGACGTGGACGTGGGCTGGTGCTGACGGAGGCCGGGCGGATCGCCCTTGATCACGCGGAAGCGATCTTTCGGACCGCCGAGGACCTGACGGCGACCCTGCGCAACACGGGCACCGAGCGCAAGGCTTTGCGGGTGGGAGCACTCGCAACGCTTTCGCGAAATTTCCAGATCGGCTTCCTGGAACCCCTGATCGGACGATCGGACGTCGAAGTGGTGCTGCGCTCCGGAGCGCAGGCAGACCTTTTGAGGGCCCTGGAAGCACTGGCGATCGACGTGGTCCTGACGAACCTTGTGCCAGCCCGGGATGCCTCCAGTCCCTATCTCGTACATGGACTTTCCGAACAGCCGGTCAGTCTGATCGGACCCGCAACCGCAGCCGATCTGGCGGGGCTGCCCTTGCCGGAGCTTCTGTCTTCGCAGCCGCTGATCCTGCCGACGCCGGAATCGGCCCTGAGGGCATCTTTCGACGCGATGGTCGAGCAACTGGGTGTCGTCACCAAAGTTGCCGCGGAAGCCGACGACATGGCGATGATCCGCTTGCTTGCGCGCACGCACGCGGGGCTTGCCGTCATTCCGCCGATCGTCGTGAGGGACGAGCTTGCTTCGGGACGGCTGATCGAACTGGGCAGGCTGGAAGGGCTCAAGGAGGAGTTCTTCGCCGTCACGCTGCACCGGCGCTTCCCGAACCCGCTGGTCGCCGACTTGCTTCAGGCTTTCAAAAACAAGACGGACTGAGCAAGGGTTTCAAGCCTTTGCCCAGTCCGAAACGTGGTACCGAGGTCGCGTCAGTACGCAACCGACAAATGCGGGCCGGTGTTCTTGTCGACCACTTCCGGCTTGTCGGTTTCCACCTTGCCGGTCCAGCCGCCGCCAAGCGCCTTTTGCAGGGCGATGTAATAGGTGGTCAGGCGGACACGGCTCTGGATGAGCGTGTCTTCGGCGGAGTAGGTCGAGCGTTCAGCATCGAGGGCATCGAGGAAGCTGGCGGCACCGGTCTGGTAGAGCGATCTGGAAAGCTCGGCGGCCGACTTGTAGCTTTCCGCCGAACGCCGCTGACTGGCGACACGCTTGCGTTCCTGGGTGAAGCCGACAAGAGCGTTCTCGACATCTTCCAGTGCTGTCAGCACCGATGCCTGGTAGGCGAGGAAATACTGATCGCGCTGGGCTTCGGCAATCTCGACGCCTGCCGCCAGTTTGCCTGCATTGAAGATCGGCACGGACAGCGACGGGCCGAAGGCCCAGCTGATCGAGGAATTCTTGCCGAGATCGCCAATGTCGGCTGCGGCGGTGCCGATGGAACCTGTCAGGCTGACGGAGGGATAACGCGCTGCCGTTGCCTGACCGATTTTCGCGGTTGCCTCGGCAAGCTGGCGTTCAGCCAGGCGAACGTCCGGGCGGGTCAGCAGGATGCTTGCCGGAATCCCGACAGGGATAGGCAGTTTCGGTGTCGGAATCCGGCTGCTTGCCAGCAACCGGTCGGTAAGGGCTGTCGGCTGTTGACCGGTCAAAACGCTCAGCCGGTGCATGGAAGCGGCAAGAGCTGTCTTCAGGGCCGGAATATTGGCCTCTGTCGACGCCGCCTGACCTTCCGCGTTGGCAACGTCGAGACCGGAGGACGAACCAGCCTGGAACCGCTTGCGGATGAGATCGGCCGAGGACTGCTGCGATTTCGCGGTGTCCTGCGCCAGTTTCAGCCGCTGCTGAAAGCCGCGCGCTTCGACATAGTTGGTGGCAAGGTCACCGATCAGGGTCAGCAAGCTTGCCCGCAGCTCTTCCTCGGCAGCATCAAGACCGTATTTGGCTGCTTCCTTTGCTCGGCGGTTGGCGCCGAAGATGTCGATCTCCCAGGCGGCATCGAAACCACCGTTCCAGAGCGTGCCGACGCTATCGGACCCACTCGATTTGGAGCGGGTCACGCTGGCCGCACCGTCAAGGCTCGGAAAGAGCGATGAGGAGGCCTGTTTGTAACTGGCCCGGGCTTCACGCACCTTGGCCTTGGCTGTGCGGACATCCAGGTTGTTCTGAACCGCGAGCGAGATCAGGCTGTTGAGCTGGGCATCGCCCAGCTGCGTCCACCAGTTGGCAAGTTGCGGCACGGAGGCAGGCGTTTCGCCTGTCGTGTTGCGCCACTTGCCGGGCACGGAGACATCCGGGCGCTGGTAGTCGGGGCCGACGGAACAGGCACCCAGCAGGGTCGCCGCCATCAGGCCCGCACCCAGCCGCAACCAGGTCTTGCGGCGTTGAGAGGGGACGGCGCAGGCAGAGCCGGTCTCAGGTTTGAAAAGGGTCATCGAAACTCTCTCAATGGGCTTTGCTGCCTGAAGTGTCGGGGGCTGCTTCGTTCGTCTGCTTGCGGCTGAAGATGCGCCGCACGGTGACGAACAGAAGCGGCACGAAGAAGATGCCGAGCACGGTGGAGGCGATCATGCCGCCCATGACGCCGATGCCGATGGAGTTCTGCGCACCCGAACCTGCCCCGGTGGCAATCGCCAGTGGCGTCACACCCAGGATGAAGGCGAAGGACGTCATCAGGATCGGCCGGAGCCGCTGGCGAGCGGCGTCCAGTGTCGCCTGCAGCAGGTCCTTGCCCTGGCGTTGTTGTTCGATGGCGAACTCCACGATCAGGATGGCATTCTTCGCCGCCAGGCCGATGGTCGTCAGCAGGCCGACCTTGAAGTAGACGTCGTTGGTTTGCCCGAAAATCAGGGCCGCCGCCAGGGCGCCGAAGACGCCGATTGGGACCGACAGCATCACCGCGAAGGGGATCGACCAGCTTTCATAAAGGGCGGCAAGGCACAGGAACACGATCAGGATCGAGATCGCATAAAGCGATGCGGCCTGATCGCCTGAAAGCCGTTCCTGATAGGACAGGCCGGTCCATTCATGAACGAAGCCTGCCGGAAGCTGGGCCACGAGCGCATCGATTTCCGCCATCGCGTCACCCGAGCTGATGCCGGGAGCCGCCTGGCCCTGCAGTTCCACAGCCGACGCGCCGTTGAAGCGCTCGAGCCGCGGGGAACCATAGGTCCAGCGCGATGAGGCGAAAGCGCTGAAGGGCACCATGTCGCCATTGGAATTGCGCACGTGCCACAGGTCCAGATCGGACGGCTGCATGCGGAACGGGGCATCGGCCTGCACATAGACCGGCTTGATGCGGCCACGGTCCATGAAGTCGTTGACGTAGTCGGACCCCCAGGCAATCGACAGGGTGTCGTTGATGTCCGGAATGCCGAGGTCGAGCAGGCGCGCTTTCTGCGTGTCGATGTCGACCTTGAACTGTGGCTGGTCTTCCTGGCCGTTGGGCCGTGTCGCCGCCAGTTTGCCGGATTGTGCCGCCATGCCCAGCAACTGGTTGCGAACCTCCATCAGCCGGTCATGACCGGCGCCATTGATGTCCTGCAGGTAGAACGAAAAGCCGTTTGTGTTGCCCATGCCCTGAATGGCAGGCGGGGCAAGGGCGAACACACGGGCGTCCTTGAACTGCGAGAAGGCTCCCATGGCACGGCCTGCAACTGCCTGGGCGGCAAGCCGCGGGTCTTCGCGCTCGGTGAAGTCCTTCATGCGGATGAAGGCGAGGCCGACATTCTGTCCCTGACCGCCGAAACCGAAGCCGGCGACGGTGAAGACGCTGTCGACCGCATCCGGCTCGTTCTCCATGAAGTGGGTGCGTACCTTGTCGAGCACGGTCAGTGTCCGGCCCTGGGTCGCGCCAACGGGCAGGTTGACCATGGCAATCAGAATGCCCTGGTCTTCCTGCGGCAGGAAGGAGCTTGGCAGGCGATTGAACATCCAGCCCATGGCAACGCCGATTGCGATGAACAGCACAAGGAAGCGCTTGCCGCGTTTCAGGATGCCGCCATTTGCCGCCCTGTAGCCGTTTGCACTTGCGTCGAAACCCCTGTTGAACCAGGCGAAGGGACCACGCTTGTGGCCGTGGTCACCCTGCTTCAGCATGGTGGCGCACAGCGCAGGCGTCAGGATGAGCGCAACGAATACCGACAGCACCATGGCCGAAACGATGGTGATCGAGAACTGGCGGTAAATGATCCCGACGGAGCCGCCGAAAAACGCCATCGGCACGAAGACGGCGGACAGCACCACCGCAATGCCGATCAAGGCGCCGGTGATCTCGTTCATGGATTTGCGGGTCGCCTCACGCGGCGGCAAACCTTCCTCCGCCATCACGCGTTCGACGTTTTCCACCACGACGATGGCGTCATCCACCAATAGCCCGATGGCGAGCACCATGGCGAACATCGTTAGCGTGTTGATCGAATATCCGAACAGCGCAAGCACCCCGAAGGTGCCGAGCAGAACCACGGGCACGGCAAGTGTCGGAATGATGGTCGCGCGCAGGTTCTGCAGGAAGAGATACATCACCAGGAACACCAGCACGACTGCTTCCAGCAGTGTGTGGACCACCTTCTCGATGGAGAGCTTCACGAAGGGGGTGGTGTCATAGGGATAGACCACATCGACCCCGGCAGGCAGCGTCGAGGAGAGCCGGTCGATGGTGTCGCGTACCCGCTGGGCGGTGTCGATGGCGTTTGCACCGGTCGCAAGCGAGACCGCAAGGCCGGACGCCGGCATGCCGTTGTAGAAGGCAGAGGTGCTGTAGCTTTCGTTGGCAACTTCCACCCGGGCGACATCGTTGAGGCGAACGACAGAGCCGTCTTCGGAGCTCTTCAGAATGATGTCGCGGAACTGCTGTGCAGTCTGCAGGCGGCTGGAGGCGGTGATGGTCGCGTTGAGCTGCTGACCCTCGGCCTGCGGCAGACCGCCAAGCTGGCCGGCGGAAACCTGGGTGTTCTGGGCCTGGATTGCGGAACTGACATCGCTCGGCATCAGGTTGTATTTCAGCAGTTTCGTCGGGTCGAGCCAGATGCGCATGGCATAGCCGGAGCCGAACAGCCGGGTTTCACCGACGCCCTCGACGCGTTTCAGCGTGTCGTTGAGCGTGTTGTCGACATAGTCGGCAATGTCGGTGGAAGTCAGGCGTCCGTCCGTCGAAACGAAGCCGAGCACCATCAGGAAGCCGGAAGTCGACTTGGTGACGGTGATGCCCGTGTTCTGGACGATCTGCGGCAGCTGGCTGGAGACGAGTTGCAGCTTGTTCTGCACCTGCATCTGGGCAACGTCCGGATCCGCCTTGGAGGAGAACGTCAGCGAAATCTGGGCTGAACCGGAGTTCGAAGACGTCGCGGTCATGTAGTCCAGGTAATCGATCCCGGACATGCCCTGTTCGATCACCTTGGTAATCGAGTTTTCGACCGTCGCCGCATCGGCGCCCGGATAATTGGCGCTGATGTTGACGGTGGTCGGTGCAATTTGCGGATATTGCGAAACGGAAAGGGTCGTGATGGCCAGTGCGCCTGCCAGCATCGTGACAATGGCAATAACCCAGGCAAAGATCGGCCTGTCGATGAAGAAAGCTGACATCAGTCGGAAGTCTCACTTGTGTTCGACACCGCCTCACCGCGGCTTTCCACCTCCCCCGTCGCTTCGTCAATGGTCACCAGAGTGCCTGTTGCCTCCTGGCCGGCCCGTACGAACAGCGAGCCTTCAACGATGACCCGGTCTCCCTCCGAGATGCCTTCGTTGACCAGCCAGTTATTGCCGATGTCGCCTTCGACCCTCAGGACGCGCTCTTCCACCTTGCCGTCCTGGTCGAGGAACAATGCCGTCGGTTCGCCCCTGGCGTTGCGCGATACGGCGCGCTGCGGCACGAGGAACGAGTTCTGCGCAATGCCCTCCTCGACGATCGCCTGGACGTACATGCCCGGCAGGAGCAAACGATCGGGGTTCGGGAATTCGGCGCGCAGCGTGTAGGTGCCGGTTGTCGGGTCAACGTGGGCTTCCGAAAATTCCAGCTTGCCGGTTTCGGAGTATTCTTCCCCTGTTTCCAGCAGCAGGCGCACCTGCACGTTATCGCCGGACAACTTGATCCGGCCTTCGCGCACGGCCTTTCGCAGCTTCAGCAGGTTGGTGCTCGACTGGGTGACGTCGACATTGATCGGGTCAAGCTGACGGATGATGGTCAGCGGTGCCGACTGGCTGGCGGTCACCAATGCGCCGACATTCAGCGTCGAGGCTTCGATGCGACCCGAAATCGGTGCCTTGATGACGGTGTTGTCGAGATTGATCCTTGCAGTCTGCACGCTGGCCTTTGCGGAGGCGATGTCCGCCTTTGCCTGGGCGAGCGCCGCTTTGGCGTCGTCCAGCTCCTGCTTGGCCACGGCGTTCTGCGTGATCAGTTCCTCGTAGCGCTCAACCTTGGTCTGGGCGCTCGGCAGGGCCGCTTCGGCTTTCTGGAGAGCTGCCTGGGCGCTGTCGTGTGCTGCCTTGTAGAGATCGTCCTCGATCCGGTAGAGCACGTCTCCGGCGGTGACCTCCGTGCCTTCCTTGAACAGGCGTTCCTTGATGATGCCGCCGACCTCGGGCCGGACTTCCGCGTCCAGGGACGCTGCGATCCTGCCCGAAAGCTTGGCCGTGATCGCGACCGACTCGGGCTCAAGTTCGACAACGCCGACTTCCGGTTTGGGCGCGGCGCCTCGCATCTGCTGGGCCTGAGCAATGCCGGACCCCAGGCTGGTGGAAATCAGGAAAGCGAAGAGAAAAGCACGGAACGGCTTCTTCGTAGAGCACAGGTACGCAGTGCTCGAACCGAGAGGGGTACACGTCATTTCCGGGAGGAACCTCTTTGGAAGCGAATGCTGTGGAGTATTAGAAAACTCTCGGGTACCATTATTCGCTTCAAGGTTCCCTCGTCAATCGAATTTCGGTATCAGTTCGTAACGGGGAGGAGACAAAATGAGCTCTTCAAGAACAAAAATTGTGCAAATGGGTTCCTGTCCAGGCGGACTTGATGACTGTAACGAGCAGCGGCAACGCGGACGGCAGAAGGTCCATGACGAGGCGACGCTGAAGGCGCGCGTTGTCGAGGTCGCCTTCGGCACGTTCCAGAAGCATTCCTACAACGGCACGACCATGGCACTGGTCGCCAAGAATGCCGGGATTTCCAAGCGGACGCTTTACGAGTTGTTTCCGTCGAAAATCGAGCTCTTCGCGGAACTCGCGATACGCCACCGTGCCAATCTTCTTGATGTGCCGGCAGGCCGAAAGGCCGAAACCCTTGAAGAAGCCCTGAGGGCGGTCTTCAAGGTTGACCAGAGCGATGAAAAACACAATCAGCAGGCTGCCGAAATGCGTCTGTTCTATGTGGAGGCCGTCGCGAACGAAGAGCTGGGCATGCTTTTGAGGAAACACTGCGGCAGCGAACTGCATGATGTGGTGACTGCCTGGGTGGAGGACGAGGTCGAAAAAGGCCGGATCGTGGTCCAGTCTTCGCGCGACACGGCAAAGTATCTTCTGGATGTCCTCATTGCGGCTCGGCTGTTCCGCCCGAAGACACCCGACATGATCACGGGCCTGTCGGATATTCGCACCTACCTCAATCACACGATCCAGCTCATCCTGAACGGCCTGCTGCCACGCTGACCGTTCAGGAGGGATGCATCAGGATGCCTTGGCCTTGCGAAGAGGGGCGGGATCGGCTCTTTGCAGCCAGTGACCGAGATCCAGCGTCGACCGCTGACCAAGTTCTGCACGGTTCTTTTCAAGAAACTCATCGGCAGCAGTGCGGCCTTCCTCGCGCAGTTCTTCCAGGAACGGCCAGGTGGAGTTGAGTTTGGATTGACCGCTGCGGCCATTCATGCCGGCACCTGCAATCCGGTGGATCCGCAGGTTGGCGACCGGATTGGAAACCGGGCTGGCGGCACGATTGGCGTTGAGGCCTGTCAGGCTCGGCAGGAAACCTTGCCGGGGCGACTGTGTGCCAGCGCCAGCTTGATGTTGCAATTCCGCCAGCAACCGCAGTTCCTTGATCAAAGGCGCATTGAAGGAGATCTCCTTTTCGCGCGCCGCGATCTGCTGGGCATCCTGCGGCAGGGCAGCTCGTTCGGTGGGGCTCGTCTGGACCAGCAGCAGATCCGCATCGCCCGGCTCCAGAACCAGAGGCATCAGGCTGGGGTTGCCGGTATAGCCGCCGTCCCAGTAATGCTCGCCGTCGATTTCGACCGCGTGAAAGAGGGACGGGAGACAGGCGGATGCCAGAAGCACATCGGTGCTGACGGCGCCGTTGGAAAAGATGCGCGCTTCACCCGAACCGACATGGGTCGCGGTCACATGCAGCGGTATGGCCGAGCGGGCAATGGCGTCGATGTCGATCGTTTCGTCTATGATTTCCCGTAAAGGGTTGAAGCCTGCCGGGTTGAGATCGTAGGGCGACAGGAAGTTCATTCCCGCGCCGAAGAGAAACGGCAGGCTTTCGAAATCTATTCCCAATCCACCGAGCACAGCTCTCGATGTCGTCATGTTGAAGGGGGTAAACCGGCTTCGTTTGGAAACCGTTTTCCAGAAGCCCTCCAGTGACGTTCGCGCTTCGTCGCGCCCGCCTTTCATTAGGCCGGTCAGCAGTGCCGCCGCATTCATCGCGCCGGCGGATGTGCCCGAAAGGGCGTTGATCTCGAGTGTCTCTTCCTCCAGGAGACGGTCCAATACGCCCCAGGTGAAGGCGCCATGGGCACCGCCACCCTGGAGCGCCAGGTTCACACGTGTCCTGCGCGCTCCTTTGGCGCTATGTGAAACAGTATGTTTCAAGGTCCGGGTTCCTTTCCACGAAGTAGTGTCCAGCCCCGAAACGTTTCCTCGTGATATTTTTTGCTTGAGTTTCGTGCCCGGCCGCTGGTGAGCGGATTTCGGCGGTAAACCATTTTACGGCCTGCCGGTGCATCGGAAGACTAAGATATGCTGCAATGCAGCATCTTTCAATGCGTGCACGCGTTTCGACAGGCTTTTACGGTGAGAAACGGCAGCCTTCCGCGGGAAAAATACTGCTGCGATGCGATGTTTCGAAGTCTGCGCGACAAAAGGGAGGCTTGCGCAAGTTCCTGATTCCATGCCTGAATTCAGATACCTTCCCGGAATGCACGGGCAGGTGATGTCGTTTTGGCTGAAACTTTGTGCAGACGATCGGGAGGATGCAGCGCAATGAGCGTGAAACTGACTTTTCTCGGAGGCGTCGGCACTGTTACAGGTTCGAAATATCTGCTGGAGAAAGACGGCACGCGTGTGCTGGTCGATTGCGGCCTGTTCCAGGGTTACAAGCAATTGCGGCTCAAGAACTGGGCGCCTTTGCCTGTCGATCCGAAAACGATCGACGCGGTCATCCTGACACACGCCCATCTGGATCACTCCGGCTATCTGCCCCTCTTGGTTCGCAACGGATTCAAGGGGCCGGTAGTCTGCACAAGGGCGACGCGGGATCTGTGCGCGATCCTCCTGCCGGACAGTGGGTTCTTGCAGGAAAAGGACGCGGAATTCGCCAACCGTCACGGGTTCTCGAAGCACCGTCCGGCCCTGCCGCTCTACACGAAAAAGGATGCGGAAGTGTCACTGGACCGGTTCCGGCCAGTGGACTTCGATGACGTGCATGAAATGCTGGGCGCTTTCAGCGTTACCTTCCGCAAGGCCGGGCATATTCTGGGGGCGGCGATTGTGGAGCTGACCTGGGGTGGCACAAGGATCGTCTTTTCCGGAGACCTCGGGCGCTACGGTGATGCGACGATGTTCGATCCGTCGCCGATCCGCGAGGCGGATTACCTGCTGGTCGAATCCACCTATGGCAACCGCCGGCACGAAAACCTTGATGCCGAGGACATCCTGGCCGAAGCCATCACCAAGACCGCGCGGCGCGGTGGCACCGTTGTCATCCCCTCCTTTGCGGTCGGCCGGGCGCAATCACTGCTGTTCCACATACAGAGCCTGAAGGAAGACGGCCGAATTCCCGACCTGCCGATCTTTCTCGACAGTCCCATGGCCGTCAGCGCCTCCAACATCTACGGCAAACACCCGGACGACCACCGGTTGACGCCGGAAGAATGCGACTGGTCCAACGGGGCGGCGCATTATGTGGCCGATGTGGAGGAATCCAAGGATCTCGATCGCAATCGCATGCCCAAGGTCATCGTTTCGGCCAGCGGCATGGCGACCGGCGGCCGGGTGCTGCATCACCTGAAACACTATGCGCCCGACCATCGCAACATGATCCTGTTCGCGGGGTTTCAGGCGGGGGGAACGAGAGGCGCGGCGATCACGTCCGGTGCGGCAAGTGTCCGGATCCATGGCTCCGACGTGCCGATCCGGGCTGAGGTCGGCAACCTGCACATGCTGTCAGCGCATGCGGATGCGGACGAAATCATGCGGTGGCTGGGAAACTTCGAGCGGCCGCCAAAGATGACCTACATCACGCATGGCGAACCGGATGCCGCCGACACCCTGCGCTACAGGATCGAGAGCGAGCTGGATTGGCCGTGCTGGCTGCCGGACTACCGGGAAGACGTTGAACTGGAATAACGATCGCCAAGCGCTCCTTCTCCCAGGTTCCGTACAGCAGAAATGAATGCCGGTATCGAAACCTGCAAGGCACTGGAAATAATTGTTTCTGCTATTTGCCGTTGCGTCAGAATTGTCGCAGTGTTTAAGGTAGGGGCCAAGGTGTGTAGGGAGTACTGGCTGTGTGGCGTTCTGTTCTCATGTCCTCGATCATGGCGGTCGCCGCCGTCACGTCTGCCAAGGCCGATGCCGTTGTGATCGGCGTGCCCGCCTGGCCCTCGGCTCAGGTCACCGCCTACATCATCGATGATATTCTCAAAGAGCGCCTCGGTGTAGAGACGGAACTGCGTGATCGAGGCACCCTGACAATTCTCTCCGATATCGGCCGGGGCGAGGTCCAGGTACATCCGGAAGTCTGGTTCCCCAACCTGTCTGCAATGGCAGGGCGGTTGAGCGAGGAAAAGCATGTTCTGTCGCTCAGCCCCAAGAGCGTCGCCGCGACGCAGAATATCTGCGCGACACGCGCAACGGTTGAACAAACCGGCATCAAGGCGGTCGCCGACCTCGTGAAGCCCGAGATGGCCGCGCAATTCGACAGTGACGGCGATGGCAAGGGCGAGATCTGGATTGGCGCTCCGAGCTGGTCGTCAACGGAGATCGAAAAGATCAGGGCGCATTCCTACGGCTACGACCAGACAATGACGCTGCTGGAAATGCCGGAAGATGTCGCCATGGCCGCCGTTGATGCGGCCGTATCCTTCGGCAAGCCCGTGGTCTTCTATTGCTACGGACCGCACCATGTTTTTGAACTTCATGACATCGTGAAGCTGGAAGAGCCAGCGTACGACCCGGCACGCTGGACAATCGTCACCCGCGCCCAGGACAACGACTGGCTGGAAAAGTCACACGCCGACACCGCCTGGGATGCGTCCAGTTTCAAGATTGCCTTTGCGACTTCCCTTGAAAGCGGCATGCCCGAAGTGGCTTCGTTCCTGTCAGCCATGGAACTGACACCGGCCGATGTGACCGGGATGAGCTATGCCGTCGTTGTCGAGGGCAAACCGGCAGAAGATGTTGCAAGGGACTGGATTGCCGCGAATGCGGACAGGATCGGGGAGTGGACCAAATGATCAAGCTGCCGAGCGCATTTCGCACTGTCTTGAACTGGGTGCCGGCCATTGCGGTGCTGGCCTTTGCCGGCGTGGCGCTGGCACAATCCTTCCAGACGCAGATCTACGATCCGACGACACGCAAATGGGTGGACTATACCCCGCGCGCGGCGGCGAAATTCTATAACCGGCATGGCCAGTCGCCTGAAGAATTCCGGCGGCAGGTGGTTCCGTTCCGCACGGCTGAAAAGCCCGGTACCATCATCATCGATGGAGACAGGCACTTCCTTTACCTGGTTCAGCCCAACTTTCAGGCGATCCGATACGGGATTGGCGTGGGCCGCGACGGCTTCGGCTGGGCCGGCATCGTCAAGATCGGCCGCATGCAGGAATGGCCGACCTGGACACCGCCACCGGAAATGATTGCCCGTGATCCTGAATCCGCCCAGTGGGCGGGTGGCATGCCTGGCGGGCCCGACAATCCGCTCGGCGCCCGTGCGATGTATCTTTATATCGGCAACAAGGATTCCATCTACCGCATCCATGGCACCAACCAGCCCTGGACGATCGGTCTCAATATCTCATCGGGCTGTATTCGCCTGAACAACGAGGATGTCGCGGATCTTTACAGCCGCGTGGAAGTTGGCGCGAAGGTGATTGTGCTGATGCAGGGGGCTGCCCTTTACAAGGGCGTCTGAGAGCTGGCGGTGAAGGGTGGGAGAAACTTGAAATGAACATCAGGGTATCGAACAGGCTTGCTGCGGGACTGGCTGCCGGGCTTTGTCTTTCCGTCGTCGCGGGCTGCAACACCAGCTCCAACCAGACACCGACCGCCGGTGCCGTGCGTTCGTCAGGCGAAACCGCACCAACCGACCTGCAACTGCTTTGTGCCTCGAAGGCCGCCGAAGAGCTGCAGGTTACCGGCGGCAATGTTCTGCCCGTCAGCTCCATGCCTTCGGGCGAAAACGCCTACCAGGTCAACCTGACCTTCGATGGCGGGCAGGCGGTTTGCGTCATTGACGAAGCCGGCACCGTTCAGTCGATCAATCGCGTTTAAGGAAGAGCCGGGCGGCTTCAGGCCTCCGGCAGATGCTTCAAGAGTGAAGCCTTGGCCCCGTGGATGTGTTCCCGGGTGAGGTTGGAGGCGAGGTCCGCGTCGCCTTTTTCGCAGGCTTCCAGAATGGCGAAATGTTCGCGTCCCGCCCGTTCCATGCCGTTGGACATGACCAGCTGGGCCCGGATCTGCCGTTCCACCCGGTCGATGGCGTTGTCGGCAATCTCCTGAAAAAACTTCAGATCGCTGGCGCTGTAGAGCGTTTCGTGAAAATCGCGGTTGAGGTCGCCATAGGCCATCGGATCGGTGGCCGAGGAGAACGCCGCGCATTTTTGCCTTGCGTCTGCCAGCAGCTCCTTCGACATCAGCGGCACGGCATTGCGAATGATTTCCGGTTCGACCAGCGCACGCAGGTCAAAGATTTCCGCCGTTTCCCTGGGTGACAGACCGGCGACGACAGCCCCCTTGTAGCGCTGCGTCTTGACGAGGCCCTGTTCCTCCAGGCGGGAGATAGCTTCACGTACCGGAATGCGGCTGGTGTTGAACAGGCGGGCGATTTCGTCCTGGCGGAGAGGTTCGCCTTCTTCAAGCTGGCCCTCGATAATGGCTTTCCGCAGCGCGTCGAACACAATCGACGATGCCGAAGCAGTCGCGGAAATATCCATCGTTTTCAGTTTCATAGGACCAATTCTCCCTGAAGCCACCTTTTACGGGATCGCCCTTGATTGGTGAAGTGAAAATGATTTCGAATATTTTATATTGAATATTGGATCCAATCTGGTTTATCAATCTCGAGCCCAAGGGAACGCAGCAGGCAGCAGTTGACGGAACAGCTGGTGCTGCGAGGTCCGGGTGCGGTGCACCGAAGGCTGGAAGGCCCGGCGCACGATGAGCGAAGTCCGACGGGAGGCGCATCTGCCGTCCGGCGGACGAGACGGAATACCCCGACAGCTCGGGAGGCTGTCGGGCAAAGACCTGGTCCGGATCGAGCGGGAAACCCGCCGGCCGGGCAAGAAAAAACCCGGAGCGTGCAAGCGCCGGGGCCAGAATGCTTCAGAAGGAAGAGGGGAACTCATGATCAGGAAATTTGTGGCTGCCGCAGCCCTTTCACTTGCCGCCGCGCTGCCGGTCAAAGCCGACACGCTGGACGATGTTGTCGATCGTGGTCAGCTGAAATGCGGCGTCGTGCTGGACTTTCCGCCGATCGGCTATCGGGACGAGAACAACGAGCCGGCCGGTTTCGACGTGGAATATTGCAATGACCTCGCCGCAGCGCTTGAAGTCGAGCCGATCATCTATCCGGTAACCTGGGCCGAGCGCCTGCCGGTGATCGTGACCGGCCGCGCGGATGTGGTGTTCGGCGCAACTTCCGACAGTCTCGCCCGTGCCCGTACCGTCGGTTTCACAATTCCCTACGCGATCTATTACGCGCAGGGCGTCGTCAACACGGAAAGCGGGATCAGCGCATTTGAAGATATCCGCGGCAAGCGTGTCGCTGCTGCCATCGGCACCGTGCCGGAGCAGGAGTGGCTCAAGATCGCGGCCGAATGGGGCGAAGAGCATCTCTACCAGGGCTATCAGTCCGAAAACGAAGTGTTTCTTGCTGTTGCCCAGGGCAAGGCCGATATCGGCCTGACCACCAACACCGCCGTCAAGCCGGTCACCGACCAGTATGAAACGCTGGAGCCCGGCCCGCGCATGCCTTGGACCACGGATTACACTTCCGTTGTCGCCAAGCGCGAAGACGTGACCTGGCTGAACTTCCTCAACCTCTTCGTCACCCACCAGGTCCGCTCCGGCCGCTATGCCGAGCTGTGGGGCAAATATGTCGGTGGCGAAGCTCCGGAACTGCGTATCCCGGGCGTGATGTACTGAGGGTGAAGCCTTGACGGGTGATCCTATCCTCCTCGGATGAGCGCGGGGTCACCTGCAACTTGCAACAAATACAGTGCCACCCCGGGCGACCTAAGGGAGACCCGGGGCTCACTCACCCCCGGAAAGTTTGAAGCGTGTGCTGATCCTCGGCGAAGAGATCCGCGGCTTCAGCAAGTTTCACCAAGAGTAGGCCCCGGATCTGCGCCGCGCTTGTCCGGGGTGACACCCGGAACAACAACCTCGGCAGTGCTCTTGTCTGACGGGATCTCACGAATGCGTATGCCTTGCCCCGATAAGGCGGGATAGCCGGAGCAATTCGTAACAAATGTTCGACTATAATTTCCATTGGCGGCCGGTGGTGAAAAGCCTGCCCGATCTGCTGGAGGCCGGGTTGCTGACGCTTGAAGTCGCGACCCTGTCGATGGTGATCGGCATCGTGGTCGGTCTTGCGCTGGCACTGATCCGGCTGAAGCTGAAGGGGCCGCTCTACTGGCTTGCGACAACGTGGGTGGAACTGGCGCGCAATACGCCTGCGCTGTTCCAGCTGTTCTTCTTCGGCTTCGGGCTCGGCGCCTTCGGCATTCACCTGACGCCGTTTTTCATCGTACTTGCCGGGCTCAGCTTCAACTGTGCCGGCTATCTGGCGGAGAACTTTCGCGGCGGCTTTCAGGCTGTGCCCGAGACGCAGCTGCGGGCGGCACGGTCGTTGGGAATGACCTCCTGGCAGGCCTATACCCGCATCGTCATCCCGCAAGTTTTTCGCATCGTCTATCACCCGGTCACCAACCAGATGGTCTGGGCGGTGTTGATGTCTTCACTCGGCATGCTGGTCGGGTTCCGCGAACTGTCAGGCGAGACCCAGTTCTTCGCCAGCCGCACCTTCCGCATCTTCGAATATTTCGCAGTCACGGCCGTCATCTACTACGTGATCGTCAAATTCATCCTGGCGGCGTCCCGGCTCCTTGCCATGCGCCTGTTCCGGTACTGAGGGGGCTGACATGAAAGAATCCATCAGCTTCTTTTCAGGCTTCAACATTCACGATTTCTGGTTCCTCGGTGAAGCTGCACTCCGGACCCTCTGGATCTCGGCTGTTTCGATTACCATCGGGACCGTGCTCGGCGGTCTGTTCGGCTGGATGCTTTACGAGGGCCGGCTGGCGGCGACGCTGCTGCTGGGGCCGGTGCTGGATGTGTTCCGCTCCGTGCCGCTGATTATCCAGCTAGTGCTGTTCTACAATTTTGCGCCCATCGTCGGTCTGGATTTCGATCCGTTTGCGTCGGGCGTGGTGATCCTGACCGCCTACACCGCTTCTCTGGTAGCCAACGTTGCCCGCGGCGGCATCGAGGCTGTCGGCAAGCCGATGCGCCGGGCGGCGCGTTCGCTGGGGCTCAGCTACTGGCAGGACATGCGCTACGTGGTGTTGCCCATCGGCGGGCGGGCCGTCTTTCCGGCCTGGGTCGGTGTTGCGCTCGGCGTCATGAAGGATTCCGCGCTGGTGTCCGTGCTCGGCTATGTCGAGCTGCTCAAGGCCAGCCAGATCCTGATCACGCGGACACAGGAACCCTTCCTGATCCTCTCCCTCGCCGGCGCGTTCTACTTCGCGCTGTCCTTCCCGATCTCGCGCTATGCCGCAAAACTGGAAAAAAGGTGGGCCCAATGATCGAGATACGCGGCCTTGAGAAATATTTCGGCGCTCTTCAGGTGCTCAAGGGCATCGACCTTGATGTCGAAAAGGGCGAAGTGCTTTCCGTCATCGGCGCGTCCGGGTCGGGCAAGTCGACACTGCTTTATTGCATCAACGGCCTGGAGCCGATCCAGAAGGGATCGGTGGTGGTCGACGGCACCGACGTTCACGCCAAGGCGACGGACATCAACAAGCTGCGCCAGAAGCTCGGCATGGTGTTCCAGCAATGGAACAGCTTTCCGCATCTGACCGCGGTGGAAAATGTTGCGCTGGCGCCGAGGATCGTGAAAGGCAAATCGAAGGCGGAAGCAGAGGCGATTGCGGAAAAGCAGCTTCGCCATGTCGGCCTTGCGGACAAGCTGAAAGTGTATCCGAACAATCTGTCGGGCGGGCAGCAGCAGCGTCTCGCGATTGCGCGGGCACTGGCCATGGAGCCGACCTACATGCTCTTCGACGAGGCGACATCCGCTCTCGATCCGGAGCTGGTCGGCGAAGTGCTGGACACGATGCGCCTGCTGGCCGAGGAAGGCATGACGATGATCTGCGTTACCCACGAAATGGGCTTTGCCCGGGACGTCTCCGACCGGGTCGCCTTCTTCCACAAGGGCGTAATGGAGGAGATCGGCCCGCCGGCCCAGATCTTCGGTCAGCCTGAATCCGAGAACACCCGAAAATTTCTTGCTAACGTGCGCTGACCCGGCGCAACTAGACCTTACCGTCAGGCCTCAAGGCCCGTGCTTCGCACGTGGGAGCCAACCGACAGGCCTGACCCATCCAGGAGTGAATGATGACGTCCAATATCTTTTCCGGCTGCATGCCTGCCCTGATGACCCCGTGCAAGGCCGACCGTTCGCCCGATTTCGACGCCCTCGTGAAGAAGGGCAAGGAACTGATCGAAGCCGGCATGTCCGCCGTCGTCTATTGCGGCTCCATGGGCGACTGGCCTCTCCTGACGGACGAGCAGCGCATGGAAGGCGTCGAGCGTCTGGTGAAGGCGGGCGTGCCGGTGGTCGTTGGAACCGGTGCGGTCAACACCAAATCCGCCGTTGCCCATGCCGCCCATGCGGCAAAGGTTGGCGCACATGGTCTCATGGTCATCCCGCGCGTTCTGTCTCGCGGCATCTCCGTGTCGGCGCAGCGCAACCATTTCAGCGATATCCTGAAAGCGGCTCCGAACCTGCCGGCGGTGATCTACAACAGCCCCTATTACGGTTTCGCCACCCGCGCCGACCTGTTCTTCGACCTGCGCCGGGAATTCCCGAACCTGATCGGCTTCAAGGAATTCGGCGGCCTTGCGGACCTGCGCTATGCGGCTGAAAACATCACTTCGCAGGACGACCAGGTGACGCTGATGGTCGGTGTCGACACCGCTGTCTATCACGGCTTCATCAACTGTGGTGCGACCGGCGCGATCACTGGCATCGGCAATGCCATTCCCAAGGAAGTCCTGCATCTGGTGGCGCTTTGCAAGAAGGCCGCAGAAGGTCATGCGGAAGCGCGCCTGCGGGCAAAGGAACTGGAAGAGGCGCTGGCTGTTCTGTCCAGTTTCGATGAAGGCCCGGACCTGGTGCTCTACTACAAGCACCTGATGGTGTTGAACGGCGACACCGAATACACGCTGCACTTCAACGAGACCGATGCCCTCAACGATGCGCAGCGCAACTATGTCGAAGCGCAGTACAAGCTGTTCAAGACCTGGTACGCCGACTGGAGCACGCAAGGCGGCGTGATCGCCGAATGCGCGTAATCGACAGCCATACCGCGGGTGAACCGACCCGTGTCGTGCTCGACGGTGGCCCCGATCTCGGATCGGGGACACTGGCGGAACGCGCCGGCCGGCTGGAGGCCGAGCATCTCGATTTCTGCGCTTCGGTCGTTCTGGAACCGCGCGGTCACGATGCCATTATCGGTGCGCTGCTGGTGCCGCCGTCCGATCCGGATTGTGTTGCCGGGGTGATCTACTTCAACAACCTGCAGAACCTTGGCATGTGCGGCCACGCCACCATCGGCCTTGGTGTCACCCTGGCGCACCTCGGCCGGATCGGGCCGGGGCGGCACAAGTTTGAAACGCCGGTGGGCGTGGTCGAGATCGATCTGATCGACGCCAACACGGTGTCGGTGGTCAACATCGAGAGCTACCGGCTGGCGAAGGATGTCACGGTCGAGGTCGAAGGCATTGGTCCGGTCACCGGTGATGTTGCCTGGGGCGGCAACTGGTTCTTCCTGGTCAAGAACAGCCCGGTTGCCCTGACGGGTACCAATATCCGCCCGCTGACCGACCTCACGCTGAAGATCCGCGATGCGCTGGAAAAGGCCGGTGTTACCGGTAAGGACGGTGCCTGGATCGACCATATCGAGCTGTTCGGGCCGGCCGAAGACCCGTCCGCGCAAAGCCGCAACTTCGTGCTGTGCCCGGGTGGTGCCTATGACCGCTCGCCCTGCGGAACAGGCTGTTCGGCCAAGCTGGCCTGCCTTGCCGCTGATGGTGCGCTGGCACCGGGTGAGGACTATCTGCAGGAAAGCGTCATCGGCAGCGCCTACAAGATCAGCTACCAGCCCGGCCCGGGCGGCGGCGTTATTCCGACCATCACCGGACAGGCCTTCGTCACGTCCGATGCCAACCTGATTTTCAATCCGGCGGACCCCTACCGCGCAGGGATACGCCTTTAAGCCCCGGATAAGCCAAGTCATGGATTACAGGAATTTTGTCGGCGGGCAGTGGCTCGAAACAACCGACAGCACGCCCAACGTCAACCCGTCCGATATCAGCGATATCCTCGGCTACGCGGCGAAGGCCGGTGTCGATCAGCTGGACCAGGCCATCGATGCAGCGCATCAGGCGGCACCCGGCTGGGCGGCGTCGACGCCGCAGCAGCGTTTTGATGTGCTGGATTTCGTCGGGACGGAACTTCTGGCTCGCAAGGCCGAATTAGGCCGTCTGCTTTCGCGTGAGGAAGGCAAGACACTGCCGGAAGGTATTGGCGAGGTTGCGCGCGCCGGGCAGATTTTCAAATTCTTTGCCGGCGAAGCATTGCGCCTCGCTGGCGACAGACTGGCATCCGTCAGGCCCGGTATCGAAGTTGACGTCACCCGGTTTCCGATCGGGGTTGTCGGGCTGATTACACCTTGGAACTTCCCGATTGCAATCCCTGCCTGGAAGATCGCTCCGGCACTTTGCTACGGCAACGCAGTCATCTTGAAACCGGCTGAGCTGGTGCCGGGTTGCGCGCATGCGCTCATCGAGATCCTGTCCCGGTCCGGCTTGCCGGAAGGCGTGGTCAACCTCGTGATGGGACGTGGCTCGCAGATTGGTCCGCGTCTGGTGGAAAGTGCGAAGGTGAAGGCGATTTCCTTTACCGGCTCGGTGCCGACGGGGCGGGGGATCGCTGCGGCCTGTGGTCAGCACCTGAAGAAGGTACAGCTGGAAATGGGCGGCAAGAACCCGATGGTGGTTCTGGACGATGCCGACCTTGCCATCGCCGTCGAAGCTTCGCTCAACGGTGCCTTCTTCTCGACCGGTCAGCGCTGCACGGCAAGCTCGCGGCTGGTCGTGACCGAGGGCATTCACGACCGGTTCGTCGAAGCCCTTGCCGAGCACATGCAGGCGCTGAAGGTCGGCAACGCCCTGGAAGATGGGGTGCAGATGGGGCCGGTGGTTGATGAGCGGCAACTGCAGCAGAACCTTTCCTATGTCGATATCGCGGCAAAGCAAGGCGGCAAGGTTCAGGGTGGGGAACGGCTCAACCGCGACACGGAAGGTTTCTACATGGCGCCGGCCCTGGTGAGCGAAACCGACAACGCCATGCGGATCAACACCGAAGAGGTCTTCGGTCCGGTCGCATCCGTTATTCGCGTGAAGGATTACGAGGAAGCGCTGTCTGTCGCAAACGATACGGAATTCGGGTTGAGCGCTGGTATCTGTACCACGTCGCTGAAACATGCCAGCCACTTCAAGGCCAATGCCGAGGCCGGCATGGTGATGGTGAATCTGCCGACGGCAGGTGTCGATTATCACGTGCCTTTTGGCGGCACCAAAGGATCCAGCTTCGGCTCGCGCGAGCAAGGCCGTTACGCGGCAGAATTCTACACTTCGGTCAAGACTGCCTACACGCTCCCCTAAAGTGTGGCCAACGGGCAGCAAACTGCCTGCGGGGCACTTCGCCCTGCCTCGCAGGCCTTTTTGAAAGACTTTGAAAATGGCGGACGAGACCGTCCAGGATATCATCGTGATCGGCGCCGGCATCATCGGCATCAGTTCCGCGCTTGCCCTGCAGGCAAGGGGGCGGCAGGTGCTTGTGCTGGATCGGCAGGCGGAAACAGCGCGCGCATCGGAGATGAACGCCGGAGCTTTCGCCTTTACCGATATCGTTCCGCTGGCAACGCCCGGCATCATGCGCAAGGCACCGAAATGGTTGCTCGATCCGCTTGGTCCTCTCTCCGTTCCGCCCGCCTATGCCCTCAAGATCGCACCCTGGATGTTGCGGTTCTGGCGGGCAAGCTGGCCGGATCGCTACCAGGCGTCGATGTCGGCACAGGCCGCCTTGATGAAGCTGGCGCAGGAGGCGCTTGCCCGGCAGGTTTCGGACACCGGAGCAGCCTCCCTGATCCAGGACGAAGGGCAGCTGCAGCTTTATGAAGGCGAAGCGGAATTCCGTGCCAGCCTGCCCGGCTGGGAGCTGCGCAAGCAACATGGCATCCGCTTCGAACTGCTTGAGAGCCCGGAGGCTATCGCCGCCGTTCAGCCGGGTCTTGACCGTCGCTTCACTCATGCCGCCTTCACGCCGGACTGGACCAACACTTGTGATCCAGCCCGCTGGCTGGCGCATCTGACGTCTGTCTTCCTGCAGCGGGGCGGACGGATCGAAAGCGCTGACGTATCAGGTCTGAAGCCAAGTGAAGACAGTGTTCAGATCGAAGCTTCCGATAAGGCCTGGATGGCGAAACAGGTCGTCGTGGCGGCAGGTGCCTGGTCGCACCGCCTTGCAAAGACGATCGGCGACCGCATCCCTCTTGAGACCGAACGCGGCTACAACACGACGCTGCCGGAAGGCTCCTTTGACCTGAAAACCCACCTGACCTTTTCCGGTCACGGCTTCGTCGTCACCAAGATCAATGGCGGCGTCCGTGTCGGAGGGGCCGTCGAACTGGGTGGGCTGACGCTTCCACCGAATTTCAAACGCGCCGACATCCTGCTGGTCAAGGCCCGGCGGTTCCTGCCCGCCCTGAAGACAGACGGCGGCAAGAAATGGATGGGCTTCCGGCCCTCAATGCCCGACAGCCTGCCCGTCATCGACCGCTCACCCGGTGACCGCCGGGTCGTCTATGCCTTCGGGCATGGTCACCTCGGCCTGACGCAGTCCGCGGGGACGGCCGAACTGGTCGCCAATCTCGTATCCGATACACAAAACCCCGTCGATATGGCCGCCTTTTCCGTGCGGCGCTTCTAAACTCTTTTGGAGGAGGAACTTCATGAAAATTACGGCCATCAACGTCTTTCAGGTCGACCTTCCCCTGAAAGAAGGGCGTTACAGCTGGTCCAACGGCAATTTCGTGGAAGTCTTCGACAGCACTGTTGTCGAGATCGAGACCGACGAAGGCCTCAAGGGCTATGCCGAATGCTGCCCGCTCGGGTCTGCCTATCTGCCGAGTTATGCCCTTGGGGTGCGGTCAGGGCTTCAGGAACTGGCGCCCCACCTGATCGGGAAGGATCCGCTCAATATCGGTGCAATCAACCGGGTGATGGATGCTGCGCTGCGCGGTCATCCCTATGCCAAGGCGCCGATCGACATCGCCTGCTGGGACCTGCTGGGCAAGGCGACGGGCCAGCCGCTTTATACGTTGCTTGGCGGTGCAGCCCAGGACGACGTGGTGCTTTACCGGGCGATCAGCCAGGAAGCGCCGGAAATCATGGCAAAGAAGATCGAAGGTTATGCCGCCGAAGGCTATACCAAGTTCCAGCTGAAGGTCGGCGGCGATGCCAATGACGATATCGACCGCATCCACGCCACCCGCGAAGTTTTGAAGAAATCGGATCTGCTGGTGGCCGACGCCAACACCGGCTGGACCCGGCATGAAGCCGCGCGCGTCGTCGGGGCAGTGTCCTCGCTTGATGTCTATATCGAGCAGCCCTGCCTCACATATGAGGAAAGCGTCTCCATTCGCCGCCGGACGGCGCTGCCCTTCGTTCTGGACGAGGTGATCGACGGTCCGAACACGCTGGTGCGCGGCATTGCCGAAGACGCGATGGATTGCATCAACCTGAAGATCTCGAAGGTCGGTGGCCTGACCAAGGCCAAGCTGATGCGTGATCTCTGCATTGCCCACGGTATTCCGATGACGATCGAAGACACCTGGGGCGGGGACATTGTCACGGCGGCGATCGCCCATCTTGCGCGCTCGACCCCATCGGATTTCACCTTCTCGGCAACGGACTTCAACAGCTACGGCACGATTGATATCGCGGAAGGCGCACCCAAGCGTGTCAATGGCCGCATGACGGCTTCCGAGCTGCCGGGCCTCGGCATCACGCCGATCTTTGATGCTTTGGGCGAACCTGTCGCTCGCTATTCCTGAACCGGCTGACCTCAAGGGCAGAGACATGCGCAGCAGCAAGACCATCCATGTGATTTCCTGCCACGCGGAAGGCGAGGTCGGCGACGTGATCGTCGGCGGCGTCGCCCCTCCGCCAGGCGAAACGCTCTGGGAGCAGAGAAGCTTCATTGCGAAGGACCAGACGCTGCGCAATTTCGTGCTGAACGAACCGCGCGGCGGTGTGTTCCGTCATGTGAACCTGCTTGTCCCGCCCAAACATCCGGAGGCGGATGCCGCCTTCATCATCATGGAGCCGGAAGACACGCCGCCGATGTCAGGATCCAACTCCATCTGCGTCTCCACGGTACTGCTTGACGGCGGTATTGTTCCGATGGCCGAACCGGTCACGGAGATGGTTCTGGAAGCGCCCGGCGGACTGGTGCGGGTGAAGGCCGAATGCCGGAACGGCAAGGCGGAGCGCATCTTCGTCCAGAATGTCACCAGCTTTGCCGACAAACTGTCAGTGCCGCTGGAAGTGGAAGGCATCGGCACGCTGACGGTCGACACCGCCTATGGCGGCGACAGTTTCGTGGTCGTCGACGCCGAGGCGCTCGGGTTCGGGATCGTCGAAGACGAGGCCAAGGACATTGCCCGCCTGGGAGTCCGGATCACCAATGCAGCCAACGAACAGCTCGGCTTTTCCCATCCGGAAAATGCCGACTGGAACCACATCTCCTTCTGCGCCTTCTGCGGCCCACTGTCGAAGACGCCGACGGGCCTTTCCGGACGGTCCGCTGTTGCCATCCAGCCGGGCAAGGTCGACCGCTCCCCAACGGGTACGGCCGTTTCTGCCCGGATGGCGCTGATGGCGGCGAAGGGGCAAATGAACGTCGGCGACACCTTCGAAGCCGTTTCCATCATCGGGTCCACCTTCACCGGCCGCATCGTTTCACAACAGATGGCGGGCGACCGGGCCGGGATTGTTCCGGAAATTTCCGGGCGTGGCTGGGTCACCGGCATTCACCAACACATGCTCGACCCAAGCGACCCCTGGCCGGGCGGCTACAAGCTCAGCGACACCTGGGGTGCGTGACGGCTGAAGACTGGTGAAGCGTGAGCGCCAATATTGATCGGAGAGATTGCCGAAAATTCAGTTTGCGGAGGGTGGCCTCAAATTGGCTCGATTGAAGCATTAGCTGTTGGTGTGCCATCTCCTCCGAGTAAGCAATATGCGACTTGTTAAGACACTATTTTTTGCCATCTCACTCGGTCTGGTTTTCGGACGTGTCCAGGCGAAGGACTTTGATCCTCCTTCCGCTCAGGAGGTTGAAGATGCCGGAGTTCAATGTGAGAAAGCGCTCTCGAAGGACTGTCTGCACACTTTGGCACTAGGCCAAGCTTTTGAGGAAGACCGGCGTACCGGTTCGAGCAAGCAGTTCAAGGCGTACCTTTGGCGAATTTATTCGGTCGACGAAATTCGCTCCGAGCAACTCAGGGATATGAGCCCGCCAACGGTGGAAACGCTGCTTGATGCCGGACAATGGGCAGAAGCCGAAAAGCTATTTCTTGAATACCATAAAAGTACGATCTTTGAGTTCGGATCGCCGAGGGGAACCTTCATAAATCAAATGATACTCGCTCAACTTGAGCAGGGAGAAATCGAGCTGGCGATACAGGCTGCTGGAAGCCTTGGTGATGTTTGGAATGAGCGGCTGGAAGCTCATCTGATCATAGTGAAGCACCTGCTTGATCGCGGCAATCATGAGCAGGCTCTGAAAATTGCTGACAACCTTACCCGCCATTTTCATAGAGCGGCTGTTCTGAGCGAAATCCTGGTGAGGCTCGTTTTCAGAAAGGAATTTGAGGCGGCACTCAGAGTGGCGCATTCGCTAAAAACCTTGGCGCTGGTTGATCCTCATTTTTTGCCCCGTGCTTATAAGGCTTATCTCGCTATAGCGCGTGGCCAGCTGGAAGCAGGGGATGTCACCGCCTCAAAACGAACGATGGGATTGATTCCCGACCTCAACGACGCAACAGACACAGAGTTTGAAGTCTTCGTAGAGGCCGCAGATTTGCTGCTAAAGCTTGGAAACAGAAAGTCTGCTCAGGTTATGTCATTAAGAGCTTCTGGGGCAGCAAAGCAGACAACAGGGACTTCCAATGATGACAAAGTTCGGCGTCTGGCCGTTGCGGGGCGCTTTCTCGTTTGGTCTGGCATGGTTGATAAAGGGCGTGCCGCCTTTGAGCAGGCTGAACAACTTCTTTTGGATCGAAGTGCCAAGGGGCTAGAGGCCCGCATGGCATTTCACGTTAACAAGGTTCTGGCCGGATCTCGTGAGGCCACGCAATCCGACCGGAAAGTCATCTACAGGATCCTTCGCACAGAGAAGACTTTTGAGCGATCTCTGTTGTCCGAAGTGAAGCCTTTGCTCGATGCTGGATTCGACGAGGAAATGTATCAGGCGATTATTGCGCTTGATGCAAATGAGCGCCGATACAATGTTACCAATGATCTGATGTTGTCTCTTATCGAAAAAGACATTGAAGCTGGAAAGTTCGAACGCGCTGAACAAGTCGCTGAAAGCGCAAATACCTGGGTTGTCAGGGCAAGAGGTGTCTTTGCCGTTGCCAGCAAAACGTCGACTTCAGAAGCACGCAGGTTGCTAAATGAGCTGCATGAATGGGCCAGAAGCAATCACAGGATCAGAAATTTCGAATGGACAGCAAGCCGAATTGGCTATGATCTTTTCCGCTTATGCGGCATAGGTGCAAAACAGGTTCAGCTAGGCTTTGTGGACGATGCGCATGCCACGTTGAAACAAGCTTACGTTTTGGCAAACAAGATGAGTTTTAAAGCCAAGGCTGCGTCCTTTCTGTCCATCGCCGAAGCATTAGACGGCACTCTGCCTGCCAAATATACTCAATAATCCACTTCAGCAGCTGGTCATCGAAAGTATGCTGGTGTGTCTCGATTGAGACTATTTTTCTTTGCATTCTAAAGACTGTCTCTTCAGTTGCATTCACCAACACATGCTCGACCCAAGCGACCCCTGGCCGGGTGGCTACAAGCTCAGCGACACCTGGGGTGCGTGATTGTCGGGTTGAGGTGACGTAGAGAATGACTGGTCTTGTTGGGGTGTTTCCCTAGCGGGACTTGTCATAAATATCGGTATGGCTCTACTGGCAAGCTTCCTTACGTCATTCGTCTATAAGGAAAAACGTCAAGTAAACTGAATTCCTCAACTCCATTCCTCTAAAGCGAATTTTGGAGGAAAGGAAAAATTATCAGTATCGGCCGGTTAAGACTTGTGAGTGGTGCAGGAAAGCATTTTAGTAGCGCCAAGACCTGAATATTTGCGAACGCATGATTATGGACAAATTGGCGAAAAGAGGCGTTTGCCTCATTGGTTGCGGTTTCATGGGCAAGGCTCTGGTGGAAGCCTGGCTGGCAAAGGGAATGCCTGCCGGTTCCATCTACGTGCGCGATCCCCGACCGTCCGGCTGGCTGCAAAGCCAGGCGGGCGTCAACATCAACGAGCCTTTCCCGGCGTCTCCGGCCGCGATTGTCATCGCCACTCGTCCGCAGATCGTGGAGAAGGTTCTGGCGCCGCTCGGCTCCTTCGGTGGTGGCGAAACGGTGATCCTGTCGATTGCGGCCAGCAAACCGATTTCGGTGCTGGAAAAGCAATTCCCGGATGGAACGCCAATCATTCGCGCGATGCCCAACCTGCCGGCAACGGTCGGCTCTGCTGTCTCGACCTTTGTTGCCAACGAGGCGCTGACTGCCAGCCAGAAGGTGGAAGCCCTCAAGCTGATTGCCGCCTTCGGCTCGGTTGTCGAATTGCCGGACGAAGGCCTGCTGCCGGTGGTTACTGCCTTGTCCGGTGCAGGGCCTGCCTATGTGTTTGCCATGGCCGAGGCCTTTGCCGCGGCAGGGGCACGCCTTGGTCTGCCGGAGGACCTTGCTCATGAGTTGGCCGTGCGTACAGTGGCCGGCGCCGGGCGCATGCTTGCGCAGCCGGACGCGGATGCGACCGGGTTCCGCGTCGCCGTGACGTCCAAAGGCGGCACGACCGAAGCAGGCATGCTGGAGTTCATGGCTGACGAGAACGGCATTCAGGATCTCGCCCGCCGCACGGTTGAAGCCGCTGCCGAGCGCTGCAAGGAACTGTCCGGACTGAAACCTGCCGAGCAACCCCGGACCCTGCGGCTCGTCAGGGACTAGCGGCGGTTTCCAGCAGAAGCCGCCTGGCTCTTCCGCACGTCTCTAGGCTTTCAGAACTGAGGCTATATCCGAGGTTTGCAGCCGCTGGTAAGCGGATTGGATTGTGCTGCCAAAGGCCGCTGACCCTGGCAGGTCGTCGCCGAAAACCTCCGAGAGCGACAGCATCCTGTCGACATACGCGTTGCCGTCCGTTTCCTGCACAATGGTGCTAATCCTTGCGGACAGGGGGTCGTTCAACGGCAGCGAGGCGCCCGTTCTTGAAACACCGCGGCAATAGAGCATCCATGCGGCAACGGCGAGTGCCGATAGCGGCCAGGGGCTGTTGTCCTTCAGATGTTGCCGGATCGGTGCCAACAGCCGTTGCGGCAGTTTCTGGCTGCCGTCAGAAGCGATCTGGGTGGTCTTGTGATGAAGCGCGGTGTTTTCAAACCGGGCAATCAGGGCTTCGGCATAGGCCTTGATATCGACACCGTCCGGCACGGACAGCGTCGGGGCCTGTTCACTCAGCATCAGGGTGAGGGCTGCCCGCCGGAAGGCCGGATCGGCCATGCAGTCGGCAATCGTTTCCTTGTCTGCCAGCGCCCCAAGATAGGCGAGAAACGAATGGCTGCCGTTCAGCATCCGAAGTTTCATGTCTTCAAACGGCGCCACATCTTCAACGAATTCAGCACCTGCCAGATGCCAGTCCGGACGTGGGCCGGCAAACCGGTCTTCAATTACCCACTGGCGGAAGGTCTCGCACAGGATACCGTTCCGGTCAGCGTGACCTAGTGCGTTCTCAAGCGTTGCGAACGAACTGTCGGTCATTGCCGGTGTGATGCGATCGACCATGGAGCAGGGGAAAGTGCAATTGCCTTCGATCCATTCTGCCAAATCCGGGTTGAGCCGCGCGGCGAAATCCAGAACCGCACGGCGGCACAGCTCGCCGTTTGCTGGGAGATTGTCGCACGACAGGATCGTCAAACCGGCGAGACCTGCTGCATGTCGCCGCCTGAGGCCTTCCACCAGCACGCCGATGGCCGTGGAAGGGGCATCTGGCGTTGCAAGGTCTCGCCGGATGCCGGCGTTGTCTTCATCCAGCCTGCCGTCCTTCAGGCAATACCCTTTCTCGGTAATAGTCAGTGTGATCACGGCGAGATCCGGATCGGCGATCCGGTTCGGCAAGGCATCGACGCCATCACGCTTTGGGTGGACCGTCGCACAGATCGCGCCGACCTTGCGCAAGGAGAGGTCGTCACCGGCCATCTCGCCGACAGTGAAAAGTCCGTCCGCCTCGTCAAGGCTGGTGAGTTCGTCCGCACCGGAGTTGAGCCGGGCAACTGCGACACCCCAGTCGCTTGCCGTTCGGCGTAGCATCTCGTCGTGAAACACCAGAACATGCGCCTTGGCAAAGGCACCAAAACCGATGTGCAGCAGTCGGATGCGCAGCTTTGTCCGGTCGTAGTCGACCGTTTCAACCAAGTGACTGACGCTGCTCATGACTGGCTCACCGTGAAGTCGATTGTTTCGCCCGTTTTCCGCTCGGTCCCGTTGACGGCCAAGGTGCCGGCACCGGCCAGCCAAAGGGTGACCTTGTCGAAGGCGGGTTGCCAGTTGCCGGATCTTTGCCAATCCAGATGGACTGTTTCCCCTGTTCGGGAGAGGCAAAGCCGGGTCAAGCAGCTCTCGCCAGCCAGTGCGTCCACCGTGTCACCGTCATCGTCATAAAATTGCGAGTGCCTGTCCGGAGTTCCTTCCGGCTGTGGGTAGATACGCCACGTGCGCAAGGTGTCGGAAGACGGTGTCGACCTCAGGTTTTCGGCTGCCATTGGCAGCACCGTACCGCCTCGAACGAACAGCGGAATGGTATCAAGAGCCACCGGCACGTCCACCACCTGGCCGCCTTCATGCCAGCTGCTGCCGTCAAAGGCCCACCAGCCTTCTTCGTTGGCAGGCAGCGTGACCCGCCGCGACGTTGCGCCTTCCTCGACCACTGTCGCGACCAGAAGATCCCGGCCCAGCAGGAAATCGAATTCAGCCTCCCGGCAGGTAGGGTCGTTCGGATAATCCAGGAACAGAGGCCGCAGCATCGGCTCGCCTTCGGTCACGGCACGGTGCAGCAGGCCGTAAAGATAAGGGATCAGCTGCGCCCGGAACTTCAGCGCGTTGCGTACGAGCGGCGTTATTTCCGGATACATCCAGGCTTCGTTGGCGGTGCCGTCGTCGTTCCAGGAATGGATCGTGAAACGCGGATGGAAGATGCCGTTCTGTACCCAGCGCAGGAACAGCTCCGGCTCCGGCCGGGGGCCGGCAAAGCCGCCGACATCGTGGCCGATGTTGTAGAAGCCGGAGAGGCTGAGGCCGAGGCCCATCGGAATGTTCCAGCGCAGCGTGTCCCAGCTGGTGAAATTGTCGCCCGTCCAGGTCTGGGCATAGCGCTGCGTGCCGGGGCAGGCGCAGCGGGAAATCAGGTAGGGCCGCTTTTTCGGCTGGTGGGTAACCTGGGCCTCAAACGAGGCCCGTGTCATCAGCTGGCTGTGCAGCGGACGGATCAGATTGACCGGTATCGGTTTTCCGAAACCGGCGCAGACCGCTTCGTCGTCCCACACCTCATATTCGTTGTTGTCATTCCAGGTGCAGGGTATGCCTCTGGAAAAGAGCTTTTCTTCAAGGTTCTTCTTCCACCAGCGGACGGTGTCCTCGTTGGTGAAATCAAGGTGTGAACCATAGCCGTCCCAGAAAGGTGACTGCTCGGGTGTGCCGGTTTCACTGTCGCGAATGAAGAGCCCGGCCTCGGCTGCTTCCTTGAATAGCGGGTGGTCGTCCAGAAGCACCGGCTTGATATTGGCGATGAGGTTGATGCCGGCCTCGGCATAGGCCCGGGTCATGGTCTCGACATCGGGGAAGCGGTCGGTGTTCCAATGGAACACGTAGCGCTTGCCCTTGATGGCTGTATAGCCCGACGACATCTGGAAACTGTCGCATGGCATGTCTTCTTCCGACAGCTTGCCAAGGAACTCCATCAGCCGTTCCTGTGCATTTTCGGAATCGGTATAGGCCATGGTCGAGCCGGAGTACCCAAGTCCCCACCGTGGCATGAAGGCGGTGCCGCCTGTCAGCCGGTGATGCTGCTTGACGATATCCAGAACGCTCGGTGCCCAGCTGAAGTAATAGTCAAGGTCACCATCGGCGGCGCGGAAGGCGCGGAAAGGCAGGTGGTAGTTGTCTTTCTCGTTGCCGAGGTCGAACCAGCAGGGAGCCAGCGTGTCGTAGTAGAGCCCGACTGCGCCGAGCCGGCCCTTGTCGGTGATGGTGAAGGGAATGTGCTTGTAGAGCGGGTCGGTGGTTTGCGCGTCGTAGCCCATTGCATCGAGATTGCGCATCTCGAACCGCCTGCCGGTGCGCTCCAGGCCACCGGCCTTTTCGCCGAGACCGTAGTATCGCTCATCCGGGTTTCGCCGCATGAAATGATGATTGCGATGGTCGCGGCGCCCGATCATGTAGGCGTCCTGGGGCCGGTCGCGGGCGATCTCCTGCCAGGGTTCGCCGGCAGCGGGCCGGCTTTCCCAAACGAAGGCAAGCGGAGTATTGATGGTCAGACGCAGGTTTTCCGTTTCCAGGACAAGCCTGCCGTCCTGCTCTTCCAGCACGAAGTCGGGGCAGGAAAAGCCTGCGAGGTCGTCCCGCGTACGGCCGTCGAACGGCACGTCGCCTTCCGGTGCGATGGCCCAGGTCCGGTCCAGACGATAGGTCCCGTCCTTCAGAAGAACAACGCGGATGAGCGCATTTTCGAGAACCTTGACCACCAGGCGGTGCCGGTTCTCGACTTCAAGTGCGATCCCGGCGCTGGAGCGGCCCAGGTAACGCCAGTTTATGAGGGCTTTCATGACAGATCCTAGTAGCCGAGGAGAACGCGCGGCAGGAACAGGCTGAGGGCAGGTACGTAAGTGACCAGCAGCAGGAGAGCGACCAGCACCGCGTAGAAGCCGAGCATGGGTCTGAGTACCTGGCCGATCTTCACCCCGCCGACCGAGCAGCCGACAAAGAGTGCCGACCCCACTGGCGGTGTACAGATGCCGATACACAGGTTGAAGGTCATGACGACGCCGAAATGCACCGGGTCCATGCCGAGATCTTCCACCACCGGCAGGAAGATGGGGGTGAAGATCAGCAATGCGGGCGTCATGTCCATGAAGGTGCCAACCACAAGCAGCGCCAGGTTGATGATCAGCAGCAGGACGAGCGGATTTTCAGAAAGGCTCAGCAGCGTGTCGGAGATCGAATAGGGGATATCCGCAAAGGCCATCGCTTTCGACATGGCGATGGAACAGCCGATCATCAGCAGCACGATGGACGTTGTCACCGCGCTTTCCAGGATGATGCCCGGAAGTTCGCGCGGCGAGATTTCCCTGTACCAGATCACGCCCAGGAAGAGCGTATAGACAACAGCAACGGCTGAAGCTTCGGTTGCCGTGAAGATGCCGCCGATGATACCGCCCATGACGATCACGATCAGGCCAAGCGGCAGCATGGCATCCAGCGTCTTGGCGATAACTTCCTGGCCACTGGGCCGTTCGGCAACCGGGTATCCCCTGCGCTTGGCAATAATGCCGGCGACGACCATCAAGCTGAGCCCCATCAGGATGCCCGGAATGTATCCGGCAACGAACAGGGCCGCGATGGAGGTGCCGTTGGTAATCAGCGAATAGACGATGAAGGTTGCGCTCGGTGGGATCAAAAGGCCTGTCGGGCAGGAGGCGATGTTCACCGCCGCGCTGAACGCCGGATCGTAGCCTTCCTTCTTCTGAAGGGGAGACATCACGCCACCGACAGCGGCGGCCGAGGCAACGGCGGAGCCCGAGATGGAGCCGAACATCATGTTGGCGATGACGTTGCAGTGGGCAAGCGCGCCGGGCAGGCGGCCGGCCAGAACCTTGGCGAACTCGATCAGGCGCATGGCGATGCCGCCCCGGTTCATGATGTTGCCCGCCAGAATGAAGAACGGAATGGCCAGCAGGGTGAAGCTGTCGAGACCGGAGGCGACCTGCTGCGCGACGATATAGACCGACTGGTCGAACGACATGAACAGCAGGAAGGTGGCGAAAGCTGCAAGACCGATGGCGAAGGCGATCGGTACGCCCAGGATCATCAGAATGGCGAATGTCCCGAACAGGACGAGGACAGATTGGATATCCATGAAGTTACTCGTTCCCGGTCAGGTTTCAGTCCAGAGGGCCGCCGACGCTGGCTGTGCCTTCCTGCTCGTTCGGGCCGCGGCCAGTGCGAAAGAGGTCGGCCAGAAATGTCAGGCAGTAGTAGAGAATGCAGAGCCCGGAGAACGGGATCGCGATATAGACGAGGCCCATGGGAAGGCGCAGCGCCGGGGATACCTGCTGGGTTTCCAGTGTCCGGCTGACCAGGTCGAGCCCGCCGTAGACCATCACGACCCCTGCAAAGAGTGCGATGGCGGCAATGATGCCGACATTGACAAGAAGGCGCAGGATGCCGGTGGTGATGACGGGCAGCAGGTCGATGGCAAGGTGTCGTCGCTGGCCGAAGGTGTAAGCCCCGCCCAGCAGAGCAACCCAGATGAACAGGAAGCGGGCCATTTCATCTGTCACCGTGCTCGGGCTTTGCAGCACGTAGCGCGAGACGACCTGCCAGACGACACAGGCAACCAGGACGGCGAAGGCGATGGTGATGACGAGACGCAGGACCATGTCCACGCCTCTGGTGATGACTGTCACGATATTCCTCCCGCGCAGGCCTCGTTCTTGCCGCGGCAACAGGCGCGGCGTGGGCTCCGACACATTAAGACATGCGTCAGGAAATTAAATTGGTCAACCAATTTTCCAAAAAAGGTTGACTGATTTTGAAAATTGGACGAACAATTCCTCATCCGCGGCGGTCTGGCCTTGCAAGTCCCGCGGCCAACCGATCCGTTCCGGCACGGAACGCAAGTCCTGCGGCCAAGGCTGCAATTGGGAGGAAATCATGTCGAAATTCGTTAAGCTGGCGGCTGTTCTTGCCGCGGGCGTCGTCGCTCTGGGTTCTGCCGCCAGCGCCAAGACGCTGCGCCTCAACCACAACAACCCGGAAGACCATCCGCTGCACAAGTCGATGCAGTTCATGGCCGAGCGCGTTGAAGAGCTGACAGACGGCGATCTGAAAATCCGCATCTATGCCAACGCCCAGCTTGGCACCCAGCGTGAATCCATGGAGCTGATGCAGAACGGTTCCCTGGACATGGCCCGTTCCAACGCATCCGAGCTGGAGGCCTTCGAGGAATCCTACGGTGCGCTCAACCTGCCCTACATCTTCGTCAGTGCCGACCACTACTACGATGTTCTGACCAATGACATCGGTGCGGATATTCTTGCCTCGTCCGAAGACAAGGGCTTCATCGGCCTTGCCTATTACATCGAGGGCGCACGTTCCTTCTACGCCAACAAGGCGATCCATTCCCCGGCCGACCTGAAAGGCATGAAGATCCGCGTTCAGCCGAGCCCGTCCGCCATTCGCATGGTTGAGCTGCTCGGTGCCAACCCGACCCCGATTGCCTGGGGCGAGCTTTACAGCGCCCTGCAGCAGGGTGTTGTCGATGGCGCTGAAAACAACCCGATCGCGCTTACGTCAGCCCGTCACGGCGAGGTTTCCAAGGTCTATTCCGACGACGGCCACACCATGATCCCGTCCGTCGTGATGATTTCCACCAGCTCCTGGAACGATCTGACCGACGAGCAGAAGGAAGCCATGCGCACGGCCGCACGTGAATCCATGGATTTCCACCGCGAGCAGTGGGATGCCATGAGTGCGGAAGCGGTCGAGACCGCGAAGAGCGAACTCGGCGTGGAATTCGTCGAAGTGGAAAAGGGCCCGTTCATCGAAGCGGTCCTGCCGATGCATGAGGAAGCGGCGGCCAAGTCTCCGGTCGTTGCCGACCTGATCAAGCGCATCAAGGCAGCTGCGCAATAACATCTGAAAACACCTGAAAGTCCCGCCGGAGACCTGACCGATGCTCGAACGCTCCCATCTCGCCGACAACGCCTTGCAGGCGCTGCATGACGAAGACTATGACGTGCCCTTCAACACGCAGTCCTTGTGTCATGACGGCCTGATCTTCATGGGTGGGCGGGCATCGGAAAGCCTTGATGGCGACTGGACTTTCTGTGTCGATCTGCTCGACACCGGCCTCCGGCAGAAATGGTTCGCCATGCTGCCGGAGGCGCCGGAAAACCGCACTGAACCCTGGGACTATGATCCCTACATGGGGGAAACGGTGCCGGTTCCATCCAACTGGGCGACGATTAAGGAGAAGTGGTACTTCTTCGAAGGCAGCGCCTGGTACACGCGGGCTCTCGACATGGAGACGGTGGACAGTTCCAAACGCCAGTTTCTGAGGTTCGGTGCCGCGAGCTACGACTGCAAGATCTTCCTGAACGGCGAGTTCCTTGGCAACCACTACGGTGCGTCGACACCTTTCTGCGTCGAGCTGACAGGCAAACTGAAGACCGGCCGCAACTGGATCATGGCCTGCGTCAACAACACCCGGACACGCGACCGGGTGCCGATGCGCAATACCGATTGGTTCAACTACGGTGGTCTCTATCGGGAAGTGGCATTCTTCGAAACACCGAAGACCCTTATCAAGGACTTCTTTCTCTACCTTGTGCCGGACGGCACATACTCCACGCTGCGAGCCGAAGTCACCGTCGACGGTGTGCCGGCTGGTGCTGTGACGCTTTCCATTCCCGGGCTTGGCATCAAAAAAGATATTGTGCTGGATGCGGACGGCAAGGGAACGCTCGACATTTCAGCCCGGCCGCAATTATGGAGCCCGGAAGCGCCCGTCCTTTATGATGTCAGCGTTTCGTGCGGCGAAGACCGTGTGTGCGACCGGATCGGTTTTCGCCAGATCGAGCGCCGCGGCACGGATATTCTGCTGAACGGGGCGCCTCTGTTCCTTCGCGGGATTTCCGTTCACGAGGACGATGCACTCCTCGGCAAGGTGACAAATGAGGATGATTTGCGCCGCCGCTTTGCCCATGCGCGCGAACTGGGCTGCAACTATCTGCGACTTGCACATTATCCGCATCACGAACGGGCGGCTCAGATTGCTGATGAACTCGGCTTTTTGCTGTGGGAGGAAATCCCGGTCTACTGGGCCATCGATTTTGCCAATTCGGCGACCTATCGCGATGCTGAAAACCAGTTGTCGGAACTGATCAAGCGGGATCGCAACCGGGCAAGTGTCGTTATCTGGTCCGTGGGAAACGAGAATCCTGACACGGATGCCCGGCTTACCTTCATGAAAGGCCTTGCCGAAACCTGCAAACGTCTCGACCCGACCCGGCTGACTTCCGCAGCCTGCCTGGTGAACCACGCCCGGAACCGGATCGAGGACAGGCTCGCGGCGCATATCGATATCATCGGCCTCAACGAATATTACGGCTGGTATGAAGAGAATTTCGATGACCTTGCCGCGATCGGGGAGAATTCGGACCCGGACCGTCCAGTGGTGATTTCGGAAACTGGTGCTGACGGCGTTATCGGTGAGAAAGGTCCGAAGTCTGGCCTCTTCAGCGAAGATTACATGGCCGAAGTCTATATCAGGCAGATCGCAACTCTGCGCGAACTTGGATATATCAAAGGCATGTCGCCGTGGATACTTTACGATTTTCGTGTTGAACGGCGCCAAAATATTTTCCAGAACGGCTATAACCACAAGGGGCTGATTGCCGCCGACAAGAAAACCAAGAAAAAAGCATTCCATATCCTGGCCGACTATTATCGCGAGATTGCAGCTGCCGGGGAGGGTGCAAGGAAGGCCTCATGACCAGCGATGCTGCAAAGCGCCGGTACCAGGAAATCGCCGAACTTCTCGCAAGGCGTATCGAGGAGGAGGGCTACAGGCCCGGCGACAAGTTTCCGACCGAGCGGCAGATTTCCGTGGAACTCGGCATCAGCCGGTCCCTGGTGCGCGAAGCTTTCATCGTTCTTGAAATCGAGGGCTATCTTGATGTGCGCAAGGGGTCCGGCAGCTATGTGGCCGCCGGCGAGAAGATTTCGCTTCATATTCCGAAAGCAGACTACGGACCCTTCGAATTGCTGCAGGCCCGCCAACTCCTGGAAAGCAGCATTGCCGGCTTTGCCGCCACCACGATCACCAAAAGCGACATCATTCATCTGCGGGAGACGCTTGATCTGGAGCGCAGGGCGATCGAACACGGTGAGGAAGATTACACCGCCGACCGGCAGTTCCACCGGCAGATCGCCGAAGCAACCCAGAACAGTGTTCTGGTGGACCAGGTGGAAGACCTCTGGAACAAGCGTGAAAACAGTTCCATGTGGGCTCGGCTGCATGACCGCATCTTCGATCTCAGCTACCGGGCCAAATGGCTGGATGATCACGCCGAAATTCTGGAGGCATTGCGCCACCGTAACTCCGAGAAGGCGCGCCTTGCCATGTGGCAGCACCTGGAAAACGTTCGCCTGACCCTGCTTGAGCTTTCCGACGTCGGCGACCCTGATTTCGACGGTTACCTTTATACCCCGGCACAGGCCGCGCCCTGAACGCCGGCGAATGATGTGCGCCAGACGCAAGACCCCAAACACAAAACGCTGCAGCGATAACAACAAGAAAGACTTCAGGCGATGATCGAAAGCTGGCGCTGGTTCGGACTGCAGGACCCCATCTCCCTGAGGGATATCCGCCAGACAGGTGCACGCGGCATCGTCACCGCCCTGCATGACATTCCCAACGGCACCTTCTGGCCGGAAGAGGAAATCGCGTCCCGCCGCCGCATGATCGAGGCAGCCGGCCTGGAATGGGTCGTCACCGAGAGCATCCCGGTGCATGAGGACATCAAGACCGGGGCGCCCGGATGGGAAAAGTGGGCGGTAAACTGGGCGGAGACGGTTCGCGCCCTGGCGCGCCAGGGCATCAGGACGATTTGCTACAATTTCATGCCCGTGCTGGACTGGACCCGGACGGATCTCGACTACGAACTGGAAGACGGTGCAACCGCCCTGCGGTTCGAGTTCGCGGCCTATGCCGCTTTCGATCTGTTCATCCTGCAGCGGGAGGGCGCTGAGGCGGACTATGATGCTGCCGATATTGCGCTTGCCGAGGAACGCTTTGCCCGGATGTCCATCGAGGAGCGGGACAGGCTGACCGCAAATATCATTGCAGGACTGCCCGGTTCGGAAGAAAGCTACACGCTGGAGACATTCCGGGACCGCCTCGCGTCTTATCGCGGTATCGGCCGGGAAGAGCTTTTCCGGAATCTTCAGAACTTCCTTGAAATCGTCGTGCCGGCCGCCGAGGAGGAGGGTGCCGTCCTGGCCATCCATCCGGACGACCCGCCGAGGTCTCTCTTCGGTTTGCCGCGAATTGTCGGGTCGATCGATGATCTGCAGCGAATTGCCGGCATGAACCCGTCAATGGCAAACGGCTTTACCGTCTGCTCCGGGTCGCTTGGTGTCAGCGCCGGCAACAATATTCCCGAAATCATCGATGCATTGGGTGAGCGGATCCATTTCGCCCATCTGAGGGCAACCAGGCGCGAGCAGGATTCTCGCAGTTTCCGCGAAGATGCGCATCTTGAGGGCGACGTCGATATGGTCGCCATCATTCGTGCACTGCGGCGCATGGAACGACAAACGGGTAAGTGGATCCCGATGCGGCCGGATCATGGGCATCGTATATTGAACGATCTCAGTGGAACCTCGACGCCTGGGTATCCAGCGATCGGCCGGTTGCGGGGACTGGCGGAGCTGCGCGGTGTGACCCGGGCGGTTGATATTCTGGACACAGTCGAAGCGGCGGCTGAATAGGTCATTCGGGCAAGGCAACAACCTTGACCGGGCGCGGTATCCGATTACATCCATCTGCTGAGAAACTTCACGGCAATGGCGATGGCACCGGTCATGCCCGAGATCCCGGAGACCTGAATGGAAAAGAATGTCGATACCCTTGTAGAGGACGGGCACGATGTCATCCTCATAGAAGGACTGAAAGTCGCGACGCAGATCGGCATTCTGGACAGCGAGAAAAACCGGACACAAACCGTCTGCTTCGATATCGAAATGCAGACCGTTACCGGCTATCGCCGGATTGTGCGCGAAACGGGTGCGTTTGTTTCCTATGCCGACGCGGTCGAATTCATTCTGCAGAAGGCAGCCTCCGGCGGTCATATCGACCTGGTCGAGGATTGGGCTGAAGCCGTTGCGGATTTCGTTTTGACGAATGAGCTGGTTGAAGGCGTCAGCGTGAAGGTCACCAAGCCGGACATCTTTGAGGAAGCTGCGGGCGTCGGCATTCGCATCAAGCGCCGCCGGCCGTCCCGTTGACCTTGCCCTCTCACCGCATTTTCCTATCTGCACTGAAACCTGCCTGATCCCGCCCGGCTTTTCCGGGCAAGAGGTTCGACACCGGGAGCCCCGCCTCACATGATTTCCGCCGACCGCCTGCTTCCTCTCTGGCTCAAATATCGCGATGCTCTCGAAGCACCGATCCGAACCTTCGAATTTGAAAAGTTTGGCCGGCGGTTCGAGGACCGCACCTATCAGATGGGCGTCCTGAACCTGTCACCGGACAGCACCTATCGCGAAACGGTCTGCCATACCTTCGAAGCGGCGCTTTATCGTGGTCGGCGCATGACGCTGGAGGGGGCGGCGATGGTCGACATCGGCGCGGAGTCGACCGGCGAGACCGCAGACATCGTCGCGGCCGAGCGGCAGATCGACCGCATGCGCCCGGTCGTAAAGGCTCTTGCCGACGAAGGCATTCTTGTTTCCGTTGAAACCTATCATCCGGAAGTGGGCGTCGCCCTGCTGGAGGCCGGAGCAGGAGTGGTCAATCTGACGGGACGCGTTGACGACCCGGCCTTCTACGAGGCGATTGCGAAGCATCAGGCCGGTATCGTCCTGTGTTACACGCCGGGCAAGAATGCCCGTTCCGACGATTACCTGCCGCCAGCTGAAGATATCTTCGATCACCAGCTCACATTCTTCCGCGAGAGGGTCCATCTGGCCACGGAAGCCGGGATCGAGCGGCTGTGGGTTGATCCCGGCTTCGGCTTTGCGCTGCACTTGCCGGACGGGCCGGACCGGATCCGGTATCAGACAGACAGTATTCTCCAGTCGTTCCGCCTGCGGGAACTCGGTTGGCCGGTGACCGTGCAGTTGACCGGGGCAGTGTATCTGTTCCGTGATGAAGTTCGGGTGGCGCAGACCAGCGCGGCAACTCTGGCCGTCATGTCGAGGGCAAACCTGGTGCGCAGCCATGAAGTGCCACGCGTGCAGCCGGTCCTGAACCTGCAGGATTTCGCCTGAACTGTTGGCCGCTTCCTAGAGTCTGTTTCTTGAAGGGCGAGCCGAGACAAACCCGAGCCAACCGGAGGAGTGCATATGGCAACCGACAGGATCGCACTGGTGACAGGGGCCGGCAAACGGCTCGGCAAGGCCATCGCCAGGGGGCTGGCGAATGAAGGTTATGCCATGGGCCTCCATTACAACTCTTCTGCCGAGGGTGCGCAGGAGCTTCACGACGAGATTGTCGCCGAGGGCGGCAAGGCCGCACTCTTGCAGAAAGACCTGAGCCGGCCCGAGACGGCCGGTGGCCTGATTGAGGACACTGCCGCTGCACTGGGTGGACCGGTCGAGGTGCTGGTGAATTCCGCATCCGCATTCAATACAGACAGCTTGTCTGACCTGACGATCGATACCTGGCAGTTCCTGATGAACGTCAATGCGGCCGCGCCGGTATTCCTGATGCAGGCATTCGCCAACCAGGATCCCTTGCCGGAAGGCGGAGCGATCGTGAACATGCTCGACACACAGATGCTGTCGGCGTCCCCGGAACGGTTCAGCTATTTTTGCGGAAAGTTCGCGCTCGACGGGGCAACCCGTCTGGCGGCCTACGATCTGGGACCCAGGGGCATCCGCGTGAATGCGGTTGCTCCGGGCCTGATCCTGCCGAGCGACCAGACCCAGGAAAACTTTGACGCAAGGCAGAAGCTGACGCCAATGGGGCCGGGCCTCGGGCCCGATGATGTGGTTGATGCGGTGATCTATCTGGTTGGGGCCAAACAGGTGACCGGACATACGCTGGTAGTGGATGCCGGGCAGCGGCTGATGGGCTTCGGAAACGCGCCAATCGGATGAAATTGAGGAAATCCTTGGGATTTCATGGTTAGCGAATGGTTAATATCCACTGCCACGAAAATGGGGCGAATTTTCTTTCAAAAAAAATCAAAACCGGTGTTGACGGGTTGGGTTGGTCTGCGTATAACCCGGTTCATCGACGGCGGCAACGTCGCTGGCGACAGGGTTTTGTGACCTTAATTCCAGAAAATTGGTCCTAGTGGCCGGGCTTGATGG
>NZ_JBRKQA010000006.1:0-5998 GCF_053005225.1 Roseibium sp. RP-7
TTGGTTGCGGGAGCAGGATTTGAACCTGCGACCTTCAGGTTATGAGCCTGACGAGCTACCGGGCTGCTCCATCCCGCGTTGTTTTTTTGTTTGTCCTTGGCGCGCTGCGCGTTTGGTCCAAGTGGGTTTGGTCCCTTTTGGGGATACCCTTATGTTTCGGTTTGACCGGAAGACTGCGCTGATATGGGATAAGAGATCCGGAGCGCAGCGGAGGCAAGGCCGAGTGGCCGCCGGCCGGTCAGGCTGCCCGCGCGGAGCGCAGCCCTTTAGGGCGTTGCGCGCGTGAGCGGCAAACAAGTTGAAGAGGTTTCAAATTGCGATTTGCAGGCCTGGCGGCGACCTACTCTCCCACACCTTAAGATGCAGTACCATTGGCGCTGGGGAGTTTCACGGCCGAGTTCGGGATGGGATCGGGTGGGGGCTCCCCGCTAGGGCCACCAGGCCGGCGAAGCGCAATTTGCGTGAACTGGTCTATATATTTTTTTGATGCTTTGGTCGGCCTCGCCTGGGACGAAGGTTCCAGGACGTTGGCCGTATGGATCATTTCAAACGCGCTCAAGCAGCCCGAAGGGCGGTAGCGCACTTAAAATGATCTTTTTGATGCGCCAGGGGCGCATCCAAAAGATGAACATTGACTAATGAGAGGATCAAGCCGAACGAGCTATTAGTAAAGCTAAGCTTCATGCGTTGCCGCACTTCCACACGCTTCCTATCGACGTGGTGGTCTTCCACGGCTCTTCAGGGAGAACTGGTTTTGAGGTGGGTTTCCCGCTTAGATGCTTTCAGCGGTTATCCCTTCCGTACATAGCTACCCTGCAATGCGGCTGGCGCCACAACAGGTCCACCAGAGGTACGTCCATCCCGGTCCTCTCGTACTAGGGACAGATCCTCTCAATTCTCCTACACCCACGGCAGATAGGGACCGAACTGTCTCGCGACGTTCTGAACCCAACTCACGTACCACTTTAATTGGCGAACAGCCAAACCCTTGGGACCTGCTCCAGCCCCAGGATGTGATGAGTCGACATCGAGGTGCCAAACAATGCCGTCGATATGGACTCTTGGGCATCATCAGCCTGTTATCCCCGGCGTACCTTTTATCCGTTGAGCGATGGCCCTTCCACGAGGGACCACCGGATCACTATGGCCGTCTTTCGACTCTGCTCGACTTGTCAGTCTCGCAGTCAGGCAGGCTTATGCCATTGCACTCAACGAGCGATTTCCGACCGCTCTGAGCCCACCTTCGCGCGCCTCCGTTACCATTTGGGAGGCGACCGCCCCAGTCAAACTACCCGCCACACACGGTCCCGGATATTGTTGTACCGCGGTTAGATATCCATGACGACAAGGGTGGTATTTCAAGGGTGACTCCACAAGAGCTGGCGCTCCTGCTTCAACGTCTACCACCTATCCTACACATGTCGTGACGAATACCAGTGTGAAGCTGTAGTAAAGGTGCACGGGGTCTTTCCGTCTGACCGCAGGAACCCCGCATCTTCACGGGGAATTCAATTTCACTGAGTCTATGCTGGAGACAGCGGGGAAGTCGTTACGCCATTCGTGCAGGTCGGAACTTACCCGACAAGGAATTTCGCTACCTTAGGACCGTTATAGTTACGGCCGCCGTTTACTGGGGCTTCAATTCGGTGCTTGCACACCTCCTCTTAACCTTCCAGCACCGGGCAGGCGTCAGACCCTATACGTCGCCTTACGGCTTCGCAGAGCCCTGTGTTTTTGATAAACAGTCGCCACCCCCTGGTCTGTGCCACCCCACAACGGTTGCCCGTCGTGAGGTCTCCCTTCTCGCGAACTTACGGGAGCATTTTGCCGAGTTCCTTCAGCATAGTTCTCTCAAGCGCCTTGGTATTCTCTACCAGTCCACCTGTGTCGGTTTCGGGTACGGTTTATACGGTGGAGCTATTTCCTGGAACACCTTCGCTGCACCCCCAATCCAATAAGGAGATACAACACACGGCATCCGTCACTACCACCAAGCTGCAGAATATTAACTGCATTCCCATCGACTACGCCTTTCGGCCTCGCCTTAGGGGCCGGCTAACCCTGCGCCGATTAGCGTTGCGCAGGAACCCTTGGACTTTCGGCGAGCGGGTCTCTCACCCGCTTTATCGTTACTCATGTCAGCATTCGCACTTCTGATATCTCCAGGAGCCCTCACGGGTCCCCCTTCGCAGACTTACAGAACGCTCCGCTACCGCGCATCATAAGATGCACCCGCAGTTTCGGTGTATGGCTTGAGCCCCGGTACATTTTCGGCGCGGAACCCCTTATTTAGACCAGTGAGCTGTTACGCTTTCTTTAAATGATGGCTGCTTCTAAGCCAACATCCTGGTTGTTTTGGGAGTTCTACATCCTTTCCCACTTAGCCATAACTTAGGGACCTTAACTGGCGGTCAGGGTTGTTTCCCTCTCCACAATGGACGTTAGCACCCACTGTGTGTCTGCCGGATAGTACTTCTCGGTATTCGGAGTTTGGTTAGGATCAGTAAGGCGGTAAGCCCCCATAGCCCATCCAGTGCTCTACCCCCGAGAGTATTCATCCGACGCTCTACCTAAATAGATTTCGCGGAGAACCAGCTATTTCCGAGTTTGATTGGCCTTTCACCCCTAGCCACAGCTCATCCCCGACTTTTTCAACAGGCGTGGGTTCGGTCCTCCAGTGCGTGTTACCGCACCTTCAACCTGGCCATGGCTAGATCACTCGGTTTCGGGTCTAATCCAACGAACTAGGGCGCCCTATTCAGACTCGCTTTCGCTACGCCTACACCTACCGGCTTAAGCTTGCTCGTTAAATTAAGTCGCTGACCCATTATACAAAAGGTACGCTGTCAGGCTTGCGCCCTCCAACTGTTTGTAGGCATCCGGTTTCAGGAACTGTTTCACTCCCCTCGTCGGGGTACTTTTCACCTTTCCCTCACGGTACTTGTTCGCTATCGGTCGACAAGGAGTACTTAGGCTTGGAGGGTGGTCCCCCCACGTTCAGACAGGATTTCACGTGTCCCGCCCTACTCGAGGACTTGCATAATTTCTACCCGTACGGGGCTATCACCCACTAATGCCCGACTTTCCAGACGGTTCCGGTTCTTAAATGCAAGCCACTGGCCTGGTCCGCGTTCGCTCGCCACTACTAGCGGAGTCTCGGTTGATGTCCTTTCCTCCGGGTACTTAGATGTTTCAGTTCCCCGGGTTTGCTCCCTTGCGGGTACTCCATACGGAGTGGGTTTCCCCATTCGGAAATCCACGGATCAAAGCTTATTCGCAGCTCCCCATGGCTTATCGCAGCGTATCACGTCCTTCATCGCCTCTTGTCGCCAAGGCATCCACCGAATGCCCTTAAGACACTTGATCACTCTCATTATCAATGCTCATCTCATGCTTGCAAATCCACCAGACCCAGCCATGAGTACCTTTAACACTCAAGACCAACCTGGCTTCAAAACAAACTGATCATCAATAATATAAGACCAGTTTCACGAGATCTTTCTGACAGCCATGCGGTCACGCTGGCCCTCTACTTGATCGTAGAACCCCAAGGTCTCCCCCGGAGGTCAAAAAAATCTTCTCTTCAACGATGTCAAGAACAAGCGGTGATCCGTAAATCACCGCAAAACGGTACTCTCTCAAAAGACAAGCCATTCAGCGCTCACTCTTGCGAGGAGCTGCCGAAGCAAAGTGGAGCCTTACCCGTTTGCCCGCAGGATCATCAGATCCGAGGACAAACAAATCATAATGTCGTCGGGCGACATCATGAACAAAGTGAATGGTGGAGCCAGACGGGATCGAACCGACGACCTCATGCTTGCAAAGCACGCGCTCTCCCAACTGAGCTATGGCCCCATGTTGTTTCGTACGCGATAACGCTGCCACAGCATCTTGGTGGGCTTCCCCGTGACGCCCGCAGCGGCAAAGCCGCGAGGACGCACAAACCAAACATGCCGAGGGCCACCAAATCGAAGATTTGGTGGGCCGAGGAGGACTTGAACCTCCGACCTCACGCTTATCAGGCGTGCGCTCTAACCACCTGAGCTACCGGCCCATTTCTGAACACGGCGTCACAAGGACCCCGCTCAAGTGGCGTCACCACTTAACTTGTCTTTTGAAGAAAGAGAAACGAAGACGGCATCAGCCCGCTCGTTTTAAGCGACCTCGTCCTGATCTAGACGGGTCTATGTTCTGAAGAGACCGGATTGGAAAGACCGAAGTCATTCCTAAAATGGTCATCCTTAGAAAGGAGGTGATCCAGCCCCAGGTTCCCCTAGGGCTACCTTGTTACGACTTCACCCCAGTCGCTGAGCCTACCGTGGTCAGCTGCCCCCTTGCGGTTAGCGCACTGCCTTCGGGTAAACCCAACTCCCATGGTGTGACGGGCGGTGTGTACAAGGCCCGGGAACGTATTCACCGCGTCATGCTGTTACGCGATTACTAGCGATTCCAACTTCATGCTCTCGAGTTGCAGAGAACAATCCGAACTGAGACGGCTTTTGGAGATTAGCTCCCTCTCGCGAGTTCGCTGCCCACTGTCACCGCCATTGTAGCACGTGTGTAGCCCAGCCCGTAAGGGCCATGAGGACTTGACGTCATCCCCACCTTCCTCTCGGCTTATCACCGGCAGTCCCCCTAGAGTGCCCAACTGAATGCTGGCAACTAAGGGCGAGGGTTGCGCTCGTTGCGGGACTTAACCCAACATCTCACGACACGAGCTGACGACAGCCATGCAGCACCTGTCCTGGCGTCCCCGAAGGGAACCTTCCATCTCTGGAAGTAGCACCAAATGTCAAGGGCTGGTAAGGTTCTGCGCGTTGCTTCGAATTAAACCACATGCTCCACCGCTTGTGCGGGCCCCCGTCAATTCCTTTGAGTTTTAATCTTGCGACCGTACTCCCCAGGCGGGAAGCTTAATGCGTTAGCTGCGCCACCAAATAGCATGCTACCTGACGGCTAGCTTCCATCGTTTACGGCGTGGACTACCAGGGTATCTAATCCTGTTTGCTCCCCACGCTTTCGCACCTCAGCGTCAGTACCGAGCCAGTGAGCCGCCTTCGCCACTGGTGTTCTTCCGAATATCTACGAATTTCACCTCTACACTCGGAGTTCCACTCACCTCTCTCGGACTCAAGACTTCCAGTATCAAAGGCAGTTCCGGGGTTGAGCCCCGGGATTTCACCCCTGACTTAAAAGTCCGCCTACGTGCGCTTTACGCCCAGTGATTCCGAACAACGCTAGCCCCCTTCGTATTACCGCGGCTGCTGGCACGAAGTTAGCCGGGGCTTCTTCTGCGAGTAACGTCATTATCCTCCTCGCTGAAAGAGCTTTACAACCCTAGGGCCTTCATCACTCACGCGGCATGGCTGGATCAGGCTTGCGCCCATTGTCCAATATTCCCCACTGCTGCCTCCCGTAGGAGTCTGGGCCGTGTCTCAGTCCCAGTGTGGCTGATCATCCTCTCAGACCAGCTATGGATCGTCGCCTTGGTAGGCCTTTACCCCACCAACTAGCTAATCCAACGCGGGCCCATCCTTAGGCGATAAATCTTTCCCCCATAGGGCACATACGGTATTAGCAGTCGTTTCCAACTGTTGTTCCGTACCTAAAGGTAGGTTCCCACGCGTTACTCACCCGTCTGCCACTAACTCCGAAGAGTTCGTTCGACTTGCATGTGTTAAGCCTGCCGCCAGCGTTCGTTCTGAGCCAGGATCAAACTCTCAGGTTTAACTAAAAAGTTCAATCACAGGCATCTCTATCAATCGCTATAAAGCACTCAATACAAACCTCCGCATCACTGCGAAGACCTGCAGAATTAACAAGAGCTCAATCAAATCCAACAGACCGAAATCCATCAGACCCAATCGGCTTCCTTGTTTGAAAGATCAGCGTACCTGCGTAACTCCTTAAAACCACCAGACATCCGAAAACATCCGATGATCGCAAGGCCAACGCCGCCTACGCTTCCCTTCCTTCAATAATCAAATTGTCAAAGAAC
>NZ_JBRKQA010000007.1:0-2984 GCF_053005225.1 Roseibium sp. RP-7
GCATGTCCCTCAAGCTCAGGTCGAGACCTGTGACAACATCGAATCCGAGGTCCGTCAGCTTGTCCGACATGCCCTTGGCATCATTGTAGGGGTTCTTCAGCTCCGCGACATTCGCGTAGCCGGAATTACCGATCACGAGCGCCACACGGCGTTCGGCATGTGCCGCGCTTGCGGCAAACACAAGAAGCAACAGGCATGCGATTATCTGCTTCACAGGCGGTTCTCCAAACCTACCAGCTCTCGGGAGCTGCCGTGCAAAACTATTCCGGTTACTCTGCTGTAGGGCACTCCGGCAGGCCGGGATCATAATTCAGATCGCGGCTCGGCGGCACACTTCAACTTTAAACGTACTTAAATCTGGCTTTAACCGTGTGGCTAAATCCAGTTACAGCTCAATATCCAGCTGGCCTTCGAACCTTTGCAAGCGAGCTTCCTGCCGCACGGGTGTGTCAACGTCTGTCGTCCGACACCGGGCACTCTGCCGATGATCTTGTTGCCATAAATAGTCGGGTTTTTAGGGCAACTGTCGGCGGTCTTGGACTTGGTGCTCGGCTTGGAGCCGTTGCTGGAAGGTTCAGGTTTTCTGGTTGCGACACAGCGACCGTTCTTCAGTTCCTGATTCCGTCCACAGGTGAGCGGGCAAACGCGTCCGGTTGATTTCTTGAGCTGGTCCAAAATAGCGGGACTTGGGTCAAGTGAGGCAAGATCGATGCCTGCTTCGCGTCCATAGGTCCTCAGTGCCCGACGGCTCTTGTTGCCCCAATCGCCATCAACCCTGCCAACCGAACAACCGACGCGGTTGAGTTCAGTCTGCAGAGCCGTAGCCAGTTCTTCAGCGGAGAGCGGTGTGATTGGCGAAGGAATGACGCCTGCCGGTGTTTCGTCAGGTGTCAACGCGGCAACGGTGATTTCCTCGTCGCGTTTGGTAGCAGTTCTTTCAGGCGCCGGGTTGGGCGCGGCCGCTGAGGCCTGGGCCTTGCGACGGACTTCGGCTTCGGCCTGGCGTTTGATCGATTCAATCTTCAACCGCGCAAGGTCGGCGTAGATCCCTTTTGGATACCGGGTAATGTAACTTTCGAACATCTCCGGCCGGGTCGAATTCTGGATTGTTTGCCAGTAGGTGATCTCAGCCGTTGCATCCGGCTTGTTCTGCTGGGCCTTGTCACGTTCGGCCTTTGCCTTGATTTCGTCGATACGGATCCGGGCAATGTCGGCAAACTGGCCGTCGGGGTAACGGCCCAGGTAGGTTTCAAAATAGGCAATGGATTCGCCGGACTTGATCGAATCCCAGTAAGCCAGCTCGATCTGCGGGTTGATCGCTGGTTTTTCCGGTTCAATGGGCTCCACCATCTCAAGCTGTTTGAGAATGACTTCACCAGTCAGCGAGGAATTGTCCCAGGGAACCTGCTGACCTTTGGTTGCCTCCAGCACATCCCGGCGGACCATCACGAGATCCCGGGTAATATCCTGTCCGGGTGTGCCGAGATGTTTCAACAGGGCCGTAGTGAAGGGGCTGTTCTTGCCATCACCATCAAGTGCGACGTTACCTGGCTGGGTGGCGAAGGAAATCAGGGAGCCAACCCCGGAGCCGATCTTGGCAAGGCCCCGGCCAACAGAACCGGAACGGGTGCCCATGGACCGCGCAAGGTTTTCAGCCAGCGGATTGTTCCGGCAGGCGTCCAGAAACACCAGATTGACCTTGGTGGAATGCTCCATGGCATTGAGAATGAGATTTGCCGGCATCGCCTCGAATTCAAGATCGACGTAGGAATTCAGCTCGGCATCAATCGGCACCAGATAGTTCTCGCCACTTACCTGAAGGCCATGCCCTGCGTAGAAGAACAGGGCTATATCAGCACCCTCGAGCTTGGCGATGAACTCCCGAACGGTCTTTCGCATATCCCGAAGTGACAGGTTGGTGCCGGTCACGACCTCGAAATCCAGACTGGTCAGTTTTTCGGCCATGCCTTTGGCGTCGTTGTCCGGATTGGTGAGCTGAGTGACGTGCTCATAACCGGAATTACCGATCACGAGTGCTACTCGGCGTTCGGCATGTGCCGCGCTTGCGGCAAACGCAAGAAGCAAAAGGGATAAGAGGATCTGCTTCACAATCGATTCTCCAGAGCTACCTGATCTCGGGAGCAATCGGGCAAAAAACCGGCTGCTCCCCCGAAGGGTAATCCGGCGATTCGGGATCGGAAATCAGATCGCGGGCTCACCAGAAAAATTCAACTTCAAACGTTCATAAATCAGACTTCAGCCGAACGGCTAAAGCCAGGTGCAGGTCTTTACCCAGCTGGCCCTAGAACCTCTGCAAGCAAGCTTCCTGCCGCAAGGGTGTGTAAGGGTCTGGCGGCCGAGGCCATGAGATTTTCCAATTACCTTGTTTCCATAGGCAGACGGGTTTTTCGGGCAGCTGTCCGTGGTCTTCGTCTGTGTGCTCGGTTTTGTGCTGTTGCCGGAAGGTTCAGGCTTTCTGGTTGCGACACAGCGGCCGTTCTTCAGTTCCTGGTTCCGTCCACAGGTGAGCGGGCAAACGCGTCCGGTAGATTTCTTGAGCTGTTCCAGAATGGAAGGGTCCGGGTCGAGTGAGGCAAGATCAATGCCGGCTTCGCGGCTATAGGTTCTCAGTGCCTGACGGCTTCTGTTGCCCCAGTCACCATCAACACGGCCAACCGAACAGCCAACCCGGTTGAGTTCTGTCTGGAGAGCCGTTGCAAGCTCTTCAGGCGATAACAACGATACCGGGGATGTCGAGGTCGTTGAGGGCGCCTGATCAGGCGTCAGGGCGGCAACGGTGATTTCGTCTGCAGGCTTGGCCGTCGTTCTTTCTGGCGATGCATTCGCTGCTGCCGAAGCGATGGCTTGGGCTTCAGCCTCTGCCTGAGCCTTGCGGCGCGCATCCGCTTCCGCCTGGCTCTTGATCGACTGGATTTTCAGCTGGGCAAGGTCGGCATAGATCCCGTTCGGGTATCTGCCGAGAT
>NZ_JBRKQA010000008.1:0-1010 GCF_053005225.1 Roseibium sp. RP-7
GGTGATCGGACGCTCGACGAAGGAGTCCGGGTCATTCTTGTCCTGGACCGTAAGCGTGTAGTCGATCGTCAGAACATCGCCTTCGGCAAGGAAGTCGATAGCCTTGTCCTGGACCTTGTAGGAATAGGTTACCCGGCCCTGGTCGTCGAACTGGTCGAATGTCCAGAAGAGGAAATTCGTATCCTTGGCTGTCAGTGCGGCGTAGATATCGCCCGGCATTTCCAGGATTTCACCGGCACCGGAGGCCAGGGACAGGTTCGGTTCGCTGATCTGGACTTCAAAATTGTCCGGATTGACGACCGTATCGGGATCATTGATCTCGAAGACACCGCCGCGGGTATGGACGTAACCTTCGTCTTCCGCACCCGGCCATTCAACGATGGGCAGGAAGTTCAACGAGAGATCGCCGCCGATCGTCGGAGCATCGTTGGTGCCCGTGATCGTGATGGTGACATCCTGATCCACGACACCGCCGTTGCCGTCATCGACCGTCACGGTGTAGACGACTTCGACCTGCTCACCTGCGGCGAGGAAGTCAAGATGCTCTTCCGCGACGCTGTAAGACCAGTTGATCGTACCGTCGTTCGCGTTGCCCGGATCAGCGGACAGCCCGAAACCGGCCTGGATATTCGCGATCTGGCCTGCGGTGAGGCCGACACCATCAAGACCTTCAACGCTCTTGACTGCGAAGGTCGCCGTTGGCGTATCGGAGAGATCCAGATCGGAGAAGTCAATCGAGCCGCTGTCGGACAGGGTTGACGGATCGCCTTCAACGATGGATCCGCTCACGTCGACCGCAGTCAGCGTCGGAACGTCGTTCGTGCCGGTGATCGTGATGGTGATCTGGGTGGTGTCGGTGCCTTCCGGGAACCAGTTCCGGTCGCTGACTTTGACGTCGAACGTCAGGGTCAGCGTTTCGCCGTCCGCCAGCCAGTCGAGTGGAGCCGAGCCGTTGTAGGCATAGGTGAATTCAACATTCCCATCTTCGCCCTTCGGCACGGAGAAGATGT